>JAAEZT010000004.1 GCA_018222765.1 bacterium | reverse complement strand
CCGGCGGCCTCCTCCTCGCCGTCAAACCCGACGAACTCCACGACGCCAAAGATATCCTCCTCAACAACGGAGCCAGCGTTGTGGCAGAGATCGGAACGCTTACCAGTCCGGGAGACAAGGCGGTTGAGGTGTCGTAAATAAAATCTCGCTTTGTTCGTAGGCGCTGCCGGTAATTTATGACTCAGATTATCTATCGTATCATTCTCCTCGGGGCGGTCGGCGGTCCTCTGATGGCGGTCTACCTCATGATCAATCATCGTGAGAACCTGGCCCACGATCCGGTCACGATGCCGGAATGGATTCCTTTCTGGCCTCTTCTTGCAATTCCCTATCTGGGAATGCTTGTCGTTCCGGGTTGCCTTTCTCTTTTCATCAAAGAACAACGTGACTTTTATCAATATCTCGTCTCGATCACCATTGCCTTCCTCCTCGTTGGAAGCATCTGGTATTTCTATCCCACCGAAATGACCCGGCCTCCGATCCCCGGGGACTGGCAGAGTCATGTCTACCGCGAAATGGTCTCCATCGACAATCCGGTCTGCATCGTCCCCTGCGGCCACGTCATTACCCCGATCGCCGTGTTTTGCATTCTCGTCCGACAAAACTTGAGGTGGCTCTTCTCGCTCGTTCCCTTGTTAGTCTTGGGAATCGTTTCCATCGTTGTCACCTGGCAACATCGACCCGTCGATGTCATTTACGGTACCCTTATTTCCTTCTTCGCGGCAATCCTCACGCGAAGACTCTTCGAAAAAGCTACGCAAGGATAGCGCTCCAGAGCACGTAGGAGGTCGATCCGACATGAAACTTTTCACCTTCATTCTCCTCACCCTCACCTGCCACGCTGACAAGAGGCCTAACATCCTCCTATGCATAGCCGACGACTGGGGATGGCCACATGCCTCGATCTACGCCAACGACACCGTGGTACAGACGCCGAGCTTTGATCGCATTGCCAGGGAAGGAGCCCTCTTCCACAACGCCTATGTTTCCTCACCTTCCTGCACGCCCTGCCGAAATTCTCTGATGACGGGACAATGGCACTGGCGACTCGGAGCCGGTGCCAATCTCTACGGGACCCTTCCACAATCGGTGGAAACCTACGCCCGTCTTCTCAAAAAATCCGGTTATCACACCGGTTCATGGCGTAAGTCCTTTGGCCCTGGAAAGCTCCAAGGGAAATTCCTCGTAGACCACCCTGCGGGAAAGGTTTACAAAAAGGGCTTCCCGGCTTTCCTGGCCGAGCGCCCCAACAAAGAGACACCTTTCTGCTTCTGGCTCGGTGCCAGCGATCCGCACCGCGGCTACAAAAAAGGATCTGGAGAACAGTCCGGCATGGACATCTCAAAAGTCAGGGTCTTCCCACACTTCCCCAATGACGAGGAGGTCCGTAGCGATGTTGCGGATTACTATTTCGAAGTACAACGCTTCGATTCCGATATCGCAAAGGCCATCGCCCAACTCGAAAAAATCGGTGAACTCGACAACACCATCATCGTCATCACCGGCGATCACGGCATGCCCTTTCCACGCTGCAAGTCGAACCTCTACGACAGTGGCACGCGCGTTCCTCTCGCCATTCGCTGGGGCGGAAAAATCAAACCCGGCGAGGTCTTCCAAAACTTCGCCTCCCTCACCGACCTCGCTCCCACCTTTCTCGCCGCTGCCGGAGTGCCCGTGCCAAAAGGCATGACCGGCAAGAACCTCCTCCCCGCGCTCACCGGAGGGGGTGACAAGGAACTCCGCCCCTTCATTCTCACCGGAAAAGAGCGCCACGTCCCGAGTCAGGAGGCCCCCGATATGGGCGGCTATCCCTCTCGCGCCTATCGCGACCATCAGTATCTCTACATTCGCAACTACGAAACCGGCCGCTGGCCCAACGGCACTCCCAACTGGCAGAAGGCCGCGATCAAAGATGCCTGGTATGGCGACACCGACAACGGGCCAACCAAATCCTACCTCATCGACAAAAAGGACGACTCTCCCGAATACCAGCGCTTCTACGACCTTTCCTTCGCCAAGCGCCCGGCCGACGAGCTGTTCGATCTCAAAACCGATCCCGACCAGCTTAACAACATTGCGGCCGAAAAACCTGAACTCCTCAAGAAATACCAAGCCCTCCTCGCTACGGAACTTTCCAAGTCCGAGGACCCCCGGAACGGCGGTCCGGCCTTCGACTTCGATGCCCAGCCCTACGGTGGTGGTAGCCCCAAATTCCCAAAGAACAGGCGCTAGGAAAAATCCGCCGGCAATGAGTCACAATTTCCCTTGAGCCCTTTTTTCAGCTCTATCGGCCTGACTGATACGCAGTGGGCAAACTATTGCCCCTTACGGTTTCGCAACCGTAGCGCTTTCTTCCGCTGCCTTGGCTGGCTTGGGGTCTTTATACATGGTGACCAGGCAACCACCTACGGCCGCCAAAACAATCCCGGCAAAGAACTGCCAACGCAAGGCTCCCAATCCCCCTGCCGGTGGATGCATACTCAAAGCAACCACAGCATTCACCACGGGAGCACCGGCAAAGATTATCGACATCACTGCGGAAGGTGGACCGCCTTTCCCAAAAGCCAACAGAACCCCAAGCGCTCCGAGCGCTCCTACGACACCGGCAATGAAGGACCACTTGAAGCCCGGCCTCACATTGAGATCCGACCCTGACATTTTCAAAAGAATCAAAGGAGCCAACACCGCCACCAGGAAATAGGCGATCCCCACTACCAAAAACGCTTTGTACCGACCAAATTGCGGATCAGCCATTCCCATTGCTCCTTTGTGAAGAAACACTCCATAGAGCCCCCAGAAGGCCACCGTCATCAGCGCAAAAGTTACCCAATTCATAGAATTCTTTTTAGTCATTGATCTAAGAAGCCGGAGAATGGCTGAACATCCCGCGATTGACCATCCCTATTGTTCCAACTTGGCCCGGATGTCCTCGGGAATCTCCATCGCCTTCATCGTGGCCAGTTTCACGCAAACCGAGATCATCTCGCCAGTCGCGCGAACGGTATCATCGTCATTCACCAAAAATTCAAAGGAGTAACACACCGAACGAGTCCGCACCTCGGAGACGGAAACCCGCACTCTCACCAAGTCACCAAACTTAATTGGCTTCTTAAATTCCGCGGAAGCATTCACACGCGGCCATCCGATCTCCCCATCGTGCAACTCGATCCCCCGCTCCCGCAGAAAAGCATGCTCGGCCGATTCCATCCAGCGATAGAAATTCGAAAAGTGGGCGATCCCCGCCAAGTCAGTTTCGTAAAACTCCACCGGACGAGACCATTCAAATGTGCTCATTGCTCCACCACCTTTCGCAAAATCTGTTCAAAGCTCCTCGCCATTGCCCCGACATGATAACGATCCTCGACCGCGATCCTACCCTTTTCTCCCATCGATTTCCGCAAGCTCGAATCCTCCAAAACTGTTCGCAAACCATTGGCTAGCGCCTCCGCATTCCCAGGTTCCACCAAAATCCCACACTCCGCAGGCTCGACAATCTCGGTAAAAGCCGCAGCCCTCGGCATGACTACCGGCACGCCACAAGCCATTGCCTCAACCAAGTAAAGCCCGAATCCCTCCGGATAAATCGCCGGAACCGAGAAAACAGAGAGACTTTCCAGAAAAGCCGCCTTCTCTTCCCTACTCACGTTGGCATGCCACGACACTTCGTCCTCCAGACCATGCTCCACGAGCCTTTTCTTCAAGCCCGCAACATACTCTTCGTCTCCCCCGCCCATCGTTCCGGCGACCGCGAGCTTCGTCTTTTTATCACCCAACTTCGTTCGCAAATGGATAAAGGCGTCCACTAACAAGCCCAGACCTTTGTTGTGATACATCCGCGCAAAGTAACCAATCTTCCCTTCTCCTGATCCCACGACGTATCCTTCGAGATCGATGCCATTCGGCACCACTTCAGATGACACTCCGAGTCTTTCCTCCATCAGACTGGCGAAGAATTGGCTCGGAGAAATCAAGGCATCACACTCTTTCGTCCGGAGCCTCATCTCATCCCAACACCTTGTTTTCCACGGCTCAGGTAGACCGTCGAGAAAGGAATCTTCTCCCTGAAAAGTGCACACCACCGGCGCCCCTAAACGCCGCTTCAGTTCGCGAGTCAATCCTCCCAGCAGGGCATTCGAAAGAACAACCACGTCAGGCTTCCCGTCGCGCTCCAACCACTCCACCAGTTTATCGAGTTCCTTACCCAAATGGCTCTCCTCAAAATTCAGCATGAGATAAGTCATCTCACCCTGCTCCTTGGCCGAAGTCATGTGGCTCCTCTTCGCCACGGCCCGAAGCAACCCGCGCCCATTGAATAATCGATCAACCCAAAGCGGCAATTTCCGGAAAATGCGATACTTCTCTTGAAGCCAAACATTGACCCCACCAAAAAAGACGGGCGTCTCGACATCCGCCCGCTCTTCATCGAGCTGCAGCGGCAGATACATCGGCACGAGATGAGCATCATGCCCTAAAGCTCTCAGAGCCTTCACCAGCGCATTGTCCCGCATGCAGGCTCCGCAGTAGTAGCTCCCCGTGCCGGCAGTTAGGATCGTGATTTTCACCTTAAGTTATGGCTGAGCCCGCCACTGTCTTCCCATGTGGAAGATCTTCCGGCAGCTCGGCAAATTCGCTCACGCGATCGAAAAGTTGTCCGTAGTCCTTGTCGATCAAATCACCGATCAGGCAATCGGTCAGATCACGACGCACTTCAGCGTATTTCATCGCGACATCTTTGAAACTGAAATTTTCGTCGTAGAAGGCGTAAACCAATTTCCGCATCCATTCGATTCCTTTGCAGACCCGCTCACCGTAACTCAAAAATCTTTCCGCACTAACATCATTAGCCTCAAGAGCGTCAGCCACTGCATCAGCTCCCAGGGATCCTGTTGTCAGCGCCAAATAAACCCCCGATGAGAAGACCGGATCCAGGAAGGCGAAGGCATCACCAATGAGCACCAAGCCATCGGTGGCACAATTTTCGGCGCGATAGGAATACTCCCCAGTGACCCAATACTCGCCGAACTGCTCACCTTCCGAAAGGTGCTCTTCCACCCACTTATTCTCCTTGATTTCACGTTGGTAAATCGCATGAAGATCGCGACCATCGCGATAGAGGTAATCTCTCTCAGCCACGATCCCCGTGCTCACGATATCATCCTTGAGAGGGATATTCCAAAACCATCCCTTCCCCTGCACATACGCCACTGTAGTCGCTCCTTCATCGACACCGGGATCACGCTTTGCTCCTTTGTAGTTCGTCCAAATGGCGATCTTGTTAAGCTTGGGATCACGCTTCCGCCATTTCTTCTTCCGCTGAAATAGAGCATCGCGACCCGTCGCATCCATCGTCATGGACGCCCGTACTTCAAAAACCTTCCCCGACTCATCCTCCGCAGTTACACCAACAACCACCCCCTCCTCCTCCAAGAAATCCAAGACCTTAATCCCCTCCCGCACGTCGGCTCCCGCCTCCCGCGCTCGTTCCATCATCATGGTGTCGAAAGTCGCCCGATCCACCTGCCAGGTTTTCGCCCGAGGATGATCGGTGTGCTCGGAAAAATAGAACGGCGCAGAAAGCTCACCATCGGGATTCACAAACTGCACACTTTGCTTGCTTTGGAAGCCTGCACCATTGAGACGATCCACCATCCCAATTCGCTCCAAAGTGTCATAACAATGCGGGATCAACGACTCGCCCACGTGGTAGCGCGGAAAATGCCCCTTCTCCAAAACGATCACTTTCTTTCCCTTCTCTCCTGAAAGAATCGTCGCAGCCGTCGACCCAGCCGGGCCGGCTCCAATGATAAGAACATCGCAATCGTTTTTCAGTTTTGAAATCATGGTTTTTCTCTAGGTAGAATTTCTAAAATACGGGAAATCACCCGATTGTTTTCATCGAACAGGGTATTATAACGGCCAAAAAGAGATTCGCCACCCGCCGGGGGAAAAAAATCCGGAGAAAATTCACCCGGCGCGATTTTCAAAAATCCCACCGGCTTGCTTTGATAAGCAATCCCGCTATCATTCAAGATGCACCCTAGTGGTTCCGCCTCCGCCAGGATTCGTTCGCGCAAATCATTCCGACAATGATTCAGATGCACTTCGATCAGGCCATACTCCACGGGCTTCTCGCCTGAATAGAGAATTACTTCGCGCAGATACTTGTCTTCACTCCGCCTGGTCTTCAACACCTTCAGGGCAATCTTCCCGCCATGAAACTTCGCCAGCGTCGAGGTCATATCCCGACCATGATGCAGTAGGTCGCGGTAAGGCGCCTCAATACCTTCCGGCTCGACTGGAACAAAGTCGACCTCCTTCAACAACGAAGCTCCCAGCAATCGTGTGATCTCTTGCGAGAAATCCATCACTAGACAATGCGGTCAGTGCGATGCTCGGGTAAGAAGAAGTCGTGCAAGATGTTGTCGACACACAACAAGCCATCGCGCTCGAGGAGAATCTTGCCATCAGTCACATTGAGCAAGCCCTCGTCAGTCAGCTGCTCAAGCTCGTCACTCCAGCGATTCACAACATCGACACCAAACTTCCGGTCGAAGTAGGAACTGTCCACCTTGCCCAATTTCATCTGAAGAATGAACTCACGAATCATCCGCTGTTCTTCCGTCGTGCGGAAGCTCCGCTTGGTCGGCATCTGACCGGCTTCGATGGCCTTGGTATAATCATCGATCTCGGTGAGATTTTGATAATGAACTCCAGCAGCATGTGAGAAGGAAGCCACACCCAATCCGAGCAAGTCCGCGCCTCCCCAGAGGGAATCACGATATTCAAATTTCGTCTTCTCCGGATTCTTCACCGCAGTGTAACCCGAGCTAATCGTGTAACCCGCGCTCTCAAGAGCCGCGAAGGCCTCCTTGACCCAGCGACGCTTCGTTTCCCAATCGGCAACGGGGGCAACGAGTTTACCGTTGTCCTTCATCTCCTTGTAGATCGTCGTATTATACGGGATCTCCATTTGGTAAATCGTCACGCTGTCCGGGGCATACTCGATCGTCTTCTCGATGTTGCGCTGCCAGTTCTCCTCGGTCTCTTCGATCATTCCGGAAATCAAATCGATATTAATCTGGTCAAATCCTTCCGCAACCGCCCGCTCGTAGGCCCGGCCCACCTCTTTCGAGCGATGCGCCCGTCCGTTGATTTCAAGAATGTGGTCGTCAAAGTTTTCAATCCCCAAACTCAAGCGCGTCACCCCGATGTCTTTAATCGCGGCGAGCTTGCCCGGATTCAATGTTCCGGGCTCACATTCGAAAGCCACTTCCTCGGCATTATCCCAAGGAAGAATGGCTTTCATGCGGTTAGTCAACTCTCCTAACTGCTTCGCCGAGAGATACGAGGGCGTTCCTCCACCGAAATAAATAAACTTGGGCTTTCGACCCTCGATGAGCGGCTTGCGTGCCATCATCTCAAGTTCGGTCACCGTTGAGTCCAGGTAGTGCTTGATCTCGTCCGCACTCTTATCGGTGTATACGCGAAAGTAGCAGAAATGACAGCGTCTCCGGCAGAAGGGAATGTGGTGATAGAGACCCAGTGGCACTCCCTCTTTCGAGGGTTGATCGTAAGCGGCCTCAACCTGGGCATTTTGATCATCCGACCAAAACGAAAAGGGAGGATAATTCGAAATGAAATAATTCCCCGCCCGGGTGGCTTTCTTTTTATCTGCGACTGAACTCATTGATTCGTGAAGTTTGCGAACTATCAGCCGACAATACACTGCCGAAAGTGGTTTTTTTACAGGAGAGTTTTAGAACTGCACCCGAGGGAATTTAGAAAGCCCCGTCATTTACCAATTGGCGATTAGCGATCGGGTTTAAGTCTGTAGCTTTCCTGGGATGTGGAGCGTGGGATTTCTACCCTGTGCCGGGCTTCTGGCCGGCCAGAACCTGCCCGCCTCCGAAATATGCTGTTTTTGCAGCATTTATGTTTGCGCTCATTTCCATTTGTGCTACTTTTCCAGCACATGAAAACAAAGGCCCTATTTCTCATTCCCGCTCTCATCATCACCTCTTGCTCTTCTCAGCTGGCTTCCTCACCAGCTTCCAACTCTCTTTCAGCAAAATCAGACGGAGCTTCGCTGAATCGCAAACTCACCAAGAAGGCTTCCATGACGATGAAAAGCCGTTCCCTCAAATCCAGCGCCGACAAATCAATCGCGCTCGTAAAAACCTCCCATGGCCACCTCCATTCCTCGTCCATGAGCGAGAACCGCTACGAGGCCACCATTAAAGTCCATCCCACCTACCTCGAGCCCCTCCTCACTCAATTGGAATCCGCAGGAAAGGTCACACACAAGCACATTTCGAGCGACGATGTCACCGCCCAACACCGCGACCTCTCCGCCGAGCTCAAAAACAAGACCGCCCTGCGCGCCCGGCTCCGCAGCCTCCTCGCCAAAGCCACCGAGGTCTCGGACATTCTCAAAATTGAAAAGGAGCTCGCACGCCTGCAGACCGAGATCGACCAACTCTCCCAGCGCCTCAATTCCCTCAACTCAAAGGTCAACCTCTCGACCCTCACCCTCACCATCAAACGCGACCGCATCCCCGGCCCCCTCGGCCTCGTCACTAAAAGCGGTGGTTGGGTCTTTGATAAGCTCAACTACTTGAACTAAACACCGATCTGCTTTTCGGCTTGGGTTCATAAATACCCATGTCCCCATCTACGATGTGATCGCTCCTGTAATATGCCCTACTACCTCTGGTCACCGTCAGAGAAACATCTCTTCCTCAACTACGGCCTCCAGGGCTTTTCCTTCTGCCCCTTCTTCGGCTGAAGAAACTTCGCGTCGGTTTCCTTGTACCAGGCGTGCAACTTCGCGCGCATTGATTTTACGAGCGCTTCATTCCCCTCCTTCAAATCCTTCAACTCACCGGGATCATCCTTGAGATTATAGAGATGCACGCGGCCGTCTTCGTATCGCTCGACAAGCTTCCAGTCTCCCATTCGCACCGCACCTGAGGGAAACCCGCCCTGATTACTATAATGTGGATAGTGCCAGAAAAGCGCCTCGCGCTTCAGCTCGCCGCCTTTCAGCAGTGGCATCAAATCCACGCCATCAATTTTCGCCTTCACCTTGCCTCCCGAAGCGTTGACGAAAGTCGGCATAAAGTCGGTGCTCATGACGGGCACGCTACTCACGGTGCCGGCTTTGGTCACTCCGGGCCACTTCACGATGAAGGGCTCACGGATTCCTCCTTCATAAATCCATCCCTTGCCTCCCCGTAACGGAAGGTTCGAAGTTGGTGAGCCTTCCGAGGTCGAAAGGCCGCCATTGTCCGAGGTGAAACAAATCACCACTTCATCATCCAATCCCAATTCGGTGACTTTCTTCATCACCTTACCGACGGCTTGGTCCATCGCCTCCACCATCGCGGCGTAGACGGCATGCTTTTGCAAAATACGCACTTTCCGAGGCTTCTTCCCGAAGACTTGTTCCTCATCACCGAATTCCTGTCCGGAAATCTTCCCGGCCTTCTTACGATACTTCTCCACCAAGTCAGGGCGGCCAATCAAGGGAGTATGCACCGAATAGAACGACAACATCGCGAAGAAAGGCTTTCCTTTGTTCGCTTCCATAAAGTTACAGGTCTCGGTTGCGAGACGATCCGGCAAGTGCTCGCCATCCGGTCCGTCACTCAAGCGCGGATTTCCATAAGGCGAAAAATACTTCTTCCCGCCATACGGTCCACCTTTTGCAAATCCACCCGCATTGACATCGTAGCCATGCTTCTTGGGCCAAAACTCCTCCGTCGGTCCAAGATGCCACTTACCTGCAAAAAATGTCGCATAGCCCTGTTCCCTCAGTGCCTCCGCAATCGTCACTTCGTCGTGATCCAGGCGATCATGCAAAGGGGCACTGGCGAACTTCCCGCCGCGTCTCCCGCTGAAGAAATTCGTGCAGTCCTTCCGGGTGGGATAGCGCCCGGTCTGAATCCCAAAGCGCGTCGGCGAGCACACCGGATTGGCTGCATAGCCATCGGTGAATTTCACCCCCGACTTCGCCAACGCATCGATATTTGGCGTTTCGTAAAAACTCTTCGGATTATATGCCCCGATATCCATGTAGCCCAGATCATCCACGAGGATCAGAACATACGATTTCGCCTGAACCTGTGCCCACATTACCGTCACAGCAACCAACAAAGACCATTTCTTCAACATCATGATCCCCTACCTATCGAAACCCGCGCTCCTTTCAACCAGAGAAATTGCTTGATACTGAGCGAGCAATTGGGCGTACTGATTTTCTCATGAGAAAAAGTCTCGCCTTCCTGTTAATCAATCCTCTTCTGGCTCAAGAAGACTGGAAACCCAAAGACACTCCAGTCAGCGTCGACACCTCGGCCTTCAAAGCCATGGGTGATCTCGAAGTGTCAGTCTGGGCCACCACCCCAAATCTCTACAACCCCACCAACATGGACATCGACCACGCCGGTCGAATCTGGGTGGCCGAGGGCGTCAACTACCGACGCCACAACGGACGACGGCCCGGAGGTGACCGCATCGCGGTCCTTCAGGACACCAATGGTGACGGAAAATGCGATTCCTCCCACACCTTCGTCCAGGAAAAAGGCCTCATTGCTCCACTTGGCGTGGCCGTTTTCGGAAATGAAATCTGGGTTTCCCAACCGCCCGATCTGATTAAATACACCGATGTCGATAACGACCTGAAATTCGATCCCAAGGTCGACAAACGCGAAGTTATCCTCACCGGGTTCAACGCACGCAACCACGATCACTCGCTCCACTCCGTCACCGGCGGACCCGACGGAAAGCTCTATTTCAACAATGGAAACTGTGGCGCGATCTTCAAAGACAAGTCCGGCAAGACTTTCTACATGGGCGGCACTTATAAAGGCGGCGGCGGAGAATTTCTCGTCGATCACCGCGCCAGCTCCGGCAAGAAATCCGATGACGGTCACGTCTGGACTTCCGGCTTCACCGTCCGCATGAATCCCGACGGCACCAACGCCGAAATCACCGGACACGGCTACCGAAATTCCTACGAGCAATCCGTTAGTTCCTTTGGCAACACCTTCCAGAACGACAACGACGATCCACCGGCTTGTCGTGTTTCCTACATTCTGGAATACGGATGTGCTGGATACTTCACACGCGATGGCAAGCAAGGCTACCGCGATGTCAAACGTCCCGGCCAGGAACACCAAAGCGCTCACTGGCGTCAGCTTGATCCCGGAACAATGCACGCCGGCGATGTTTACGGTGGCGGTTCTCCCACCGGAGTCACCATGTATGAGAACGGAGCACTCGGGGAATCCTTCGTGGGCTCCTTCCTCTCCTGCGAACCCGGACGAAATACGATCTTCCACTACCAGCCCACTCCGGAGGGCGCGACCTTCAAACTCGACCGCGGCAGCTTCCTCACCACCAACCTCAAGGATGAGTTCTTCGGCTCCGACTTTGTTGGGGGCACCCGCAAGATGAGCAAGGAAACCCGCTACCAGTTCCGCCCCTCCGATGTCACCGTTGGTCCCGACGGCGCGGTCTATGTCACTGATTGGTTTGACGGACGCGTTGGCGGACACGCCGACCTCGACAATTCCTGCTCCGGGACGATTTACCGTATCGCACCAAAAGGATTTAAATCCAAGGTCCCCAAGTTTGACCTCAAGACCATCGACGGCGCGATCACTGCTCTCAAGTCACCCGCCATCAACACCCGCTATCTCGGGTTTATGGCACTCAAAAAACACGGAGAAAAAGCCGTTCCCGCCCTGCAAAAAATGCTCAGCAAACCCAACGCCAATAGGTTTGTCGCTGCCCGCGCGATCTGGATTCTTCCGCACCTTGGCAAATCCGGCCGGGCTACTTGCGAGATGCTCCTGAACAACAAAAAGGACCCGCAAATCCGCATCGCGGCCTACCGCGCCTTCCGCCGTGCCGGACAGGATATCCTGCCCTACGCCGCCAAGCTCGCCAACGACCCCGACACCGGAGTTCGTCGAGATGTCGCCCTCTCCATGCGCGACCTTCCCGCCGACAAGACGAAGGATATATTCATCACTCTCGCCAAGAAGCTTGAAGTCGATGACAAAAACGCCCTCGAAGCCTTTGGACTCGGAGCAGCCAACAAGGAGAACGAAATCTGGCTCGCCCTCAAGGAAGCCAGCAACCAGGAGTGGTCCGACCGCGCCCTGAAAGTCACCTGGCGTCTCTGGCCCTCTGCTGCTGTTCCCGATCTTTTGGAGTTCGCGCAATCCAATGATCCCACCGCCGAGCAACGCGCCTTGGCGATCGAGTCCCTAGCCTTCATCAACCATCGCTCCGCTGCCGACGCCATGTTGACGCTTTGCGACAATTCCCTCACCAAGAAGGACGCGACATACTGGCTCTTCCGAAATGCCATCGGCGAATGGCGCGATTATGACCTCATGGCAGAGCTCAAGAAGCGCGGCATTTACGATCCCGACAAAGTCGTGGCTCTGCCGATAACAGCCCCCCGTCAAGAAACGCCCAAGTTCTCCGTCGATGACGTTCTCAAGCTCAAAGGCAATGCCGACAGAGGCAAAACCACTGCGACCCGCTGCATTATGTGTCATGAGTTCAACGGAGCCGGCATCAACTACGGTCCCAGCCTCAAGGGATGGGGCGGAGGCCAACCCGCCGACGTCATCGCCCGGGCCATCGTTGACCCAACCGCAGACATTTCCCACGGATTCAAAGGCACCACTCTTCAACTGAAAGATGGTAAGAAAATCCAGGGACTCGCCTTCGCCAAAACCGACCCCACCACGATCACTTCCACCGGAGGCGTCACCCAGTTGATTCCCCGTAAAATGATCAAGAAGCAGAGCGGGATGAACTATTCCCTGATGCTCTCCGCCGACCAAATGGGCCTCAGCCCACAGGACGTCGCCGACCTCGTAGCCTTCCTAAAAGAATACAAGTAAGCGCTCTCACCTTCCAAAAGGCCACTCTGACAAAGGGTGGCCTTTTTTGTATCTCAACTCTTCCGACTCCCGCTTTTCATTAGCTTTGTGGGTCTCGCTTGTGTTATCTAAAAAGCTGAAACCCATCGACCCGCTCATCAACGATTGATGAGCAGGAAACTACAGTTGTTAAAATAGACGCGGAAGTGCCTAAAGATCTCAGAGAGAAGGACATGGCCTTCCCAAATAGGGGGAGTCATTTCAGGGAAAAGGACTCCCTCATTAGACAATCCGCTCATTGAGCTTGGGAAATCTCCCGAATATTGATTAAGGAAACTGACAATTCATGAGAGGCCTGTCTTGAGGCCAGAGGAAAACACACCGCCATTTCTTGCTCCTCATGACATGTCGGGACACACTCCCTCAATGAGCTTAACTCCGCGCGGCGCAGCATTTCTGGGAGCTTCCCTGGCCCTGTTCTCGGCGGGTATTCTCAGGATTGACGGTCCGCTTATCTCCCTCGGACTGGTGGGACTCATTGTCCTCGCCATTGTCTTTGTCATCGGGCGTTGGAATCTCTCGAATCTCAAACTCCACCTCCAGGCCCCCGCCCGGGTTTTCGCAGACACTCCGATGGATTTTCGGCTCTCGCTCGAAAACCATCGCAGCCTCTTCGATACTCACGGAATCGACATCCAACTAAATCTTACCAATGGCACCCGTATTCACACCCATGTAAAATGGGCTGCGGCCGGTTCCTCGGCGACCTCCAAGTTGCGCGGCTCCATCCCCAACCGGGGAGTGGTCAACAATCCACTCTCTCTTCTCTCCTCCGGCTTTCCCCTGAACATTTTCACCCACCAAAAACGAATTACAATTAGGCTGGAAATCCTTGTCTTCCCCAAAGCCCTTCTACCCCGGGAATTCTTCGCCAGCGGCGAGTTCGACGACGCCTGGCACGGCGAAGGATTCCAAACCGGCAACGCTCCGGGCGAGCCCCGAGGACTCCGCCCCTTCCGCCCGGGCGATCCCGCCAAACAACTCCACTGGCCCGCCACAATCCGCTCTCTCGCCCGTGGTCGAGCTCCCCGCGTGCGTGAATTTGATCCACCCGGCATTCGCCCCCGCAAAGCGACCGTCATTTTCCACAGCTTCGGCACTGACGGCGTCCTCATCCGCACCGACCTCTTCGAACGCGCCCTCTCCCTCCTGTGCGGCACCCTACGGCACCTTCGCAGCATGGGCGTGCCTGCCACCTTCACCAGTGATTTCCTCGCCTGGAAATCCCTCCCCAGCTTCCAATTTTCAGCTTGGAGTGAGGCGCTCACCGTCCTAGCAAATGCCAAGCGCGCCGGTGATACCGAAGCCCACAATCTCGTCGCCACCATTCTAGAAACGCCCCCGGAAGATGCCCTTGTCATAATTTCCGATATGCCTCCGGCGGCCTGGAGCCACATTCTCCCCGATCGCAAAGTCCTCATCGTTGACATTCAACAGCACAATTACGGCAAGCGGGATATGAACTTCAAAATGACTCCGGTCAAATCCTCCCGTTAATGCTCCCCACCGATAGACCCGCTCTTTTTCTTGCTCCCATGCAAGATGTGACCGACCTGCCCTTTATGCGGGTCATGGCCCAGTTGGGCGGTGCCGACGTCTACGTCACCGAATACTTCCGCGTCCACATTCATTCCAATCTCGATCCTTACATCCTCCGCTCCATCACCGAGAATCCCACTGGACGCCCGATCATCGCACAGTTGATCGGACAAGACGCGAGCGAATTGGTTCGCACGGTCCAACTTCTAAAGAAACATCCCATCGCGGGAATTGACCTCAACCTCGGCTGTCCCGCACCGGTTGTTTGTCGAAAAGACGCTGGCGGAGGACTTCTCCGAAACCCCGAAAAAATCAACGAACTCCTCGGCAACTTGCGCGACGCTTGTGATGACCTTCCCTTCACCGTGAAGACCCGCGTCGGATACGAATCACCCGACGAATTCGACGGCCTCCTCTCTGTGTTTAAAAAGCACGCCATTGATCTCCTCACTGTTCACGGGAGAACTGTTAGAGAACGATACCAAACGCCCGTTCATCCTGAGAAAATTCGCCAGGCCGTCGAAAAGCTTTCCTGTCCGGTCATCGCCAATGGCAATGTCGTCAACCTCCTCACCGGCCTCGCTTATCTCGAGGAAACCCAAGCCGCCGGACTTATGATTGGTCGCGGGGCTATCCGTCACCCCTGGATCTTTCCACAACTCCACGCCGCCTTTCTCGACGAACCAATCCCCGCCGTCACCGGCAAAATGGTGAAGGCATACATCGAGTTGCTTTACGAGGAAACGGCCCGGGAAATCCCTAGCTTTATCGAGGCCAAGCATATCCAGAAGATGAAGAAATACTTGATCTACATCTCCCAGGGACACGTTCCAGAATTCGAACACACCATTCGCAGGGTGAAGACGAGGGAAGAGTTTTTCGGCACCTGTAGTGAGTTTCTTGATCATGATCAACCCGCTCCTGATCTCCCTCCGGAGAACTCCAAGCTCTTCTGCGGATTTTCCCAATTTCTCCCTCCCGAAGGATGAACAAGTTTCACATTGACTTCACCGGTCTCAGGCGAGACCCTATTATTGAAATTACTCAGGAAAGCTGTGGACCAAGAAATCTTACATACCGAAAAAATTCTCGCGGATCGGAAGATCTTTTTTATGGATCTCAAAGAAAACCAACGCGGACGCGTGGTAAAAATCACGGAAGACGTCAGCGGCAATCGCGACACCATCATGGTGCCTGCGGAGATCCTCGGAGATTTCATCGCTGCCTTGACTGACATCAAGGAAACAGCGGACCAGTAAACGCTCCTGCTCCACCAATCGGAGGACTCCGTCCTTGCGGTCTTTCTTAGCGGAACGCAGAGGCACGCCTCCTTCCGTGGGACTTTGAATGTCCATGTCCCCACAGAACGTGTCCCATGAATAGGATTAATGGTTAAATCACTTGTTCAACTTTTTGGGAGCGCGTTTCTTTTTTACTTGCCGCCCCGCATCTCAATCTAAGGATAGCCCATCTTTCGGCATGAAACTTTCAATTCTTTTCTCATTCCTCGCCCTTTCGTCCCTCGCAGCCGTCGACTGGCCTCACTTTCTCGGGCCCACCCGCGATGGATTCTCCACCGAAACAAACCTGCTCAAATCCTTCCCCAAGGAAGGCCCTGAACTTCTCTGGGAGGCCAAACTCGAAGAGGGCTTCGGAGGTGCCGCCGTCGTGGGCGACGAAGTCTTTATTGTTGATCGCGTCTCCAAGGAAAAAGACATCCTGCGCTGCCTTAGCTTGAAAGACGGCAAGGAACAGTGGAACTACGAAAGTCCCTCCGAAGGGGAACCTCCCTTTCCCGGCTCCCGGAGTGTCCCCACTGTGGAAGAGGACGCCGCCTACTTCATCGGACCATTTGGAGAGGTCTTCCGCATCAATCGCAAGACCCACAAGCCCGACTGGAAAGTTTCTCTCAAGAAGCGCTACCCAGATGCCGACACCCCGAAGTGGGGCTATGCCCAGTGCGTCCTTGTCGTCGGCGATGTCCTCATCGTCACTCCCTTTGGTGAGGACACCGGCATTGTCGGTTGGGATAAAAAGACCGGCGAGGAACTTTGGAAAAGTGACGGCTTCGGCAACACTCACTCCTCTCCAACCATCATGAATCTCTGCGGAGAAGAACAGATCGTCATCCTCACCACTGACGGAACCGGACTCAGCAGTTTCGAACCCAAAACCGGAAAAAAACTCTGGCAGAGCGACCTCTACCAAAACCGCATTCCCATCACCGTGCCAGTCCAAATTGGGCAGGACCGCATCTTTGCATCGGGTGGATATGACGGGGGCTCCAAAATGCTCTCAGTCAAGAAGCAAGGAAGTGAGTATAAAATTGAGACCCTCTGGGAGATTAAGAAAGGGACCCAGGTTCACCCGCCACTTCTCATCGACAACCACCTCTACTTCCTCGCCAACGAAAACTCCAACCACAAGGTCAAGGCCAAGCGTAAGACCGGCGGATTAACTTGCTACACTCTTGAAGGAAAAGAACTCTGGAACACCGGCGACGAGCCCTTCATGGGGCGGGGCAACAGCATCTTTGCCGATGGCATGATCATCATTCAAGATGGCGAAAGTGGCGTCCTCCGCCTCGTCGACCCCGATCCCTCCGGCTTCAAACTTCTCGCCGAGTCAAACGTCTTTGAAACCAATCTCGATAAACGTCGCGACCTGAAATACTGGAGCAACATGGCCCTCTCCAAAGGCCACCTTATCATGCGGGGCCAAAACAGACTCCTCTGTCTCAAGATGTCGAAGTAACAGTCGAATAGCTTTTACTCAAAAAAAGCCCGCCGGAACGAATCCCGACGGGCTGAAAAAGTAAGTAGCCGCTTAAACCATCTCCACAAGTCGACGGCAGACTTCCTCGACGTTTTCACGCGAGTTGAAGGCTGAAATCCGGAAGAATCCTTCGCCCGCTGCGCCGAATCCAGCACCGGGAGTGACTACGACTTGTGCACTTTCGAGCATCTTCTGGAACATGCCCCAGCTATCGACACCCTCGGGACAACCGACCCAGACGTAGGGAGCGTTTTCGCCGCCCCATACTTTCAGGCCGAGTCCTTCACAGGCTTCTTTGAGAAGCTTGGCGTTGGTCATGTAGTGCTTCACTAATTCAGCGACTTCGGCTTTTCCAGCCTCGGAGTAAATGGCCTCGGCTCCGCGCTGCACGGGATAGGATGCTCCGTTAAACTTGGTCGAATGACGACGTCCCCAGAGTTGCTTGAGAGGGACCCGCTCTCCGGAAGCAGTTGCACCGGTGACCGTTTCGGGAATTACGGTATAGGCACAACGCACACCGGTGAATCCACCGTTCTTAGAGAAGGAGCGAAACTCAATCGCGCAGTTCTTGGCTCCTTCGATTTCATAAATCGAACGAGGAACCGACTCATCCTGCACGAAGGCCTCGTAGGCGGCATCGTAAAGAATCACGGCATCGTTCTCGAGAGCGTATGCCACCCAGGCTTCGAGCTGCTCGCGAGTCGCAGTCGTCCCGGTTGGGTTGTTGGGGTAGCAAAGATAGATCAAGTCGACCTTCTCCTCGGGGATGGCGGGAACGAACCCGTTTTCAGCGGTGCACTTGAGATAAACGAGACCTTCATACTCCCCTGCTTCGTTCGCCTCACCGGTATTTCCGGCCATGACATTAGTATCGACGTAGACGGGATAAACCGGGTCGGTCACGGCGATCTTGTTCCCTTCTCCGAAGATATCGAGAATGTTGCCTGAGTCACACTTCGAGCCGTCCGAGACGTAAATGTCATCGGCATCGATATCGAGACCGGCGTAGGCATTGTCAGCGATTGATTCACGAAGAAAAGGATACCCTTGCTCGGGACCATAACCACGGAACGTTCCGCGATTGCCTAGTTCATCGACCGCCTTCTTCATGGCCTCGCGGGCGGCGACAGGAACGGGCTCGGTAACGTCGCCGATTCCGCAACGGATCAGGCGCTTGGCCAATTCAGGTTCTGCATCGGTGTATGCGTTCACACGACGGGCGATCTCAGGGAAGAGGTAGCCGGCCTTAAGCTTCTGGAAGTTTTCGTTGATACGAGCCATGACGGACACCGTCTAGCGCGGCACGAGCCTTCGGGCAAGAGCAGGGTAACCGAAAGTTTTACTTTTGGTATTGAACCCCCGCTACTGGCGTCAAAAGCACAGCTTTCGACTATTCTCTCCAAATCCAGCGTAAGGTATCAGGAAAAATTGCCCCTCCGTGCTCGCCATTGTGCCCTCCTTTTCCGGGAACGAACTTATAATCGTAGTCGCGAAACTTGAGCGCCTTTTCCATCTGGAGGTTCGAAAGCCACCAATTCCCGTGCTGATTGTTCAAATCCTGGTCGCCGTCCTGTAAAAAGACCCGGATCGGACGCTTGTCGCTCCTCCGAATCAGGGCCGGATAGACATGCCCGCCCCGGATGTTGGTAAAACTTCCGATGTGACTAATCACCTTGCGAAAGAGATCCGGCCGCTCCCACGCCACCGTGAAGGCGCAAATCCCGCCCGAGCTCATGCCACAAATCGCGCGCTTCCCGGGATCCTGGGTCAGTTTCACCGTCTTTCCCACTTCGGGAAGAATCTCTTTTTCGAGAAACTCGGCGTAGTCGCCATTCAGACTGTCATACTCGACGCTGCGATTGCTCCCCTTTTTCATCTTCCATCCCTGAACCCCCTCGATCTTGTCAGTGAACAATCCGGGGTTCAAAAAAATGCCCACCGTCAGCGGAATCTCTCCCTTTGCGATGAGATTATCCATCACGGTTGAGGCCCGGATTTGCCCCTTTGGACCGACATAGGCGTGACCATCTTGAAAAACGAGAACGTTGGCCTCTTTGGTCCCGTCATACTGGGCCGGCACATAGAGGTAATACTGCCGCAGTGTCCCTTTAAAAACTTCACTCCGCCATTCATGCCGCGTCACTTTTCCCTTCGGCACACCTTCCTGAACCATCGAGTCCGGACCGAGTTTGTACTTTTCCGCAAGAAGCGGAGCGCTGAGACAAAGGACTAGGGTGAGAGCTTTGATCATGGCAATAGCGCTCAACTTACCTGCCTTTTGTATGAGTCCTGTCAAAGAGGGCCTTTCTTGATACTTTTTTGTGAATCGTTTGGTATCTGTGACGTTAAACCTGACAACCATGAAAGCTCTTCTCCTCCTCCTCTCCCTGCACTGCCTCCACGCAGCCCCTCGACTGAGTTCCAGCACCCGCCCCATCAATCCGCAATCCACCATCGAGATCATTTTCGACAAACCAATGGTCACGGAAGACCGTCTCGGAAAAGAACAAGCCAACGACCTCCTCAACATCAAGCCGATCTGGAAGACCAAGATCCTCTGGCGCGCTCCAAATATCGCCCGTCTCGTTCCACAGGAACCCCCGACTATCGGCGTGAGTTACAAAATCTCCACCGCCTCCGAGCTCACTGCCAAGGACGGCAGCAAGGTCGAACAAACTACTTTCGATGATCTCGCAACCGAGGGATTGAGCGTCCAGCGAACCCGCAAGCGAGGAACACTGCGCTCGGGAGGCTACGTCCTTTTCTTCAACGACGACATTGATCCTCTCGCCGCGGCCCCCTTCTTCCACTTCGTCCGGCCCGAAACCAAAGAGCAAGGCGCCCTGATCGTCGC
Source organism: bacterium (assembly GCA_018222765.1). Lineage (GTDB taxonomy): Bacteria > Verrucomicrobiota > Verrucomicrobiia > Verrucomicrobiales > Akkermansiaceae > SW10. Next base: position 167,912 of record JAAEZT010000004.1, on the reverse strand, counting down.
CGCCCGAACCCGACAGGCCCGGTGGGGCGATTTCGGAAGCAGCTATTATTACACCCAATCATGGCAGGAACGATTTCTAAAAAAAGACCGCCCCAAAAGTCAACCAAGTCACACCGTCATCCCTCACGCTATCGTCGTCGAACCCATGACGCCTCTTCCCGTCGGCTCAAGCTGGTCTCTGAAACGCATCCAAGGCGTTCCCAATAAAACAAAGACCGCCAGCCTTGATAAGGAGAACGCCTACAGTGTCGGTAACATCGTTCCCTTCATCGCCACCTCCGTGAGCACCGTCTCCATTCCCGACGCCGACCGCCAGGTCCGCATCTACTTCAACCAAAAACTCCCCTCCCACCTCAGTCCGGAGCATTGCCTGCAGTTTATCACCTTCGAACCCGCCGTCGCAAATCTCAAAGCCACGACGGATTACCGAAAACAAAAGCTCTACCTCCGCGGAGACTTTAAAAAACAGGACGTCTACACCATCCACATCAATCAATCTCTCACCAGCTCCGAGGGACTTCCTTTGCAGACCGCCATTAAGAAAAACCTCAAATTCACCCGCGTCACACCCAGCCTCTCCCTCCCCAGCCACGACGAAGCGCAACTCGCGAACGGAACCCGCACCTACGAGATGACTTCCACCAACAACAAGTCACTCCACCTCCGCATCAAAAAACTCACTCCCAAGGAACTCGTCCGCGTCTCCCAGGGATACCGCCGCTACACCGGAGATGGGCCGAACAACGACCGCATAAGAAACCGAAACGACCTCCCGTTCGAGCTCATCACCGGCACTACCGTCTTTGATGAAGTTATTCCTGTCAACGCACCCCTCGACACGACTTACACTCACCAAATCAAGTGGGATCAGTTTCTCCCCGCCAACCAAAAGACCGGAGCCTTCTTCCTCTCTGTCACCGGAGATCCTGCCGACCACCCGGATCTCACCAAGTCCTCCCAAAAAGTTGCTCAAGCGCTCGTCCAACTCACCGATATCGGCCTAGCCTGGAAGTTGACCGGCGACTCCGCCTTTCTCTACGCCTATTCCTGCCAGACCGGCAAAGCCCTTCCCGGCGTGCAGCTTTCCCTCTTCGGTGAAGATGCCCGCCCTCTCCATCAAAGCGCCGTCGGTGTCAATGGCCTCGCCACGCTTCCCCGCAAGCCGGCACACCGCCACCTCCGTGCCACCAACGGTAATGACACCCTCATTCTTCCTTACGATGGCGATCTTCCCACCGTTTCGATGTGGCGCTTCCCCGTCAATTACGCTTGGCGCGACCTTCCCGAGAAGCAGCGCAAGACACTCCTCTTCACCGACCGCCAACTCTACCGTCCCGGCGAGACGATGCGACTCAAGGGCCTCGTTCGCATCCTCCAGAACGACAAGCTGACCCAACCCACCAAGCTCTCACCCACCCTCGTCCTCACCGACCCCGCCGGCCGCGAGGTTCACAATGCCAAGGTCAAACTGTCACCCGTGGGTTCATTCGACTTCACCTACAAACTCCCCAACACCACGGTGGGGCGTTATTCCGCCATCTTGAGCTGGCCCGAGGAACTCGAAGCCGCCCGGGGAATGGAAAACTGGTGGGCCGGCAACCAGGCCAAACAATCCGCCCGCTTCGTCCACGCCTTCCAAGTTCAGGAATTCAAGCGCAATGCTTTTGAACTCACCGCCGGTCTTGAGGAAACCGAAATCCGTGAGATCGCCTTCGAACTCGAGGCCAAATACTTCCAGGGCACCGCCGTCGCCGAGGGCAAAGTCGATTGGTATCTCTCGGCCAGCCCCACCGGCTTCTACCCTGCCAAGTATCGCGACTTCTACTTCGGCGACCACCGCCGCTACGATTCCTATTACTGGAGTCACTACTTCGGCTACAATGACGACAGCAGCTCTTCCCGATCCGGCAGCCACGATGAAGATGGTGAAGCCCGTCTCGACGAAGGCGGGAAGCTCTCGCTCAACTTCAAACTCCCCGAAATCAAGTTCCCCAGCCCTCGCCGCGTCACCGTCACCACGGAAGTCACCGATGCGAACAGTCAAACCCTCACCTCGCGCGACACCCTCACTGTTCATTCCTCCGATTTCTACCTCGGACTTTCCCGTCAGGACCAGCTGGCACGCGTCAACAAGGTCGTTCCCTTCGAACTCGTCACGGTCACTCCAAAAGGCGAGCCCTTTACTGCAAACACTCCCGTCCAAGTCACCATCACCCGCGAGTTCAATAAACAGACTAAATCGAAAGCAGCCAATGGTCGCATCGTCGTCAAAAACGAAACGGAAATCCTCCCGGTCTCCCAAACCGATCATCTCGTCACCGGAGGAAAGCTCAACATTCCATTCACGCCAAAAGATGCCGGCCGACACTTCTTCTCCATCACGGCCCAAGACGCATCCGGTCGCGCCGTGCAAACCATTGCGACCCATCACGTCTATGGAACGAATGAATACCCGTGGGCCTACGAATCCGGCATGCGCATTAAACTTGTTCCCGAGCAACAACGCTACCAGGCCGGCGACACTGCCCGCATTTTGGTCCTCTCTCCCATCGAGGGAGAAGCCCTCATCACCATCGAGCGCAAGGGCGTGCTCCGACACTTCCAGACCGCCCTCAAAGCCGACAACCCAATCATTGAAATCCCCGTCACCGAGGAAGACGCACCCAACACTTTCGTCTCCGTCCTCATTATTAAGGGCGCGACGGATTCAAAAAGAAAGCATCCCGAACCACAGCTGCGTCTGGGGTATTGCGAACTCACCATCGACCCCACCAAAGATCGTCTCAAGGTTGATCTCGCCACCGCCGAACCAGAGACGCGGCCCGGCGAAACAATCCTGGTTTCCGGAAAAGTCACCGACCATCAGGGTCGCCCCGTCACCAATGCCGAGGTCACTTTCTACGCTGAGGACGAGGGAACCCTCGCTGTCATGGGATACGAGAACCCCAACCCCATTCCCTACTTCCACGCGCCGCGTCCTCTACGCACCGAGAACGGCACATCGCTCGTCAACTTTATCCCTGAAGCTCCCGGCGAACGCTTCCACGCCAACAAAGGATTCATCGTAGGAGGTGGCGACAGTGTCGCAGGCATGAGGGCTCCCATGTTCGACGATCTCCGTCGCAACTTTGATCCCTGCGCAGCCTGGTTCCCCACCCTCACCACAACACCGGACGGAAGCTTCGAAGCAAAATTCCCCGCGCCCGACACCCTGACACGCTATCGCCTCATCGCCGTCGCCCACTCGGACAGTTCGCGCTTCGGCGTCGGCACCGGAGAGGCCGTCGTCAACAAACCCCTCATGCTTGAGCCTTCCCCTCCTCTCTTTGCTCACCAGGGCGACCGGATCAAGCCGAAGGCACTCCTTCAAAACACCACCGACATGGCGGGTACCTGGCAGGTCACCCTGCATCTCGATTCCCTCACCGGAAGCGGAGCGGTCAATTCCGAGAACCAGCAAGAGAAGCTCATTGCCGCCGTCCATCTCCCCGCCAATGGCCAGGGCTCGGTGGAATTCGATGTTCATTTCCACAACACCGGAACCACCAAATGGATCTGGCACGCCGAACCGGTCTCGCTTGATCAATCGGAATTAAACGCCGGACTCAAACGCGAATTCTCCGACTCCGTCGAATCCAGTTTCGAAGTGCGCTACCCCATACCACTTCTTCGAGAGATGCAATTCGTTACCTTCAACGACCCCAACAAACGAAACAACCTTCTCAAGGACTTTTCCAGAAACCTACTCAACGGCAAGGGACACCTCGACCTCGAGTTCTCGCGCTCCCGTCTCCTCGAAGCAGGTGGTGCCATCGACTACCTCCTTCGCTATCCTTACGGGTGTCTCGAGCAGACCACCTCATCAACCATCCCTTGGGTCGCCGCCAAAAAACTTCGCCCCATCGCGCCTAAATTTCGGGCTCGTTCGATGGCTTCAATTGAAAAAAATATTCAGGCCGGAGCGGACCGCTTGCTCTCGATGCAAACCGCCGACGGTGGACTTTCCTACTGGCCCGGATCCCTCCGGCCCAACCCTTGGGCCAGCTCCTACGGAGGACTTGGAATCCTCCTCTGCCAGGAAGCCGGAGCACAGGTTCCCTCTTCCAGCCTCGATCGCCTCGCAGTCTATCTCTCCAACCAGCTTCGGAATCTCTCCAAGGCCAAGACATCCTACGACCTCGACGTGCACGCCCGCGCGCTCTACGTTCTGGCACGCCTTGGCAAAGCCGAACCCGCCTATCAAGCCAAGCTTCTCGAACAAATTGACAAGCTCTCCGGCACGGCCCGCGCCTTCCTCGCCCTCGCAGTTCACGAGTCGGGTCAGCAAGGCGCTCTCGCCATCCTGAACGCTCCTCAACCGGAACCCGAAAAGACTGGTTACTGGATGCGCTACGGCACGAGTGATGCCGCCAGCCTCCTCGCTTGGTCCCACATTTCGCCCAAGGCCGATGAATGCGAGATCTCACTCTCGAAGCTCCTCCGCACCCGCTCCTCCCGCGGACATTGGCGCACCACTTGGTGCAATGCCTGGACGCTCCTCGCCATGGGTGCCTACGCCGAGGCAAATGAAATGAACCCCACCGACATTATCCTCACTATGGAGACTGCGGACGGCGAACAGCAAATCACCATTCCCCGTGATCAAGCCTCGCACTCCGTTCGCTTCGACCTCCACAATGGCCTCAAGCTCCTCGCTTCTTCCAGCTCGCGACTCTATGTCCACAGCGCGCTGGCCGCCAAACCCAAGATCACACCAGTTCAACCGATCTCGAAAAATGGCGTCTCGCTCACCCGGGTCTACGAACGCGTTCTTTCCAATGGCACCACCGAACCGCTGGGACAACCCAAGGTCGGCGACCTAGTGAAAGTCACCCTCACCGCCGCTCTTCCTGATCGCTCGCTTCGCTACCTCGCTATCGACGATCCACTCCCTTCATCCTTCCAGGCCATCAACACGCTCTTCGACAGCCAAACCTCGGGACGCACAAAGGAACAGCACAACTGGCGTATTTCGAATACCGAAGTCCGCACCGACCGCGTTCTTTTCTTCGTCGATTACATCCAAGCCTCGCAGAATTTCGAGATGAGCTACCACGCCCGCGTCACTCACGAAGGAGAGGTCTACGCCCCACCCACCAAGGTCGAGGAAATGTATGATCCCGAAAACTACGCCCTCAGCGCCTCGAAAATATTGACCGTGCAATGATCGCCCCTCCCTCCATTTCCCGGCTGGCACCTTGGTCACTCTTGCTGCCACTGGTGCCTCTGCTCGCGCCTCTCCCCGAGGCCCTGCAGGAGCCCCCGGCACCGCATGCGGTGTTGCGGGACCGGAATGGACAGGAGCTCACGCACTTCCCCCGTGACGACTATTTTCGCCATCATCCGGCTGCTCTCGATGAGATCCCGGAGCATCTCGTCAAAGCCACTCTCGCCGCCGAAGACAAACGCTTCTTCGAACACCCCGGCATCGACTACGCCGCCACGCTCCGTGCCCTCCGCGACAATTCAAAACATAACCGAATCACTTCGGGAGCTTCGACCATCACGCAGCAGTTGATCAAAATCTCCACCCCGGCAGCTGAACGAAACTGGCAGAAAAAAGTTAGCGAAGTCCTCGCCGCCCGCCGCCTGGAATCACAATGGCGTAAGGAGGAGATTCTCACCGCCTACCTCAACCGACTCGACTACGGCTCCCACCAACAAGGGTGCTCCGCTGCCGCACGTCACTTCTTTGGAAAGCCCCTCGCCGATCTCTCGCTCGCCGAATCAGCCCTCCTCGCCGGACTGCCCCAGGCTCCCTCCCGTCTCAATCCCCACCGCAATCCCCGGGGTGCATTGATCCGACGAAACTGGATTCTTAATCGCCTGCAGTCCGAGTTTCACTACGACGATAACGTCATCTCGCGCGCCAAGGCAGAGCCCATTCTGCTCGCCGACCAAAGTATTTCCAATCCCATCCCACACCTCGCGCGCGACTACGACGAGGCGACCCGCCTAAGCATCGACGCCGGCCTGCAACGCGAAACCCACACTATCCTGACCGACGAGCTCGCCCGACTTCGTGAGCAAAATGTCCAGCACGGCGCACTCGTCGTCCTCCACAACCCTACCGGTGAAATCCTCGCCTTTCACGGTTCGTCCGACTTCGCCAGCCCCAATGGCGGACAAATCAACGGCGCACTCGCTCCCCGCTCGGCAGGGTCCACACTCAAACCCTTCACCTACCTTCTAGCCTTTCAGAACCAATCGCTCTTCCCCGGAACGATCATCGCCGACATCCCCACCGATTACCAAACCGAGGAAGGGCTCGACGCGCCCAAAAACTTCGACCGCCGCCATCACGGCCCCGTCTCCATCCGCCACGCCCTTGCCAGTTCACTCAACGTCTCGGCAATGCGCATGCTCAATCAAGTCGGTGGCCCGGAACCTTTGCATCGTCTCCTCACCGAACTCGACTTGACCACCCTCCACCGTCAACCCACCGAATACGGACTCGGCCTCACCATCGGAAATGCCGAAGTCAATCTTCTCGAACTTACCAACGCCTACGCCACCCTGGCCCGTCTCGGCGAACACCTCCCCACGACTTTTCTCCCCGATCAAGAGCCCACGAGTTCCTATCCCTTCACCAGCGACGCCTCCTATCTCATCACCGACATTCTCGCCGACAATTCCGCCCGCTCCGCCGCCTTCGGCATTCATTCCAGTCTCCGCCTCCCCTTCCCCTGCGCCGTCAAAACCGGCACTTCCTCCGACTTCCGTGATAACTGGTGCCTCGGCTTCACCGGCGAATTCACCGTCGGCGTGTGGGTCGGAAATTTCGACAATTCACCCATGGCCGGAATCTCAGGAGTCAGTGGTGCCGGCCCCATCTTCCACCGCACCATGCTCGCCCTCCACGAAGAGCAACACCCCACCTTTCCAAAACAACCCGCCACCCTTGCTCGCATCTCCATCGACGAACGAACCGGCCACCGCTTCCTCATTTCACCTTCACAAAACACGCCCTTCCAACGACGCGAACTCTGCTTCAAGAATCACCTTCCCCTCCCCATCTCTCCCACCGACTTCACCAAGGAAAACAAAGCCCTCCTCTCGCTGGAATACGCCGAGTGGTTTATGTCGGAAGACAATACTAAACGCCACGCCTTCGCTCTCGCCGACTCCAAACCACCCTTGCAGGAATCCCTGCAAATCCTGACCCCTCTCCCCAATGCCACCTACTACCTCGACCCCGAACTCCCCGGCAATTTCCCCGAGCTTAATCTGAAAGCGAACCTCACCGACGGCCACTGGCTCAGCGACACCCTCAACATCCAAAACGGAGTCGCCCAACTCACCCCCGGTGAGCACACCATCACTCTGGTCAACCCCGACACCGGCCGGGAAGTCACCTGCCAGTTTCAAGTAGAGTTACTCTGATACTCAAAATTTCTCACAGCCAAAAGTTGTCAAGATCAAGAGTAACAGGAAGCTGTAAAATGGTTACGAGAGATTATTGAAGATAAAATGACTCTCAAACAGATTGCCGAAGCGCAACCGATGATTAGCCATCAGGAGAAGTAAAATCTCCCTCTATTCTCACCCTCGGCGATCAAATAAGAAATCGGGGAGAAATTCGTGACCGAGGTCAAATTATCATTTCAGGCGATTGAGTGGAAGTTCCGAAGCACTCGACATTATCGGCTCGGACGGTTACTCAGACCCCGTTCATGACACTTCTCTCCGCAAACGAAATCCGCCTCTCCTACGGGCATCAGACTCTTCTCGATGGCGTCACCCTTGCCGTGGCGACTGGAGAGAAAGTCGGACTCGTTGGACGCAACGGCTGCGGAAAGACCTCTCTCCTCAAAATACTCGCCGACGAAAACCAAGCTGACTCAGGCGACATCTCGAAGCGTCGAGGCATTCGCATCGGTTATCTTCCCCAGGAATTCGAACTCGATCTTGAGAAATCCGTTCACGAAAACATCTCCGCCGGTGCTTCAGACATTGTCGATGCCATCACGCGCTACGAGAACGGCGATGGCAGTGAAACCGAACTCGCCGACTTTCTTACCTTCATCGATCACACCGACGGTTGGAATCTCGACGCACGTATCCAGGCACTCTCCAACGCACTGGGCACTCCCCCCCTCGAAGCCGAAACCGGCCCGCTCTCCGGTGGAGAAAAACGCCGTGTTGCCCTTTGCCGCGCTCTTGCCTCCCAACCTGATCTCCTTCTCCTCGACGAACCGACCAACCACCTCGACGCCGATTCCATCCGCTGGCTGGAAAGCTTCCTCGAAAACTACAGCGGCGCAGTCATTTTCGTCACGCACGACCGCTACTTCCTCAACGTCATCGCCACCCGCATCATCGAAATCGACAACGGCAAGGCTTATTCCCACGCCGGAAACTATACGGCCTTCCTTGAGTCCAAAGCAATCCGCCAAAACATCGCGGAGAATTCTGAGAAAAAGCGCCAAAAATTTCTCAAAGAAGAACTCGAGTGGGTCCGCGCCGGGGTCAAAGCTCGTACCACCAAATCCCGCTCCCGCCTTGACGCTTTCTACAAAGTCAAAGATCAGGAAGCGCCACCCGAAGAGGTGCAAATGGATCTCCTCATGCCGCCTCCGCCGCGTCTCGGCGACACCATCGTCGATCTCGAAAAAGTCGGCATCAACTTCGGATCCGAGACCTCACCTCGTTGGCTCTTCCGCAACCTTGACCTCAAACTCGAAGCGGGACAATGCACTGGTATCGTCGGGCGCAATGGGGTCGGTAAAACGACTCTCCTCAAGATCTGCCTCGACCAACTACAGCCGACACTCGGCACCTCCAAATTGGGTAAGCAAGTGAAGATCAACTACATCGATCAAACCCGGATGCAACTCGACGGAACCGGCTCCCTCCTCGATGAAATCTCCGACGGCAACGAGAAGATCTTTTTCGGAGATGAAACCATCGGGGCCCGAGCCTATCTCAAACGCTTCCTCTTCTCCGACGACCGCATCAACGAACGGGTCGATCTCCTCTCCGGGGGCGAACGCGCCCGCCTCATGCTCGCTAAAGTCCTCAAGACCGGCGGCAACCTCATCGTCCTCGACGAGCCAACCAACGACCTCGATCTTCCCTCCCTCCGCATGCTCGAAGAAGCCCTCGCCGCTTTTGGAGGCACCATCATCGTGGTCTCCCACGACCGCTATTTCCTCGATCGAATCTGCGACCAAATTATCGCCTTCGAAGACGACGGCGTCCGCGTCACTCCCGGCAACTATTCCTACTATCTCGAAAAACGACAGGCCCGAGAGAACGCCGAACGAGCCCGCGCCAACGCTCTCGCGAAAAAGAAGAAGCCCATCGTCAAAAAAGACAAACCCCGGAAGCTCACCATGGCCGAGGGTATGGAACTCGAGGGTATGGAGGAACGCATCATGGAAGCCGAAGAAAAAGTCAGCGAACTCGAAGCGCAGTGCAACGACCCTGCCGTCCAATCCAACTTCGAAGAGATCCCTAAATTAACCGCCGCCCTCGAAGCTGCGAAAGCTGAAACAGAAAAACTCTACTCCCGCTGGGAAGAACTCAGCGCACTTACAACAAACTAGTCCTATCTTCGTTCAGACTAGTCATTCAACTACCAAATCCATGAGAGCTCTCCTCTTCATTTTACTGCTCGCTTTCTCATTATCTCTTCCCGGACAGGCGGAAGAATCCAAACTCCGCTATCGCATCGAAGCGAAAACCTTCGAATCCGGCGAAGCGGACATTCGCAAGGTGCTTGAATACACCGCGCGCCCTTTGTGGAAAAATTTCCCCGGCTACAAAGTTGAACCCATGGTCATCACTAAGAGCAACTCCGGCCCCATCGTCATTTTCCAACGTAATGCCCGCCAGGAAATCGTAGTCAAGCTGGACACCCACAAAACCTATTGGAGTCAATACGCCTATCAATGGGCCCACGAACTTTGCCACGTGCTGTGCGGCTTCCGCGAAGACGGTCGGGAGAACAAGTGGTTTGAGGAAACCCTCTGCGAACTCTCCTCACTCTTCTGTATGCGGGCGATGGTTTCGGACTGGGAAAAAAAGCCCCCCTACCCGAATTGGAAAGGCTACTCGGGGAGCCTCCAATCCTACGCCGACAACGTCATCTCCAACTACGAGAAAGTGGATATCCTGGGGCTCGCCGCTTACTACAAAAAGCACGAGCCCGAGCTTAGAAAATCCGCCACTCTGCGTAATCTCAACGGAACGATGGCGGCCGCGCTTTTACCCGTCTTCGAAAAAAACCCCCAACATTGGGAGGCGATCCGATACCTCAACGTGACCCCGGCAAGATCTGGACTCACCTTTAAGCAATACCTCGCCAAGTGGAAAAAGGACGCCCCTAAAAAACACCACGGCCTGATCGACGGCATCGCCCGCGTGTTTGCGGTGGAATGATCTACCGCCTCAATCACTCAAGAAAAGCTTCGCTCCCCGACTCTGGCGAAATCATTGGAAAATCAGGCACTTCATGAGGTTGGAGATTGTAGAAAACAGCCTCAAGATCCGTCATCTTGGCTTTATTTTCCCTCAAAATCGCAGGGGTAGACTGATGCGCACGGCGAGAGAGCGTTTACACAGGCTACCAGTTGCTTTTCGAGCAGGTGTGTGCCAATCTGTCGCGCCCAATCACCTATCGCTTTGAAATCCGCCGTCCTAGACAAGCTTCTCGATCGCCTCGATCAAATCGAGCCCGGTGAGTTACAGGGCTTGCTCTCGAAGCTCGTTCGCGAGAAGGGATTGCTCCAAAAGGTCTTCGAGGCACTTCGGGAAGGCGTTCTCCTTCTGGATTCCGAGGGCAAGATTAACTTCATCAATGCCGCCGGTTGCCGCTTTTTCGGAACCACCCCCGATCAGGCGCAGGGGGAATCCATTGAGCAAACGATCCGCGGCCTGGAATGGAGCCAACTGGTCAGCTCGCCCCGCAGCACCGTGAGCCGCGACCTTGAGGTCTTTTATCCTGAGAACCGCTACCTCAACTTCTACCTCTCTCCCGTCGCAGAAGAAGATGATGCCGACTTGGGCTACGTCATGCTCGTCCGTGACGTTACGCGCTCGAAAGCGAAAGCGGAGGAGGAATTGGAATCCGAAAAGATCAACGCCCTCACCCTTTTAGCTGCCGGAGTCGCTCATGAGATCGGAAACCCGCTCAATTCTCTCTCGCTTCACCTTCAATTAATGGAGCGCAGGGTCCGAGATCTTCCCGAAGGCGATCAACAATCCCTCAGTGATCACCTTGGCACAGCGCGCAACGAGATCGAGCGGCTCGATACCATCCTGAAGCAGTTTCTTCAGGCGATGCGCCCTACCACGCCCGTCCGCGAGGCCGCCGATCTTCACGAACTCCTCGAAAAAACGCTCCTCACCCTTAAGCCGGAGCTCGAAACGCGCGAGATCGCGGTGCAATTGAATTTCGCCGATGAACTCCCCAACCTAAGCCTCGACGCCGCGCAAATCCAGCAGGCTCTCTACAACCTAATCCGCAATGCTTATCAGGCCATCAGCCCGCCAAACGGAGAGATTGTCATTCAAAGTGTCGTCACCGAATACGAGGTTACGCTTTCTATTTCCGACAACGGCAGCGGTATTTCTCCGGAAATGATGGGTGCGATGTTCGAACCCTTCCAAACGACAAAAAACTCCGGCACCGGACTGGGCATGCTCATCGTACGCCGCATTCTCCGTGAACACGGCGGCGAGTTGGAGGTCGAAAGCGAGGAAAACGTCGGCACCAAAGTCTCTCTCTTTTTCCCGCGAACCGACAAACGTGTTCGCCTTCTCAGCAACCAAGCCCCCATCGAAGTCTAAATGAAAACCCTTCTCATCGTTGACGACGAGAAAGCGACCCGCGACGCCTTGCGGATGGCTCTGGAAGAGTCCTTCGACTGCTACCTGGCCGCCGATCTCAAGCAAGCGACTCTGATTCTCAAAAACGAAGACGTCGACCTTCTTCTCACCGACCTCCGGCTTGGCGGCGATTCCGGAATGGAGGTTCTCGATGTCGCAAATTCCCGTCCCCATCCGCCGGTCTCTCTCATGATGACGGCTTACGGTTCGGTCGACACCGCGGTGGAAGCGATGCGACGCGGGGCTTGGCACTTCGTCACCAAACCACTCAATCTCGATGAGGTCGAACTCCTTTTAAAGCGCGCCGTTCGCAGTCGCTCGCTGGAAAAGGAGAACAAAATTCTCGTCAAAGAAAACGAAACCCTTCGCGAAAGCGGAGCCAAGACCAGCAAGGGGCTCGGCCGCCTCATTGGTAGTTCCGCACCCATGGCCAAGGTCACGGGCATCATCGAACAAATCGCGCAAACCCGCGCCACGGTCCTCATCGAGGGCGAATCCGGCACCGGAAAGGAAGTCGTGGCACACGTCCTACACGATCTCTCCGGCCGTCCAGGCGAAAAATTTGTCGCGGTCAACTGCGCGGCCCTCTCGCCCCAGCTTCTCGAAAGCGAGCTCTTCGGCCACGAAAAAGGCGCCTTCACCGGCGCCACGCAGCGACGCGTCGGGCGATTCGAGCAAGCACACGGCGGAACGCTCTTCCTCGACGAAATCGGCGAAATTGACTCCGCTACCCAAGTGAAACTCCTCCGAGCACTCTCAGAGCGCACCATCGAGCGTGTTGGATCCAATACTCCGGTTCCCATCGATGTTCGCGTCATCACCGCTACCAACAAAAACCTCACCGAGCTGGTGGGCGAGGGAGCATTTAGGGAAGACCTTTTTTTCCGTCTCAACGTTCTTGCGATCCACATGCCGCCCTTGCGGGAGCGCCGGGAAGACATTGTCCTCCTCGCGAATGCCTTTCTGCAGGAATTTGCCGAGGAAAACGGACGCCCGGAAAAGCCCCTCACCGAAGCAGCGATGACCCGCCTCATTTCCTACGATTGGCCCGGAAATGTCCGTGAATTACGCACCGCCATCGAACATGCCGTGGTGATGTCGAACCAATCATCCCTCGATATCCAGCATTTGCCCGAATTCCTCTTCAGTGGAAAGGCTCTCACAGAATCAAACTCTGAGAAAAACGCCCTTGCTCCCACGGAGGAATTCAACTTGCATGCCCTCGAGCAACGCGCAATCCATGGCGCTCTGACGGCAACCGGTGGAAATCGCACCAAAGCCGCTGAGTTATTGGGGATTAGCCGCCGCACTCTTCAGCGAAAACTTCGCGATACACCCTCTCCCGACAACACCGCAACATGAGCAGCTTAAACAAACCCGGAGCCATGGACGCCTCCGTCCTGATCCGTCGTCTCCTTTTCTTCGTCCTCCTCTTCGGACTCGTCTTTTTCTACCTCGTCCTCTCCTTCAAAGGGCTCACTTCGGCCAAGGGAATTGATCAGGCACAAATTGGACGCGAAATTGCCCGCGGAAACGATGCCACGACCAAGATGATTCGCCCACTCGCAATTTGGCAGGCCGAGGAAAATACCGAGAACGGCGAAATCAATCTCGACCAAATTTACGACACCTATCACTCGCCCCTGTATCCCTATCTTCTTGGAGCGGTGATCAAAGCCGTCGGCGGAGATGATTTTGATAAGTTTCAGATGATCGAAGACAAGCGCACTATCTACCGACTCGATCGGGTCATCGCCGCAGTTTCCGTGATCTGTTTCTTAGTCGCCATTGGCATCAACTACCTGCTGATTTCGCGGATCTTCGACGTGCGCATTGCAGGAGTCACCGCTCTTCTGATGGCCCTCTGCGACCTCAACTGGAAGTTCACCCATACTGGGCTACCCCAGATGTTGATGCTCCTCCTTTTCTCCTGCGCCCTTTTCTTCATCTACCGCGCTGTGGAAGCCTCCATCGATAACCGCGCAACAATCGGCTCGATCCTGCTTGCAGCCGTCTTCCTAGCACTCCTTGCTCTCGCCCATTGGCTGACTCTCTGGATTTCGATTGGTTTCGTCATCTACGCCGCCCTCTTCTTCCGCCCCAAAGGAGCCGCAGCCCTCTCAGTTATCGGTGTTATTCTGGTCTTCAGCCTCTACTTTGTGGGCAAGAACCTTGAGTGGACCGGATCACCTGCCGGCACGGCCGGAATGTCGCTCTATGGCGGTCTTCTGGAGACGGAAGATAACATCATGCGGACCAACGATCCAAGCGAGGAAACCTACGCGGTTCTCTACAATTTAAACTCCCTCATCTTGAATACCACCACAAGCCTGCTAAGACAGGCCGATCAACTCTATTCCAACCTCGGAGCGATTCTCGCCGCGCCACTTTTCTTCTTCGCCCTCCTCCATCCATTCAAACGAGAATCGATTGCCCAATTTCGCTGGATCATTCTCTTAATGTGGTTTGTCGGTAGTATCGGAATGGCCTTATTTGGGCTCACCGACCAATCCACCGACGCCAATCAACTGCACATCCTTTTTTCTCCCATCATGACGGCCTACGGGCTGGCTTTCTTCTCCATTCTGTGGAGTCGACTTGAATTCACCGGGAGCGGAGGCCTGTTGCGCAACGTGCATTTTGTTATCGTCATCCTTGTCAGTGCAGGCCCACTGATTTTAACAATTCCTCGGTCGATGCAGAGCGGCCTGGTCTCCGACAAGCAAACACGCCCCGTCTGGCCACCCTATTGGCCATCCATCCTGAGCCGGACTTTGCATGACGCAACTGGCGAGGAGGACATCATCTTCTCAGATCAACCTTGGGCTGTTGCCTGGTATGCAGACCGCCGCTCGATCTGGCTTCCCAAAAAAGTTTCCGAATTTGAATACCTTGAAAAAATCGTCGAGGACCAAAAACTCACCAGCGCCGGCATCCTGATGACCCCCTCGTCCTTCAAAGATAATCCACTCTACAAAGCCGGACACTTCGGGGGCAGCGAGGAATTCGCCGCCCTAATGCTTGACGGGCCATCGGTCGGGGCGACCGCAGGAGGGACCCGCGGACTGCGGAGCCAGGCTCCTATGCTATCCAGTGTTCTCACCCGCTACCCGGAATCCAAGCACCTTTTCCCCTTCCGCTTGGTCTATTACTCCAAAAAGCCCATCATCGACCAACAAAGATAGAGCCCATGGCGGTCAAAAAAGCAAAGAAATCAAAGGCCCTCGCTCCATCTTTTGAAGATGCGGTGGAGGAACTGGAAAATATCACCAAGAGACTCGAGAAGGATCCCGAGAGCCTCGGCAATCTCCTCGATGACTTCGAGAGGGGACAGGAACTGCTGACCTTTTGCCAAAAGACCCTTAAATCAGCCCGAAAACGGCTCGACCTTGTCGAAGCTTCCCTTCATGCAGAGGGCGACGACGAGGATCCTAGCCCTGAATCCTCAAGCGACGACGCCGACCCAGACGATCAAGATGTCCGACTCTTCTAAAGCACCTCTTCTCAGCCAAATCAATGGCCCCGATGACCTCAAAAAAATTGCTCCGGAAAAACTTCCCGAGCTGGCGCAGGAAATCCGGGACACCCTCATCGATTCTCTCTCCAATACCGGTGGTCACCTGGGACCAAACCTAGGAGTGGTCGAACTCACGATCGCGTTACACGCCGTCTTCGAATCACCCAAGGACAAATTCCTTTTTGACGTTTCCCACCAAGGCTACGTCCACAAGATGCTCACTGGCCGCGCTTCCGAAATTGGCACCATTCGCCAATACGAGGGCCTCAATGGCTTCCTCCTGCGCACCGAATCCGAACACGATTGCTACGGAGCGGGACACGCCGGCACCGCCCTCTCCGCGGCTCTCGGCATGGCCTCGGCCCGCGACCTAAAAAGTGAAGACAGCAACGTCGTCGCTGTCGCCGGCGACGCCGCCTTCACTTGCGGCGCCACCTTGGAAGCCCTCAACAACATAGCCGAGACCACCGACCGCTGCATTGTCATCCTCAATGACAACGAATGGTCCATTGATAAAAACGTCGGCGCTCTCGCAAAATACTTCAACGCCCTGCAGACCCACAGCACCTTCAGTGGCATACGCGAAAAGACCGCTGACTTTGTCGAAAAAATCGCGGGCTCCGGCGTGCGAAAACTTGCCCATAAGATCGAACGCAATGCCAAGAACATGCTCGTTCCCAACGTTCTCTTCGAAAAATTTGGCATGCGCTATTTCGGCCCCATCGACGGACACGACATTCCTCTTCTCATTAAGACCCTCGAATACCTCAAGGAGCAAGACGAGCCGGTAATACTCCACATCATCACCGAGAAAGGACGTGGCTACCAGCCAGCTCTCGACAAGCCGGGTAAATTCCACGGCCTCGGACCCTATAATATCGAAGACGGCTCCACCGCCGCCGGAGCACCGACTTTTTCGGAACTCTTCGGACGCGCCGTCACTGACTTCGCCAAAGAGGATAAAACAATCACCGCCATCACCGCCGCCATGCCCGGCGGAACCAAGCTCGAGACATTCAAAGCGGAAATTCCCGAACGCTACTTTGATGTCGGAATCGCCGAGGAACATGCCGCGCTCTTCGCCTGTGGCCACGCCACCCAGGGCCTCCGTCCTTTTCTCGCGATCTACTCGACTTTCATGCAGCGAGCCTATGACATGATCCTTCACGACATGGCTTTGCAAAACCTTCCTGTGCGACTTTGCATGGACCGCGGCGGCCTCTCGGGTGACGACGGTCCGACTCACCACGGACTCTTCGACATCGGCTATCTCCGGCACGTTCCCGGCCTCGTGCACATGCAGGCCAAGGATGAAGATGAATTCATCGACATGCTCTGGACCATGGCTAACTACGAAGACGGCCCCATCGCCATCCGCTACCCTCGTGGCAACGGACCTGGTGCAACCGTCAAGGACAAGCCTGAACTCCTTACTATCGGTGAAGCCGAGGTCATCCAGACCGGAACCGACGTCTGCCTCATCCCACTGGGAACCATGATGGAGCTTGCCTTGGAGGCCAAAGAAACCCTCGAAGCCAAAGGCTATAGCGTTACCTTGATCAATCCGCGTTGGATCAAACCTCTGGACGCCCGCACCATTTCAGAGCACGCCAAGAATGCCAAAGTCGTTTGCACTTTCGAAGATCACGTCCTCTACAACGGCTTCGGGCTTTCCATCATCGAACTTCTCCACGACGATGTCATCGGCACTCCTGTCGAGCGCATCGGCTGGCCCGATGAATTCGTCGAACACGGACGCCCCGAAATCCTCCGGAAGAAACATGGCCTCACCGCCGCCCATGCCGTAGAAAAAATTCTCCCACACCTCCCCGCGGATTAGGCGTTCGGTCCGGTCGACCCCAAAAAACTGGATATCGATTTCTACCATACTTGGATGTTTCCCAAGCCATACGACGGCCCGGAACTCCTCAAAGGAAACATGCCCACTGGCTACGGTCGACTGGACTTCGGAAAACTCCGCTCAAACCTTGGTGGGCGGAGGCACTTTGTCCCGACAGAGGACAAGCGCTTCACCGCTTACCTTCGGAATGAAATTTACTCCGGTTCTCGAAATCACCGCTCCGGGAATCGAGGGCGTCTTTGATGACGGTGCAATTTTCTAACTTAAGGCCAAGGAAAGGTTACGATTTCATCTGCCTCCGCAAAAAAACCTCGAAATTGGAAAACCCTGGCCAATATGGACAAGAACGACATTTGGGGACGCAACGAAAGAAGCGCTGACATAGGACTGGATATCCTAGTTTATTCCATCTCCCAGAAAGCCTTACGCTAGTGCCTGTGAGCAAGAATACCGGCAATCGTGTCGATCGCAAAATCTGTCTCTTCTTTCGATATCAAATATGGTGGAGTGAAGGCAAGGACGCTCCCCTCCTTCCCATCCGCCAACATAATCAGACCAACTTTCAGCAACTCACCCAGCAAGGCTCCTGCATTACGATCCAACTCGACACCCCACATCATCCCCCTACCCCTGACATCAATGATTCCCGGAGCCTCCATATTTTTAAGGGCTCTCTCCAAATAACACCCTGCATTGTTGACCATATCCCCGGTCTCAGCCCTCTCCAGAATTTCGAGCGAAGCCAGCGCCATCGCACAACCAACTGGATTCCCCAAAAAGGTGCTCGTGTGTAAAGCCTCTCCCGTCGACTCCGGCCAGGCATCCATCACCGATTCTTTCCCAACGCAGGCCGATATCGGAAACCCTCCGCTAAGAGCCTTCCCAAGGCAGATTAGATCAGGAACCACCCCATCCCACTCACAGCCGAACATTTTTCCGGTCCGAAAAAAACCGGTATAGATCTCATCGAAGATTAACACTGCTCCGTGCTCATCGCACCACTTCCGCAAGCGCGGAAGAAACTCCGGCGGGGGCACGACCTTCCCGCCACGCCCCTGAATGGGCTCAACCAGAACCGCTCCAATTTCGTCCGGGCTAATCTGCTCGATCTCATCTCCACCGAATGGAAGGCGCACCGTGACATTCGCCAACTGATCTCCAAAGGGACCGTGAAACTTCTCAAGGTCCGTGCCCAAAAGGCTCCCATAGCCCAATCCATGGTAAGCGTTGGAAAAAGCGATCACCTTTCGTTTTCCACTCGCAAGCCGCGCTGTCTTAAGCGCCGATTCCACGGCTTCAAATCCTGAACTCGACAGCACCGCCTTTGCCCTCCCCACTCCCCAGCGTTCAAAAGTCACCGCAGATAGCTGCTCACAAAGATCTCCCTTCAAGGCCGTGGGATGCACATCGCCCATCCCATGCAAGAGCTGCTGGGATTGTTTCTGCATCGCCGCTACGACCTCGGAATTTCCATGACCCAGTCCTGCCACGCCAAAAGCACTGGTCAGATCTAAAAACCGATTACCATCGGCATCCCAAACATTTGTTCCCTCAGCTCGTTCCCAAAAAACCGGCCAGTCTCCATCCACATAGGTGACGTTCCGGCTTTCATACTGCTGCAATTTCTCCGCCAGAAACAACGAGCGTGGTCCGGGTATCCTTGTGTAAAGATCAGGCAGCATGGCTACTGAAGGAGCATAGCCGCAATCGCAGCCAATGCCGAAAGACAAATTAAAAGAAGTGCTCCCACGCCCATCGCAAAATCGCGTTTGAGAATTATCGGGCGGCCGGTCGAAGAAGACTTTGGGAAAACCACGAGAGCATAAACCGCTCCGGCAACCAAGCCTCCAAAGTGCGCGGCATTGTCAATGAATTGAAATCCCAGGGCCCCAATAACCACCAAGGAAACCAAGATTCCCAACAAGCGCTGCCTCGCAGACTTCGGAACCAACGGTTTGTGCAACGTTTCGAAAACGAGTAAAAATCCCAGCAGTCCACATACCGCTCCAGACACCCCGATACTACTTCCCTCCGAAACCCATGCCGTGGTGGCCCAACCTGCTCCTAATACCGAAACACAAAAGACCATCGCCAAATGCGGCCACCGCCCCAAAGTTTCCAATCGTTTCCCCAAATACCACAACGCACTGGCATTCATCAGAAAGTGCAAGGGGTTCCCGTGCATGAAAGCCGCCGTATGAACCCGCCACCACTCGCCGTCGGCATATCGGGCCTTTACTAAACCCGCCGCGGCAAATCCTCCTCCAGTGAGATATTGCACCAGACCCACTGCCGCGATCGACCCGATCAGCACCATCGTGATCCAAGACTTCTGGGATTGCAGCCAGAGCTCAAATCGCGCCTCGGAAATCTCAGACGCAACACTTTCCTTGTTCGTCGCCCGAAGCTCCTTGATCCCTTGCAAACCCAACCAATATGGGCGAATCGCGAAGAAAAAAAACAGCATTACCGCAATCCCAACGGTCTGGGTGCTTCCAACCGCCGCCCACCGTCCCCGCGCATAGGCCGAGTAAATCACATAGATCAATATCGCGCCAAATAAGAGAAGTCCGCGCTTTCCATCCTGAAGATCATACTCCGAAAACAAACGGCGACGCTTTTTCAGGGTCGAAACCAAGGAGGGGTATTCTTCCGGCGCGATCAATCGACGATATTCAGGCACCCAGATCCAAGCCAGCTTTCCTTTACCGGAGGAAAGATACTTCTTCAGTCCGTCCAACTCATCAAAGCTGACCAACATTCCTTTTTCGTCGCGACAGCCATACGGTGAAACATCCGGCTTCAGCGGGAAAGCCTCCTCGCGAGCCCAAACCGGCAACGCGAGATCACTCATGAGCAAAAGAGTGGTAAATTACTCTCCGGCCGGAGAAGTCTCTTCAGTTGGCGCAGCCTCGGCAGGCGCACCCTCAGCAGGCGCATCCTCGGCAGGCGCATCCTCGGCAGGTGCATCCTCGGCAGGTGCATCCTCGGCAGGTGCATCCTCGGCAGGCGCATCCTCAGCAGGCGCATCCTCAGCAGGCGCACCCTCGGTTGGCGCATCTTCTTTGAGATCGTCCTTTTTCACGCTCTCGAGCTCTCGCTTAAATTTCTCGGCGGGATCTACGGGCTTCTCGTCCTCGGGTGCAGCGGGCACAACTACTTGCTCGGCGGGCTCCGAAGACGCACCATCTTCATCAGCGCGCTTTCCCTCAATGGCATTGCGCTTCCCGAAAAGGATCGCGAGCACGAGCGAAAATACGAAGAAGAGTGTTCCGAGGTAGACGGTTCCTTTTTGAAGAACGTCCGTAGTGCGGGCACCCCAAGCTGCGTCAGTCATCCCGGAACCAAACGCCGCGCCAAGGCCCTCCTGCTTGGGACGTTGCATCAGAATAACAAGAATGAGCAAAAGGGAAACCACTACGTGAGCGATTACCACCAAGTTGATTGCAATATTGAGCCAGCCGAAAATCATGGGAAGCGGGACTTTATGGATGGAACGCGACTTGTAAAGCCGGACTTTTCCCTGATTTCATCTCCGAATTCAGGTTTCAAACGGAACAATCCCCCCCTAATTTGTTGATTTAATGATCTTATTGTCCTCATTGAGAACATGCCGCAGCGGCGAAATTCGGGTGTCCGAGATTGCGAAAGCCATGATCGTAACACATTCACCTTTCTTAATTAAATGCGCTGCACCCCCGTTGATAATAATGTTTCCCGTTCCCGGCTCGCCCGCTTGCACGTATGTTTCCAAGCGTCCGCCAGAGGTCATCGAGGTCACGAGAACACGCTCTCCCTCCCAAAGATCCGCAGCTTCCATCAAATCCAGAGGGATTTCGATACTGCCCTCATAATCAATATCAGCTTGCTTGACGATTGCGCGGTGCAATTTCGACTTCAGAAGAATGCGCTTCATGCCGGGACAGAATAAGGGAATCCCCTACTGGTCAAGCGATGAAAAACTCAATCGTTGAAAAAATCACCGCTCATCCTACCCTTTTCCTACACCCATGAAGATCCTAGCCCGCGCAATCCTCATCCTCGGCCCTGCTCTCTCCAGTGCCCAGGAAGAAACCCGCACGGTTCCCGCCGCGGCTCTCAGCAAGGCCTTACAGTGGATGCAGAATGATGACCCTGCCCGCCGTGCCGCCGCTTACCGCACCTTCTACCTCTTCGGAAAAGAAGCCCAACCCGCTTACAAAAGAACCCTCGAAAAAGCCCAGCGTCTCCACGAAAAAAAGCTCGGCCAACTCGTCGACAACTCCCGCTCCAATCCCTTTAGTGAATTGGAAATCATTGCTGATGATCTCAAAACCGAACGCGAACGAATTTTTAAACTCATCCATACCGACTACAAAAAACAGGGCGACAAAGTGCGCATGCTCATCAACGAGATGCAGGGGCTCAAAAATAAGAACGAGGAAATCCGCAAAGTTGCCGCAAGGGATTCCACCAACTATGAGAAGTCCGTCAATACCATCGCCCTCGCTCTAGCCGAAGTAAAACGCGAACTCCTCGTCCTTGAAGGCGAAGAACTTCCGGATGAAAAAGTCGACTCAGATCAATCCCTCGCCGAGGCCCTCAACAATACTTTCGAAGGAGAGAGCTATCTTAAAACTAAAGCCATTGTCGATACAGTCCGCAAGGAGGTCAACAATCTCACCACAACCAACTCTGTCAATGCCGCAGCCCAATGGGCCAACTCTTCCCAAAAAGCTTTTTCAAAACATCTCAACGAATTCCGCTCTCTCTTTGGACTTGGACTCTTCACCATGGAGGAACGGCTCTCCGCCGCTGCCAACGGTCATTCCGTCGACATGGCAACCGTCGGATTTTTCTCCCACACCTCTCCAGTCAAAAACAAAAAATCTCCCGGCGACCGTGCTCGCTTCGCTAAATTTCAGCACCGTTGGACCGGCGAGAACATCTTCGTAGGCTCCGGATCACCGGTTGCCGCCTACAACGCTTGGTTTGCGTCCGACGGACACCGTTTCATCATGTTTGCAAAAGGCCCCAACCTCATTGGAATCGGCCCCCACGGGAGGCACTGGACCATGATGACCGGCCGAAAATGATCCTTATCATCAAAAAATGTTCTTCCCTGGGAAAAAGCGGGAATCCATTACGAATCAATGGAATTAAGCAATTTCGGAAGCACTTTCCTCCGAAAAAGATCTCGCTCTCGAAAGATCTCCCCGCCCTGAGCGGTATTCGTTCACAGAAACTCTAGTGTGATAGAATTTCCGTGTGTGTGATAACCGCGGCCGGCGCCTCCCCCAACGAGACCCGACCGCGGTTCTCTTGTACGACGATCCATCACGGCAAATCCCTTGCCAGCCCATCCCTCTCGGGCAATCTTCGCTCCATGAACGTTCGGGAGATCTTCACCCTTCTCATTTGCCTTTTTCTCGTCTCCTGCGGAACGAACAAACCCACCCCCGGCATTCAAAATGCCTATCCCAATCCAAGTCCGTTCATCGTCACTCCAGAGCCGCCGCAGGCCTATCCCAAGCCTACCCACGGACCCATCGTCCGGGCCGAAAGCGCCATCGTCCTCGATGCCACCTCCGGACGAATCATTTACCAAAAAAATGCGCGCACGAAACGAGCCGTCGCAAGCACTCAAAAGCTCCTCACCGCCCTCGTCGTTTCGCGCAGCGGCCCCCTCTCCGATCCCGTCACCGTGACCACCTCCGACACTCAAGTCGAACCGTCCAAACTCTATGTAAAAGCCGGAGAAACCTACGCCCGAAAAACCCTCGTCAAAGCTCTCCTTGTCAGAAGCGGCAACGACATCGCAAAAGCCCTCGCTCGAGACGTTGCCGGAACGGAAGCCAACTTTTGCAACCGCATGAACGAAATGGCTCGGGCCGTGGGCATGCGTCAATCACATTTCAAAAACCCCCATGGACTCACCGAACCCGGCCAATATTCCACCGCCCTCGACATCGCTCTCCTCGGTCGCCATGTCATGAGGTATCCCTTCCTCCGCGAATGCATGCGAATCAAAAACTACACCTTCACCTACTCGGACGGCCGCACCAAAGTTCTCAGAAACACCAACAAACTCCTGACGCGCCTCCCCTACTGCACCGGCATGAAAACCGGCACCACCAACGCCTCCGGACGCTGCCTCATCTCCGCCGGCACCCACAAGGGACGCTCCGTCATCGCCGTCGTCCTGGGCTCCACCTCCGCCGAAATCTGGAACGACTCCGAAAAACTACTCCGCTGGGCGTTGGAGTAATTTATTCGTTGATCACCAGAGGCTGAATCGCCCTCTCAAATCTGAACATCACTGTCGGAGAGCGGGTTCCCCTTCAGGGTTATCGGAACATTGGGATGAAACGCTTTTGTGGATAGTTAATTTTCCTAGTAAACAGCCACCACATAATCGGCCCACAATTGCGCCATTTCGGCTTTCTCGCCTTTTCCCCTCTCCCGCCCCTACAAGGGTGAACCAAAAAAAAAACACCAACAATGACCTCTTCACCCTAAAATAATCTCCTATTCTCAAACTCTATCTCCTAAAAACTCCCCAACCGAGCGTTTAGAGTTCGAAGTCAGATGTTCAGTGCTCTCCTCCCGCCATGCCCGATAACGAACTCACCTCCCTCCGCGAAAACGGCCTTCTTCGCTCCCTTCGCGAAATCTCTTCCCCCAACCCTCCGTTCGTCACCATCGATGGACAAGATCTGATCAATTTCTCCTCCAACGACTACCTCGGTCTATCCTCACACTCCGCTCTCGCCGCAGCCGCCCACGAGGCAATCACAAAATACGGCACCGGCTCCACAGCCTCTCGGCTCGTCTGTGGATCGCTCGACATCCACCACGAACTAGAGGCCACTCTCGCCACCGCAAAAAAAACCGAAGCAGCCCTCACTTTCGCCAACGGCTACGCCACCGCCCTCGGCACTATCCCCGCCGTCGTTGGAAAAGGCGACACTATCATTCTCGACAAACTCGCCCACGCCTGTCTCATCGATGGAGCCCGACTCTCCGGAGCCACCCTCCGTGTCTTCCCACACAATGATCTCAACAAACTCGAACGATTATTAAAGACTGCGCAAGGCCGTGTTCTCGTCGTCACCGAATCCGTCTTCTCCATGGACGGCGACCTCGCCCCTCTCTCTGAAATCGTTGCCCTCAAAACCAAACATGAGGCCCTCCTTCTCCTCGACGAAGCCCACGCCGTCGGCGTCCTCGGACCCAATGGGCAGGGCCTTACCGAACATCTCGCCCTTCAAGACCAGGTCGATTTCCAAATGGGCACTCTGGGCAAGGCCCTGGGCTCTGCCGGAGGATACATCGCAGCTTCACAAGATTGGATCGATCTCCTCATCAATAAAGCCCGCGCATTTATTTACTCTACCGCTCCACCCCCTTCGCAAGTCGCCGCCTCGCTGGCCGCCCTGCAATTTCTTAACACCCCCGAGGGTTGCCAACTTCGTGAAAAACTAAACCACAACATCGCCCTGCTGACCTCCCTCACCAGGCAAACCGCCTCTCCCTCCCCGATTATCCCCATCATCATCGGAGAAAACGAGGGGGCTCTCGCCGCCTCCCAATCCCTTCTCGACGACGGACTTTTAGTCCCCGCCATTCGCTTCCCCACCGTCCCCAGAAACACCGCACGCCTCCGCATCACCCTGAGCGCTTCTCACTCCGAAGAGCAAATCCAAGGACTCGCTCAAAAGATTTCCTCTCTTGAGCAGTGATCCTTTAACGGTCCGAAAACTCATCCAGATAGACCTGTAGAAACTTTTCATCTTCGGAGCTCAACTACGCTTTCGTCGCCATCGGTTTGGCCATGGGATGCCATTGAGGAAGACCCGAGGTGAAGGACAACCGTTGGCCATGGCACTGCGAGCGCTTCTCTTGGCAGACCTTGGGGCTCTTTTTCAGAGTGGCATGCGACCTCCCGCTCACCTCAGCCATTTGAGGTGTCGGTTTCGGCGTGGTAATCGACTGGGCATTCTGACAACCCACCCGAGGCAGCACATAATCCCAAAAATCTTTTCTGCAAAATCATAGCCTAACAATTTTTCTCTCCGATTCCGAAACCGGAACATCCCAATCTTATTTGTTTAAAAAAGTAATCTCCGCTGTGATCGGGCGATGATCCGATGCCACCTTCTCTTCAATCACCCGCTCAGTGTGGGTAAACTCCGGAAGCCCTCTCACAATGAAAAAATCAATCTCGTGAGTCGGCTTGTTGGCAGGAAAAGTATTGGTGGAGATTTTCCGTAGGTTCTTCCAGGCTGCATCTCCAAGAATTTTAAGAGTTGCACTACCTCGTTCAGCATTGAAATCACCAGCCAATATCACAGCCCCTTTGAGATCCACCAATTTCGCGACCTGCTTCGGCCGAAAATTCCCCTTGGTCCAATCCAGATGAATCCCAATGAAAGACAACGGCTCACTCCACCCCTTGGGAGTCACCTTAACTTCCAGAGCGCAGCGAGGCTCGGCACCCTCCGGAAGTTGATGCCTTATAACTTCCGTAATGGGAAAACGGGAAAGCACAGCCATGCCATATTCACCACCCTGGTAGGCCATGAACTTTCCGAAAGCATGCTCCATTTTAAGAAGCCTCCCCAACTCCGCCGCTTGATCGACATTCCCACTCCGCTTGCAGCTTTTATCGACTTCCTGCAAAGCCACCAGATCTGGATTCTCTTTCCCGATAATCCTGGCCAACCTATCCAGATCGATCTTCCCATCCATCCCTTGACCATGACGAATATTGTAAGAAACAACCTTTAAGGTTTCCGCACCCAGCGAAGGAACGAAAACTAACAAAAAAATAATAAACTTCATTGCATCCCTCCTACAAGGTCAGTGACTTCACCCGCCGTGCCGGTTGGTGCCGCCCACCCTTGAGTGGATCAACAAATCGCGAAAACACCCCGTAACGATTCCCGTCTTCCGGGATAATGAAGTAGAGCATGCCCTTCCCATCGGGTTGGGAAATATCGAAGGCGCTAATCGACCCCGCCGGCACCCCGGGAGAGGTTACATAGATCCGCTTCCCGCTCCTATACTCACCCCCATGCTCTACAAAATGACGACGACCATTCAAAATGACATCCAAGGAATACCCATTACGGGTCGGCGTCAGCTGCCACTGCGCCACCGCCTTGGGTGATGGTCGGTTGGAAGGCTTGGCCGCCGGAAACAAAGGTTTCGGCGGGGCCTGGTAATCTCCGGCCCCATTCAGCCGGGGGAAATTGTCCAGTGAACAGGAAACCAAGGCCAAGCAAGCCAATAAAAACGCAATCAGTTTCACGCCATGAACAGAGTGCCTATTCTTCTCTCGGTCAAGGATCAAACCGCTCCTTCTTTGCGCAAAAAGACGAAAGTCTTGTCGTCCGACTCCTTCTTGCTGAAGCGGTATTTGCCCGTTTTAAAATTCTTCAACTCCTCCAGTTCGGTGATGCCATTTCGAACAATGAAATCCGCCATCATCCCGCGGGCCTTTTTGGCAAAGAAGGAAATAATCTTATACTTGCCATTTTTCTCATCCTTAAATACCGGAGTAATGAGATCGCCCTCCAAATCTGAAGGCTTCACCGACGAGAAATACTCATTCGAAGCCAAATTAATGACGGCATTGGAACCCGACTTTTTGAGATCCTGGTTCAGTAGCTTGGTGATCTTGTCCCCCCAAAAATCGTAGAGGTTTTTTCCACCCCTGTTTTTAAACTTCGTCCCCATTTCCAGTCGATAGGGCTGCATCAAATCCAAAGGTCGCAGCACTCCATACAAGCCCGACAAAATCCGGATCTGTTTCTGCGCCGTTGAGAAGTCCGCCGCGCTCCAGTCATCCAGCGTCAGCCCTTGATAAACATCACCCACAAAAGCCAAAATCGCCTGTCTGCTGTTATCTTTGTTAAAATCGCTTTCCCAAGTGGCATACCGCTCATGATTAAGATCCCCCAACTTCTCACTGATGGACATTAGACTACAAAGCTGCTTCACCGATAAACGTCGCAACTGTGCCACCAACTCCGATGATTCTTCGATGAATCGTGGCTTGGTCGACTTCTTGATGAGGAGCTGTGATTCGTAGTCGAGTGATTTTGCGGGTGAGAGTAGGACAAGCATTGTGGTGGAAAATTGGGTCAGCCTTTCAAAAATGCAATCTGGAAGGTGTCTTATCGAACACAAATTTCAGTTTTTTTTAGACCATGTAAAAAACTATGATAATATCATCTCTTTATAAGAAATGAGAGAGCTATTTGGAACAGACGGCATTCGCGGAATTGCCAATAAATATCCGATCACACCGGAAGTCGCTTTGCGCATCGGACGAGCCGTCGCGCGCGTCCTTGAAGCGCAGCGATCAGGGCGACACAAAGTGGTCATTGGCAAGGACACTCGCGTGAGCGGATACATGCTGGAAACCGCTCTCACCAGCGGGCTCGTCAGCGAAGGCGCGCGGGTTCTCCTCACCGGCCCAGTCCCAACCCCCGCCGTCGCGCACATCACAAAATCCATGGCCTGCGACGCCGGCATTATGCTCACCGCTTCGCACAATCCTTACGCCGACAATGGCATCAAAATCTTCGGGCCCGATGGATACAAACTCAATGACGCGCTTGAAGCCGAAATCGAAGCTATCATCAAAGGCGAGGCACCCACACCTAACAAAGATATCCGCCTTGGAAAAGCTTTCCGTATCGACGACGCCACTGGGCGCTACATCGAATTTGCCAAAAGCTCCATCGGTTCAATGAATCTGCGTGGTCTCAAAGTCGTCGTCGATAGCGCCCACGGGGCCGGGTATCACGTCGCTCCCGTCATCTTTGACGAACTCGGAGCCGAAGTCATTAAAATCGGCAGTTCCCCCGACGGATACAACATCAATGAAGGCTACGGCTCCCTCCATCCCGAGAAAGCCGCCAAGCTTGTCAAAAGCGAAGGTGCCGACCTCGGCATCTGCCTCGATGGCGACGCCGACCGTGTCATCTTCGTCGATGGCGATGGCGAAGTCCTCAGCGGCGATCGTGTTCTCTGCCTCTGCGCCAAGGCCCTCAAAGCTTCCGGGAAACTTCGCGGTAACACCTTGGTCTCCACGGTCATGAGCAACCTCGGACTCCGCGACGCCCTCGCCGAAGACGGAATTTCACTGGAGCAAACCAAAGTCGGCGACCGCCACGTCCTCGAACGCATGCGCGAGGGCGGTTTCTCTTTCGGCGGCGAAAACTCAGGTCACCTCATCTTCTCCGACTTCGCCACTACCGGCGACGGCATCGTCAGCGCCCTCATGGTCCTGTCCTTCCTCAAGGAGTCTGGAAATTCCCTCGCCGAACTCGCCGACTGTATGACCGAGTATCCCCAGGTTCTCGTTAATATGCCTGTCAGCCAAAAACCTCCCCTCCAAGAAGTCCCTGAAATAATGGCTGCCATCGATGCAGCCAATCAAACTCTCGGAGACAACGGTCGCACTCTGGTCCGCTATTCCGGCACCGAAAAAAAACTCCGCGTCCTCGCCGAGGCCAAAGACGCCGTCCTTGCCCAATCTCTCAACACCACCATCGTCGCCGCCGCTACCAAAGCCATCGGCTAGCGCGTGGCGGTGGCTTGAAGCCACCAAACCAACCCCATCAATCCAATGTCACTCTGGCCCCTCCCAAGCTCTCACGACGAACTCTTCGTCGCTGGTCGCCACCTCTCCGAGTGGGAAACCGCCCTCGGCAAATTCTTCTTTCCAAAATTCCCCTGGGACCTCCTCGACATCAACGAAAAGATTATGGCCTCCATCACCGACTGGCCCGGACAGGACACCATTCAAATGGGAGAAGGCGCCGAAGTTATTGTTGGCGAAGGGACCAAAATCCTCCCCGGCGTCTTCATCGAAGGACGCATCATCATCGGAAAGAACTGCAAAATCGGTCCCAACTGCTATCTCCGTGGCTCCACGAGCATCGGCGACAACTGCCACGTCGGCCAAGGCGTCGAAATCAAAAACTCCATCCTCTGCGACGGCGCTTCCGTCGGTCATCTCAGCTACGTCGGCGATAGCTACATCGGTCCCAAAGCCAACTTCGGAGCCGGAACCATCACCTCCAACCTCCGCCACGATGGAACCAATCATCGCTCCACCGTCGAAGGCAATCTCGTCGACACTGGTCGCCGAAAGTTCGGAGCCATTATCGGCGCCGACGTTCATACCGGTATCAACACCTCCCTCTACCCCGGTCGCAAACTCGGTCCAGGCACCTCCACACTCCCCGGCGAAATCGTTAGTCACGACATTCACGAATCTTAAATCATGTGCGGCATCGTAGCATATACCGGCATATGCCCGGCTCTTCCCATCCTCATCAGCGGTCTCAAACGACTCGAATATCGCGGCTACGACTCCGCCGGTATCGCCGTCGAAACCAAAGACCAAATTGTCATTCGTAAAAGCAAAGGCAAGGTCAAGGAACTCTCTGGCCTCCTCGGCGAAGACGAAACCGACCTCGCGGAATCGAATTGCGGCATCGCCCACACCCGATGGGCCACCCACGGACCACCAACCACCGAGAACGCGCACCCACATGCAGGTGGAAAAAACGGCATCGCTCTCGTTCACAACGGCATCATTGAAAACCATCGTGCCCTCCGTGATAAACTCACCGCTGCCGGATACCTCTTCCTTTCCGAAACCGACACCGAAGTCCTCGCCCACCTCGTCGACTCCCTCTACCAAGGCGATCTCCTCGATGCAATCATCGCCGCGCTCAAAGAAGTCGAAGGAACGTTCGGTATTGCCTGCATGGCCCACGCCGAACCCGGCACTCTCATCGTGGCCCGTCGGGGCTCGCCCATCGTTCTGGGAGTTGGAGAAAACGGCACCATCGTCGCTTCTGATGCCTCGGCTATCATCAAACACACCCGTCAGGCCATCTACCTCGACGATAATGACGTAGCCCAAATCAAAGGAAGCGAACTCGATATCCACTCACTCGATGCCGGCTCCGTTTCCCGTCAACCCGCCGAGATCGACTGGTCTGCCGACGCCGCTGAAAAAGGAGGCTACGAACACTACATGCTCAAGGAAATCTTCGAGCAACCCGAGTCCATCCGAAACACCCTGCGCGGCCGCCTCGACTCCAATCGTGGCAACGCCCTCCTCTCCGGGCTCGACCTCAGCCCGCGCGAACTTGCTGAACTCCACCGCGTCCTCATCGTCGGTTGCGGCACCTCCATGAATGCCGGCCTTGTTGGAGAATACGCCATCGAAGACTTTGCCGGAGTCCTTGCCGAAGTCGAACAAGCGGCCGAGTTCCGATACCGCAATCCCATCGTCAACTCCTCCGACCTCGTCGTCGCCATTTCCCAATCCGGCGAAACCGCCGACACCCTCGCTGCCGTGCGCGAGGCCACCGACAAGGGCGCTCTCGTCTCCGGCCTCGTCAACACCGTCGGGTCCACCATCGCCCGTGAAACCGGCCGAGGCGTCTACCTCCACGCCGGCCCTGAAATTTCAGTAGCTTCCACCAAGGCCTTCACCTCTCAAGTTTCCGTCCTCCTCATGATCGCTCTCAAGTTCGCTCGCAGCAGACGAATGTCACGCGACGCCGGGTGCCAGTTCGTAAGGGAAATCAAAGCCATTCCCCACCTCGTCGAACGCGTTCTCGAACAAAACGACGCCATCGCCAAAGTTGCTGAACGCTACCTTGATCAAACCAGTGCTTTCTTCATTGGCCGCGGTTATATGTATCCCGTCGCCCTCGAAGGAGCTCTTAAACTCAAAGAGATCTCGTATATCCACGCCGAAGGCTATCACGCCGCTGAACTCAAGCATGGCCCCATCGCGCTTCTGGAGAAAGACGTTCCCGTCATCGCCCTCTGCAACGATGGCCCCGGCAAAGACAAAACCCTTGGCAACGTCGCCGAGTGCCAGGCCCGCGACTCCCGCGTCTTGGGCATCGTGACCGAAGGAGACAGCGAAGCCATCGCCACCGTCGATGATCACATCACCGTTCCGGCCTGTCCTCTCCACACTGCCGTCGTGCCCAGCACCGTGGCCCTCCAACTCCTCTCCTACCACATCGCCCGCCTCAAAGACTGCTCCATCGACCAACCCCGAAACCTCGCCAAGTCAGTCACCGTGGAATAGCACCCCGGCAATGCCGAGCTCCTGCTCAACATTCATCTAGCAAGAAACATCGCCAAATCCATCACCGCAGAATAGAAACACCTGTCATGAAAAAAATTCTCGTTCTCACCACCCTCCTTTCTCTCACTTTCCAACTCTCTGCGGAGGATAAGGTCATCAAACTCTTCAACGGCAAAGACCTCAAAGGTTGGCATTCCGATGTCCCGGCTGCAGACAAGAATCCCGACATCAAGCCCAGCTTTATCGCGCGAGACGGCATGCTCGTCAGCCTCGGGAAACCCGGCGGTCACCTCATCACCGACGCTTCCTACGAGAATTATCGCCTCGAACTGGAATATCGCTTCGCCGCCAAGCCTGGCAATTGCGGGGTCCTCGTTCACTCTTCTACTCCACGCGCGCTCTACGAAATGTTCCCGGCCTCCATCGAGGTTCAAATGCATCACACCAATGCTGGAGATTTCTGGTGCATCGACGAAAACATCGAGGTCCCCGACATGGAAAAACGTCGTCCAAAAGGAAAGAACCAAAAGTGGGGCGGGAAGAAAGGCGACTCCCGCCGCATTCTCAACCTTACCGACGGTTCCGAGAAGCCCGTCGGCGAGTGGAACAAAATGATCATCGAATGCCAGGGCGACGAAGTAAAAGTCTGGGTCAATGGCGATTTCGTCAACCACGGCAAAAAGTGCACCGTTTCCAAAGGCCAAATCGCGGTGCAAGCCGAGGGAGTGGAAGTTGAATTCAAAGGCCTCACCTTAAAGAAGCTCGCGAAGAAATAGAGCAGCCCATTTGAACAATGCGTTTTGACATTCCGTCGGCATTTCTTGATTCAATCACGTCGCTACCTGCGCGTATTTTCGTTCTCTGAAAAGCTGAAACACTGGGGATCTTCAACCCGTCGCTAAACAAAAAAATCTCAAGTAATCTGAAGGGGCTGTGGCATTCGTGCGGCGGCCCTTTCTTACGACAGGACGCGGCGTATCGCCTCCGGATAGATTCGATGCTCCTCCACTTGGATTCTGGCATGCAGACTCTCCGGAGTATCATCCGGCAGAACCGGCACTCTGGCCTGAAGAATCACCTCCCCGGTATCCACCCCGGCGTCAACATAATGCACGGTGCAGCCAGACTCGCTTGCTCCATCCTCGACAGCCTGCACCCAAGCCTCTTTTCCGGGATATTTTGGCAAAAGGGACGGGTGGATGTTCAGAATCCGATCGGCAAACGCACCCAAGAGAGGCTCTTTAACGATCCGCATAAAGCCCGCAAGACAAACGAGATCGATTCCGTCGAGTCGATTCAAGATACGCTCACACAATCCCCCCCCCGTCACCACATCGTGTGCGATTCCGGCTCTCTCCGCTTTTTCCAAAATACCCGCCCCTGACTGATCTGAGATCACAAGGACAATTTCTCCCCCCAGATTTTCGGCCTCCAACAGGGCCTGAAAATTCGATCCCGTTCCAGACCCCAATACAGCGATACGCTTCATGGAATCGACGCTAACGGATTCTCGGCCAATTTCACTCCTTGATTTATATTATGACACCTTGTCGGCACGGAACCTGAGATGATTGAGAAAGACTCCCAAGTGTAAATACCTTTTGCGAACTGTGAAGACCTTGCCATCATTAAAGGTGATCATCACCCTCTCTGACATCGAAAACATGGAAAAGCTGGAGCGAGTCCAGTTTGCCACCACCCTTCCCGGCCCCAAGCCAATCTGCCTTGTTGGCACCCGCTCTAACTCTGGTTTTACAAATCTCGCGCCCTTTTCCAGCATCACCCATTTAGGATCAAACCCCATTCTCATCGGGATGGTGACGCGCCCCGACACTGCTGAACGCCACACCTTGGCAAATATCCTGGCAACCGAAAGTTGGACCCTCAATCACGTAACAGATAGAACTTTAGAACAAGCTCACCAATGTGCTGCGCGCTACGCAGAGGATGTTTCAGAGTTTTCCGCAACTGGACTCACTGAGCTTTCCCACGCAGGAATCACAGCACCTTTTGTAGCGGAGTGCCCGATCCGATATGCTCTCAGCCTGGAGGAGATTGTCGATATCCCATCGAATGGAACAAAGCTTATCGTTGGGCGGGTTCGGCTCGTTGACATCCCGGATGGCTCCTACTCACCCGACGGCAGCATTTGTCTCGCCAGTCAGGAGTCACTCGCATCGACCGCACTAGATACCTACTTCCGAATCTCAAAACACAAGCGTCTTCCCTACGCAAAGCCATGATTACGTCCTACCAAGGGGCTCTTATTGCAGACGCCTTCGCTATGCCGGTGCATTGGTATTATGACCGCACGGCCTTGGACACCGATTACCCGGACCTCAAGGAATACCGCGCTCCCCTTGCACATCATGCTGGAAGTATTCTTTGGAGATCCAGCTACGAACCATTGAATGAAAAGGGAGAGATCCTTCATGACCAAGCCAAATACTGGGGACAACGCGGCATACACTATCATCAAAATCTCGTCGCCGGTGAGAACACGGTAAACTTTAAACTCGCTCGTGAACTTTATCACCAAGTGAACGAGCAGGGTCATTACTCCGAGGACCATTGGCTCGAACTTTTCATCACTAAAATGCTCACCCCCGGCTGGCACCGGGACACCTACTTGGAGGAATACCATCGGGGATTCTTCACTCGCTACGCTCAGGGGAAAGCTGCCCGGAAATGCGGCATTAAAGATGAACATATCGGCGGACTTGCCCAAGTGCCAGCTTTGGTCGCCGCACTCGAAGGCCACTCAAGAGAAGACATCAGGCAACAGGTCAAAAGGCACGTCACCCTGACCCATCGACACTCAAACGTCCTTCGGGCCGCGGATTGCCTGACCCGCCTTCTCTTGGACCTGTCCGAGGGGGTTGCCTTGCGCGAAGCCATCAAGCTTTCAGCAGGCGATTGGTTCTCCACACGGAAAGCGTCGCGCTGGGCTGATCGCCCGGACCGAGTCATTGTTGGAAAGATTCTTAGCCCGGCCTGCTACATCGATCAGTCTTTCCCGGCAGCTCTCTATCTTGCGTGGAAATATCATGATGACTTCACCGCCGCCATTACCGCCAACGCCTTGGTTGGTGGCGATAGCTGCCATCGAGGTGCCGTAGTGGGCGCGCTTGTTGGATTCACTCATCCAGCTGAAGTAGAACGTTGGGCACTGGGGTTATCAAGAGAGCCATAAATCAATCCGCATGACCGACTCCTCTCCTCTTCCTGTCCTCATTGTTGGCGCCGGACTTTCTGGTCTGGCGTGCGCCGTGACTCTTCATGAGGCAGGAATCCCGGTGCAAGTATTTGAAGCTAGCGATGGAGTCGGGGGCCGCGTTCGTACAGACTTGGTCGATGGCTTTCTTCTTGATCGAGGTTTTCAAGTGTATCTGAGCGCCTATCCGGAGGCGGGAAAGCTCCTTGATCTCGAAGCTCTGAACCTCCACCCGTTCGAACCGGGAGCCCTCGTCTTTGACGGTTCAAACATCCATCGCGTCATGGATGTCTTCCGTCGTCCCACCACGATGATTGAAAGCGCTCTGGCGCCTGTGGGGACTTTCATGGACAAAGTTCGCGTCGCTCTTCTCCGCTTCCGAAGCCTCGGCAGCAGCGAAACAGAAATCGCAGCCAGACCAGATCAACAAACAAAATCGTTCCTTCAAAAATTTGGCTTTAGCGAAAACATGATCGAGGGATTTTTTAGCGCCTTCTATGGTGGAATTTTTCTCGAACGAGACCTCCGCACCTCCAGCCGAATGTTCGAATTCACCTTCAAGATGTTTAGCCAAGGCAGTGCGACTCTCCCCGCCACCGGCATGGGTGCGATCCCCCTCCAACTCGCAAAGCGCCTCCCGCCTCAAACCATCAGGATCCGCTCAGCCATTGCCTCGGCAACCCCCGATACCCTGAGCCTTCCTTCGGGCGAGGAAATCCTGGGGAGTCAGGTCGTGATCGCCACCCAGGCGCCTCAAACAGCCAGACTCGTCCCAGGATTTGCTGCAAAAGAACCAGCCTGGAGATCTGTCACCAACGTCTACTTCCACACGGAAAAATCACCACTTAGCGAGGCAATCATCGCCCTCAACACCAGCGGAGAAGGACAGGTGAATAATGTCTGCGTCATTTCAGACGTGGCACCCGGCTACGCACCCAAAGATCGGTCTCTTATCTCCGTCTCTCTGCTAGGAATCCATAAAAATTCAGACATTCCCAACGCGGTTAAAGAAGAACTCTACTCGTGGTTCGGTGAGCAGACCCGCGATTGGAAACATCTCCGCACGGACCTCATCAAACACGCACTTCCAGAACAGGGTCCGGGGCTTAAATCTCCCGGATATCTCTTCATCGACGGAATGCACATCTGCGGAGACCACACCTCCAGCGCATCCATCGAGGGAGCAATCACTTCCGGAATTAAGACAGCGGAAGCAATCATAGCAGGACAATGAGAGGGCTCTCTATCCCGCTGCACCCCGACTTCTGATCCCGCTATGGTAGGCCACCGCAGAGTGGCTCCATCATTTAAAAGCTCTTATTCGAGATTCGATCTTTTTCCAGAACCCAAAGAAACCCGCGGTCGCAAGCGACTGAAATTCATCATCCTCTCCCCGGCTCAACAGAACGAGACGAACGTTGGCTTCTTTCAACGCTTCCTCAATTTCGGATAACTGATCATTCAGCACCCCAATCTCGGGGCGATAGGCGATGATTTGGGCTAATTTTTTTTCCTCAGCCCAAGCAAGTAGGTCGGTGATCGGAGCGCGTTCGATGCAATGCCCGATCAACCGGGATTCAACATCGTCGAGAGCCTCTCTGAGCCATTGCGCCTTTACCTCCGAGGCAGGGAGATCTTCCGAGAGAAACACCTCGTGGCATTTCGGATCCACACCAAGGTCGTCAGAGTGCAGCCAAAATCCACTGACGAGAGATGGGTCTACCTCGAGAAGTTTATATGCAGGTTTTTGTATTTCAGGGCGGGTGAATTCAAATCCTCGAGGGCCCCGACAATTAGCGAGCAGCTCAAGCCCACCCTCTCTCCCCTCCAATAAATCGGGGTGTAGAAATTTTTCAATATTGGCACGTCGCGCGAGGTAAGTCTTCCCCCTCGTTTGCAAGCCGGCCACCCATCTCCACGAAAGTGTGTTTGAAGCAGGATCGGCATCCAAGAGGTGTTGATAAAAGAAATCCGCTCCCAACTGCCAGGGGAGCCCCATAGCGTGAATCCAATATCCCGCAAACCACATCCGAGCATGATTATGAAGGTAACCGGTCCCCACGAGTTCATGGGCGAAATCATTCATAATCTCCACCTCCCCTTCACCGGCCATGACTTTTTGCGCCGTCTCACAAACCTCCAGTGCATCGAGATCACGAAGATAGTCGGTCCAGACTTGGGGCCGGAGGGCGAGCCAGCTTTTCCAATAGCGCCGCCAGTAGACTTCCTGAAGAAATTTTTCGACCGTAGAGAATGCGTAACGGTGTAAAATGTGCTTTGCCACTTCGGTCTCCGTAATCAAGCGATGCCGAATAGCCGGGCTGAGGCGGGAGACATTTTGGTGACCCGGGACGACATGATTCCGATCCCGACCATAGCGCGAGGCCGTCTTTTCAAATTCCATCAGCCGGTTCAATGCCGCTTCACGAGAAGACGGAAAAACACTAGAGTTGGTCCAAAAATCGCTCTGCATTGTCTCGGTGAAGTTGACGTTTCGCCTCATCCATTCGGTTGAGCATGTGTCCCATTTGTGACATCCGGTGATTCTTAAGAAAGACGTCCTGATAATCTCCAACGAAGCTCCAGAAGAGCCCGTCCCAAACCTCACACCACGGTCCCTTCTTATAATCGGACATTTTGCGAATATAATTGGAACCGGAAAGATAAGGCTTGGTCGTGAAAATCCCACCATCGGCAAACTGACTCATTCCGTAAACATTGGGCACCATCACCCAGTCGTAGGCGTCAACAAAGAGTTCCATAAACCATTTATAGACCTCCTTCGGATGAATACGGCAGAGGAGCATAAAATTGCCCAACACCATGAGTCGCTCAATGTGGTGGCAGTAACCATCTTCCAAAACGCGGCGGATCGTTTCGTCAACGGGATCAATCCCGGTGGTCCCATCGTAAAAGGCCTTCGGCATCTCACGGTCAAAGCCCCAAAAGTTTCCATTGCGCTCAACCACTCCGTGCTGGCAGTACATTGCACGCATGAACTCCCGCCATCCGATTATCTGGCGCACAAAGCCCTCAACCGTGTTCATCGGGACCTTGTGTTCCCTCGCAAATTCCAAGGCCTCCGCAATGACCTCGTCAGGGGTGATTAGTCCAATATTTAAAACTGGCGTCAGGACACCGTGAAACATGATGCGATGCTCACTATGGATCGCGTCTTCATAGTCTCCGAAGAGGTGAAAGCGCTCGGTGAGAAACCCTTGCAGCCATTTTTTAGCGCCCACCCGATCCACCGGATAAGCAAAGCCGTGGCTCCGGCCCAGAGCTTTTGGAAAGTTCTGAGCAACATAATTTTGCGCCTCCTCCACAGAGCTGTTGGGAACATCCGCTGGTGGTTCGGGAACCGGCTGGGATTTGGGGAGCTTTTTTCGATTCTCTTCGTCAAAAGACCACTTGCCACCCATCGGAGTCTCCGAATCTTCCATGAGAATATTCAACCGCTTGCGCTGCGCCTTATAAAAACTCCCCATTAATGGCCTTTTTTTCCCTCCAATCACCCCATCCAGCCAGTCGTCCGGACTGAGAAAATTCGGCGATGGCACCTGCCTCAATTCAATCCCATGTTTCTCGGCATAACGTCGAAGCCGCCTGCTCAGGAGATCATCAACCGGATCGCAAAAATGAAGGACATCCAGATCCCCCTCCAGATCCAACACCCCACGGCACTCCAGATAAGAGACGACAAATCCCTCATCCTCCAATTCTGCCTGGTAGTTCTTCATGGAGGCCCGATGCAGAATTAGCTTCTTCCGGTGAAGATCGAGCGGCCAGTGGCTGTCTCGACCGAACATTAGCGAATCCTCCAAAAGCCATACCGGGCGCTCTCTGCTGAGCGCAGGGTGGTCTTCGAAGAGTTGGTGCGGAAAAACGAGGCTGACTTCCATTTTGAGCAGAAGTTCGGAAGGCTCGCGATTTTGTCGAACGATTATTTTTACCCTAGTGCGACCAGAGCATCCAGTGGGAGCTCACCCAATAGGCCAGACCATTGCAAAGCAGCTAAATTTACAGGTGCGCTTTTCATTCGCTACGCTATTGTTGCGCCGTGAGCACCAAGGCAACTCTCGTCCCCGACGCAAATGGACACTTCGGCCAATTCGGCGGCTGCTTCGCCCCGGAAACCCTGATGACCCCGCTCGACGAGCTCAGCCTCGCCTACGAGCAAGCCAAAGCCGACCCTGAATTCCAACGCGAACTGGATGACCTCCTGCACAACTACTGCGGGCGTCCTACTCCCCTTTATTTCGCCGAACGCTGGACCGAGCAACTCGGCGGCGCGAAGATTTACCTGAAACGAGAGGACCTCCTCCACACCGGCGCCCACAAGATCAACAACGCCATCGGCCAAATCCTTCTTGCCAAACGCTTGGGTAAAAAACGAATTATTGCGGAAACTGGAGCCGGACAACACGGCGTCGCAACCGCCACGGTATGCGCTCGTTTTGGTATGGGATGCACCGTCTACATGGGGGCAGTTGATATGGAGCGTCAGGCTCTTAACGTCACCCGCATGCGGCTCATGGGAGCCAAGGTCGTCCCCGTGACTGCCGGGCAAGCCACTCTCAAGGAAGCCGTTAACGAATCAATGCGCGACTGGGTCGCCACCGTCGACGACACCCACTACATTCTCGGCTCCGCCTTAGGACCACATCCTTTCCCCATGATGGTGCGAGACTTCCATCGCATCATCGGCGTGGAAGCCCGCGAGCAAATCCTCGCCAAAGAAAACCGTCTACCCAATCTCCTCGTCGCCTGCGTCGGAGGTGGCTCAAATGCCATGGGCCTCTTCCATCCCTTCGTCGACGATGAGGACGTTGCGATGATCGGTGTGGAAGCCGGAGGCGAAGGCATCCTTCCCGAAAAACACGCCGCCCGATTTCAGGGAGGAAAACTCGGCGTTCTTCAGGGATCAAAAACCTGGCTCCTCGCCAACGACGACGGACAAATCGAACTGACCCACTCCGTAAGCGCTGGCCTCGACTATGCCGCCGTCGGTCCCGAACACGCCTACCTGCAGGACATCGGTCGCGCCGAATATACCTACGCCACCGACGACGAGGCCCTCGCCGCATTCCGCGAACTGGCATACACCGAGGGGATCATCCCCGCTCTCGAATCCTCCCACGCCTTGGCATACATTTCCAAAGTGGCTGGCTCCATGGGCAAAGACGACATCATTGTCGCCAATCTTTCCGGACGCGGTGATAAGGACGTCGAACAGGCCTCAAAGTTCCTCCTCGATCTCGAGGGCGGATCATAAAAGTTGGTCCCGGTCGTCCATTCACTGACCAGCGGGTTGCAGCACGACCCGGCTCCGAGTAACGATGGCTGAAAACCGAAGCCAAATTCGATTCAGTTTCTGGGACCCACCATCAGGAAGCTCTCGAAGATCCGCCGTGCCACGATTCAGAAAATGTAATTTTCTCCCTCCTAAGACCCTCACAGCTCCCCCAAAAACCGTCATTTTAAGACGAAACTATGAATTTCACAAAAAATCCCACGATTGGTTGACAAGCACGCGCTGATCGCTAGTCTCCGCGTCCCGCGTCCTCAGAGGGTGCTTTCTTTCCAAATCTTACTTTTTTACGGCCATGAAAATGACTTACCAGCCTTCCAAGCGTACTCGCAAGAAGCAACATGGATTCCGTGCCCGCATGGCCACCAAGGCTGGCCGCGGCATCCTCAAAAACCGTCGCCGCAAGGGTCGCAAGCGCCTTCTTCCAAAAGGAGCCGAGATTCACTTCAAGCGCCACACGGTGCAGAACAACACCAAGTAATTGGTCATACCGTGTCCCCCCTGAGGGTTACGGTATTCCAAGCTTGGTAACCAATTGGTCATGAAACTGACTCGTCAGCGGCGCATGCGCCTGTGGGGCGAGTTCCAAACCGTTCGCGACACGGGACAATCCGCCGCCGGGCGATACCTCGTTATCGGCACGCTAAAGGACTCCTCCTCCGGGGACCGTAATTTCGGCCTCATCACCTCAAAAAAAGTTGGTAACGCGGTCACCCGAAACTTCGTCCGTCGCCGCCTCCGCGAAATCATTCGCAAATGGGGCGACCACCTTCCTCCTCAACAAATGGTCGTCACCATCGCCCGCTGGCGCGCCTCCGAGGCCACCCTCAATGAACTCGAACAAGACTGGATCAAGGTGGCAAAACGACTCAAAATCTGGCGCGAAGAACTATGAAGGCCCTCATCCG
Source organism: bacterium (assembly GCA_018222765.1). GTDB lineage: Bacteria > Verrucomicrobiota > Verrucomicrobiia > Verrucomicrobiales > Akkermansiaceae > SW10. Next base: position 127,114 of record JAAEZT010000004.1, on the reverse strand, counting down.
TCTGGGCATTCGCGCCTACCAGCTTCTCATCCGCCCGGTCATTAAGGCCCTCGGCGGACCGAATACCGGCTGCCGTTACGCTCCCTCCTGCTCCCACTATTTCCTGGAAGCAGTCGAGACCCACGGCTCGATAAAAGGCAGCTGGCTCGGTATTCGCCGGATTTTACGCTGTCATCCTTGGGGTGGGTGCGGTTATGACCCCGTGCCACCAGCCGAAGGGAATTCTCCTTCTCCCAAATCTTCTACTAAACCACTCATAGATCATGGATCGTAAAGCTTGGATCGTCGTCACCATTTGCAGTATTCTGCTCGTCTTCAATATCATGTCCGGCAGGAAAAATGCCGCCGAACTTGCCAAGAAAGAAGCAGAAGAAAAGAAAGCCAAGGAGGAAGCTGCCGCTAAGGCACCCGAGGATCCTATCGGCGTTCTCGAAGCCAACAACAAGCCACCGGCACCCGAAGTCACCGGAAAAGACGAACCCCACAAATTCTTCACGCCTGAAGCATCCTTCCATCTTTCTACCCTAGAAGGCGGCATCAAGAGTATCGAGTTCCCGAATGAACAATCAGTTCACGATCCCGCTCTTAAGGTCAAAATGAACGACCTCGGCGTCAATCGCATCGGCGCCCTCACCACCATCAACGGCGACATTCTCGACAAGCCATTCTACTCCGCCAAGGACGCCGGCGACGATTCCATCACCTATATCGGCACCACTTCCAACAACCTCGGCGTTAAAAAAATCTGGAGCAAGGTCGGCGACAGCGCAGGCTCGGACTACCGACTCAATCTTCGCCTCGAAATCACCAACTTGGGCGACACCGGTGTCGACCTCGGCGATATGGCCATCGCAGCTGGCTCGGCAGCGCCTGTCTTCGAAGGGGAACGCGCCAACTACCTGACCTTCTTCTGGCAGGAAGACGGCGAGTTCGATTCCGAGTCAGGAACTTGGTTCGAAGGAGGATTCTTCAGCAAAGAAAAAAGCGAGTATCGTGAAGCCAAGGAAAGCAAAGTGCAGTACAGCGGCGTAGAGAACCAATTCTTTGCCACCATCGTTTCTCCTAAAGATCCCTACCCCGCCACCGTCAGGGTCAGCCCAAAGAAAATCACTCTTAAGCCTCCCCGCGCCAAAGAAGAAAAAGGCGCAACTCTTCTGAACAACTACCTTTCCCTTCCCAACGAAACCCTGGCGGGAAAGAGCACCAAGGTCGTCGAATTCGATATTTTTGTAGGACCTAAAAATAACTTCCTGATTCGCAGCCTCGATGGGAACAAGGCCGAAGTCATGGACTACGGGTTCTTCGGCTGGATCAGTAACATTCTCAACTGGACCCTCAATAAGCTCTCAGCCCTCTTCGGCGGCGAGGGCAACGATTGGTCCTGGGGATGGGCTGTCGTTGTCCTGACTCTCATTATCCGCACCTTGATGTGGCCCCTGCACGCCAAGTCCACCCGCACCATGAAGCGGATGTCGAAGCTCCAGCCCAAGATGGCCAAGCTCAAGGAGAAGTATGCCGACGATCCTAACAAGATGAATCAGGAGACAATGAAGCTCTATCGCGAGTTTGGAGTCAACCCGATGGGCGGTTGCCTTCCCATGCTCTTGCAGATCCCCATCTTCTTCGGCTTCTTCACCATGCTCCAGTATGCCGTCGAGCTCCGCAACGAGCCCTTCCTCTGGTGGGTCACCGATCTCTCCCAGCCCGACACCGTCGCCTACGTCATGGGTCTCCCCATCAACCCCCTGCCCTTCCTCATGGCCATCACGATGGTCTTGCAAATGAAGGTCACTCCGAAGACCGGGGACAAAATGCAACAGCGCATCTTCATGCTGATGCCGCTCATCTTTTTCTTCTTCTGTTACAACTTTGCCTCCGCTCTCGCCCTCTACTGGACGACGCAGAACATCTTCTCCATCGCGCAAACCTGGTTCATGCAGAAAATGCCTGAGCCCGAACTAAAAACCAACAAAAAGGCCGGCAAAAAGAGCTGGATGCAAAAGCTTGCTGAAAAAGCTGAAGCCGCCCAAAAAGCTCGCGAAGCCGGACAAGGTCGCCCGGGAGCTGGCGGTGGCCAGCAGCAAAAGCCCAGGAAGCCCCGCGGGCCGAAAACTGGTGGGTAGGTAAATTTAACTCACCGTGCCCTGGAACTTTGCGTCGACTCTCGAAGATTCGCAGAAAAAAAAGGCCGCGATCATTTCTATCGTGAAATGAACCCGGCCTCTGAAATTTGCTGGTGCGCTTAGCTCGGCAGCTTCCACTTGTCGCGATCCTTCTGGTGGACCAGCGCGTTCGCTTTGGCATTATCGATGAACTGCATCTTCTTCGGATCGAACTTCAGGTTCTGGTTCGTCCGATGCGCGATCTTACCAAGGTTAATCAAGGTGCAGGAGTTGAATCCGTTCTCTTCGTTGAGCGCAAACTTCTTCTTCTCGCGAATCGCCTGATGGAAATCAGTGACCTGCGGTGCAGGATCGGGAAGCTTTTTAAGTTTCTCGGCGAAACCTTTCACATCGGACTTGAAGCCCCTCATAATCTTGCCTTCACTGCCTTCGATGAGCGCGGCGCTCTTGTCCTTGTTCGCACCATCGAGGATGATCTGCGTTCCGTCGGAATAAGTATAGGTGATGCGACGGAAGGAACCGACGGCATCTTGATCCTGCGGGTCGGCGTCACACTCAACAGAAACAGGAAGTTCATCGTCCTTGTTTAAAATATACTGAATAGGATCAAGGTAGTGCTGCCCCATATCACCCAGTCCGCCACCATCGTAATCCCAATATCCGCGGAAGGTCCCATGGGTCCGGTGGGGGTGGTAAGGCTTGTAGGGTGCCGGCCCGAGCCAAGTGTCATAGTCAAAATGCTTCGGGATCGGCTGCTCCTCGAGATTCTTTTTACCAACCCAGTTGAACTTCCAATTGAAGCCAGTCACGCCGCTCAAGGTTACTTTGTAAGGACCGTCACCGATCAGGCCTCCGTCGACCGCCTTGCGAACTTCGCGCGCGGTGACACCGGAACCGTAAAAGGTGCTCTTGAAGCGAAACCAGGTGTTAATTCGGAATTTCACGTCGGCCTTTTGAATCGCTTTCTTCATCGCAAGCCCCTCACCAATAGTCCGGGACATGGGCTTTTCTCCCCAGATGTGCTTTCCTGCCTTGGCCGCCGCAATCGCCATGTGGGCATGCCAATGTGGCGGGGTGCAGGTATGAATGATATCGATATCGTCCCGCGCGATGATTTCGCGGAAATCTGCATACGCTTTGACGTCCTTATTCCCTTTCTTGATCGCCTGACCGTGACGCTGTGCCATGCGCTGGGAGTCCACGTCACAGACAGCCAAAATCCGACCCGGCATACCCAAATGGCTATTACTGATCCCTCCGCAGCCCAAGAGAGCCCGCGTAAGCTCCTCAGAAGGAGGAGTTTGTCCATTCAGCCCCAACACCCGGCTGGGAACGATCGAAATAGTCGCGAGAGAGGCGAGATTCCCCAATGCTTTCCGGCGAGAGATCTTGTTCAAATCAGTCATCTTGTGAACATACGGAGTCCAATCCGGAAGGAAATCATGGAATTCAACGAATTTGCCAAATGACAGAAACTGATTCGACAGCGACGAGAGCTTCTGAAAGTGTTCCTCAACCTATGAAATCTCTGATCCTATCCATCCTGTGGGTCTTCTCCCTCGGAATGGCCTCCGCCCAATCCGAATTGACGGAAATCGACCGTGAGTTGCTTCTAGATAGACTCAAAGCCATCCAGGAGACCTCCAATGAAACCGTTCAGAGTCGCCATAGCGTGGCGCTGGCCGCATTCAAAAACGCGGTCGATAGCGACAGCGAGGCTCTTGCTTTGTTCCTCAAATGCCACGAAAAAATCTCTTTTCAGGACAAAGCGCGAAAATCCCAAGATTTTCGCGAATGGAAACGTCGCTATAAAGATCGCCACGATGATCCCGGATTTAAGCGAGCGCTCAGGCACCAACTCTCTTGGCTTCTCACCACCATTGAGGCAGCTGGAAATCCAAAAGCCCGGGACAAGATGTCCTCCCGTGCGACGAACGCCATTGATGCCATCTTCCGCGATGCCGAAGTCCTTGATGGCCATCAGGGTATACTAGGAAGTTCCGTTCTCAGTACTGTTTTCGCCAAAGCTTATGAACTCGACGAACTTAAGATTTCCAGCTGGCCCACTGCCCCCTTGGCCATCGATCAAATGTATGAACTGATCATCATGAAACCGCTTCGTAACCCCGACAATATCGCCAAGCTCAAAAGCGCCTGGACGGCCCGGATTACACACTCCGGTATGATCCATAAGGCTTGGGGAGATGAGGGAAATGTCGGCAAAGACCGCAACCCGGATCTGGAGGCCTGGTTGGCGAAAGGCCGCCTCGATCTCGTTTGGCGCATGGAAACCGACCTCTTCTCGGCAGGCGATGAGAAAGCGGCTGCCCTCAGGATGCTTACTCATCTCAAGGAACATCTCAGCCATAATTCCGCTCCCGGATGGATCACCGAGTTTACCAATTTGATCAACGGCCTACCCGCGGAAGGAGAAGAGGACAAAAAATAATAATGGTAGCTATGCGCCTCGTCCTGCGCACCATTACGCGAACCGTATCTCCGGTTATGCCACTACTCTCACACTCGATAACCGACTCGTCCCAGAGTGTTTTACCGGAGAAAAATTACTTTAGACAAACTAAATATCTAATGTTTCCCAAGCAACTTTACGGGTAGCCAATTGACAAAACGCATGATAATCATCGCGGCATGAGACTACTTCATCGATTGGGAGGATTCGCCGCACTGTTCGCGCTCTCCTGCCTCAGCCCATTGCAAGCCGCCGAAGTCCGTGTTTGGACCTCTGCCTCCGGCAGCACCGTTAAAGCCAAATTCCAAAAATTGGATAAAGGCGAAGTCCATCTGGTCACCCCGGAGAATAAGGTAATCAAAGTCAAGGTCGCGACCCTCTCTCTCGCCGACCGTGCCCACCTCGTCGACTTCGCCGAAGCCGATAAAAAAATCCTCACCGACGTAAAACTTAGTATTCCCGAGGAAGACATCCGCTTTGACAAAAAAACTATCAAGACTCTCGAAAAGAAGATGGGATTTGGCGACAGCACCCATCTGGCCTTCAACCTCATTGAGTCCGAGCACTTTCTCATTGCTTCCACCGGACGCTTCAGCGGCAAGGCTCTCGCAGAAATGGCCGAGCGCCTCTGGCACGGCATGGCTTTCCAGCACATGAACTTCCGCGAAGACTGGGGTGACAAAAGAAAAGTCATCATCGTCACCACCGACGAGGACGTATACGGAGAACTCGGCAAGTGGTATGCCAACTGGCTACGCAACAACATCACCGACGAAAATGTAGCCCAGCAACAATCTAATAGGATCAGCACTCTCTGGATGCGCGTCGCTGGAACTTCGATCCGCCTCCCTGAAGACGAGCAGGAAGAATTCAACGCCTTCGAAACGGCAAAGGTCTTCCGCATTCGTGATGGAAACGATCGCAGCTACAAAAAGGTCTTCGGCCCTTTCCCCACTCACGGACTCGCCGGCATGCTCATCTCCCATCAAATGGGAGGCGTCAGCGACATCTCTCCGACCGGATACTTTGCCCTCACCACTGGTCACGCCTACTTCAAGGAAATCCAACTCGCCGACAAATCAGAAACCCAGCTCCTTGATGCCGGTAAGTATGGCGAAGAAGACGAAATCTCCTCCGCCAGCGGTTTTAAAGACGGACGCTCCTGGGCCAAGACTCTTCGCAAGCTCGTTCGACAGGGCAAGGTCACCCCTGATCTGGAGAAACTCCTTTCCTTCACCTCGGCCGACCTCACCCCAGAACAGCTCGTTCTCATGTATTCCTTCGCTTACTACATCGAAAGCGACTCAGCACGCCTTGTCGCCTTCGCCGAAATGGTAACCCGCATCGAGTCCAGCAACCAGGTTCCCGCACCGATCGAGATCGCAAAAATCTTCGGCCACGAAACAGTCGAAGAATTCCAAGCCGCCTGGACCGAGTTCGTTAAGAGCACCAGCTTCAAATAAGAATTGTCACACCGATGAAATCACTTTCACTCACTCTTTTCCTTCTTCTCTTCGCACCCTTTTCCTTTGCTCAGGAGAAGGAAGCCGAAAAAGAAGAAGCCACCACTGAAGAAGAAGCTGAAGAGATCAGCGTCAAACCTGAACTCCGGCTCTTTACCAGCGTGGACGGCAAAAAGATCCAAGCTGCCCTCGTCGATCGCGACGATGAAAAGAAAACCTTCAAGCTCCTCGTCAAAGGACGATCGACCCCCTCTACCATCCCCTTTGACAAGATCAGCCCCGAAGATCTCACCTACATCAAGAAGTGGCCCAAAGCCAAATCAGTCTTCCTGCAAAAATGCCGTGGCCTGACCATCCGCCAGCTTCTCGAACTCCGCGGTTATGAGCCCATTCCCTTCAAGTTCGAAGGCAATGCCATCATGATCACCGGAAAGCTGAACGGAAAGCCCGCCAAAGTGCAAATCGATACAGGTGCCGGAACCACTTTGCTCCACGCCCCCTTCACCACGGCTGCCGGTTGCAAGATTGGCCCCATGGACCAAAAAATCTGGGGTGTTGCTGGCTTCCAGCCCGCAGGCACCGCTGAAATCCCCAAACTCGAGCTCGGCAGCAGCATCTTCCTGGACGAAGAAATTCAAGCCGCAGACCGCGACCACAATATGCCCAAGGGGTTTAAACGCAATGAGGACATCCTCCTTGGTGCCGAATACCTCATCAAGCTGGAGGCTGTGATTTCCTACAAGGAGCGCACGATCTTCTTCCGCCCCGACAACTCAGACATCGCTCAAATCGAAAGAAATGGCAAAGACGACGATGACTTCAGTTTCCGGATCTTCACCATGAAGGATAAGAAGCAATTCCGTGGAAAGCTCGTCGGCAAAGAGGGCAACTCTGCCATTATTGAAGGGCTCAACGGCAAGCGCAAATCATTTGCAACCTTCTCAATGTCCGACGAAGACGTTGCCTATGTTGTCGGCTGGAGCCAAGAGAAAGCCGACTTCATGGCACACTGCCGCGGCCTCACCATTGAGGAACTCCTCGACCTCCGCCGTTTCCAATCTTTCCAATACGAACGCAAAGGGAACCACATCTTCGTTGATGGAACCCTGAACGACAACGAGGTCCTCTGGATGATCGACACGGGGGCTGACAGTAGCTTGCTCCACCTCGATTGGGCCAAGAGGACCGGTTGCGAGGTCGGCCCAATGAACAAGAAAGTCTACGGCATCGGAGGCTCTGCACCTGCCGCTGCCACCAATATCGACAAGATCACCATGGGCGACGCCACTCTCACCAACCGAATTCTTCTCGCCACTGACTTGAGGCGGAATCAGGAGAACAAGCAACAAGAGTGGGTCGGGCTTTTCGGAGCAGACTACATGCGCGAACTCGAGGCTGTTATCACTTACCGCGAAAGCCGCATCTTCCTGAAAAGGCAGAAATAAACGCCAAAATGGACGAACTGGAATCCTTTCTTCGGAAATCACTTGAGGACTTTGCCCTCAGCCGGTCCGAGAGGAAGGGACTCAAAGTCCATCTCGCCAAAATCGGAAGCGATCCCGTCGGGCTGGCCAAGACCCGGCAACTCGCTTTTCGTTTGGCCAACAACGCAATCGGCGAGTTCGGCCAGATCACCGCACTCGACTGGCTTCAGGACGTCATTAAACTCCTCTACGCCAAAGAAAACAAAGTTAAGGCGAGCGCCTACTTCAGCCCCGGCAAAGATTGCCTTCATCGCATCCGCCGTCTCATCGGCGAAGCACGCGAGTCTCTCGACATCTGTATCTTCACCATCACTGATAACCGTATTACCCAAAAACTCGAAGAAGCCCACGCCCGTAAGATCCGCATTCGCATCATTTCCGATGACGACAAATCCAAGGACCTCGGCTCCGATCTCGACCACCTCCGACGCGCTGGCATTAACTGCCGTTTCGACCGCACCACCGCACACATGCACCACAAGTTCGCTGTCGCCGACAACGATCTTCTCCTCACCGGCAGTTACAACTGGACACGCTCCGCCGCCACCGAGAACGACGAAAATATTATCGTCACCAACAACCGTAAACTCGTGAACAGTTTTCAATCGAAGTTCGACGAGCTTTGGAAGCGGCTGAGCTAAGATTAAATCTTTAAGACCAACTACACCCAATCAGAGGAATCAAGGTCTCATAGCTTCTCTTCCCTTAAATGCTCCGGCAACTCACCATCCGAGACCTTACTCGTCCGCGAAGCACGCGGCACACGCGATAGCCCGGACTACACTTCCCAACCCGAATCCTAGGGACCCGGAAACTGCTTTGCCCTGGAAATCGCCCACAAAAAAATCACCGTGTGCATCACTACCTTCGGTTCCCACAATCTCAGTGCCGAAAAGGTCGGCAAAGCCGCAGTTAAGGCCATGAACAACTACCTCAACAGCGGAAACTTGGTGGGACGCAACCTAGCCGGACAACTCATCCTGCCCATGGCCCCGACGGTCCAAGGAAATTCCACACCGTGACCCCTTCCAATCACACCCTGACAAATAGCCACATCATCGCGCAACCCCTCCCGGTTCCCCTCGATCATCGCGTCACCAAAAAGAGAACAACCTTTATCGAAGTCACATCCTGATCACAAGACTGCTTGCGAAATCGCAAAGAGAAGGTTTTCTTATCCCCCAGATGAAACGAGCCATTCTACCCACCCTTCTACTCCCGCTCTTTTTTGCTACCTCCGCCATCGGGGCCCTCATTAATGCCACCGGGCTAAAAGTTGATCACCAGACAAATCCCGTCGGGGTAAGTAACTCGCCACGCCTCAGCTGGGTCCTCAAATCCGACGGCCGCTCCAAACGCCAACTCGGCTGCCACATTCTCGCCGCCAGCAGTGCCGAGAATCTCGCTGCCGGAAAGGGCGACCTCTTAGATCACAAGTCGGAAACCGACACCAATCGCAACCTTCGCAAGTGGGCAGGTAAGCCCCTCAAAACCGGACAGGAAGTTCACTGGAAAGTTCGTATTTTTGATGAAAGCAAAACCTGGGGTGACTGGAGCACCCCAGCCAGATTTACGACCGCCGGCCTCTCCCCGGCCTCTCGACTCTCTGGTTTCGAAAGTAACCATGGCCCACTCAACATGCTCTACGAGGAATCCATCGCACAGCTGGAACAACGACTGAAAAAAATTTCCGCAGGGAACCAACAAGGACTTGGAACGCCCGCAGAAGTGCAACGATCGGCCCGCGAATTCTACTACAACTTCGACGCGACAGCCTCACTCTTACAATATCTCAAAACTCTCGAAGAAGACCGCACCGCAGAAGGTCATTATCCCTCTTCACCCGGCAAGAACGACTACAATGCGATTGATGCCAATGCCGGCATTATTCTCCCCTACGCCCTTTGGTGGATGACCGGTGATGATGAGGAAGCCAAAAAGCGCTGGCCCATTGCGGAAAGACACCTCATTGCGCGAGAAAAATTTGACCCCAAGTTCACCGGCAAGCAATGGGGAACCAAGATCAGCGTGATCGACGGAACTCCTCCTGAATACCTCAACATTTGCCTCATGGGAATGGCGACTCGCATCATGCGTCAATTAGCCCTTCCCGCTGGAGAACCACTCAATGTCATCCGCTATAAAGACTACGCTCAGCGTATCAGGGAAAGCTTTCAAAACAAATACATCGCCAAAAACGGAAGCCTAAAAATCAAAACTCAAACCGCTCACCTACTCGCTCTGCGATGCGCAGTTCTCATGCCGGAACAACAACAGAGCATTGTCAATTCCTTGATCAGCTCCCTCAAAAAAGATGGCATTAAGGTCGGCCCACTTGGAGCAGAATACCTTCTCCCGGTTCTTTACCTCACTGGCAATCAAGATCTCGCATTTGAACTCGTCGACAAACAAATGTCAGGCAAAGTCAAAGAACACTTCATCGGCAATGGGCTCACTGATTGGATGATGTCTTCCCTGGCTGGCATCAACAGCGTTCAGCCCGGATTCCGGCAGCTGCGATTAACTCCGCAGATACCCTCTAGCAACAAGATCCAGTGGGTCAAGACCCACTACGACTCATCAGCTGGCCGCATCAAAATTCACTGGAAAAAAGAAGACAAGGGCGGGCTCACATTCAACTGCACCGTTCCTCCCGGCGTCCTCGCTCAACTCGTCCTCCCTGCCACCAAAGGATCCGTCATCACCGAATCAGGAAAAACACCCAAAGACGCCGGGGGTGTCGAGCAGGTCAGTCGAACCGACACCGCAGCCAATTACATTCTGCAATCCGGCTCCTATAAGTTCACCGTAAAGCAAAACTAATAAGACTCTCTTATCACAAACTCAATTGCCGGGACTGAATCCGGCCGATAAGTCACGAATGCCACCGCCTGCTCTGAACGACGGGTCTCCGGCTCATCGTAGGAAATTGAGGTCGACTTGTTTGAATTACGATACTGCCACTCCATCGGTTCCCGCAGACCGCTTCTCGGAGGCCCCCATCGTGGATCCGGACTGCAGCTGAGAAGAAAAGTTCCGAAAAAAATCAGAACGAAAAGGCGAGAGAACATGGCAGCGCGGGAGATAGGGTGAAAACCAAGCTCTTAAATCTCACGAAGATGTCAATTTTTTTTAATAATCAACCATTCTCAGCAAGCCAACCCTTCACCCCATCAAGAGCCCGCGCGCGATGACTCATGGTATGTTTCACCTCTTCTCCCAATCGGGCAAAGCTCTCTTCGTGCCCATCAGGAACGAACAAAGGATCATAACCAAATCCCCCTTCACCCTCCTGGGCCGCCTTCAAGATCAAGCCTTCGACCGCTCCCGAAAAGTCTGCCAGACTCTCCCCGCTCCGCGCCAGCACGATGACACAACGAAAGCGCGCCCTTCGATTAGACTCCTCTTCTAACTCCCGCAAAAGCTTGGCATTATTGAGAGCATCGTTGCCGTCCTCACCTCCATACCTCGATGAAAACACCCCCGGATCTCCGCCCAGAGCATCCACTTCCAGCCCCGAATCGTCGGAAAGCACCAAAGCATCGGTCAGCTCGCTAATGGCAAGGGCCTTCAAAGTGGCGTTGGCTAAAAATGTCGTTCCCGTTTCCTCAACAATCGGAGGGTCTGAAATCACCGATAAATCACAAACCTCGTAATCCGTCAAAATCGCCCGGATTTCTTCCACCTTGTGTACATTGCGAGTCGCGACTACCAATCGTTTTGTCATCAGCTATTTCTAGCAGCTGAAAAATTAATTTCGATTAATTTGGAATAAAACCTCTCCAAAAAACGCTTAATAACCATGATAAAGAAACTCGCCATCACGATGATCTCAACTGCCGTTATCGGAATCGCTTCCGCCGGTGAATTCAAAACCGACTTCGCTGCTGCCAAAGCCGAGGCCGCCAAAAACAAGAAGTCGATGCTCGTCATCTTCACCGGTTCCGACTGGTGCCCACCCTGCAAAGCGCTTCACAAAAACATTTTTTCCAAGGAGGAATTCGTCAAAGAAGCTGAGAAGGACTTTGTGATCGTCGAACTCGACTACCCGCGCAAGAAGGAACAAACCGACGCCTTGAAAAAGCAAAACAAGGAACTCGCCAAGAAATACAAGATCAGAGGCTACCCTACCGTCCTTCTTATGGACGCCAAAGGCAATGTCTTCAAAACCGCCGACCGACCCAACTCGGTAAAGGCTTACCTCAAAATGCTACAGAGCTCATTGAAGGCCCGCCGTTTCTTCTAGGAAAAGCTCGTCCACTTTGAATGATTTTCCTGCCTCGTAGTCCGCGAAGCCGGGAATCCCAACCTCGCCACGGTCATTCGGTGCTACCCTGGCGGGGTTCTTTTTTAGAACAGGCTTACCCCAAAGGCCTCAAACCAATCACGGTTTGAATGGTGTGGGAACTTCCGGGGCTTAGGGTTGGTTTATCCGTTCCGGCATTGGCCGCCTCAACACACACAAACTCATGATACCCTTTGTCCGGAAGGTCTTTGATAGATTTTGATTTCTCCTTCCACGGATTCCAGATCACGGTGGAACGCGAACCCGCCTTATCGACGAAGACAGAGCGATGACGATCCAGGTCGCGGATCAATACCGAAGACATTGATTTATAAATGCGATCAATCTCACCTTTGATTTGAAGATTCTTCTCCTGATAAACATCTTCCTCTTCCGTGCTGGTCAGCTGATCGATATAATGTGAGCCCTTTACCCCCTCGAGCTGAATCCGATCAATATGCCCCACCGAAAGATAGGTGTGCAGCGCCGAGCTGACCTTGTAGACGTCGTCGCCAGTATTCCTCATCTTCAGAGCAATACGTAATTTGTCCGCCATGCGGATTGTCGCAGTCAATTCGAAGTCATGAGGGAAAAGCGCTTTCGTTTCCTCGTCAGGCAACAGACGAAACACCAGCGTTACTACCTTTCCATCCACATCGCCGGAGAGGAGCTCCCAGAAACGCGTGCGGGCAAACCCGTGCGAAGGTTTCAGCGGATCTTCAGGATGGGCACTAAACCAAGGCCAGCAAATGGGAACGCCTCCGCGAACAGGCTGCCCCGGGACCATTTTGGCTTTCGGGCTGACATAGAGAACAGGCGGATGCTCGGTCGGCGCCCAAGTCAATACCTGGGCACCATGCAAAGCCACCGTCCCAGCAGAGACAGGCGTGGTGACTTCAATGACCGGAAAACCTGGCTCGGGTTCGGTAACAACAAATTCAGGTTTCCCTTCAAGGAGAGTGGTAAGATCTTCAATCGATTGCGACATGGCGGTTGCAGTTAGATTTTCAGAGTTGCCACAGTCTCCCGCTAAAGGGAACAAAAGAATAAAAGAAAATTCACCATTACTCTTAAGCCTCCAACCTACGGGGACTGAACTTCGGTCCAAACAGAAAACATCTCGCTATTTCTCCTCCGATTTCTTCCAAATCTGAGCCACGATCTTCTTTTTCAATAACAAGGGATTAACTTTCCCCGAATGTTCATAGAGCACCTCTCCGTTCGCTCCCACGAGAATGGTAAATGGCAGGGCTCCATTCCACTTGTCCTTGAAAACCTTAGCTAGTTCCTCGGTGTCGCCTTTGAAAATGAAGTGACTCGTCGTCCGACCGTCCTCTTTCAGTAATCCCCGATTGCGATGTGACATTCCCACTTCCTGCTGCTTGAGGAACTTGCTCACCTTTTCTTTGTCGCTCTCTTCATCAAAACTCAACGAAATGAATTCGAAATCATGCCACGAATACTGACGGCAAATCTCTGCGAGATCGGGAAACTCCGCAATGCACGGTCCGCAGGTCGTGGACCAAAAATTGATGAGTCGCATTCCCTTGCGCCCTTTGTTGGCGTAGATCTTCCCAATGGCATCCGCACCTGCCATCTCCACCGTGATTTTCTGCTCCTTCCACTTGCGATTCTCCTCCGCCACCTTGCCGGCCTTTTCCTTCCACTTCGTAGTACATCCAACCGGGCGCGTCTTCACCACGACAGGCTTCTTTCCGGCAAGAATTGCCTCGATGGCATCACGGCCCTCGTTCTTCTCCACTGGACCGAGACGGCGGCGGCCATTGTCCATTCGGCCATTGTAACGAAGCTTCAGATCGCCATCGAAAACAAAGATATGTGGAGTCGCTATCGCACCGTAAGCCTTGGCCGTTCCCTGGGTCTCGCCATCGTAAAGATACGGCAGGTTAAATCCGGTATCCTTGGAAATGAGTTTCATATCCTCAAAGCTGTCGTCATAAACCGTCCAGCCCAACTCGGGCAAATGCAGCCCTTCGGGAGAATTACTATTGATCGCGACAAATTTGACGGGCTTTCCTTTGAAATGGTCAACCAACGCAACCATGCGACCATGCGATGAGATCGCATCGGGACAATGATTCGTCGTAAAGATCACCGCGAGCGCCTTGCCGCCGGAGAAATCGTTCAAGGTATAGGTCTTTCCATCCACGCCGGGAAGGGAGAAATCAGGAGCCTTGGCGTCCTCGATCAGAGGCACCGGAGTGTAGGCATGCAGCGAACCGACAGCGAACAGAGAACAAATGAAAAAACGCATGCTCCAACTACGCCGCAAGCCGTCTCATCTAGCAAGATAATCCTCCCGGATCAGAGGCTCGCGCGAGGATCAGCCCCCCGAACCAATCGCCGCAGTCCTTCCCTCATTCGGACTCCCCAAGCCGAAATCACCCGCTCATATCTCGAGGCCGGGAATCCGAGGGCAACTCCAAAGAAAAAGCCAAGAAGGTGCGCCATCACATCAGTCCCCGGTCCTCCAATTCCATGAATGGAAAACAACATTAGCCCCGCCAAAAGCGGCACAAAAGCCTGCAGACCCCGACGATACGAACGCTCGCGCCAGGCCACATCGAGCCCGGTTCCCACCAGCAATCCCAGCGCTCCAAAGACCGCTGTCGATGCTCCCAGCGAACGGAAAACATCAGGATGATGAATCACCGCATTGAGCGTGTTTCCCAGAAAGCCGCTCAGCATAACCAATACCCACCCGCGCAGCGGACCGAAGGAATTGGACACCAGGAGAAAAAAGATCACCCCAAATACGACATTCCCCAATAAATGCTCAAAATCTCCATGCAAAAAGAGCGCGGTGAAAGGACGATACAGCTCCAAGCCCTCAACCACTCCCTGAGAAGAGTTGAGATACATCTCCGTCACTCCCGCATCTTCCTGCTGCGAGATGAAGCAAAAGAAGACCGCCGCCACCCACACCAGAGCAATTTCCAGCCCAGACGAAAAGACCGGCACATGCAGCGGCTCCGGCTTGAACTTTTGCTCCTCGGCATACAGACGGAATTCCTCGTGAATCGCCGTCGTAAAGGCCCCATTGGCGTAAAGCTGATATCCCCCCTTCTCAATCGTGATCAGGCAATCAAGATTCATCGCCAGCACCACCAGCGCATACTCATTTGCCGCCCCTACCTCCTCAAAATACGCCACCGGAGCGTAATCGCTGGTCTTCGGGTCAGTCTCTACCTTCATCGTCACAACCCACAGATTCGTGCCATTCTAATTTGTTGCAAGTTTCTTCTAGGGATCTTTTGAAACACACTCCCCCAAACCGTTTGTGAAGTCACCAAGCAGCGGTTCTCAGCGCTGATCTCGCAAGCGCATTTCCAACTTAGGGCCACCCGCATGCCGACAAGGCCCGCGAAGCATATCGATAGACAAATAAAAAGCACTCAAGCAGGGTGAACCGAGTTACGGAAAATAGAAGGGCCGCCTCCAGCCATACGACTAATCTAACCGCTAGCCACAAATGGTCACCATAGCCCCCTGAGTAAATGGCGATCGCTCTTCCGGAAGGACAGGTGGGGACAGACCATTTTCTGATTCCTTGGGGCATGGATTAGTCGAATTCAAAAAAGCAAAGAGAACGCCTAAAAAATCCCAACTTGAATTGACTCCGCTCGTAGAATCGCCACAAACAACCAAATGAAAAAATTCACTCTCATCCTTCTGCCCTCTCTACTCTCGTTCTTAGCTCACGCCTCGGAGGATGGAAAGCACCTCTTCATCCTCTCCGGTCAATCGAATATGGCGGGATTGGATCCCAAAATTTCTTTCACGCCCGCTGTCGAAACCGCCTTTGGCAAAGACAAAGTCATCGTGGTCAAGAGCGCTCAAGGCGGTCAACCGATCAGACGTTGGTATAAACAATGGAAACCCGAAAATGGCGATGAACCAAAAGCCACCGGCGATCTCTATGATGTCCTGATGAAGTCGGTCAACGCCGCGACCAAAGGAGAAAAGCTGACCTCGGTCACCTTCCTCTGGATGCAGGGCGAACGGGATGCCAAGGAAAAACACGGATCTGTTTACCAGGCCAGCATGAAGGGCTTGCTCGATCAACTCGCCAAAGACCTCGGCCGCGATGACGTCAATTTCGTTATCGGCCGCCTTAGTGATTTTGATATGACCAACAAGCGCTACCCGCACTGGACGGCCGTCCGAAAAGCCCAAGTCGCCGCTGCCGAGGCCAGCCCCCGGGGAGCCTGGGTCGACACCGATGATCTGAACGACGGAAAAAACAAGCGCGGCAGGGAAATCAAAAACGACCTCCACTACTCGATCAAAGGCTACGAAACCTTCGGGAAGCGCCTCGCCGAAAAATCAATTGAACTGGTCAACAAGAAGACCAAGTAATTAAGTCCCGGCAGGGTATTCTTCAGCAAAAGCCACTTGCTTGAAAGGCACGCTCCCATCGAGATGGAAACTTCTCTTAGTCCCCCACTCTCTTATCTCTGCCTCTTCGGAGTCCTTGTCGCCTTCTTCTTTTTCGTATTTGGAATTCGGAAATACGGATGGCCCCGCATCCTGCTCATCCTCACCGGAAGTGGTATCCTCATCCCTTCGGTCTTCTTTTTCCTCGCTCTCAATTCCTGGATCATTGATCCACGATTCCGGACCTATCGCAGCTTCTACTGCGAGATTGAGGAAGGCATGACCCGACAACAAGTTATCGAGATCTTGATCAAACACTACCCCAGAGACGGAGTCCGGGACCGTCCCATCGTCAGGAGCGACGACGAAGATCAACTGGGCTTTTTTATGAATCCCGAAGACTATCGTGAGCCAAATTGTGAAGGCATTTTCCTGAAAATGAAAGACGGCATCGTTGTCAAAAAGACCTACTCCAACGACTGAGGATCACCCTCGAAAAACTTTTTCCTTTCGTTTCCCGGAATCTAGCGTTTGTTGAAGTTCCGTGGGCATCACCTTACTCATTGTCTATCTCCTCATCGCGTTGGTTTTTTCATTCCTCTGCTCGGTCTTTGAAGCCGTCCTCCTGAGCATTCGTCAGCCCTACATTCTCACCCAGAGGGAAACGAAACCAAAAAACGCCGAGGTCTGGCAGAAGCTTTCCGCCGACATCAACCGTCCCCTCTCGGCCATCCTGATCCTCAACACCGTGGCTCATACCGTCGGAGCCGCCGGAGTAGGAGCGCAGGCCATGAAAGTTTTTGGCGACGGAGCCCTCACCACCGGAATCATCTCCGGCATTCTTACCCTGCTTATTCTCATCCTCTCGGAGATCATTCCAAAAACCCTTGGCGCAGTCTTCTGGAAGCAACTCGCTCCCGCCACCGGAGTCATGCTGACCTCGCTGACCCGGCTGATGTCTCCCCTCATTTGGATCACGGAGAAAATCACCAGTGGAATTTCCCACGGTCAAAAGAAAGGCGCCTTTAGCCGCGCGGAGTTTGTCGCGATGGCCGACATCGGCGAGAAGGAAGGCTCGATTGAAGAGAACGAGGGCCGCATCGTGAAGAACCTCTTCGGCCTCCGCGACACCATGGCCCGCCATGCCGCCACCCCACGCACCGTGGTCTTCGCCCTCCCGGCCAGCTGCACGATCAATGAGTTTATGGAAGGGCACTCCGACCGTCCCTTTTCACGGATTCCCATCTACAAAGAAACCTTGGATGACCTCGATGGTTTCGTCCTACAAATCGAACTCCTTCAGGCCCATGCCCAAGGCGAGGGAGACAAGACGCTTTCTGACTTCAGACGCGCCATCCACACCGTCCCGCGAACGCAAAACCTCTCGATCCTCTTCAATGATATGATCGCAGACCGGATTCACATTGCAGCCATTCTCGATGAGTATGGCTCCTTCTCGGGAATCATCACCCTCGAAGACGTCATCGAGACTCTCCTGGGAACCGAAATTGTCGATGAAGTTGACGACATCGACGACATGCAACAGATGGCCAGGGATCTTTGGAAAAAGCGCGCCGAAAAAATGGGCATTCCCCCGCCGGAGCAAAATACTTAAATCTTTGCACCCAGCAATGACTCTTTCCCTGAAAAAACTCCTCCTCTCCGGCACCGGACTTCTCCTCTTTTCGAATTCAGGATTCACCGCAGAGCGGTCAAACGTCCTCTTCATCGCTGTCGACGATCTCCGTCCGGAGCTCAACTGTTACGGCCGCACGGAAATCAAATCACCCAACATCGACGCGCTCGCCGCAAAGGGAACTCTCTTCGAGCGAACCTATTGCCAGGTCGCAGTCTGCGGAGCCTCCCGCGCCAGCCTCATGACCGGGCTCCGCCCCCAGACCACACGGTGCTGGAATTACAAAACGCCCATGCGTGAGAAAAACCCCGACGCACTTTCCATGCCCCAACATTTCAAAGCCCAAGGCTACACCACCCTCTCCATCGGGAAAATCTATCACGCCTCGAACGACGACTTCCCCCAGGGCTGGTCCGAAAAGCCCCTCCGCGGACTCGGTCCGGCATACGCTTCTCCCGCAGGGATGGCCGCCTCGACCAAAGCCCGCCGCATTCAACGGGAAACCGGAGTTCGCACCAATGGCCCAGCAAGTGAGAATGGCGGAGAGGTCAGCGACGACGCCTACAACGACGGCATGGTTGCCAAAACCGCCGTTGAACGCATGAAGAAACTCGCGAGCTCAAATGCGCCCTTCTTCCTCGCCGTCGGATTCAACAAGCCCCACCTCCCTTTCAACGCCCCGAAAAAATACTGGGACCTCTACGATCGCCCGAAGATCAAAGTCCCCTCACGCAGCAAGGCTATCAACGGACTTCCCTATGATGGTTCCAGTTGGGGTGAATTGAAAAACTATTCCGACATTCCCAAAAAGGCCAAGAGACTCGACGATGCAAAAACGCGCGAACTCATTCATGGCTACCGCGCCAGCGTCAGCTACGTGGACGCACAAATCGGACGACTGATAAAAGGCCTCGAGGAAAACGGTCTCGCCAAGAACACCATCATCGTCCTATGGGGGGATCACGGATACTACCTCGGCGACTACGGCGAATGGTGCAAGCATACCACCTACGAAGTGGCCGCGAAAGTCCCTCTCGTCATTGTTGCTCCCGGCCAAAAGAAAGGACAACGCACCAAGGCCCTCGCCGAACTCGTCGATCTCTTCCCCACTCTCTGCGATCTCACGGAAATCCCAACTCCCAAAAACCTCCACGGTGTTTCCCTAAAACCCCTCCTCTCCAAACCAAAGACACCATGGAAAAAAGGTGCCTTCAGCCAATACTTCAAAAGTAAACCCGGCGTTGGAAAAGTCCTTGGCACCAGCATCCGCACCGACCGCTACCGCTACACCGAATGGCGCAAAAACGATCACACGGGCTCACTCGAAGACATCACCCTCATCGACTTCCAGGGCAATCCCCACAAAAACGTTGCGGCCGACCCCGCTCATGCCGGGCTCATTAAAAAGCTCTCCAAACTCACCAAAGCCTCGGGTTCCGGCATCAAGCCCTGAACCTGCTTAGGACCTCTGCTTGAAAACCCATTCGCAGAACTTCGGCATGCAGCGCATGCGGTGAATTCAGGCTCCTCTCGTAATCTCAATTCGCCGTTCTTCCCGAGGCCTTCGACTTTTCTAACAAGCCCTTCAGTTCCGCGACTTTTTCGGGATTCTTGGAGTAGAGATTCGTCGTCTCACCGGGATCCCTGGCGAGATTGTACAACTGCCCTGGCGCATCGGGATCAGTATCAGGAAGGGCATATTGCCTCATCCCCCATTCACCGGGCTTTTCGTAATTATTTCCGCCCGACCCTTTATGATCGATATATTTCCAATTTCCTTTCCGAATCGACAACTTCATCGCGAAGGTCTGCTGAAGAAGGTAAGGTCGCACGGGTGCATTCCGCACATCCCCCCTCAACGTTCCCGTGAGATCAAAACTATCCTCACCGGCATCTCTGGGGAACTTAACTCCATTGATTGCCGCACAGGTCGCAAAAACATCAGTCAGGCTAACAAGCTCATCGCTCTCCGAACCCGGTTTGGCCACTCCGGGCCACTTCACGATAAACGGAGTCCGATGCCCGCCTTCCCACTGGTCACGTTTCACCCCCCGCCAAGGCCTCGCGCCATCGTGTTGATGGTCCCGGCGCATCGCGATGATCGTCGGAACTTCCGGCCCGTTGTCTGAACCAAACATTACGATGGTATTTTCGGTAAGCCCCTGTTCTTCGAGAGTTTTCATCAATTCCCCCACCGTCCAATCCATCTGGTAGATGAAATCTCCGTGCGGGCCTTGACCCGACTTCCCTTGAAATTGTTTCGCCGGAAATGACGGCAGGTGAACCGCCTGCATCGAATGAAACAAGAAGAAGGGCTTTCCTTTTTCCCGCTTGTTCAAGAACTCCTGGCTCTTCTTCAAGAACACCAGATCAACCTCCTCTAAATTAAAATTCGGCGCCACCATTCCTCCCCGGCAATCATTGGCATAAGGATGCTTTGGCAATGTACTCTTATCAACCTGCTTCACCGGCGGCACCGGAATGCGTTTCCCATCGATGTAGGCATAGAGCCAATCCGTCGTTGGACAACAAGCGGTGCCATAAAACTGATCAAAGCCATAATCGACCGGCGAGCCGCCAACTTCGCGGGAAAAATCGATCTCCTTAACCGCCTGCAACCCCTGCTTCTCAATCCGCTTTCCATCCTTGTCAAAGAAGCTCATCCCGACATGCCACTTTCCAAACATCGCGGTAGCGTAGCCCTTGTCCTTCAACATTTGCGGCAGAGTCAAACGACCATTTTCAATCAAACAAGGGCCACCCACTCCCGAAAAAACCCTCGAACGACCTGTCCGAAAACACATTCTGCCGGTCAGCAAGCTATAACGAGTCGGCGAGCACACCGTCGCCGGACTGTGCGCATCGGTGAAGCGCATTCCTTCCTTCGCCAGCCGATCCAAATTCGGAGTCGGGACTTTAGAGGTCGGGTTATAACACCCGACATCCCCGTAGCCCAAATCATCGGCGAGGATGAAGACGATATTCGGCGGGGTGTCCGCCAAGGCGCTCTGAACGAACAACAGGGAAGCAGCCAAGCATCTGAAAACTTTCATGGGCTACCTCTATCATGTCCCCTTCGAGGACTCGCCCTAAAATTTCCACTTGTCGCGGTAAGTGCATCCAAGCCAGGGCTTGGAATGCTTTGATCCCGCCCTCTTCAAAGTCTACCAAACCCTCGTTCAGGCCCTCGCCAATGTTAATGACCCAGAAATACGCCCCTTCTTCGATCTCGACTTCGCCAAACGCCCTCCGGAAGAACTTTTTCATCTTCCCTCCGACCCCGATCAAATCCGCAATGTTGCGTCCGACCCAAAATTCAGTCAGAATCCCTCAAAACTCAAGACTCGCGTAAGAAACTGGATGAGTAAAACCAACGACCCACATGCTCAAAATCCTCTCGAAAATAGCTTCGAAATACATCGCTCCCACGGCACCCCTCCAAAAAATTCCAAATGAAATCAGATCTTCCACCAAAAAAATCTGCCCACGGCGCCAGAAAACTCCCATTGGCGAACCAACCGAACAAATCCCCAGACCCCTCCGGTGCGCCTGTCAAAAAAGAAACCGCGTTTGTCAAACTTCCCCTCTCCGACCAGATTCGTGGGACCGGAAAAACAGACTTCCCCAAGACTCCCAGCACGGAGCAAACGAAACTCTCGGATGATCCGGTCTCGAGCAAACACCCGGGCGCTTTGGACCCCCTCACCTCGCCAAAAAGGAACCCGCAAGCTCCCCGGCCTCCCTCAGCATCCTCAACCTTCAATAAACCCGTCGGAGGATCCATCGCTCCAGTCGCTCCCAGTCAACCTCGGGTAAGCTTGCCACCACCCGCTGCCGAAATTCCGAAAGCTCCTGTAGAGGTCTCTGCAGATGCTCCCGCGGAAGCACCGGCCAAACCCTCCCGCCTCATTTCCCTCGATGCCCTTCGCGGCTTCGACATGTTCTGGATTATCGGCGGAGCCGCCCTCCTGCGCGCCATTGCCAATTGGTCTGGCTCCGAGGAATTCATCAAGCACGCCACCGAACAAACCACGCACACTCCCTGGATCGGATTCACCGCCTACGACCTCATCTTTCCGCTCTTCGTCTTCATGTCCGGGGTCACCATCCCCTACGCCATTACCTCGAAGATCGCCAATGGCACCATTTCGAAACCACGTGCTTATTTCCGCGTCATCCGTCGATTTATTCTTCTCACTGCGCTGGGACTTTCCTTCACCTTCCTCAGCTTCGATCCCGGGCAATTCCGAATCCCCGGCGTCCTACAACTCATCGCCGGCGGTTACTTAATCGCCGCCATCATCGCGATCCATCGACCAGCCCGATCCCAATTCATCTGGGCTCTCGGTATCCTCGTGGGATACTGGCTCACCCTCACCTTCATTCCCGTTCCGGGAGGCGAAGCAGGACAACTCACTCCGTCTGGAAACCTCGCCGCCTACCTTGATCGCCTTCTTCCCGGCAAACTCTACATGGGCGTCTTCGATCCCGAAGGACCCGTGCGCTTCCTCCCAGCCGCCGCCATGGCCCTCTTGGGGTCGGCTACCGGATCACTTCTGAAATCCGAGGAAAAAGCCAATCACGCCACCGCCTTCAAACTCCTCCTTGCGGGTGCCGCCGCCCTTGGTGTCGGCTGGGCCTGGGGAATGACCTTCCCCATCATCAAGCCGCTCTGGACCAGCTCCTACGTTCTCTTCTGCACCGGATGCAGCCTCGTTTTACTCTTCCTTTTCTACCTCGTCATCGATGTCTGGAAGCAACGCTGGCTCGGCTACATTTGGCTCCCGATCGGCATGAATGCCATCACGATTTACGTCCTCGTACGATTCGTGAGCTTCCGCACCATTTCCGAAAATATCCTCGGAGGCTACGCTGGCACCCTTTCGGATCACCCCGCCGAATTCACTCTCGCACTGGGAACAATCATCATCGAATGGATCCTCCTCTTCTATCTCTTCCGCAAGAAAACCTTCCTCCGCGCCTAAGCCATGAAACTATTCAAGCTCTCCGATCTCTTAGATTTCCTCGCTTCCCTTATTGTTGTGGGAACCATCATCGGCGGCCTCACCCACTGGGCCCAAACCCACGCGAAGCCGCCCCTGAGCTACGCAAAGGAGTCCACCATCGACCTCCTGCCCATCGACGCAACCATTGAAGGAGATATCCAACTCTATCCCACCACCGTTGAGGACCAGAAAGAGGATTTCTCCTATGAGCACGGCAATAAGATTCTCGAGGAGCAACAAAGCCGCAAAGCCGGAAAATGGATGGGCCTGAAAGACTCCCTCACCTGGACCTTCGCCACTGATTCCCCACAGAAATATCAACTCTCGTTCACGTATTCCTCCGATTCAGCGGGTGGTCAAATTCAAGCCACCCTCGACAAAGACACCTTCCTTGGAACTCTAGAAAATACCGAAGGCCCCAACTCATGGAGAAACCTCGACCTTGGTGAAGTGGAGCTTCCCGCCGGAACTCACACCCTCACCCTGAAAGGAACAAAACTCATCGGAGAAGAACTCCTCCGACTCGAGAGAGTGACTCTGACTCCGTAGTCAAAGGCTCTTCTTTTGACTGTCTCTGGCAGGCAGCGGGCAGCAAGATCACTCGCCTTCCATTTCCATCATTGAGGGAGCGGTGAGATTTTTCACCTTGGACTGGCTCTCTTTGGAAAGCTGCTCGAGCGGATAAGCCACCCTCTTTCCACTTTTCAATTCGAAGCTCACCTTCCCTTTGGAAAGCCCATGAAAACGAGCAATGATTTCGATCCCCTTGGCATTCGTCCACTTTTGCCAGGCAGGCTCCACCACAACCGGAGCGGGTCCGAATTGCTCCGTGACAATACGACCATCTTTGAACTTGAGTAGCTTCTTGGGATCCCACTTGTCCGGTCCTTTCTTTCCCCTCTTCCCATCAATTTTTGCCCCTTCGTGAATCCACTGCGCCACCGTCATAATCTCCTCCTCGGTTAATCGCTCACCCTTGTTCTTCGGAGGCATTGCCCCCTTCTCATGCTGCGGGCGAACAAGGGTAACAAATAAATAACTAGCATCCCAATCTCCAGGAACGACCACCTCGTTCTTGCTGAAACGCTTCAAGAAATGCTCCTCGTCATCCAAACGAAGACCACCCTTGATCTTGTCCCCCTCTTCGCTGTGACAATCGTAGCACTTCGCCTTGAAAATCGGCATCACGTCGCGCTTGTAATCCAAGGCCTGGGCACAAGTCACCAAACACAGTATCGCTAGGAGCACTTTCATCAGGGACTTCCCTAGCGTGTTCCCCGCCCCGGGTAAAGACTCCGCTTTTAGGGCTCGGGATGATCCTGCACGCGGTACGACCGGAATCCTCCCGAAACCTCCTCTTCCGTCAATGTCTCCTCAGAGCCGGAAGCGATGCGTATACCAATCTCTTCCCAATTGACCAAATCAGAGGAAGCATAAACAAAATAGCGCGTTCCCGGAACAGCATTCCAGGTAATCGCTGAGGTCAAATCCGCCGGATCATATTCGAGGTTCGTGATGGCCAAGGGGGGCCCGCCAACTACTGGCTCAACGGTTTCAACAGTCACGTTATCGAGATCAAATCCCGGACTGTTTCCCCAGTGGGCACTGAAGCTAAATGCCCCCGCAGTTGTCGTAGTTGGATCACCATCCTCAAACAAACCAAGATCCATTACCGAACTGGTAAATTCGGTTCCGCCGGCATCGGATAATTCAAGGTCATAACTCGCCCCGCTCCCCCCCCAGCCGTTGCAAGTGATTCTCAAATGATACCAAACATCAACGGCCAAACCGGGAAGGGGCAGCTCCTGCCACCCTCCATTATACGCCCACCAAGTATCTCCTTGGTGACGAAGGTTGATCGTCGCACCCTCGTAGGCCACCTCCTCCCTGGTCATCACCATGAAATTAAACTGTCGCTCCCCGGGATGGAGCCGCAGAAAACAATCGACAAAAAAGTCACTCGCACCTCCTTCAAATATCGCTCCCAGAATACCAGTAGCAGGCTTGATTCTGGCAAACTTTGGCGAGCCTTGGGCGCCCACTCCCGATTCAAGATCCGTATTAACGACAGGATTATCCCAATCATCACTGAGAACGATATACTCAAAGTCGTCCACCACGATCGGGGCCGAGATCAACGACCCGCAAAATAATATTGCGAGCGCCAACTCGGGCAGGAGAAGTGGTAATCTCACACTCATGGAAGAATAATTGGAACCTCGGAACGGATCAATGCCAAAGCTCACAAGCGAAAACAGCATCTCCGCCCTTTTGTGATCGCCCAACCGAAATCCCTCTCTCTAAACTCAGCCAGTTATGAAAATCAAATCGACACTCCTCGCCGTTGGCATCGCTCTCTCCTCTCCCGTCGCTTTAGGAAAAGAAAAGGTAGATCCGCTCAAAGCACCCTCCGACGTCGCTGCAGCTCCTGCTAATGCCAAAGCCACCGCTTCAGGCTTGAAATCAAAAGTCATCAAAAAAGGCACCGGCGAAAAGAATCCTGCAGCCACTGACACCGTGACCGTACACTATTCCGGTTGGACCACCGACGGAAAATTGTTTGATAGCTCATACAAGCGGAACAAGAAAGCCAGTTTCCCTCTCAACCGCGTGATCAAAGGCTGGACCGAAGGACTTCAGCTCATGGTCGTGGGCGAGAAGCGTCGCTTCTGGATCCCCGCCGAACTCGCCTACGGCAACAACCCCGTCGGTGGACGGCCGGGCGGACTCCTCGTCTTCGACGTGGAGCTTTTCGAGATCAAGTAAGTCTGGCTTACTTTTCGCCAAAACAATCGAGGCGCGCGCCGATGCGCACATAAAGCCGGTCGTGAGCCACGGCCGGAGTCACATCGGCCCACTCGATTCCCTCCCCCAGTTCCAGGCTGACACGTGAGATCTCTTTGTAGGACGCGCCAATTTCCGCGACGATCAATTCGCCTTCCCGGGACAGGCAAATCAGGCGCCCGCCCACGATCAGCGGCGAGGCATAAAAATTCGCCATGAGCTTTTCCTCCCACCTCTTCTCACCGCTGGAGGCATCGAGCGCGACGAGCATTCCGCCATCTGAAACGGAGTAAAACATCTTCCCGTCGGAGACAGGCGTCGGCACGTAAGGCGTGTTGCCTTTCATTCTCCAGACAATCTTCGCCTCACCACCCGCTTTCGCCGGAGGACGCACCGTGAAGTAAACACCACTTTTACAGCCAACCGCAATTTGCACATCTTGCGAATTCGACCCGGCAAGAACATTGATCGGCGAAACAATCGTTCGCTGCTTCATCGACCCGGAAATCTCCCAGCGAACTTTCCCGTCCTTTAGGTCCAATCCAACAACACCAATGCTCTGACTTGCCACGACCACTTCCTTCCCGCCGTCAGGCAATTCTCGAACGAGAGGAGTCACATAACTTGTCTTACCTCCTGGAAACTCGGTCTTCCAAAGCGACTTGCCATCTTTCGCACCAACCGCACCCACATATCCGACATTCATGTGCAGATGACACACTAGGATTTTGTCTCCGTGGATCTCGGGGTGAATATTGAGACCATGTTGACTTTTTCCGGAGCCAATTTCATGGATCCACAGACTATTTCCTTCATGGTCATAGGCAGACATCATGGCCGATTCCTTCTTCGCACTATACCAACACACAACCACCATGTCCTCGTTCACTGCCGGACTGGCCGCCGCCGTATTGTTGTATCGATGCAGGTGATATTCCCCCACATCCAGACTCTTCGCCCAACGCTTCTTTCCACTTATTGCATCTAGGCAGGTGAGGGTGACCTTACCCTTTTTGCGATCCTCTCCGGTGACAAACAAGGAATCTCCCCAAATCACCGGCGAACTGGATCCCGGCCCCGGTAACCGGGCCGACCAACGAAGGTTTTGCTTCCCAATCTCCTCAGGTAATTTCGCCTCAGAAACGCCACGCCCATCGACACCCCGAAAGCGGGGCCAATTTTCCTGGGCACAGATCGATCCAGCGACAAATGCAGAAACTAAAACAGGAAGGGACAATCTCATGAGGGATTCCTAGCAGGATCTTTAAAAAACGGTGATCAAAAAGTATCATTGTAACCATTTCTTAGAGCCGATCGCATCCACCCCAATGGTGAAACCATTCTCCACCCTCGCCCCGTTGGACTATGGCAGCGGGCTCTTAGTCACCTTCACTCGATAGAATCGCTCATCGCCTTCCCCTCCCCCCTGGTGAGTGAGAGTAGCTGAATTCCCGACTGCCTGATAATTCCCAGCTACCAAAGTCCAAGCATCTGTCACCCCAAGGTCATCACTAACCTCGAGATGGTAATAACGACCAGTGACCGATGAAAACGTCACCTCACTATCTCCGTCAAAAACCATCACCGAGGTCACCTGAAATGCGGACGCCCTATCCAAAGGATCGGTGCCCGCAATATCTTCATCTCCATTCGAGCGGCCGTCTCCATCTTCATCTCCCTCAAACGCCAAGAGTATCACACTCGATGAAGTTTCCGGCGAAGTCGAAGCCACTCCGGCGACACTGACTGCCGTCACCGTCGCCTCGTAATTAGTCCCGGGAACTCCCGCGAGCGAATATTGGTTCGAGTTATCCGACACCTCCCCTATAGAAACCACCGCTCCATCCCCATCGCTAACCATGACCTGAAAACTGGCAATGTGATCATCAGGACCACTATTTGGAACCCAAGTGAAAACAACTTCAGCACCCAACTGGTAGTCCCCGGTCAAGGGAATCGGCGAGGGCGGCGGCGTGACATCGTAAAGCTTCAAATACTGTGCCTCAAAAGGCGCACTATCCCAGGCCCCAACACTCAGGGGAACTTTTTTTAGAAAGACATCGAAGCCTGAAACCACCAAATCTTCACCGCTGATTCCGCTACCCCACAACCAAAGCTCATCGCGACCCACCACCGTCGGAGGACGACTATAGGCCGCGATATTCTTCACATTGTAGGTCCTTCTGTCCGCAATCCCCAACAGGCCACCCAATCCCGAGGGAATCTTAAAGCGATCACTTTGGTCATTATCCCGATCCAGATTCGCAAAAGCGATCACGACATCCTGATACGCCGGAGAAACTCCTGCTTCCTCATACTTCGCTACAGCATGGATCTGATCGTTGTTGCCATTGCCATCAAGAAACCACCTCAGGCTACTCCGCAAGGCCGGGCTTTCACGACGCGCGCTCAACATTCCCGAATAAACCGGATAAAGCTGATCATTCCCAAAGTCGGTATCATTCCAAATCGGCATCATGGAATTCCACCGCTTGAAATGCGCGATCTCTTTCCCAAAATTCGTCTCGTAATGCTGGTAACCGGTAATACGACTCACTCCCAATTCCTGCCCCGGAAAAACCATCGGCAAGCCATCATTGGTGCAAGCCACCGAAGTCCTCACCAAAGCTTCCCAGGGATCGGCGTAGTTCTCTTCATCGTGTGAGGTCGTATTCATCAACACCAAAGACTGTCCGTAAGCGCTACGACGTGACTCAAAAATATCGCGATAGGAATACTTATTCGTGGCACTCTGAAGTGGAAAAACGATGTTCTCATTCAGAATATCAAAGTGCCGCGCTGACCGATAGGTCACCGCGCCTCCATCGAGCGACTCAGCCATCATCACAAAATTCCACTTCCTGCCGCGCGCTACATTGATGATGTATTCCCAGGCTCTCGGCGGCAGCCCTTGCCCAAAGTCACACCGCAATCCATCGATTCCCGCATCATCAATCAGATAACGCGCCGCTGCATCTCCGTCCGTCGCCGTTGAATTCCGATTAACCGCCCGCGTCTGCTCCAACCAATGCAAGGCATACTCCGCAAAGTAATCCCACACCCGGTGAGTTACATTTCTTCCCTCTCCTCCTTGTGTGAAATCGATGGAGGTCCAATCCGAATCACTGGTATCGAACCAATCCCCTTCACTAGTGTGACTGGTGTTTTCCGGCGCTGAGTTAAATTCCACCAAGGCATCATACCGACCAAAGAAGACATCCTTGACGTCATTCCATTTTCCAAAATCGAAACGATCAGGACCCGGCGCAATCGTATCCGCGCTGCTGGCACGATTCCCATAGTTTCCCTCCCGCGAAAAGAGGCGTGCCTCACGATTTCGAATCTCATCCGTTGGCTGCCAGATTGATCCATCGGGCTGGAAAAGATCAACCCCCTGCTGCGCGAATTCGACATCAAAGGAAGTATGATTGAATGGAGCATCGAGCATGATCCCCACCTCCTTGGCATCCGCGGCCGATACAAAATTCTGCCAAGCCGTCATCGCCAAGGCCCGATTGGCGGCCACGCTGTTTCCTGCGCTGTAATTCTTCGTCATCAACTCGTTGACTTCGAAGAAATTTTTCACAGCATACGGGCTTCCTGGTTCGTAGAGCGGCCCGCCATTGCCATATCCCGCCACCGGCTCCCGACCATCGATGCCATTGGGATGAATCGGCTGAAACCACAACCAATTGCATCCCAAGCCCGTCAGGTAATCCAGATCCCAGCGATTGTTCGCATTGTGCGGAGCTCCTGGAGCGTTATGCAGATCCTCCAAAGTCGACCGGTCATCCATCCCGTCGCCATCGGCCTCGATATTAAACACATTCACCTCGTAGAGGTTGATTTTCCGCGACGAGCTGGGCGAAACCACCACGCAATGATCCCGCAAGCCATACCAAATCCACGCTCCTCCCGCCGAAGTCCGATAGCGCGTGGTCACGCGATACGCGCCCGTGCGATTTGCGGGAATCGTCAATTCGTAGCGATCCTCACCCGCATCATAAGTCATCGTAAATCCCGCGTAATAATGCCCCGTCACCGGATCGGCATCAGCCGCGCTTGAGCTAATCGTGTTTCCATTCACCGCCACGATCCCATCGGGAACCCCATCGTTGTTCTTGTCCATCCGAGCGAGATCTCGGCGATTCAGATTGGTGAAGACCTCCACCTCATGAACCGCGCCCCCGCCGGGAGGGTCGAAGTAAAACGTCAGATCGACACTCTCCTCCCGCACTTCATCAATGTAGACATGTGACGTGGTGTATTCTCCGCTCCGCACCGGATACCCAGGCGCCTCCACCGTCAAATCACCATCAGCCATCACTCGGGACACCAGGGCGGTGACCAGCAAAGAAGCTCTTCGAGTCGTCATCTAAAATTAACTCTACTCTTTTAATTGTTCCACCGTCCAACTCTCAATCCACGATTTGTGCGTATTACGCAATCCTTGTAACTCATCTTTACTGAACGGATCGGTCACATCATCCTGAACAGGATTCGATGCAGGGAGGACCCTCCCAGCTCATCTCTTCTCTGCCGAAAAGAAAGATCCCAATCTCAGACTCCGTTCTGTGACCTGGATGAGATTTTTTCTTACCCTATTCTTTTTAGCCCTTGGCTTCGCCAACTCCTCCAACCACCGTCTTCTCCACTTTCCAAAATGAACCTAAGAATTGCGCTCCTCTTGGCCTGCTTCACGACACCCCTCCTCGCCGACAATTGGCCAGGATGGCGTGGCCCAAGCGGCGATGGCATTTGCCCCGATAAGAAGGCGCCACTCTCATGGACACTCGAAAAAAACCTCAAGTGGAAAACCGAGATCCCCGGTATCGGCCACGCCTCGCCCATCATTTGGGACGACGCCATTTTTCTCGTCTCCGCCGATGAAGAAAGTGGTGAGCGCCTCCTCCTCAAGCTCGATCGCAAGACCGGGAAATTACTTTGGCAACAAACAGTCCTCAAATCTCCCATCGAAAAAATCCACCGCAAAAATAGCCGTGCTTCCAGCACTCCCGCCACCGATGGACAGCTGGTCTATGTCTCTTTCCTCGATAAAGAAGACATGTTCGTCGCCGCCTACGACTTCGATGGCAAAAAAGTCTGGGAAGCTCGTCCCGGTATCTTCTCAAGCCGCCACGGCTATTGCTCCAGCCCGATTCTTTGGGAAGACAAGGTCATCGTAAACGGAGACCACGACGGCGACGCCTACCTGGTCGGTCTCAACAGAAAGACCGGCAAGACGATTTGGAAAACACCGCGTCCCAACAAAACCCGCAGCTACTGCACCCCCATCATCCGCACTATTGAAGGACGAAACCAATTGGTCATCTCCGGGAGCAAATGCGTCGCCTCCTACGATCCCGATACCGGCAAGCAGCACTGGATCATCGACGGGCCCACCGATCAATACGTCGCCTCCCCGGTTTACGACGGGAAATACATCTACATGACCTGCGGCTTTCCGACCCTCCACATGATGGCCATTGATCCAACCGGCAGCGGCAATGTCACCGACACCCACGTTGTCTGGCACACTCGCAAAGACCCTTCCTACGTCCCCAGCCCCGTCGTCACCAATGGCTACTACCTCGTGGTCTCCGACAAAGGAACCGGCTCTTGTTACAAGGCCCAAAAAGGCGAACGGCTTTGGAAACAAAAGATCGGCCGCGAACACTCCGCCTCTCTCGTCGTAATGCAAGACCACGTTATTTTTGGGTCCGAAAAGGGTATCATCACGGTTGTCAAACCCGGCGCGGAATACAAACAAACCTCCCAAATGTCTCTTGGTGAAGACCTCTCCACCTCCCCCGTAATCGTCAACGGCCAGTGGTTTCTCCGGGGAAAGGAGCATCTATTTTGTATCGGAAACTGATCGGGAAAAGGCGCAACAATCCTTCCCGACAACTGGATAAGCCAGAAACTCACCCGCTGTCAGACAGCTCTATTTCGTTGCGATCTTGACTATAAGAAAACCCTGGTCACTTGAGTTCCATCTTGCGAGATGGCCACAATGGTGTTTTCTTATCATTCCCGCCATGAAAAACACTCGACATAAAATCCTCTCACTCGGGCTCTTGGCAGCACTGCCTGCAACAACCCAGGGCTCCCAAATCACTTGGGGCACAGCCTTCTCAATCGCCGCTCCGGAAGACATTTCGAATCCCCCGGGAAGTATCATTCACGAGGCACTCGACTTCAACAGTGCCACGGGGGCAGGTGCGGGAGACGATCTCACGATCAACGGCATCACCTTCACAATCTCAGCAGCGGCAGGGACCGGAAATATTCTCACCAGCATGACCACTGGACCGACTCACGGGACCAATTTCTTCACGGGAGCTACGGGCGATGCCGATTTAGACACCCTTCTCGACAGCCATGCCTATAACCAAGGGAGCCCTACTGAAATCACCCTGACCATCAATGGTCTGCAAGCAGGAACAAATTACCAAGTGCAGCTCATCGGAGTCGCCGACGCGCGGGGCTGCTGCGCAGGCCGTACCTACGAACCCGATGACGGCTTGGGAAACTACAACACTGGAATTGAAATGCCGCGAGGCGACTTTGCCAGCGTTTTAGGAACCTTCACTGCCGACGCCGTTGACCAAAACATCCTCTGGAGATCTCTTGGCGGCTTAACGGGCAACAGCGACGCCGGGTTTTCCGGGATCGTAGTGATCGAACTTCCCGATTCCGAGGACAACGATTTGGACGGACTCACCAACAGCTGGGAAAATATTCACGGCCTAAATCCCAACAGCAATGACTCCGACGGGGATCTGATCCTCGATGGTGACGAAGACGAAGACAATGACGGCCTCGACAACCTTGGAGAACAGACTGCCGGGACCGATCCTGCAGACGAAGACACCGATGATGACACCCTTCTGGATGGTGACGAAACAAACACCGGAATCTGGAATGGCACCTCAGACACCGGCACCCATCCTCTCATTGGAGATTCCGATGGCGACAGCCTCTCCGATGGCGTCGAAAATCCCGACCTTCCCTTCGTCGATGAAAACCAAACGGGCTCCGACCCCAACGTTACCGATACTGATAGCGATAACCTTCCCGACGACGTGGAAGTTGGTATTGGCTACAATCCAAACGACGATGATACAGACGGCAACCTGATCCTCGACGGGGATGAGGACTTCGACTCTGATGGTTCTACCAACGGCAGCGAACTCGCCAATGGCACCGACATTGCCGACGACGACTCCGACGATGATGGCTACCTCGACGGTGTCGAAACCAACACTGGAGCTTGGGTGAGTGCGACCAATACCGGAACAAATCCTCTCGACAATGACACCGATAACGACGGGCTTCTCGACGGTGCGGAAAATCCCGACCTTCCCTTTCTAAACGCCACCCAAACTGGCACCAATCCACATCTCCGAGATACTGATGAAGACCTCCGCAGCGACGGATTTGAAATCACCAACAACTCAGACCCCACCGACCCAGGTAGCTTCACCGCTCTTCCCGAAGTCTCTTTCCTCCCTGGACTTCTTGGAGGCGACTTGACCGACCCTGAAAACGACGGCATTGATACCGAAGGCACTGCCGGCACCAACTTCAACTGGGTCAGCATCACTTCCAGTTCGAAATCCTTCTTCACCGATGCGACTGCGGGTGGCTTGAACGAAGGAGCCTTCGATGTCTTCGACAACAATGTCGGAGGAGGCCACTTCAAATGGTGCTGCGACGCTCCGCCTCAGGACCTCACGGTAGAATTCGAAGATCCCATCTCCATCACTCACTTTACCCTGACTTCCAGCAACGACTCTCCGCTTCGTGACCCAGTCGAATGGGAAATTCAGGGATCTGACGACGGTGTAGATTTCACCCCAATTTATCGCAGCACGAACCCGGCAATTTGGACTGCCCGTAATCAAACCGCCCTCTTTCTCCTGGAAACACCAGCAGTAAGCTACAAGTTTATCCGTTATCAGGTCAACACCACAGGCAATGGCACGCAGCACGCTCTGGGTGAAATCGAGTACTTCGGCGACGCCGGCACCACTCCGCTGAAAGTCACGGACATCAGTTACAATACAGACACGAATCGAGTGACCCTCGTTTGGACCTCCAAGCCTGGGAGGACCTACACTGTCTTCACGAACACCGACCTAGGTGTCTTCGATGCTGATGTAAACGATTCCGTTCCTTCCGGCGGAGATCTCACCACCTATGAATTCCCGAATCCCAACCCCGGGTCTGACCAACAATTCTTCAAGGTCGTCGAAAACTAATTACGGTTTTCACCTCCTTTTTTCAAAATCAACCAATCAGCCCTCTCCTGAAGAGGGCTGATTTTCTCTTTTGCCATCATGAAAAAACTCTATCGGCGCCACCTTTCACTGGTTCTCATCGCCTCTTTGATCTCCAGCGCCTTATTACTATCTGCCGCTGAAATCGCCTGGCAACCCACCTTCAATCTTACCAATGCCAATCAGGTGGATACCAACGGAACTCTCGTCAAAGCAGTCAACGCGACAAGCGGCGGAGACAGCACAACCGTAAACATCGGTGGAGAAAACATCGTCTTTGCAGCCGAGGCAATCGCTCCCAACAATACCAGCACGGGAACTTTTTTCACTGGAGGAGGAGGCGACTCTGGCAATCCCCAACTCAACACCGTCCTCAACAGCCACTCCTATGCCGGAGGTGGATGGACTTTCCAACTTACCGGACTCACCGGAGGTGCAGACTATCAAATTCAACTCATTGGGGCAGCCGACACCCGGGGTTGTTGTTCCTCCCGGAATCAACGGGCCGGCGACGACGAATCACCCGAGAATATTAGCAGCGATTTCTCCCGCAGCGGAGTAGGCTCGGTCATCGGGACCTTCACGGCCGGCGGCACCACCCAAACGATCAACCTCCTCGGCGGAGTCAACAACGGAGTGGATCCCGGTCTCAGCGCCTACATTCTCCGCGCCACCGCACCACCCACTCCCCAGCCGCCCACCGATATCGCACTGAGCAATACCGACCTCGCACCAGACTCTGCTGCAGGCACCCTCGTCGGAACGCTAACTACTTCCGACCCCAACGGTGACAACGACCATACCTATAGCTTCGTCGACACCGGAAACTTCCCCGACAACAACCTCTTCACCATCGCCAACGGTGATGAGCTCCGTGCCGATTCCGCTCTCGGTAGCTTCGGTGCGAGCTACTCGATCCGTCTCCGCACGACCGACACCGACACTCTTACTTACGAAGAAACGTTCACCCTCAGTGTCGAAGCGGCCATGGCGCCCACCGCGCTCTCCTTCCCCTCAAATACCGTTCTCCTCGGCACTCCTTCCGGATCAACCGTCGCCGATTTCGCCACCGAGGACCCCAATACCGCCGACGCTCATAGCTATCAGCTTGTCTCCGGTGCAGGGGATACCGACAATGCCTCCTTCACGATCTCCGGTAACACCCTCCAAACCGCCGCCGCCTTACCCGGCCTCGGTTCTACTCTCAATTTCCGCGTCCGCAGTACCGATCTCTCCGGGCTGTCCATTGAGCAAACCTTCTCGCTCACCGTCGTGGGAAACTCACTTCGCATTAACGAATTCCTCGCCAACCCCAACGCCTCCAGCCTTCAGGACGAAGATGGCGAAACCTCGGACTGGGTCGAACTTCACAATCCCGACGGAGGATCGATCAGCCTCAGTGGATACTACCTCACCGATGACCCGGACCAGCTCAATAAGTGGCAATTCCCAAACATCTCGATTTCCGGGAACGGCTACCTTCTCATCTTCGCCTCCGGTAAGGATCGCCGCCCCACCAATGGCGACGAACTCCACACCACCTTCAAACTCTCCGCCAATGGGGAATACCTTGCTCTCGTCAGCCCGGATGGCACCACTGTCCTTTCGGAATTTGGCACCGACACCACAGACTACCCCGACCAAAAAGGAAACATCTCTTATGGCTTCTTCGGCGATCCTCTTCAGGTGGGCTTTCTTCTCAATCCCACTCCTGATGGATCCAACGCAAGCGGAAATGGCGTCTCGGGATTTGTCGCCGACACCAACTTCAGCGTCTCCCGCGGAATTTTCGGAAGCCCCTTCTCACTCACCATCTCAACCGCCACTCCCGGCGCCTCCATCCGTTACACTACCGACGGAAGCTGGCCCAGCGAAACCAGCGGCACAATTTACACCGGCCCGATCACGGTCAACCGCACCATGGCCGTCAAGGCCATCGGCTATCGCTCCGGCTACGTCTCGACTAACACCGACACCCACACCTACATCATCCCCAGCACGGTGCTCGATCAAACGAACGCCAACACGCAGAGCCTCTACGGTCTGCCCTCAAGCTGGGGCGGACAAGGCTCCTACTACGGCATGAACAACAATTCCAATGCCAACCCCGCTACACACCCCACCATGGAGGATGACCTCACCACTGTCCCCAGCCTTTCGATCGCGATGGATGTTGACGACATGTTCGGCTCCTCCGGAATCTACTCCAATCCTGGTTCATCCGGCTCCTCATGGGAGCGCAAAACATCTCTCGAACTCGTTGATCCCGACGACCCTACCGGAGAAAGCAACTTCCAACAAAACTGCGCCATCAGAATCCAAGGCGGCGCCTTCCGCAGCTTTGGCCTCACTCGCAAGAAGTCCTTCCGCGTTCTCTTCAAATCGGAATACGGCACCAGCAACCAACCCACAGATGGTCCTGGATCGCTCAAGTTCCCTCTCTTCGGCACCGAACCAGGAGTCGCCCGGGAATTCCAAACTCTTGTTTTCCGCATGGAATCAAACGACGGCTGGCAATGGTCCGGCGCGGGAAGCCAACCGCAATACGCTCGCGATGAATTTGGTCGCCGCACCCAGCTCGCCCTTGGCCAGCCAGCCCCACGCGGACGCTACCTTCACCTCTATATCAACGGCGTGTATTGGGGGCTCTACAACGTTGTTGAGCGTCCCGATTCAGGCTTCGCCGAGAGCTATATCGAAGATGCCGTTCGCGAAGAATGGGAAGGTCAAAATTCAGGCACTCCCATTAACAGCTCTGCCAATCTCAATAACTGGAATAGCCTCCGCTCTGCCGTCAATGAGATTTCCGGCACCAACGTTCAACGCGACGCCGCTTTCTTAAAAGCCTGCGGGTTTAATCCCGACGGCACACGTAATGCCAGCTTCCCCGTCTGGTGTGATCCTTCCAACAATGCCGATTACTTCATCACCAACTGGTATGGCGGCAACAGCGACTGGCCCAACAAAAACTACTACGGCGGCATTCAGTCCCAGGCTCCCCGTCACGGCTACAAGTACTTCATGTGGGATTCCGAATGGTCCCTCTTCCTTCGTTCCAACACAAACTACAACCGCATTACCAACTACAGCGGCATCGCCGCCGCCAATGACCGGCTACAAGATAGCCCTGAATTTCGTCTCCGCTTTGGTGACCGGGTCCACCGCGCCTTTTTCAACAACGGCCCCCTCACTCCCGCCGCGGCCCTGGCCCGCTACGAAGAAGTCACCGCCGATCACCGGAGCATTCTTAACCCCGAAGCGGCACGCTGGGGAGATCAACATGGCGGCAACCGATCCCTCAGCGACTGGGAGGGCGAATACAATCGCATCGTCAGTGACTGGTTCCCCGAGCGGCCGGATCTCTTCTTAAGCAGCCTCCGCGCGGCCAACCTCTACCCTGATCTTGCCGCACCGACCTACAGTCAGCATGGTGGCTCCATCCCTTCCGGCTCCGGTCCTTCCTTCATCACCCCGACCACCGTAGACAAAGTCTACTACATCTTCGGAGATGGTGACAATGACCTCACCGACTACGCACACTCCCTCGACCCACGCCTTGTCGGCGGAGGAATTAATCCCTCTGCCACCTTGGTCACCTTGGGTGACGGCGGTGGAGGCGGGGGCCCCACCACCACCCGCTATATTGAAAGCGGCCACACTTGGAGTTACCTCGACGACGGTTCCGACCAAGGCACCGCCTGGCGGGGAGTAGGATTCAATGATGCCTCATGGGATTCCGGAGCTTCTCCCCTGGGATATGGTGATGGTGATGAAACCACCGAGGTCGATTTTATCGATGTCGATCCCGCTACAAATGGAGATCAAAAAAATGCCACCACCTATTTCCGCACCACCATCAATATCGCCGACCCTTCCGTCTTTGAAACCTTCACTCTAAATTATGTCTACGACGATGGCATTGTCGTCTATGTCAACGGCAACCGCGTCGATGGTCAGAACCTGGGAAACAATCCCTCCTTCGATGAATACGCTGGAACTACCAGTGATGATAACGACACAGATTCAATCAGCTTGTCCCCGAACACCTTCGTCAGCGGCACCAACACTATTGCCGTCGAAATTCACCAAGCCTCTTCTAGCAGTTCGGACATCAGCTTCGATCTCGACCTCACCGGCTTCCCTCCCGGCGTGGGCGGTGGTGACACCCACTCATCAGACCCTCTCTCTCTCACCGAACCCGGCTGGCTCTTCTCTCGTTCTCACAATAGCGCCACCGGAGAATGGAGTGCCCTCAATACCGCATTCTTCACTCCGGATACCGTGCCAGCTGACGCTAGCAACCTGGTCATCTCCGAAATAAACTATCACCCCGGTGAGCCATCCACTCCAGGAGAACTGGCGATCTCGACCGATCGCGATGACTACGAGTTTATCGAACTCATGAACGTCAGCACGTCGACCATCGATCTAACCAATGTCCGCTTTACCCTCGGGATCACCTTCGCCTTCGCCGACAACACCCTGATTGCTCCCGGAGCACGTCTGGTTCTAGTGAAAAATAAAGCCGCCTTCGACGCCCGCTATCCCGGACTCTCAGGCACTATCAATATCGCCAACGATGTTCTCGGCGGCAATGACTACAGCGGACGCCTCGCCAACGAGGGCGAACAACTCCTCCTCCTCGATGCAAATGATATCGCCATCCACAACTTCAGCTACGACGACGATCTCCCCTGGCCTCTCGCCGACGGCAGTTCGTTTACCCTCGTGCTGAAATCCCCGGCATTACCCATCCCGGATCACGGCCTCGCTGCCAGTTGGATCGGCTCCAACAATCCCAATGGAGCTCCGGGATCAGAAACCGAAGCCGGCTTTGTCGGTAACAGCACCGCAGACAGTGACGGCGATCGCTATTCCGCCCTTTTCGAATACGCCCTCGGAACCAGCGACCTCATCTTTGGAGATGCGCAGACAAAAATCGACGCCTCCCCCACCTCACTCACCGTAGGCGAAGAAACCGATGACTATTACGTGATCACCTTCGAGAGAAACCTCTACACGCAAAATGCCGCGACCCTGATTCCACAACTCTCATACGACCTGGTCACCTGGGATACCGAAACCGAGTTGGTCTTCCTCTCCGAAAGCGACAACCTCGATGGCACCGCCACCGTCTCTTACCGCAGCGCCTCGCCCATGAGCATCAAGACCCAAGCCTTCGTCAGACTCATGGCGACCCAGCAGTAGAACGATGGCACAAAAAACCGCGGTGCCATTCAAAGCACCACGGTTTGCAAATTTCAGAAAGGCTATCGGCGACGGCGAGCCGTCAATCCAAGAAGTCCAACCAGCGAAAGCAGGGCTGAGCTTGGCTCGGGAATCGTCACATTTCGCACTTGGTAGCCCGAAAGGCCACCGTCTTGTGATCCGTTCACAGTGATCGTTTGGGTGACGCCATCTGCCACAAAAAACCCGACAACCGAAGCTGGATCAGAACGGGTAAGATCAGCACTGATCCCTCCACCACCGTCATAGTTCTGCGTCCGGCCCGCACAGCAACCACGGGTATCCCCAACCGCAATGATCTGAATCGCATAGGAGTCGCCGACGGTTAAGCTATTAATATCGAAGGATGCCAACGATGGAGTTCCTCCAGCATAGGAATGACTGTTCAGCAAATCGTCCAAACCAGCATCACCTGTTGTGACACCCCCGTCTGTCCAGAAACTGCCTTCGGCATTCTGAATCAGCGGATTTCCTCCAGCGAAAGTGACACCGTTGATTGTATTGTCGTTGCTACTTGCAGCGTCAACAGCGATATGTAGCGAACCGTCTGTGATGATATCCGCAGCCGTGGTATTGATCACCGCCGTGTCCCAAGTGATCGTCGCTGCCGATGCAGAGCAAGCTGCAAGCGCGACAAACGATAGGGCTTTTGTTGTTATTTTCATTAGCATTTTTTGGGGTTGGAAAAGCTGATTGAACCGGACGAGCACTAAACCATACCGGAGTTGCCCATTATGTTCATCTCGTGACCCCCTCGGAGTCAATCTGAAAAGAGCCGCAAAGTTACAAATTTTTAGAACCATTCATTTTGAGCCGAATTTCTCCCTCCAGCCCTGTAACCACCTTGATTTGACCCTCCTCGACCTCACTCCTGTATCTTCTCCTCCGGCACCCGCTGTTTCGCCTTGGGATCGACCAGCCGTGGCCGATTCTGGAAAAAGGCCCTCCGCGACTCCGTCGAAGGCACTCCCTCTGGTGCCTTTGGAAGCTCATCGCCCTCTTTCATCTCCAAGAGATTCTTATCAGTAAAGGTGTGCATCAGGGCCACCAGGTCATCAACCTCCTGATCCGTCAGCTTCAAATCCCCCATATCGTCGTGATTCACTGTCTCGGGAAAGTCGGGCTTACCCCAGCGCTCCGGCTCGACATCGCGTTTGTTATAAAACTCGATCACCTCTTTCAGCGTCTTGATCGAACCATTGTGCAGATAAGGCGCAGTCAAGGCGATATTCCGCAAAGTCGGTGAGCGGAATTGGCCCATCTCGTTTTTCCGGCCCGAAACCCCTCCGAGGCCCGGATCCTTTTCTCCGAGCGAAGGCGCGCCGAGATTATCATACCCAAAGTCACTCAAAAGCGGTTCCGGCCAGCTTCCCACCCCGAGGGGATGGCACTGCGCGCAGCCCGCCTTGCTTTGAAAAAGCGCAAGACCCCGCAATTCGGAGTCATTAAGCGCCTTCACATCTCCTTTCCAGAAATCATCAATCCGCGCATTGAAAGGACGAAACATAGGCTCACGCAAAAAGGCTACCAGTGAATGATACACCTGACCCACCAACTTTCCGTCATCCCCCCAGACCTTCCCGCCAACCAACTTCTTGAAATCCGAGGCATATTCCGATTTACGAATCCGGTCTGCCAAATCAGCCGGGCCGGACAGGTTCATTTCATTCTTATTAAAGAAAGGCATCTGCACTTGCTCGAACTGATTGTGCGCCCGGCCATCAAGGAACAAGCCTCCCTCCAGAACATAAATCAACTCCCCTTCCTCATCATAAAAATCCTCCGCCGCTATCGGCGGAATGAGCGCGGCATACATTAAGGTCGGCGCATTCCGTCGGCCTTTCCGCCCTTTCACCGCTCCCGGCGACACCCGACGCGAATCCGCAAAGGCCGCCTTCGGATCATGACAGGACACACATCCCTGCCCGACCGGCTGGGACAGATTGGTATCCATGAAAATCTTCCGCCCAATCACCACCGAAGAGACCTCCTCCGCCCGGGCAAGACACCCCAGAGTTATCATGATTAACGTGAACCATTTCATTTCTTCTTACCCAGACCGATCTTCTTGCAATAGGCGATACTTCGCTCGATGTCACCCAACTGATACTTCTGGGTTTCCTCCTTCGACTTCCCTTTGAAGGGAGCCTTCTTCCTACCGCCGACGGCCCACTTCTTGAAGGCCTCCAGACTCGCAGGCTTCTTGCCCCACTTCTTCCACATCTCCTCGTCCTCAATCGCGAACTCCTTATTGAATCCCGAAATTGTTTCGATCTGCACCGGCGCATTGGGACACAGCTCAGCGAATCGCTTGAAGTAAGTTTTCCAATCCACCATCCCTTCGCCCATCGCAGTCCACTGCACGGTCACGCCTTTCTCGCTTTCCCAAATCCGGGAATCACGAAGGCTCGTCGTCAGGGTATACTTTCCAAGATTCTCAAGATTCTCGAGCGGAGTTTCGAACGTCCACACCGCATTCCCGGCATCCAAGTTCACACCTACAAAATCCGACCCGGCCTTTTCGACTAAGCTCTTCACCTCCAGCGAATGCATGTCGCCGGCATGATTCTCCATTGCCACTTTCACTCCCAGATCCTGGCACAAACTCTTGTTTCTCTTCAGCACTTTAACCGTGTCATCGATACGCGCTTCAATCCCGCCTTCGGTCTGGCGATCCCGGCTATTTCCGAGCACCACTCTCAAAACCGAAGAGCCCAAGGCCTTGGCCGCACGAAGACCTAACTGCAAATGCTCGTCGGCCGTCCCCCACTTGTCTTTGAAGGAAACCGAGGACGGACAAATACTCCATGTTCCCAGAAAAATCTTCATCCCTTTGTCGTCGGCATACTTCTTAATACCGCCCAGCGCCTTCAGGTCCAGAGTCTCAAAGGCGTCGAGATCGGTAATAAACACCGTATCGACCTTCAGCTTCACCGCGTAGTCAATCAACTCCTTGGCCTTCCATCCCATCGCACGCACCGCGAAATTATCATACCCCAAAAGAAGAGGATTCTTGACCTCATCCGCCAAGGCAACCCCGGCCGAAGCCCCCAACGAACTCCCAATAAACTGACGTCGATTCATCACCCCCAAGTTTCCCAACTCCCCCCAAGCAAGCAAGCTTCAGTTTCAACGAATAAAATAGCAGCAGAAAGTTTTACTATTGGACCAGAGCCCTGCTCCATCAATTCAAACCCTGTCCCCAATAATTCCTTTTTGCTCAAGAACCTATTCAACAACACGGTATCCCCAAGCCTCATGAATTCTCCATCTCCCGCAATTTCTCCCATTCATCAATCAAGCTGGAATCAATCTGCCTGATCATCCCGCTCAGAAACTCTTCGGCTTCGGCGACCTCTTGGGTCTTCGCTGTCGGGGGAACGGTTTGCACGAGGACTTTGTAGACCTCCGACAGGTGACGCAGCAGCACAGCCTCGCTTCGCTCGAGTTGATAAGACTTCACGTAGTCTTCGAAGGAAGTCCAGTCTTCCACCATTTCCCTCACGATCGATTTCGGCCGCACTCCCGCCTCTTTCGCCCAAGGGTTTGCCAAAACAAACTCATTGTAGGTTGCGTAGATAAAATCCTTCCCTGGCTTCGGATGCTCGACCTCATCCAGAGCCTCCAGACGATCCTCGTAATCCATCCCTTCTTCTTTCAACTGCGCCATCAAGGCCGTCTTGATTTTATCGGTTTGCTTGCGAAGCACCGCAGTGGGATCCTCGACAATTGCTTCAATCAACGAGAGTATGTTCAAGACGTATTTCGGTTCCTCGGGATCAAGTTTTAAAACAGTCTCGATCAAGTAAAGCCCAAGAGCCTGATTCATCGTGAAATCGTCCTGCAGTTCGACATTCAACTTCACTTTAGCTGGCCCAGCACGTTCCTCCTTTGGAATGATCGTAAGCACTTTTCCTTCGACCAGACCCTTAAAAAGCGCGAAGGCTTTCTTCCGCAATCCTTTCTTCCTCACCGATGTCTCATGACAAACCCCGATCAGTCGCCTCAACTCGGCACAACCATCTTCATGCTCACGTGAAAGCACATTAAGCAAAGTGCCATGGCGGAGATTAAAACTCGATGTGAGCTTCTCCGGCGGTGCGGTCTGTAATTTAAGAAAGGTTTTCTCATCCCAATTCACAAACCCCTTCTCCGGTGGACGCTTCTTTTGAGCCTTGCTCTTCTTCCCCTTCGCCGCCGCCTTTTCCTCGGCTTTGATATTCTCAATGACATATTCCGGAGCCTGCGCCACGACGTATCCTATCTCGTCAAAGCCCCGCCTCCCGGCTCGTCCGCTGATCTGACGAAAGTCACGCACCGCGAGGATCTTGGTAGTCTGCCCACCGTATTTGAAAAGCTGGGTGAACAGAACAGTCGTAATGGGAACATTCACTCCCACGCCCAAAGTATCCGTTCCGCAGATCACCTTCATCAATCCGCGCTGCGCCAACTTCTCGACCAGGACACGATACTTCGGCAAGAGTCCGGCATGGTGAATTCCAAGGCCATGCCTAAGGAGCTTCTTTACCTCCTTACCATAGGGACTTTTGAAATCGGCATCTTCCAACACCTTCGCAATTTCCGCTTTCTCGCCCTTGGTGCAAAAATTACGACTCATCAAATTCTGCGCCGTCCGCGCACAAGCAAGTTGCGTGAAATGAACCAGATAAATCGGCGCCCGGCCAGACTCCACAAGCTCTTCTACTTTGTCTTCCAGCGCCGTCGTGCTGTATTCGAACTCCAAAGGCACTGGCCGGTCCTCCGACTTCACCAAAACTGTTTCCGCTCCGGTGAGGTCCGTGATCTCCCTCTGAAAAAACTCAGTCTCTCCCAGTGTCGCCGACATTAACAAAAATCGCGCCTGTGGCATCGTCAGCAATGGCACCTGCCACGCTACCCCACGTTCATGATCGGAGTAGTAATGAAACTCGTCCATGATCACCTCATCGACCTGAGCATTTGACCCTTCACGGAGCGCCAGGTTCGAGAGAATCTCCGCGGTGCAGCATATTACCGGCGCCCCGGCATTCACGGTGGCGTCGCCGGTGATCATGCCGACATTGTCCGCGCCGAAGGTTTCGCAAAGTGAGAGAAACTTCTCATTCGCCAAGGCCTTGATTGGCACGGTGTAAAAGGATCGCCGCTTCTGGCAAATGGCGCGAAAGTGCAAAGCCAGCGCCACGAGGGATTTCCCCGAACCAGTCGGCGTATTGAGAATGACATTCTTCCCTTCGAACAATTCCAAAATCGCCTCTTCCTGATGATCATAGGGCTCAATCCCCGCCTCGATAAGATACTCGAGAAAGACATCCAAAACCTCGCTACTATCAGAGGGATCAGAGATGACACTGGGATCGAGATCAGCCATGGCCGGAGACCCTGAAGGAGTGCCGCAACATGTAAAGCCCTCGGCTATTCTTCTACCGTCTTGAACAAACGAAAGCCCCGCTTCTGGTAATTCGCCAAGGCGTGCGGATGATCTTCGGTGCAGGTATGAAGCCACACCCGCGTCGTGTTCGTCCGCGACCAGGCCTGCGCTACGGCAAAACTCAACATTGCCGACCCCAGCCCTTTTCCAAACATCTGTGGCAGCAAACCAAAAAGGGCAATCTCAACATCACCACCATCCTGCACTTCCAACTCAAAGTATCCCGCCACTTCTCCCTCCCAATAGGCCAGCCAGGTTTCCAACCCCTCCTGCACCGCAAACGC
Source organism: bacterium (assembly GCA_018222765.1). Taxonomy (GTDB): domain Bacteria; phylum Verrucomicrobiota; class Verrucomicrobiia; order Verrucomicrobiales; family Akkermansiaceae; genus SW10. Next base: position 82,224 of record JAAEZT010000004.1, on the reverse strand, counting down.
TTTCCACTGTTCCTCACTCCAAACCAAACGATCCGTCCAATCCCAATCACCACCGACCTCACGATACATTCTCTGATTCACCGAACCATCTGGCGCATCCACTTTCCTCACCTCAAACCCGGCTGGCGCATCCACCGGAGAGAATTCCTTCCGGGATTTCATTTCAAGATAGGAGACAATCGACGGCATGACTATTTTCTACGAACCCAATTCAGTGAGAATTTTCATAATTGTCTCACCACTCCGGTGATCAAAAAGCCCTTCGACCCGGATCCACTGCGTGACTTGCGCCAACTCCGGCGGCTTCAAGGCGAGACGCTTCAAATCATCCAAGTCACCTTTCCCTTCTTCCCGCACCGCCCGATAGAAATGAAGATATTTTCTCCCGGCCCGACCCAAAAAGGTCACGGTAAGATTCTCACCAACCGGGCGCTCTTCAACGCCCTCCCAAAAATCTTCTGGCAACTGATCCAACTCCAATCGGCCGGCCGTCTTGATGTTCAACCAGTTGGGCTCCATTGAAAACTTCTGCGCCACTTCAACAGCCGCGCATTGCACCTCTATCGGGAGCGGAAAGGCATCGAGCAATTCATTTCCCTTCCTCATTGCGATGACTTCAACGAGCGCAGATTCCTCATCGCAAATCACAAGATGAGCCACCTCATCTAACAATTCCCCAAGACATACCAAGGCCGAGAAATTCATCTTAGGAAAAGAGCTTTTTCACCGCCGCACGTTTCAATGCAAGTTCGCGCCATTCGCTTATCAGGCGCGATTCCTGAATCACGCCGCAACCACTTGGCAATTGAAATTGATCCCCCTTCCAGGCTGTCATGCGAATCGCGACCAGCGCTTCGAAATCGCCATCACGATATAATCCAAAGGGAGCCCCAAATTCCGGCGGACAGCCCAATCGTTTCCGCCAATCATTCAATAAGGACATCGTCTCCTGCGTGCGGGGTAACGGCCCCAGTGCAGGCGTCGGATGAAGGCGATCAATCAACGTTTGTATCAACTCGTAGCGATAAAGCTCCACTTTGATGAGCGTTTGAAAATGGATCAATTCGCCCAGATCCAAAATCCCCCGCTCCTGACGGGTCACCATTCCCAGATCCGAGAGCTTCGCAATCAAGGTCTGTGCCACAAACTCATGTTCGCGGATTTCTTTATCATCAATCGCAAACAAGGCGCTCTCATCCCTCCCCGCCGTTCCAGCCAGCGCCATGGTGTAGATCCGCCCATCGAAATATCGGAATAGCACCTCGGGGGTGGCTCCCAAGAACCCCTCATCTTCGCCAATCCAGCCATAAGGTCGCAAATTGGCCGGAAGATTCAGCAATCGTCCAAGAAGAGCATCCGGTGACACTTCCCCCTGCCCGCTCACCGTAACCACAGGCACCGACTTTTCGATCACTCCCTGCGAAATCGCGGATGAAACCTCCCGAAAGACTTCGGCAAATGGTTCCGCGTCGGCTTCCTCCCAGCTTATCTCAGCTGGGCGGGATTCCTTTACGGACTCAAGCACCTCAACGTGGTCCGGAATCAGCCAGGGCTTTTCCTGACTAAGCGAAAAATTGTTCTTATAAAACGCCACTCCCGCCGAAGGAGCCTCGGGCTGTGCGGTAAAAGGACCGTAACCCACGAGCACTTCGCCGGTTCTGGTTCCAAAAACCGCACGTTCCATGACGTGCCTACTCTCCAACTCCGTTACGGATGATCTCGGCAAAGCTGGACACTTCCAGTCCGGCTCCACCCACGAGTGCTCCATCGATGTCTTTTTGACCGAGGAGCTCCTTAGCGTTATCGGGCTTAACCGATCCACCATACTGAATACGCACTTTTTCGGAGACGGAAACTCCGTAGAGGTCAGTGAGAACAGAACGCACAAATTCGTGGGCATCCTGTGCCTGTTGAGGCGAAGCCGTCACTCCGGTTCCGATAGCCCAAACAGGCTCGTAAGCAATCACCGTATCAAGCATCTGTTTTTCAGAAACATCCTTGAGACCTTCGGTGATTTGAGTGCGCAAAACATCTTCAAGCTTTCCATCTTCACGCTCTTGCAAAGTTTCACCGATACAGAAGATCGGCTTTAATTCCAGATCATGTGCTTTGAGAACTTTCGCGTTTATAAGGGCATCGCTCTCGCCATAAATCGCACGACGTTCGGAGTGCCCCAGGATGACATAGTTCACGAAAACCTCCTTCAACATAAGCGCACTGATCTCGCCGGTGTAAGCGCCACTATCTTGCTCGCTCATATTCTGGGCCGAGACACGAACTCGTGAATGCGCCAGAAGCTCAGTCGCTTTCGGAAGAGAAATGTAGGGAGGCGCCAATACGATATCGACGCCTTTGGGGAGGTCGTTGAGTTTACTCTCAAAACTTTGGATAAAGTCCTCGGTGTCCGATGGTCCTTTGTTCAGCTTCCAGTTGGCGGCGATAATGGGCTTCCTCATGTCGGGAGCGAGGTAAACCAGACTCCCGACAAGGGCAAGGCTACTTTGAGTTGGGAGTCAATTGTCCCACTTTAAGTGGCCGCCGATTCATTGCCCTCGTTGAATCTTCAACATTTCCGCCGCGTATCGCTCACCAAGAATCTTAATACTCTTGGTATCGAAATGCCACCGGTCCATCGCCGTCAGGCCCTCCGACTTGACCACTCCGGTGTGGGGAACTTCCGATGACAGCCTCGCGATTTGATCATTCACCTCCTTAGCATTGTTCACCTGCCCCGCGACAAAGGGCAACTTGGGCAACTTCAAATCCTTGCGCAAATTTTTCACCAGCTCTTTCAACTTATCGAGATACTCGGGGTCCTTGTGATCGGTCTCACCCTGATGCCAAAGCACCCCTTTGAGCTTTCCTTTTCCCATCGCCGTCTTCATCCGGCGAAGAGCCTCTTGATAAAATTTAGCGTCACGCACCCACTCCTTGATACTCGATCCTCCTTTGGCATTCACCACGAGACCAATCGTCATCCTGGAATCCTCTTTAAGCATCGCTTTTGAAAATGAATAGCCCGGATTCATCTTCTGCATGTTCAACCCTTTCCGAATTGTAGAGTATCGATTGAGGGGATTTTTTGCAGGCTCAAATTTGTCTTCACCATTCAAAAGAAAACACCTCTCGATGACTCCTTCATCTTTCTTCAAAATCGGCGCACGGCCCGCCATATTCGACTGGCCGATGAGCAGATAAAGATCCATTTTTTCTTCCGCCACTGAAAGCGAAGCAATGCTCATCACAAACCCTACTGGGAGGAAAAATTTTTTAAGCATAATTCTTTTTAACGCATATAAACCCGCAATCCAATCAGATTGCAGTTGCCCCTTCATTTCTCTCTTCTAAATTCCCCGCATGTCCAAAGTCACGATCTACCATTTCAATCATTGAGGCTCCTCTGACAATGCCTTGGCGGTCGCCAAGGAACTGGGAGTTGACTACGAAGTCATCGTCTACATTAAAACACCACCGGGCGAAGCCGAGCTCACCAAGATCGTGGAGGCGCTTGAAGACCCCGTCGAAGATCTCGTCCGCAAGGATTCGAAATTCAAGAAACTAGAGCTCGATCCCGACGACTACGTCGACAATCCGAAGGCCGTGGTCGATATTCTCGTCAAACACAAGCAGCTCCTCCAGCGCCCGGTTTTAATCAAAGGCAAGAAAGCCATCATCGGCCGTCCGAAGGTTCGGATTTACGACTTTTTGTCCTAAATCACTTATTTTCCGGTTGTGCCAGCCTTCCGGTAGAAATTATCCGGGAAGGGTGCCCCCTTGGTCCCCTTGATCTTGCGGTGAAAATACTTGTTCCCCCGATCGGGCATCAAGGGCATTGCCTCGCCGCCTGATTCCTTGAGCAGGGAAAAAAGCGCCTTGTTCATTTCGGTGACCCGGGCGGCCTGCGTAGAATCATTGAAAAGATTGATCCGCTCTTTGGGATCAGATTTGAGATCGTAGAGCTCATCGACATCCCACACCCCGTGATAGCGGATGTATTTATAGTCCTCGCCAATCACGGCATGGGTCGTGGGGGTCTGCGGGTAGTTGCGCTCCCAGTAATATTCGTAGAGCAAATACTTCCGCCAATCAGCAAGCTTCTCTCCCTTGGCAAGAGGCCAGAAACTTGCTCCATTCATTTCCCCCGTGCCCTTCAAGCCAGCCACCTCCAACAAGGTAGGAGCGACATCAATGTTGGCGACAATTTTCTCCACGGTCGTTCCGCCTTTGATTGCCTTGGGATAACGCATCAGCATGGGAACCTTCACTGACTCGTCATAGGCACATCGTTTATCGATGAGCCCGTGCTCTCCGAAAATAAATCCGTTATCGCCGAGATACAAAACCACCGTGTTCTCCAATTCTCCGCTCTTCTCGAGATTATCCAAAAGACGACCCACACTATCGTCAACCGCGAGAAGCGCTTCGCAGTAGCGACGATAGTATTTCTTCATGTCCACTCCGGTGTAATATGCAAACTCCACACCGTGGCGGCTGTTGCTTTGGTTGCGCACCCACATCGGCGGGTCTTGGAACATATCCGGATTCGCGGTGGGCGTTGGAGGAGTGGGAATATCCACTTTGTCGTATTTAAAGGCATGACGATCCGGCGGAAGAAAATCGGCATGCACGCCTTTGTGTGAGACATACAGCAGGAAGGGGTTCTCCTCGTCTTTCGCCTCCAACCACTCTTCGGCAAAGTCGGTCAGCTCGTCAGTGATATATCCCTTTTGCGGAACTTTCTTTCCGTTAATATTGTAGCCGGAGTTGATCGCTTGGGGCACGAACCGTCCTTTCGCTTTGAGCATCTTGGGGTCGGGCACGTAGACTCCCTGTCCCTTAAAGCTGATCCAGTGATCAAAGCCCCGCTGCTTTTCCTCGCTGTCGCCCATGTGCCATTTACCAATGAAGGCCGTTTGGTATCCGGCCTTCTGCAGAAGCTCGGGAAAAAAAGTCAGCGACTTGCTCACCGGATTGTAATTATCCACAACATGATGGTTGTGCGCGTAGAGCCCGGTCAGAATCGAGGCCCGGCTCGGCGAGCACAGCGAGGTCGTGACGTAGGCATTTTTAAAATGAACCCCCTCAGCCGCCAATCGGTCAAAATTCGGAGTCTTCAGAAAAGGATGCCCTAGAAAGCCCATCGCATCGTATCGATGGTCATCGGTGAGAATTACCAAGATATTCGGCCGCTTCGCCGCCCGAGCGGTCCCCAACACCACAAAAATCCAAACGACCATTAACCTGACAACCCCTTGATTCATCATGCCGTTATCCTGACAGACTGCCCGCCGATGACAACTCATCCAAAAAATATGTCGCGGAAACGATTTTTAGGAATATTTTCAGTCCCTAAGCGTCTTTATTCCTAACCATGCGATCTCTTCTCTCAATAATTCTCACTTGCCTATGCGGAAGCCTCTCCGCCAAAGAGCGTCTCGTTCTGCTCGCAGGCGGACTGAGCAAGGAGGATGTCTCTACGCAAGTCCAATCCGTTGTTAATGGGATCGAGGGAGCCAAGGTCCTTCAAATCACTCCAAAGTCCATCTCCATCGAATTCGATCCCGCCAAGGTAACCGAGGCGTCCCTCAAAAAGACCCTCACCGCTTCCGGCCTCAACATCACCGGCCAAAAAGCTTTCTTCAAAATCAAAGGCCTCGTATGCAGCAGCTGTTCCAACGTTCTCACCAGCCTCCTCGCCAAAGAGAAAGGCGTCATTTACGTCAACAGCATTTCCCATCTCGATGGACAAGCAGATATTTCTTTCGACCCCAATGAAACCACCCAAACCAAGATCGAAGCAGCGGTGAACACCACCCGCTACAAGGTGATCAAGGCACTTCCCCCCAAATCCACATCCTAATCCTTTTTTCTGGAAGGTTGAAATAAACGGTCAAGTTCCTCCAGGGGCTTGGCCGTTTCTTTCGCCGCGTGAAAATAATTCATCTTTTTTGCAAAAACTTCTGCGAAACGGATTTCCGAAGGTAGGCTCCACCAACATTGCGGCTTTTTATTACAAGAAGCCCCAATGGCGGCCAATCTTTCGGGGGGGAGATTGGCCGCACTGTTTTTATGGACTAATTGTGGTGGAAATGCCAGCGACTCGCACTATTCTGTCGAAGCTATCGTGTTTGGAAAGCTCCTCCTTCTCTTCATCCTCGTCCCCCTCGGCGAGCTCTACCTCTTCATGACCCTGGGCGCCCAACTTGGGTTTCCCAACACCATCGCAATCATCATTATCACTGCGATCATCGGCGCTGCCCTGACCAAATCCCAGGGCCGCCTCGCCATGGCAAAATTCCAGCAGGCCACCAGCGAAGGGCGCATGCCCCACAAGGAAGCGCTCGACGGTCTCATGATTCTCCTCGCAGGAGCGGTCCTCCTAACCCCCGGCTTTCTCACCGATACCATCGGCTTTCTCCTCCTCATCCCACCGATCCGGGCCCTCGTCCGAAATTCCCTCGCCTCACGCCTTAAAGGCAAAATCAAGGTCGTCACCCCCGGCTTCCCTTCACAAGCCGAAGAAGAATCCGACCCTCCCTCGAAACTCGACGACGGCAAGGTCATCGACGTCTAACGTCAAGCAGACAGAATTTTCCCCAACACTGAACTGTTTCCAAACCAGAGAGTCTCATTAAACATGGCCGCCCCAAAAACAGTCGCCGAACCCCACAAGGAACTCCGCTTCACCCGCGCCGGACAAGCTCAGGGAATGTTTATTGCTGCCACCGTAGCTTTCGCCTTTTCCCTTCTTGTCACCATCACCTGGTTTATGGGCCACCCGGATTTCCGTTGGTGGATGCCACTTCCTTTCCTCGTCATAGCCTGGCTCCTCGCCAGAGTCGCGCTCCACTGCACCCGCCACGCCTACATCATCCTTACCCCGATGGGCGTCGAGATTTTCCCACTCCTCAAGCCCGAGAAAAACCTCAACTTGATCTACTGGACCGAACTCGATCACGCCGATTTCAACGAAGACCTCACTCTGGCCAAACTCCATCGCGATACCGAAGAAAGCTCTGGAGCAATCCTTTCACTCAAGCCCATCCTCGCAAAACAACGTCCCCTCCTCAAAAAAGCCCTCGAAGGCCGCCTCGCGGAGAAAACCGATGGGCCAAAGGCCTAACTCTGAGGCACCAAGGTCCGATAGTCACCATTCCGAATAGTGACCTTATCCCGATCGAGACGATCCAGCAGCGGCATGATCACCTTCCGCGAGGTATCGAGTTCCTGTCGCAATTCTGAAACCGTGGCCTGACCATTCTCCTCGAGAAAAGCCGTCACCTTGGCGACCGCTGACTGAAAAACCTCCCCTCCCAAAGTCACCTTAGGCTCCAGCGGAATAATCTGTCTCGTACGCGACAGAAACTTATAGGCCGCCGTGTGCGACGGTGTCCCTTGCAGCTCACCCGGAAGCGGCGGATTCAACCCGGCATTGTCGAGGGTCTTCAAAATCTCCGCCGCCGGCGTTTCCAACTCGGGAGGAAGTTCCAGCGAGTGCGAATTGTGGCAGATCAAGTTGTCTCCCACTTTGAAATTCTTCTCACTCAACTGAATCAACAAGGCATCGAGCAGTCCCGGGATTCCCATCGGAGCTCCCATGCTCTTCTTAAACAACTCCGTCGTCATGCCAATCTGATCCGGATGCTTCTTGTGATATTCCTGCACCAGCTGAGAGCTCTCTTTAACCAAGCTTTTCCAGTAGGGAGCGAACGAAAGATACTTCTCGCCCAAAGCCACCACCTCATTGGCTTTCGTCATCTTCTTCAGGGCCGCCTTAATCTCCGCAACAGAAAATGGCAAAGCTTGCACCAAGCTCCCTTCAGTCAGGAAATGATCCCGAACCAAATGCGTCCGCAATAAGAGCTGTAAATCATCAGGCGCGGTCGCCCGCTCGGTCAGAAAAAGCTGCCGGTCCACTCCCCTGAAATTCCGCCGCGAAGGATGCGCATCGAGAATGGTCCCTCCCGCAATCGTGGCCTCTCCCGAAAGCTCGCGAATAACAATCCGCTCTCCTACAAGACTATGCACCGGATGATCAAAGCGCAGCTGCGCAATCGTTGATTCGCCGGGATGCAGGGTATTTCCCTCCGGGAACAAAACGCGCGCCTGCGTTCTCCCCGATCCATGGTGCACATAGATGCGATGATTCGATTTCAAAGGCCGCAGTGTTCCCTTCTGCCCCGGAATGGGACGAGCCGAACGAATCAACTCGGCATCCACTTCGTAAGATGCCTCAGCCAGCGATCCTCCCACGAGAAGATTCCCCCGCGAGACGCCCTTTTTGCCTTTTGACGTCAGCGTAAGGTCGGGAAGATTGAGCGCCGTCCGCATTCCCGGCATGGCATGATCCACCGACGAGGAATGGTTTTGAATGGCACGCACACTCGTCTTCAAGCCCGATGGATAGGCAATCAAGGAATCTCCCGTTTTCAACTCCCCACCGGCCAATGTCCCCGTCACCACCGTGCCCACGCCCTTGGGTGAGAAAGCCCGGTCCACTGCTAATCTCGGATGTCCGAAATTCCGAGGCGCCGGAGTCTCCAGCAGCGTATTGGCAATCGTCTCCTTCAAAAGCTCCATCCCAAAGCCGGTCGGCGCGGAAACCGGCACGATGGGCGCGCCCTCGAGAGCGGTTCCCTGAAGATCATCTGCCAGCATCTCCGTCACAAATTCCAAATCCTCGCAAAGGTCTGCCTTGGTCAGTGCAACGATGAAATTGCTGATCCCCAGGTAAGTCAAAATCTGTAAGTGCTCCTCCGACTGCGGCATCCACGAATCATCCGCCGCCACCACAAAAATCCCCAGGTCAATCGTACCCACGCCCGCGACCATGTTGTTCACGAAATCGGCGTGCCCCGGGACATCCACCACTCCGAGTTCGAAGGTGTCATCTGATGTCTTGGGCACCGGCAGAGAAAAATGCGCGAAACCCAATTCAATGGTAACGCCTCGTTCCTTCTCTTCCGGGAGTCGGTCGGGATTGGTACCGGTGAGAGTTTGAACCAAGGTCGACTTTCCGTGGTCAATATGGCCGGCCGTGCCGATGATGTAATTGCGGGACATTAGATGAACTACGGCGAGACGATATCAGCAATTCGCGCTTTTTCAAAATCGAAGGGCGTCATTTCCAAAGCGACCTTCACCCCCACCACCAACTCGGGCTTGCGCAGGTTCATCGCCTTCGCCGGATGCCCGATCACTTCCTTGCCATTAGGCAGACGCACCGTGAAGGCACGATCGCTCAATACGGCGAGAATCTCACCAGTCGTCGTAATCGGTTCCACAGGCACGGCGGAAGAGTGAAGAGAGAAAATGGAAATGTGAAGTGAACTAACTCTAAATCCGATTTTTCATCAATGATTCGTCGCGAAGAGAATGGTGACGCTTGGGGAATGGCAAGGCAACTCTGGCTCCTCTGGATCGCGCCAATCATTGGTGGCGTCATCGGAGCCCTCGTCTGTGAATTCATTAGCTCGGAGGATGCCATGTAAATCACTTTACCACGGAAGTGGGAAACCCGCGTTGAAGGCAAAGACCTTCTCACGGATTTTTGCTAGCTGGGTTTCATCCTCCCGCGCCTTCAGCGCTTCGTGAATGAGATCCGCCACCGCGATGACATCGTCTTCCTTCATACCACGGGTGGTGACAGCTGGAGTTCCAATGCGGATACCGCTGGGCTTCATGGGTCCGGCCTCGTCGAAAGGAATGGAGTTCTTGTTCACCGTGATGCCCACCTTGTCGAGAGTGTCGGAAACGATGGAACCGTCGAGCCCCACCGGGCGAAGATCAACCATGAAGACATGGTTATCGGTGCCGCCGGAAACGATACGGTAACCATTTTCCGCAAGACGCGCCGACATGGCACGGGCGTTCTTAACGACCTGTGCTTGATACTCCTTGAAACCGGGCTTGAGAGCCTCGCCAAAGCAAACCGCCTTGGCTGCGATGACGTGCATGAGCGGGCCACCTTGGACTCCGGGGAAAACGCGACCGTCGATCTTCTTGGCGTATTTCTCTTTGCAAAGAATGATACCACCACGAGGACCACGAAGTGATTTGTGGGTTGTGGTCGTCACGAAATCAGCATGCGGCACCGGACTGGGATGCACTCCGGCAGCGACAAGTCCGGCGATGTGTGCCATGTCGACGAAGAGATACGCTCCCACCGCTTCGGCAATCTTTCCCATGCGTTCGAAATCGATCGTCCGGGAGTAAGCACTCGCCCCGCAGGTAATCAGCTTCGGCTGCACTTCCTTGGCCTGGATTTCGAGCGCATCGTAATCGATTGCCTCATCCTCCGCACTCACTCCATAGTGCGTCACATCGTAAAGACGTCCCGAGAAATTGGCCGGGTGTCCGTGCGTGAGGTGACCACCATGCGCGAGATCCATGGTGAGGATCTTGTCGCCGGGCTGAAGCACCGCGAAGTAAACCGCCGTGTTGGCCTGACTTCCGGAGTGAGGCTGCACGTTAGCGTGGTCCGCTCCAAAAACCTCCTTAAGTCGGCTGATCGCAAGCTCTTCGACGACGTCGACATTCTCACATCCTCCATACCAACGACGTCCGGGATAGCCCTCGGCATACTTGTTGGTGAGAAGCGAACCTTGGGCCTCCATGACCGCCGGGCTGCAAAAGTTTTCCGAAGCAATCAACTCAATGTGACTGCGCTGACGTTTTTCCTCACCGCGAATCGCGTCGAAGACTTCCGAGTCCGTCATCGCGAGTCGACTTCCCGAAGCCTTGCAAAGCCGCGCGTCGTGACGCCCACCTTCATAGTCGCTGGACAGAAAGGCCTCCACCATTTCGAGAGCGGTTTCAGCCGACACCACGGTCTGGCCGAGGCAGAGCACATTGGCATCATTGTGTGAGCGGGTCGTCTTGGTCTCCTCCACGGTACGAACGTTGGCTGCCCGGACATCACGGAAGCGATTTGCCACGAGGCAAACTCCCACGCCCGAGGTGCAAACAAGGATTCCCCGGTCGCTGCGCTCTTCATGAACGGCCCGTCCCACCTCATTGGCGAAGTCTGGATAGTCGACCGAATCCGTCCCGTGCGTCCCGTAATCAATCACTTCATGGGCGGTGCCTTTCAGCGCCTCCACGATCGCGTTTTTCAATTCAACTCCGCCGTGATCGGCTCCAACTGCAATGCGGTAAGACTCAGCACTCATAAGGACGCCCCTTCCCTGCATCCTTGGAGGACAAATGGCAAGCGCTCACTGAGAAAAGAAAGCCTTATTCCGCCCTCTCATCGAGAAAGCCGATAATCCCACCCATCGCCTCGTTCATGACGCGCGAGACCGAGTCGTAGGCCTGCCTCCCCATCCCGATGGGATCAGGCACATCCACGCCGACCTGGCCGTTGAATTCCACGAAGTCACAAGCGAGATGATACTTCTCCTCAAACTCCGGAAACATCATCTCCAGCATCTCGAGATGGCTCGCCGTCATGCAGAAAACGGCCTCCGCATCCTTCAAAATCTCCTCGTCCACCATGCGACTCCGGAACCCCGGCAACTCAACCCCCTGGTCCCTCAGCACCTCCAAAGTCTCACGGCTGGCCGAACATCCCGGCTGGGCGGCCACGCCTGCCGAGCTCACCTCATAACCGGTGTTTCCGACGGCCTTGCGAAAAATTCCTTCCGCCATCGGGCTCCGACAGGTATTCCCAGTGCAAACAAACAAAATCTTCCGAGGCATGGAGAGGACGCTAGCTCCTCTCCGGTATCTCTCAATAAGCAATTCAACTCAGATGAAAATCGCCAATTACCTCCTCGCCGCCCTCTTCGCCTTCTTTGCCTGGGTCCAGCGCAACGACATCGACCCCTCGATCTACAGCGACCCCTTCATGGACAATCCAGCCCTGGATTCGGCCCTCTGGCTCATCTTCTATCTCATCATCGCCGTCGGCTTCGTTGTGGTCTCTTTCCGAAAACTCCCCAAGTGGTATTTCGTGGTCGCCATCGTCGCCTGCTTCTTCGAGATGGCCATCTCCGGCCCCGGCCTCTGGGAAAACATCTTCGGAGACAAACCCGCCACCATGGCCCAAAACTCGATGTCTGCCGAAGACCCACGCGTCGAGCTCAGCCGCGAATTCTTCGGAGCGCTCATTGCCCTCGCCGCCGTCTTCTTCCAGCTTTGGCAAAGCCGCCGGCCCAAGAAGGCCTGAGCATTGAAAGTATCGGATAACTGACCGACGCGAGCTTCTGGGAAGCGAATATCTCGATCTCGGCGCATCGTCGAAAAATAAACCGCTTATTCTTCCCGGCGGCGGAATTCTCCCGGCGGGCACCCCACCGCTGCTTTAAACTGACGGGTCAGCGATGACTGCTCGCTGTAACCACATTGCAGAGCGATTTCCGTGATCCCCAAATCAGTGTCCCGCAAAAGCACGGCGGCACGATCAACGCGAAGCTTTCGAACATACTGACCGACGCTCAATTTAAAAATCCGCTTCATGCGGCGCTCCAGTTGGGAACCATTCATTCCGGCGATCTTTGCCAGGTCGGGAACTTTAATTTCCTCATCAAGATGATCATGCACCCAATCGACCACCTTACGAAGGCCCGCCATTTTCAAATCCCCCACGCTGGGACTTTGTAGATCCCTCGAGATCGAGACGAGGCCCGTCACCACCCCCGCTTCATCAGTCAGCGGAAACTTACTCGCGAGATACCACCCCAAGGAACCATCGCGATTCGTGATCAGCTCCAAACGATCCACCACCTCACCACCTCCCTGAAGCACCGCTTCATCCTGCTTCCGATACACCTCGGCCAGTGTCTCAGGAAACAACTCCTCTGCCCTCCGTCCGATCACCTGGGCCTCCGATTTCAACCCCAAACGCTCTGCGAATGCCGGGTTCACCGATCGGTACACCCGCTCCACATCCTTCACGCAATAGACGATATCCGGAATCACACGAAATATTCGATCTACGGTTTCGGTGGTCATCTCGACTCCTTTTCACCGATTCCTACGCCCGTGGCAAGTCACACGGTCAAGACGTCGCCCGAATTACTTGTTATCTTTGGCGTCAATGTCGTCTCCACAGCTATCGCATTCGGAAATCACCAGCGATTCGATCACCACCGGCCTCGTCGACGAGGCCTGCACCCTGGCCGCCGAACTCCTCACCGCCGCCCGCACGGCCCGGACTCCGGTCGAAAAAAGCGAAGCTCACAAGATGACCCGCCTCCTCACCGACTCCGCCGGAAAGGAACTCACCTTCCATCTCGCCGACGAAGTGTTCCGTCCGCCCACGGCCAACGCCCAAGCCCAAGTCTTTCGCCAACTCATCGCACGGCACGGCATCCCGGCCTACCTCAAGCCACATCAAAAAATCATGATGCGCGTGGGCGCCCTGGCCTCTCACCTCTTCCCAAAGCTCGTGATGCCCGCCGTCACCGCCCAGATCCGCCGCGATTCCCAACGCGTCATTCTCCCCCGCGAAGACGACAAACTCACCCGCTACTTTGCCTCCCGGAATCGCGTCAATCTCAACCTCCTCGGTGAGGCCATCCTTGGCGAGGAAGAAGCCGAAAACCGCCTCCGGGAAAACCTCACTCTCCTCAGCAAGCCCGAGTGCAATTACCTCTCGGTAAAAATCTCCGCCATCTTCTCCCAAATCAATCTCCTTGATGAAGAAGGCACCCTCACCGCCATCCAGGAACGACTTCGAAAACTCTACCGAACCGGGAAATTCATCAATCTCGACATGGAGGAATACCGCGACCTTAACCTCACGTGCGAAGCCTTCCGCCGCACTCTCGACGAAGAGGAGTTTCAATCCCTCGAAGCTGGAATCGTCCTACAGGCCTATCTCCCCGACTCGTATCAGGTTCTCAAGGAACTCACCGAGTGGGCCAAAACCCGCAAGACTTCCATTAAGGTCCGCCTTGTCAAAGGAGCCAATCTCGCCATGGAAAAAGTCGAAGCCTCCCTGCACGACTGGCCACAAGCACCCTATTCCGACAAAGCCGACGTCGATGCCAATTTCAAACGGATGCTCCACTACGCCTGCCGTCCTGAAAACGCCGCCGCCGTCCGCATCGGCGTCGCTTCTCACAATCTCTTCGATATCGCCTACGCCCTCTTACTCCGCTCCCGATACGGAGTCGAAGACCGCATCGAATTGGAAATGCTCGAAGGCATGTCCAACGATCAGGCCCGTGTTCTTGAAGAACACGACTCGCCCGTCCTCTTCTACTCGCCGATCGTGCGCGAGAAAGATTTCCACTCCGCCATCGCCTACCTTGTGCGACGCCTCGACGAGAACACCTCTCCCGAAAACTTCCTCCCTCATGTCTTCTCGATGACCCCGGGCGACTCCGAATGGCAGGAACAAGAAGAACGATTCCGCAGGGCCTGCCAGCGAATCGACTGCGCTACCTCCAAGCCCAATCGCCAACAAAACCGCGCACTCCCGCCTCAGCCTGCTGGATCGGATTTCCGCAATTCTCCCGACACCGACTGGGTCCTCCCCGCCAACCGCCAATGGCTCGCCCGAGAAATTCAAAACTTTCAGCCCGACTCTCCGCCTCCCTGCCCGAAGCTGGAAGAGGTCCTGCAAATCGCCAGGTCCTCGGAGTGGTCTCAAACCGCTCCCGCCAGCCGTGCCGATCTTCTCTACCGTGTCGCCAACCAACTGGAAGCCGCCCGCGGTCGCCTCATCGCGGTGATGCGTCATGAGGCCGAGAAGCGTCCTTTCGAAGCCGACGTCGAAATTTCCGAAGCAGCCGATTTCGCCAACTACTACGGGAAGCACATTTCGACCGAGGGCATCCTCGACGGCTCCACTCCGACTCCGCTCGGCACGATTGTCATCACCCCGCCCTGGAACTTCCCTTGCGCCATCCCTTGCGGTGGAATTCTAGCCGCCCTCGCTGCCGGAAATTGCGTCATCATCAAACCAGCACCCGAAACCGTTCTCACTGCCTGGGAAATGGTGAAGTGCCTCTGGCAGGCCGGCATCCCCCGGGACGCCCTGCAATTTTTCCCCTGTCCCGACAACGAAATCGGCCAGGGTCTCATCACCGCACCCGAAGTTCACGGAGTCATCCTAACCGGCGCTTCCGAAACAGCGGAACTTTTCAAGTCGTGGCGTCCCGACCTTGCCCTCTTCGCCGAAACCTCCGGAAAAAACGCCCTCATCATCACCGACACCGCCGACTCCGACCTCGCCATCAAGGATCTCGTTCACTCCGCCTTCGGACACGCCGGACAGAAATGCTCCGCCGCTTCCCTCGCGCTCATCGAGGCCAACCTTTACGACTCGCCCCGCTTCCTTGATCAGCTTCGCGACGCCGCTGCCTCGCTTCATGTCGGGCCAGCCGACGATCCCGCCACCTTCGTCACTCCCTTGATCAGCGAACCCAGCCCGCATCTTCTCCGCGGACTCACTCAACTCGACGATGGCGAAAGCTGGCTCCTCGAACCCCGCCAACTGGGACCCACCTTGTGGTCTCCCGGCATTCGCCTCGGCGTCAAATCCGGCTCATGGATTCATCGCACCGAACTCTTCGGCCCCGTCCTTTCCATCATTCGGATCGAGAATCTTGAAGAAGGACTTCAAATCCAAAACTCCTCCGACTTTGGCCTCACCGGGGGCATTCACTCCCTCGACCCTGACGAAATTTCACAATGGCGCGAGCAAGTCGAAGTCGGAAATGCCTACATCAACCGAGCCATCACCGGCGCCATCGTGCAACGCCAACCTTTCGGTGGATGGAAGCGCTCCTCCGTCGGCCCCGGAGCCAAAGCAGGTGGTCCCAACTACCTTACCCAGTTTTCCACCTGGAGAGAGGACACCCTGCCAACACGGCAAGCCGAGCCCTCGGCCGAAGTTCAAAAACTGCTCAAGTCCCTCGCAAAATGCCCTCGCCTCCTCGCCGCCGCCCGGAGTTACGCCCATTGGTGGAAACACGAATTCTCCCGCGAACACGAATTCGAGCCACTCCTTGGACAAAGTAACCACTTCCGCTATCTTCCCGCTCCCGAACTTGTGCACTCCAATCCTACGCCACTCATGCAGATCGCGGCAGCCACTGTCGGCACGAAAATCGTTCCTCATTCAACCCATCCCCTCGCAAAAAAACTCACCCACGAACCCTTGGCCAACGGACGCCTCGAACTCCTGCACTACCTGCACGAACAATCGATCTCCGAAACAACCCACCGCCACGGCCGGGCCTCCCTCCTGTCCCATTCCTCATAAAAATCAGGAAATTACATTTTCTCGATTGAGATCACGGCCCCCATTCGTAGGGTCTCCCAGACTATATGCTAAGAAGACTTATTACTTCCGTCCTCGGGGCCAGTTGCGCAATTGGACTGACAGCCGAATCCACACCCGTTGAGCGACTCACTGTTAAGAAAGGTTTCCTTGTAGAACGCCTTTATTCAGTTCCCAAGGAGAAATTCGGTTCCTGGGTCGTGCTTTGCAAAGACGACAAAGGCCGCCTCCTCGCCGGTGACCAATACGGTGCCATCTACCGCTTCGAGGCCCCCGCTCCTGGAAAAACTCTCCAGGACTCCGACGTCGAGAAGATCGATCTCGATATCGGTCACGCCTGGGGAATGTGCTACGCCTTCGATTCCCTCTACGTCGTAGTCAACGACAAGGCCCATGGAGGCCGCGGCCTCTATCGTCTCAAAGACACCGATGGCGATGACAAATTCGACTCCGTCAAACTCCTCCGAAAATTTCAGGAAAACGGCGGCGAGCACGGACCTCATGCCGTCGTCCCAAGCCCCGATGGCAAATCCCTCCACGTCGTTTGCGGCAACCAAACCGAGTTGCCTAAATACGACGCCAGCCGGGTCACGGAATGCTGGGGCGAAGACTCGCTCATGCCACGCGTTTATGGCCGCGGCTTCATGAAAGGTTCGGAAGCTCCCCGCGGATGGATTTGCAAAACCGATCCCGAAGGAAAAAAGTGGGAAGTTGTCGCCACCGGATTCCGCAACCAATACGACATCGACTTCAATGCCGACGGTGAAATGTTCACCTACGACGCCGACATGGAATGGGACCTCAACACTCCGTGGTATCGCCCCACCCGCGTCAACCACGTCATTAGCGGCGCTGAATTTGGCTGGCGAAATGGTTCGGCCAAGTGGCCCGATTACTACAGCGATAGCTTCGGAGCCGTCACCGACATCGGACCCGGCTCACCCACCGGCGTGGCCTTTGGCACCGGAGCCAAGTTCCCCGAGAAATACCAAAAGGCCTTCTTCATCGCCGACTGGTCCTACGGCAAACTCTATGCCGTCCACCTCAAACCCAGCGGCTCGACTTACACCGCGGACTTCGAAGAATTCATCGCCGGACAACCTCTCCCACTCACCGACCTCACCGTCGGAAACGACGGCGCGCTTTACTTCGCCGTCGGCGGCCGCCGCGTCCAGTCCGGGCTTTATCGTGTCACTTACACCGGCGACGAAAGCACCGCTCCCGTGAAACACTCTCCGAATAAAGCCCTCGCGAAACGCCATTCACTCGAAAAATTCCATCTCACCAAGAACCCGAATACCGTCAACATCGCCTGGGAACACCTAGACAACAAGGACCGCGCGATGCGCTTCGCAGCCCGCACCGCCATCGAGAAACAACCACTCGATATTTGGGCTGACCGCGCCATTCGCGAAAGCAATCCCGTCTCGAAAACCGCAGCCCTTCTTTCCCTCGCCCGCCTCGGCGAAAAGAAACATCAGGAAGGAGCCACCCGTTCTCTTCTTGAGCTCAACTACCGCGAGCTCGATCTGCAAACCCGCTTCGATCTCCTCCGCGCCCACGCCCTTATCTTCATCCGCCTCGCTCCGCCGACCGACAAACAAAAGGCCGCGGTTATCGCCCAAATCGATCAACACTTCCCCGCCGACAATCGCGCGGAAAATATCGAGCTTTCGAATCTTCTTGCCTATCTCAACGCTCCAAACGTCGTGGCTCGCGCTATCGAAATCATGGACACCGCCCCGACCCAAGAGGAGCAAATCGCGATGGCCAAAACCATCCGTAACCTCAAGGACGGTTGGACACCCAAATTGCGGGAGCGCTTCTTCAAATGGTTCACCCGCGCCGCCAACTACAAAGGGGGAGCGAGCTTCGGCCAGTTCATGGAGGAGATCAAAAAGGATGCTCTCAAAAACGTCAGCAAGGAACGCAAAAAGGCCCTCGCTCCCATCCTCAATGCCAAGCCCGCGAAAAGTGGCCCCGTCTTCGCCGCTAAGCCGCGTAAGTTTGTCCGAAACTGGACCATGGCTGATCTCAAGCCACTCTTGGCTTCCGGACTCGAAGGCGGGCGAAACTTCAAGAACGGACGCGACGCTTTCGGCCAGACCACCTGCTTCGCCTGCCACCGCTTCGGCCAGGAAGGTGGAGCCATCGGTCCCGACCTCACCAGCGCCGCCGGCAAGTTCAGCCCGCATGATTTTCTCGAGCAAATCATCGAGCCCAATAAGGAGATTAGCGATCAATATGGCTCCATGACCTTCACCATGAAAGACGGTTCCATCATCGTCGGCCGCATCGCCAACCTCAAAGGCGACGACTACCGCATCATTACCAATCTCTTTGCCCCCGGCGAAATGACAATCATCGACAGCAAAAAAGTCAAATCCGTCGAGCCCTCAAAAATCTCCATGATGCCTCCGGGTCTCCTCAACACCCTGAGCGACGAAGACATCCTTGACCTCACCGCCTACGTCCTCTCCGCGGGCGACCCCAAGCACCATATGTTCGCGAAGTAAGGCGTACCAACCCAACCCCCTCAAAAGGCCGGCGCGGAAACGCTTGGAGAGTTTATTTGCACCACTATGCCCATTTGTCTGTCAATAGCTCGGCGTCACCAGCAGTTGCCATTAAAAAAACCTTCCGTCAGTTCATGGCTCGCTCCGATCACTGAAACTACATCCGATGATATTTTGTCCCCGAATTCGTTGGAGTTCGGCAATGAAACCTTACGAAGGATCGACGAACTCCTGACAAACGACTGGGAAACACACCCTTAACCAGTCATCGCTCGGCAATTCAAAATTGCCGAGCGCAACAAAAGTTAACTCTTCCAAGCTTGCATTGAAGATTCGAGAAATCGACCTGAATAATTCCCTTTTCCCGAATAATTTCACCCTCAACGAACGTAGCCCCCCCATGACTCGCCTTTTCGCCATCTTCTTCCTTTTTGCCCTCCCGGCCCCAGCCAAGAAGCCCAATATCATTTACATCCTCGCTGACGATCTCGGCTACGGTGATCTCGGGTGTTACGGACAGAAGGTCATCAAAACCCCCAACCTCGATCGCATGGCGGCCGAGGGGATGAAATTCACCCGTCACTATGCCGGGAGTACCGTTTGCGCACCATCTCGGAGCTGCTTTCTCGAAGGCAAACACACCGGACACATTTACGTCCGTGGGAATGGCAGCCTTCAGATGCGTGAAGATCCGCATGAGCCAATTCTTCCCCGCGCGATGAAGGAAGCAGGCTACCACACCGCGATGATTGGGAAGTCCGGCCTCGGCTGTAATACCGACGACTCCACGCTCCCCGGCAAAAAGGGCTTTGATTACTTCTTCGGCTTCACCTCCCACACTGCGGCCCACTTTTACTATCCTAACTACCTCTGGCGGAATCACGACAAAGTCCCCTACCCCAAAAATACTCTCCACGACGGCGACAACTACTCTTCCACCGTCGTCACCGCCGAAGCCCTCCAGTATCTCGAAAAGCAAAAGGACGGCCCCTTCTTCCTCCACCTCGCCCTGCAAGTCCCGCATGCCAGTCTGCGCGCCAAGGAAGAGTGGAAGGAAAAATACCGCCCTATCCTCAAAGAGGAACTTCTCCCAGCCCGCGACAAGCATCCCCACTATTCCTACGAGCGCGAACCCAAGACGACCTTCGCCGCTATGATTTCCTACATGGATCACAACGTCGGACTCCTTCTCAAAAAACTCGACGAACTCGGCATCGCCGACAACACCCTCGTCATATTTTCTAGCGACAACGGAGCGATGCAGGAAGGCGGACATCGACGCGACAGCTTCAATTCAAGTGGAAAACTCCGCGGTGGAAAGCGCGACCTTTATGAAGGTGGGATCCGCGTGCCCACCATCGCCTGGTGGCCTGGGAAAATCAAAGCTGCCCAGACCTCCGCGCATCCGTCCGCCTTCTGGGATCTCTCCCCGACCTTCCGTGAACTCGCAGGTGCAAAGGCCCAATCTGACACCGACGGACTCTCCCTCGTTCCCACCCTCCTCGGCAAAGGAATCCAGAAAAAGCACGACTCCCTCTACTGGGAATTCTTTGAAGGCGGCGGTAAGCGCGCCATCATCCGGGGATCATGGAAACTCATTCTTTTCAACACCAACAAGACGCTCACACCCAAAGCGGAGCTCTTCAACATCGACCAAGACCTCGCGGAAAAGAATAACCTCGCCGCGAAACACCCCGACAAAGTGGCCGCTCTTACCAAGCTCATGGATGATTCCCGCACCCCTTCGGTTCATCCTAACTTCAAACTGAAGTCCGAACGCAAGTAGCCTTATGAAATTCATTCCGATCCTCTTCGCTCTCCTGCTTCCGCTCGCTGCAAAGAAGCCCAATATCATCCTCATCTACACCGACGACCACGGCTGGCCCGACATCGGAACGGCGGGGATTTATGATGACCTGAAAACGCCCCACCTCGATGCTCTTGCCGCCTCCGGCGTCCGTGCCACCAATGGCTATTCCTCCGCTCCCCAGTGCATCCCCTCGCGAGCCGGACTGCTCACCGGGAAATACCAAAACCGCTTTGGTGTGGAATCCAATCGTACAGACCTCATCGGATTCAACAAGGAACTCACCATCGCCGAACGTCTCAAAAAAGTGGGCTACACCACCGGCCAAATCGGCAAGTGGCATCTCGGCCCCGGCAATGCCATCGACCAACACGGATTCGACTATTTCTACAACAAAAACCGCAACGCGCCCTGCCACGCAAATTTCAACCTCGCCGGAGAACTGGTCCCCACTCGCCCCGTCCCCCACACCATTTTTCATCTCGACGATTGTTCCAAATATGCGCTCTCCTTCATTCGGAAGCAAAAAGACAATCCCTTCTTCCTCTACCTCGCCTACCGCGCTCCACACGTTCCCCTCGATGCTCCCAAGCATCATCTCGACCGCTTCCCGGGTGAAATGCCCGAGCGGCGGCGTCAGGCCCTCGCCATGATCGCGTCCATGGACGACGGCGTCGGAGCCATTGTTGCCGAACTCAAAAAGCTCAATCTTACCGAGCAGACCCTCATCTTCTACATTGGTGACAACGGAGCTCCGCTCAAAATTCACAAGCTCGATGCTCCCGGCGGTGGCCCCGGTTGGGACGGCTCGCTCAACAAACCGATGAACGGGGAAAAGGGCATGCTTGCCGAAGGTGGTATCCGTGTTCCTTTCCTCATCTCCTGGCCCGGCACGCTGCCCGCCACAACCTATCACCATCCGATCATTGCTCTCGACGCCACCGCCACCGCAATCTCACTTGCCGGAATTGAAGAACCTTCCCTTGATGGGATCAATATTATCTCTCATCTCAAGGAAAACACCGCGCCAAACCGCTCCCTCAAATGGCGTTGGGTTGCCCAAGCCGCCATTCGCAAAGATAACTGGAAATTCCTTGTCGGTGGTAAACGACAATACCTCTTCGACCTTGAAACCGATCCCGGCGAAATGAAAAACCTCGTTAATGAAAACCCCGAGACCGCCAAATTCCTCCGCGAAGAACTCACCACTTGGTCCAACACCCTGAGCCCCGCCGGGCTCACCAATGGAGCCATGTCTCCCACTTGGGAAAATTACTACGACTTCTACCTCGATGGAAAAAAAGTCGCTCCTCCCAGAGTTCGAAAGTCACCCCACAAAGTTACCCCGTCTTCCAAAGCAACTACCCGGGGAGCCACGAACAAAAGCGCCAAGGGTATGCTCCAAATAACACCCAATGGAAAACAAGCTCCCTTCCTTGTAAAAAATGGCGTCAAACTCAACGGCGACTTCACCGCCACCATCAAAATCCGCAGCCCCAAGGGAGGCGCTCTGGGTGTGGCATTCCGCAAGAACGACGAACAGGACTTCGGCTCCGGCCGCGTGAGCGCTCCACTCTCAACCACTCCCGACTGGCAAGAGGTCACTCTGAAAATTCCCTGCGACGGAACCGCCATTCATCTCCGCTTCCACCTTCCCAACCATCCTGTCGAAATCGATCAAATCACTCTCACCGACAAGAAGGGTTCCACAAAATGGAGCCCCGGAAGGAACTAGGAGAAACACTACGCCTCAACCCGCCGTATTCAGCGGCATACAGAGGCTCAAAGCCCTGGCATGTGCCAGCATGGTTTCTCTCCACCCTCTTCGTCGAACCCGTGGCCCGGAAAGATCTCGTCGAGGTCCCCGCCAAAGCCGGACCGGAAAAAGAAAAAGGCATCGCCCCTCCACCGGGAGCGCCGAGCTCCAACTCGGCAGGTTGAGGCTAAGTTCCACTCCACCACGAATTGGTCTTGGACCGGTCTCGAGAAGCCTGCAATGATGCCCCCTCTCTATGACTTCCGGTATCGTCACTTTCCTCGCTTTCTCGGCCTCCCTTCTCACCGCCGCTGAATTCCCCACACCCTACAACAGCGAAAAAGACAAGACCGCCAACCCGCCCTCTCCCGAAGAAGCGGCCGCCTCATTCAAACTCCCCGAGGGATTTCAGGTGACCGTCTTGGCAGCCGAGCCCGAGGTCCAGAATCCCATCGCGATGACCTGGGATCACAAAGGGCGTATGTGGGTCGCCGAAAACTACACCTACGCCGAGCGAGGGAGGCGCTTCGACCTGAATCTGCGCGATCGCATTATCATTCTTCACGACGAAGACCACGACGGAGAGTCCGACACCCGCAAGATCTTCACCGACAAGCTGCAGATGCTCACCAGCGTCGAACTGGGACGCGGCGGGGTTTGGGCCATGTGCCCTCCACAACTCCTCTTCATTCCCGACCGCAATAAGGACGATATTCCCGATGGCAAACCCGAAGTCGTTCTCGATGGCTTCACCGTCGCCAAGAACAACTACCACAACTTTGCCAACGGCCTCCGCTGGGGCCCCGATGGTTGGCTTTACGGCCGCTGCGGAGGATCCTGCCCCGGCAATGTCGGCGTTCCCGGGTCGACCGAAGCCCAACGCGTTCCTATCGAGGGAGGCATCTGGCGTTTTCATCCCGACCGCAAGACCTTCGAAGTCCTCACCCACGGCACGACCAATCCCTGGGGGCACGATTGGGATAAACACGGCGAACTTTTCCATATCAACACTGTCAACGGACACCTCTGGCACATGATTCCCGGCGCCCACTTCGAACGTCCCTTCGCGCCCTCACCCAACAAGCTCGTCTTCGAACCCATTCAAATGCACGCCGACCACTGGCACTTCGATCGCGCTGGCAGTTGGACCAAATCCCGTAACGGAGCCGCCAACGACTTCGGCGGCGGCCACTCCCACATCGGGATGTGCATCTATCAAGGCGGACACCTTCCCGAATACTGGAACGGCAAACTCCTCACTTGGAACCAACACGGTAAACGCCTCAATGTCGAACGACTCGAACGGCAGGGCAGCGGATACGTCGCCCGCCACGAACCCGACGCTATGATCTCCGGCGACAAATGGTTCCGCGGGCTCGACATTCGCACCGGACCTGACGGCGCCCTCTACGGCCTCGACTGGTCCGATACCGGCGAATGCCACGACCACACCGGTGTGCACCGAACTTCCGGAAGAATCTATCGTTTCTCGCACGGCAAAACACCGCAGTCGGACCTTCATCTTCTTCAAAACATCGATGCCGACAAGCTCGACAAAATCATCAAGCACCCCAACGCATGGTATGAGCGGCAGGCGAGGCGGATCATCGAGGCGGATCCAAAACTGATCGAAAAAGCCAAAACCCTAAGCATGTCGGAGAACACGGTGACCCGCCTACGTGCTCTTTGGGCGCTGAACGAACTCTCTCACGTCGAGGCAATCAAGGCGGTCTTGTCTCTCACAACTGAAGACAATCACACGCTGGCATGGACCTTAAGAATCATCACCGATTCTTTCCCCATCGATCACGTCTACGGCCCTCACCCGCAAGCCTCATCCGAGTCGATGTCAGCGATTCCTTTCCTACTTCAAGTCGCTGGTGCGAGACCAACTTTACCCGCGAAGCTCACAATCGCCTCTGCTCTTCAAAGGATCCCCCTTGAAAGAAGGGCAGCAGTGGCAGCAACTCTTGCAATAGGAGACTCCGCGGACGACCACAACCTTCCCAAGCTCATCTGGTTCGGACTCACTCCGCTTCTCAAAGACCATCCCGACAAACTCATCGATGTCGCCGAAGCCACCGAGTGGCCCGACCTTCTTCGCTACATCTCCCGCGCGCTGGCACCGAATCCAGACGCCATCATCGACCTCGCCATCAAGCAACCCTCCAAAGCTTCGCACATCCTCAAGGGACTTACCGAGGGCTTCAAAGGCTGGCGAAAAGCTCCCCTTCCGAAAAACTGGACCGCCGCCGTCGACAAACTTTCCGCCGACAACCCCGAGCTCATCCGCGATCTTTCCGTACTCTTCGGCAATGGTCGCGCCATGGATTCCCTGAAGAAGATCGCCCTCGACAACAACGCGGCCTTCGACGACCGCCAAACCGCACTACAGGGCCTCATCGATGCCCGCCCTGACGATCTCCGCACCATTTGCGAAAAGCTTCTTCGAGTCCGCTACCTCAACAAAACCGCCATCCGCGGGCTCGCCACCTTCGACGATCCCGCCATCGCGAAGACGCTCCTCAATCACTACCCCAATCTTCGACCTGATGAAAAACGCACCGTGATGAATGTTATCGTCGCGCGACCCGCCTGGGCCGACGCCCTCCTTTCCAAAATCAAAGATACCATTATCCCGCGCAACGATCTCACGCCCTTTCACGCCCGTCAGGCCCTCGCCTTGAACGATGAGAAGCTCACCGCCCGCCTCAAAGAAGTCTGGGGCGACCTTCGCCAATCCGATGCCGCCAAAAAGAAACGCATCGAAGAACTTCATCAAGCTCTCGGCAAAGACTTCCGCGACAAAGCCGATCTCCCAGCCGGGCGTGTCCTCTTCCAAAATCTCTGTGCTACCTGTCACATCCTATACGGCGAAGGCGGCAAACTCGGCCCCGACCTTACCGGCTCCGGCCGCGCCGACCTCGGCTACTTGTTGGAAAATATCGTAGATCCCAGCGCCGTCGTTCCCTCCGAATACCGTATGACCATTCTCAAACTGAAAGACGGTCGCTCTCTCACCGGAGTCATCGCCTCTTCCACGGAGCGAACTGTCACCCTGCGCAGTCTCTCCCAAGAAACCACCCTCGAAAAATCCGGGGTCGCCGAAACGAAACAACTTCCCAGCTCCATCATGCCCGCAGGCCTACTCAGCTCCCTCACCCCCCGGCAAATCCGCGACCTCATCGCTTATCTCATGCACCCACAACAAGTGCCGCTGAAAAAATGAGGAGATTGTTATCACAGAATCTTTCTCCCGCTGGTTTTCCTTCTCTCTGCCGCTCGGCCGGTGAACGCAGTGAGGGTCCAAGAAACTTGCTGGGGTGACCATTCAAACGGCCCAAACCTGATATCTGACAAAAGCTCTGAGGACAAAGTCGTCCTTTTGGAAATATCGGGCCGGAAAATACCCGCGACTTCTGGGAATCACGCATCGAACAGCATCGCTCCCGAGGCTTCGGCACCAGTATACGTGTTCGCCAAGGGAAGGTTCCCTTCCGGCTTTTGTTGGCTTATTTCGCTGCCCGTCTTGCTTTTCACGATCAAGACGACAATTACCAACACGATTACACCGAGGACAATCCGACCGGATTTCTTCTCGGCAGCTTTACCAATTAGTCAGAGCATGCGGTAGCATGGTCCCACCTTGAAGAAACGCAAGTCAGTGGGGAGAACTAGGCGGGCAAATTGAAAATCGAAATGTTCAATACCCCAAAACCAACACTAAGACGCTCTGCGGCCGCGAAACTTCTCTCACCGAAGGACCCAACACCCACACCTGCCCGACCTGTCTCGGCCTACCCGGCGCACTCACCGTTATCAACGAATTCGCCATCGAGCGCACCAAATTCCACGGCATGCCCAAGGACTATCAGATCACTCAAATGGATCTTCCCCTCTGCTTCGGTGCTTTCAAAAAGCAATAATAGCGAAACCGTTGACTATCTTAGGCAGAAGACCACTGCTCTGAATGTTAAACGTTTAGATTTTGTTCCCCCTTCAAAAATGTTTTTTTTAGCAGTGATGTTTCGTTTTCCATTCCTCGCTCTGACATTTTTGTCCTCTCTGATACTCAATGCAGTCGCCCAACGTGGACCAATTCCGGGAATCAACACGACAACACCTTATCTCATTTACTATGGCAATTGGAGCCCCGCTCAAGTCGAGCTTGCCCGAACTAACTATCAGCTCGTAATTCTACATCCCGTCAGCAACATCACTGCTACCGACATTGCACAAATCAAACGTGGCACGGACAACATCGCAGGGACAAGCGATGATGTTCTGGTCGTGGCCTACATCTCAGTTGGCGAAGATGATCGAACCGCCGCGCCCGTCGTGGGCAATGGCAGTGGACCCCGGGTGGATCCGAGGTCGTCAGATGCCGAAGCGCTGGCTGGCATCAATCCTCTCGGAGATGCTTCGCCAAATGGCACAGGATTTGCCTCTTACTACCTCGATGACACCACCCCCGACGGCCAACCGGATACCAACTCCATCTTTGGAGGCCCCTTCGTCAA
This sequence comes from bacterium, assembly GCA_018222765.1. GTDB lineage: Bacteria > Verrucomicrobiota > Verrucomicrobiia > Verrucomicrobiales > Akkermansiaceae > SW10. The sequence continues at coordinate 55,391 of JAAEZT010000004.1, read as the reverse complement.
TGCCGGTGATCCCGCATGGTATCAGGTGATCTTAAACAATGAAAAAGATGTCGATGGAGCATCGGGCTTGCAAGAAATCCTCACGACCACTGAAGGGAATGGCTACGGATGTGACGGAGTTTTCCTTGATACCCTCGACACACCCGCGCCGAACAGCTTCGGCGCTACTCTCTTCGAATGGACCGCTCCGGGATTTCAAACTCTGCTGCAAAACATCAGCACCGATTATCCTAACAAGCTCATCCTCGGAAATCGCGGCATCTTTTTCTACAACCCCAACCTCAAGCAATATGAATTCACCTTGAGACCTTACCTGAATGCCATCCTCTTCGAGAGCTACTATACCGATAGTAGTGACGTGAATTCTTTCAGTCCGTTTTTCGACGACAATAAATTCAACTGGGCACCCAAGCTCAATGCCGAAGCAAATCGTACGGACGGATTCACAATCTTCAGTCTGGGCTATGATCATCCAATCAGCATTCCCCAATCGGTGAAGGATCAGGATTTCATCGAATCCATGCAGATCCAGGGATGGCCACTCTATCGGACAAACGGCTTACTCAATACACCATTCAACAACGAAGCCGAATTGTGGGTGGATCTTAATACAGACAGCAATGCTCCCGTTTGGGACAGCACTGCCGCCACATCCGCCGACTCTGATTTCGCGACGCCGGGCAATCAACCGCCGGTCGCCAGAGTCGGCTTGCAAGAAGTCGAGGCTCTCGATGGCGCCGTGACATTGCGTTGGGATGTCGCCCGTGATCAAACCGGTCCGATCCGCTATCATATATACTACACCGATTTCGCAACCCTTGATTTTAACACCGCAACCAAGTTGAGCAATATTGTCACGAGCACCCCATCGTCCTATCTGTCCGGAACTGGCACTGGTAAATATGCATATGAAGCCACCGTCACCGGTTTGGAAAATGAAGAAGTCTATTTGTTCGCAGTGCGCGCGGAAGACAGCGCAAGTCCTTCCAACGAAGACAGTAACACGACCATTTTGACGGCCACCCCAAAAGCAGAACTGGGAGGTGATTTTGCAACGATCAGCATCGATGGGGATTTTACAGACTGGGACGGAATCACTCCGCGCTTTGAAGATCCAGCCGAAGGGACTCCAGTGGATTTCACAAACATCTGGGTCGCGAATGATGGCAATTTTCTCTACCTGCGCTTCGCTCTGGCGAACTCTGCGAGTCCGTTTTCGGATTTCAACACGCACCTTTTCATCGACTCCGACAACAATAATACAACCGGATTCATCCCGCCAACTTCTGGTTTCGGATCGGAGTTCATGATCGAACTCGGGAATGGTTTCGATCAGCGAAATGGAGGATTCAACGAAGGCTCAATTTTAGGAACAGGTTGGCAGTTAAGCCCCGCCGGACCAGCCAACGAATTTGAGATTAGAGTTTCACTGGACGCTCTCTTTCCAGATTCCACTCCGATCTTTTCCGGACAGACAATCAGGCTTCTGCTCCAAGATAATCGAAACGATGAAATCTCAGGCGTCGAAGGTTTCGAATACATCATCGAGGAAGATCCGGCTGCCCCTCCCGCCGCGGTTTTCGCGAATATCGTCATCGATGGTGACCTCTCTGATTGGGCCGGGATCTCCCCGAAGCTCAGCCTCCCATCCACAGGAAAGGCTATCGACTTTAAAGATGTCTTCTTCGCAAACGACAACCAATTTCTCTACGGACGTTTTACGCTGCACAGTTCTGCTGCTCCGTTTTCGGATTTTAATACGCACCTTTTCATCGACACCGACGGGAGCCCCGCGACTGGCTTCACTCCAACCGCCTCCTCTTTTGGGTCTGAGGCTTTTGTTGAATCAGGAAATGGGTTTGACCAACGAAACGGAGGATTCAACGAAGGCGCAATCAGCGGTCTCGATTGGGCAATTTCACCAACTGGCAATGCGCAGGACTTTGAATTTCGAATCTCCCGCACCGCTCTTTATGCAGATATCTTTCCAGTTTTCGACAGCCCCGGAGAAACGCTTCGCCTTCTTCTTCAAGACAACCGAGGTGATTCTCTCGCAGGTGATTCGGGCGTAGAATTTTCCTTCGCGGGACCAAACACTGTCTACGAACTTTGGAAAACCGAGCAGTTTGCCCCGGCCCAACTTGCAGATCCAACTATCAGCGGTGATTTTGCCGATCCTGATTTGGATGGAGCGGGAAACTTGTTAGAGTTTGCTCTGGGAATGATCCCGCTGCTCTCCGATCCGGAAAAACTCCCACAAGGCATCATCATTTCCGATGGAGGGCAAGACTACCCCGGCCTCCGATATGACCGAATTGCCGGAAGCGGGCTCACTTTCCTAATCGAGACTTCCGGTGATCTATTGAGCTGGGATGATGATCCTAATGCGTTCACCCAAGTCTCACTCACTGATTTGGGAAATGGTTTCGAACGAGTCGAAATTCGGCATAATTCTATAATCTCTGAAAATATACGTTTCTTTCTCAGGCTCAAAGTTCTAGAATAAGGTCTTCACCACCTTTCCTTCCAACATGAAAAAATCTCTCTGCCTCATCGCCGCTCTTCTTGGCTCGAATGCCCAAGCCGGAACTTTCCTCACTGCCACTGTTGATGGCAGCTTCGCAGAATGGGCAGGAGTTCCAGTGCTGAGTGCCGACGGAGGAGACAACGCGGGTTCCGTCGATATCGGGAATGTCCAAATCGCCAATGACGATAATTTCCTCTATATTTCAGTCACCTATCCAAACACCCTCTCAGCTCCCACGTTCATCTCCATCGATTCGGACAGCAATACCGCAACCGGTTTCGATATATTTTCAGTTGGCTTGGTCGGAGTAGAGGCTTCCTGGCAAAATGATTTCCCCTTCACAAACGGCACCGGAGCTTTCAATAATGGCCTTGGAATGAGCGGCGATTTCTTTGGGTCTGGAGCTGCTCTGATTTCATCCTCCGGTGATGTCGCTCAGAAAGAGTGGGCCATTTCACTCGATATTACTTTTAATGAAGATGGCTCAAATGTCTTTGACGACCCTGATTTCGACATCCTCATTTGGACTGACGCTGGCGCTGGAGATGTTTCCGACCCCATCAGCTATACCCTCGCCACTGCCATCCCGGAACCCAGCAGCATCGCTTTACTTGGACTCGCCAGCCTCGGTCTGATGCGCCGTCGGCGTTAATACCGTCAAACTTCGAGCTGGCCACCGTTTCAAGGAATCGCAAGTGGCCGCGATTTAGGATTTTCGATTTTCGATTTTCCCGCTTAGATCCCCCCGTGCCTGTTTCAGACTATATCGTCACCATCGGACTCGAAGTTCACTGCCAGATCAAAACGAACACCAAGATGTTCTGTGGCTGCGAAACTTCCTTCGCCGACGAACCGAACACCCATACCTGCCCGACCTGTCTCGGCCTGCCCGGCGCACTCCCCGTTCTCAACGAATTTGCCATCGAACGCACCATTCTCTCCGGCATGCTCCTCGGTTGTTCCACCCCTCCGACTGTCGTTTGGGACCGGAAAAACTACTTCTATCCCGACATGCCCAAAGACTACCAGATCACTCAAATGGATCTTCCCCTCTGCCTCGGTGGCGGCGTGCCCCTCTACTCGCATACCTACCCCAAGGACGCTCAGAAAAATATCGTCAATCCCGGCAAGGTAGTGGAACTTAACCGAATTCACCTTGAGGAAGACGTTGCCAAGTCGACCCACCTTGCCAATTCCACCCTCATCGACTTCAACCGCGCCGGCACACCTCTCATGGAGATCGTCTCCGAGCCCGACATCGCCTCGGCCGAGGAAACCTTTGCTTATCTCAAGTCACTCCAGCAGATCCTCATCGCCGGCGGCATTTCCGATGCCGACATGGAAAAAGGTCAGATGCGTTGCGACGTCAACATCTCGGTTCGAAAAAACGAGAGCGACCCGCTTGGCACCAAAATCGAGCTCAAGAACATGAACTCAACCTCCGCCGTGCGCCGCGCCATTCACTATGAAGTAGCCCGCCAATGCGAAGCCCTCGATACCGGCGAGCCACTCGTGCAGTCGACCCGTCGATGGAGTGACGAGCTTGAAGAAACCCAGGAAATGCGAACCAAGGAGGACGCGCATGATTACCGTTACTTTCCTGACCCTGACCTTCTCCCGGTAACAACCGCTGCTTATATTGAAAAAGTTCGACCGCTTGTTCCGGAGCTCCCCCACGAAAAGTCCACCCGATACCAAGCCGACCTCGGTCTCACCGAATACGACGCCTCGGTCATCACCTCCGACGTCCATCTCGCGTGCTACTTTGAACGAGCCGCGGAATCCACTAAAGCTCCCGGCAAGAAAATCGCGAACTGGATCATCAACAATCTCCTCGGCCTCCTTAACGAAAAGTCGCTCGAGATTTCCGATTCGCCCATCACCGCCAAAACCCTTGGAGGCATCCTTGATCTCATCGAAGCAGGCACCATTTCCAACAGCCAAGCCAAGGATCTCTTCGCCGCCCTCTGGGAAACTCCGGAAAAGGACCCTGCCACTCTCGCCAAGGAAATGGGATTCGAACCAGCCGACAGCGGAGCCATTGATGCCATCGTCGATGAAGTCATCGCCTCCAACCCCGACAAAGTCGCCGAAATCCAGGGCGGAAATGAAAAGCTCCTCAACTTTCTTACCGGCCAAGTCATGAAAGCTTCCAAAGGCAAGGCCAACCCCAAGCTTGCCACCGACGCACTCAAGGCAAAGATCCTCTAGGAAACTCTGTCCCATCCCGATAGGTTTCCGAGGTGTATCTTCTCTTCCCGCTGGCCAGTAGCATCCTCTACGTCATTGCCGCACTCTTCCTGAAACAGGCTGCGGCAAAAGGAATCGATATCTGGCGCACCGCGTTTGTTTGCAACGCCGCGACCTCCATCCTCTTCCTCATTCTTTGGCCGCTCGGTGGCGAGCCCATTCAAGGACAACTTCTCTGGCAACCTCTCGTGGTGGCTCTCTTCTTTGTGCTCGCCCAACTCCTCAGTTTCGTCGCTCTCAAAATCGGTGATGTCTCCGTTGCCATTCCGGTCATGGGATCCAAGGTCATCCTGGTTGCTCTCTTCACCACCATTCTCGGTGCAGGCTCCGTCCCAGCCTCCCTTTGGATTGCTGCAGTCCTAAGCGCCGTGGGAATCGCCTTCCTAAACCAAAAAGGCCAATCCCGCCACGAGCACGTTCTCCGAACTGTCTGGCTCGCCCTGACTGCGGCAGCCTCCTACGCTGTCTTCGATGTCCTTGTCATGGACTGGGCGCCAAAATGGGGTGTCGGACGTTTTCTCCCGCTCGTGATGATCATGAGCGCTCTCCTCTCGATCACCTTCCTTCCCTTTTCCAAAAAGCAACAACCCGACGAAAACCGCAGATCCCATCGCCAGCTCTACTTCGGGGCCTTCTTCATCGCGTTACAAGCCCTCATCCTCGTCTCCGCCCTCGGGATTTATGGCGAGGCAACCGCCATCAATGTCATTTACAGCACCCGCGGCCTCTGGAGCGTTCTCGCCGTCTGGTTTTTCGGCCACTGGTTCGCCAACACCGAACGAACGCAAGGCGGCACCGTCTTCAGAGCCCGCCTTATCGGGGCGATCTGCCTCAGCGCCGCCGTTGTCCTTGTCTTCCTGTAAGGTCCTCTCTTGACCGCTTTAAAACCGCTCATATACTCCCGCCACCATGAGCATCAACGTTGGCGATCAAGCCCCTGATTTTTCCCTCGTCGCACTCGGCGAGAACGGACCCGAAGTCGTGAAGCTCTCCGAGCAAACCGGAGAGCAAAACATCCTACTCCTCTTCGTTCCAATGGCCTTCACTGGCGTCTGCACGACTGAGTTCTGCGAGATCTCCGCCGGACTCGGAGCATACACCGACCTCAACTGCAAGGTCTATGGTATTTCCGGAGACAACCCCTTCGCGCAAGCCGCCTGGGCCGAGAAAGAAGGCATCAGCCTCCCACTCCTCTCCGACTACGACCACCAGGCCAGCGAAGCCTACGGAATCGCCTACGAGCAATTCCTCCCTGAGAAAAACCTCATTATGGGTGGTGTTCCCAAGCGCTCAGCTTTCCTCATCGATAAGGCAGGCGTGGTGCAATTCGCTCAAGTCAACGACTCACCGGGCGACCTTCCCGACTTCGAGGCCATTCAGGCCAAGCTTGCCGAGCTCGCCTCCTAATTTCTTCCAATCCTCAAAAAAGCCCGTCGCTCAACAGAGTGGCGGGTTTTTTATTCGCTCAATTCCACCCCAAAGAAATCCTTCATCACGGCCTGATAAGTCTCCCGTTTGAACTCTGGGAGCCACGCCAGCGAGAATTCCTCAGGATAAATCCAACGCGATTGCGAAAATTCCCGCGGTTCCTGCATTAAATTTACCGGCGGAGCCCCCGGATTCATCCGACAAAGATAATAGGTCTGCTCCTGACCCACAAAATGCCTCTTGTGAGCCGGTTTGCTCACCCACGAGGGGAATTTATAGCGATATCCCCCCTTTGATTTCGCCACTGAATAGTGCTCCGGCAAGAACCCCACTTCCTCCTCAACCTCTCTAAGTAAGGCCTTGTCGTGCTCCTCGCCCTCATCCACCCCGCCTTGCGGAAACTGCCACGCTCCGGGCACGCGGAAGCGCTCGCAGACCAAAACCCGCCCCTTTTCATCCACCATTAACGCTGCCACATTGGATCGAAACTGCTCCACAACCGGAGATTCACCCCAAGATCCCCCAAAATCAAACTTTGACGACACCAAATGATCCGGCGATAGTCTCCGACATCATGAAAGTCTACCTACTTCTCCTCGCCCTCGCCCTTCCTCTCACCGCCCAGACCAGCCCTACCCGCCAAGCCAATCAGAGTGGACAAGGAAACAGCTCCAATAACCAAAATGCCGAGCCGCCCGAAAACACCTCGGACGAAGAAAACAAGAAACGCCGGTGGCATGCCTTTCTTCCCGGAGGAGCCTACCACGTGGGCCTTGGCTCCATCACCGCCATCAGCAAGCATTCCTACGTTCTTGACGGCACCCTTTACGTCTCCGAGGTCACCATCGACACCACCGGAAACTCCCTCGCTCGTTTTTACTTTATCGAACCAATCTCTGCCGACTCCAAATTCAACGTGGTTCAACGACTTCAGGCCTCCCTCGGAAAAGCCCAAGAAAAAGCCGGAGAATACAGCGGTACCAAAATCGACGAACTTGCCCAAAAAACCTATCCTCACACGACCCACGCCAAGACCATTGAATACCGAATCCTCACCGAACAAGAACTCGGTGCCCTCTTCGGCTCGGTCTATCGCGCCTGGGACTCCGGAAAAGGCCGCACCTTCCGCATTCGGTAGGACAAGTCGTTTTTTCCCTTTGCATGAAATATTCGCACTTGCAGATCCGTCACAAGTGCGCAACTTAACCACGCAATGAAGTTACTTGTTCCTACCTTTCTCGCCGCAGCCCTCGCGCTCGCTCCCGCTTCTCTTCTTGCCCAGCAGGAAGTCACTGTCAACTGCAACGACCAAATGCAGTTCGATAAAAAAGCCTTCGAAGTCAAAGTCGGAGAAGAAGTGAAGATCACTCTTAAAAACATCGGCAAGCTTCCCAAAGTCGCTATGGGCCACAACCTCGTTATCCTGAAAAAAGATGAAGAAGTCCCCGCCTTCGCCATGAAGGCCATGACCGCCAAAGACACCGACTTCATCCCTGCCGATGATGCCACCAAGGGTAAGATTCTGGCTTACAGCAAACTTCTCGGACCCGGCGAAACCGATACTATCACCGTCACCTTCGCAGAAGCTGGCGTTTACAACTATCTCTGCTCCTTCCCCGGGCACTTCGGCCTCATGCAAGGGAAAATCACGGTGAAGTAATTCATTCGAATTAATAGTTTTCAAGAGCGCGGCCCTCTCCGGAGGCCGCGTTTTTTATTCCTTCTATCGCACCATTCAAAAGATGCCGGCCTTCCTGGGCCATATAAAAACTCATCCAGTTCTCCAGTCTGATCTCAAGGAAGAAATTTCACGCAAAAGATCACTCCCAACGAGGGACCCACCTTCATCGCTCTTTGAATAATGAACTATTTCAACTTGGGATATTCCCCCAAATCCAAGGTATCGCCCCACTCTTTTGCTTCCGCTTTGAGGGCAGCCAGAAGTTCTTTTGCCTTATTTTTTCCCTTTCCATTTTCAAGAAGGTCGACTCTCTCAAGGGGATCTTTCTTGAGGTTAAAGAGACGGGCGATTTTCCCTCCGGGGTAGAGAATCAACTTGTAACCATCCTTGGTGAAGGCGCGTTGCGAGTCGACATAAGCGGAATAAATCTGGGTATGCCCTTTAGCCTTTCCTTCCAAAACCGGCACGAAACTATCGAACTGAATATGCTTGGGCACGCTTACATTCGTCATCTCAAGAATAGTCGGAATGGAATCCTGCAGGTAAATCGGCGAGGTGACCTTCTTTCCTTTTTCAATATTCAATCCGGAGATGACATAAGGAACACGAATGCTGTGATCATACATGTTCTGTTTTCCAACGAGTCCATGACGACCGACCGAAAGCCCGTGATCCGCCGTGAAGACGATCAAAGTATTCTCACGCTGGCCATTGGCATCGAGAGCATCGAGCACCTTTCCGATCTGCGCATCGAGATGTGTGATGATCGCAAAGTACTCCCTGCGATTGACTTGCACCGCATAAGGCGTTCGGGGCATCGGGATCAATTTCTCATCACGCAATCCATGCGGAGCTTTCATCACTTTGTTGTGAGGGTATTCCGGGAGGAAATTCGCCGGGACGCTCACCTTATCCACTGGATACATATCGAGATACTTCTGCGGAGCTTGTCGGGGATCGTGCGGCGCATTGAATGAGAGATAAAAGAAAAATGGCTTGGTATCCTTCTTGGCCTGAGCGAGGAACTTGACGGCGGTATCCGCTTCAACCTCGGACCAGTGCTTGCCTCCTTTCCAAAATCCACCGTGCTTCGGATCAGCGGGGTCCCACTTGTCGGGTTGTCCTTTAACCGGACGAAGATAGCCTTCCTTCACTTGGTTGGGCATTCCAGGACGCACATCTCCGACATGGTCAAACATCGACCCCGCATCCGCTCTGACGTGCCACTTACCCGTCATGTAGGTGGTGTATCCCGCCTTCTTCATGATTTGCGGCCAGGTTTTCCCCGCTGGCACCACTTCCTTCTTCAACTGCGGCTCTTCTTTTTTTGCAAACCAAAGACGCCGTCCCGTCATTAGCATGTTCCGGCTTGCAACACAGATCGCACCATTCCATCCACCCGGATTATAGGCATGAGTAAAGGTCGTTCCGCTCGCGAAGAGCTTATCAAGATTAGGCGTCTTCACCTCCGGATGCCCGAGAGCACCCACGGCAGCGTGCGTCATGTCATCCGCAAAGATAAAGAGAACATTGGGCTTATCTGCCGCGGCAAGAGGCAGAACGAGGCTACAAACAAGAGGCAGGAATTTCACAAGAGGGCGATTCTGCCTACCTAAAAAACTTTTTCAACGAGGATCAGGGAGAATTACCGGAAATTCCCTTACCGACTCTTAACAAAAAGCTCATTGCCCCGATTTTCCCTCCTCCCTAGTGTTCGGCTTACCCCATGGAAGAACCTCCGGCCATCGATAAGAACCTCCTCGCACAAGTGCGGGCGGGAACCGAGTCGGCTTGGCAGGATCTCGTGAAGCAACTCTCTCCCCAGGTCTTTGGCATTGTCCGCAATCAAATCCGCGCCACCTCCGATCACGACGACATTGCCCAGGAGGCCTTCACCAAGATCTTCCTCAAGCTCGACCAGTTTGCCGGCAAACAACCTTTCCGCCACTGGGTGTCCCGCCTCACCATCAACACCTGCTACGACTGGCTCCGAAAACGCAAGGCTCGTCCGCTCGTGAGCTACTCCGAACTCGACGAGAAAGAAGCCGAAATTCTCGAAAAAACCCTCGCCGGCGATCAGCTGGAGCAAAAAGAAAGCATCGCCTCAATGCGCGCCCTCCTCGACCGCCTCATCTCCTCTCTCAAACCCCGCGAGCAAATCGTCATCCGCCTCCTCGACCTCGAAGAAAAAAGCGTCCAAGATGTCGCTGAACTCACCGGTTGGGGAGCCTCTAAAATCAAAGTCACAGCCATGAGAGCCCGGAAAAAACTCCGGAATCTCCTTCATAAGCTCGAAACTGATCACTAAACCATGGAACCCAACGACGACCAATGGAAGCGCCTTGTCGAGGTCGCTAGGAAAAATCCGGAAGAGCCAACCGCTCCTCCCTCCAAGTCATTTTCAGGGAAAATTGACCAACTTCGCGAGACCGTACAGGCCCTGGCCCTCACCTTGACCTGGCGTCGTTGGTCGCTTTTGGCGGCCCTTCTTGCTGGTCTCGCTTTCCTTATCTGCTTCTATATCGTCCGCGATGACGAACCCGAACCGGCTCGCGAACCTATGATCCAAGCCGATCCCAACGACACCTTAACAACGCCATGAAACCGAAACTTCGCGATTACCTCACCATCCTGATGGCACTTGTGGCGATCTTTCTCTCGGGCTACGGCTTGGGACATCTCATCGGCGAAAAGAAAGGACGCAAACTCGCGCCGTCCACCATTCCGCTCATCCAGAGTTCAGAGAACAGCACCCAGCCTTGGGAAAAACGTACCCTTAACCGCCTCCAACAAACCCTCTCGCTCAACGCCGAGCAGGAGGCAGCCGTTGAGAAGGAAATTGCTTTCATTTCCAAGCAAATCAGCAAAAGCCACAACGAAACTCTCCGGAGCCTTCTCGACCTACACGATCGAATTCGCCCCCATCTCACCTCCGAACAGCAGAAGATCTTGAAAAAAGATCAAGAAAACCTGCGACGAAGACTCAAATAGCGGCTTTAGTTAGTATTCTCGAACCTATTGCCTCCATCCACACCCACCATGAGCAGATCACAATTTATCCTGGGAATCGCCCTCCTCGTGGTATCGGCGACCCTGACCTTTACCATCTCCTTTGAGAACGACGACCAACCCAACGCTGATCCAGTCGTGGCGCAAAACTCCAAGGGAGCATCACCCACCCGCGTTCGTCAAACGAGCCCCACACGAGGAATGGATTCCTCGTCCCGCAGAGACCGCACCTTTTACGAAGTCACCGTCAGCGACCGCAATCTCCTCAACGTCGCCGACCTTGTTCAAGAGGAATCACTTCAGAAACTTGAAGCCCTCACCGAGCGATACGATCTCACCACTTCACAGCGCCGGGGGATTTTCCCTCTCATCGCCGCCCGACACCCGCAATTTCAAGAAGGCCTGGTGATCAATGGCAGCTCAATTCCTGCGCAAAGACCCACCTCCAGCCTCGAAAGCGCGATCTACCCTCTCCTCGATGAAGAGCAAAAGGAAGATCTGGAAGACGATGCCCTTGCCGACGACGAATGGTGGAGTGAAATCATCAGTCAGCTCCGCGAAGATCTGGACGAAGCTATCTCCACAGGAGAGCTCATCCCGACCATCGAACCCGCTTCGGACAACGATACTCCAGCTCCTGGTGACGGTGAAGAGATCGAAAATCCCGACATTGACCTCAATAACCTTTTCAAAACACAGAAAGAGCCCTAACCTGCGGCCTCAACAAAAATAAGTCCCTTTTTTGTAACCAAGAGCAAATTCCCCGCGTCACTCCCCTTGTAACCGGAAAACAATCAATCCTATGAAACTAACAAAAGTCGCAATCGTAACGGCCCTCGTTGGCTCCATCACCGCCGCCCAGGCTGGTGACAAGAGAGTCGGAGACGGAACCCTTCCCGAATTCCTCCAGCAGTTTGACACGAATGAGGACGGAAAAATCGACACTGAAGAGCGCCAGGCCATCAAAGAACTTCGCGATGAGCGTCGCAAGGAACGCCGCGACGCTATCGACACAGACGGCGACGGAAAAATCTCTGGTGAAGAAAAGAAAGCCGCACATGCAGCCATCCGTGAGCGTATCGAAGATCGCCGCGCCGAGCATTTCGCCGAAATTGCCGGAGAGGACGGACTCCTCACTCGTGCAGAATTCTGCGCAATCCCCGCACTCGCCGACGTTTCTGCAGAAGTCGCCGACGCCATGTTTGCCCGCCTCGACGCCGACGAAAGCGGCGACGTGACACTCGAAGAGTTCAACAACCGCCTCCGCCGCCATCATCACAAACCCAAGCCTGGACCGAAACCCGGACATGGAGGTAAGCCCGGACATGGGGATAAGCCCGGACACGGGGATGAGCCCGGACACGGGGGTAAGCCCGGACACTGGGGACCCAAGCCCGGACCAAAACCGCGACCTGAGGGACCTGGAGGCGAAGAGCCACCTGCTGACGAGTAGAAAATTAACTCAACCATCTTTTACAAAGAGGCAAGTTTTCAAGGCTTGCCTCTTTTTTATTTGCCCTGAGTCTAATCAGGCCGACACAACATGAAACTCCCTCTGGCTCTTTGGTTCATCTTCCATTCCGCACAGGCCGCCCCTCTCTACTCCACCGATTTTGACAACTTCACTGTTGGAGATGACCAATGGGCTGGAACCGACGGATGGGTCATCACGGACAGCGCCAGCGGAATCAGCTTCATCGACAACACCGGATTTGGCGGTGCTCTCGGAAACTACGCTGCTCTCGGCCTCGGGCAACCAACTACCCGCCGGGTCAGTGTCCTGAAACAAATCCTACACGACCACACCACCACCGGGGAATCCATCATCCGAATCGACGCCCTCATATCCATCCGAGATTCCAACAACGACAATTACGACGACTTCTACCTCTCCTTTTTTAATGCCAACGCGAAACGAATGGCCACCATCCGCTTTGATAACCAGGATTCGGAAGCCCTGAACACTCAATTTGGCATCTGGCGGGAACAAGCGAACATCGATAGCAATACATCGACACAGTTCGATACTCTCACCGACTTCATCCATGAAGAACTCGACGAACTCTTCATCTCCATCAACCTCACTAGCAATACCTGGTCCGCCTCACTCTCCGGCCTCCCTCTTTTCGAAGACGCCACCTTCACCACCGCCGCCAACCCAGCCGACATCAATCTTGGTTACGTCGGTTTTGAGTGGCAGGTCTCTTCCCCGCTCGTGTCTCGACACGGTGATAACTTCCTCCTCATCGCCGACTATGCTGTCAATTCCTACGACCCTGCCGGCCTCGTCGCACCCACTCCCACTCTCACCCACGATGGGGGAACCGCCACGACCCTCACCTGGAATGGCGTCACCGGCAAAAGCTACCAAGTCGAATATTCCGACGACCTTACAAACTGGTTCAGCGATCTCCCCGATTCCACCTTCAACAACGTCCCGGACAACAGCCTCCTCACCTTCACCGACCCCGCGGGCCCTTCCATCCGCTATTATCGTATCGTCTCTAATTAGCGGAACCGGAAGCCCGGACACAAAAGCACCTCCTCTTTTTCATTTATCCAGTGTCCCGAACTGATTGTCCCATCCCTGCCATGTTCCGCCTGCTCATTTTCCTTTTTGCCACCCATCTTCTTCATTCCGAAGAACTCTCCCTTTTCCCGTCCAATTCCCTCGACGATTGGACCTCCCGGGGCAGCGCCAAATGGACCTACCAAAACGGCATTCTCTCCGGCGGTCAGGATGGTGATCCCAAACGCTCAGGTCTTCTGCTCACCAAGGAAAAATTTCAGGACTTCGATCTCAGCCTCGAATTCAAAATCGATGAGCACGGAAAATACAACAGCGGGATCTATCTGCGCTACGGACTGAAACAGAAAGGCGACCGCCTGCAAGTGAACATCGGCCGGGGAGCAGCCGACGAACCAGTCGGGCTCTACCTCGATAACTGGCTCGACAAGGGCGACGCCAAAGACGAATACCGCAAACCCAGGGAGTGGAATTCCCTCCGTATCAAAGCTCTCGGCCCACACATTGAAGTCTGGCTCAACAGCAAAAAGATCGTCGACTACCAAGATGCGAAGCGCCTCGCCAAGCACCTTGCTCCGGGCCACCTCGCCATCCAAACCTACGGCGCCGAAAACCACGCCGGCTGGGTCAAATTCCGCAAGATGAAGATCAAGCAACTTATCGCTTTTCAACGCGGACCCGAATGAACCGCCGCTCCCGCTCGGAAATGGGCCGCGCATTGGAGAATTGACAGAGACATCTCTCAATTCATCTGAAATACTCACGCAGTCCTCCATGTCGCTCCAGTATCTTCCGATTGCCCTTCTCCTCCTCGTCTCCCCCGTTTTTGCTCAAAAACCAAACGTCGTCGTGATCATTTCGGACGATGCGGGTTACGCCGACTGGGAATTCATGGACGAATACCTCCAGACCCTTAACCCCGGTCAAGCCCCAAGTCCGGTACCCACCCCGAATCTCAATGCCCTGCGCGGGCGCGGCACCCTTCTAACCAACGCCTATACTGCGGCCGTCTGCTCCCCCTCCCGAGCCGCCATTGTCACCGGATCCTATCAGCAACGTGTCGGCTACGAATACAACATTAACAATCTCACGGGAGCCACCGCGATCGATGGCCTCTCACCGGATACCACCACCATCTTCGACCGCATGGGGGCCGAGGGCTACACCACCGGAGTCATTGGCAAATGGCACATCGGCGCCCGCGCAAACGACAATGGCTTGGGCAACCGTCCTGAAAATCAGGGCGTCGACGAGTTTTTTGGAATCTGGAAAGGCTCTCGCAATTACACCATCGGATCGGTGACTGGATCTGGCGAACTCCGGGAGACGATCACTTCTCCATTTTCCGATACCGTTCTTGAAACAACCGCTCCCTGGAATACCACCAACAACTACGTGACCAACGCCTTTGGAATCGGAGCCGTGGATTTTATTGATCGACACTACGTTGATCCCGACCCCTTCTTCCTCTACGTCTCCTTCACCGCTCCGCATGGCCCCATCGGCCCGTCTCCCGATATCGATGACCCACGTCTCGCCGGCCTTACTGACAGACGAAAAGATTATGCCTCCATGGTCCTCACCATGGACAAAGAAATTGGCAATATTCTCAATAAACTCGATGACCCGGCCGGCGACGGATCGATCTCTCTTACCGACAACACCCTCGTGATTTTTATCAATGACAATGGTGGCGCCAATGGTATCGGAACCGTCAATGCTCCTCTCAATAATTATAAAGGATCCGTCTATGAAGGCGGCACCCGAGTTCCCATGATTATCGCGGGTCCCGGACTTCCCGAAAATGACACTTACCACGAGCCCATCCACTCCATCGACATCCTCCCCACCTGCCTGGAAGCCGCCGGCGCCACTCCTCCTGCTGACATCGATGGCGTTAGCCTGATCCCCCACCTAAAAGGGACCACAACCGAACCTCCTCACGAAGTGCTCACCATTCGCAGCGAATCCAAAGTCGGAGTGCGCAAAGGCAAATGGAAACTCACCAGCAACAGCACCGCTGCCCCATTCTCTCTCTTCGACCTTTCCAGTGACATTAGCGAGTCCACCAATCTCGCCAATGCCAATCCTGAAATCGTCGAGGAGCTCCTCAAGGACTTCACCGCCTTCGAAGTTGGAGCAGATAAACCGCGTCACGCCGGGCTCAACAAATCACCGGGTTCCATTAATTTGAACGACCGTTTTATCCTAAACCCTCAACCGGTTGATCTCGGACCATTCACCTCCAACCTAACTCTGATTGGGGAGGCTCTCCTCAATGGCGATTTCAATGCCGGGGGAGGATCCGGAGCACAGACCTTTGATCAAACCCCCACCTGGCAAAATATTGGCACCGGAGCGGGAAGCCTCAACGCCACTCAAACTTCCCTCGATGCCAACGGCACCCGAAACGCCATCATCGCGGAAAGCGCCACCAGAGAATTCGGGCTCGAAACCAATCACACTCTGGCTACCGGCGAAATCTTCCAAGCAACCTATCAATGGCGCGATGCCTCAAACTGGAATGACACCGGTGACAAAATCAGAGTGAGCCTATTTACCACGTCCGACGACAGCCTCTCGGGCACACCAACAATTCTTGCGTCCCTCGATTCAGAGCTCTCGTTACTGGATAGCTCTTACCAAACCGAGATTGCCTTATTTCCACCCATCCCTGCTTCAGCTAACGGTAAAAAATTATTTATCTCACTCAACTCGGCCCAAACCGGATCCGGCTTTGCCCGGCTCGACGACTTTACGCTCGATCGCGGAACAATCGACGGCGGCGGCGGCGCCAACCTTCCGGTCGCCCTCAATTGGTCTGCCCAAAATGCCTGGACCGATCCCGACACCGCATCGCAGGACACCTTGCTCAGTCTCGACGCCTTTGCTGGGTGCGTCCTCGAATTCCCGACCACCGACAACTTTTCCTACACCGCCAATAACAACATGATGCGCCCTACCGGCCTCACCTTCATGTTGAATTCCCTCAAGATGACCGGTGATTTCATTGGAACCAATCCCCAATCGGCCACCATCGCTGGAAACGAATTGCTCTTCTCCAACGACCTCTCCGGCACGCCCCCAAGCTTGTCTCTCGGGAGCAACGGTCCTGACTTTAGTTACGAAATCAGTAATCCCTTCATCCTCTATCACGATCTCACTATCGACGGTGATGGAACTGCCACCTTTACCCTCAATGGAGAAATCAGCGAATATCTTAATCCAGCCAATCTCACCAAAGCCGGAACCTCCCATCTTCACCTCACCACCAGCCCGACCTACACCGGGATCACTTCAATCACCGAAGGTCAACTCACCATCGGGGACCAGGTTAACCTCTCCACAAGTTCCCAGATCATGATTGGACCCGATGGCACCATCGGCGGCAACGGAAGCATCGGCGCGGAAATTGTCGGCAGCGGGACAATCTCTCCAGGTCAATCCACCGGAGCTCTCACCGCAACAAACGATGCCAAAATCGGCGCCCTTCTCATCGAAGTCGACGGCCCCTCCAATGACCGATTTGACGTTACCGGTTCCCTCGACATCACTGGAGCAACCCTCAACCTAGCCGACCTTGGCGGTGGTCTGACCGAGCCCATCTATACCATCGCTTCGTATGGCTCCCTTACTGGAACCTTTACCAACATCAACAACCTCCCCGCCGGATATTCCATCGACTACGCCTTTGGCGGCAGCAGAATCGCCCTGATCAGCGATACCGATCCATTCAGCTTCTGGTCCAAAACTACCCATGGCCTCACCGGTGAAGATGCTGGCTTTGACGCCGATCCCGACAAAGACAAACTTCCCAATAGTATCGAATTTATCCTCGGAACCAATCCCGCCACGCCCGATCAAAACCCGCCTCTCCTATTTGAGTTTTCCAATGGAAACACCCTTGCCTCTTTCCCACTCGCCGCCCAGGCAAGTTACCTCAGTCCAAGGCCTCAATTCTCCGATGATCTCGAAACATGGCAAGATCAGATCGCCGGTGTTGATGGGAACCTCACCATTGATGAAAATTTCTTCGCGCCCTCCCTCCACAAAGTCACCATTGAATTCGCAGGAGTCATTACTGATCACCACTTCTTCCGCCTTCAGGTAAATCGTTGATTCAGCACCTCACCCAGTTCCTTACAACAGAAGGGAAATTACTTCTTTGCATTTCTTTCGGCAGAGAAAACATCACCTGTTGGCATCTTGGGAAGAGTGGATTGCCAGGTTTTTAATTGTTTGAGCATCGTGGTAACCACCCCGGGGTTCTTTGTGCCGACATCGACCTTCTCCGCAAGGTCGGCAGCGAGGTCGTAGAGTTCGACCCGGCTGGTATCGTTATTTGTGACCAACTTCCAATGCTGGTATACCACGGCGTAGTTCACCCAGTGGTCGGCGCGGTTTTTGTTTCCGCCCATTTTCCAAAACAGAGGCTTCCGACGCAAGGGGACAGGCTTGCCTTTGAGAGTTGCCACCTGACTCACTCCGTCGGCTTTGTAACTCGCGGGCAAAGTCACTCCGGCGACCTCGCAAAAGGTCGGGAGAAGATCTACCGCTGAAATCAAGGAGTCAGCGTCCACTTTTCCAGCCGCGATTTTCCCCGGCCAACGGGCGATAAAGGGGACTCCGATCCCTCCCTCGAAAAGCGCACCTTTGTATCCCCGGCGACCTCCGGTAATGCCCTTGGCCGCGCCGATACCATAACCTGCGCCGGTGGCCGTGTCGTGATTCAGAGCTAACTCCGTCGGCTTGCTTGCGCGGGCCGGGCCGTTGTCGGAGCTGAAAACAACGAGGGTATTTTCAGTCAGCTTCAGGCGATCAAGTGCATCGAGCACTTCACCGATGCGATCATCGGCGTGGGAAAGAACCGAAGCATAAATGTTGTCGGCTTCAGGCAGGTCTCGAAAACGCCAGCGATACTTCGGCACGGTGTGAAAAGGCGTATGCGGTTCGTGCACCCAGAGGTTAAGGAAGAAGGGCTTTCCTTCTTCATGGCAATCTTCGATAAATTTCACGGCGTGCTTGGAATCTTCATGCACGGGCATTTGCTCGCCGGCGCAGTTAAACGCCCAGGCCCGGTCGTAGCCGTAGACCTTCGGTAAAGGCGAATCAGGAATCATATTGTTCGCCAAATGCCACTTCCCATAGTGCGCCGTGCGGTATCCCGCTTTTTGCAGAAAGCGGGTCATCAGCGGAGCCTCGGGATCGAGCCAATCAGGCATTCCACGCTTGGCATTGCTCGGCACCCAGGCGAAGTGGCCATCGATATTGTAGCGCGCTGGAAAGTGCCCCGTCATCACCGCGGTGCGACTCGGCGAACACACTCCACTCGCCACCGTGAAGCGATGAAAGTCCGTCCCTTCCTTTGCGAGGCGATCAATGTTCGGCGTTTTAACATAGGGATGTCCGTGACAGCTGAGATCCCCCCAACCCCAATCATCAGCAAAGATGAACACGATATTGGGAGAAGCGGCTCCTCCCTTGGCGATGGCAACGTAGGTTAGGAGAAAGGCGAAAAACTTGATTCTTTTCATAACAATTTTTGAGAACTGAATTTGATGGTCTGGATTTTTTGAGAAAGAGGAAGATTGGACGTCTGACTCCAGCATTTTTTCGCCCGGTCATAGTTGCACTGCCAGAAATCATATTCTTGAGCGCTCTGGTCCAGCAAACGCTCATCACCCCACCAAATCTGACCCTGATCTTTTTCATGGGGAGCCAGATCAGCGATTTTCGCTGCCGGGCTTGAAATCACCATGCTCAAACACGCGGTTAATGTCGCACGAAATATCATTACTTTCGAGGCTTCCATTGCAGTAGTTTGAAGACCGGCGGATCCTCTCGCCACTCCGCTCCGGCCTGATACGTTTTCTTGCGATCTTTTTTTCCTCTGAAAATTTCCTGTGGACTCAACTCCAGTTCCTTCGCCGTTGCCCAACTCAGATTCCTCTCACCCTCCACATTCTGAAATGACGACTCTTGCAAAACGATCGCTTGATCATGCGAGCCTCCCGTCAACTGAACCTCGGCAAAATAATCGTCGACCCGGACCACCAGCTTGTTCCTCTGTTGAGACTGCACCGCCAAGATCAAATAAGCCTCCTTGGGTGGAGCCCATTTGGGATCATTGATCTTGTGTGTCGTGAGCGACCAATCGCGATCCGGTTGGTAGCTAAACCAATTCTTGCGCCACTCACCCCGGAAATTTTCAACGACCAAGGAAGGTTTATCAGTAGCATTTGCTCCCGCCGCTTTCAACTGCTCCACCGTAATCTTTTTAATCAGTGAAGAGACATTAAAATTCCTCGCCTGATAGGTCCGGTAATAGTAGCCCGCTCCTTCGACCGGCTTGTCCAACTCGTAGCGAACGTTTGCGTAGACCCAAAGCGGCTTTCCCCGACTCAATAATGGCAAGGTCGCCTTGGCCTGCCCATTCACCATCTTGCCCGAACGATGATGCCAAAATCGATTCACCACCAAATCACGATCCTTGCTCGTCTCCTTCGCCTTACCTTCCTGGGTATAGAAAAAATCCACCGAGAGGATTCTTCGTGAGGCATCAGGAATCGCGGTAATTTCGGGAGTTCCCGAAAGCTTCAGCTCCGTCTTCGGAGTCGTTGGCACATTGAAGTTACCTTTCAACTGCTCGTCAAACCAGAGTTGTGTCGCGACCTCATAGGGAGCCGTATCCTGATGATTATGATGCGCCGCACTGCTGATGCGCCAGTTCTTGCTTTGGATCTCATCGATCACCTTATCCAAATCCCCCACGCGACCATGGAAATCATTGGCGGGATTCAGGAAGAATACCGGACACTTCACATGAGTGAGAATGGTGGAGTCCGCGATGGTATCTTGATAAATCTCATACTTGCTGTCGCGGTCGCTAATGCCGCCGCAGGAGGGCGCGGCCGCTTTGACCCGGCCATCGGAAGCCGCCGTAAAGATAGTGAGCTTCCCACCCATTGAGTGTCCATAGACACCCAACTTTTCCGGGTCGACTTGGGGTTGCTGCTCCAAAAACGTCAAGGCCCTCCGCGCTGCCAAAGTGGCGAGAAACCAAGGGTTGTTTCGAGGCGAATCCACCGCATCGAGTGTCCATGGATGAGGTGAAACATGCGCAAAGGCATTCCCCTTGTTTCGGCAGGGAGCATGATAGCCATCCAAGGCTCCCCAATCTGTCGTGACTCGATATCCGGAGTCTTTCGTTTTCCCTTCCCAGAAAAGTTTCACCACCTCCGGATTGACCAAATAGTCAGGAGCGGAAATCCGACCCGCCCAGGCGATGGAAATCGTGGCATATCCGCGTTTTGCATTCGTAAGCACCGCCTTGTAATCGGCATACTGGCCCCCTCCGTGGATTTGCACCAGGCCGGGCAACTTGCTCCCAACCTTCGGATAGCCATACACCGCCGCGATCATCGCTTTCTTTCCTTTGAAGATCCCGGCCCGATACCGCAACACCCTCATTACCACGCCGTCTTCCTCCCACTCCTTCAGCATTTCGACCTCCAATGGCTCAGCCCGCGGATCGAACCCAGCCCACATTTCCTCGAAGGTCTTGGGAGCCTCCTCCCCCGGTCGCAGCGCACCTAACGTTTCTGCCCCAGAGACAGGCATTGCCAATTGGAACAGAACCGAGATCAACAGCAGGGATTTCATAAAGACGGGGACAAGGTAACGACACCGGCATACTGCTTATTTCGACAATGTCCATCTATCGGGTGAACACCCGACCTCCCAGCCAGCAGAGGGCCCTCGCTCGCAATGAAAACGGGGGCCTCTCGGGGTAGGCCATTTTTTATAAAGAATCGCACTTGGGGACAAAAATTCGCCCTTAATTCTCGCGGAACCTACTTCGCCTCAAATACTTTAAAATAGAGCTGACGATAAATTTGGAAGTTCAGCCAATTACGAAGGGCATATCCGCAATCTTTGAGATTTTTTTCATCATATAGATTCGTCTTCCCTCCCGAAGGATGCACGCCGTCTTTCGAGATGATTGTGCCCACCCAGGATTTGTCCGGTCGAAGACGCAAGCACTCGGCATGAAAATCCGCGAGCGGTAAATTCCCTTTGGCGGCCACTTCACGGATGATTTCATTCACTCCAGCAACCGCTTCATCGTGACCAAGGCGTGGCGGAATGGTATTGAGAATTGGAACACATTGGGCCGCGAGACATTTGGAAACCACTTGCTCAAGTCCGGCCCGGTAACCTTTGGGAACCTTTTCCCCATTGATGTCATTCGTCCCGATCATAATGATCGCCACCTCCGGTTTATCGCGCACCAAGACGGCATCAATTGACTTTAGAAGATTCCCGACCTTCCATCCAGAGTAGTTGGCAAACTTTGGCCCCTTATCCCGCGCTCCTTTGATCACACTCTTCCATTGTTTGTCTTTCGGTGTTTTTGGCATCTCATCATCTGGAAGAAATTTGCTGGGATCAGACCAACTCATCACCGACCAGAATGCCATCGAGTAGGTAATCGAATCGCCGAACTGTGCTACACGACCTTTCTCTCCTTTGAACCCCGCATGAATCTCACTCGCGCGTTTCAAAACTTCGGGGGCCAGCTTATTGGGAGTGGCAGTCGCGGCGCCCGCCAAAAGACACATCAACAACAGAGCTTTATCAATGAAACGAATTTTAATCATCAAATCTTTTTACGTCGTCACTCCACGAGATCGATCAGTCCCTCCAATTCAACCCTTCCGGCACCGGAGAGAGAACCTCGTGACCCGTCTCCGTGACGAGGACCATGTCCTCGATCCGGACGCCACCGATCACCGAAGAATACAAACCGGGTTCCACCGTAAAGACCTCGCCGGCGAATATTTCACCGCCACCGTAATCTAACAAAATCGGTTCGTGAACTTCCAAACCAATTCCATGGCCGGTTCCGTGACGCATCGTGGGCACGCCCTCATCGTGACGGGCGTCGCCACGCACCATCGAGTAGCCATGTTTCTCAACCACCGCCGCAGTCGCGAGATGCACCGCCTCCCCCGTCATGCCCGCCTTCAGGGCCTCGCACCCGGCAGCCTTGGCCTCGCAAACCGTGGCATGCATTTTCTTAAACTCATCGTTCGGTTCGCCACAAACCACCGTTCGGGTCATGTCGCCGTTATAACGCGTTGCGTTATCCATCGGGAAAATATCCACGATCACCGGCATATTCACCTTCAAAGGACCTGTCCCAAAATGATGGCAGTCAGCGACATGAGGAACGGTCACGACGATTGAATCGTGGGCATTAGAAAAATTTCGCTCAACCAAAAAAGCGGTGATCATCGCGCGAACCCGCTCGGAAGTAATTACGCTTCCCTCATGATGAAGAACCCCTTCCCCATCCGCAGTCGCATTCGCGATTAATCGACAAGCAAAGGTCATCGCTTCACCGGTCACTTTTTGGGCATGACGCAAATGCTCGATCTCTTCGGCATTCTTAGTGCGACGTTCTTTCACTCCGAAATCCGCCGAGTATTCTATTTTAATACCAGCCTTCATCATAAAGTGAGCGTAAAGATAAGGCAGCGTCCGATCAACGGTGACCGCAGTCTCGCCGGCCCGGCGAAGGCATTCCGCCGCCGCTTCCGCCAGCGCGGAATCCCGGTCGCCCGAAAGCCCGCCCTCTGGAGTAAAGTCGGCTGCACAACAAACCCGGTCGGCCTTCGCAATCTGGCGAGCCCGGTCCATTTCAAGATCCCGGACAATCAAAACAGACGGCTTGTCAGCAAAGTCGATCATCACCATTGCATCCCCCACGCTGAATTGAACCCGATGAAACAGCGAAGCGTTATTCGCGGCAATGCCGGCGAGGACGGTAGTGCGTTTGGAACTCATGTGAGGAGAGAAAAGCAGATAATGAGAACACTTCCAGCTACGAAATATCCGCTAAGGAAAATGGCGCTCATCCGTAAAATGGTCGCCCGTCGCATCTCGTAGTTTCCATATCTGAGGCGGCGCTCCCCCATACACGAAACCCTCATAAACGGGAATCCCCTCCGGAAACACGCTAGATCTAGGGCACAATCGTGATCTTCTTGGTAGCAAGATCGGGAGGAAACTCTCATTACTGAGCCCAAAATCCCACAGGGAAGAATCAGGTCACATCGGAGCAATGCGACGACTTCCAACGTCAGTGGTTTTCAAGACGTGATCATTGAAGCTTTCGAGGATGAGCTGATTCTTGATCTCCTCATAAGCAGGATCATCCCACAGGTTATCGAACTCGTGAGGGTCATTCTCCAAGTCGAAAAGTTCACCGAGATTGTCTCGGTGATAAACGGAAATCTTGTATCGTCGGGTGCGATACATCGTCGCGAATGACGCATTGCCGTTGCAGAACTTTTTATCGAGCGCATCAAAATACTCCGAGCGAATGCTCTCGCGGTGATGCTCCGGCGAGGTCGCTCCAGAGAGTATGGGCCGCAAGGAATCACCCTGGAAATACTCCGGGCGCTCGACTCCGGCAAAATCAAGAATCGTCGCACTCATATCGAGTAATTCAACAAGAGCCTCACTCTGTAGCCCGCTTTCGATGCCGCCGGGACAATTAAAGATCAAAGGCACCCGAACGAGGCCGTCGTAGAAGCGGCAGCCTTTATACAATAAACCGTGATCTCCCAATGATTCCCCATGATCACTTGTGAAGATGATCACAGTGTTTTCGCGCTGACCGGTCTCGTCGAGACGCTGAATGATCCGCGCCAGCTGATCGTCGATAAGAGCGATCATGGCGTAGTAAAGCGCCTGAATTTTCTTGGCCCCGCGCTCCTCCGGGGACTGGGCCTCGGTTTGAAAATCAACTGGACCAAGCTTCGCCTGCGCCTCGTAATCAGACTCCCGGAAGTGGGGTCCAGGCATGGAGTCAGCGTCGAACTTCTCGGCGTATTTCTTCGGCGGGATGAAAGGAGGATGCGGATCGTAGGGGTTGATATTGAGCATCCACGGTTTATCGATCGATTCCGCTTCATCGAGAAATTCCAACGCCCGCTCGGTCGCCCAGGTCGTCTGGTGGTACTCGGCGCTGACATTGTCCTCACTCTCGCGCATCGCGGTGAGATCGCCGCCCTTCTCCTTCACCCAATCAGCATAGTCGTGGCCTTCTTCCCAATCGTCGCGGGGAGCGTGACTGAATTTCCAAAAGGAAAAGCCATCGTCGAGCCGCGGTTCCGTTCGCAAGCCGGAACTCTGTAAGTGAAACTTCCCAATTAACCCGCAGTGATATCCGGCTTCGGCGACCAGCTTGCTGATGAGCGGCGGATGCCCTTCGAAGGTCTCGTTGCCATTGCGCGTGTTGTGCGCCCGCGTCGGATAGAGCCCGGTCATGAAACTCGTACGACTTGGTGTGCAGATCGGGCTTTGACAATAGGCATGGGTGAAAGCCGTGCCGCCTTCCACGAGCGCGTCAATCGCCGGGGTTTTGACATGCGGGTTGCCTAGGGCCCCGATGGTGTCAAAGCGTTGCTGGTCGGTGCAATACCAAAGAATGTTGGGTGGTCGTTTTTCGCTCATTCGGACTGCGGAGAAATGGCACGACGTTGACGCAGCGACCAGAACAAAAGTATCGCCGCCAGCACGAGGAAGCATAGCGACATCGGACGCGTGAACAAAGGAGCCCATCCTCCCCCGGAACTCATCAGAGCGGCGACCATTGAATCCTCACCCAGCGGCGTGAGAACAAACCCGATCACAAAAGGCGCCAACGGAATTCGCCAGCGCTCCAGAAAGCATCCGGCGATTCCGAAACCGATCATCACCCAGACATCAAAAAAGCGATTCGCCAGGGAATACGACCCCAGCACACAAAAGGCTGCCACGATAGGGATAAGGATATGATGTTTAATCCGCGCCAGCTTGGAAATCCAGCGGGCGCTCATGAGCATGATGATCACCATGGCGACATTTGCCCACAGGTAGGATGAAATGATGGTTCCGACGATTTTCGGTTCATTGGCAAAAAGCATCGGCCCGGGCTGCAAACCATGAATGACAAAGGCGCCCAGTAAAATGGCATCAATAACACTTCCCGGAATCCCGAGTGCAATGAGCGGCACCAGCGCTCCACCCACGGTGGCATTGTTGGCCGACTCGGATGCCACCACGCCCTCCTCGCAACCGGTTCCGAATTTCTCCGGAGTTTTAGAGGTCGCCCGCGAAGTCGAGTAGGCGATCAGCGACCCGATGTTAGCCCCGATCCCCGGGAGAATTCCTACGCCCGTTCCAATCGTCGACGAGCGCAAGAGGTTGAGCCAATGAGTTTTCCACTCTCGTAATTTAATGACGATTCGGCCCTCTACCTTTCCTTGCTTCAAAGCACTCTGCGGCGGCGTGGCAATGACGCGGCTCAGGGCAAAGAGACCAATGAGAACGGGTAACAATTTGAAGCCATCATCCATCGCGCTGAAGCCAAAGGTCAGTCTCAGTTCCCCGCTCCCGGGAGCCGTCCCGGGCAAAGCGCAGAGAATTCCCAGCGCACACGAGAGCGCACCGCGGGTGAGGGACTTCCCGCTAACGCCAACTACCAAGACTAACGACATCAGAACCAGCGCGAAGAATTCCCACGGCCCAAGCACCGTCGACAATTCCGCAATCGGTCTCGCCACCAGCGCGAGCGCGATCCAGGAAAGAATCCCGCCAATGAATGACGCGCCAATCCCCAGCCCGAGCGCGCGGCCGGCTTTCCCGGATTGCGCCATAGGGTAACCATCGAGTGTTGTGATGATCGATGCCGGCGTTCCCGGCATGCGCAGAAGAGTCGCCGTGATCAAACCTCCACTCACCGAACCGACATACATTGCCACCAGAAAAGCCAGCGCGCTCTGCCCGTCCATCCCGAAAGTCAGCGGGAGCGAAAGCGAAATCAACATCGCACCGGTCAGTCCCGGAATGGCACCCACGGTGATCCCAAGCGCCGTTCCAAGCAGAACAAGAAAGACGAGGCTTGGTGATGAGATGACTTCTAAAATCATCGGCTACGGGAGATCGATCACGAGGACCTTGGTGAAGATGAAAAAGCATGCGCAAGCCAGAACCATCCCGAACACCGCCACGGTCGCGATTGATCGCTTGGAACGCGCCCCGCCCATAAAAGCGAGAGCCGGGATGAAGGCCATCGTCGCGAAGACGTAAGACACTCCGGCGACTTGCATCGAAATCACATAGAGCGTGAGAACGAGACAACTCAGAGCGCCGTGTCGCCAAACGACCGGCGCGTTAACCGAGCTGACTCTTCCTTTCAACCAACGAAATGCAATCACCCCACCCAAGACCACGACAATGACCAGCATCGGCATGACCGGATCGGGCAACCCTTCGTAGCTCACGAGCGCGATGTCCTGAAATTCGCCCTCCCGCTCTACGAGGTGTTTTTCCAAGGCCGCGCCCCGCAAGAAGAGTGGCTCGGTCTTGGTTTCGGCGAGCTTTCCGCGTAGGTAATCTGTCTCCATCGCCGCCTCTAGGACATCGGCTATTTTTTCCACTGCCGCATCCGGAGTCGATTTCGGAGCCCACCAATAATGCACGTGCGGCATCACCACCTCGTAACCCAATTCACGCGCGGTGGGCACTTCGGGCAATTCCGGATGACGTTCTGCCGCCAAGTAGGCCACCGCTCGAACTCCGCTTTCTTCGAAACCCATATACTCCGAGAGAGAAAACGGCGTGACATCAACATGCTCGCCCACTAGATCGTTGCGACGTTTTGCGCCACCACCACTGGCGACCATGCGAAACCTCACCTCACCTCCGGCCTTCTCCAAACGACGACCGGCAAAATGCGTCGGCGTTCCCTGCGCCATCCCAAACAAAATGGCATCGGGCTTTTCCGCCGCCGCTTCGAGAAGATCGCGCAGATTCTCAAACGGCGAATCCTCCCGCACGCAGATGACCAGGTTCGACATCGCAGTCGCCGCGATGGGACGAAATGCCTCAGGGCCATAGGAAACCCGACCCGCGTATTTTGAAGTCAGAATTCCCTCGTGAAGATTGAGAATGGTATAGCCATCGGGCGCGGCATCGCGGACTCGCCGGCTCCCGATCGTCCCGCCGGCTCCTGGAACATTGAGAATTACCAGGGGCTCCGACAGCAATTCGTGATCGCGAATCGTCTTCTGCATGATGCGTGCAAAGGTATCGCTATCCCCTCCCGGCCCAAAGGGCACCACCACCTTGATCGCCTTGCGCGGAAATACTCCCTCACTGACCTCCCGGCCATCATCACACGAAGTCAACACCACCGCGATTGCGACAATGGAAAATACTGATTTGAGGAGCCGCATCTATTTCAGAAACAGTGGTGAAAACGTGATGCCTCTTGTTATAGAGGCCTTATCTGGAATGCCGAACCAAAAAAGGAATCACCCAAGATTCATCCTAAGAAATAAAATTTCGTGATTGCTCGACTGCTCAAGCCTACCTGAATCTTCGGGCAGAGTGAGCGACCCCGAAAACACGCGAATGCAGAGCCGATTCTTTGACAAGAGTCTGGTCACGAATTTCATTGCGATCTTCCTGACAGGTGTTGGCTACTTTCTAGAAGCCCCCTATCGCCAGCCCGTCCTTAGCATCGGGCTCTTCGCCTTTTCGGGAGCCCTGACGAACTGGCTCGCCATTCACATGCTTTTTGAAAAGGTCCCGGGCTTCTGTGGCTCCGGTGTCATTCCCGCGCGCTTCGAGGATTTTAAAAAGGGGATTCACCAACTCATCATGCGGCAGTTTTTCACGAAGGAAAATATTTCGCGTTTTTTCGAGGGCGGTGATGGCTCAACCGATTCCAAAATCGACCTCTCAACCTTGATCGATTCGGTGGATCTAAATCCCAGCTTCGAGGCTCTCCAGACAGCAGTCATGGAATCCAAATTCGGGGCGACCCTCGCTATGTTTGGAGGGGCCGAAGCCCTCGACCCCATCAAGCCCGGCTTTATCGACAAGATGAGAGCCGCAGTGAAGGACATCGTTTCGGCCGAAGAATTCCAAAAGAAGCTCCCGACCCTGATGAGCGGAGTAGGCGATCATTCCCATCTCCTTGACCGGGTCAATGTCATCGTCGAGAAACGACTCGAGGAGCTTACGCCTCAGTTGGTCAAAGAAATCATCCAGCAAATGATCCGACAACACCTCGGCTGGCTCGTCGTCTGGGGCGGGGTCTGCGGAGGATTGATTGGTTTGGGAGCGAGTTTCCTGTAGGGCACCATTATTAAATTCAAGCTCCTCCTCTAAAGATCCTGCTCCCAAATAAGCAGGCCGAAGCAAGGAAAATGGTCGCCATCCCAACGCGGATGTGACAGCTCTATCGGCAGATGAAACAGCTTATGAAAATGACCAAAACCTCCTCTCTTCTCGCCACTCTGTGCTTCGGAATGTCCCATCTCGCGACGGCTCAAGACACTCTGCCCGACCCCGACGGCAAGCCCGCCGACATGAGCAAGCCCGTGAAAGTCTACATCCTCATGGGACAATCCAACATGCTCGGCTTCGGCAAGGTTGCCGGAGACAAAGACGGCACACTCGAAAATGCCGTCAAAAAGGAAAACCTCTACCCTTTCCTCACCGATGACCAGGGCAATTGGATTGAGCGGCAGGACGTCCGCAATGTCTTCACAATGGGAAGCGGCGGCCCCGGCGGTGGCGTTAAGAAAAGCGGATGGCTCAATATCAGCGGCGGCAAGATCGGTCCGGAAATCGGCATCGGCCATCACATGGGTAACCTCCACAGCGAACCAGTTCTCATTCTCAAGAGCTGTATCGGCAACCGCAGTCTAGGATGGGATATTCTCGCTCCCGGAAGTCCTTCCTATGAATACGAAGAGACCGACAAGAAAGGCAACAAGAAGACCATGATCTACGCCGGATATGGAGAATCCCCGTTGAAATGGGAAAAAGGCACCGAGCCCAAGCCCATCGGCTGGAAGGCCGGTGTGCAATATGACGGCGACATTGACCGCGCCAAGAAAGTCCTCGCCGATCTCGAGAAACACTACCCCGGCGGGAAGGGATATGAAGTTGCCGGATTCTTCTGGTGGCAAGGCGACAAGGATCGCTACAACGAGGGACACGCCGCGATGTATGAAAAAAATCTTGGCAGCCTCCTTAAAGCCCTTCGCAAGGAATTCAATGCCCCAAAAGCCAAGATGGTCGTCGCCACCCTCGGTCAAACCGACAAGGATAACGCCAAGGGCAACGAGAAGCTCATCATCGACGGCATGTTCGCCTTCGCCGCAGCCCACAAAGGAGAAGCTGCCACCGTCTACACTCATCCCCTTTCCCAAGGTGGGGCCTCAAACAGCCACTACGGAGGCAATGCCAAGACCTACATGAACGTTGGCCTCGCTATGGGCCAAGCCATGGTTGATCTCCTCAAAAACTAGGGATCCCCGGCCCTCCGGTGGCCCCAGGGCGGCAACCTTCACCACTCTCGCAGCAAAAAGTCGGGGAGAATGAATCTCCCCGACTTTTTTGGGCTTCATCTCTCGGGAATCGATTCCCTGGGGGGCTCGATCCCACCATCCCTAAAGTTTCGACTCCCCACCGGCCCAATCTGGTAGTAGCAATACGTGCAGACACTCACACATGCTCAACGAACAGGAAATTCGCGAATTGGTGGCAGCTCACGGAGCAGCCGTGAACGAGGGACGTCCCATCAGACAATTGATCGAAGACGGCGACCTCCCGCGGTTGCAAGGCTGCACGGTTCTGGAGGGCAAAGTGTCCGATTCCGTCTTCGGCGATGCCCTGAAAACGCCCGCCGGAAAGTCGATTCGCCTGATGTTCCGCAACAACCGGATCTCCACCCACGATGTCAACCGGGGCGCCATTCCCTTCAAGGACCAGGTCCTCGCCTTCAACCACGACCACATGCTCCGCCTGGTGAAGCATGTCCTCGGCTCCTCGCAATTCGAAGTCGATGGCCTTATCCCCAGCTCGACGGTGATCCCCGCGGAAAATCTCAGTCTGGTGAAACTGGAAAACGTCCTTCGCCTCTACATGGCGGAGAGCTCGACCTCCACTTCCCTCTACCAACATTGGCTCGCCGCCAAGGAAGCAGGACAAGACATTTTAAAATACGCCGGCCACGAACTAACAATCTCCGAACTCGAGTCCAACGGCCGCCTTCCCTACCTTATGGATACACCGAGCACCAAAGAGGCCGTCGATCGCACCATCGATGCGGACTTCCTCGTTGAGAACGGCATCTGCACCGAAGAGCAATATACCCAGATTCGCAACTCCTCCCTGATGGCCTTCGGCATCGTTTCTCAAAACCTCGCTGAAAGAGGAATGATCCTCGTGGACACCAAGACCGAACACGGCATCAATGTCGATGGAAACATTGTCGCGGCAGACGAACTTTATACCATGGATTCGTCGCGCTTTTGGGCCCTCGACGATGACGGAAAGATCCAAACCCGCGATGGCAAGCCAGTTTCCTTCTCCAAGGAATTCGCCCGCGGTATGGTGAAGGAGCAAGGACAACAATTCTCCGACGAACAAGCCGCCGAAATCGCCGTGCGCTACATCCAAGGGTTGCAACACCTCACCGGCGAAACCTTCACCCCGGACCTACGCCCACGCGACCAACGGATTGTCGAATCGACAAATCTAATTCTAGACGCGCTGCTTTAGCTCAACTTTGGGTCGCTTCCTTTTTGAAAAAGGTCTCCATGCGCACTTGAAGATCTTCGTAGAAGTTCATCTTCATTTTCTCGATCATGGCGAGTTTCTCCGGACCCGCTTCAGCATTTGCTTCTTCCTCAAGGCGCATTTTCTCGGCGAAAGAACGTTCCATGGCGGTGAGTGAGTCCAGAAACTGACGGGCGGCTTGGGAATGTTCGACACCGTCGACCAGCGCATCCTCCAGATATTTATTCCGGGTCACTGAAATCACATTGCCATCAGGGAGCTTTTCTTTGTAGCGACCCTTGTGGGTCTTGAATTCCTTATGCTCGGCATCAAAGGTAATTTCGTCACGATCCACGAGGGTGTCATAGGGTCCCGGCTTGGTGAAAAACTTCACCACCAGAGGGATCGTATCGACTAGCATGAAAAGCGCGGTGAGAATGACATAAGTGTAGAACGCAAACTCCCCTCCTTCCGCACCCGCTTCAAACAAATGATGCAGGGCGAGGGTCTGGGTGAGAATGTCGCGGCGCGGCTCATTCTTAATTTCAGCAAGACGTTCACGTTCCTCTTTACCCACTGAGGCCAACTCCTCCTTGGCGAGATCTTGTTCGGCGAGCAGTGAATCAATCTGTAGCTTGATCGTTTCGCGCAGCGCATTTTGCTGGGTTACAAAAGCCCCCGCCTGATCCTCTTCAACCTGTCGCTTCAACGCCAAAACCCGTTCCTCTTCCGCGCGATTGGCATCTTCGATTTCGGCAAGCTTTCCTTCATAGGCCTCGATCGCACTCGCTTCGGCAGTCCGGACCTGCGTTTGCAGCATCGCTTTCTCTCCACTGAGATGCTCCAGTAATCCCCCGAGCCGCTGCGACTCGGCCCGGCGCGGTTCGAGTTGATCCGATTTGATGGACCTGGCACGCGGCCCTTCTCCGACCAGACCAGAGCGCTGGCCGTTGAGTTCACGCTCAAACTCGGCCTGCCAATACGAGAGCTCGGTCTGGAGTTTGGTATACTGGGGCGAGAGTTCATCAAACTGCTGCTGAACAATAACAAGACGATCATTGAAGGGTGCAGTCGCCTCCGCGATCGCGGCATCGAATTCCGTTTGCTGCGCTGCAGTCAGGCCGGGGATCGCTTCATCAACGGTATTGGGATCCTGAATGATAAAGCGGGCCTGAAAACTTTCGGTCCACTTTTCCCGCTGAACTGCCACGGCATTATCGAGACGGGTGATCTCGGTTCTCACTCCCGTCTTGGTTTCGCCGAACTCGGCCCGCACCACTTCAATTTCGGCAGCACGGTCTTCCTCAATCACCGAACTGATCGTATCGCTGAATAGAAGCAGAACCAGAGGGTGGGCAATTGTCAGCCCCATGAGAATGGCTACACACAGCCGGAGGGAAAACTGGGAAAGCTTGCGGGTCCAAGAAAGGAACGGCCGATAGCCAGCCAGGAGCGCTCGGTCGATGGTCAGGATGATGAACGCCCAAACCAAGGCCACCGGAAAAATCACCAAGGCGCGATCGGTAATCGTTGAAAGCGCGTAGGAACAAGCAATGAAAGCAAAAGCGCAGGGAACCAAGACCGTGGCCCCGAACGCGACGTATTTTCGCTGCTCCCAGTTGGGACATTGCTCGAGAGCTTGGGCGCCTGCTCCAGACAGCCAAAAGAAAATGTGTTTGATAGAATGGAACATGAGGATTAAAGACTGAGGATTAGCTACTGATGCTTAGAAGCCCTTTTATCACTCCTCCTCAATCTCCTCGATAAAATTTCCTGCCTGGCTCGAAAACTGCGTGCCCTTGAACTTGCGCCTTGCTTTCGTTCCGCCCGCGCTGGCATCCTCAAACTCCTCCTCAGGCTTCGCCTCAACCTCTCCTCATTCTCCCATGAATAGCTCAAGACTCCCCATTTTCCTCGCTCTCGTGCTGCAAACGGCCGCCCACGCCGGCGTCAATCTCCTCACCAACCCGTCCGCTCAAGGAGGCGCCACCACAGGATGGTCCGTGGTCAATGGCGGCGACGGCTGGACCACCCGCCCTGACTCAGTCGATGCAGATGGGGCTAGTTTCCTGACCTCCTACGACTGGTGCACCCGAACGCAAACGATTGATCTCATCGCCAAAGGCTACACTCCGGAGTTCCTCGACTCCTCTCCGCCGATCCTCGTTCGGGAATATTTTAAAGGTGTAAACAACGTCTCCGATTCCTACTTTCTCCGGGTCGAGCTTCGCAATGAAAATGGCGTCGTCCTGCAATCCTGGGAAGCTGGCAACCAAACCAACCCTCTCACCGCCACGGGAGTCTGGGAAGTTCAGGAACACATCTTCGAAAACTATCCGGCCGGCGTGCGCGAAATCTTCTGGCAGGACGGAGGGGATGACGCCGAATATTGGGCCGGGCATTACGGCACTCTCCTGGATGGTGCCGAACTTACTTTCAATGACCCGGCCCCGACCAACCTCCACCTGACCCCCGGAACCTATCCGCTCAATGCGCCCGGCGGCGGAATCAGTGGTATCCTCAACACCGACGACAACCCCGGTGCCTCCCACACCTACGACCTCGTCGGAAAAACAGTCATCGAGACGCTCGTCCCTCTCCAGTCCACCTGGAGTTTTCTCGATGACGGATCGGACCAGGGAACGGCCTGGAGGCAACCCGTCTTTGACGATAGCACCTGGGCATCCGGCTCCGCCGAACTGGGCTACGGGGAAGGAGATGAACTCAGCGCCATTGCCGGACAGGGAACCCATTTCACCAACTACTTTCGCCACCGCTTCATCCTCGATGCCGGTGGGCTCGCCGATATTTCGAGGCTCTCTCTCAAGCTAAAGCGTGACGATGGCGCGGTGGTCTATCTTAACGGCAACGAAATTGTCCGCGAGAATCTATCCGGCGGCGTGATCGCCTTCAACACGCCTGCCTCCTCGGCGCCAGACGACGGCCAACTGTTTCACACCTTCAACATCGACTCCAACCAGCTCGTCGAGGGTGAGAACGTCCTCGCTGTTGAAATCCACCAAGTGCTTCTCAGCAGCAGCGATGCCAGCTTCGATCTCGAATTAACCGCCGACACCGTCGCCGACGAGTTCGATAACGCTCTCTTCACTATTTCCGGCGATCAACTGCTGTTCGCCCAATCAGGCCCTTCAGTCCCTGTTGCTCCTGACAACTCCTGGACTGTCAACATCCAGTCGAGCGACGAAGGCGGAAACTCCCTCACCAAAAAATTCACCATCACCGCAGTCGCAGACTCCCTCCTGCCACCCACCTCGATCATCCTCACCCCCGCCCGCATCAGCGACGGACGATCCGAAGGCTCGTTAGTTGGCGAGCTTACGGCCACCGATACTGATACCGGAGATCTCCACCTCTTTGAACTCGTAAGCGGAGCCGGAGATAACGACAATGCCCTCTTCGAAGTGCTGGGAACCCGCCTCGTGACCAGAGCGCCTCTTGATGCCTCGCTCCAAACTTCCGCCACCGTACGCGTCCGCGCCACCGATCGCTCCGGCTTCACCATTGAGTCCCCCCTCACCATTACCATTGTCGAATTCAACAATCCCCCAACCGACCTCAGCCTAAATGGCCTCAGCCTCACTCTCAACAGCAACGCCCCGGCCGGCACTTTGCTTGGCACCCTGGCAACCGAGGACCTTGATATCGGCGAGACACATCTCTATTCCATCTCTTCGGTCCAAACCCAGGCAGAGCTTTTCAGCTTTGGCAACGAGTGGCGCTTCCTCGATGACAACAGTGACCCCGGTAGTCTCTGGAAGAGCGTGGCCTTCAATGATTCCCTCTGGAAATCAGGCAATGGCAGCTTCGGTTATGGTGATTCCCCGACGACCTTGGTCGACTCCGGACCCGATTCCGCCAACAGGCACATCACTACTTATTTCCGGCGTCCTGTTCAAGTTACCAACCCCGGAAATTACGAAGGCTATCGTCTTCTGGTCCAACGAGACGATGGTGTCGCCGTCTACCTCAACGGAAGCGAAGTAGGAAAAGACAACCTTCCCGAAGTTTTCGACGCTTCCACCCTTGCCACCGCTACCGTCAGTGATGACGATGAGACAACCCCCGTCATCTTCAACGTCGCTCCTGAAGATCTCATTGCCGGCAACAACCTGCTGGCTGCGGAAGTCCACCAAGCGTCTCCCAACAGCAGTGACCTCAATTTCGACCTCTCTTTCGTCGGACTGACCGACGCATTCGCCAAGCAGTATTTCGAAATCGTCAATGGTAACGAAATTCGCACGACCGCGACCTTCGCCAATGCCAACGAATTATCCGGAAGCTCTCTTGATCTCACCATCAGAACAACCGATCCCGCCGGAGACTTTTTCGAACGAACTTTCACCATCCGGGTAATCTCCGACAATCCGCTTGACTCTGACAATGACCAACTGCCGGACGCCTGGGAGTTGACCCACTTTGCTAGCCTGGCCACTCAAGGGGGAGACAGTGACTCCGATACAGATGGCTCCAACAATTACGAAGAGTTCCTCTTCGATACTCTTCCCAATGATCCCAGTTCCAGACTAGATCTCCAAATGATCGATGGAACGGACAGATACACGATTCAATGGTTTTCCAGCAGCAACCGGTCCTATCGACTTCAATCGACCACCGATCTCGAAACGGCCTCCTGGATCGACAGCCCAACAGGGCTACGCGTCGGAACAGACGCACTCATGGTCGAGACCTTGTTGAATAATGGTCTCCAGAAGCGTTTCTTCCGCGTCCTCGTGGAAACTCCATAATTTAGAGCAATTCTTTATCACCTCTTCGCTTCTGTCGCTTTAAGCGTATCTGGAGACAGCTTGGCTTCCTCCATCCACAGACTGACGTGACCATTCGGAGGCACTTCCTTGCCCCGAAAATCAGGGTGCGGGCCGTGGTAGTGAGTGACATTCCGGAAGTGGGTGTAGCGCAGGAAATTGATCACCGCGATGGTCACTTTACCTCCCTGGAATTCAGGCAGGATGTCATCGAAAACATACCCTCCACGGATCCCGGAGTAGCGGTAGAAGCCACCGTTGGCCTGGGTTAAGAGTTTTCCGTTTACATAGATCGCAAACCCCTCACCGGAGCGATCACAACCTGCCCCGCCCAGAATCAGGCGATAAGCATGCCCTTTCTTCATCGCCGGAACATCGAAAGTCTGGCGCATCAAAAGTACTTCTTTTTCCCAAAGCGTGGCAGGAATCTCAGAGCATCCACAATGTGATCCATTGCAAGTGGGTCGCCGACGGTCGAGTTTATCTCCCATTCTTCCAAAGGGAGCCTGACCTGTTTTCCAGCCAGCCTGAATCGAATCAAAGTCAACCGCGAACCAATTCTCCATGCCTTT
The DNA here is from genome assembly GCA_018222765.1 of bacterium. Lineage (GTDB taxonomy): Bacteria > Verrucomicrobiota > Verrucomicrobiia > Verrucomicrobiales > Akkermansiaceae > SW10. Next base: position 18,985 of record JAAEZT010000004.1, on the reverse strand, counting down.
CGGAAAAGTGATCTTGCGATAACGATCGCTTTTCCCCGCTTCCTGTTTTTCGGGAGGATCAAAACTGAAGTATGACCAGCTCGCCCTACGCATTTTCGGGCCGAAGGCGCTCCACCCATATTCCGAGACCCCCGCCATGTCGTAGTAGTCGATCAAGGTGTCGAGATCGCTGCGAATATCAGACGGCAGTCTCTTCGGCTTCTCACCGAGGACAATCCCCTGCAGGTTGCTCCGGCTGTTCTCCGCAAAGGCAGTCTCCAAAAACGCCGGGACCATTTCCTCCATGATGATCGGCTTAAGTGCCGAGCCCATCTCACGGTAATACTCGGGAGGATAATGCGGACCTTTCTTGTTAAAATTCCCGGTCACTTCATCAGAGAAGATCTTCTTCACATCTGGATGGTGTTCCACCTGCGTCTCGACCGACAGCTTCTCCGCCTTGCCTCCGTGCAACTCAACCATCGCTCGTCCCAGAGCATCGCCGGTGAGAACATAGGTCTCGGCGTTGTGGTTGTAATGGTAACCCGTATTGGTGGGTGACTCTCCACGTGACCGCCAAAAGGGGCGCGTGTCGACGCTCGCCACATTGCCTGCAAATTCAGGATGCTGCCTGGGATCGCCAACTGCCATCTGGGCCTCCCAGGTCATCAAGTGCCCCGGATCCATATCCATCCCGCCAAATCCCACCGTGGCAACCACCGCCGGCATTTTGGGCGTCTTGAATTCCTTCCGCACATCTTTGATCAAGTTAACCAGGTGCCTCTCGTATTCCTTCTTGGGCACGCCCTTGTCCTTATGCCCCTGGAACCAAACGAAGCCGGAAATCTCGTAGCCCTGCCCTTTATAATTTGGCACGACCTTATCGATGCTCTTGAGCGTTCTGTGAACTCCTTCGATCATCGCGTTGTATTCAAAACCACAATACTTGTTACTCTTCTCTTCCTCGGTCTTACCACTGGAAGGCGGACGAAAATCGAAGCTCAAGGCGCGGTTCCCCATCGACGACTCGATCAGCAAGACCGGTTCGTCGTGATAAGTCCCCATGACATAGCCAAAGGGAACTTCCGGGCCGATAAATTTACCGTTGGAAGTCGTGGTGAGCGGCCCGCCGCTGCCGCCTTCCTCTTTGGAAACTCGGGTCTCCCAGTAAGTCACGTCATTACGAACGGTCCACTTACCTTCCTCATCAGCAAACCAGGAATACTTACCTTCCTGGTTCAGGGTAGCGAGATCGCCCTTGCCCTTCAGCTCGATGTGCTTAAGCCACAAAGCCGCCGAGCCACCTTTCAAATAAGTAATCGTCATCGGATAGCGCTTTCCCCGCTCGAGAGCGACCGGCGTAATCACCGCGTCCTTCCCGAGGTCCCGACGATAAACCTCTTTGCCATCAATGGAAGCGATTGCATAAGTCGAACTTTCAAATCCCGCGTGGATTTCGTGGATCCCGCTCATGGGCACATCAATGAAAGTCTTGGCCACCACGGTGTGAGGCCCTTCAATAGTTGGCAACTGGGCCTCTACCGAGCCCAGGGCGACGGTCGTTCTCTTGATTGGTTCAAGGGTATCATAGGTTGTGCCTGCCTCGTAAGCTCCTGGATGGATCTCAATCTTGGCTCCCGCAGGGGCTCCTTTGTCAGCCGATTGATAAACACCATGCTTGAGAAGCGCTGAGGGGCCAACAGGCATGCGACCGACTTTGATCCCCGGATCAGCCGAAAGAAAAATGCTCGGATACACCGGACGTGAATCCTTGAGATACCCAAAACCCACCATGTTCGACTGCCCGGCGAGAATGTAGACCTTCACTTTACCTTGAGACGGCGTAGTCAAATCTGGTCGCGGAAGATTCTCAGGCACCTCGGCAGCAATGGCCGAAGAACACCCAAAAGTAACCGCAATCTTCAACACCCTCTTCAATACGGCTCTTGAAATTAGTCGTGAGCATTTCATAGCGCTACTCTTGCCATCCTCCTCCCTAGGTCAACACCTCCCTTGATTTGACTGACAAAGAAATCCTCGCCACCTCTAACCAGCTCACTATTCTTCCGAAATGAATCGGAGGGGCTTTTCAAAAATCGTCGGCGGAGCGGCTCTCGCCAGCTCAGCTCAGGGTGCGGACAAAGAGTGGGCTCCCAGCTACGTCCTGTCGTCTGCGATGTATGGCAACATGCCGCTTGAAGTAGTCCTGAAAGAGGTAGGAAAGTCTGGAAGCGCGTCCATTGACATTTGGAGAAAAGTGCATGCCACACATCGCGAGCAGATTAGTAAGATCGGTGACGAGGCCTTCCAGAAACTCCTCAAGAAACATCAAACCAAGATGTCTATTTCGACTTGCTATCCGCTCGGGCCATTCAGGCAGGACGATGAGATGCGATGGGCCAGGAAGAACGGAGGAAGGATGACCGTCTGCGGATCCGGAGGGATGGGACCGAAAGACCCCGTCGGAATGGAAGCGAAGAGACAGGTGAAGGCCTTCTTTGAAAAATTGAAACCACACTACGAACTCGCCGAGGAATTGGGCGTCACCATGGCCATCGAAAACCATAAGAATTCGATGCTCTCCTCGCCAGATTCGATTCGATACTTCTATGAATTGAATCCCTCCAAAAACGTCGGCGTCGCCTTTGCACCCCATCATCTCTACAACGCCATCGGCGACATCCCCGCCCTCATCAAAGAAGGTGGCAACGGGCAAATTCCCTTCATCTATTTTCAGGAACATCATCCCTCCTCAAAAAAGAAAATGTCCGAGCAAGAACAACTCAAGCAGCTCCCCGGATTTGGCACTCTCGACTATGTCCCGATCTTGCGAGCGCTCCGTGACATCAAATTCTCCGGACTCGCTGAGATCTTCGGCCATCCCGTTCCCAGGGGAATTCCAATGCTTGGTTCAGCTGCCGAAATCACCAAGGCTATCAACACCTCGAGAGCCTATCTCACCGAATGTCTCAAAAAGTCATGAAGGTTCACCTCCCGACATTTCTACTCTTGCTCTGGCTGCCTGCTCAAGCCGAGCCCCATGTCGTGGGCTACGAACGCTTCCACTCGCAGACTCCCTCCGCTGAAGGAGGGGCCCTTCTCTATTCCGAACTCGGCTGCGCCAATTGCCACGGCAACTCCCAGGTGGCCATTCCCCGGAAAGGACCTTCCCTCGAAAACCTCTCCAGCCGCGTTGACCGTGACTGGGTCGTCAAGTTCCTCAAAGATCCCAACGCCGGTCGCGAAGGATCGACCATGCCCCACATGATGCATGGTCTCGCTCCCTTGGAGATCAATGCCATCACGGCTTACCTCGGCACGCTTGGGAAGGAACTCAACTTTAAAAAATCCCGTCACGCGAACGCCGAACGAGGCAGCGCTTTGTATCACGAGAAAGGTTGTGTGGCGTGCCACGCCCCTGAAAAAAAACTGGAGTCGAAGCTCGCAGTCGCCCTTCCAAATCTCAATGAGAAGACTGATCTCGTCTCGCTGGAGTATTTCCTCTCCAACCCCTCAAAATATCGACCCGATGGTCGCATGCCTCATCTGGCGCTCGACAAGCAGGAAGCCATCGACATTGCGGCCCACTTGCTCGGCTACCAATCGAGCGATCCCCGACAAGCCCCCGATCTCAAAGCCTGGCCGCAGCCGGAAAAGGAAATGGTCGAACAAGGAAGGGCGCTCGTTACAAAAATGAACTGCGCTTCCTGCCACGACTTTTCCGGCATTCAAAAAAAAGAACTCTCCTCCATCACCCAATTATCCCAACTCGGTAAAGGGTCCTGCATTTCAATTCACCCTACCAAAAATCACCCCCACTACCAGCTCTCCGAAAAGCAACGAGCTTCCCTCATCGCCTATCTCAGTAACCAAAAACCCAAGGGTCAGAGTTCCCAAAAAGGACACCTGACTTTCGCGGCTATGAATTGTTATGCCTGCCATAGTCGCAATGGCATCGGCGGACCAACTCCAGAGAGCAATGCCTTCTTTATCGGCGATAAAAGCCTCGGTGACTCCGGCCGCATTCCGCCTCCGCTGACCGGGATTGGCCACAAGCTTCAGCACGACTGGCTGAAAGGTGTGCTCTCGGGACAACCGGACCATCTTGTCCGTCCTTACCTGAAAACCCGCATGCCCGCTTATCCGGCTCATGCGGAAACTCTCACGACGTGGTTGGGCCAACTCGATTCCATCACCGGGGCGAAACCGATTCTGTCGAACCCCAAAGATCTCGAAGAAGGCCGAAAACTCCTCGGCACCCAAGGCGGTGTCAACTGCATCACCTGCCATCATTGGGGTGACAAAAAATCACTGGGGATCCCCGCTCTCGACATCAGTTCACTCAACCGACGCCTTCAGCCCGAGTGGTTTCGTTCCTACCTTCTCGACCCCGCCACCTATCGACCCGGCACCCTCATGCCTTCCCTCTGGCCAGAAGGACACTCGTCGATCCCCGACATCCTCGACGGAAATACCGAGCGCCAAATCGCAGCCATTTGGGAATTCATCAAAGATGGAAAAGGGCATCCCACGGGGTTTCCCGATCGCAGCGGAGGAAAATTCGAATTGGTTCCGAAAGATCGCCCGATCATTCAGCGAACGTTTTTTAAGAAGGCAGGATCCAAGACCATCCTCGTGGGCTTCCCCGACCAGATCCACATCGCCTACGACGGACTGAATGCCCATCCTTCGCTAGTTTGGAAAGGACGCTTCTTTGACGCCTACAACACCTGGTTCACACGGGCCGCACCCTTTGAGGAACCACTGGGCAAAGAGATCTTTGAGTTTCCAAAACCAGAGATCAAAGGACGCTTTCGTGGCTATCGACTCGACGCCTCGGGCAATCCCATTTTCCAGATTCAATCGGGAGGAAGAAAACTCGAGGAACACTTTTCGGTAAGCGACGGGAAATTGTCTCGCATGATTTCCTGGACTGAAGGCACCGCTCCAGTCGTGACACATCCCAAAGGAGTCGAGGTCGCAAAAAACGCTAAGAAAAACACCCTCACCTTTCTTTACTCATGGAAGTGAAACACCTGTTATTAACCATCGCCATTTTTTCATCAGCGAATGGGGAGGAAACTCCTCCCTATCGCATCGTAGAGTTGATCTCGGCCAGCTCGCCCACTGATTCGCGATCAAAGGAATGGAAGCCGGGGGACGGAATCCCCATGGAGGTTAGCGGGATGGAATGGATCGGAGACACCCTCGCCGTGGCGATTCGAAAAGGAGAGGTCTGGATGATCGACAACCCACTCTCCGAAGACCGGGACAAGATCAGCTACCGCTTATTTGCTTCCGGATTACATGAACCGCTCGGACTGACTTTAGACGGAAAGGATTTGCTGGTCTCCCAGCGGGCGGAGATTACGCGACTTCAGGATAACGACGGAGACGGAATCGCAGACGCTTATCTCACCGAGTGCGATGGCTGGAATGTCTCGGGAAATTATCACGCCTACACCTATGGTCCGGAGCGCGACGGAGAGGGCAATCTTTGGGTGAGCCTGAATCTTGGAATGGGTCCGCTGGCAAACAACTCGATCGGTTGGCGTGGTTGGGGTGGAGTCATCGGCGAAGACGGACAATTTACGCCCAAGTCATTCGGAATGCGGTCGCCCAGCGGCTTGGGCGCGAATCGCGAAGGCGACATGTTCTTCTCAGATCAACAGGGAACGTGGATCCCCACCACTCCAATCTACCATCTGCGACCCGGCGTCTTTTATGGCAACCAGGAGTCGTTGGGGACCCTCAAGTCGCCCGACTTACCCTTCCAAATGAGCGCAATTCCAAAACCGAATCAGCCGTATCCGAAAGCCCTCCAAAGTTGCCCGGAATTCGTGCCGCCTGCGGTTTGGCTCCCCTATAACAAGATGGGCCGCAGTGCGACGGACATTCAAGTGATCGACCAGAATGGAAAATTCGGCCCCTTCGATGGACAGCTGCTCGTTGGAGAATTCACGAACTCCTCGGTGAACCGGGTCTTCCTCGAGAAAGTCGATGGCGAGTATCAAGGCGCTTGTTTCCCCTTTCTCAAAGACTTTCCAGCTGCCGTCATTCGGCTGAGCTTTGCTCCGGACGGATCGCTCTTCGTCGGGATGACGAATCGAGGTTGGTCTTCCTTGGGAAACCGCTCCTATGGACTTCACCGGGTCGTACCTTCAAAAGTGCCGCCCTTTGCCATTCAGGAAATGCGGGCGAAGCCGGACGGATTTGAATTGCGCTTCACCGAGCCCATCGATCCTGACTCAATCACCAGGGCGGGAGCGCTCGAGATCAGCAGTTACACCTACCAATACTCAAACAAGTATGGCGGGGACGAAATCCAAACAAGACCCCACGAACTCAGTGGGATCGAAGTTTCCGATGATGGTTTGCAGGTCCGGTTTCAGGTGAAGGAGCTACGCCCACTCTACGTGCATGAATTGAGAACGAAAGGGATCCAATCAGCCCGCGGCCAAGCTCTCGATCATCCGGACGCCTTCTACACCTTGAATCGAATTCCGAAGTAGCGGCTCTTGGGTCACTTTTTCGAGACGTAGACAAAGAGAGCGCCCATCGGTTTCCCGCCGTTACTGAGCCAGATTTGCAGTTCGCAGCTTCGCCGAGGAAATATGTGAAGTCACAAGACGCAGGATCAGCAGGAGTCGAAAAGACCGGAAATTCATCCCGGAAAGAAGAACAGTTTAAAATCCGCATGGGGAGAAAAAGATCATCCGACATTCCGATCCCCGGAAATCCCGAAAGTGCACCGCTGAGGGCACCTATGGATTGCATTTCGTCATCAGAGTCCGCAGAGTCCCGCCATGTCTTTAAAAGTTGATTGGCACGGTGTCTATCCGGCCGTCCCCACCCAGTTCCACGATGATTTCAGCCTCGACCTGAAATCGACCCAGAAACATGTCGAAGCAATACTCGAAGAAGGAATCCACGGCCTGATCATGCTCGGCACCATTGGTGAGAACTGCTCGCTCTCGCTTGACGAGAAGGTGAAAGTATTAAAGGCGACCAAAGAGGTCTGCGGCGACAGTGTTCCCCTTCTCAATGGCATCGCCGAGTTTACCACGGCTGGCGCCTGCGAAACGGCAAAGGCTGCCGCAGGGGCAGGAGTCGATGGATTTATGCTCATGCCGGGGATGGTCTACAATTCAGACCGCCGCGAGACCGTAAACCACTTTCGCACCGTAGCCGCCGCAACCGATCTCCCGATCATGTGCTACAACAACCCACCGGTCTATCGTGTCGATATCACTCCCGAGATGTTCGAGGACCTCGCTGATGTCGAGACCATCGTTTGCATCAAGGAGGCCGCTGGAGACACGCGACGCATTACCGACCTATTTAACAAACTCGGTGACCGCTACCTCATCTTCTCCGGACTCGATGACGTCGCACTGGAGAGCATCATGCTCGGCTGTGTCGGCTGGATATCCGGACTGGTCGACGCCTTCCCGCGCGAGAACCGACTGATGTGGGACGCGGCTGAAGCCGGCGATTGGAAACGCGGACTCGATATCTACCGCTGGTACATGCCCATGCTGCACTTCGACTCACACCCAAAACTCGTCCAGTATATCAAACTCGCCTGTGCCGAAATGGGCTACGGAACCGAGACCGTCCGCGCCCCGCGCATGCCGCTGGTGGGTGCGCAGCGCGAGGAAGCACTCAAGATCATCCGGGACTCCGCAGCGACGCGGCCTTCCTAGATAATTACTTCAATGAGGTCTTGTAGGCGAGCCCCGCGCCTACAAGGTCGCTCATCGCCATTCCAACGGATTTGAACAGAGTGATCTCGTCGTCACTCTCCCTCAAGGTGGCCGTCCCGGCACACATTTCCGTGAGCTCAGCGACGATGTCGTCCTTCGTGAAGACACCCTCCTCGATTGGAACCAGAATCTCGCCAGCCTCCTTCATCGCGTTGACGTAACTGTCGGCATAGACCTTTGATTTCGTGATCAAGGCGGTGTCGCACTCACGCTTGGTCGCGTGATGGTTTCCAATAAAATCAGTGTGGGTGCCCGGCTTGATCCAGTCACCGAGAACAACCGGCTCATGCGATCCCGTCGCAGCGACAACAATGTCAGCTTCCCCACAAGCCTCTTCACGATCCTCGACCACGGAGAATTCGATATCCGGAAGCTGCCCCGAAACTTGCGCAATCACAGCTGCTGCCTTCTCCGGATTGCGTCCCCAAACCATGACTTTCGTCAAGGGCCGCACGCTGGCATTTGCGAGAATCATGTAGGAGGAGAGATTTCCAGTGCCCAACACGAGGAGAGAACTGGCATCCTCCCGGGCGAGCAGACGTGTCGCCAGTCCGGAAATGCCAGCCGTCCGCCAGAAAGTCACGGTCGTGCCATCGACCAAAGCGAGTGGCTCTCCATGCTCCCGGTCAAAGAGCATGATCTTCGAATAAAGCGATTTATATGGCTCCGTCGCCTCAGGAAAATAGGTGAAGGATTTCACGCCGATGAACTCGTCGCTCCAAGAAGGCAGCACGGCGAAGGCATCGTTCTTCCCGCCTTCCGGATCGAGCAGAAAGACCTGCCTCGGTGGCATGCTGAATTTGCCCGCATATGCCTCCTCGAGAGCATCAACAAGGGCGGGATAACTGAGGGCGGCGTGGACTTCTTCGGCTGAGATGATTTTCATAGTCGTAGGATTGCCGGGGAGTTGCCTTTCCGAACCATATTTCCTTGATGCCCACTAGGCTGGGCAGGAAAGGATACAGAGGGCAAACCCCGTTCAATGAAGGGATTTGACTGGGGTTCGCTGACTTCTTCAAGCCTGAAGGCCGCATCGTAAGGTAAAATCGTCCCTCCGGGGCGGCCAACAGATTTCTCCGGGAGATGAACCATTCGAAGGAGACGCCCGTGAGAGTGGCGATCAATACGAGGCCCCTGAGGACCCCTTCCCCACTGGCACGGAAATACTGCAGGCGATGATCACACCTCACGGTGATTTTCTCCAGAGATTTTCATTCACACCTCTCAACTCTGGGCCCAGAACCTCGGTTGGCATCGAGCGCGGTGAAGCTTGGATCAGCTTAAGTTTGATTCGAGGCCTTGCCGAATGGGTGATCAAAGCCTATTCTAGGGGCCAACGCCACACCTATGGACTCTTCCGCCCCTCAAACCACCTTCCAGGCTCCTGAAATCGAGGAACTTCGCCAGTATTTTCCGGCCTACGAACTGGGTGGTTTCATCGCGCAGGGAGGAATGGGAGCCGTCTATTCGGCCCAACAGAAGTCTCTTGATCGCCCGGTGGCCATCAAGGTCCTCCCCAGACAACTGGGAGCTGATCCCCAATTCCGGGCAAGCTTCGAAGCAGAGGCCAAAGCAATGGCCAAGCTCAACCACCCCAACCTGATCGGGGTCTACGATTTCGGGGATGCGGACGGAATGCTCTATATCGTCATGGAGCTCGTAGAGGGAAAATCCCTCCATCACTCCGCCTACGGCAAACTGGTCGATCAAATGTCTGCGGCCGAAATCATCTCCGCAATCTGTCGCGGGCTCGCCCATGCGCATCAAGCGGGTATTCTCCACCGCGACATCAAGCCGGCCAATATCCTCCTTGGCCCCGAGGCAATCCCAAAGATCGGAGACTTCGGCCTGGCCCGCCCGGCCAGCGAGGAGCACAATCCCGACGAGATCATTTGGGGGACCCCCGGCTACACAGCGCCCGAAGTTCTGGAGAACCCTCACTCGGTCGACCAACGGACTGACATCTTTGCGGTAGGCGTGCTGCTCTACCAACTTCTGACCGCCCAGCTTCCTGCCACCCCGTGGCAGCCCCCGTCCACCCTGTCAAACTGTGACCCCCGGTTCGATGCGATCATTCGGCGGGCCACGCATCCCGCGGCCGGAATGCGCTACAAAAACGCCTCGGAAATGGCGGACGCCCTCGACAGCCTCATGGCCAACTTGTCCAGTGGCCCTTTCAACCAGCCCTCACCTGCCGGAGCCTCACTTCCTCCGGCCTCACGCCTCCCGATTCAACAAGGTCTTGCCTCCTCCAAACCAAAATCCGGGCCTCTGGTAGCTGTTGCAATCGTCGCTCTACTCGCAGTCGTTGGCGGATTCATCTACATTTCCTCCACCCCCGCTGCTCCCTCCGACCCACCGGTGAGCATTGCACCGGAAAAGGAGAAGGAAAAAACTCCGGAAAAACGTCCAGTAAGCGTCACAAAAAATGACGAGCCCAACGAAAAACCGCGAACAATCCCCCCCCCAAAGCCTAAGCCAACCCCGGCGCCCACTGTCAAACCGGATAAAGTGGAAGGACCTCTCGACACTCTGACCCGTCTGCGGCCCAGGCTCAGGAAAGGCAACTTTGGCGAACTTCCAAAAGGAACCCGTAGCCGGAACGGCTCTCACTTCTTTTTGGTCCCGACCTCACTCTCGTGGCATCGAGCCTCCCACTTCGCAGAGGCCCACGGGGCCCAACTTGCGGTATTGGAAAACAAAGAAGACCTCGACTGGGCTCTCGAAACCTTCGCTCTTAAATCCGCTCACTGGCTGGGGCTCTCGGACTCGGGCACTGAATCAAAATGGCACTGGGCCAATGGAACCGCTCTCAATTCGAAACTCTGGGCGCCCGGGCAACCGGATGACTCTCCCGACAATCAGGATGGCGAAGATTTTGCAGCCCTTCTCCCCGGACCATCCCTCGAGGACCTGCCGGCTTCCCGGGAGCTCCCCTTCCTCCTCCAATGGCACGAATCAGGCGATCACCCGGGCTCACTCAGACGACAGATCGAACGGGTCGCCTTCGCTTTTAAAAATAAGCAAATCCCCATTTTCCCGACGGGCACCCGCGACGTCGGAGGCTCGCGTTTCCTGGTCGTTCCTGAATCCATCTCCTGGAATGAGGCTTCAGCCCTCGCCACAGCCGCCGGGGGACACCTCGCCGTCCCTTCCTCACAAGCTGAAGGGAACTGGATGATGCAAGCGATGCAGTCCTTCGTTGAAGGGCAGAAAGGGATCTGGGTCGGAGCAAGCCTTTCGGCCCCACCCGAGCAGCGGTGGACATTTGTCACCGGCGAACTCTTCGAGTTTATGACATGGGCTCCCGGCCAACCGGACGAAGGTGATCTTCCTCAACCCGTCCTTCAGATCCGACGCGGACCCGAAGGGAAATACGGCTATCACAACTCAGCAAGTTCATCCGATCAAGTCGGAGCCCTCCTTCTCGAATGGTCCGCCTCTTCCCGCCGCAATATGCCCGGCAAAGATGCCCGCAACCTCGCCAACGTTGAAGAATGGCTCGCAGCGGCGCGCCGGAAAGTCGCCGCCACTGAAAAGGAGTCTTATGGGCGTTTCCAACGGAGCAACGAAAGGAATATAGATAATTTCCTCAAAGATCTCGAGAAAGAAACCGAAGTCGCCCGCCAATTCAGCAACGAAGCCAAGGAATATATCGAAGCCTTCACAAAGGGAATCAAGGAAAGCGGCTCGATTCCGGGCGACCTTGGGAGCGAACGTGCCCGTCGCTTCATCGGGAGTGTCCACGAGGATGCCCTCGAGAAACAAAATAAATTGTGGGAGGGCTATCAGGAACAATTCCAAGACGCGAAGGCGCGCTATCTCGAAACACTCCAAGCCGAGATCACACGCCGCACCAAACAAGCAGACAAAAAAGCCGCCGCCTTCCTCGATCGGGAACGGATTGCTGCAAGTATGGATCCTCACTTCCGCGCCATCATTGGCGGAGGAAACCCACCCGTCCCGGAGGAATAGGCGCTCCAACTCTACTCGGAGGAATCGCAGGCAACTATGATTGCATCATTCCCCTGATTCCGTCGCCAAACGGATACGAGGAAACAAAGGCTGGAAAAGAAAACTTCCGGCATCCTATGCCAAGAGGTCCTTAACAACATGGCCATGGACATCAGTGAGGCGGAAGTCGCGGCCCTGGCTGCGGAAGGTGAGGCGTTTGTGGTCGATGCCGAGTTGGTGAAGAATGGTGGCGTGGAGATCGTGGACGTGAACTTTATTCTCGGTGGCGTGATAGCCGAAGTCATCGGTGGCACCGTAGGTGAGGCCGGGCTTCATTCCTCCGCCGGCCATCCACATTGTAAAGCCGTGCGGGTGATGATCACGTCCCCAGGTTTTCCCCATCACTTGAGCGACCGGGGTGCGACCAAATTCGCCGCCCCAGATGACAAGGGTATCGTCAAGTAAACCACGTTGCTTGAGATCAGCGATAAGCGCGGCAATCGGTTGGTCGGCGGCTCCGCACTGACGTCGGTGTTCGCGATCCATGTCGGTGTGTGAATCCCAGCCTCGATCATAGAGTTGCACGAAGCGAACCCCGCTCTCGACGAGACGACGGGCCATGAGACAGTTTCGAGCGAAGGAGGGCTTCACGCGATCCGCACCATATTGCTCCATCGTCTTCTCCGACTCTTTGCTTAAGTCGGCGAGTTGCGGCACGCTGGCCTGCATGCGGAATGCCAATTCGTAAGACGCAATCCGGGTCGTGATTTCTGAATCACCCAGCGCTTCATGCTGGCGTCCGTTCATCCACTGAATCAGATCCAACTCACGACGCCGGTCCTGAGTGCTCACCCCTTTTGGATTGTCGAGATGCAGCACAGGCGCTCCGCTATTTCGGAAAGGCACCCCGGCATGACGGGAATCGAGAAATCCATTGCCCCAAAAACTTTGCAAGAGCGGCTGGCCGTCGCTTACGCCAGAAGTCAACACGGTGTAGGCTGGCAGGTCTTGGTTATCGGAACCCAGCCCGTAGGACATCCATGAACCGAGAGTCGGCCGGTCACCCAACAAAGTTCCGCAGTTCATGAAATTCACACCGGGATCGTGCACATTAGTGTCAGTGTGCATCGAACGAATCACCGTTAACTCGTCGGCAACCTTCGAGAGATGCGGCAGCAGTTCGGAAATCACGGTGCCGGACTGTCCGTGTTTTTTGAATGTATAGGGCGAACCTTTAAGATTTGGAGTGCCACGAATGAGAGCAAACTGCTGGTGATCCTTCAGAAGTTTCTGCGGAATTTTTTTACCGTCGAGTTCATTCAACTTGGGCTTGGGGTCAAAGAGATCGATGTGCGATGGCCCACCCGCCATGAAAAGAAAGATCACGCGCTTGGCCTTGGGAGCATGATGAAAATTCGGCAAACTCCCTTGCCCTGCTTGAAGTTGATCATTCAACAATGAAGCAAGTGCCACGGAACCAATCCCACCCGCCGAGCGACCAAGAAAGGCACGCCGTGTGAGGTCAGCGGAGAATGTTGAATCGATCATGGTCGCGTGATGGTTTCGTCGAGGTTCAAAAGAATGGTCGCCACACTAACCCAGGCCGCATCCTTGGATTTAGACGGATGATTCTCCAGAAAGCCGATGAACTTTATTTGTTCGGCTGGAGCTGGACGTCTTCCGAGGCAAAGCCGGAAGGCGAGATCAAGGCGGGCCTTTAGATCCCCAGGCTCCAAAAGAAGTCTCTTCACTAAACCTTCAGCGGATTCGACAAAGACCGGAGCATTCAAAGTCACAAGCGCCTGAGTCGGGAGATTTGCGGTAGTTCGTTTCGACACGCAGACCGCACGAGCCGGGGCATCGAGTAACTCCATCGTGGGATGCAGCGCCATCCGCCGCCAATAGGTGTAGAGACTCTTGCGATAACGATCATCGTCCTTGCTCGCGACCCACTTGCCGGGCAGGTCCCGATCCTCCCAATACCTGTCCGGTTGAGGAGGAAAGACACTCGGACCACCAGCCAGAGGCTTCAACAATCCGCCAATCGCGAGCGCCTGATCCCTAATTTGCTCGGCCGGCAGACGAACACGCGGCATTCGCGCAAACATTTCGTTATTCGGATCCTTCTCGCGATGAACCGAGGAAATCCGGGCGGCTTGCCGATAAGTCGCCGAAGTCACAATCAAGCGATTGATGTGCTTCATGTCCCAACCGCTTTCGACAAACTCGCTAGCAAGCCAATCGAGTAAGTCCGGGTGAGTGGGCGGCGTTCCTTGCGATCCAAAATCATCCGAAGTTCGCACCAGCCCATGGCCGAAATAACTTTGCCAAAAACGATTCACGACAACCCGGGCCACGAGGGGATTTTTCCCATTCACCAACCAACGGGCAAACTCGAGCCGGTTCCCCGCTTGCGCTTCGCCTTCATTGGCCAAAATGCGGGGCACCGCAGGACCGACCTGGTCACCGCGACTGAGAAAACTTCCTCGCAGATGAATGAAGGTGTCACGAGGCTTCGACATTTCCCGCATCACCGGAACACTTACTTCTTTCCCCTCTGATTTCCCTCCCCCCAGAGCCGCCATCAATTCAGCCACCCTCTCACCCGCTTCACCCGAGCCAAGTTCTTTGCCGAGTGCCCGACCGTAGAGCCGCACATCCCTGAGATCTCCTTCGAATCGATAGGCCTTTGCTCCGGCATCATTCCGATACCCCACTCCAATTGCCAGCGGGCGATTTGAAATCGCAATCGTTCCCGGCACCTTCCCGATCACCCGGGCAGACTTATCTTCCACGCCATCCACAAAAAGCCGCACTGACTTCCCCGCCTCAAATACCACCGAGACCCGGTGCTCCTCTCCGTCATTCACGGGCTGACTTCCATAAAGAGAAACTCCATCGAAGGGATCGGTGCGTGAAGACACCCAAAAGAACAAATGCCCCGGGGCAGCTTCCTTCTCTCCCTCGCCACCAATCCCAAAGACATAGCTGCGCTGCTTTCCACGCCAATCGTATTTCGACAACACGCTGGCCACTTTCTGACGGGTTTTGATTCGCGCGGTGATGGTAAGATCCCCGGTGAGGTTGAACTTTTCGTTCCCCGCATCGGGGTGCACCCGGTCCCACTGACCCAGCAGTCCATCATCGCCAAGCAAATGTTGTTCCGGCAGCGCTGCCCTGGCTTTATTCAACTCGGCTTCGAGCTTCTTTCGCTCATCCTCGCTCTTTCCGCCCCGCGTGTAGTGATGCTTCATTGTCGGACCTCCCTGCCCATGCCCCTTGCCACTGTGCTCGGTATTATTGAAAATCGCGAAGAGCGAGAAGTAGTCACGCTGACTAATCGGATCGAATTTATGGTCGTGGCACTCCGCACATTCCAGGGTCAAACCTAACCAAACTTTTCCCGTCGTATTGACGCGGTCGGTGACGCCTTTGAGGCGATACTCCTCGACCGGATAGGTTTGACCACGGGCCTGGGGAGCATTGCGATGAAAACCTGTCGCGATCCGTTGTGCATCAGTCGCGTTGGGCAACATGTCTCCGGCCAGCTGCTCGATAGTAAATTGATCAAAAGGCATGTTGTCATGCAGTGATCGCACCACCCAATCCCGATAGGGCCAAATCTCGCGCATCTTGTCATCGGCAAAGCCCCGAGTGTCGGCGTAGCGGGCCAGATCGAGCCAGTCCTGCGCCCGTCGTTCGGCATAATCGCGGGTCGCCATCAAGCGATCTACTAATCGTTCGTAGGCTCCGGGTGCCGCGTCATCGAGAAACTGATCCAATTGCTGCGGAGTCGGCGGCAAACCGGTGAGATCCAAAGTAACCCGACGAATCAAGGTCGTATGATCAGCCTCAGGCGAGAACGACAGTTCCTCTTCTTTGAGACGTGCTCCGATGAATTGATCAATGGGATTGCGCGCTCCCGACACCACCTCAGTCGCCCTCTTTTTTGGCGGCACAAAAGCCCAGTGCGGCTGGTATTTTGCGCCATCCTCAATCCAACGCTTGAGCACTTCTTTTTCGCCTTCCGTGAGACTCTTATTACTCTCCGGTGGAGGCATTAATTCGTCTTCATCCGAATGGGTGATGCGGTGCCAGACTTCGCTTTCTTGCAAAGCGCCCGGCTTGATCGCCTGCACACCATCCTTAAAAGAATACGCTCCTTCCTCAGTATCTAGTCTCAACCCGGCCTCCCGAGTCTCCGCATCAAACCCATGACACGCGAAGCATTTGTCGGAAAGAATCGGCCGAACATCCCGATTGAATTCCAGTTTGGCCCATGCTCCCGGAGCGGAAAGAAGTAATCCCACGACGAGAGCGAGACGACAAATAGCTGAATGAGAACTCATATTCCTCGGAGCGGCATGTATTATGGTATCTGTGGATACGAGTCACCAAGCAACAATTTCCAGATTTCAAAACTATTGCCGTTTGGGAGGCAAAATTTTAACTGTGAGTAACTCAAAAATCAGGCACCGCGTCAAATTGCCGGGTCACATAATACCAAGTCCTTCGGGCGTCGATTCCGAGCTTGATTGTGTCGTAGGATTTTATTTTTTCGTCATTGATCACAATTGCCAGCTTGAAGGGTTCCCCCCGTCCTTGACAACCCATCTTATTTAGCAGTCAGTCCGTTATGAAAAAGACTTTCGCAGCCGTTACCGCAACCTTGCTAATTGCCCTGCCTGTTAGCGCAGCGCTGAAATTAAGCGTTGTCGATCGAGCGGAAAAACTCTCACCGCCACGGGGCAAGGTCGGATCGACAATTGTTGCCGCCGGCAACTCGAAGGGGCAGACGTTCACGGTAAAGAAAACCGGAAAACTCGAGGGCCTTTTGGTGCTGACCGCTGGGATTGTGAACGCCGCCGATCTAACGGTCAGTATCTATCGCGCCGAGAATAACTATCCGGTCGGTGATGTGCTGCATTCGGAATCTGGAAGGTTGCCCAAGGGCGCGGCCGCGGCCACCCTCAAGCTTGAATTTGAATCGCCGTTGCAACTCAAGACAGGCAGCTATGCCTTGGTGCTTTCCGCCAAGGAGTCCGATCTGCGCTTCACCCTGGGCCGCGGATACGCCGGTGGTCGGGCGATCCGTAACAACAAGAGTTCCGAAGGCCGTTGGGCCAGTGCGGGTGGAAAGGACGGAGATTTCGCCTTCAGCCTACTGGGTATTGAAGCCGCGAGTAAATCTGCTTCTCAAGAAGCGCCCGGGGTAGCCGGGGCGCCGGTCAAATTGCTTCGTCATACGAACCCGCCCTTTACTCCAGTCACCTTTAACAAGATCAGGCGTCAACCGAACATCGTCACCGTGATGGTAGACGATCTCGGCTGGAACCAGGTTGGTGTTAAGCAGAGCACGATGGGGACGAATCCAAAAATCTACCGCACACCAAACCTGGTGAAGCTCGCCGCCGGAGGGCTCAGTTTCACTAGTGCCTATGCCCAGCCCAACTGTGCGCCAACCCGCGCGGCCATGCTATCAGGACAATACCCTGCGCGCATCCACAATGATGTCTACTGTGTCGGGAGCCTCAACAGATACGGTCGTGGAGGAATTTCAAAGGAGAAGGCAAAATTCACCGCTCCGGAACAGACAGAAGATGTGGCTGCCAAAGCAATCACCGTTGCTGAAGCAATGCGCAAGAACGGTTATGCAACCGCGCATATCGGCAAATACCACGTCGGCGGACATGGAGGTGAGGAGACCCTTCCTGAAAACGCCGGCTTCGATATCAACATCGGTGGCTTTACGCAGGGACATCAGCCGGTCTGCTTTGCCAGCAAGGATGGCGACAACTGGGTCTTCAGGAACCTCGGGCGCGGCCACTTCGACCGCTTCGCCGAACCCTACACGAAGTCGTATTTGAAACAGCACAACTTTCCGCTGTCTCTGCTTGGCACGCCGAAGCATGTAAGCGACGCATTGTCCGATGCCATGGAAGAGACCATCGGCAAGTTCGCCGACGACGAGAAGCCCTTCTATCTTCAACTCCATCCCTATGCAGTGCACGGTCCCGTGCGTTCACGGCCGGACCTAAAAGCAAGCACCGGCGATGAACTTGCCGGCTTCGTTGCCAGCATTGATCTAACCATCGGTCGTCTGCTGAAGGTTTTGAATGACACCGGCTGCGCCGAAAACACCCTGATCCTCTTCACCTCCGACAATGGCGGCACCCACAAGGACAACCTCCCTCTGCGCGGAAAGAAAGGCATGTTCACCGAAGGCGGCATCCGCGTTCCCTTGATCGCCTACTGGCCGGGTGTCATCCCCGCCAACACAGTCACCGATCATATGGTCCATACGGTCGACTACTACCCAACCTACCTGCAATTCGCCGGCGATCGTTGGATGCCCCCGGAAGCCGAACATCCTCTCGATGGAGAATCCTTCGTCGATGTCCTGCTCAATCCGAATACTGACCGCATGCGTGATCCGATCTTCTACCTTTTCCCCGGCTACATGGATTCACGCGCCCAGCCAACCGTCGCTGCCATCGACGAGATCGAGGGGCAACGCTACAAGCTTCTCTATTTTTACGAAGCCGACGATTGGGAACTCTACAATTTGAGTCACGATATCGGAGAGAACACCAATCTCATTAAGACCCACACCTCCATCGCCGCGCCGCTTTCCCAAAAGATCCATGCCTGGCTCGGCCAGAAACATTCGACCTGGAAGCCGAAATATCCGTTAAAAAAGGATGATGGCAAGTCGGCGGGACCGCCACCCTCATTTTAGCGACTTAGGCGGAAAGTCATATGGGAGTGAGTCCGGGCTTGGTTACCCTACTTCCCTAATTCGATCACCGCATTCGCGAAGGCAGCTCCTGTTTTCTCAAAGAAAGCAGCGCTGCCGAAATAATGATACGCTCTATTGCTCCCAAGTTTTTCCCAGGTATCGGGGTCCTTGTTTTTATTCTCGAAAGCTTTTCCGGCATCGTAGTCCCAAAAATCGGCGGTCTTCACGGTGATGACGTTGCCTTTAAATTCAGGCATTTGCGCGGTCGCGATTTGTGCATCGGCGAGGATCTTGGTCGTTCCTTTTTGCGCGGTGCCTTGATGACCCATCGCTCCAATCACAAAGGGGAGCTTGGGTGATTTTAAGTCTTTGCGGACATCTCTGATAAAATGCGCCATATTCTCCTGATAGGTGCTTGTGGAATGGTCAGAGAACTTGTCGTTGAAGCCCTGAAACCAGACGAAGCCCGCAATCTCATAGCCCTGCCCCTTATAGTTGGGCGCGTATGTTTTGAGATCACCGAGAGTCTCACCAACACTTGTCATCA
>JAAEZT010000037.1 GCA_018222765.1 bacterium | reverse complement strand
GGTATAAGCCCTCTTGCTTCTAACGAAGCAAGAGGGCTCTTTTTATGCCCAGAAGCGGGTATAAGCCACTAGGAGTTTGACACAGGCGTAGCCGAGAGCATTCTTTATAGGCTCTTAAATGAATTGGGTCCTCCGGTGATTCGAGTGGATACACACACAACAAATTAGATGATCGAAAAGTCCCTAGTGTGTTTTTGAAGGTTCTTTTAGGCGCCTCAAAATTCAATCCCCGGTCTTTCTTCCTACAGCAGTCCATTAGAAGGACTCCTTGGGAATTCTTTGTCTGCCAGATAACGCCATGATCCGTTCCACCCGATACCTCCTCCTAATCTTGTCAATGATTGGAGCGCTGAGTGCTCAGGTCATTATTACTGAATTGAGCGCAATTTCGAATGACCGCGTGTTTCATCGGAATTCAGAGGGCGTCGCTCAACTCAATAGTGGAGTGCAGTGGTGGGAGAATGATTTCGACTCGACTTTTTGGAACAATGGAACGACTCCAATTGGTTTTGGATATGGGGACATCGCGACGGATGTTTCGGCAACGGTTCGCGATCGAACTCCGACTCTTTATCTCAGGCAGTCCTTTAATCTCTCGGCGGGCCAGGCCTCATCGGGTCAAATTCTTAGCTTATTGATGGACTACGATGATTCCTTCATCGCTTACTTGAACGGCAAGGAAATTGCCCGGGCAGATGCCGCTGCTCCGGGATCGCCCCATTACGCGAGTCAGATCTCTTATAATTCAAATACCGCCAATGGAACGGGTTCCACTTTTTCGATTGGCGTTGCGAATCAGTATCTCACTGGAGGCGATAACGTTCTCGCAATTGAAATTCACAATGAGTCGATCGATTCAGGCGACCTCAAAGCCAAGGCCACACTCTTTACTCCCTCGACGACGTATGTCAATTCTGGTGATAACTGCAAATGGTTTCCAGGAGTAATTTCTCCATCGGGCGGTATTTTCGATCCGGCGTTTGTTTCGAGTCAATCGACACTATTTGTTCCATGGGGCGCGCTCGATTTTGATGTTCTGGCCTGGCCAACGGGCGATGGTCCGGTGGGATATGAAACAAGCGGGTCCAACCCCTATGCCTTGGGGACTAATCTTACGAGCATGCGCAACAACCAGACAGGCCTGTTTATGCGGACAACCTTTGAGCTCACTGCGGCCGAACTCGCTGCGATTACCACCCTGCAACTCGAGGTCGATTATGATGATGGCTTTATCGCTTATTTGAATGGCTATGAAGTGGCGAGAGGGAATCTTGGGAATCCAGGTGATGTAATTCCCTATGATGCCACGACTACAGGAAGTCATGGGGCGAGCACAGATAATGGAGGGGCGTTTGATCCTGATTTGGTCACGATTTCCAAAGAGAATCTTAGGGTTGGGACCAATGTATTGGCTGGGCAAGTTCATAACAGCTCGAGTGGTAGTTCGGATCTCATCCTGCATATGGCTTTGAGGTCAACCGGAGCAGGTGGCGTCGAATTTGTGGAGCCGGATGCTTTGTATTCCTATTTCATTGGAACTGCCGAACCATCAGGAGGAGCCACTGTTTCCAAGGTTGCCGATCTCGAATTTAGTGATTGGATAGAACTTCATAATCCTACCGGAGCGACGGTAGATATTTCCGGCTGGGGAATCAGCGACGATGCTTCGAATCCCGCAAAATCGATCTTTCCCGTGGGAATGTCTATCCCGGCCGGTGGGTATTTATTGGTTCTTGCTGATGAGCAGGATGAATTTAACGACGTCGCACAGTATTTTCATGCCTCCTTCCAGCTATCGAGCGATGGGGAGGATCTGGTGTTAACTGACGAAACGGGAGTGGTACAATCGTCGATACCCGGTGGCTTTCCAAAGCAATATTCAAGACAATCCTACGGCTGGGATAGCGCCAACACGATTTGGGGATATTTCGATCATCCAACCCCGGGAAAAGCCAACGGGGTGATGACTCTCAGCGAGCGAGTGGATTCTCCGGACTTCAGTCCTGAAGGTGGATTTTATGAGAGCACGGTGACTCTCACCCTCACGACAAATACACCTGGAGCTTCGATTCGCTACACGACTGATGGAAGCGAACCAACGGCGACGGCCGGGAGTCTCTATACGAGTCCACTCTCCCTCTCGACGATTAACAACAAAACCGGGCATGTCATCAAGGCGAGGGCCTTCAAGCCTGGTTTGATCGATTCCAAACCAAAAATTCATACCTATTTAGTTGGACAAGATAGCCGTCTCAAAAATGTTCCCGCTTTGATTTTTACCGGAGATGAGAATGAGACCTTCTTTGGTGATCACGGGATCATGTCGATCAATGGCGGGAGTTACGCAAATAGTCAGTGGGTGGAAAACGGACCGACTGCATACAATATCCCGATGAAACGTGGGCCCGAATATGAGCGACCTCTTTTTGTGGAGTTATACAAGCCCGATGGTTCGCTGAGATTCCGGGAAGAGGCCGGGGTACGGCTTTCTTCCAGTGGTTACTCCCGGCCTCGATTGATTTTAAGTAATACCGGGGCCTCTCCATGGACGAATAATCCGAGGGAGAAGCCGTCATTTAATCTCTACTTTAGGAATGATTATGGTGCGCCGAAGCTCGAGTCGAACTGGATTGAGCACAACTATAACAGGACAACGTATTCCAAGCTTTCGGCTCACTTAATCGGCGGGCAGTACCCGGTCAATGACTTTAGTCAACTCAGAATCAGAGCGGGGAAAAATGATATTCAAAATCCCTTTATCGTCGACGAAGCGGTGCGGAGGATGTTTGTACAGATGGGACAAAAAGGAAGCGTAGGTCGAATCAATACGCTTTATGTGAATGGCGAATATAAAGGTTTTTTCAACATGTGTGAGCGTCTTCGTGAGCCCTTTATGCAAGCTCATCATGGGGGAAATGAAAGTTGGGATGTTCGTCAGGTGAACGATTATCCTAATGGAGATGTCACCGCCTGGAACGAGATGATTAGTATTTTGGAACGAAGTGGCGGTGGAGATCTTAGTTTGTCAGATTGGCAGGAAGCGTTGGGCCATCTTGATCCCGTCAACATGGCGGATTACTTTTTAATTAATATTTATGGAGCGACTTGGGACTGGCCGCAGAACAATTGGGTGGGTGCCAAAGAGCGGAGTTCTGAAGGGCGGTATCGCCTGTATGTTTGGGATGCCGAGGGCTCGTACCAAAACCAGGGATACTTCAATGCGGTAAACTACAATAGTATTGCGGACGATCTTTTGGCCCAGAGCGATCCCCTTTCGAGGCTCTTCCAGCTTTTGATCAAGAGCCCCGAGTGGCGTCTTACTTTTGCTGATCGGATTCACAAGCACATGTTCCATGATGGAGTTCTTGATCATCGTAATCAGGCGAACTCAACATTCCGTCAGCACCTTTTGGCATTGGAGGAAGATTATGAGCCCTTGTTGGATTTTGGTTTTGGGCAAAGTGTGGATCTTGGATTTTACGCAACTTGGTCCTCTCCAACGACGGGGCGTAGGCGTTATTTGTTGGGTGATGAAGGGGCTCCTGCGCAAGGCGGGGACCGCACTGATTTTACAGATAACGGTCTCTGGCCAAGCTTGGCGCCTCCGGAATTTAGTCAGCATGGGGGGGATATTGCGGTTGGATTTCCGGTGACAATTTCAGCAAGCGGGGGAGCCCAGATTTATTATACCTTGGACGGAAGCGATCCCCGTGATTTGGGCGGAACCATTCAGTCGGGATTGAGCCCATACTCTGGTGCGCTGACATTTAGTTCGGGGAGAACCATGGTAAAGGCGCGTGCTTATGAAAGCGGGAGCTCGACTTGGAGTGCGCTGTCCGAAGTTGAATTTGTCGTCGACTTGGCTGTCCCCTCTACGAGCAACCTTGTAATTTCAGAGTTTATGTATCACCCGGCAGCGCCAAGTGCCAGCGAGCTTGCGGCGGGGCATGCCGATCAGGATGATTTCGAGTTCATCGAGATTATGAATACCAGCTCCACGGACACCGTAGACTTAAGTAAGCTCTCATTCACCGGAGGTGTGAGTTTTAATTTCGCGGGGTCAGCGGTTACCGAACTGGCACCGGGGGGAAGAGCGATTGTGGTGTCCGACTCGTCGGCTTTTTTAGTGCGTTACTCAGATTTCGCCCACCCGGTGGCCGGGGAATATGGAGGGGGGCTTTCCAATAGTTCCGAGACCGTTACCTTGAGTGTGAACGATCCGACGCCGACTGTTTTGCATTCCTTTACCTATGATGACGAATCGCCGTGGCCGGATTGTGGTGATGGGTTGGGCTATTCCTTGGTGTTGGTTTCGCCAAACTCAAATCCAGATCATACCGACCCCGTGAATTGGACTTGCTCGGAGGAATTTGGGGGAAGCTTGAATGGGAACCCATTGGATTTTGATTACGCGACCTGGGCTGACTTTAACTTCAGTAGTTCCCAATTGTTGGACCTAAACATTGTTGGTTCCAGCCAAGATCCTGATGGCGATGGACAGAGCAACTATCTGGAATTTGTCTTCGCAGCGAACCCCAACGTGCCTGATGTCGCGGAAGGAGGAATATCAATCGCGTTGGTGGAAGTTGTGGGATTGGATTACGTTTCTGTGGAGTTCACCCGGAGCGGATTTGCCTCGGGCGTGACCTACGCACTGGGAGCGTCTCCTGATCTCACAGGAGGAAGTTGGGCTCAAATTCCGGGAGGAGAGATCGAAGCTGCGGCGCCGGTCCTGCTCCCTGATGGACGAATTCGTGAATCCTGGCGGGTGACGACGCCTGTTTCCGATCTCTCGCAGCGCTATTTCCGTCTGGAAATCAGCTCGCCATAGAGTCGGACACTTCCTTCTTGTCGCGTTCCGATCTACCAGCGAGTCTCTGCGAATGCAGATTTCGTTGAATCTTGGAACGCTTCTCGCAACAGCCGACGTCAGCACCGGTCGCTTGATCGGAACTCTTCTCGTCGCGATTGCTCTCATTCTGTTTCTCATTCTGAAATGGAGAGTTCAGGCATTCATTGCCCTTTTGGTTGCCAGTGTCTTTGTCGGGGTGGCTGCAGGGACAATGTCGATGACGGAAGTCGGAGGGACCATTGTTGATGGAATGGGATCCAGTCTGGGGTTCATCGCCACGATTATTGGATTGGGTGCGATTTTTGGCGCGATGATCGAGCACAGTGGCGGAGCGCAGAGTTTGGCAAATGGAACCCTAAAGTTCTTTGGCGAAAAACGGGCGACTTGGGCCATGCTGGTGACGGGCTTCCTGATTTCGATTCCAGTATTTCTTGATGTGGCTTTGGTGATTTTGGCACCAATTCTTTATGCCCTTGCGAGAAAAACCGGTCTCTCGGTAACGAAATTTGGCATGCCGCTGTTGGCTGGTATGGTGGTCACGCATTCGTTTGTGCCCCCAACCCCGGGGCCGACCTGGGTCGCTTATGAATTTGGCGTGCCGATTGGAACGGTCATTCTTTATAGTGTTTTGGTGGGGCTTCCTACTGCGATCATTGCCGGAATTTGGTTCGGAGATCGAATGGCCTCGAAAGTGCACATCGATCCGCCTGAGCTGCAAGTTGAAGAGGAAAGCAATCCTCCGTCCTTTGGGATGATTGCAGGGATCCTGTTGCTCCCGATTGTTTTGATTGTAGCAGGTTCATTGGTTGAGCAATCGGTGGGGTCGGGAATTGCAGAAGGACTTTCGAAGTCCGATCGTGGAGCCGCCTTGAAGAAACTCATGGCTGATGCTCCGATTTGGCAGCAAACGATCGCCTTTTTGGGACACCCGGTTTTGTCGCTTCTTTTAGCGACCATTCTGACCTTGTGGCTGCTGGGAGCAAAGCGCGGAGCGACTCGCGATCAGCTGATGGAAGTTTCGACACGGGCCTTGGGGCCTGCGGGGATTATCATTCTGATCACTGGTGCTGGTGGGGTTTTCAAAACAATGCTGGGAAAAACCGGAGTCGGTGATGCTCTTGCAAATACTCTTGATGGCCTCGGAGTTGGACCGTTGATTCTGGCTTTCTTATTTTCGGCGATTTCTCGAATTGCCCAGGGGTCCGCGACGATGGCAATGGTGATGGCCGCATCATTGATGAGCCCAATTTTGGCCAAAATGGATCTTTCTGATGCCAAACTGTCTTTGATTGTTGTGGCGATTGCGAGTGGCGCAGCTGGGTTTTCGCATGTCAATGACAGCGGGTTCTGGATGGTGAGCCGCTACATGCGAATGACCGAAAAACAAACCTTCCAAACCTGGAGTGCCGTTTCGACTGCTGTTGGCTTGGTGGGAGTGGGACTGGCTTCTCTTGTTTGGCTTCTCGTTTAGTGATGGTCATTGTTTTGATGGGAGTCAGCGGCTCGGGGAAGTCTACCGTGGGTGAGTTGCTTGCTAAGAAAACTGGGGGGCAATTTTTTGATGGGGATGATTTCCACTCTCCTGAGAATGTCGCAAAGATGGCCTCCGGGGTCCCTCTTGATGATCAGGACCGCGAGGTTTGGCTGAAAAGTTTGGCCGAATTAATCACGGGTACGACAGGGGTGAACTTTATCGCTTGCTCGGCATTGAAGAAAAAATATCGCGACGTTTTGGCCGGGGCTGAGTTTGTCTTTCTTTCCGGTTCGCCGGAATTATTGGCCGAGAGATTGGCTTTGCGAACGGATCATTACATGCCCCCGGGATTGCTGCAGTCGCAATTGGAGACTCTTGAGGCCCCCGAGGGAGCGCTCACGCTTGATATCTCCCAGTCGCCCGAGGCTCTGGCAGACGAGGTAATGAAGCATTTTGATTTATAGATTCTTTCTCTCCTGCAATATCGACCTCAGTCACCACGTTTATTACCTTCCGCTATGAAAATTGTTCCCGTCATTATTCTCGCCGCACTGTCCTTGGTGGCCAAAGCCGCTGACAAACCCAACTTCATCATCATCTTTACCGATGATCAGGGCTATGGAGATCTGGGCTGCTTTGGTTCCACGAAAATCAAGACTCCTCACATCGATCGTTTGGCCAAGGAAGGACGTCGCTTTACCAATTTCATGGTGGCCTCGCCGGTTTGCACGCCGTCACGGGCGGCTTTGCTGACCGGTTGTTATCCCAAGAGAATTGGAATGCACCAGCATGTCTTGTTTCCTTCTTCGACAAAGGGGCTGAACCCGACCGAGCACACCATTGCGGATCATCTCAAAGGACAAGGATACGCTACGGCTTGCTTTGGAAAGTGGCATCTGGGGCACCATCCCGAGACTCTGCCGCAGAGTAATGGCTTCGATACTTATTTCGGGATTCCCTATTCCAACGACATGAATCACCCTGACAACAAGGGGAAGCCGAAGGGCGGATGGGCTGGCATGGATGCGCTTTGGAAAGATCCTGAATCAACGCTCACTAAGTGGAAAACTCCGCTGATGGAGAATGAGAAAATCGTCGAGATTCCGGTCGACCAGCGGACGGTGACTCGGCGTTATACCGACAAGTCGATCGAGTTCATCAAGAAGAATGCCGAGGCCGATAAGCCCTTCTTTCTCTATCTGCCACACTCCATGCCCCACATTCCTTTGTATGTTCCGGAAGACGTGCGGGATCCCAATCCTCTCAATGCCTACACGAATGTCATCGAGCATATCGATGCGGAAGTGGGTCGTATTGCCGATCTTCTGCGCGAGTTGAAGCTTTCGGATAATACCTACCTCATTTTCACGACCGATAACGGGCCGTGGCTTCCTTTCAAGCATCATGGCGGATCGGCCGGGCCTCTACGTGATGGCAAAGGATCAACCTTTGAAGGTGGGCAACGGGTACCTTGTGTGATGTGGGCTCCGGGCAAAATTCCAGCGGGCACGACTTGTGATCAGCTTTGCGGCACGATTGATTTGCTTCCAACGATTGCCAGCCTGACCAAGACTCCGCTTCCTTCTGATAAGAAAATCGACGGCCTCGATATTTCAAAGTTACTTACTACGGATGACAAAACTCCGCGTAATGAATTTGTCTATTATACCTCACGAGGAGACATTCAGGGATTGCGCCAAGGGAAGCATAAGTTGCTCGTGAACGGGCCCCGAAACAAAAAGAGAAATCCCAGGGCGAAGACTGAGGTGATGCTCTTTGATCTTGAGGCGGATCTTGGGGAGAAAAATAATCTCGCTGAGTCGAAGCCTGAAGTGGTTGCTAAGTTGAAAGCGAGAATGCTTGAGCTAGATGCCCAGATTGCCAAAGAAGCTCGTCAACCTTGGTTCAAGGAGTAAGGCTTGACGGGCTGTCCTCACGCGCGGTGAGGAGGGTGGTTTCCCAGAAACTCCAGCCGCGAGGACCAGTAAACTTCGTTTGCCCGGACAGTCAGGCACCCGGAGAGGTGTCGAGTTCCCACTTGCCGAGTTTGGCGGAGGCGATTTTCCGGTTGCCGGAGCGGAGGACGCGGTCGGTG
This sequence comes from bacterium, assembly GCA_018222765.1. GTDB lineage: Bacteria > Verrucomicrobiota > Verrucomicrobiia > Verrucomicrobiales > Akkermansiaceae > SW10. The sequence goes on along the minus strand of JAAEZT010000037.1, from coordinate 22,454 downwards.
TTGAGGTGGCAGTGGAGTGGGTCGGTTCTGGATGTCGGGGCAATAAAAACCCCGTGCCGGAAAAGGAGAGAACCAGCACGGGGGGAATGAGGGGGAGGAGTTACTTGACCTCGCGGATTTTCACGTTGCGGTAGGATACCTCGTTTCCGTGGTCCTGAAGGCAGATGTGGCCTTTGGTGGCCTTGCCGAAGTCCTTGAACTTGCTGAATTTGGAAGCGGCGACCTTCTTGTCCCAGTCTTCTGAGCCCTTAACGTATTCGACATACTTGGTGCCGTTCATCCAGTGAACGCATTTTTCGGGCGTGATGAGAATGCGGATGGTGTTCCACTCACCGGCGGGCTTGGTGGCATCGACACCTTCGGCCGGACGATAGAGCTGGTAAAGCCAACCGGCTTTTTGAGGATCCTTGCCCTTGGGGTTGTCGAGAATTTGGATTTCCGGACCGGTGCGCCAAGGTGTATTTTCGCTTTCTTGAACGTGATACATGAGACCGGAATTGCCGCCGGGCGTGATCTTGTAATCGGCGGTGAATTCAAAGGCCCCGTATTGCTTTTTGGTGATGATGTCGCCGCCACCTTTCTTGAGGAGAGTGAAGGCTCCGTCTCTGACGACCCATTGGCCGCGGACGCCTTCCTTTTTGTAGTTACGGAAATGCTCCATTGTTTTGCCGTCAAATAGGAGAGTCCAGCCAGCTTTTTTCTCGGCGGCGGTCAGTTCGTTGGCTTTGTGGTGGTCGGCCGCGAGCGGCAGGGTGAGGAAAAGAAGTGGTAGAAGTGCTTTCATGTTATTCGATAGAGTTGAAAGTTACTCGCGAGAGGCGGTCAGCCTTTCGAATGAAGAGATGAAAGAGGAAGAAAAATGGAATTCGCAGTTCCGGGATTGGTTGTCGGTGCAGCAGGAAGGCGATCCCGCACATGACATACAGCACATCGAGCGGGTCGTCTTGAATACCCGTCATTTGGCGAAGGAGGAAGGTCTCGGGCTGGAGGTTTTGCTTCCTGCTGCGTGGTTGCATGATTGCGTCCATGTGGCAAAAGATTCGCCGAATCGCTCGAAAGCCTCGGTTATGGCGGCTGGCCGTGCGGTGGAGTATTTGGATGAGGTGGGCTATCCGGCGGAGTATTTGGAGGCGATTCATCATGCGATTGAGGCGCATAGCTTTTCGGCCGGAATCGAGACGCGAACTTTGGAAGCGAAAGTGCTGCAGGATGCGGACCGGTTGGATGCTCTCGGTGCGGTGGGCTTGAGCCGTTGCCTGATGCTGGGGGGATATATGGGGTCGGAGCTGATGAGTCGGGTGGATCCTTTTTGCGAGTCGCGGGAGCCTGAGGACGCAAAGTTCGCCGTGGATCACTTTTATAGCAAGCTACTCAGGCTGGAGAATACCATGAAGACAACGGCGGGTCGGGCTCTGGCAGCAGAGCGGACGGACTTTTTGCGGGCATTTCTTGAACAATTGCGGCGTGAAGTTCCTTCTTGAAGGAGTGGCTGATGCTGACAGGATTTTAGGAATGCAGAAACGAGTGATGATTCTTGGGCTTCTGGCGGGGTTGGTTTCTCCGGCTTTGGCCGAATGGCGACAATTTCGCGGGCCAACGAACGACGGGATTTACCCGGCCCGGAAGGATGGAAAGCCCCATGGATTTCTCATTGAATTTGGAGAGGGGAAGAATGTTGTTTGGAAAACGCCCGTAACAGGCCGCGCCTGGTCGACTCCGGTGGTGCTCGGCGGTCAGGTTTGGGTGACCAATGCCACCGAGGACGGAAAGAAGATGTCCGCAGTGTGTCTCGACAAGGAAACCGGGAAGAAAATTCATGACATTCTCCTTTTTGAAAATAGGGAGCCGGAACCTCTCAGTAATAAGGTGAATGGCTACGGTTCATGTTCGCCGACGATTGATGAGGAACGGGTATATATTCACTTCGGGAGCTACGGAACGACAGCGCTGGACCGCAAGACCGGGAAGGCAATCTGGGAGCGTAGGGATTTGCCGTGCCAACATTTCCGTGGGCCGGGTTCTTCGGTGGTTCTATATAAAGAGACGCTCATTCTTTCGATGGACGGAGTCGATGTGCAGTATCTCGTTGCCTTGAATAAGAAGACGGGCAAGACCGTTTGGAAGACCGATCGCACCACTGATTTTGGCGACGTTGAAGAAGGCGGCAAGATTCGTGGCGATGGTGATTTTAGGAAGGCTTATACCACGCCGAACTTCGTGACCGTGAATGGTGTTGTTCAATTGGTGAGCCCCGGAGCGAAGGCTTGTTACGGCTATAATGCGGATAGCGGCAAGGAATTGTGGAAGCTTACCTACAAAGGCTTTTCGAATGCCGCGACGCCCGCCTTTATCGGGAATGAGATGGCGATTATTAATACCGGCTTTGGGAAGGCGCATCTTTTGGGTGTCCGTCTCGATGAAAAGTTGCAGGGTGATGTCACCAAGAGCCACATCGAGTGGGATATTTTTAAGCGTATGCCTAATCGTTCCTCGCCGCTAATTGTGGACGGGAAAATCTATGTCACGAACGAGACGGGAATCCTGAGTCGGATCGATGCCAAGAGCGGTGAGATTGAGAAATACATCAGCCTAAAGGCCAAGTTTTCGGGCTCTGGTGTGTATGCCGACGGGCTATTGTATTTCCCGAGTGAGGAAGGAAAAGTCGTCGTGGTGAAGCCGGGACCGGAGTTGGAGATCTTGGCGACGAATGAATTTGAAGATGGCTTTATGGCCTCTCCGGCGCTCGACGGGAGTTCGATCTACCTGCGTTCCAAGTCACACGTTTACCGCGTCGGGAAAAAATAAGGTAGATTGTGCTACGGAGCGCTTCCGGCTTGCCATTTGTGGGACAGAATTCAGTCTCTGCTCCCAATCAAATTTCAAACCCATGAGCGAATTTCACGTAGTCCCTGCCGATAAGCACGATGTTCTGGTCCAGGCAGCCTATGAAGCCCGAGGCTATGATGCCGACGAATCAGCCGTAGCGGCCGGAGTTTGTCAGGATGCGACCCGTCACGGGATCCGCACTCACAATGCTCTGAAAGCCCTGCACCTTGATCACCTTTTTGGTTCCGCGACCGGCGGATGTGTTCCGGGAGCGCAGGTCGAAGTCGTCAACGATCGCTTTAAGGCGAGCGAAGTTTGGAATGCCAACAAGAAGCTCGGTCAGGCCGTGGCGGTGGCGGCGATTGATCGCTGCATTGAAATGGCAGACGAATACGGTGTTGGTCAGGTCTCCATCGACAACGCTTTCCACTACCTCTGGGGTGGCGGTTATGTCATGAAGGCTGCCGAGCGCGGCTACATTGCTTATACCAACTGCACCTCGACTCTTGCTGAAGTGGTTCCTTTCTTTGGAAAATACCCCACTCTCGGAACCAATCCTCACTCGTGGGGATTCCCAACGCAGGACGCCAATGGATTTCCGATCGTCATCGACTGGGCTACCTCCACCGTTGCGATGGGCCGCGTGCAGCAGCTCAAGCGTGAAGGAAAAGAACTCCCTCCGGGCGCGGCGGTTGACGCCGACGGAAATGAAACCCGTGACCCAAACAAGGTGGCCTCGCTTCTGCCCTTCGGTGCGCACAAGGGCTATGGGATGGCCTTGATCAACGAATTGGTCGGCGGATTTATTGGAGGCAGCATTCCGACCGAACGTGGCCGTGAAGGAGCGAAGACCACGTCTTGTTTTTACTTTCAGGTCATTCACCCAGATGCGTGGTCCAGCGGATCATTTGTGGGAGGTGGTAACCAGTCATCCAATATGAAGTCCGTCATTGATGACATTCTCGGGCACGGCAACGAAAAGTGCCTTCTTCCCGGGCAGATCGAAGCGGGCTTCCGTCAGCGCACCGAGAAAGCCGGTGGCTTGCTCTTCTCGGAGGCGGAATTGGCCGAAATGAAGGAACTCGCCGATGAAGTCGGGATTTCGGGTTGGGAATTGGAAAACTTTGCCCCGGAAGAGGCGTAATTCACCGAGCCATGCCCAATTACGATTACAAGTGCCAGAAGTGCGATCATGTCTTTGAAGTCTTTCAGAGCATGAATGATGATAAGCTGACCGATTGTCCGCTAGAGGATTGCGACGGACCGGTAAAACGTCTTCTGGGCACTGGAGCGGGTCTTATTTTCAAAGGAACCGGCTTTTATCAGACCGATTATCGTTCTGATTCCTACAAGTCCGGCGAAAAGAAGGAGGCAGAGAACAGTAGGCCCAAGGCTGATCCCAAGCCTAAGAAGAAGGCCTGAGCGTAGCGACTTGAACCCGGGTCCGGGTTTTTTGAACCGCTTGCGGCTTCAATCGTGATGTGAGCTTGTCAAGGCGCGGGGGATGGGCGACCCTCATTTATGAAGAAACTCTTCATTCTCTCTTCGGTCCTTCTCGTGGCTGGTCTCGGATACGGTGTCTATGGAAGTTTCCAGGGGCAGGATCTCTCGGATATTGATGGCTATGATGAGACGGATCGCGAGCCCCGCCCTTCCGATGTCTCGATTATGATTGGGATGGCGGCCAGGCTTCGGCAGTCTGTCGAAATCTCGGAACGTCAGATGAATACCTGGCTGGCGAATAACATCAAGGTCCGGCAGGAAGGTCAGCTCGCGGATCATGTGAAACTCAAAGGAGTTTGGGTGCGGTTTGAAGAAACCGAAGGTGGCCGCGCCGAGATTATCATTGAGCGTGAAGTCGATGGACGTCCGCATACCGTATCAATGTTCATCAGGGTGGAGCGAAAGAAAAAGGAAGACGGAACCTTCACCAATTATATTCACAAAGACGGCGGGGCCTTCTTGAACATCCTCGCGATCGGGGGGCGCTTCGGGCAGGTTCGTGTTCCGCAAGGATTTCTGCTCTTCACCCAGGAGAGTTTTGGTTCCCTGAGTGATCTCTTCGAGACCGAAATCGGTTGGATCAAAAAAGAGATTATCAAGGAGGCCGCAGGCCGCGTTATTTTTGAGGACGGCAAAATGCGGATCGATTTTCCGATCAAGAAGTAGCATCTGGCGGGAACGCCCGGGAGGCAGGGATTCGGCGCCAAAATTGCAAATTTCAGCTACGTGAGCTTGGCTTCAGCCGCGGCCTTGAGCTTGTTGGCATTGCCTCTCTCTCCGGCGGCGCCCCGGGCCATGTCGGGTTTGCCGCCGCCTTTGCCGCCGGCGATGGGGGCGAGGTCTTTGATGAGGTTGCCGGCGCCGTGACCGGCGTTGTTACCGTCCTCGCCGCAAAGAGCACCGAGGTGAAGTTTGTCTCCATCATCGACGATGAAGAAGGCGGCGTGGGTGAAGTGAACTTTCTTTAAGCCGTTGAAGAGTTCCTGCAAGAGGGCGGCAGGGCCTTCGGTGCTGAGGACGATGTTGCCGGTGAGGTTGCACTCCGACAACAAGGAGTCAGCCAAGCGGGCTGCTCCGGCGGCCTGGGCTTTTTTGACTTTCTTCTCGGCCTCGACACTTGTTTCGCGGAGGGAGGCGAGGTGCTTTTTGTAGCTTTGGATCGTGGAGTTGATTTGGTGGAAGTCTCCGCCTTCGACGAGAAGGGCTCCCATGATACGGGGGAACTCGACGTGCTCGATGGGGGCTTGTCCGGCTTCGGTGAGCTTGACGTTTGCTTGATCGAGTTTGGCGCGGAGCGATTCTTCTTCGACGGCTGCTTTTCCGGCGAGGTCGCTCAGCCAGTTCCAGGCGGAGTCACCGCAGACGGCTTCGATGCGTCGCACGCCGGAGGCGATGGCGCCTTCGGATTTGATTTTGAAAAAGCCGACGTCCTTGGTGTTGGTGACATGGGTGCCGCCGCAGAGTTCCATGGAGTAGCCGTCGAGAGTTTTGTCTCCTCCGCCGATTTGAACGACGCGGACTAGGTCGCCGTATTTGTCGCCGAAGAACTGCATGATGTCGTCGCGGTTTTTCACGTCGGCATGCGGGACCTCGGTCCAAGAGACGAGGTCGCCGGCCGAAATGGCGGCATTGACCTTTTCTTCGAGAGCGATGATCTGTTCCTCGGTGACGGCCTTGGAATTGAAGTCAAAGCGGAGTCGGTCGGGCGAGACAGAAGAGCCTTGTTGGGCGGCGTCGGGAGAGACGACTTCGTGAAGGGCCCAGTGCAGAAGGTGGGTGGCGGTGTGGTGAGCTTCGATGGGAGCGCGTCTCGCTTTGTCGAACTCAAGAGAAACCTGGCTTCCAACTTCCAACTCTGAACTCTGAACGCCGGAGATGATGTGGGCGGTGGCGGCTCCGATTTTTTGCGTACCGGAAACGGGGTGACCATTGAGGGTGCCGAGGTCGCCTTCCTGGCCGCCCATTTCGGTGAAGAAGACGGTTTTGTCGGTGATGACGAGAAGGGAGTCGTCTTGTTCGTGGACTTCGAGGATGGTGGCGTCGCACGAGGCTTGGTCGAAGCCGAGGAATTCGGTGACTGCCTCGGTGGCAATGTCGGTGGCACAGACAATGGTCGAAACATGGGCGGCGCGAGAGCGTTCACGGGCTTCTTCCATAAGAGCCTCGACGGCTTTTTCATCGAGCTTGATTTCGCGCTCGCGACAAAGGAGGGCGGTGAGGTCGAGCGGGAAGCCGAAGGTGTCGTAAAGCTGGAAGGCGTCGGCGGGAGGGAAGGTGTCTCCTTGAGCTGACTTTTCGAAAAGCTGCATTCCCCGGTCGAGGGTTTTGTTGAAGGAGGTTTCCTCGGTGGCGAGGGTTTCCTTAACGACGTCGGAGCGGGTTTCGATTTCGGGGAAGACTTTGCCGAATTCGGCGATGAGGGTGTCGACGAGTTCGGGGAGGAAGGGCTTGTCGCCGCTGAAGCCGAGGGTGCGGCCGTATTTGACGGCGCGGCGGAGGATGCGGCGGAGGACGTAGTTGCGCCCGGTGTTCCCGGGGATGATGCCGTCGGCGATGGAGAAACTCAGCGTACGGATGTGGTCGGCGATGACGCGGAAGGCGATGGCTTCTTCGACCGAGTCGTGTTCGTCACCGGGATAGACGTCATGGTATTTCTTGCCGCTGAGTTCTTCGAGTTTCCGGAAGATGGGTTGGAAGACGTCGGTGGCGTAGTTGGTGGGCTTTTCCGAGAAGTCGGTGAAGCCCTTGGTGTTTTGGATGAGCGAGCAAACGCGCTCGAAGCCCATGCCGGTGTCGACGTGTTTGGCTGGGAGGTCGCGGAAGGTTCCGTCGGCCTCGGCGTTGTATTGAATAAAGACGAGGTTCCAGATTTCGATGCAGAGATCGGAATCCATGTTGACGAGCTTGCCGCCGGTGTCGCCGTTGGGCGTCATGTCGACGTGAAGTTCGGAGCAGGGACCGCAGGGTCCGGTTTCGCCCATCATCCAGAAATTGTCTTTGGCATTGCCGTTGACGATGTGGACTTTGGGATCGAGTCCGGCTTTTTCAAAGTGAACGGCCCAGAGATCCCAGGCTTCTTGATCGAATTCGGACGGGTCGCCTTTTTCAGGTGCGTAGACGGTGGCGTAGAGACGGTTGGCGGGGAGGCCCCAGCGTTCGACGACGAGCTCCCAGGCCCAGGCGATGGCTTCGGCTTTGAAGTAGTTGCCGAAGGACCAGTTGCCCAGCATCTCGAAAAGAGTGTGGTGATAGGTGTCGTAGCCGACGTCTTCGAGGTCGTTGTGTTTCCCGCCAGCGCGAATGCATTTCTGCGTGTCGGCAGCGCGGGGAGGATCGTAGGGGGCTTTTTCGGTGCCGAGGAAATAGGGGACGAACTGATTCATCCCGGCGTTGGTGAAGAGGAGCCCGGGAGACTGCGGCAGGATGGATGCCGAGGGGACGATAGTGTGTTCTTTTCCTTTAAAGAAATCGAGGAAGCTCTGCCGAATATCTGCCGATGTCATTGCGGGGTTGTTAGGACCACATTTTCGCGAAAGATAGAAGTGTTAAGTGTCCTTGAGCGTCGATGGGGCTGCTTGGTTGGCTTGAATCGAAGTCCAAGCTTCTCAGGCTGTGGCAGGCTTTGCTTGGGGGAGGTTCGCCCTGACCGAGGCGGTGGCGAAGAGGAAGAGTCCGCTGAAGACGGCTTGGGAAATGAGGGCGTTGCGGAAGAACATCCAAGTGGGCTGGTATTGAGGAAGGCCGGACCAAAGGGCCTGAGTGAAGCCGCTCCAGGATTTGACGTAAAGTGGGTCGAAGGCCCAGCTCAGGGTGTTGGTGAGGAGGTAGAAGACGACGGCGGAGGCCATGGAGCCAAGGAAGACCTTGCCGGGCCTCGCATTTTTGAAATAGCGGGCGAGGAAGACCATGGCGGCGAATCCGGCGAGGGGGACGAGAAATTGTGCGCTCCAGCCATAGCCTTGCACCGCACTGGTGAGGGGATAGGTGAGGAACCAGGCCAGGGCGGGAAGGATGATGCCTCGGACTCCGAAAAGGGCCATACCGCAGAAGAAGAGGGCTCCAAGAGGCTGGAGGCTTCCAAGGTGCTCGGGGTTGAGAGAGCCGAGAATTCGGGACATTCCCAGAACGATGATGAAAATAATCAACGGAAGCGCGCGCTGCATGGCGCAGAGACTAGGAGGTTTTGAAGAGATCTCAAGCTTCGGGATTGGTTGGGGCGGCTGGTTGAAATTTGTCTAACAGCTTGTGACAAGGTGAAATAGATGATATAGTATCAAGGCTTTCGGCAAAGGTAATCCTCAAGCCCTCACACAATGACCCTTTTATGAAGTCAATTTTCGCTCCTTCGGCTCTCTTGTGCGCTCTCTTCTCTTTTGCTCACGCCGAGCAAATCGTCTTTTCCGAGGTGATGTATAACCCTCCAGCGGGTGGGTACGAATTTATTGAGGTGGAGAATTTGACGGTGACGCCTTTTGATATCGCGTTGTGGGAAATGTCGAGCGGGGTGGATTTTACTTTTCCCGATTTCGATGCCGGAAGTTCCGATGAGGCATTTCTGAAGGCTTTTGAGCGGATTATTATTACCGAAACGGATGAGGCCACCTTCCGGGCGGCGTATTCCGTGCCGGCGAGTGTGCGGGTTTTCGGCCCCTGGACGGGCGGCCTTTCAAATGGCGGGGAGCGGATTACGTTGTGTAACAAGAACGGGGTGATCAAATGCACCTTGAGGTATGATGACCGGGATGTCTGGCCTTTGGCTGCCGATGGAGCGGGTCACAGTCTTTATCTGACCGATACCAGTTACGCCATCGACGACTATCGCGTTTGGAGTTCGGCGAGTCCGACGCCCGGGTCATCGGGAGCGGTTGAGGCGGAAGAGGCCTTTCCTAATCCGGAGGTGAATCTGGCGTCGGGAATTCCCTTCGTGAATTACGCTGATACGTGGGACTTCAATGATCAGAATTTGGATTTGGGAACGACGTGGAAAGATTCGAACTACGACTACTCGCACGCTGGTTGGACTCTGGAAGGTGCGGGGGGAAATAACGGAGGGCTTTATGGATTTGAGACCTCCGCGCTTCCTGCTCCGGGTCTAAACACAGGCTTGCTCAATAGCTCGACCAACGACAATCACATCACCTATTATTTTCGAAAGGAATTTACCTATAATGGGACTACCGCTGGAGCGACGGTAACGGTCGACGGGATTGTCGATGACGGGGTGTATTTTTATCTTAATGGCACTCCAATTGGTGGGGCTGGCGTCTCGGCCGGGTCGGGTTGGAAAGATACGGCCAGTCGCACGGTGAGTAATGCCACAGAAGAACTGGGGATGGCAAATAACAATGGGTCTGCTCTCGTGACGGGAACAAACGTGATTGCGGCCGAGGTTCACCAAACCAATAGCTCCAGCTCCGATTGTGTCTTTGGCGCGCGTCTGAGCATCGCGGCCCCTTCCGCTCCGGGGATCGTGATCAATGAGGTGGTTCCTTCGGCTTCCGGGTTTGTGGAATTCTACAATCCCACTGGCTCGACGGTGAACCTCAATGGATGGTATCTGAGTGACGAGCCGGGTAATCTGACCAAGCATCAGATTTCGGGGACTTCGCCAATTGTTTCCTCGGGCCTGATGTCGGTGGGATTCACTTCGTCCAATCTGGCAGTCGCGGCAACTACGGTGGTTTATTTGACCGAGCCGGATGGCTCGACGATTGCCAATGCCATTTCGGCGGCAATTCCATCGGATGGTCGTTCGCTGGGTCGCAAGCCGGATGGGGTGGGCCCTTGGTTTTTGTTTACCCAACCAACGCAGAACGCTTCCAACGCCTCGGGTTCGAGTGACGCTCAGGCCCGAATCAACGAGGTGAGCTTTAATGCGGCGGGAACCGCCGAGTGGGTGGAGTTGTATAATCCTTCGGCGACGAGTTTAAATCTAAACGGGCTTTTCCTGGCTAGCGAGGGTGACTTTTCTGACAAGCTTGCTCTGGGGGGCAGCATTGGTGGAAATGGAGTACTTTCGGTAACGACTTCGTTTGATGCTTCGGGAGACGAGCTGACGCTTTTCCTGGTGGATAGCTCGAACAATGTCCTGGGGGCATCAGCTGTGCCCTATTCCGCGCCAAGATTTTATTCAGCAGCTTATCCGGATGGCTCGGGTGAGTTTTATGCCTCGACGACAGGGACTCAGAACGCCGCGAACAATCCGGATCGCGAGACAGCCATTGTGATTAATGAAATGATGGTCGATTCGCCGAGCAACCAACGAGACGGGGAATATCTTGAGCTCTATAACCGGGGTGGTAGTTTGGTGGATCTTTCAGGCTGGCAATTTTCGCATGGGGTGGACTTCACTTTCCCGGTGGGAACGACGTTGGCCCCGGGTGCTTATTTGGTGGTAGCTGCGAATTCCGACTACACCGCCTCGGCTCATCCAGGAGCCAATATTGTCGGGCAGTATGAAGGACAGCTGGCCAATGGCGGTGAGCTTGTGCGACTGGTCGATAGCTGGGGCAATCTCGCCGATGAAGTGCATTACAGCACGGGCGGACAGTGGCCGACTTTGGCCGGTGGATTGGGAAGTAGCTTGGAATTGAAGCATCCTGACATGGATAATTCCAAGGCATCGGCCTGGGCGGATTCCGACGAATCCAACAAGTCGACTTTCGAAAGCTACTCACTGACCGAGCAATATCAGCAGTTGAGAACGAATGGCGGTGCGAGTGACTATGAAGAACTGCACATTCAGGCGGTGGGTGATGCTCATCTTGCCTTTAAGAATATGTCACTGACCAAGGGTGGTGGAAATATTCTCCCCAACAATGGTGAGGTCGTGGTGACCGGTGAATTTGCGACGGCAGGATGGCTTTGTCAGGGAACGCATTATCAGAGCACGATGGTGGGGAATGAATTCCATCTGATTTCCGATGGCCATGGGGATGTTAAGGCGAACCGTTGCGAGATCGATGTGACTCAGATTGCCGACAACGATATTTTGACGCTAACTTTTGATGCCCGTTGGGTTTCGGGTAAACCGACGGTTCTTTTCCAGACCTGGGATCGTTCGTTCGGAGAAGTGTTCCATCTACCGATCCCCAAAAATCTGGGAACAGCAGGATCGGCTAACTCGGCGGCGATTGGGGCGGCCAGGCCAGTGGTGAGTGGCCTGATTCACAGCCCGGCGGTTCCGACCAGCAGCGATCCCGTTCGGGTGAATGCGGAGGTGAGCGGCGCGACGACGGTCAATTTGCGTCACCGTCTGGACAATGCCTCGGGAAGTGGAACCTATCTTACCACGACGATGTTTGACGATGGCGCGACTGGTGGCGACGAGGTGGCTGGTGACGGAGTCTATAGTGCGACCTTGAGCAATTACCAAAGCGACAATTCGGTCGTGCAGTTTTATGTCGAAGCGAGTTCAGCTGGCGGGACGACGATTTCTCCGCGACCTGCTCCGGACAGCCCGGCGATGTGGGTGGTGGACAATACCACTCATCCGACAGACCTTCGGATGCAGCGGTTTGTGATTTCGGCCCAGGATGTCAGCGCCTCGGGTGGTTCGGGGGACTCGGCTACTTTTAATTATAAATTCCCGCGTCTTTCGAATCATTACTTCAATACGACCTTTATCGATGATGACAAGCGCATCATTTATAATACTGAAATGCGCAAGAGCGGAAGTCCTTGGACCCGGTCATCCGGTTCCGATTTTTCCCGGATGAAATGGAAGCCGCCCGGCGACCGTCCTTTCCGCGGATATGCCAAGCGGGCTGTTGATAATGATGCCGGGGGTGGCCGGGCTTACCACAACCGGATCATTCGTTACTGGTTGTATCTCTTTGGTCATGCGGCTAACGAGAACGAATTTGTCAGAGTGGTGATCAATGGCGGAGGGGCGTCACTACGTGAAGATGTGGAGCCCAACTCGACCGATTTTCTTAAGCGGAACTGGGAGGATGGCGAGAAAGGGGAACTGTATCGCATTGATGATGATTGGTATATCCGAGATGACTGGGGACGGAGTAACTCCAATGCAACCTGGCAGAACAAGGGGACGGGCGAACCGGAGCGATACGCGGGGGAATGGATCAAGCGTTCGCGTGAGAATGAGTATGACTATTCTTCCTTTGTGAACTGGGTGGAGTCAGTGGGAAGCAATAACTTTACGAGACCTGAAATCGAGCGCATGGCTGACATCGACATGATGGCGGCGAATGGAGTGGTTCGTGGTTGGGTCGATGATTGGGATACCTTGACGCGGAACCGGGGCAAGAACGGTTACTTTTTGCGTCGGGCTTCGGATGGAAAGTGGATGCTAATCCAATGGGATTCCGACAATACTTTCGGAAACTCAGGAGCGGCCTTCTTTGGCAATTTGGCCGGAGTGCGAAATTTCTTCGACAAACCATATGTCCGCCAGAGAGTGAATTACTACCTCGGTGAAATGATTGACAAATACACTGCCGGATCACCGCGACTGACGGCGTGGATGTTGGCGGAGGAGAATGCCTCGAATTCGTTCAGCATTAACGAGGCGACCTACAATAACTTTAATGCCGCCCGGATTTCGCGGGCTCAGTCTGAGATCGGGTCGAGTAATCTTGCCGAGACCTTCGACGTTACGACTGGGAATGGCAGCAGCACCTCGACGTCGGCTGATACCATTACCTTGAATGGAACCAGTCCGGTGGCGGCTTTCACAATTCATGTCGTGGGCCAGCCTGGTTTGGAGTGGGAATTCCAATCCCAAACAACTTGGACCTTGAGTGGAATTCAGCTCTTCCAGGGAGCCAATGTTCTCACCGTGCAGGCGGCCGATGCCAATGGTGTGGTTGTGGGAACAGAGAACTTCACGGTGAATAAATCGGGCAATGCTCTGCCCGTGGCGGCGCTGGATGCCGATCCGAGGTCTTTTAATCTCTCGGTAAATGATGCCTTTGAAATGGATGCCACGGGAAGTTTTGATCCGGAGGGAACAGCCCTGACTTTTGCGTGGGGAGTTTCGCCAGCTGCGAATCTGACCAATCCTACTCCCTCGAGCGCAGAGCTGACCTTCAGCACTCCGGGATTGTATGACCTGACCCTCACCCTGACCGACGGCGATTTCGAACAGCGGGTGGTGACTCGTGAAATCGCGGTCTACCCTGAGTCGGGATGGTCGCCATTCAATGATGACGTGTTGAGCTCGAATTGGACACCGGAAAATATCGAAGTGCGTGATGGTGATTCGCCGTCGGCTTCCTACAGCTTGCGTGATCTTCCCAACAGTCTTCTCGTAAAAGTAGAGAGAGATGCCGCTCATCCTCTGACGATGAGTTCGCCGACGCACCCGATGATTTGGCGTGACCTGCCAGCCTCGGACGACTGGTCGTTCCACACCGACCTTGTTTTGGATTCGGTTCAGCAGGGGGACTTCTATTCTGGATTAATTTTCGAGTTGGCCGAGAATGGCGCGACTGTTCGTTATACCATCGGAATGGAGGACGGAGATTTTCTGAGAGTAAAGCGCGCGGCAGGAGGGGGTTACACTCAACTCACCAGCATCAACTGGGACCAAGGCAGTGCCGTGATTCGAGGAAAGCGAATTGGAAATCAATTGATCTTCGAATACCGCACAGAGCCGGGTGTGTGGGTGAACTTGTTGACTCGTACGCTTTCGACTCCTGCGACTGGAGTGAAGGGCGGGCTCTTTGCCTCGACCGATTCCTTGCAGGAAGTTCGTCTTGCCTTTGACTATGCCCTAGTCGTCGATTCGTCGGTCATCAGCCCGACACTCGAACATCTCAAAATTACCGAGGTCATGTATCATCCAATCGAGGGCTCAACGCTTGAATTTATCGAGGTCCGCAACACGAGTGCGAATCCGTTGAGTTTAGAGAATGTTTCGATTGACGATGGAAGCCCTGTTGGGGCACTCAGCATTGGAGCTGTGACTTTGGCCCCGGGAGCTTATGGCTTGATTGTTGCTAACTCCTCGGAGTTTCAAAATATCTACGGCAACGGATCGAACATCGTGGGCGAGTGGGCCAGCGGAGCGCTCTCAAATGGTGGTGAGGAAATCATTCTCCGGGATCCGAGTGGGAATGTCATTCATCAGTTCGACTATGATGACGATGCTCCATGGCCGGTTGCCGCTGACGGCACTGGACCATCGTTGGAAATCATCGATGAAAATGGTGATCATAGTGATCCGGCCAATTGGCGTGCATCCTCCGTTCTCGGCGGAAGCCCGGGATTTGCGGCTGCAGTTGACAGTGATGGCGACGGTCTTTCGAATCTTCGCGAGAGTGCTGCCGGAACAGACATTCTCAATCCAGATAGCGATAGCGATGGTGTGAGTGATGGAAACGAGGTGCTGTCCGGAACTGATTCGACTGATCCCGATTCCTGCTTCCAGTTGACCTCTGTTGAGGAAGTGGGGATTTCCGACGTGATTAGAGTGATTTGGAGCACTGTTGCTGGCAAGGAATATGAACTTCAGCATAGTGATAGACTCCTTGGCTGGGTACCCCTGATGACGGTCACTGCGACTGGGAGTATCACCAGCTACGAACATGCCAATACCACGGGAGCGTCCAAGAGCTTCTATCGCGTGAAAGTTCTTCCGTAGTCAGACTCGATGAGAGTGGTGTGCGCGGTGATTCTTTACCAAGGGAGGGTCTTGGCGTGCCAACGCGCAGTCGGCAAGCCGGAAGGGGGAAAGTGGGAGTTTCCCGGCGGAAAAGTGGAAGAAGGGGAAAGTGATCAAGTCGCTCTTGCTCGTGAGATTGAGGAGGAACTGGCGATGTCAGTCTCTCTCGGATCGGTGGTGAAAAGTGTCTCTCACGGAGAGATTGAGTTGTGGGCCTATCGATCTTGTTGGGACGGAGTTGAAATGGAATTACGGGAGCATCGGGATGCGAAATGGATCATCCCCGCCGAGGGTGACATGCTCGATTGGGCTCCGGCAGATGTCGCGATTTGGAAAGAGGTCAGGAGGACTTGTTTTCCCAGAGTTTAAGCTGAAGGGCTTTGGTGGCGGCAGCCGTCTCGGCGGACTTCTTGCTGGGACCCTCGCCGGTGCCGAGTTCCTGGTTCATCCAGTTTACCGAGGCGACAAAGATTCGGGAATGAGGGGGGCCTTCTTCGCTGGTGATATTGTAGTCGGGAGATTCGGGGGAAAGTTTCTGGAGAATTTCTTGAAGCTCGCCTTTGGAGTTTCCCTGGGTGGTGTCGGGATCGAGTTGCTCGAATTCCGGCTCTAAAATACGAAGGATGATTTCTCGGGCGGTTGCGAATCCGGCATCGAGGTAGATGGCGCCGAAGAGTGACTCCATGGCGTCGGCTAGATTGGAGGCGCGCATTCGACCGCCGCTTCCTTCTTCTCCGTTGCTCATTTTGAGTTCTTTTCCGATTTCGAGGCGCACTGCGGTGGTGGCGAGTGCGGGTTTGGAAACGACGGAGGAACGAAGCTTGGTGAGAACTCCTTCCTGAAAGCCCGGGTGGCTTTGGTAGAGGTAGTCGGTGACCGCGAGTTCAAGAACGGCGTCGCCGAGGAATTCGAGTCGTTGGTTGTCGGGCGGAGCGGGGCGAATTTCCGACGAGAGGCTGGGGTGGGAGAGGGCGACCTCGAGGAGAGATGGGTCTTTGAAATGATATCCCAATCGTTCCTCGATACACATGACGCGACTGAAGCTGCCTGATGTCGGGCGTTTCGAAAAGGCGGAAATGATTTTCGGCTCAAGAAGTGGGGCTTGAAATTTCGGGGAGTTGGCGTGAAAAGGTGGAGTGATCGAGGAACTGCGTGATTTGTTGGGTAAGGGGAAGGTGAGCGCCATGGCGGAGGTGCTTAAGGAGCATGGCTGCGACCGGTGGAATTTTTCGCACCTGCCCGATGTGGTGGTCTTTGCGGAGTCGCGTGAGGATGTCGTGGCCGTGATGAAATTTGCTTACGCACGGGACATCCCGGTTACGACCAGGGGAGCCGGTGTGGGCTATGTCGGTGGCTGTGTCCCGCTGCATGGTGGAATTGCGCTCTCGGTGGCGCGAATGAATCGTATCATGGAGCTTGCCCCTGATGACGGGGTTGTCGTGACCGAGCCGGGAGTGATTACGGGAGATTTACAGGACGCGGTGAGGGAGTTGGGTTGGTATTACCCGCCTGACCCGGCGTCGCTGAGAGAATGCTCGATTGGCGGCAACCTGGCGACCAATGCGGGTGGGCCCCGATGTTTGAAGTATGGGGTGACCAAGAACTATGTTCTCGGAGTTGAGGTGGTAATGGCCGACGGAGAGGTTCTTCGGGTGGGTGGGCGTTGTCACAAGAATAAGACCGGCTTTGATTTACTTCACCTCTTTGTGGGAAGCGAGGGGATGCTGGGTGTCATCACCGAGGCGACCTTGCGGATCATCCCTCATCCGCAGGATCGCGCGATGCTGACCGCGACTTTTGCCAATTTTACAAAAGCCGCCGGAGCGGTGCAGGCGATTTTGAATACGGGGCATCTGCCCTCGGCGTTGGAGATCACAGATCAATTCACCCTGAAGGCAGCGCGGGCATACCTTGGGGCAGATTCGCTGCCGGAGGGCGATGCGCATCTCATTGTGGAGATCGATGGACGGCGGAAGGCGATTGCCAGTGAGTTGGAAGAGCTGGAGAATCTTCTGAGCGGGGTTGGAGCCTTGTCGATTGAGGCTCACGGTGATGAAGAAGCTTGTGAGAAGGTCTGGCAGCTGCGCCGGGATTTTTCTTATTCTCTTCGGGCGACGGGCCTGACCAAGCTGAACGAAGATATTGTGGTGCCGCGATCCAAGCTGGTGGAGTTGGCGGACTTTGCGGCTGGTCTGCAGGAAAAGACCGGGATTCCGGTGGCTTGTTTTGGGCACGCCGGAGACGGGAACATTCACACTAACCTGATGGTTGAGGATTACGATGATCCGGTGATTCGCGAGAAGGCAGATGGCGCTCTCGATATTCTCTTCACCTGGATTTTGGAGTCTGGCGGGGTCATCACGGGCGAGCATGGCGTGGGATTGGCAAAGAAGCGTTGGATCAAAGATGCCCTGGGGAAAGAGGGCTTTGAGGCCCATTTAAAGGTGAAAAGGGTCTTCGATCGGAAGGGCGTATTGAACCCGGGAAAATTCTTGGATGATTGATCGATGGTTTTGGGCTATGGTTTCACTCGAATGAAAAAATTGATGAAACGTCTCGTCGTTGTTGGTTCACTGGCTCTCGTATTTTGTTCCCTGGGTTCGTGTATTCCTCTCGCAGCGGGGGCAGCGGGTGGCTATTTCATGCATAAAGAAGGATACCGCCTACAATCTCCGGTCAAGAAAAGTGAAAAACCGGCTCCCCGGGCCGAGATGGTTGTTCCGGAGGGTTGATTTACGTTGTGAGAGCAGGGGGATTGGTGTTGGTTCTCTATCGAGATGGCGAGTTGGAATGACGACCGGCTTGAGTTGGCTCTTCGGGCCTCCCGGGAGGGGATATGGGATTGGGATTTGGAGAATAATTCCATCTACTATTCCGGTCGCGTATTGAGGTTTTTGGGGTATCGGCGCAAGGACGCCCCAAATCTTTTCGAAAAGCGGAAGGAGCTCATGGACGAAGCGTCGGTTGCCGAGATGGACGAGGCCTTGCGCCGGGTTTCTGAAGGAGGGGATGATTTGTTTTCCGCCGAGCCCCGGGTAAATACCCAAAAAGGTGGCTGGCGATGGTTTCGCCTGAGAGGGACGCCGGTGAGAAATGACGAGGGTAAAGTAGTGCGCATTGTGGGAAGCGCGATTGAGATTTCCAAGCGCAAGCAGGCGGAGAGGGAGCTGAAGGAGGAGCGTTATTTGATCCAGACACTCATGGATAGTATTCCAATGAATTTGTATTTCAAAGATGTGGAATCGCGCTTTGTGATGGCGAATCAGGCAACGGCCGAGAAGATGGGGTTTTCATCGTCGGACGAATTGATCGGGAAGAGCGACCGTGATTTCTTTCATGAGGATCATGCCCAGGTGGCCCGGGAGATGGAGCGGGAAATCATGAATACCGGGAAAGGTGTTTACGATCAGATTGAGCATGAAAAATGGGATGACCGGGAGGATACTTGGGTGACCAGCACCAAGCACGCCTGGTTGGATCGCACCGGAAAGGTAAAAGGGACCTTTGGGGTGACCAATGATATTTCCGATCTTATGCGGGCCCGCAATGAACAGGAGAAAGTTGCGGGGAAGCTTCATCAACAGGGACTGAAGATCGAAGAGGAGCGCCAGAGGATGAGGCTGATCATCGATAGCGTCCCAATGAATGTTTACTTTAAAAACCGCGATTCGCAGTTCGTGATTGTGAATCAGTCGATGGCGGAGTGGGTGGGCGAAAGCCAACCATCGGATCTTTATGAGAAAAGTGATCGCGACTATTTTTCAGAGGAACACTGGAGTGGGGCGGAAGCAGATGAGAAAGCGATTATCGGAAGTGGAGAGGCGATGGTTGGGCTCGTCGAAAAGGAAACCTGGAGTGGTAAAGAGGATACTTGGGTGATGACCTCAAAATATCCCTGGCGTGATAATGAAGGAGCAGTCGTGGGAACCTTTGGAGTGTCGAGCGATGTTAGCGAGCTGATCAGCGCCCAGCGCGAGATGACGGAAATGGCGGAGTCACTTCAGACAAAGAACAAGGAGATGGAAGAGGAGCTGAGTCTTGCCCGCGAGGTGCAGCAGGCTCTGATTCCCGACGAGCTTCCCTCGATGTTCGTTCAATCGGAAGAGGGGAAGGTTAGTTTGAGTTTTAAACACCTTTATCGACCGGCCTCCGAGTTGGCGGGGGATTTTTTCGAAGTGCTGCCTCTTGAGGATGATCGAATGGGGTTTATTATCAGTGACGTCATGGGGCATGGCGTGCGCTCGGCCCTGGTGGTCTCGATGTTGCGAGGCTTGATTGAGCAACAGGCTGGTTCAGCCAGCGATACGGCGGAGTTTATGACAGGGTTGAATGAAGGGTTAACGCATTTGCTCGAAGAGTCCGGTGTGGTGCTCTTCGCCACAGCGATATACGGAGTGCTCGATTTGCGGAATGAAACCGTGCAAATAACCGTGGCAGGTCACCCAAACCCCATCGCGGTTTTCGAAGATGGAACCCGTCAACTGGCTCCTCCTGCGGAGGCTACCGGTCCGGCCTTGGGCCTGGTGCCCGGTTTTGAGTATGGTTCGGTGACCGCGCCCCTGCAGGGCCTTCGGAGGATCATTTGTTTTACTGATGGCATCTTCGAGGTGATGAATGAGTGGAAGGAGGAATTTGGCATCGATCACATGATTGAAGTGATCGAACGCGGAGGCCAGTTGGAGCGGGTTCTGGAGAATTTAGTGAAGGCGGCTGAAGATTTTGCGAGGCAGGGAGTCTTCGACGATGATCTTTGTTTGTTGGGGATGGAGGTGAGGCGATGAACGAATCAAGCGACCGCTTGGAGTTGGCTCTCAAGGCCTCAAATGAGGGGATTTGGGAGTGGGATTTGGTTGGTGGGACCATTTTTTATTCCAACCGGGTGTTGATGTTTTTGGGATATGGAATCACCGGAGCTCCTAATTTTTTCAAAGATCCCGAAGAGCATGTTCATCCGGAGGACCTTAAAAAATTCATCAAGAAACGCGATCGGGTAATTTTGAAAAAAGGTCGCTTGTTCGCGATGGAGTCGAGAGTTCGGACCCGGAGCGGGGAGTGGAAATGGTTTCGGATGAGGGGGATTCCCGAACGGGATGATCAGGGTGCGGTTTTGAAAATGGTGGGAAGTCTGATTGATATTTCCAAGCGGAAGAATACCGAACTGGCCTTGATGGAGGAGCGGGCGAGGATTGATCTCGTGCTGGAGAGTGTTCCGGTGAATGTATATTTTAAAGATCGGGAGTCACGATTTGTGCGGGCAAACAAGGCGACGGCCCTTCGGATTGGAGCGCGGTCGGTTAAGGAGTTGGTTGGGAAGACCGACCATGATTTTTTCGAGAAGACGCATGCTGACGCTTCCCGGGCCAAGGAACTCGAGATCATGAGGACCGGTTCCGAGAAAGTGGAGGAGTTGGAGCATGAAGTCTGGGAGGACCGGGAGGACACCTGGGTGTTGGTGACCAAGAAAGTGTGGCGCAGCATGGAGGGTGAACTTCTGGGGACTTTCGGGGTCACCAATGATGTGACCGAGTTGATGAAAACGAGGAAGAATCTGGAACGCGTGGCGGAACAGTTGCAGATCGTGAATCAGGACATCGACGAGGAACGTAATCTTTTACGACTGGTGATCGATAACATTCCGATGTTCGTTTACTTCAAGAACTTGAAGTCCAATTTTGTTCTGGTGAACCAGGGAATGGCCGACCTTTGTGGAGAGAGTTCCCCCGATGATCTGGTTGGGAAGCATGACCGGGATTATTTCACCGAAGATTTGTTTATTGGGTCCCAGGGAGATGAAAAGAGGATCATGAAGTCGGGCGAGCCGATCGTGAATAAGCTCGAGGAAATTTCCTGGAAAGATAATCACAAGACCTGGTCGATGTCGTCGAAATTTCCGTGGTATGATCCTGATGGAAATCTGATCGGAACATTCGGGGTTTCGGGGGACGTCACCGAGTTGGTGCAAACCCGAAATGATCTCGCCAAGATTGCTGGGGATTTGGCGAGGAAGAACGAGGCGATGGAGGAAGAATTGAGGCTGGCTCGTGAGATCCAGCAGGCGGGAGTTCCGAAGAGCCTACCGAAGATTGATGGTGGAGATTGGAAATTGAAATTCCAGCACGTTTATCAACCGGCTTCGGATCTAGCAGGTGACTTCCTGGAGGTCAAAAACCTGGGCGATGGTCGGGCGGGATTTTTGGTCTGCGACGTGATGGGGCACGGGGTGCGGGCTGCCCTGATTGTCTCGATGTTGCGGGGTTTGGTAGAAAAGCAGGGAAGGATTGCAGGGAGTCCGGGAGAGTTTCTGGCCGGACTGAATGATGGCTTGTCCCACCTTCTCGAAAGGATTGGTCTGACCATGTTTGCGACGGCTTCGTATGGTGTGGTGGATTCAAAGAAAGGTGAAGTGCGCCTGGCTTCGGCGGGTCATCCTTCGCCCATTGGGAAGATTTCCGGGAAGGTCGAAGTACTCGAGTTTGCCAAGGGAGCCAAAGGGCCGGCCCTGGGAATGTTGCCGGGGATGCCCTACGGAGAAATGGTGCTTCCTATGGCTGGTTTGGAAGCTTTGTGGTGTTTCACCGACGGGGTTTTTGAGGTGCAGAATGGCTCGGATGAGGAATACGGGGTGGAGAGGATGAAGGAGATTTTGGCATCTGAACGCGGTTTCCGGATTGTCGACTTGGTTGAGGATGCACGAAAGTTTTCCGAGGGGAGAGGATTTGAAGATGACGTGTGCCTTCTTGAGTTGGAAGTCTCGCGCAAGGCTTGAGCTTCCCGGTAGCTGTGCTACATGCATACCACCTTGAGTGAGCGAGTTGCAATTATGACCTCCGGCGGCGATGCCGCGGGGATGAATCCGGCGGTGAAATCGGCGGCCGAGTATGCCAAAAAATGCGGTATGGAGCCCTACCTCGTAGAGTGGGGATTGCGTGGGCTGATTGAAGGCTGGATCCACGCAGCAACACCAGAGCGTCTTTCAGGAATCCTGCATCGCGGAGGAACTGTTCTGGGCTCGTCGCGATCGAAGCGCTTTTTTGAATATCAATTCAGGAAGCAGGCTTTCGAAAATCTAGAGAAACTGGGAATTTCGAAATTGGTGGTGATCGGGGGAGACGGCTCGTTCAGTGCCTTGAATCAATTTCACGCAGACTTCGGTGTTCCTTTCGCTGGGATTCCCGCGACGATCGACAATGATATTCCCGGGACGGATTACTGTCTCGGGGTGGACACGGCTCTCAATATGATTCGTCAGAGCGTTGATTGTATTCGAGACACCGCCGCATCATTTTCCAGGGCTTTTGTTGTCGAGACGATGGGGCGTCATTGCGGATACCTGGCGATGACAAGCGCGTTGGCGACCGGAGCTGAGATCTGTCTGGTCCCGGAAATTGAATACGATTTGGACTCCATCGCAGAAAAGATGCGTTTGGAGAAAGAACAAGGTCGTCGGTATCTTCTCGCGATCGTGGCGGAAGGGACGGGCATGGGTGAAAGTCTGACC
>JAAEZT010000070.1 GCA_018222765.1 bacterium | reverse complement strand
ATCGCGACATGGAGCAGATCAAGAAGAAGGGCGGAGATGCCTCGAAGATCGAATCTTACCGGACCGTCATTTCAGAACTTGAAGCGCAATTGAAGCACGAGGAATTTTGGCTTAAGACCAAGAAGCCGGAAGTTCCAAATACCTTGAGCGATGATCAGGAATTCGCTTTCTCAACCAAGGTCCGCAATCTTTTTGAACTCTCCAAACTGGCGTTGCAGACGGACTCGACGCGGGTCATCACACTCTCGCTCGATTGGATTTACGGCGCGATCAAAGTTCCCGGCGCAACCGGTGGATGGCACACCCTTTCGCACCACGGAGGCAAGGCTGATGCGCTCGGCAAGCTCAGCCGGATCGAAGTCGACATCGTCAAACATCTCGACCGCTTTCTCGCTGAGCTCGATCAGATCGACGAAGGAAAAGGGAGTCTTTTAGATCACACCACTGTGGTGATCGGAAGTAACTTTGGTGATTCTTCAAATCACACCTGCAACAATCTCCCGACCATCGTGGCAGGCGGTGGTTATCGTCATCAGGCTCACACCGTTCTCGAAAAGCCGACCCCACTTTGCAATCTCTACCTGGAACTCCTCCACAAACACAATGTGGACTTGGGCTCCTTTGGAAGTAGCAAGAAGGATCTTGGTTTGCTTAAAGGGTAAATCGAATCCTTTTTGGGGTCTTCATTATCGTGAGCTTTGAGATTTCTTCGTCATTACAGGCGACCAGAAAAAAAAGGCAGTCCGACAGCGAGTCACAGAGAGAAACAATGAATCAACCAAATATCATGAAAGCCATCAGGTCAGCCCTCATCGTAGTCTTACTTGCAGCCTCCTTAGCGCAATTGGCGGCTGCCGAGCCAGGTAGTCAGGACGGCACCACCAAGCTGCGAGTTGTGGCGTATAATGTCGCGTGCGGTCAATGGGCTACCCCTGAGCAAGTCGCCGGGCTTCTGGAGCCCTTGAATCCTGACATCGTCCTGCTTAGTGAGGTTCCCAAACCTAACCGAGGGAAAGAGGTCAAGGACTGGTCGCTGCGTGTCGCGGAAGAGCTCGGGCTAAAGCACGTCCATGTCGGAACGAGCTCATCCGCAGGTCATAAGTCCCCCGAATGGGGCGATGCAACCGGTAATTACGGAGGCAAGTTCAAGTCCATTATCAGCCGAACTCCTCTGTCGAATGGCAAGGACCTCGTCGTGGAAGGAAGTGGCTGGAAACGTGCCAACCCAGTTCGTGTTGAGACTGAAATCGCAGGCCGAAAGTTCGCGATCTACTCGCTGCACTTGCCAGGATACGCGCAAAACAAAAGACAGCCAACCAAGCCCGAAGCTTGGGAGAACTCAAAGCACAAAAAACTAGCAGAGCTCATTAAGGCGGAAGATCGTTCATTTGAGGTCATCGCTGGAGGCGATTTCAATGAGTGGACCGATAGCCTCGTTATGCAATCTCTTGAGAAGGAGACCAAGCTGAAGAATTCGATTACAGAAAAGTCAATCGACCATATCCTCTTCAGCACGAAGAACTCGGTCAAACTTCTCGAAGCCAAGCGGGATTGGGGTCCAAAGAACCAGAACGATAAAAATCTAAAAGCCGACGGCTGCCTGTCCGACCATCCATGGGTCTATTGTGAATTAGAAATTCCAGCCTCAGTCGGTTCTAAATAGGGGAGGTAATTCACTTTCCTTCCACGGTTTTCCATCCAGTGAGGTCTTTTCCGTTGAATCTGACGGCTTCTTCAGCATAAGCCGTTTTGCAAACCCGTGTGAGTATGTTGAGGGCAACGGAGTAGATTGAAGTTTTCATGGCTGCTGCCATGAAACCGCTTTCTCGGGGAGGCGCTATTGGAGTAGTTATTGCAACAGATGAACAAACAGATTACCGGTATTCTCTTCGTTGGATTCAGCTTCTGCATGAGTGCGAATGCCGAGCCGATTGATGATCGCTCGGAAGCGTTGCCCAAGGGGATTCACCGGGTGGCTGACACCCGGCTCCGAGTGATCTCTTACAATGGATATTGGACTTCGATTTTTCCCCGGGACAATGGCGAGCTCAGAACCAACAAGTGGATTGATGGAAATGGCATTGATGGGGAGGCACGTCTGCATCGGTTTGCGGCCTGGGCGCCCAAGGCGCATGCGGATATCTGGGCCATGCAGGAAGTCATCTACAGCGAAGAAGATAAAAAGGATACCACGGTCGAAGGCATCGGGAAGTATTTCGGAAAAATCACGGGACAATCCTGGCATGCCGCAGCCGATGGCAGGGGGCGATTGATTCTGAGTCGCCACCCGATCCTCTGGTCCGGGGCGATTAGAAATGCCCGGGGAATGGCCGCATTGATCGATCTTCCGGATGATCTGGGTGACGATCTCCTGATGATCAATTTGCATTTCTTCACGAAACCCAAGGAGGTGCAAATTCAGCAAGCGACGCGGGCATTGGACTTCATCGAGTCGGTTGTTCGGGGCGAGCGCCCTGAGATTCCCAAGAAAACCCCAATCATGATCTGTGGTGACTTCAACAGTCTTCCCGGTGAAAGGCCCTATAACATCCTCGCAAAATTGGACCGGGATGCGGAGGAGGGAGACGGCAAGGAAAGCCATCACCACAAGCTAAGTCCACGACAACTGAGCTCCAAGGCCGGAGGGACCTATGGTGAAGTCCTTTGGTCCGGGGATGTCGGCACCTCGACTCCTCAATCACCGGTCAGAACGATTGATCACATTCTGGCTCCCAAGGCCTTTCTGGAGATTCAACAGGCATTCATCTTTAACAGTCTGATTCTGCCGGAGAAAACCCTGGCTGAGTATGGAGTTGAGCGAGAGGCCATCTTGCTCAAACGGGAAGGCCGCCATGAAAAGATAGACCACCTGCCGGTCATTTTTGATCTCAAGTGAAATGCGTCCTTCCCATGCATTACCGGTCAGCGCTATTTTAGCGTTGAGCAACTTTTCACACGATCATCGATATGAATAAGAACATCACCTTTTTACTTGCCCTCGGCACCCTGACTTGGGCCTCACCACTCTGCGCAGAAGATTCTCCCGCGGTTCACATGGCCAACGGGATCAAAATTGGCGAGGTCACCCCGACCTCCGCCATCGTCTGGACCCGTCTCACTCAACACCCCGAGCGCAACATTGATGGTAAGCCGTTTCCCAAGAACGTGAACAGGGAACGGAAGTCTCAAGCGATTGAGGATCTCGCTGCGATGGAAGGGAGCGTGGCCGGTGTCGCGGGCGAAGTGCGCGTCGGCATCCGTCCTTCCGACGGCGAAGCCCCCGTGAAATTTTCCGACTGGAAGCCGGTGGCTGCCGGGGGGAATTTTACCTGCCAGTTTCCTTTGAGTGATTTGAAATCTGGAATTGCGTATTCCGTGGTGGCACAGGGGCGCAGTGCCGGCGGTAGTAAGCCGTCGTGCTCGGTGGATGGATCGTTTAGGACCGCGCCCAGCGCGGAAGATCCGGCGCACGTGCGATTTATGGTGGTGACCGGACAGGATTATCCGCGTCGCGATGATCCGGCGAACGGTCACAAGATTTATCCGCTGATGCAGAAGCTCGATCCGAACTTCTTCGTCCACACCGGTGACATCGAGTATTACGACAAGCCGCAACCCTATGCTGACAACATCGAGCTGGCACGCTTCAAGTGGAACCGGCTTTATGCGATGCCTTTTCAGCGCGACTTTCATAATCGTACTGCCAGCTATTTCATGAAGGACGACCACGACACGCTCCGCAACGACTGCTGGCCGGGTCAAAGTTACGGCGACCTGACGTGGGAGCAGGGTCTCGCACTTTTCCCCGAGCAGGTTCCGATGGGTGACAAGACCTACCGCACCGTCCGCTGGGGTAAGGACCTGCAGGTCTGGATTGTCGAAGGCCGCGACTATCGCAGTCCTAACAAGATGCCGGACGGGCCGGAGAAAACGATCTGGGGAGCAGAGCAGAAACGTTGGTTCTTCGAGACGGTCCGGAAATCAGATGCCACCTTCCGAATTCTCATCAGCCCGACTCCGGTGGTCGGGCCGGACCGGGGCGCCAAGAATGATAATCACGCCAATAAGGGATTTACCCACGAAGGTGACCAGTTGCGTCAGTTCATCGCCTCCCAGAAAAACATGTTCGTGGTCTGCGGCGACCGGCACTGGCAGTATGTCTCGCGCGATCCTAAAACCGGGGTGCGCGAATATTCCTGCGGACCGACGACCAATAAGCACGCCACCGGCTTCAGCGAGAAGAACCGCTCCGAGATGCATCAATATCTGAAGATCAAAGGCGGCTTTCTTCGAGTGGACGTTGACCGGGTGGACGGCAAGCCTCAGGTCACTTTCCGGCACCATGGGGTGGATGGAAAAATTCTCAACGAAGACATTCAGATTGGAAAGTAAACCAGCCTCCCGGGCGTATCGCTTTGGCGACAAGAGTCCCGAGAAATCTAATTCGAAAACCCGATGAAAAAACTCACCTTACTCATCCTTGCCTGTGGCTTGTCGAGCGGTCTCAACGCTGAAGATAAGAAGCTCAAGGTCTACATCTTGGCCGGGCAATCCAATATGCAGGGACATTGCACGACCTCTGTGATTGAAAACCGCTTAAAAGATCCAAAGCTCAAAGCGGGATTCGAGAAATACCATCAAGGTGGATCCTTCGTCAAAAGGGATGATGTGTTCATTAACCACATCGAAAAAGGAATGCATGGGCCCATGAGCGTGGGCTATGGGGCCAGTAATGATAAGATTGGCCCC
>JAAEZT010000036.1:25159-31289 GCA_018222765.1 bacterium | reverse complement strand
GCGTTCAGTGTGGCCCATTTTGCCTAGGACGCGACCGCAGGGACTGGTGATGCCTTCAATAGCATGAATAGAGCCGTTCGGATTGAACTCGGGGTTCATCGTGGGGGCTCCGTCGAAATCGGTGTATTGCGTTGCAATCTGACCGGCGGCGGCGAGCTGTCTGACGTCTTCTTCGGTGGCGTAGAATTTTCCTTCGCCGTGGGAGAAGGCGATGTTGTGAAGGTCACCTACTTGGGCGTCTGCTAACCACGGGGAGAGGTTGGATGAAATCCGGCTGGTGGCATAGCGGGCGATGTGACGTCCGATGTCGTTGTAGGTGAGAGTGGGTGCTCCGGGTTGTGGGTCGCGGATTTCGCCGTAGGGAACGAGCCCGGTTTTGACGAGTGCCTGAAAGCCATTGCAGATGCCGAGGATGAGGCCGTCGCGGTTCTTGAGGAGATCCATGATCGCATCGGCAACCCGAGGGCTACGCAGAATGGTGGCGATGAATTTCCCGGAACCGGCGGGTTCGTCTCCGGCGGAGAAGCCACCGGGAAGCATGAGGATTTGGGAGCTCTTGATGTGGTCGGTGAGTGACTGGAGAGATTCCTCGACAGCTTGCGGAGTGAGGTTGCGGAAGATCTCGATGTGGGCTTCGGCTCCGACTTCACGGAACACTTTGGCGGTGTCGTATTCGCAGTTGGTGCCCGGAAATGTCGGAATGATCACTTTGGGGCGCTGAACGTTCAACGTTGAACGTCCAACATTGAAGGTTGATGTGAAGATTTCGGCTTCGCTGGTGGAGGGGTCGGTGATTTCGGGATAGATGTCGGCGAGAGGTTCGCTCCAGGCTTCTAGTAATTCGTTGAGGTCGAGAATTTGCTCACCAATATTGAATTGGGCTCTGGTTTGGGTTTTGCCGATGACGATCGCTTCAGGGATTTGTTCATCGGATTCGATGAGGAAGGAAAGGAAGCGCTCTTGATAAAGATTGAGGTCAGTGTCGATGGTGGCTCCGATTTGGTTTCCGAAGGCCATCTTGGATAAGCCGGTGGCGAGACCGCCGTGGTCGAGGGTGTGGGCGGAGAGGATCTTGGCTCCGTGAAGCGTGTCAGCGATTTCTTTGAGTTTTGCGAAATCGGGAAGTTGGTTCTCGTCGCGCGGAACTTCGAGGAAGGAAATGAGAGATCCGGACTTTTTGAACTCAGGCGAGATGACGTGGTGGGTGCTGCCGGGGGCGAGGGCGAATGAGACGAGGGTTGGGGGAACGTCGATATCGTTGAAGGTTCCGGACATGCTGTCCTTCCCGCCGATGGCTCCGAGACGGAGTTCGTGTTGGGCTTTGAAGGCTCCCAGAAGAGCAGCGAAGGGAAGTCCCCAGCGAGAGGCATCGTCGCCGAGCTTGGGAAAGTATTCCTGGAGAGTAAGGCGGATGTCGCTGAGTCGGGCGCCGGACGCGACAGCTCGGCAGACCGATTCAGTGACGGCGTAGGCTGCGCCATGGAAGGGACTCCAGGTGGCAATGTTGGGATTGAATCCCCAGGACATGTGGGTGCAGACCTTGCTGTGGCCTTCGAGGAAAGGCAGGGTGGCCACCATGGCGTCGACCGGTGTGCGTTGATGTTTCCCGCCGAAAGGGGCAAGGACGGTACCTGCGCCGACGGAAGAGTCGAAGCGTTCGCCGAGACCTTTTTGGGAGGCGGTATTGAGGTCGCCGAGGGCTTCGGGGAAGCTTTCGTAAGCAACGCAGCCGAGCGGGCTTTCGGAGCCGATGTTTTCGACGTGAATCGTGGCTTCTTGCTGCACGCCATTTGTGTCGAGGAAGGCGCGGGTGAGATTGACGATTGTTTTACCGCGCCAGGTCATGCGGAGTCGGCCGGTGTTGGTGACGGTGGCGACGTGGACGCATTCAAGGTTTTCCTTATCAGACTCCGCGATGAAGTAATCCATTTCGGAGGGGTCGACACAGATCGCCATGCGTTCCTGGGATTCAGAGATGGCGAGTTCGGTGCCATCGAGTCCGTCGTATTTCTTAGGGACGGCATCGAGATCGATATCGATGCTGTCGGCGATTTCTCCGATGGCGACGGAGACGCCACCTGCTCCGAAGTCGTTGCAGATTTTGATTTTGGGAGCGAGCTCGGAATTTCGGAAGAGGCGTTGGATTTTGCGCTCGGTGGGAGCGTCGCCTTTTTGGACTTCGGCTGAATTGTCGAGAGCGTCTTCGGTGTGCTCCTTGGATGATCCGGTGGCTCCACCGACGCCATCGCGACCGGTGCGTCCGCCAATGAGGAGGATGTAATCGCCCGTGGAAGGTCCGCCGCGGTAGACATTCTTTCGTGGGGATGCTGCCACGACGGCGCCGATCTCCATGCGTTTGGCGGCATAGTTCGGGTGATAGATTTCGCTAACTTTTCCGGTGGCAAGGCCGATTTGGTTCCCGTAGGAAGAGTAGCCGTGAGCAGATTCCTGGCAAATTTTGCGCTGGGGAAGTTTACCGGGAATGGTTTCGTGGTAAGGTGTGCGCGGGTCGGCGGCACCGGTGACGCGCATGGCTTGGTAGACGTAGGAACGGCCGGAAAGCGGGTCGCGGATACAACCGCCAAGGCAAGTAGCCGCGCCGCCGAAAGGTTCAATCTCGGTGGGGTGGTTGTGCGTTTCGTTCTTAAATTGCACGAGCCATTCTTCGTCTTCCGCTTGCACGACGATCGAGGCCGCATTGATCTCATTGGAGATTTCGACATTGTCGAGTTCACCGGTTTTGCGCAGCTCTTTCATGCCCATGAGCGCGATATCCATGAGGGTGACGGGGCGCTCGGTATCAGGCCCGTAAACTTCGTCGCGGACGCCGAGGTAGGTCTTGTAAGTGTCTTCGATGACTTCGGCTCCCTCGTCAAAGGAAACCTCCGCAATCTTCGACATGAAAGTGGTATGACGGCAGTGATCGGACCAATAGGTGTCGAGCATGCGGAGCTCGGTGATGGTGGGGTCGCGGTGTTCTTCGTCGCGGAAATAGTTCTGCGTGTGGAGGAGGTCGGCAGTCGACATGGCGAGGCCGAGTTCGCTGCGGTAGGAGTCAAAGTCGGACTCGGATTTTGAATTAAATCCTTCGAGAATGCTGACGTCGTCGGGAACCGGGCTGCTCTGTCGCTTGGAAAGAGCAGCGACATCGACTTCGTGGGAGTCGACGGGGTTAATGAGATACTTCTTGATGGCATCGAGTTCGTCGGTAGAGATCGAGCCTTTTAGGATGACGAGATGAGCCGAGGAAACGAAGGGGCGTTCTTTTCCGGTGAGGATTTGCACGCATTGGGCAGCGGAGTCGGCGCGTTGGTCGAATTGGCCGGGGAGAAATTCGATAGCGAAGGAGGTTTCGTCGCCGGAGATGGAAAGCTCGGGGCTTGCGGACTCAACCTGGGGCTCGGAGAGGATGAGCCGGGAAGCCTTTTCGAATTCCTCGTCGGAGAGACCATCGAGATCGTATCGCTGAACAATGCGGGCGGAATCGATGGAATCGATTGCGAGATTTGAACGGAGGTCAGCGATGAGGTGAGCGGACTCGCTGGCGAATGAAGATAGTTTTTCGACGAAAAGGCGGTGCATGGCGAAGAATCGGGACACAGGGTAGTCAAAGGGGCTGGGAGGACAAGTGTCTTGGATCGTTGGAGAACGAATGTGAATAAGTTTTCGCCGTTCTGTTTGCCGAAGCTCAGGGCCCGGGTGGAGGCCATACGAACGGTCCGGCGAAGCCGCGCACGGGTAATTGTGAAGAGCTCCGTTTTATTTTCGATTTTGTCGAAATAGAGTCAGGTGTCTCCGGGAGCGGAACTGCCGCTCTCGAAATTCGTTTCGAGAATGACACTACACCGGAGATAGTCGGCGGAGCGTCTTCATTAGCCACAAAAGAGTCGTCCTTCGCAACGGGAAGGGCGAATAGCGGAACCAAAGAGAGGGAGGGAGAATCGCAGGCTTTTCGGAAATCTAGGTCACTTACTTGGCCGAATGAAGAGCGATCCGGCTCTTTTCGAGAAGTGCTTTGGTCGCTTTGATTCCGTCAATTTCGGAGAGTTTCCGTCCTTCGTATTCGACGCCGACAAAGCCGTGGTACTTATGATCCATCACGATCTTGAGAGCCTTGAGGAAATCGGTTTTTGTCTCGTTGCCTTTGTCGTCGAAGTCGTGTGATTTAGCGGAAACGCCTTTGGCATAGGGCATGAGTTCGGTGAGGCCTTTGTAGCGATCGTATCCGTGGAAGTTTCCGAAGTCGGGAAGAGCGCCGCAGTTGTCGAGGTTGACGTCTTTGAGGACCTTGGCCATCCAGGCTCCGTTGGAAGAGAGTCCACCATGGTTTTCCACGATGACGTTTATGTTGTGGTCTTTGGCAAAGGTGGCGAGAGCTCCAAGACCTTTCACGCAGTTGGCAGCCTTTTCGTCGTCGGTTTTTCCTTCGCCGTGTGAATTGACCCGGATTGAGTGGCACCCGAGGAATTTGGCTGCTTCGACCCACTTCTTGTGGTTGTCGATAGTCTTCTGACGTTTGGCATCAGACCCGGCGCCGAGATGTCCTTCACCGTCAACCATGATGAGGACGTTGCTCATACCAAGATCGGAAACGCGTTTCTTGAGTTCGCCGAGATACTTCATGTCCTTGGCTTTGTCCTTGAAGAACTGGTTGACGTATTCGAGCGCGAGGATGTTAAAATTCCTCTTGGTGAATTCAGGCCATTCCATGTTGGTGAATTCTCCTTTCTTGAGAGCGCGGTGGTTTGACCACTGGGCGAGAGAGATATCAAACAGGTCCTCGGCCTTTGCTCCGGCGTGGTGGTTGGCGACGGCAGGAGCGGCGAGGGTAGCGAAAGTAGAGTGAATGAAATGGCGACGTGTCATTTTGGGAGTTTCAGGGTGGACGTAGGAGATGGAAAGAGCAAAGTTCGGAAGTAGTGAGCATTATTACCAAGCGCGGGGACGAGGGGATGACTGATCTGTTGTTCGGAGGCAAGGTTTCGAAGACTGATTCTCAAGTGGAAGCATTGGGTGCAGTTGATGAATTAAATGCGTCCCTTGGGCTCGCAAGGGTGGTGATGGAAGGCGAAGGTGCCGAGGCGATTGATCAGGTGCAAAAGTGGTTGGTGACCTTGATGGGAGAATTGGCTATGCCTGCAGGGAAGGAAGAGGAGTATGAGCGCGCTGGGTTTGGCCGGATTGGTGAGGGCGAAATCTCGTGGATGGAAGAGTGGAGCTCAGGAATTGAGGGCGAGCGTAAATTCAAAGGGTGGCTGCGACCCGGAGCGGTGGGTGGGGAGTTGGCTGCGAGGCTGCATCTCGCCCGGACGGTGGCCCGGCGCGTGGAACGATGTGCCTGGAAGGTTTCCGGCGAAATTGCCTCGCAGAATCTCAGGATCTTTTTGAATCGACTCTCGGACGCCCTTTGGTTGATGGCTCGTCGAAGCGAAGAGTGATGACTTAATTGGTCTTTGCTCCGGTAGCGGGTAGGAAGCGGTAGTAGACTTCAAGCATCAGAACGGAGAGGCAAGCTCGATAGTGTTCGGCAAATTTACCGGACCCAGCAAACGAACCGCCAACAGCGTTGAGTTTCTGTCCACCACCGACGGGTTTGAAGGAACCGTCGGGACGTTGGTTTTTCAGGACCTCGTCGCGGAATTTCTCATTGTAGCGCTTCCAGGGATCTCCGCCGAAGTTGATCATGCACTGGGCGGCGTAGTAATGGCCGTAGAGATCGGCGTCGGCGGTGTTCCACCCGAACTTCATGTTCTCGTCGATGAACTTGCAGGCCCCGCGAGCTTCCTTCGAGGAGGATTTCCCCCAGATCTGGAAACTAAGAGCACCAACTGCAGCGAGGGTCGTTCCGTCACCGTGAAGGCCGGGGCCGCTATAACCAAAGGCACCATTGCTATTGCGGCAGGTTGCGCTGTAATCAAGTCCGGCGCGAACCGAACGAGTGAGGTTTTTCAACTCAAGACCGGTATGATCGGCCGCTTTGAGCGCCTGCAGGTGCCATCCGACAATAGAGAGGTCGCCACCGCGTCCGCTGTCCTCGCTGTAGGCATAATCCCAGCCACCTCCCTGGTGCTGGGAGTTGATGAGGAACTGCGTGGATGCCTGAACCGCTTCGGGAAGGTTGGGAATGTTT
>JAAEZT010000036.1:0-25059 GCA_018222765.1 bacterium | reverse complement strand
GTTGATGAGGAACTGCGTGGATGCCTGAACCGCTTCGGGAAGGTTGGGAATGTTTTCTCCGAATGATTTTTGACAGAGAGTGTAGGCCTCGGCGATTGCGTAGACGGCAATCCCATGCTCGTAGCACCAGTGGTTGTCTTTGAAGTCTGTAGCAAGCTTACCTTTGTTCTTCATGGCCTTGTTGACGAGGTAGGTAATGGCAGAAAAGACGGTTTCCCCGAATTCCTCGGACATCGTGGTTTCACAGTGTCCAAGGAAGGCAAGGAGAGCGAGTCCGGTCATGCCGACTTGTTTCCGGTCACTCCATGAACCGTCCTTGTTTTGAGTCTTCTTGAGAAAACGGAGTCCATTGACGACCGCGTCTTCACACTTCTCGGTTCCGCCACTGGAATTGAGGCGGGAAAGTCGGTCGGCGCGAGAGCAGCGCTTTTTCATGGAGGCCGGGATGTTTCCAAATCCACCGCCGGCTCCGGAATCAGAACCGTCGCCCCATCCGTCGCCAAATCCGTCGCCGTCGCCAAAGTTGAGGCTGGGGTCGGGAACGTCGATTTCAGGAACAGGAATGGCCGTGGGAGAGGCCGAATTTGCCGCGATGACCTTGGCCATGGACGAAGAAGGTGCGGAAGGCTTGCGCTGTGTTTGGGTTTGGACCTTGCGAACGTCGAGTTCTTCTTCTTCGATGTTTTCCGCGCTGTAACTGATGAGCTCGGGGATCTCGTCTTTATTAAACTTCATCGCGATAATGAGGAGGATGACGCCGATGAGGATCATCATCAAAATGGCGATAATAAGACTGGTAATCGTCGAAGTGCGACGTTGGGAGGCCAAGCGGGCCTGGGCTTCCGGTGAGAGTTGTGCGTGAAGACTCATAGGTGAAAATGCGTGATGTGCCGATTGATTAGCAAGGAATTGGCGGGTTGGCTAGCCAAGAGATTTCTTTGGTCACCGAGGTAACGGATCAAATCCCCATGAACGTGGAGAAAAGACAAAAAACCCGCAGGGCAAGCAGCCCGGCGGGTTTTAGGGAATTGAGCAGAAAAGGACTACTTCGTCTTTGCTCCGGTGGCGGGTAGGAAGCGGTAGTAGACTTCAAGCATCAGAATAGAGAGGCAGGTCCGGTAATGTTTTCCGAAAACGCTGTTTCCTGTGAAGGCTCCGAAACCGGCAGGTTTGAAAGATCCGTCCGGAAGCTGATTGTTGAGGACTTGATCACGAAACTTTTCGTTGTAGCGCTTCCAGGGATCTCCGCCGAAATTGATCATGCACTGGGCGGCGTAGTAGTGGCCATAGAGATCAGAGTCCGGGGTATTCCACCCGAACTTGGCATTTTCATCGATGAACTTACAGGCGCCACGAGCTTCCTTGGATGATGACTTATCCCACATTTGAAAGCAAAGCGCTCCGGCTGCACCGAGCGTCACTCCGTCGCCCTTCATTCTGGGGCCGCTATATCCGAAGGTTCCTTCCGGGGTACGAAGACCGGCGGTGTATTCCAAACCGGCGCGAACCGAGGAAGTGAGGTTTTTTAACTCAAGACCGGTGTGCTTGGCTGCCTTGAGAGCCTGCAGGTGCCAGGCGACGATGGAAAGGTCACCACCGCGTCCGTTGTCCTCACTGTAGGCGTATTCCCAGCCACCTCCCTGGTGCTGGCTGTTGATGAGGAACTGCGTGGATGCCTGAACCGCTTCGGGAAGGTTGGGAATGTTTTCTCCGAATGATTTTTGACAGAGAGTGTAGGCCTCGGCGATTGCGTAGACGGCAATCCCATGCTCGTAGCACCAGTGGTTGTCTTTGAAGTCTGTAGCAAGCTTACCTTTGTTCTTCATGGCCTTGTTGACGAGGTAGGTAATGGCAGAAAAGACGGTTTCCCCGAATTCCTCGGACATCGTGGTTTCACAGTGTCCAAGGAAGGCAAGGAGAGCGAGTCCGGTCATGCCGACTTGTTTCCGGTCACTCCATGAACCGTCCTTGTTTTGAGTCTTCTTGAGAAAACGGAGTCCATTGACGACCGCGTCTTCACACTTCTCGGTTCCGCCACTGGAATTGAGGCGGGAAAGTCGGTCGGCGCGAGAGCAGCGCTTTTTCATGGAGGCCGGGATGTTTCCAAATCCACCGCCGGCTCCGGAATCAGAACCGTCGCCCCATCCGTCGCCAAATCCGTCGCCGTCGCCAAAGTTGAGGCTGGGGTCGGGAACGTCGATTTCAGGAACAGGAATGGCCGTGGGAGAGGCCGAATTTGCCGCGATGACCTTGGCCATGGACGAAGAAGGTGCGGAAGGCTTGCGCTGTGTTTGGGTTTGGACCTTGCGAACGTCGAGTTCTTCTTCTTCGATGTTTTCCGCGCTGTAACTGATGAGCTCGGGGATCTCGTCTTTATTAAGCTTCATCGCAATAATGAGGAGGATGACGCCGATGAGGGTCATCATCAAAATGGCGATGAT
The DNA here is from genome assembly GCA_018222765.1 of bacterium. GTDB lineage: Bacteria > Verrucomicrobiota > Verrucomicrobiia > Verrucomicrobiales > Akkermansiaceae > SW10. The sequence continues at coordinate 22,618 of JAAEZT010000036.1, read as the reverse complement.
AAGACTGGTAATCGTCGAAGTGCGACGTTGGGAAGCCAAGCGGGCTTGGGCTTCCGGTGAGAGTTGTGCGTGAAGACTCATGAGCTGACTGTTGTTAAGATTGGACTTACTATCAAGAATCTGGCTGTAATGCCAGTCCAGAGATGACTTTGATCGGGTGCTAGACGTTCAGCGGCCACAAGTTCTTAGAAGAGTTTGCATTTTTTTATTTCGCGTTGCCAATCGGGTGGTTGGAAGGGATGTTTTGAAAGTGATTGAGAGCCTGCGATTGTTGAACTTTCGATGTTTCGAGGAGGTTTCGCTCTCGTTGGTTCCGGAGGGTGGAATTTTCGTTGGTGAGAATGCACAGGGGAAAACCTCTCTTCTGGAGGCGGTTTGTCTCCTTTTGCGCCTGCAATCGCCACGAGCCCGTCAGATGAGGCAGTTGATCCGTGAGGGTTCGGAGGGATTTGGAGTTGCCGGAGAGTCGATGGGGAGATCACTGCAGGTGCGGGGAGATCGCAAGGGCTTGATTCTGAGGAATGAGGGAGAGGAGGTCTCGAGTCGCCGCGATTACCTGAGTGAGAGTGGCTTGGTGGTTTGGATGGGAAATGGCGATCTGGATTTGGTGAGGGGTGGAGGCGAGGGAAGACGGCGATATATAGACTTTTTGGCATCTCAGATTGACTTGGAGTATCGGGATCATTGGAATCGCTATCGCAAGGCGCTCTCGGCCCGAAACAAGTATCTCAAGTCGCTTCCGCCCGGAGAGAGCGCGGTTCGAGCCTACACGCGGCTTTTGATTGATCATGGGAGAGAAATTATTGAACGGCGACAGAAGCTTTGCGAGGAGCTAACACCCAGAGCTCTCGAGAATCAGGGTGCCATTAGCGGTGAGCGGGAGGAGTTGGAAATGGTGTATCAGGACCGCTCAAAAGGAGACTTGGAGGCAGCCTTTGCTGAAGCCGAAGAATCAGAGATTCGTCGGGGTATTACGATGGCGGGACCTCATCGGGATGATTTGAAGCTTACCCTGGGTGGGCGGGCCGCGCGGGACTTTGGGAGTGAGGGGCAGCAGCGGACATTGGCGTTAGCGCTGAAGCTGGCCCAAGGAGAGGTGCTGAAGGTCCGGGGGCAGCGAGAACCGGTGTATTTGATTGATGACGTTTTTGGCGAACTCGATCCTTTAAGGCGCAATGCTCTGATGGAGAAATTGCCCAAAGAAGCTCAAAAGCTCATCACGACAACTCATTTGGGGTGGTGGGAGCAGGATGGTGCGAGCTTGCCGGTTTCCGAGGTGAACGCCGGCGTGGTGACTCCTTGCGAGGGAAGTTAGTGAAACGCGGTGTCGCGACCGGAACTTTGCCGACTTGGAAAGGGATTGCCAAAGTGGTGATGCGCGAGTAAGGCCGCCGCCTCTGCGAATTGTCCGGCAGCTTTCGCAGGCCACTTTTACCTGATTACTGACTATGTTTTTTGATCTCATTCGCAAGCGAAATGGCAACTGGAAAGACGATACCCTCTCGGGGTTGACGGTGGCTCTGGCCTTGGTGCCTGAAGCGATTGCCTTTTCGTTTATTGCGGGTGTCGGGCCGCTGGTGGGACTTTGGGCTGCCGTTTTTATGGGCTTGATTACTTCTGCCTTCGGTGGGCGTCCGGGCATGATCTCTGGATCAACCGGCGCCATCGCTATTGTTGTGGCAATCGTGGTGCGGATCGGGAACGAGCATGGGGCGGAAATGGGGATCGAGGATTTGGGGCTCCAGTATCTTTTTGCAGTGTTGATGATTGCGGGAGTAATTCAGGCCTTGATCGGGGTGGCTCGTCTCGGGCGCTTTATTCGCTTGGTTCCGCATCCTGTCATGATGGGATTTGTGAACGGTCTCGCGATTGTGATTTTGGTGGGGCAGTTCGGATTTTTTAAGATGCCAAATCCCGAGCACAATCCGGCGGATCCTAATTCGCCGGCTCGGATTTGGATGGAGCAAAGTGGTTTGGTAAGCATGGGATTTCTCGCGGCGCTCACGATGGCAATTATTCATTTCTTTCCGAAAATCACCAAAGCTGTTCCTTCGATTCTCGTGGCCATCCTCGTGGTGGGTGGTGTGAGTGCGTTCATTGATACCAAAACTATCGCCGATGTTCTTCAGGAAGGCTGGGGGACCCGCGAGTTGTCCAATAGTCTGCCGGTCCTTTCCTGGCCGGGAGATATCCCCTGGGAGAGAGATGGTGTGGCGATGTTGATTATTGGAACGGCATTTTCAGCGGCTATGGTGGGGATTATCGAATCCCTTATGACTCTTCAGCTGATCGATGATATGACTGAAACCCGGGGTCAGGGAAATCGGGAGTGTCTGGCTCAGGGATCGGCAAACTTTCTCTCCGGCATGTTCGGAGGCATGGGTGGATGTGCCATGATTGGCCAGAGCTTGATTAATATTAAATCGGGCGGACGGGGACGTTGGTCGGGAATTGTGGCTGCTCTCACCTTGGCCATTTTTATCTTGGTTGGCGGTCCGCTCATTGTGCAAATCCCAGTGGCCGCATTGGTCGGAGTAATGTTCATGGTAGTGATCGGAACTTTCGAATGGTCGACTTTGAAAACTTGGGGCCGGGTTCCCTTCTCAGAGATTTTTGTGATTCTCTCTGTGACCTTGATCACGGTGTTCATGCACAACTTGGCTTTGGCTGTCTTGGTGGGGGTGATCCTCTCCGCGCTCGTATTTGCCTGGGAGAGTGCGCAGCACGTGCGCCTGCGTCGTGACGATAGTCAGGAAGGAGTGCGAATTTACAACCTTCAGGGAGTGCTCTATTTCGGATCTGTCCGCGAATTTGGAGAGCGCCTCGTTCCTTCGAATGATCCTGAGGAAGTGATTATTGATTTCAAAGAGGCTCGCGTCGCTGACTTCTCAAGTTTGGAAGCACTCAATGGAATTACCGAGCGCTACAAGGCGGCAGGAAAGCGAATTCGTTTGCGTCATCTGAGCCCGGCCTGCGCCAAGATGATCGATACTGCCAGCGAGTTGGTTGAGGTTGAGGTTGCTGAAGACGATCCTCACTACGAGCCAGCACGAATCTAAACGGGTATCGCTTTTAGAATCTAAAAAAGGCGAAGAGGAAAACCTCACCGCCTTTTGTTTGAGTGATTGGAGAGAATTTTTTAACGCATCGAGGCGAAGCGTTGGCGGAGGAGGTCTTTCTGGGTGGCGTCGCCGATCTTGTTTTGGGCATCAGTGAGCCATTCGCGCTCGAGCTCGTTCTTGGTGGGACGCTGGGTCTCGTAATAGACGCCAAATTTGCCGGGAGAGAGATCAGCGGTGAGTCCCATGGCGGCCTCGATGGAATCCATTTCCTGGGTTTCTTCGTCGACGAGTTCGAAGGCGCCGCCTTTGCGGGGGTTGCCGTCATCGAAAGCGCCTGGGTAGAACATGGTGCACTCGGAGAGAGTTTCCACGACCGAGAAACCGGGGTGCAGAATGGCACGCTCGAACATTTCGTTCATGTGCTTCACTTGCGCCGCGTGAGAGCGGGCGATGAAGGTGGCTCCGCTGGCGACGAGCTGTGCCATTGGGTTGATCGGACGATCAATGGCGCCACGTGGGTCGGTTTTGGATTTGCGTCCAATCGGAGTTGTCGGAGAGGTCTGGTTCTTAGTTAAGCCGTAGACGAAGTTGTCCATGACGACATAGGAAAGATTGACGTTTTTCCGAGCGGCGTGGTTGAGGTGGTTTCCTCCAATAGAAAATCCGTCGCCGTCACCACCGAACACGAAGACGTGCAGGTCGGGGCGGGAGAGGGAAATTCCGGTAGCAAGCGGAAGGGCACGACCGTGAATGAAGTGGATGCCGTGGGCGTTCACGAAGTATGGGAATCGCGAAGAGCAACCGATGCCGGCGACAACGCAGATTTTTTCGTGGGGAATGCCGAGCTTTTGGACAACATTGAAGAATGACGCGAGAACAGCGAAGTCTCCGCAAGCGGGACACCAGGTTGGGTGGTCGGCCTTGAGTTGCTTCTTGGTGAGCTTCTCAGCTGGAGCGGCAGTAGTGGAATCAGACATGGTGGTAAAATGGAAAGAGTTAAGCTTTTGCGATCAGGGCTTCAGCGGCGGTGACGATTTCGAGGACACGGAAGGAGATTCCCTGCACTTTATTGACGGATTCAATTTTTCCGTTGCAGGTCTTGGCTCTGAGGAGCGTAGCAAGCTGGCCGTATCCATAGAGACCGGAGTCGTTCATTTCAGGAACGAGGATATGATCATACTGCTCGAAGAGATCGGCGAGGCCGTTGGGAAGCGGGTGAACATGACGAAGATTGATCGAGCCGACTTTGTGGCCTTCAGAAATCATCCGGTCGGTTGCTTCTTTGATCGGGCCGTAGGTGGAACCCCAGCCGACGAAGAGAAGTGAGCCGCTGGTTTCGCCATGTACTTCCGGAGTGGGAAGGCTATGAGCAAGGTCGATGAGCTTGTCGCGACGCTTGGCGGTCATCTTCTCGTGATTGAGAGGATTGCCGGATGGGTGACCCCATTCGTCGTGTTCGAGGCCGGTCACCACGGGATACTTTTCCTGAGAGGACCGTGATCCAGGCGAAGAGTGGCGCGTGACTTTGTCGAGCGGGTAAGGTTTCCAATCTGCGTCTTCCTCGGTGAGGTCGAGAGTGGGCTCGACCCAGTGCTTTTCGAGATCGGGCTCTTCGAATGCCTCGAGACGGGTCGCGATGGCCTGGTCAGAAAGGATGAGAACCGGAGTAGAGTATTTCTTGGCGAGACGGCAGGCTTCGATGGCGGTGTAAAAACAGTCTTCGACATCGCGCGGGGCGAGGACAATGCGCGGAGCATCTCCGTGTGAACCGTAGATCGCTTGCATCAAGTCGGATTGTTCCACTGAAGTCGGAAGTCCGGTCGAAGGACCGCCGCGTTGGATGTTGACCACGATGAGAGGAATTTCAGCCATGCAGGCGTAGCCGACGGCTTCGGATTTCAATGCGAGACCCGGGCCGGATGATCCGGTGATGGCGAGGTGCCCGGCATACGAGGCACCGATGGCCATGGAGACTGCAGCGAGTTCATCCTCGCACTGAATGAACATCCCGTTGTATTTTGGAAGTTCGGAGCGAAGGAATTCCATGATGGAAGTCCAAGGGGTGATCGGGTAGCCCGCACCGTAACGAACGCCACCGGCGATGAGGCCGAGTGCGAGCATGGTGTTGCCATCAGTGGAGAGTCGCCTTTCGGCGGCGTTCTCACCGGGTGCCATAGGCATGTGCTCGATGTCGTGAACAGGCCAGGCGTAACCGGCATCGAAGGCGAGCATGACGTTACGGAGAATGTCTTCCGACTTCTTGCCGAACTTGGCGCTCATGATTTCGGAGATTCGCTCGCGGTCGAGTTGGTAGACCGCGCAGAGGAGACCGAGGACGAAGATATTCTTTCCACGTGACTTGGCGTTTCCGCCGATCGCTTCGATGGTGGCGGATGTAAATGGAACACCGATGTGAATGATTCCGCGTTCTTCTTTGAGCTCTTCGACATTGTCGGAGTCGTAGAAGCAAATGCCGCCGTCTTTGAGAGTATGAAGGTGGCCGTCGTAGGAATGCTGGTAGAAGGCGACGAGGGTGTCGGCTTCGTCTCCGGGGTGGAGGACTTCTCCGGAACCAAGGTGGACCTGGAAAATGGACGGGCCGCCGGAAATGGTGCTTGGAATCGTCATGTAGGTCATGACGTCTTGGGCAGTTGAACCGGCAAGTTGGCCTAAGAAGGCACCGATCGATTGGATGCCATCCTGGGAGTTTCCAGCGAGGCGAATGACGGCGTTACGGATTGTGTCAGAGCTAGGAGCAGTCGTTTGCGACATGAGAGTGTATCTAGGTGTGGTCGAACGCGCTAGGGATAGCGTAAGGGAGGCCCAACGGAAGGCTAAAAGAAGCGATCAAGTCGCATTCTTGCAATTGGGTTAATTTGTCACACAACTCTCCGAAAAGCCGCGCGAAGGGTAACTGAGATCAGGAAGAGTCCTGCGAGGGTTGCCGCGATGCTGGCCCCCGCTGGCTGATCGAGATGATAGCTAAGAAAAAGCCCTAAAGCAGAGCCTCCTGCTCCAACCAGAGCACTGAGGGGGAAGAGCGCATCGGGTGTTGAAATGAAGGGTCTCACGATTGCAGCCGGGGCGACAATCAATCCGATGGCGAGGATGCACCCGACGGCTTGCAGAGTTGTCACGAGGACAAGAATAAGAACCGCGAAAGAGGCATAGTCGAGAAGGCGGGTGCGAATGCCCAGACTGGCTGCAACTTCGGGATCGAAGAGGTTGATGACTACCGATCTTCGGAAGAGAGAGAGAATGGCGACCGCAATGATGCCCACTCCGAAAGACATTTTGAGGTCGAGGTCAGAGAGGCCGAGGATGTTTCCAAGAAGCCAGGAATCGAGGTCTTGGTTCGTGCCCAGCCGGCTGAGGACCATGATGCCGACGGCAAAAGCACCCGTGTAGAGAACGGCGAGGATGGTGTCGTCGTCGATTTTTGTTTCGCGAGAGAGGAGAATGGTGAGAACGCCGATGAGGATCGCGGCGGAGACGGCACCCATAAATGCGCTTACCACACCAAGACCTACCATCAGAGTCGCAATGGCGACGCCGGGAAGAAGACTGTGGCTGAGTGCCGTCAATTTCAGCGGGCTGCGATGCAGTAAAACGAAGGCGCTGGCGTAGCCATTGATGAAGCCAATGATCAGGGCCGCGACGAGTCCGCGTTGGTAGAGGTTGAGATCAAAGGGCTCGATCATGACGATGAGGGTGGCAGGAGTGAAGAGTGTGCTTCACCACGTCGCTGGCCATGACCTCGGAAGCAGGACCGAAGGCGATTTGCTTTTGATCGAGGACAAGCGCATGAGTGAAGATTTCGGTAACGCTTTCCAGTTGGTGGTGAGATGCGATGATCAGGTGACCGGATTTTGAGAGATCGAAAAGGCTGTCGGAGAGATGGCAGCGGCTTTCGATGTCGAGTCCATTGAATGGCTCGTCGAGGAGGAGGACGTGGGCTTCCTGGGCAAGGGCGCGGGCGATGAAGGTTCGTTGCTGTTGGCCGCCGGAGAGTTGGTCGATTTGCCGGTTGGCAATATCGCCGAGATTCATGGTGGCGATGGCTTCCTCGGTTTTTTCCTTATCAATTTTTTTAAAACGCTTGAGGTTTCCGATGTGGGGGAAGCGTCCCATCGCGACGACATCGCGCACCCGGATGGGGAAGTGGCGTTGGTGATGGTCGGCCTGGGGAAGGTAGGCTATTTCTTTTCGGAAGGTTGCAAGTGGTTGCTCTCGCCAGTTGAGTGTTCCGTCCTGGGGATCGAGGAGTCCGGCGAGGAGGCGGATGAGCGTGGTTTTGCCTGCGCCATTGGGACCAAGGAGAGCGAGCCGTTGACCGCAGTGGGTGGAGAGTGAAACGTCCGAGAGTGCCTTCTTGTTTCCGTATTGATAGCGGACGTTTGCGAGGTCGAGTTGGTGGTGGTCGTGGCTCATTTGGACGCGTTCCACTGACAATTAAACTCTTGTGTCGCCTCAACAGTGCCCCAGAGAGTGAACGATTGTGAGAGGAGATGGTCGGGCTCCAGAGAAATGAGTAAAGCGGTTTCCGGTGTGTCCTCAGGCCAAACTGCGGAGACCTTCATCGTGATTTTTTCGGACTCGGGGATAGTGAAGAGAATTTCCTTAAAGTCTTCGTCTCCAGAAAATCTGCAGACGGAATTTCCGATGGTGACTTCGACTGAGGAGTATGGGTGAGCGGTGCGCAGGGTGATGTCGGCGCGCTTCGCTGTTCCGACAATCGCGGGTTCGACGATGGGATCGCGAGTCACTTCCACGGGCTTGACGACTTCTAGCAAAGGCCACGCGAGAGCGGCCAAAGGGAGCAGCGCTAGGGTCGTCGAGGTGAGGGGGAAACGCGTCATTTTTTCAGGCCGGCCACGATGTTGGTGACGTTTGTCTGGATCATTCTTTGATAGCTGGCGACCGACCCATCGGCGATGAGAGGTTTGCCGATTTGTGCTCCGGATTGGCGAGCAATCTGGGCGAGGATCTTTGGGTTGGCCGATTTTTCGGGAAAGACGGTAGGGATTTTTTCAGCCTGTAATTGGCGAATTGAAATCGCGAGTTGCTGGGCCGGGACCTCTCCTTTGGCACTAAGTCCTTGGACGAATGTAGCTTTGAATCCGTAGGCTTTGCAGAAGTATCCGAAGGCGGCATGGGCCGTGACGAGATGGCGTTTCGATTTGGGAATGGTGGCAACCATGGTTTTGACCCACGAGTCGAGTTGGCGGAGGCGGGCAATAGTGGTTTTGGCGTTCGCTTTGTAAATCGCGGATCCGGCTGGGTCGGCGGCGATAAGCTTTTTTTCGATAACGCGAACGGCGCGTTCCATATTGCGGACGTTGTGCCACCAATGAGGGTCGATACCCCCCTCAGCATGATGGGGGCAACAGGCGTAGATTTGATCCTTCGCGGAGATTTTCTGGGAGGGAATGGTGTGGCCAACCTGAATGATGACCTGATGGGCGCCGAGGCTGTCTTCGAGATCGCCCAAATAGGGTTCGAGCTTTTTTCCCGAGGCGAAGATCAGACGGGCTTTGGACATCTCGCGAATATCGCTGGCCCGGGGTTGGAAGTAATGGACGTTCATCCCGGGCTTGCCGACTTCGGTGATTTGCACGCGATTGCCACCAACTTGCTTGAGCATATCGGTGAGAATTGGGTGAAGCGAGGCGACCTCGAGGGCCTGAGCACTCAAAGTAAGGAGGAAGAACAAAGGGAGAAGCGCTTTCATTGCTCTGACTTTGTTGCGGTATGATGGCGGGACGGTCAAGTGGTTAGTGCAGATTGATTGCGTTAGTTGACGATGGCTTTCACTCTGAGGAATCCTTTTTCGTTTTCTGAGATCGGGGAGATTGAGCGGTAAGTTACGGTGACGGTGGAATCCGGATTGATGGTTAGGGAGGTGAGTTCCATTTGATCATCGGGCCAGGTGGTCAGATCGGGTGAGAATTCGGCTCTGGTGGTGACGTTGTCGACCGGATGGTAGTAGGTATAGCTCAGGGTAAAGTAATCTTCAGGCCCGTCTCCGTTGTCGAGGTTCATTGTGCCGAGGATGGGAGGAAGGTAAGTTCCGGTGGCATCCCGAAGGGTGTGTTCGATGAGATTGGTAATGCCGTTCCCATTGCTGTCTCCAGTGGCGTCTCCGGTGAAGAGGTCACTATCGGAGGTGGCAGGGTTGCCTCCGGTTTCGGTGCTGATGCGCCAGGATGTCTGATCGTTGGGAGCGGATGGATTTCTCAGAATCAGCGTGTTTCCCATGCCATCGGCATCACTCGGCCAACCGGCATCGTCTCGATAGGTGGCCGAAAAGAGGATGGTGTCGCCATTTTCCCGGAGCTCGATGGTTCCGGTGTCGTTGGAGAGTTTTCCTTCGTAATTCCCGATAGTAGAAATTCCGGGATAACGTTCCGCGAAGGCGTTTGGTTTGCGTGGGATCACGATACGACCTCCGATTGCAATGACGCGTTCACTGAGGTTTTCGAGTTCGGAGAAGGAATAGTTCACTTCATTAGCGATCGAGATGTTACTGAGATCGACTGGGGATGCCGAGGTGTTGGTGATTTCGATGAATTCAAAATCCTCATCGCTGGTCCAGCCTGCAGTGATTTCTCCCGGAGTCGGATCATAGGGATGATAGTTGATCTCGCTGACGATGAGATCGCCGGGCGCGGGATTGGTGGCGACGAGGAATTCGGCGGAGCTCAAGGCTGACCAGTCGCTGTCACCGATCCTAATGCGGGCATTGATGATTTGGGAGGTGTTGATGAGGAGGCTGCTTGCTTGGACGGCGGTCGGATTGATTCCGCCTCCGATTTCGCGCGGGTCGCTGCCGTCGGTGGTATAGTAGATTAATCCTCCAGCATTTGGGTTGGCGATATTTAGAAAAAATCCAGTGGAGATGAGTCCGCCGTGCTGGTTGAAGATCGGAGCCTCGGTGGTCGGGAAAAGTCCATCGGCTTTCAGTTGTGCTAAAACGGTGAGGTTTCGGTCATCGATCCAGTCTTCAAGATTGGAAACCGCATTGACCCAATCAGTGCGCTTCAGGGATTGATTGGAATCCTGGGCGTCGCCCCAGCGGGCGGCTTCGGCATTGATGACATCGGCTACGGTGTTTTTTCGCGTGGCCAATCGTCCTAGGACAGATCCGTTGGTCAGTGCTCCTGAGTTGAAGAATTCTCTTTGCGCGGCGTCGGCAAAGCGGAGTTTATACTCGTTGTTATTGGCGAGATATTGATGGATGTATTGCGGGTTCGAGCGTTCGAAGCTTTCCTGCTCAGTCACGGTGCCTCCCCAAATCGGTCCGGTGCGATCGTCTGTGTTGCTGGGCCAGGATCCCAGACTGTGCTCGGCGTCGTGAATGAAAAAGGTCCAACCCCGGTTATCTCGGGTGCGGTTGCGAACGCCAAACCAATTGTTGGATGCCGCGATGGGATTGAAGGCAGAGAGAGGGCCGTCGAAGAACCCGCTGTAGAAAATGAGGAGATGGTAATCGATGAGGTTGTCGACATCGAGGTATACCGGAAGGTTGGTGTCGCGGGCTCCGGATGAGTTGAGTCCCTGAAGTTCGAAATAGGAGGAGTTGTCACTGGCGGCGTCTTTGGAAACATCAATGGCGAGGTTGTAGGTCGTTTCCCAATCGGCGGAATTGCCGTCGGAAACTTCAGTGGTGTAGTTGCCTTGATTTCCGGATGACTTCAAGGTATCAAAGTCCTCATTGTCTCCTCCCAAATATGAATCGCCGAAGTCATCACCGGGGCGCTCTTGGGTCATGTAGACGCCCCAATAGAGTCCGTTTAAATAGAGGTTGTAGTAGCGCGATCGGGTGTAAGGTTGATCGAGGTCTGCCTGAAGATCGCGGGTGAGGACTTCACGAAGGAAGGTGTTCTTGTAGCTGTTGTCCTCGTTGGCATTGAGACCACTTTGGCGTTTTTTTAGCGACCAGCTGTAGTTTTGGGGTGTCCGCAGATCGATCTTCTTGAATTCGTCCGTGCCTTCGTTTCCGAAGAGGGGGAAGTGCAGGGCTCGTTGGCCGTAGTCTTTCCGGAAGTAGGCCCGAAATGCGTGTTTTGGGTTGGCAAGGCTGCGGGATGCGCCTCCTCGAATGCGCAGGCCAAAGTCCGATTGGAACCCGGTGAGCAGTCCATCGGGGTGGTTATATCCCGGGGGGAGAATCATTTCCATGGAAGCGGGGCGTTCCCATTCTCTTCCGCGTTCTTCGGAGTTAATATAGATGCCGCTTTCCAAGTCGAAGAGATTGTCCTGATCAGTGACGATGGAAAGGGAGGGGATGTTGGAGAGGGAATCGAGGATCTGTCCGTCGGTGGTTCCGGCAAACAAGGCATCGCTCATTCCATAGTCGAGAACGTGTCCGCCCACGGGGCCGATGGGAAAGCCGAAGGGTGTTGCGTTTTGATTGAGGACATCGCCGGGGAAAATGTAGGTATGGGTATCGATGTTCGATGACACGAAATCGTCTTTGACCGCGATCGCTCTCAGCGTGGTCGTAGTGATAACTGAAATAGGGTCGGCATAGAGGATCCCTGAAGTAGCGCTGGGTTCGGATCCGTCGGTGGTATAGTAAATCTCCGCGCCGGGGGTGAGGGTTGTGATTTCTACCATCTGCGCGGAGTCGTAAATACCACGGTCGATGGAGAAAGAGGTGTCCCTCACGTAATCGCTGAACGACTCGCCTGAATTCTCCGCGCCGGGAGTTGGGTTGCGGTAATAGAGTCGCTGGGAAAAGTCTGCTGCGAGACCGTAGGAGAGATTGTTGAACTGCCGCGGGTAGTCGTTGAATTCCGAGAGGATGGTATTACCGCCATCGACTTTAACGAGGGCGAGATATTCGCCTTCGGTCTTAAGGCTGAAGTTGGCATGGGTCGGTAAAGTTTTTCCTGACGCAAAAATGACGATGGAGTTCCCTGGGGTAATGGTCTGCGCGGGAATCTGCCATTTCGTGAGATCGAGTGGGTCGTCGGTGAGGTAGTAGGAGCCATCGATGACGACATCAAGTTGGGTGGGGTTACTGATTTGAATCCAGTCGCTGTCGTCGCTATCTTCGTCGAGAAGTCCGTCGATATTCGAGGCCAGAAATTCCGTGAGGACCGGCTCGCCCGGTGGTGAAATGACCCCAAATCTTGCCTCTTGCAGCGAACCGTCGTCATTACTGGCATCAAGGACGAATGAAGTGAGTTCGGTAATCGGGAGGGTTTGCGTTCCCGCGCTTGCGACGGGGTTGCCGTTGAGTGTCACGGTAGAGGCATTGAGAACGACCCAACTCACGGTGACATCATCTCCTGATCCTACCGTCTGCGGGCTCACGGTAAAGCTATCGAGAAGCGGTTGATCTGTCGTTTGAATGGTAAGGGTCTTTGTTGCAGCGAGTCCGTTTGGGGCGGTTGCGGAAATGGTAAAAGTCGTTTCGCTGGATGGGCCCGGGCTGAGGGTGAAGCTTCCCACTCCAGCGGCGGTTTGGGCGGTGACATTGCCAACTCCTTGGTCGATTACGACGGCGGTGGTGGCACTATCTACTTCCCATGTGAAAGTTGTCTCAAAGCCTTCGGGAATAAGAACTCGGTCGCTTGTGAAGGAAATCACCTCCGGCGCGGTTTGTCCTGCGACTCCCGAGCCATCGGGGCCCAGTTCGATAAAAGTGCGTCCGTCTGCCGGGTCGGCGGCAACATGATCCCATCGACCATTGCGAATCACGACAAAACTGCCGGGTCCGTCCTCGTAGGATTGAAAAACCAGATTCACGTCATCGAGCGGGTAGGAGAATTCGGGATCGTTCGCGAGGTTGTAAATGGCGGCGACCTGCAGCGCGCTGAGTTCAATGTCAAAGATGCCCACGTCATCGACATCTCCCGTCCAAGTGCGACTCAGGTGGGCGGGATTGTTGCCAATCATGAAAGGGCGGCTCGATCCGGGGTTGAGGTAGGAATTGGTCCCGGTGACTTGGAGCACACCGTCGATATAGAGACGGGTGGGCTTCCCCCAGGCTCCGACCCCCACGGCATGGCGCCAGACTCCGTCGGTGACATCAATGGCGGTCGCTTTGATGCCCGCCGATCCGCCGGCCCAATACATCGTGTTCTTATTTTGCTCGCGGGACATGTTCCATTCGCCGCTATTGTCATGCCCCACTAGGGTGGCCCAGTCGTTTTCAAGGCCGTCGGTGCGGAACCAAACCGAAACGGTGATGGATTCTCCGTTGCCGCCGTTGTTGTCGGCTCCATTGGGAACGGTAATGTAGTTGGTGCCATTAAGTTGGACCGCCTCTCCGAAGACGCCGGATGAGTAAGAGTTGGTGTTCACGAACGATCCGTCGTCCGTTACGACACCGGCTGAGGCTGAATCGTCGAGGTTTGAATCAAGATTCCAGTAAGAAACAAGATGGTCTGTTGCCGCAGCCACAAGCAGGGGGAACCCTAGCAAGATGGCTAAAAAGAGTGCGCGCATTCTGTGGGGAATTTACGGGCACAATCATCTTCATGCAAGTTCAGAGATGATGGCTAAATGGCAGGCGTAAGACTAATCTTATCATACCCAGTCTTACCTGAAGCTACCCTCGGGGTGGACGCGAAACGGCCTTTTGTTAAGAAATGATTTTCCTCTGAGGGGTTGTCAGGCGGGGGGCGTATTGATATGCCTCAAGCCGAGAATCCTATGATGACAACGAAACTACTGCTTGGTGTGTTCCTGGTGAGCACTCCGATGATCTCCGCTCAGAAAAAGAACAATTGGCCCAAGGGGATTGATCCTTCGACGCTTCTCGAAAATAAAGATGTCGAACCTGATTTGAAGGCAGATGGATTTACCGATCTATTCAACGAGAAGGACCTAAGTGGATGGTCGATCAAGGGCGGCAAGATGAAGTTCGAAGCCAAGGACGGCTCCATCGTGGGGACTTGTGTTCCGGGGCAACCGAATAGCTTTCTCTGTACCGACAAGAATTTCGTGGACTTTGTCTTTACCACTGAATTTAAGTGGGAGGTTCCCGGGAATTCCGGTGTGATGTTTCGCGCTGCGACCATGGATCCTGATAAAAATGGCTTCGCGCGTGTCTTCGGTTACCAGAGCGAGATGGACAATTCCGACCGTCGTTGGACCGGTGGAATCTATGGTGAGGCGATGGGCGGGTGGAAGTATCCTTTCAGCAAGCCTGGTGTTCATGATGCCGCTCTCGCTGCGATTAAAGATCTCAAGGGGTGGAATCGCATGACGGTTTCAGCCAAAGGAAATGTGATCAAGACGTGGATCAATGGCGTGCCATGTTCGCATCTCGTCAATGACGAGCGGAGTGATGGTTTCATTGGGTTGCAGGTTCATAGTGGTAAAGCGGGACGGATTCACTGGCGAAATATCCGTATTCAGGATTTAGGCGGATCCAAATCCGTGGATCTTTTCGCATCCGGAGATTTCTCCGCCTGGGCCAGAACTAACGGTAAGCCCGTTCCGGAAGGTTGGTCGATCAAGGAGGGGGTGGTGACCCGCACTAAAAAATCCGGGGACATCGCGACCAAGGAGAAATACAAGGACTTTGAACTTACCTTTGATTGGAAAATTTCCGAAAAGGGAAACAGCGGGGTGAAATACCGCACGCGCGGATCACTGGGCCTGGAATATCAGGTGCTCGATGACGAGAAGCACTACGATAACAGGAATCCGACCCATCGCGCCGGATCTCTGTATGAGTTGGTGGCAGCGCCAGCAGACCGGGAGCTTAAACCGGCGGGTGAATGGAATACTGGAAAGATTATCGCGAAAGGGAATCTTCTTCAGCATTTCCTAAATGGGAAATTGGTTGCTGAAATCGAATACGGTTCCGAGATTTGGAAGGAGCAATTTGGAAAGAGCAAGTATAAGAAGAATAAAGGCTTTGGGAGTTGGACCGGGCCGGTTCTCCTTCAGGATCACGGCGCTCAAGTGTGGTTCAAGAATATGCTCATCAAGAAACTCTAGCTAAACAGAGTGTCAAAAAAACCTTGGAGCGTCACTTTTCCGGGGCTTCTTGCTTAATAAGGCTGCGGTAACGCAGGACTCCGCTGTTTTGAGTTTTCCGCTACCGCTTACCTGTTCTCGTTTCTGTCGAGATCGGGCTCGGTTTACTGGGCGGGAGCGAGGATCGCGGTGAATCGCGATTTGGCCTGATATTTTCACAGGGGCTTGAGGGAATGTTGCACCAATCGCGCTTTTAGGAGGAAGTGATCTCCCTCGCAGAAATCGCGAATTGGAAAAGAATTGTTAAGTGGGTGTAAAACGCTTCGCTCTTTTGCTGCGCTTGGAGTTACTCTAGAAAAGTCGTATGGATGGTTCCGAAAAAAGACGTCTTCTCGTTGTCGATGATGATCGCAAGCTGTGTGGTCTCATTCATGATTATCTCGAGCCGTTGGGGTATGATGTGGAAATGCGTCATACCGGAACCGAGGGTTTGCAAGAGGCGCAGGAGGGGGGATACGAAGCGATTTTTTTAGATGTCATGATGCCGGGGATGGATGGCTTTGAAGTTCTGCGGGAGCTACGTAAGACCTCGAATATTCCGGTGCTTATGTTGACAGCGATGGGTGACGAAGCTGATCGAATTGTGGGGTTGGAGTTGGGAGCCGATGACTATCTTCCGAAAACATTTTCCACCCGCGAGCTTCTCGCTCGTCTACGTGCGGTGACGCGACGGTCTCATCTTGCTGATCCGGTGCAAGCCGAGCAGGATGTCGATTGGGTAGTCGGAAAGATTCGCCTTAACGAGGGGACGCATACCGTCTTGTTGGATGAAAAGCCTCTTGATCTGACTGCGCTGGAGTTCGCGATGCTGGCTTGTTTGATGAGATCGAAAGGTCGGGTGAAATCGCGTGAGCAATTGATTGAGGAAGTGTCCGAGCGAAAGTTTGATGTCTTCGATCGGTCCATCGACGTCCATATTTCCGCGCTTCGGAAAAAGATCGGCGACGATGCCAAGCAGCCGAGCTACATACGCACGGTGCGGGGAGTAGGGTATCAGCTCATGGAACCCGACGCATAGTTATTTATGAGAATCCCGCTGTCGCTTCGCATCTTTCTGCTGTTGATGTTCAACGTCATCTTGGCGGTCTTGCTGCTGTCATGGATTGCCGGGAAGTATTATTCAGTCGGCTGGAATCAGCTGACCCGCAGCGGTGCGGAACCCCGTCTGGTGAGCATGGCGGAATTGGTGAATGAGAGTCTCAACGAAGCGGATCGTGAAGACTGGGGGAAGGTGTTGGAGGGGTTCGAAAAGGCCTATCAGGTTGACCTGGGGCTTTACCGTCCTTTTGAGGCCAGCTTTATCGAGGGAACTCAATGGGATCTCTCCGAGGGGGAGAAAGAGCTTTTCCGGAATGAAAGGCCACCTCGAAGAGGCGATGGCCCGCCTCCCCGTCGACGTGAGGCTGGTGAGTTTGGAAGTCCCGCTGATGACCGAAGACCACCCCGCCGACGTCCGGCTGATAGACCTCCTTTGGGTCGTGGATCAGATGGTCCGGAAGGGATGAGAGAGCGCGAGCATACCAGACCCTCCCCGAGTGAAGAGGATGAATTCGATCTTCGTTTTTTAAAACTCTTTCATAGCGAACAGGGGGAAATTGGCGCAGTAAGGATCGATATCCTGGATGCGCGAGAGATGGAGCGTCGAAGTTCTGTTCTGTTGATTCGTGGAAGAGAGGGGTGTGATTTGTTTTTCACCTGGCAACCTTTGCTCTGGGGGCTCGCCGGAGTGTTGGTGCTGAGTCTGCTTGTGTGGGTGCCTTGGGTTTACCGGATGACCCGACGACTTGGGATTCTGACCCGCGGAGCGGAGTCGATTTCGCAGGGAGACTTCGAGGTCTCGGTCGCAACGAACCGAACCGACGAAATCGGTCGCTTAAGCCGGTCCTTGCAATCGATGGCAGGGAAGCTTGATGATTTTGTCTCAGGTCAAAAACGCTTTCTGGGTGATATCGCTCACGAACTCTGTTCGCCACTGGTAAGGATTCGGATGGGTCTTGGCGTGCTGGAGCACAAGCTGGAGAGTGAGGATTATCTGAAGCTGGAATCGGTCAATGCCGAGGCGGCTGAACTCTCCCAGTTGGTGAATGAGCTCCTTGACTTTTCGAAAGCCTCCTTGGAGCCCAAGAACCTGAAAATGGAATCGATCGAGGTGGCGGAATTGTGTGGTGAGGTGCTGAAGCGGGAGAAGGCGGAAGATCAAATTGCTTTCTCGGCTCCCTTGGGGCTCTCGATTGTCACCAATCGCGATTTATTCAAACGAGCGATGGGAAATGTCATTCGAAATGCCCTCAAATACGCCCAGGACATCAGAGTCGTGGTTACCTCCAGAAGAGGCGCGGTTGATATTTCTATTGAAGATCGTGGTCCCGGATTGCCCGAGGAGTGGATTGAAAAAATCTTTGAGCCTTTTGCGCGACCCGACGGAGCGAGAACCCGGGAAAGCGGCGGAGCTGGTCTGGGTATGGCCATTGCCAAAACCTGCATTGAAAGCGTCGGCGGAATCATTACCTGCACCAACCGCCAAAGCGGAGGTCTGCGGGTGATCCTCACCGTTCCAGGATAGGGGAGCCAGCTGGGAAAAAGCTCATCGCTAATCTTGACCCTGAGTACGACTTTGATAGCGTCCCGCCACTCGGGAGGGTTGGCTGAGCCCGGTTTAAGGCGCTCGATTCGAAATCGAGTGATGCAGTGATGTATCCGTGGGTTCGAATCCCACACCCTCCGCCATATTTTATAGGGGTTGCAGCCTATTGGTATGATTAGGATCAGCTGAGTCTGGGCCAATCGCAGAAAGAGCCTCTGCGATCCGTTTTTGGGACAGTGTTGACTTTCTCTGTCGATTTTTGGCAAGGCACAAATTATGGAGTCAACTTTGTCGACTTTAGTTCTTTATTTCTATCGAGAGACTTATTTAATCCCTTTTCCTGCAACTAATCGCGCTCATGTTTTCTATGAAAAAGTCAAATTCCCTTCCTATTTCCCAAAAAACCAGCCGTTTCATTGGGCTCTTCTCGCTTCTGGGTGCTCCTCTGATCGCGCAGGTTAGTCCGGCGGGTGGCACCTTCACCGATAAAGCGATCATTACCGAAGCGGCCGCTGGCGAGACAATTGCACGCTCGGCTACTGCTGGAGGGCTCGGCCCGGCATTGGTCCATAACTTTGATGCGGCGACAGTCGATCCATCCTACACGATCACTCCCGGAGCGGGTGCGACCCCAATTGGTCTTAGCTCCGGGCGCCACTTGGTGTTGTACAGCACAGGCTTTAGTGACTTAGTTGGTGGTGCTAACGACCGCAGTGAGTATCAAACCAATCTCACTCTGAATGGGGTGCCCTTGGCCGCAGGTCGTAGCCAAGGATTCATTCGGCAGACTGGAGGTGCCGACGAGTGTGTGATGTCGGGAGGAGCTATTATCACTGTGGCCGCCGACGATCATGTTTTAACGCTGGAGACACGCCGGTCTGATAATGATACTGAAGGCACTCTACCCACCCGCGTCGCGGGACAATCTTCGATCCAACTCCTCAAACTCGATGACAGCTGGGATTATTTGAGTGTCAGTCGTGCGGCCAACCAAGCGGGAACTGTCGGTCTCTCAGCGGTTGATGTCGCCTACGATACCAATGACTCGCCGGGGACAATGGGGACGGCATTTGGATTTACTGCAAACAGCGGCGATGTCACTCTTAACGAGTCTGGACTCTATCTGGTGTTCGCCAATACCAGCATTCAGAAGCCTACTAATCTTACTCGCACCAACTTTCAGCAGTCGCTCACTTTGGATGGCTCTGTGATCAGCGGATCCCGGACCACCACCTATGTCCGCGGAAATGAAGATACCAATGAAGGTGTGACTGCGGTCGGAAGAATTATTTCCGCAACAGCTGGTCAGGTCCTTAATGTCGAAGTGGTCATGGAAGGCGGATCCGCTGGGACGATTCAGGGGAACGAGACGGCACTGAGTATTGTCAAACTCCCGCTGACAGCAAAGTACATCGAAGTTACTGACACGACCAATCAAGACGTGGTCAATCCAACCGCTACCGTGGTTGGGTTCAACACCCTGGTCAGCCCGTCGAACGCCACCTTCACTCACGGCGGTGGGAGTACGGTGACGGTCAACACTACCGATGACTACCTGTTCCTCGGCAGCCTTTTTACCCAGAGTGATGCGACTAACGATAATCACGATCGCGTGACCCCAATCCATGGGTGGCAGATCGACGGCGCGGGAGGTCCGATCAACCGTGGCATCGGTGCGGCCTACAACCGTGACAACGCCAACAACCGCCTGTCCGGAAGCTGGAATGCGACCTTGCTTGAATTAACAGCTGGTCAGACTGTCGAGATGACCAGCCAGAACGTCGGAACCGCAAGCGTCGGGTTCCCGAATACGCCGAATATGCAGGGGCTTAGTATCTCCAGCCTGGTCGTCAACAACGATCCAGCGATCAGCGTCAATTTGCCGCCTACCGTGCTGCCAAGTTCGACCGGGAATGTCATCACTAATGCCTTCCTCGATACTTTCGACAATGATACTCCGGCAACCAATCTGACTTATTCTGTTACCACGGCTCCTACTGGCGGCACGCTTCTTCTTTCCGGTGGTGCCCTCGGATTGGGAGGAACCTTTACCCAGGACGACATTGACAACAATCTCGTTACTTTTGACGCCGGTGCATCCGCACCATTCGCGGGAGGCTTTGATTTTACGGTTTCCGATGGAGGAGCTACCGATAGCAGTTCATTTGTCATCAATGTCGAATGGCCTGTCACCACCGTGACGGTGCTGGACGATGGTGATGTTACCGAAGGTGGTGTGAGTGATTTTATTTTCACCGCTGATGTTGCGCCGGTGGGAGCAGATCTCACGGTGACGGTTGCCTACAGCGGTTCAGCGTCTGGTACGGATTTCACCGGTGTTACGACCGTCGATATCCTCGATGGAGCAACCACCGCTGCGATCAACATCACAACGCTTTCCGATGGACTGTTCGAGGGCGCCGAGTCCGTCGTAGCGACCATCACCGATGTGTCGGGTGCCACGATTTCTGGTGCGATTGGGACGCCATCCAGTGCTTTCTTCCTGATCAACGACGGGGCAAACGCCGCACCCACGGGCGCTAACCTGGGCGAAGTAGTCGCAGGCACCGGGACCTTACCGCTGGGCGACATCGTCGTCACTGATCCCGATACCGACTTTAGTTCCACCGTCACCGGGGCCGGTGCGCCACTTTTCTTCACCAATGGTATCGCCAACACGACCACGTTTAATGACGGTCGCCCGGAAGACGACAGCAGCTTCATTATCAGCGCCACTGGTGCCGGGGTCACCGAAGCACCGGGAATGTCACTCGAGATCGCTTTTGTCCCGCAGGCTGGAGATCTGACTGGCGTGGTTGATGTGTGGGAGATCGGCGGATCGAGCAACGGCTCCGTCTTACTCCTCCGCGATGGCATCCCGCACTTCCTGTCTAAGGCTAACGGCAACCCCGCGAATGTTCCGACCGATGACGGCAGTGTTGTTGGGGTCTTTACCGACCTCGACTGGGCGTCTGACAACACGATTGTCGTCCCGCTGAGCACCACTGCGCTTACGGCTGGCCAGCCAGCTCAAATTGCTTTGGTCTTTGATATCGTCGGGGGGACTCTTAAGAGTTCGGTCAACGGTTCGGCGGAGGCGACCGCGACGCTCCTCAATCGGGACGGTACCAATTGGCGTGGAGACCAATCGGTCTTCACCGGCACTAATACCGGAACTGGCACGGGCGGGTCGAGCAGCGGCGCCGGATTGGCTGCAGCTGCAACTCTGAAAAATCTCGTCAGCGGATTCGGCGGAACGAGCAGCGTTCGATTCTGGAATAGCTCCACGGGAAGCGCGACTGGCACCGCCGGATCGCTCGACCAGGTCACCGCCACGCTGACCATCAGCGACTGGGTCGCCGGCGCTGGCGACCTCACTGCAACCAGCGGCAACGGTGAAACCTACGCTTCCGGGATTTGGTCGGTCACCGGTGATACGGCCACGGTGAACGCTGCGCTTGCAGCAGCGGAGTTCGTCACCGACGTGGGCACCGTCGACCCGACCGTGATCAACGTCGAATTGGAAGACGGTGATGAGGATCTCGGCGGACCGACCACGGGCGCGATCGTCATTACCGCCAACGTGCCTGATCCGATCTACGTCGACGACGACTTCGGCGGGAGCATTGGCGACCCGATTGCAGATGCAGATGGCGGGGCCCCGGTCTCTCCTGCGAATTTTGGTGTGGACGCTTTCTCTAATTTGGCTGCCGCGCTTGCAGCGATCCCTGCAACTGGAACGATTATTGTGAACGACGGTGACTATAGCACCGAGAATATTACCCTCGCCGATTCGGTGACATTACGACTCACCGACACCACTGGACCCGTGCAGATTGGCGATATCGCCACAGCTGCTACGAACTCCATCAACTTGGGGAGCAACACGCTCGAGATTGGTGCGACCAACGTGAGTGGTGATGGTATCAACGCCGTCATTTCTGGCACCGGTGGTGTGACCAAGGTTGGGACGGGGCGTCTCGTCCTCCGTGGCGTGAACACCTACACCGGAACTACAGCGGTCAGCGGCGGATTTTTCCGCGTCGGGCAGGTTGGTGGAATCCTTCAGGGTGAACTCGCTGGTGATGGACCTGTCGTGGTCACAGATCCAGGTAAGTTGGAGCTGAATGTCGATGTAGACCAGACGATTAGCCAGACTGGTGCGATCAGCGGTACTGGCTCCGTCGGTTTCTTGGGCGATGGCACGGTCATCTTCGACAATCCCGGTGCCAATACCTTCTCGGGGGGCTTTGAGCTTGGAGATGGAGCGAGCAGCTTTTTCAATGGAGAGACTGGAAATAAAAATGGATTTGTAGTGGTCAACCATAATGACCATCTTGGGACTGGTCTCGTTCATTCGCGCGGGGCACAGCTGCGGGCTGGCACAGCTGGTATTGTGATTCCCAATGATTTTGAAATCGATGGTGGCGGATTCCGTTGCGGCGGTTCGTTTGGCTTTGAGCTCGCCGGAAACATTACCAATATCAACAACAGTACCCGGGGATACAGTAACTTGGGGCTTGATGGAGTGGATTTAGTGATCAGCGGGAATATTAGTCTGCCAACAGCTGCCTCTAATCTGAATTTTGAAGGAAGTGAAGGTAAGGACAACGGAAGTTGGACCGTCACTGGAAATATCACCGGCCTGGCAAATGTGCTTCTCCAGAATAACTTCGATAATGGCGAGGTCACTCTCTCTGGAACGAATACTTACACTGGAACAACAACCATTGGGGGCAGTATTGTTGGAGGAACCATGTTCTTGAACGGAAGCCACACCGGAGGCGGAAACTATATCGTCAGCAATTCCACTCTTGCAGGTGTTGGATCGACGACATCGGCTGTGACAATTAATGGGGGGGGAACCCTTAGTCCGGGAGCAGGCCCAGGCACGATTTCCACCGGAAGCCTGACCATCAACGGCACACTCGAGATTGATGCCGACAACAACACGCCGGGGACAGGCCACGAT
>JAAEZT010000035.1 GCA_018222765.1 bacterium | reverse complement strand
CATTTGCCCCAGTAACGGTGTTGATCCCATCGAGTAGGATTTCGGCAGGAAGTCGCCGAGGGTAAAAGCGCGAGTAGTTCTGGCTATCCTCGGAATTATGCTGATTTGGAATGGCTGAGAGTTGGTAGGTGTGAGAGTTGGTGATGGTGCGAATGAGTTTTTTAAGGTCGTATCCGTTGGCAATAAAATCAGAAGCAAGGCTCTCTAATAATTCGGGGTGGGTTGCGGGGTTGGTGACGCGTAGATCGTCCTCGGGATCGACAAGTCCACGGCCAAAAAAGTGTTTCCAGTAGCGGTTAACAAGCATCTTGGCGAAGAAAGGATTTGCTGGGTTAATCATCCAATCGGCGAGGTGTTCGCGAGGATCTTCATAGGATGGAATCGTGAGTTCTTCTCCTCCGAGAGGTTTTGGTTTTAGTGTTTTGCCGGTGCGGGGATTTTTAGAGGTGGCTTGCCCCCGATTGTGAAGGACGATTTCTTCTCCAGGCTGCAGACCAGGTTTTCTGGTGATGCGTGAGAAGAAAGCCTGAAAACCGTAGTAGTCATCTTCGCTCCACTTCTCATAGGGATGATGGTGGCACTGAGCGCACTGCATACGGACCCCCAGAAAAACCTGAGCGACATTTTCAAGTTGGTCTTTGCTGTCGCGGACGGTGCGATACCAGACGACGGGTGGATTGGTCCCGGTTTCTCCGGAAGCGGTGAGGAACTCGCGCGCTATTTGGTGATAAGGTTGGTTGTTATCGATGGCGTTTCGGAGCCACTGATGAAAGGCAACAGAACCTCGGGCGTGTTCAGGTTTGGCGCGTTTATTGCGGAGGATGGCGGCCCATTTTCCGGCAAAATAATCAGCGTGGTCTGGAGACGCGAGAAGTTGTTCGATTTTCTGAGCCCGCTTGTTGGGTGCATTGTCGCTTAGAAAAACGTTGGTTTCCTCGATGCTAGGAAGACGTCCTGCGATATCGATCGTGACCCGCCGGAGGAAAGTGGCGTCGTCGCTCTTTTCGGAGGGAGGAAGCCCGAGAGTCTGAAGTTGAGTAAAGATGTGTTGGTCGACGAAGTTCGCGGGCTGCGGAAGGTTGTTGACAGGGGCTCCGAGAGGAAGGATCGCGCGAAAGACATCAACGTGTTCCTGGAAGCGGATCATAATGGAGGTTGAACCAGGGATGTCCCCCATCGTGACGCGACCGTCCATCGTGACGCTTGCTCGTTCTTCATCGTTGGATTCGTATTGCGCGAGGTGGCTAATATCGCGAGTCGAGTTGTCAGAGAAGTGAGCGGTAACGCGGAGTTGTTGTTGGGAGTTGGGCTGTGTCAGGCGTTCCTTTGGATAGACTGAGATTGAGGTGGCTTTGGGAAATTCCTTGGGATCGTTTGGGAGACCTTGTTTGATCCAGCGGACGATGGCTTGGTAGTCAGGCGAATTTTTTTTAAGACGGGAGCCTCCCTGATGGGGGATTTCGCCAGTCGCTTTGAGGACGAGGAGAGAATGTTCTGGAGCAGCCTGAAAGATACGGCGGCCCCTCGAATCTCGAACAAGATAGTTATGGTCGTTCCAGGGTTCGTAACCGAAGAGGGAGAGTTTGAAGCCATTTTGTCCGGCGGCTTTTCCGTGGCACCCTCCTCCGTTGCAGCCGTATTTTGAGAGAACGGGAATAAAGTCGTTTGTGAATGAAATGGCGAGAGTTTCAGCGGAAGCTACTTTGATGGGCTTCGAAATGCTGAGTTCACCGTGGGTGGCAGTAAGAGTCGTTTCGCCAGCCTTGAGGACGGTAACGAGACCGGAGGGGGAGACAGCGATGATATCGGAGGGATCGCTGGTGTAGGTGGCAGTGTGAGTGAGGTCGGTTGGTGGTTGACCTGGAAATTGCGATTCCTGAGTGAGGACAAGTTGGTGTGTGTCGTGAAGGTGTTTTAGGGTAATCGGCGAGGAGTTTTCGAAACTGAGATTTGAAGATTGGGCCGACGCACAAGAAAGAAAGAGGACGAATGCCGCGATGATGGGAAGATTGGGCATGGGCGCTGGTGGTGCAGTGAAACTTACCCGACAAGTTCCTTCATTGGGGCATGCTGGGAGTCAACAAGGAAACGGGGGCGACCCGTCAGATCGTCAACTGTGGTGCGCCGGGCATCGACGCCAAGATTATGGTAAAGAGTGGAAAAGACTTCCTGGAATTCGACAGGTCGATCATCAGCTTCACCGCCATCCCGAGTCGTGGATCCAATGACTTGTCCGTGGGTCATGCCTCCGCCAGCAAGGAGTGCCGTTGAGACTTTCGGCCAGTGATCACGCCCGCCTTTGTCGTTAATCTTTGGGGTGCGCCCGAATTCGCCCCAGACGACCACTGAGACATCGTCGGAGAGACCACGGTCATGGAGGTCCTGAACGAGCGCGGTAATCCCCTGATCAAGGAGAGGAAAGTCGGTTCGAGCGCGGCCGAAGTTGTTGCCATGCCAGTCCCATCGAGAAAAGCCAAGGGTGACGCAGCGGGCTCCAGCTTCGACGAGTCGACGGGCCATCAGGAATTGATCGAGCCGCTTCCAAGGACCATCAGCAGTGAGTTTTTCGGTCCCTTTTCCATAGCGCTCAACCATCTTGGGGTCTTCCTTGGAAAGATCAAAGGCCTCGGCGAGCCTTGAGGAAGTGAGGACCCCAAAGGCTTGTTCAGTGAACGTGTCCATTCCGGTCATGGCGCCGGAGGCGTCGACATCCCGCCGGAAGTTATCGAAAGATTTTAAGAGAGCCTTGCGGTCCGCAAGTCGTTCGATGGAAATGTCTTTAAGGATCATATCATCCTTTCCACCTCCTCGGAACGGAGCGAAGGCTGCATGTGAAGGTCCAAGGAAGCCTGGCTTGCCCGGGTCGCCCCATTGGTCGTGTCCGCATTTTGGCGAGAGGCCGAGAAATGAGGGGACTCCCGGAGTGACTTGGCCCTGAAGCTTGGAGAGGACAGCGCCGATTGAGGGCCAACCGCCTGATGGTTGAGGGCCTTGTGGTTTTCTACCGGTGAGGCACTGGACTGCGTCGTGCCCTCCACCCGCTCCAACCATGGAGCGGATGACCGAAAATTTGTCCATCATACCAGCCATTTTTGGAAAGAGTTCTCCAATTTGGATGCCTGGGACGTTGGTTGAGATGGGATTAAATTCGCCACGAATACCAGAGGGAGCTTCGGTTTTAATATCCCACATGTCTTGGTGTGGCGGACCCCCAGCGAGAAAAACCATGATGACCGCTTTGTGTTCGAGCTTTTTAGGCGTGGTTGCCTCGGCTTGGAGCAGTTGAGGAAGGGAGGCTCCGCCGAGACCAAGGCCCCCGATTCGTAAGAAGCCACGGCGTGTCATACCGTCACAGAAAGTTTCGCCTTTGGATCCGGATATTGTGAGCATACTACGATTCTATGGTACTGAGAGGACTACGTATGAGGGTGGGGAAATCTTTCGAGGTGAGGTTTGGGCTTCTTGGCCATCGTCTGAGTAGTTTTCTACAAGCTTGAGCGGCACCGACCCTAATAAGCTGAACAACGGGCTTTTAGGACCCACAGATCGACGGCCCAATTTCGGATTGCAGTGGCTTTAAGTAGTGGCCCTCCCAATCTCGATTGTTTGAAATAAGACTTCATACCCGAGAAATTCGAGAAGGAGTCCAAGAATTACGATGTGGATCTCAAGAACGCCCCCCCCTGTATCTATGGGAACAACACACACACACACTAAACCACAGAACAGGGAGGAGCTTGCACTCCAGAGAGAATCATTAAAATAAAGAGAGCTTTGGGGACTCTCCACATGAGTAACCATAACTCAAAAACATTCCCCTTACTTATGCTCGGTTGACAATCTCTTGCTTTGAATTGCGGTTATTTCTTTTCGTTTTGCACTGACTGTATGACTGATTCTATCTTTTCTCTCTGAGCTTACTTCCACAATAATGGGAGCTAGATTATTTGGAATTTTCACATGAACCATCTGAGTTTTCCCAAGAATTCAATTTTGTTCATAGTTCCATGAGTTAAAGCTTCACTGCCAACAACCCCCTTTCACCCCCATGTCTTCCGCCCAACCCGGATTTCCGCGATCTTCCCGCCAAAAGCAAATTCCTAGCAGCAACTTAGAAAAATCCGGGTTTTGTTAGCCGGGTTATTTCCAGGGCTCGAGGGTGTTGAGTCGCTTGACGAGCGATTTGAGTTGATCCGGTTGAGTGCCGGCAAGGTCTTCTTGCTCGGACATGTCCTTTTCAAGGTTGTAGAGTTCATCCCTGTAACGAGTGATATCGTTATATGCCTCGTAGAATCGAACCAGTTTCCACTTACCTTCCCGGACGGCCCGCTGCCGGTGATGCGACCAGTATAAATACGGGCTGACCTGCTGATTTCCCTTGTCAAAAAACGTGGGCGTCAAGGAAAGGCCGTCAAGGTCATCCTGTGCAGGCTTAATGCCTCCGATTTCAGCGAGGGTAGGGAAGATATCCGGAAACCAGGATGGATGATCCGTTGTACTGTTGGCGGCTATCCGTCCTGGCCACCTGGCGATCATCGGCACGCGAATACCACCTTCATAGAGCCACCCCTTGCCACGCCTCAGTCCTCCGCTGCTATTGAAGTAAAGCGGATCGGCGCCGCCTTCCCCGTGCGGACCGTTATCACTGGTGAAGATGACCAGTGTTTTTTTATCAATATCCAACTCCTTGAGCAGCGCGAAGATTTTGCCGATATCCCGGTCGAGAAAACTCATAGCACCGGCAAAGGCGGCATGCCGGTTACGGGGCTTGTTATAACCTCCTTTGAGTATGGCATAGGGCTTGGTTTCCTGTGGCTTGTCGTCCAACTTTCCGAGAAAGGGCTCCTCAAACTCTGCTGGAACAATAAGCTCAGCATGCACCAGTGTTATGGGCAGATAGACAAAGAAGGGTTTGTCTTGGTTTTTGCGGATGAAGCGCAAAGCCTCCCCCGTAAAAAGATCCTGGGTGTGCCAGCTGTGTTTTTCCGGGTTATCCGGCAGCATTTCCTTAATGCCGTTTTTCCAAACCCATTCGGGGTAGTGAAAATGGGCGCGTCGCTGGTCAAGGAAGCCATACCAGAAGTCAAAGCCCTTGAGGTTGGGTAACCCGGTCCTGCGGCCCAGTCCCCACTTGCCGATCATTGCGGTGGCATAGCCGCTATCCTGCAGGAGATTGGCGATGGTTCGATCCCCGACATGCAGTTCTTGCCCCTGTCCCTCGGTATGGGCCCGGGCGATATGTTTGCCCATCATCAGGGTAAAGCGTGAAGGGGCGCAAACACACGCACCGGCATAATGTGAGGTGAAGCGCATGCCCTCTGCTGCCATGCGGTCCAGGTTTGGAGTTTGGAATTTTTCCTGACCATAACAGGAAAGGTCCCCGTAACCGACATCATCAGCGAGGATGTAGATAATGTTTGGCCGCTCTTCAGCCCAAGCATTCACAGGTGAAAATATTAAAAGCCAGTAAATAGCGGTAACGACGGACAGAGGGTTGTTCATGGTGAAAAGAGAGTATGCCTTGATTGTATGGTGAAGAATGCTTTCGGCCACCATTACTTGCTTAGGAACATCTCACTATTAACAACAAGGTTCACAAGGTCGCGCAGCCAATCAACCCCTTTTCTCCCCCATGGGTTCCGCCCCAGCCGGGTTCCCGCGACCTTTTAGCCAAAGGCAATTTCCTCGCAGGAGGCCTTCAAAACAGGTCACACTCGGCGGCATTTAGGCTTGAAAACTTCGGTCTGAGATCCGAAGCTGGGAGCTCGCATTAACAACTGTCCGAACCTCCGCCTTGCGGGCGGGCATCCTCCGCAAATTCAAATTAGAATCGATCGAGTGAGCACCTTTACCGAAGAGCATCTCGCCACCGCCCAAAAGGCATGGGGCGACGGCATCGTCCGCATCTCCACAGCGCACAAGAATGGCGAAGACTTTGAGCAAGCCGCCAAGGAGCACATCCAAAACCTCTACAACTACGGCGCCTCGCCGGTGCTGTTTAAGCCGACGCTAGCGGCCGAGGTCCAATTTCGTGGGACCTTTGAAGAGGCTCTCTCCTATTTTGTTGCCACCAACAAAGTTTGCGAAGAGGACGGCGGCTTCGCGATTAAAGGTTGGACCGCGGTCCGCTTCGAGAACACCGCAGTGCTCCTTAACGGCAATACCGCCATGGCGATGGGCAACTACTTCTTCACCGATCCGCAGGGCGAACTGGTGAAGGTCGAATACTCGTTCGGCTACGTCCTAAACGACCAGGACGAGGTCAAGATCGTGCTGCATCACTCGTCTGTCCCCTACGCGGGATAGGGTGCCCGCTGACTGCCGACTACCACAGATAGGCTGGCGAGATGTGCAAGGAAAGGTTCGATCATCAACCACCGGGACAGAGTCGTTTTCTCGTGCACCAACCCCCTCCCCCTATGTATTAGCTCGCAGCCTGACTCAATCGGTGCTCAAAACGTTGAATCATCCAAGGAGAGCCAGAACGACAACCCCCTTTCACCTAAAATCCGTGCGGGCCAAAATTTAGCTTTAAGGAATTAATGAAACGCTTCTCATACTTTTTGATCTCATGTTTAGTCTCAGGATGCACCACAACCTCCGAACTGGTGGAAGATATCTTCATGCCCAATTATCGCCGTATCCTTGATGGTGATAGAACCTATTATTATATGCATCCCACCAAACCCAATAAATTCTCAGACAAGAAAAAATGGCAGGTATGCTTCAAGGACGAAAAACTGATTTCCTCCACTTCCTGGAAGCCTGACGGGCAGAAGTGTCCCGAAACAAATGTAATCAACGGGAATGGACTTTTAGTTTTGTATAACGAGGACGGAACCGAACTGTCCCGTTCGTATTACAAAGGTGGTAAACCAAAAAAGATCAAAAAGCCTTAGAGCTCTTGTAGATATTTGGGCAATCGTGAGTAACCAAACAAAAACAGGCTCCACTACCTATGATTGTAGATAGCCTTCCGACAAAAGGCTGGCGAAAACTACTTGTGCTTTTTCCAAAGAATCTGGGTGCTCTTCATGCCTAAAGCTACGATTTCAAGATCGCCGTCGGCATCCTGTAAGGGAAATTCACCCCCCTCTCTCCCCTATGAACTCCGATCTTCACAGCCTTTCCGCCAAAAGAAAATTCCTTGCAGTCATCGGGCTGGTTATAATCAAGTGAACAGTAAGCCCATGGGTGTTACGGAACTCTTAACAATTTTGTCTTGCTACCGATTAGGCTTTCCGATATAGATTATCCGCTAATCAAAAACCCCCAAATACCATGTTAAACTTCATTCTCGCCCAAAGTAACGCTGAACTCGGTGCCGCCGCAGGTGCGGGGCTCTTCATCATTCTCATTTACCTTGCCATTGTCCTGCTGATGATAGCCTCCATGTGGAAGGTCTTCACGAAGGCCGGCAAACCCGGTTGGGCCTCCATCGTTCCCATCTACAATACCATCGTGCTGCTCGAAATCGTTGGCAAGCCGATCTGGTGGATCATTCTCTTGCTCATCCCCTTCGTGAATATCATCGTGCTCCTGATCGTCCTCAACGAGCTCTCGAAGAGCTTCGGTCGTGGCGTAGGCACCACATTGGGCCTGATCTTTCTGGGCTTCATCTTCTGGCCCATCCTCGGTTTCGGATCTGCCCAATATCAGCGTGGCGAAGCAGCCGCTGCCTGATCCGACACCAAAGAACTCCATTTAAACCAAGCCCTGTGGAGACTTTATCCCACAGGGCTATTTCTTTGCCCGACCACACCGGGCACCATCGATTTTAAGCTTGGAAGATCGCACGCTTGCCACATTTTAGGCCCTTCAACCAATCCCCTTAAGAACCTGATTGAGGCGCCGGAACACCGAGATCGCATCAACACCATGCGGAACAAACCCGAAGCATGGATAGAAAACGGACGATCACCAATGAGTGCGAGAAGAGCGCCCGCCAGCATACCCTCCGATACAACCCCTGATCGTAAAATCGACAACCTGGGTTTTACCCATCCACCTCACACTCTGGGCCAAAGGCGTGGCACAAAGAAAGAAAATGAATAATCCATTAAAATTAATTCCTGCAATCGTCCTGATAATCGCTGTTGCTGGTTCCGGACAGACTCACGGCGACATCAAGTTACCTGCCATCTTTGGTGATAACATGGTTCTCCAGCGAGAAATGCCAGTGCCAGTTTGGGGCACGGCCAACCCAGGCGAAATTGTCACCGTATCTTTCGCTGGCCAAAGCGTATCAGGAAAGGCCGACGCGGAGGGTCAATGGCTCCTCAAACTCGGCCCCCTCGAAACCTCCCGGGACAAACAGACACTCACCATCAAAGGCACCAATGAAATTTCCCTTAAGAATGTCCTCGTGGGCGAAGTCTGGCTCTGTAGCGGCCAGTCAAACATGGCGGGAACCTTTACTGAAAGCAAAGGAAGACGGATCAACCCGAAGGACTTCGAGGCGGACTACTCACGCTTCCGATTCAACGGCCACAACAAAGGCTGGGATACCGTTTCCCACAAAAGCCAGAACAGACTCTCGATGGTTGCCTACTATTTCGGAAAAGATCTTTATCACGAACTCGATGTCCCGGTCGGCCTCATCACCCGCTACAATTCCGGGACCCCAATCCAAGCGTGGATGCCGAAGGAAGCAGCAGAAAAAATTCGGACCAAACTCAAGATCCCCGGGAACTGGCGTGACCCGCAAGACAAGGAACCCCGATCACCGGGATTCCAATTCGACGAGAAAATCGCACCCATCGTCCCCTTCGCCTTTCGAGGCGTGATTTGGTATCAGGGCGAACGAAATGCCAAATCCGAAACGGGCTACGAATACGACCAACTCCTCGCCTTTCATATCAAGGCTTGGCGTGATCTCTGGGCCAAACACGCCAAACTCGATCCACTTTCCTTTCCTTTTTATTATATTCAGGTCCCCACCCAGGAATCCCCGACAACCGGCGAGTGGCCTTGGTTGAGAGATCGCATGCGCCGGACCCTGGATCTCACCGAAAACACCGGCATGGCCGTCTGTTACGATCACGGACCCAGCCTCCACCCGGAAAATAAAGAACCCTTCGGCCAACGCCTCGCCCTCCTCGCCCTCGCCAATGAATACGAGCGCAAGGATATCGTTCCATCCGGACCCCTACTCGACAAAGTCACAATCGAAGGCGACAAAGCCACTCTCAGTTTTCATCACGTGGGCGGAGGCCTCGTCAGCAAGAGCGGGGACAAAATGTTAAAGTTCTTCGAACTCGCCGGAGCCGATGGCAAGTATGCCCCCGCAGAAGCCCACATCGAGGGCGACACCGTTGTCGTCCAAAGTAAAGCCATCCCGAAACCTCTCTACGTCCGCTACCTTTTCCGAAAGCCCACGCCCAATCCCGAAGTGAGCCTTCTCAATGCCGAGGGGCTCCCTGCCTCCTCCTTCATGACCGACAATTTCATCCCAAAACGAAACGGCGGACTCAAGCCAGCAGAAGCGCGCCGCCTTGAACGCGAAAAAGCCAAGACTAAGGATTAAAAATAGTCTCAACAAAATACGAACCAACTCTCTTTCTCCCCCCTCTCCTCCGGTCCAGAGACAGTTTCAAAGTCCTCCCACCAAACGCAATTTCCCAGCAATTTGAAAATGAAAATAACTAAATTGAATTACCTCGGGGCTGTGGTCAGCCTGTTGATGTTGATTATCGGTGCTTCAGGTCAGGAAGTTCCGGAGATTTCTGCCGATCCCGTGGCTGCTCTAGTTTACCAAAATGAGGAGATCCCGGATTTTCCAAATAAGAAGCTGACGCCCCAGCAGGCTCGGGAAAGCCTAACGCGGGGTCTTGGCAAGTTTCAGGGAAAAGGGACGATGGGACCGGTAGGTGGAGAGCAGACTGCCACGCGAGACAGCTGGCAGGCACGCATGGTTGACGGGGAAATTGCTGCCGAAATCGTTGGGCGTTTTGAAGATAAGAACCAAAAAACCTTATACCGATCCAAAATTCACTATGACGAGCAACTGGGACTGTTTGTAATGCAATATGCCGCTACTGACGGTTCCGAACGAACAACACATGTTTACTCGGATCCCATAACCGGTCGGGACTATCACCGAGCTGTTGCTCCGTCAATGCCCCCCGGAGTTTCGGTCAGGTATATTCGTAATCAGGGTAAAGACGGTCATGGAAAGGGCAAGATGCAGGTGACAGAGAATGGAAAACCGGTGTTTCGAGCCAAGTTTGCATTCCAGAAGATTGGCCCGGTTGACGACGAGGAATTTGAGAAAACGTTGGCCGAATACGAACAGTCGATGAAAGTGCTGAAGTCCAACAAGCTGACCTTCTTTCCTTACACGACGAGGGAAGCGCTGCCTCGTTCCCGCGGCGACAAGGAGGTATGGATCGTATTTCAGAATGATTTAAAGAAAGCGGTCAAATACTGGTATGTTGAGGGAGAGGAAAATGAGCTGTATGGAGAAATGCAGTCCGGTGAGCGCAGGCCGCAGCAGACTTTTGCCGGCCATGTCTGGTTGATTACGGACAAGGATGATAAGCCCTTGGGATACTTCGTTGTCGGTGGTGTTAAAGCCATGGCCCATATCGGGCCGGTGAAACCGGCTAGGAATCCTAATTAATCAGCCAGTTTATTCTGGCGCACCAACCCCCTCTCTCTCCCATGAGTAACGCCAACCCTCTGTTTGCTGGACCTTCCCGCCAAAAGCAAATTCCTGGCGACAATTTAGGTGACTAAATGGGCAAAACCGACCAGTTTCCCAGCGGCGGAGTCAGAAAGATGATCTACGTCAAAAAGAATCTATTTATGAAAATATTCAAACCTCAGACAATTAAGGCAATCCTCGCCAGCTTCATTACCTTCAGCAGCCTGCAAGCGAGTGAAGTCATCTACGGTAATTTCACGCGAGATCAGGGCGTTAACCTCGTGGAAGTCCCGGTTCTGAGCCTTAAAGAAGGCGAACTATTTGAAGTGATCAGCGCGAACGCAAGAACACCTAGAACGGTGATCAACATTAAGATCAAACCTGAAGGGACAGAGTCTTTGATGTGGCAAAGATGGTGGGTCGTCAATGACCGTGCTACGAGGTTACGTAACACCATGAGTGACGGGACCACATCTGAGCCACCTTCTCAGCTTGCGGTGGGTCCTTGTGACATTGTCTTGAGTACCTTTTCCACAGACAGTCCCGCCACAGGACCTTATCGAATCAGCTACAAAATTACCAAACCTTCGCCAGTGAACACCTCTCCTCCCATTCTGCTGCCACCCACCGAGGACCCGTCTAAAAATTGGTTTGTCAAACTTCAGGTGTCTACCGACTTGAGAAATTGGGAAGATGTCGAGGCGGGTCAATTCCTCGGCTCAAACACTGCACGTTTTTTCCGGATCCAAACCTCCGAAGAAGGAGACGAATAGGTTGATATTTTTAAGGAAGCTCACTTCCCACCTCAGAGGCGGCTCTATATCATAGTCCGCCTCTTTGTATTTTTGAGACACTGCCGGGGCTCTGGCAATCAAGGTGAAAAGGACTACTAGTTAGAGAAAGAGGATAACCCCCTTTCTCCCCCATGCACTCCGCCAACCCCGGCTTCAGCGACCTCTCCGCCAAAAGCAAGTTCCTCGCAGTCACATTGTGAGCTGAAGAATCCCCTCCTCAGGTTGGCGAGCTAGTTGTCTTCAACGCGGAAGAAGACACCAGGTGCGCTCTCCAGCGGGCCGACTAGCGGAAACGTTACGGTCATCTGGTCAGCGTCTTCAGGATTCTCATCACTTTCCAGCAAAACGCTGTCATCTAAATCAGCACCCCAATCGATCAGATCGAAGGAGTAAAAAACAGAGTAGGACGCCGCTCCCGTCTTGGTCCAAGTCAGGGTCACTGTTGGGCCCGGATCTCCGCTGGGATCGTATTCAAGCTCGGTGATGGCAAAGGAAACACTGGGGCCGGTCGAACCGATGATTGCGAGATTATCGAACCCGGCATGGTTGCCCGTTTCATCAGCACCTCCGAGTTCACCACCATCGATTTCGAGGCGGTATGTCCCAGGTGCACTCAGCGGAATCGGAACGGCAAATATCAGCGACACAGGGGTCGGGGACCCGGCGGGAGTGAGAGGTTGGCCATTTGCCACATCAAGAATCGAAGCGGTCCCTACAACAGCATCAGTAGGATCGTAGAGAGTAATGGTGAAGTCGGATCTCCGCCCGACGTTTTGAACTCCTCCAGCATTCAACGACCAATGATCAAAACTCACCTCTGTCAGGGTGACCGAACTTCCCGCTGACACGGTGAGGTTGACGGAAGTCCGCCACCAGGTATTCCCATTACCAACGTTGATTTGAGGCGCAAATTGATTCTTATTGAAATCGTTCGAATTGAATAAGTTTTGAGCGTTTCCACTGTCTTGAACAAAGGCGGACATCTCACCCGGATCCTCAACGCCATTGAGAGTCCAGCCCAAATCCGAGGCGGTGTTCCCGTTGAGGGTTTGCCCATCAAATGTTGTCGAAGCGATCGTCTCGCCATTAACAAGATTGGCCGAAAGGAAAGCGAGTGCAGTGGAACGGAAGAAGCAGATTTTGGAATTCATGGCCGGTGGATATTGAAGAGTTTATTGTGCTCGAATTTCCCGCCTTTGCACAAACTCAAACGACCTGAGAATTCGCAGACAATTTAGACCATCCGCTTTCAGGTGGCATCCGAGCTGGAACTCCTTAAATTCCGGAGCGGCGACGACGCAGAAGAGTCAGGAAACCCAAGCCACCGAGCAAGAGAGCAGAGGGCTCGGGAATAGATGAGACGTCTCCATTAATCGAGAGATTGTTGATCCCGGCGTGGTTACCGGTTTCGTCTAAGCCGCTGAAGTCGCCGCCCTTGATGCGCAGAGTGTAGGTTCCCACATCAGTAAGGGCCGTGTCGGCGAGGTCCAGCGTGACCAACGGCTGTCCCGCGACGGTCCCGGCTAGCGTGTCGGCAACCGTCACTTCGGCGACCGGGGTGACTCCATTCAAGGGGCTAAACAGGAAAACTGTGTAGTCATTTCGTCGATTGACGTTTTCAGCCTGTCCTCCATTAACAGAAACCGAGTTGAAGGTCACATCGGTGAGGGTCACGGTCGAACCAGCAGACACGGTCAGTGAAACATCGGTCGTCCAGAAAGTATTGCCGTTGCCGACGTTGATCCCGGGAATGAAAATGTTTTGAACCAAGGCATTTGCGTTGAACAAGTTTTGCGGGGCAGCAGCCGCATTGAACGCAGGCATATTTCCGGGGTCATCAACGCCGTTGAGGACCCATCCCAAATCAGAGGCGGTATTACCGGCAATCGTTTGCCCGTCGAAGGTCGTCGAAGCAATCACGGCTGCGTAGGTGGGAACGCTCATCAGAGCGAGCGCGGAAAGAGAGACGAAGTAGGATCTGGAATTCATTTTGAAATGGGGTGGAAATGACTGGATACCTCTTAAGACATACCAAATATGGTTCGAAACATACAAAAAAAATCACGACAGAGCAATTTAGCCCCCAAAGATGCTCTTTTTTGATCGGGTCTGACCTGATGCACCTTCGATCACTTCGCCCCCGGCCGAAGCAGTTCCGCAGCCTTGCGAAGAATCTCGTCATCTGACTTCGATGCTTGCTCGACATCCTTGCGGGCCTTCTTTCCCTCGAGAGACACCAAACGTCGCAGACAGGCAGCCTGATAAAACGGCTGGCCCGTGCTTTCTTTGATTAGAGAGCGACAAGCCGTCACTTCGAGTTCCTTGCTCTCAAACACGGCTAGATCGCGCGCCACCTTTTCGTCGACGAGCGCGTGCAGACTAACCAAAGCGGGAGGGCTTTGATCTTTTTCGATCGTCGCGATCACTTCATCGAGCGACTTGCGATTCTCGTTCCCTTCCTTAAACCCGTCACGCAAGGCCCGCAGCTGGGGAAGGTAGGACTTCGCGTTTCCTCCATAACCCTTCAGTGTTTCCCAACGATGAGGAAACCGCATCCCAGAACCCCAATCTTTGAGATCTAGGGAATCAATCGCCAATGGAATGCCCTCCGCGATGCGATATTTCAGCAAGAGAGTCAGAGCCTGCTGCCGGGCATCATCACTGAACATGCGGTAGTGCGGCGCGGGCTTCGTGATGGCGTCGTAGACTTCCTGGGCCATCGCCGCGAGATCGTCGCGGGTGAAATGCGCAAAGGCATAAGCGGCACCGCCACGAGTCCGACCGCTGGGATCTTTGAGAAGTTTTGCCAAAGCGGGATGCAAGAGCTTGCGATCAACGCCCTCCAAAGGATTTCCATCCTTGGCCAAACCGGGAAGAAGTCCGTCGAAATAAAGCGGAGCAATGCGACCGGCATCGTATCCCAAACCAAAGGCCATAGCCTGATGAATGGGACGCATCTCGCCGCCTTCTTTTCGATCCAGAATCGCCTGCAAAATCTCCGGCATGACTTTGGCCGCCGGCTTACTGATCCGGGCCAGCGCGTAGCTTGCCGGAATCGCCACGACGGGATCATCGGTGAGAGCTTTCGCAAGTAAATCCACCGCCGCGCCAGCTTTCTCACCCTGATACCCCAGCGCCGAACACGCTCCGGCCCGGACTTCCGCTTTGTTGCTTTTGAGTAGCTCGATCAAGCGCGGAACAAAGTCCCCTTCCTTGGTGGCAAGATGCTTGGCAATCCACTCCCGCCCCATCGGCGACCAGCAATCCAACTTGGAAATCAATTCCCCCGCACTCAGCGAGTCGGGATCAGCCAAGCGCCAATGTCCCGCTGCGATCGTTTCCGAAATCTCCTTCGCTTTGAACAAAGACTTCTCCCCCATTTCCTTCCCGGTAAGGAAGAGCGCCCGCCGAGGCATCGTCGCGATGAGGACCTGCGCCGCCGTGGGATCGAGAAGCCCCTTCCCGTAGATCCCTCCAAGCGGTTGATACACAAAACGACCATCCGGCTTTCTCGTTAGGGCATGATACCAATCGATCTCTTTGAGAAAGGCCGTCGCCAATTCCGGACCTCCGCAATGCGCTCCGAGGACATCCCAAAAGTAACTGTAGGAATTTCCGCTATGGCCATACTCCATGGTATTCGCGAGCGACGCCGTAAGCCGCGAGAAGAAGCGTGTGGCGTTCTCTTTTTCGAGCACGCGAAAGGCGACTGCTGCGATGCCATTCTTTCCGTTCCCTGACATTCCGTTACTGCCATTGGCATGAATCTCAAGACTGGGTCGATGAAAGCCATACCCGATCGATCCGTGACCGACGAAGCATTCGAAGAATTGCGAAGCCCGCGCAATGGCATCATCAATCTCGGGATGCTCGACGCCACATTTCTTGGCAAGAATGAGCGAAAGAAAGCACGGAAGCCCGGCTTGATTGAGCGCACCGTAACCACGGAGGCGGCCGTGAATTTCGCCATCATTTGTTACCTTCCACGCGAAGCCGTGTCCCCAGGTTCCCGCGCTACTTTGCCCCATGGAAACCTTAACGGCATACTCGCGGATCGCCGGGAGAACATACTTGTCCCCCGTGGCGAGGTAATACTCGGTGAGAAGTAGGTTGTGATAACCGTATCTCCAACAGACCAGACCACCATCGTCCAAGCTAATCTTAAAATCCGGTTTTGCAAAATCAGCGGCGTGAAGATAATCACGCACCAAGGGATAGTATTTCTTCTCACCCGTCGCCAGCAGAGCCAGCGCCTTGTCTCCGAATCTTCCCCAATCTTTTTGCTCAAGCAAGCGGGCCACCGCCTGATCCAAAATGCGGGCGGACTTGGCACACTTGTATGGAGTCGTCGCAGCGACCGTCCCGAGCACGGGCAACTTAACCACAACCGACTCTTCTTTCCCTTTTCGCATTTTCGTGCCTTCCAGTTGACGCCAACGAATCAACTTCAACTGGCCGCCTTCTTTCTCCGTCTCCGCATTTACAATCGCCCGGCCCAAGGCTTTGCGAGGATCTCCCGAGAATGGCGTTCCGTTGATACCCAGGATCACATCGCCCTCCGCCAGCACTCCCTCGGCCGGACATCCGGGCTCGACTTTGGTGATCAAGATCTGCCGCGCCTCACGGGTCATGGAATTACGGCTGACATGCATCCAGCCCATCGCTCCAGTCGGCCCGAGGTGAAATTCCCCGATCCGCTCAAAGTCGATTTCCTTGCGCAAGTCCCGCACCGGCCCCGCCAAAGGACGGGGAATCGCCGCCCACACAGAGGTGATCAACAAAAGAAACGCCAAGAGAACTTTCATGGCGCTTCTCTACGTGAGCATCCGCTCATTCTTCCCAACAATCATCTCCGATCAATCATGAGCAACGCGCTGTCGATCAACTCGAGCGCTGAGCCAACGCTTGCGTCGACGTAGAAGAGCGACCACGCTTCTTTTCCATCTTCATCTTCACGCTTCGGATAGCCCACCAACTCAAGTAACTGATACGTCGACGGATCGAGGTTATCGATCTCCACCGCATAGACCAGCGAGGACTGATCATTGTCAGCCTGATTGATTTCGATGAGCAATTTGTAGGGCGTGGAGTTTTCCGCATCTGCCGGAAGAATATAGTCCGCCGGATCGAAAGAGCCATTCGGCGTAGGCCCGGAGACGGCATCCGGTTCCTTCCCGGCCTCCGCCTTGGCCCTCTCCCATCCCGCGTGCTTGAACTCCCAGTAGGGCAATCCTTCTCCCTCGGGAGTCAGAAGCGTCTTGATGTGATACGCTCCCTGGTTCTCCAGCCAAATCGCAACCTGGGGCGGATTTTGCAAATCATAAGCCGAACCCGTTTTGACCCTCAACTCCATGCGATACTCAGCCGCCGGAGCGTATTGGAAGACCATGCCATCTTCCGACATTTCAAAACGCTCCATTGCCGGCCCGAAGTTTCCGCTCAATCCCAAGAGCGACTTGATTGGCGCCGGTTGAAAATAGAACAGCAGGCCAAAAGCACTCGTAATCGCCAGGCTCACCCACAGGGCCCGACTGCGCAGGTAGCCTTTCATGGCACGCACATTGTTAAACAGATGGATCCCGATCAGCCCCACGAAAACAAAGCCCATCAGCGCATGCAGTCCCACCACCTCAATCGAGAAGGGCAGAAAAAATGCCAGCACGCCCGATACCGCGAGCACCACGAAACTTAACGCGGTCAGTAATGAAGTTGTCCTGCGTCGCAGGCCGCTCGGTTCCGTTTTTCTCATCCTGTCAGTTCCTCTGTGGGAGATTGATCTTTGGAAGGTGGGCTTTCAAGCGTTTGATCACGGTGGCATGCTCAGGGAGCGGGTCTTTCGCCGCAAGATTCCTCCATTCGTTCGGGTCATTCTTATGGTCGTAGAGCTCCTCGCTGCCGTCGGCGTAGCGGATGTATCGCCAGCGCCGGTCGCGCACAGCGTGATTGTTCTGCCCCAGTGTGGAAAGAGCGACATTTTCCCAGGCCGCGCCGGGGTTTTCGAGCAATGCCCGTAGACCAACTCCTTCAAGCTTTGTATTCGCGGGCAGACCGCAGAGATCGACGAGCGTTGGATAAAGGCTCAGCAACTCGACCGGCTGGTCGCACTTCCCTTTAACCCCTCCGGGCACGCTGATGATTAGCGGAACCCGCGTGGTCCGCTCCCAGAGGGAAAACTTCGACCAGCGCTGCTTCTCGCCAAGGTGGTAGCCATGATCCGAAAAGAGAACAATGATCGTGTTCCCGGCATGCGGCCCCTTGTCGAGCGCATCAAGGACGCGCCCCAACTGCTCGTCGGTCCAGCGCACGCAGGCGAGGTAGGCCTGCACCGCCTGTTGCCAGCGATTGTTCTCGCGCATCCACTCGTGGGTCGGGATTTTCGCATTACTCAAGCTTACGCCACGGGCGGCATCGGGGAGGTCGCTCCAATCATTTTCATCGACGCGAGGAAGTTGCACCTCCGCGAAACTTTCGTAAACCCGGCGCGGCGGAAAAAAGGGAACGTGCGGGCGATAGAATCCGCAGGAGAGGAAAAACGGCTTCTCGTGTTTCGACCCAAGCTGCTCGGCCACCCAAGTGGCCGTAACGTGATCAGTGAACTTCGTCTCCTCATAATCCTGCGGGCCAAAGTCCCAGGTGCGGTGCCACGTTTTTGGTTTCTTATGCACCATCTGATCGAGCCCCTTGCGCCACTGCCCGGGTCGCGGCCCGACGACTTGCGATTGTTCGGGCGCACCGCCGTGGAAAATCTTTCCCGCCGTCAAGGTCTTGTAACCGCTGGCAGCGAAGTGCTTCGGCAGGCTGACATGCCCCTTTAGAAACTCGGGCACCTTGGAGACATGATAGTGGTTGTCGTAAAACCCCGTCGATGAAGGACGCCTCCCCCACAGCAGGCTGATCCGCGAGGGGTTGCACATCGTCCCCTGGCAATGAGCGTTGGTGAAGAGCATGCCGCGAGACGCGAGACGATCGATATTCGGAGTTCGCGATTGCGGGTGTCCCCCAAGGCAACCGATCCAGTCGTTGAGATCGTCGACTACGATGAAGAGCACATTCGGCGGCTTAGCCCCAACCGCCAACGGCAGCGAAATGAATACAAAACAGAATCGTAGAAGCCCCTTCATCACCTAAGACCTCTTCACCGGAACAATCGCACCATGCTCTTTCAACAAGGCATGGATCTCAGCGAGTGGCACTTTTAACGGAGTAGTCTGTTTCTTCGCAGCCAGACTGGCCGCGGCTCCGGCCGCCTGCCCCATTCCCATGCACGATGCCTGCACGCGTAATCCCGAATTCGCCAGACGGTCACTGCTGACACATCGGCCCGCCACAATGACGTTCTCACTCCCCTTCGGAACCAGAGCCCGCAAGGGAATCGTGGGCACCTTCCCCCGCTTAAGCGGCTTCGGCTTCACTCCATTTTTGGTGTGTAGATCGACAGGATAAAAGGCATTGGAGACAGCATCCTCAAAAACCCGTCCCGAAGTGTAATCATTCACCGTAATGATGGTCTCGCCTTCGATCCGATAGCTCTCGCGAAAGCCCGCCTCGGGTTGTAAATGCATGAGTCGCTTTTTCTCCTTGCGCAGCTTCGCAAGCACCGACTTGCGCCCCGTCATATTTGCCTTCGTCACGGTGCGTGAGTTGCTCGAATCCGCCCCATGTACGTAAAGTCGATGCAGTTGATGGCGCCCCGGATTGTTGGCCTCGCCCAACTGAAATAACATCGAACCCGGCTGGGTCTCTTCTTCGCGCAGGCGGGAAAATCCCATCATTCCAACCACTTCGGCCCCGCCGGTGCAATCGATGATCTGTTTGCAAATCACCCGGCGCCGGGTCCCGAATCCCACGCAATCGACCTGCCAACCGCCCATTGTTTTTTCGACCGACGCCGGGAATTCGTGATACGCAATCGTCACTCCGGCCTGCTCGCATTTCTCCTCTGCAAGGATCGCGTAGAGGAATTGATTCACATAAACTTGATTCATCCAATGCCGCTGCGGAACCTTCGCGAAATTCGGCAACTTCCCACCATCCAACTCCACCGCTTCTTTCACCAACTCCCAACCGATCCCTGCGATGACCTGCTTGCCCCAGGCATCAAAAAGTCCGGGAAAAGAAACCCCTCCGGTCGTGGTCATCCCGCCAAGTTGCGCCCCGCGTTCCACGAGCAAAGTTTTCGCACCGTTCCGGCCCGCCTGGATCGCCGCGACATGTCCAGCCGTTCCTCCACCGACCACCAGCACATCCACCTCATCTCGAATCTCACCCTCCGCCGCCTGTGAAACCGTCTCCGCCGTCACCGATCCTGTTGAGGTAATCGACGCGCCAATCCCCGTCAGCCCTGTGGTTCCCAGCAGTGATTTCTGGAGAAAATTCCTACGGTCTGTTTGTTCATTCATCATATCGGTCTGGTGCAGGACAATACCAAGCTAGCTAGAAAGGTCACAACATTTGATCGCATAAAATTCTCCCCAGCAATCCCCGCGATCACCCCCTTGCTCCCGGGAGAGAATTTCAAAGGAAGCACCTACATTCCAATTTTTTAGGATTAGCAGCTAGTTTTTCTTGGCGGTAAGAGTCACGGAAGTCCCAGTGTAACCGACAATCATTTCAAAATTATTTTCACCTCGAATTTCGAGATCTGTGTTTTCGAAACTACCCTTGATCGATTTGGCTTTTAGAATCGTCATGGGCTTCCCGGGCGTGATTCCGTCCACCTTCGTCTTCATCGAAAGGGTTCCACCCAAGATGACCTCGCCATCGATCTCCAAGCCCTTGCCTTCGATTGAAATGGTTCCCTTGTTGCTGACATCTCCAACGATCTTCCCGTGCCCGCTGAGCGTGGCACCCTCGGCAATATCGATCCAGCGCAGAGTGGAGACCGTTCCACCGTTCAACATCAGTTGCCCGCCTTGGGAAAGACGGATCTCATTACGTCCGATCAAATTGATTTTTGATCCAAGCCTCAAAACCTGTTCGGCACCGGAAGAACTCCCGACAATCTCGAGCCCGAGGAATTCAAGATCGACCTCAGCCCTTGCGACCGCCTTGGACTCTCCCTTGTTCTCAATCTTCGCAACCCATGAAAGTTGCGGAGCTCCGTTGTCAGTTATGTATGTCACACCAGCATTGGCGTATTGGTAGTCAGACCAATTATTGGCATCAGAAGTGAGTGCTCCACCCTCCCCCGTCCAAGTGTGGTAAGTATTGGCAAATCCATGCGGCTCATCGACTCGCTCACCGAGAAGCAACGCTTTAAGTTCCGTGACGAGGTTTGGATTGGCCCCGGCAAGATCTGTCTTCTCGCTATGATCGGCTTTGAGGTCATAGAGCGCGAATTTTACCGGACCGGCTTTCTTTTTCCTGCCCCTCGCACTGCGAACGAGCTTGTCTTTACCACGAATAATCGACTGCCCGTTGCCAGCTTCGTGGATAATGAACTCCCGCTGACGTTGAATCCCCTCGCCCATTAAGGTCGGGGCGATGGACACTCCATCAATCCCAAGCGGCACCTCGGCTCCCGAAAGCTCACAGAAAGTCGGCAGCAAATCAGTCACATCGACGACCTGATCCGAACTGCTTCCGGCTTGAATTTTTTTGGGCCAGCGCATGATGAGTGGAACACGAATCCCCCCTTCATGAATGCTGCCTTTGTTTCCACGCAGTCCGCCATTGGCATCGTAAACCGTATTGTTCGCTCCGCCTGGGCCTCCGTTGTCGGACTGAAAAATGACAAGCGTATTGTCAGCGACAGAATCGGTCTTGT
Organism: bacterium; assembly: GCA_018222765.1. GTDB lineage: Bacteria > Verrucomicrobiota > Verrucomicrobiia > Verrucomicrobiales > Akkermansiaceae > SW10. The sequence continues at coordinate 13,237 of JAAEZT010000035.1, read as the reverse complement.
CGCCATCGCCATTCGGATCTTCGAGCGCAGCCAGAATATTCCCAAAGTGCGCATCGATCCGTGTCACCATGGCCGCCCACTGCTGGGCTTGCTTCGGGAGATCAGAGAAACCCTCATCGTCCTTGTAGGCCTCATTCCAGTTGGGAAGCTTGCTGACTTCGGCGAAGGGAGCGTGCGGAATCTGCGCGGCAAAGAGCCCAAAAAAAGGCTTTCCGTTTTTGCGATAAGCCTTCGCATTGACCCGCACAAAATCGAGAGCAGCAAAAGCGTAGGCATCGTCGCAATATCCCGTCTTGGGATAATCCGGATGGCTTTGGTAGGACGGAGACTCGGGATAGTCTTCCCTCCTCGCATACTTCGCCATCGAATTCGGAATCAACTCCAACCCTCCTACTGCTCCCTTCTGCGCCGGAGCACTCCAAAGCGTGGGTTGGAAGAAAGTGTGCGCACGCACATGGTGGAGCTCGGTCAAAGCGAACTGATAACCATGCGAAGTCGGCAGGGTCTGAATATTCTCAATCTTCGGATCGACCATATCCTTGGAACCTCCATAGCCCCACTTGCCCCAGTAACCGGTGGTGTAACCTGCAGAAAACAAGGCGTCGCCCATGAGAATATCGTCGGAACGCATCGCCTTCTTGGCATTATTCGGATCATTGCGGTCCGCAAAGGTATGACCCTGGTGAAATCCCGACTGTTGGGATGACCGCGCCGGAGAACAAACATGACAACCGTAGCCTCTCCTGAAATTCATACCCTTCGCGGCGAGCCGATTGAGATTGGGCGTGCGGACATAGGGTAGGCCTTTCGCCTTGCGCTCCGCCTGTCCGTTGGGCCCGATCGACCCCCAGCCCATGTCATCGACATAAAAGTAGAGAATATTTGGTCGCGGAGCGGGGTCTGCGGAATAGAGTGAAGAAATCCCAGCAATGCCGAGAATGAGAATGAGGAGGAGTTTCATCGAAGTGTTGGTCTTGGCTTATTTCTTTTTTGCAGAACCAAAGTTAGGATTCGCTTTCGCTGGAATCACCGCTTTTGTTTTCACCTGCCAGGCTTTCAATTTCGCCAGCAAGGCATTGGCCTTTTCAGGATTGGACTTCGCAAGGTCGCTCTTCTCACCAAGATCATTCTTGAGATTGAAGAGCTGCACCGAGTCGCTTTCGAAAAACTGGATAAGCTTCCAATCACCCTCCCGAATGACGCTGCACGGCGTCGCCCGCCAGTAGTTGTTCTCAGTGCCATGCACCGGAACGACCTGGTTGTATCCCGCGCCCTGCAAGTAGAGCGGGTAGTGCCAAAAGATCGCCCGATCGGCCAACCCATCGTCATTACCCGAAAGCAAGGGCACCCACGACTTCCCATCGACGGGCTGTTTCTTCGGCAGATCCGCTCCCGCCAATTCCGCGAAAGTTGGCATGATATCAACGCCGGTAATCGGCACATTACATTCACTTCCCCCCTTCACCACTTTGGGCCAACTCACGCAGGCCGGCACGCGAATCCCGCCTTCGTAAAAAGCGCCCTTCGCTCCCTTCAGCGGATCACACCAGGTCACCCCTGAATGCCCGCCGTTATCTGAGATGAACATGATCATGGTGTTCTCGTTGAGCCCGTTCTTTTCGAGCGCCTCACGCACCCGGCCAACACTCTGGTCCACCGCCTCGATCATGGCCGCGTAGGTGGGATTCCATTTCCGGCCCCACTTTCCACCCTCGAGCTTCTTCTTATACTTTGCCACCACCTCCTTGCGGGCGCGAATTGGCGTGTGCACATCCCAGTGGCACAGGTAGATGAAAAATGGGTCCTTCTTATTATCCTCAATAAATTTGCAAGCCGCAGTGGTGAGATTCTCCGCAACGTCGATGTTCCCATAAAACTTCTTATTGAGTCCGGCACCCAGTCCGTTGGTATTATTGATATCGAATCCCTGCCCGTCTGGGCCAAGGTGCCACTTGCCAAAGTGCGCTGTCTTGTAACCCACTTTTTTGACAACTTCGGCAACGGACACCATCGATGGATCGAGTGCGCTTTTCGATGGGAACTCGCTGTCACCCTTTTTGTCTCCACGCCGCGGCACGAGGAGCTTCATCTTGGCGCGGTCGCCCTTGGCTTTGCTCCCGGGCGTCCACATAGAGGTGCGCGGCGTATACATCCCGGTCATAATGCACGCCCGCGAGGGCATGCAATTCGAAGCTCCCGGGTAGGCGGAGTTGAACTTCAGTCCCGAAGCGCAGAGCGCATCGATATTGGGCGTCTCATAAAACTTCGCCCCGTTATACCCAACGTCCGCCCAGCCAAGGTCGTCGGCCATAATGTACACGATATTTGGAGGCGAGGGCTTTTCCGCAAGGAGCGAAGTGGCCGCAGCGATGCTGAGTAAGAGTGTGGGAAGGAATTTCATGATTAGTGGAATTAACGAAGTTTGTTCTCACCGCGATTTTCCGACTGGTGAATGGTCACCGGCCAACCGGGAAATTGATTTGAGGCCTTTCCGTCGGTGACATCGATCAGGAAGCGGAACGAATCGATCTGGTAAGTTCTGGCCTTGGTATCGATTGTGACCAACCCAAATCCACTCCCCTTTTGGTGAGCTAATTCGTAGCGGTGCTTGAGGCTCGCCGGCTCCGGGTTCCCGACGGCAAAAACGTAGACTTTATTCCCACAGCCATCAAGAAACTCGCCGGTGTTCGCAAGACCGTGACCCGGGCGATTTTGGTGCGGCATGCCGACTTCGTCCGGAAGCCAAAAACGGGGATAACCCACGGCAATCGCCGGAGTGCAGAATGACCAGTTGCTGTCACGCTGTGCATCGACGCCGTATTGCGACAGGGTCGTCAGGTGCTGGTCGCCATTGACGTGCAAGGCCATCGACTCACGGAGAATCTTGATCGCATTATTACGAGGCGTCTGTGGCCAGGCACCGGAATCGAGATCTGCTTTGAGATACCCGCCCTTCCCTCCGCGGCCGTGATGGGTCGCGACACCGGAAAACACGGTCTGGCTAAGCAACACTTTCATGGTGTGCCCCCGCCAATCCTTGGACCATTGACGCAGGAATTCCTCCTGGCGTTCGCCAAGTAAAGCCAATCCCGGCTTATCAAGTTTCGAGGTATCGAAATCCGGATCCGCAACATGATCGGCGCGTCCCGAACCCGTCTCAACCCGCTCTGGTCCGCTTTTCCACTGGCGGTCACCCAGGATCGCGAAACTCACATTGCCATAGACCAGATCACCATAGTAGACGCTGATGTCTTGCTTGCTTGGCTTTGAATCAAACGCCGGTGGATGATGCGAGGTGTTCGTGCGGTGAACCGCGTTCACCATTCGTGCCGGTTCGCGATAGCCACCCTTGGACGATACTCCCTTGCTAATCTCCTTCATCTTCGCACCGCCCTCGCCCCAAATATTCCCCTGAAAGACATCGTGATCGTCCGGGATGCAAACCGTCGGCCGATCCTTCATCGCTTCGCGAAAGGCCCAACCAAATTGGTAGTATTTGCGCAGGTAATTGAGGATCGCCGGGCCAGCCGGGTCGCGAATGATGCCGAAGCCACCGTGCCTCTCGTAAATTTGATCGCCCGAAAAATACAACATGTCGGGATCGAGCTTTACCACGTTCTCCGCCACCGGAGCGTAGGGGAAAGCGTAGTCGTTTTGGCAGGTCAAGGCTCCGAGGCGCAGTGGTCGCCCGGACGGATTCGGCTTAATCACCCCCGTCCATTCGTGCTCGGTCATGCTCTTGTCTTTGTGAATCTCGGTGTATACGACCTTATACTGCGTCTCCTCCTTCTCATCCCAATGATTGATCGGCCAGGTCGCGGTCCAGGCATCGCGATCGAGTTTCGCTTCAGCAACGGGATCCCATTTTCCGCCACGCTTGAAGTAAAGAAGCAAGCCGTGGCTGTCGTCCATTCCCATCGGGCCGGTCAGCGCAGTGAGTCGCAAAACGAATCCCTTGTCGCTACGTGAATCGGTGAGTGTGAACATCGTCCATAGCAAGGGCCCAAACGTGTGCTCCCTATTCACGGTGAAGGCATCGCCGCCAGCCTTCCACCCACTGAACCGGTAACCACCGACAGCGGTGCGCTTCTTAGCCCCGCCTTCGAAGTTGCTCACCACCGCGATGTTTCCCAATACCTTCTCTGCCGGAAGCACGGCGTGAATCGAGCCGAGTTCAGCGCCATTTTCGTCCGTCACCTGCAAGACCAACTTCATTTTCCCACCCTCCGGGGTGCCAGTCAGATTCAGTCGAAAACCACTGGAGGGAACCGGCCTGGAAAGCTTGGCTCGCTGATACGCAAGTTTCAATTCAGCCCCAACCAACCCGGCGATGACTCCACCTTGCGCGAAGCAATTGCTCCGGTGCTCGTTCAGGTCGCTTCGAACACCGATTTTGAACCCGGCTCCACCATCTTTTCCCGACGCATCAGCACGAGAGATTCGAACTGACATCGAGAAGCGACCAGTCGCATTGGTCAGCTGGTGCGTCAGCGAATGGACACTGCGATTTCCTGCGCCCGTGATACATTCAGCCCACCCATTGGCTACCCGCCAGTCCTCCATCGGGTTGGCCCAGACCTCGCCGCCGAGAAACACCCGATCGTTGGTGTTGCTCCAGTTTTCAAGCTGGTCGAGTTTCGATTCCGGTTTCTCCTGAGCGGAGCTGCTACTCCGAGTCAACCCGAAGAGCGATCCGAGAGCGAAAATTTTGAGACTCAGTCGCCTTGAAAGAGTTTTGATCATCATTGGTTAATTAGTGAACGCGGATCCAATCGACCTCAATCGTCGCGCCTTTTGGTGCCGAGAAGGAAAGCTGCAATGATTCGATTGTTCCAGTCCACGATTCGCCGAGAGGAATCTCAATCGTGGTGAATAGTTCGTTCTTGGAAAATCCTGCGGAGCCGAGAGCTTCGCCGTTCGCCTCAACCTTCAATTCAGTCGCGCCGCTGCTTCGCAGACGGAGAGCGAGTTTGCCTTTATTCTTCCCGGTATCGATTTTCAATCCATCGCGGGAAATCGACCCATTTCCGGTGAGGAGATCGAAATCGAGAAAGCCCTGTCGTCCGGCGATATTGGTGAGGCCTCCATCAGATTCCCACCCCTCGGTCTGCCAGCCACCGCAATCGAATTCGAATTGCAGCTTTCCGTCGCCCGGGTCGCGGCCATTGAACTTTTCCCAGCGGTCGGACAGGCCGTCGCCATCTGAATCAGTGCGCACTCTTTCATACTCGGCGTTCACTCCTTTGAAACGACCGTTGCCATTTTGCTCCAACTCGATCTTCGGCTCCTCGCCGGCTCCGAGGTCACCCTTGGCGACCCAGTCGTTAAGAATCTTCCGATGCGAAATAAGCGTATCCCGATACTCTGCCAACTTCGCGAGATTGTTCACCTGAGCCGGGTCCTTGACGATGTCGTAAAGCTCTTCGGCAGGACGTTCACCAAAATAAATCTCCACCAGTTTCGGCGACAGAGTTCCGGCGGCGTAGGCCTCACGCAGGGCATCGAGGAAGTCGCGACCATCGCGGTACTGCGGCTGAAGAAAGACCCGGTCGAGTTTGTAGTTTTTTGTATAACGATAGCGGTCGGTGCGAATGGTACGCACGCGGTCGATGGTGTGGTCGCAGCGGTCGCGGCCGGAACCGACAAACTCACGTGCTTTGAAATCCGGGGCGAACAAATTCTGCCCCTCGATCCACTTCGGATAAGGAACACCAGCCCAAGTCAAGGTAGTCGCGGAGACGTCGAGGATCGACACCAAATCATTGCGGACTTTCTTGGTGGAAGGCACCCATTTCTCAGGCCCCTTGATGATAAGCGGCACATGCAGCCCGGCCTCGGTCGGCATCTGCTTATGGCGCACTAGGTTGTTGGCGCCATGATCTGAAAAGTAGACCACGATCGTCGAATCCTCCAGGCCGCTCTCCTTGAGAGCTGCAAGAATTCCGCCAATTTTGTCATCATCACTACGAATGGCGTCGCAATGTTGCGCGATAACTTCGCGGTAAAGTTCATTGTCGGGGTAGTCAGCCGGAACCACGGCCGAGGCCCGGTCAGTCATGCGATTCTTCGGCCACTTTTTGGTATTCGTCTTACCCCCCTTCAGCTGGATCTGGCCGAAGAAGGGTTTGTTCTTAGGCAGGGAATGCCACTTCCCTTTAAGCTTGGGATAGAGTGTCGCTTCCGAGGTAAAGTTGTAGTCGGTTTTGCCAATATTGAAGGTGGTGTAACCGGCCTCCTGCATCAGCTCCGGCAAGGTCTTCATGCCCTTCGGCAGAGGCAGCCCGGCCGGGCCACGCCGCGAACGGTGTTCGTGGGCCCCAAAGCGAAACTGATACGCTCCAACAATAAACGACGAACGACAGGCCGAGCAAACCGGAGCAGGAACGTAGGCTCGTTTGAAAAGCGTGCCTTCAGCTGCCAGCTGGTCAACTACCGGCGTCTTCCCCTTGTTGGCCTCGTAGCCATAGCACCCAATCCACGGCGAGGTGTCTTCCTGAACAATCCACAGGATATTCGGCTTGTCTGCAGCCGACGAGAAAAGAGAGCTGACGACCAGCGCAATGCCAGACCCAAGAAAAGTGCGTATATTCAGTTTCATGCGAGTAAGACGATAAGGGACCTGACCCTACGGAACAACGCGAGGATTTCTTCAAGGATAATTCAGATTCCAACATCCTATGCCCTAAATTAGGGTGACGCTCAGTCTGCTGGACAGTTGGGGAAAATTGCGAAACTCTCGAAGCCATGATGACCGTCTACATAAAACCCGGCTGTCCCTGGTGCATTGATGTCGAAGCCTATTTGAAACAGCATGGCCACGAATACGAACGGATCGACGTCACCGCCGACCGCGAGGCCTTCGCTCGGATGCACGAGATCTTTGGGCAAACCTCTGCCCCTTCCATGACCGTGGGAAATCTCAAACTCGCCGACTTTGGGGTCGAGGAATTAGTGCCCTTTCTTAGAGAGCATCGCTTGTAGCGGCAACACCGGGTGTTTGAGAATGCGCGTGCTGCGGGAAGTCGAAGGTCAACACGAGCGGTTCAGTTCCCGTATTCTCGATTTCGACGCCGCCGCGATCAAGTGCGGCCTGAGTCAGGAACCCAATCTCGGGATAGAGTTCCCCCAGCTTCATATCCTGGTGATAGCGCACTTCAAGTTTTCCAACTCGGCCACGCCCACCATTCGTATGGAAGAGCGCGGGGCTCTCCGGGCAGAAATCGGTCTTCGCGCCTGGCGCAAGGGTGAGACGGAGGATAGAGCACTTCTGGTCACCAAGAACATCACCGTAAACAATCCACTTTGCATCTACCCCGTCGCCGGCGAATTCATCGGCGGTGATCGCCGGACGCGAATTCTTCTTCACGAAGTCAGGATCCTGATTCGCCTCAAAGTCGAAGGTTTCAACGAGGCACTCCCAGTCTTCGTGCCGGTCTTTCGGATAATCCTCTTCCCGGCAGGCATAAAACGCATCCGCTGCGCCGATGCGGCCGTCAAGCGTTCGGTCCTCGGCGAGGAAATGCTCATCCATCGTCACGTGCAACTCGTGCGTGCAAAGGTCCGTCGGTGAATGCAGCACACCATTCGGCATCACGAAGCCGTCATCAAGATGCATCATGGTGTGCGGCGACAGATACCGAACTCCATTATAATCGCCTTCTCCCCAGCGCTTCATGCACTCCAAGAAATCATCCTTCGTGACATAGGGATACAGCCCCATGGCGGTGGTGTGGTAATGCGACGGATTAACCCCCGGATTATCGAAGGAGTTGATGTCGTAGACTTCCCATTTTGACCAGTGCAGGTGATGCGGGATAGGATTCAGATTATCAAACTTCTTGGACACAACCGGCCAGGTGATCTCGCCGAACAGTGATTCCGAAACGGCCATGATCTTCTCGCCCATGACGGCTTGGGGATTGGCTGCAATCAAATCCTGCAGCGAGATGACTTGCCCGCTCGGCGTGAGGACGTGTGCTTCTCCCTCACGAAATGGTGCCTTTCCCGTGCGGGTATCGATGACTCCGGTCACAATGGGCACGGTACAGCACATCCAGATTTCATCGAGACCGGTTCCGCCCATGTAGTCCGGATAGTAGGACTTCTCATCCAGGCGAATCCGTTTCCCTGGCGTGCAAAATGTCCGTCCGGCGTATCGGTGCAGAAGTTGCAGCACCCCGTCGTTCTCATCCAGGCAATCATCGAGAATCGAATCCGGTCCGACGCCGGGCCCGTCAATCACATCCTGTTGAGGGTATTCGTGCAGTTTATCCGGCAAAATTGACGTCGATGGAGACATGGGTAGTGGATCTTGGGTGAGTGGGAAAAATTACGAGATTTTCAATCTGGTAGAACAGAACGAGAGGGGCCAAGGACCCGCCAACTGAAGGCGGATGCTGAAGATTTGAGAAGAGAGTGGCAAGAGTGAATGGCAAGACTCTCTCAGCGCAGCTACTTCCCTGCTAGACTGACTGAACAGGGACAAACTAAAACGTCGATATTCGGCGACTGAAAAAGATCTGAACTTTTTTGTCCAATAATCCGTACTTCCGTGGACCTGTTGTGAAGCTTATCCTTTTCACCCATGCCCGTCGCGGATTCAGAAGACAATCACGAGCACTTCACCCGCTTGCTCCTCGAAAGCGAGCCGGCGATGTTGCGCTCGATTCAAGTCGCCGTTCCGCATCGTGCCGATGCCCGGGAAATCATGCAAGAGACGGCCGTCGCTCTTTGGAGACAATTCGACACCTTCGACTCATCCCGCCCCTTTATCAACTGGGCCATGGGCTTTGCGCGCATTGAAACGCGACGCTTTTTAGCACGGGAATCCCGCCGGGCCCAACTCTCTGAAAAAGCGATCGAGGCCCTCGAACTCGAAATGGAGCACTCGACGGAATTCGATTATGCCATCGAGTCGCACCTCGCCACCTGCCTCGGCAAGCTCAGCGAAAAATCCAGCCGTCTCATCAAAGGCTACTACCACGAAGGGCGCAGTCCCGAAGCTCTCTCAAAACGCGAAGGCCGGACGGTCGAAGCAATCTACAAAACGATCCAACGTTCACGCGGCGAGCTACAAACCTGCATCGAACGACAAATTAGAAAGGCCCAAGCATGAGCGACTTCCCCGATTGGCAAACCCTCATTCAAAAGCACCTCGATGGTCAATCCACCGACGAAGAAGCCGGTGCCCTCTCGAAAGAAATCGAAACCAATGCCAAGGTGCGATCCGACTACCTCAAAGCGGCCCGCATTCATGGAGCTCTTGGTGATGAAGTCATCTCTTTTGATCTGGAATCCACCCCGCCCCGCTCTTCCGGGACTCCTTCCATTAGCTGGGCCAAGCCTCTCGCCGCCGCCGTGATTGCCGGAGCTTTCGTGGGTCTCCTTGGAGTTGGAGTCGTTTGGGCGATCAACTCCCCAAAATCAGAGGAAAGAATGGTCTCCGTTTCGAATGGTAATTTTGAAGATTCGCTTGGTCCGGTGCCACTCGGGTTTCCGTCAGGCTTCGGCAATTGGAGTGGTGACCCGGCCGAGGTCATTGAAGAAGATGGAAATCGAATCCTGCGCTTTCTAGAAACCGCCAATGTCACCGGCAAGCCCAACGGCGGAGCCTCGGCCAGCAATGTTTTTCAGCTCATCGATCTCTCCAACCTCCAGCAAGAGTGGGATACGGAGAATTCAGACAGCCAGTTCACGCTGGAGCTTTCGGCTCGTTTTCGTCGGGAATCCGCTCCGACTGATGCCGAACTGCCGAAGATCGCCGGGAGTTGTACTATCCACCTTTATCAAGCCGAGCCGGATGCCATTGGCAAAGCCTGGCCCCAAGTGATCAGTGAAGCGGTTGCGATTGGAAACAAGGTCGTCAGGCTCATGCCGGGAGAGGAAGGGAGGCGAGTCACTGCGTCCTGTATTCTGGAACCCGAAGCCACCCTCGCGTTGATCTCGGTGAACGTGAATGCCAGAAAGCCCTCAACGACTCCGATCAAGCTGGGCGGCTATTTTGTGGATGATGTTCAGCTCACCGTGATTAGGCAGCCCAATCTTCCGGTTCGCGTTGTGAAGTAATCACCATATTCCCGATCTTTTCTCATGAAAAAATTCATTCTCTCATTTGTTGCAATGGTCCCGGTGATGTCGATGCCCCTCGGGGCCGAAGAGCCCAAGTTCACCTCCGATCTTTTTAAAAAGGGGACTTTGGTTTACTCCGATGATTTTGACGGAGAGTTGAATCGGGAGCGATGGGGGGCTCCCAAAGGGAAGAAGATTGAGAAGGGAATCTTGATCATCGAACCGCAGTTCACCAATCGGGAAGAGGCGATGAAAGCGCTCAAGCGAGATCATCATCTCGGACTGGAGCCGATCGGGCATCTCAACAAGATTCCGGAGAAATTCGTCTGTCACTTACGCTACAAGGTTGAAAAACCAAAGCTCACGCCTGGTCGCCCCAGTTTTCAAATTGGCCATCACATGATTGTTCTGGGAGTCCTGGAAGGAGGAGGCCATCGGATCAAGCTTCCGGACGGCCCGGTATTCTCGGAGCCTGATTCCAAAATGGCGCTCAATGAGTGGATCGATTTAGTCATCGAATATCAGCTCGGTAAGATCAAACTCAGCGTGAACGGTTACAGTAAGATTTACGAGCACGAGAAAGTAACCATCGTTAACCCTAAGGATAAGTTCGGCCCACGCTTCACGTTCAAGGGAGGTCCGGAATGCCGGATCTTATTTGACTCCGTCCGCCTGTGGGAGTGCCAGGATTAGAGAACCCAATCCAACCAATTTCACCATGAAAAACCAATTCACTCGTCGCCACTTTCTCCGCGGAGCTGGAGCGCTCATCGCACTGCCTGCCCTTGAGTCCCTTGGCTTCCGCCAATTCGCTTCCGCCGCGACCACCAAGTCAGGCATTCCTCCCAAGCGCGCCGTCTTCTTCGGTATGGGCTTCGGAGTCACCAAGGAGACTTGGTTCCCTGACATCAATAAAACTGGCGCGGACTTCGAACTGTCCGAAGGCCTCTCTCCCCTCGCCCGCCACCAGTCCGACCTTACCGTGGTACAGGGCTGCGCCAACCGCTTCACCAATGAGGCCCACTGGGGCAGCACCTTCTGGCTCACCGGAGCCAATCGTTATTCCGTCGCCGGGCAAAACATGGCCAACAGCATCTCCGTCGACCAAGTCGTCGCTCAATACCTTGGACAAGAAACCCGCTTCTCCTCCCTTCAGCTCAATGCCTCCGAATTGCAGGGGCACGGCCCCGGCCTCTCGCTTGCCTGGGATCAGCGCGGCAAGCCTGTCGCCGGTCACAACGATCCCGTTCAGATCTTCCACAAGCTCTTCTCCGCCGATGACCTCCCCTTGGAACAACGCCAAGCCGCCATCGCCGAAAACCGCAGCGTCCTCGACGCCATCCACTCCGAAGCCAAACGAGTGCAGCAAGGCCTCTCAAAAACCGACACCGAAAAGCTCGACGAATACTTTCAGGGCATTCGTGACATCGAGACCCGCCTCAACAAAGACGAAGACTGGCTCGACGTTCCCAAAGTAAAAGCTCCCCTCGAAGAACCAGAGCCCGGTCTGAAGGGAAAGGCCGAAATCGAAATCATGCAGGATCTCATCATCGCCGCCCTGCAAACCGACAGCACCCGTGCCCTGACTTACCGCATGCCCGGCAATACCCTCCTGCAAAGTCTCGCTCTCAAACCCAGTGCCCACAATGTGAGTCACTACTCTCCTGGCGAACGCATGGAGGCCTCCAAAATGCGCGATAAGACCCACAGCGAACTCCTCGCCCGCTTCATCGACAAGCTCAAGGCCACCAAGGAAACCGATGGATCGAGCCTCTTCGATCACACCACCGTGGCCTTCGGTTCGAACATCAGCTCCATTCACTACCTGACCAATTGCCCGACTGTTCTTACCGGTGGTGGGGCCAATCTCAAACTCGGTCAGCATCTGGTTCTTCCGGAAGACACTCCGCTTTGCAACGTCTGGCTGACGATGCTGCAGGGGATGGGCGTCGACATCGAACGTCATGGCGACAGTTCGGGTATCGTGAAGGAATTGCAGGCTTAAAGATGAAATCGCTATCGTTTTTAACTCTCGCTCAGATCTTGTGGCTTGGCGGACTGGTGCGAGCCGAAGAAAGAGAAGTGCGCTTTGCTGAAAAGCACTTTGATTTCATCGAGAACTATTGCCTCGATTGTCATGATTCCGCTTCCGAGAAGGGAAAGGTGAACCTCGAGGAGATCCCCTTCAAGATCACCAATATCCAGGAAGCCGAGCTTTGGCAGAAGGTCCTCAACACCCTGAACTCCGGTGAGATGCCTCCGGAGAAAAAGAAGCAACCGGAGCAAAGGGAGAAGGCCGACTTTCTCGATGCCCTGGCCAAGACCATGGTTGAGGCGCGTCGTTCGCTTTCTGATTCAGGCGGCGAGATCACGATGCGTCGACTCAACCGGCGGGAATACCAGAACAGTATTGAAGCTCTCCTTGGCGTGCAGGTTGATGTCAACTCATTGCCCTCCGATGGTGGAGGCAGCTCTTTCGATACCGAAGGTTCCTCGCAGTTTATTTCCAGCGATCAAATTGAGCAATACCTCAAGCTCGGACGGGGGGCGATCGATGAATGGTTCGACCGTCGGACCGCAATGGGACAAGAGGTGAAAGTTTTCCGCGTCGAACCCGAGAACACCGTCAATGTGAAGAGCCGGAAGAACATGGCCACTCAGAAGGAGGCCTATCAACGATATCTTCTCTGGAAGACCGAAGTCGACAAGGCCGCTTCTCGCCCAGAGAACCAGAAGGTTCTCGAAAAGATCCGAAAAAAATACAAACTCGCTGACCTTACCAATAGTATTCGCCTTTATCAAAACACCGAACTCCTCGAGGGGGCGCCAGACGCCACGAAATTTGGTTTCAGGGATGGTAACCAGGCCTCCTTTTCTTTTCAAGGTGGCTACGACCGGACCTACGAGTACATGAAGCGCTACCTCGAGCTTCCCAACAGCGACAGTGGCACTTACCTGAAACTCGCCTGGGCCATCCAACGGATTGATGTCTTGCCCAAACCCAAGGACGTTCCCCCGGGAACCTACAAACTAAGAATTCGGGCCGGAGCAGTGGAAGGATCAGATCCGTCCCGCCACTTCATCGAAGTAGGACATCCTCAGCGCGTAAACCAAGTGCCTTACGGTTTTTCATCCAAGCCCATCGCCAGCCTCCAGGTTACCGGCACGG
>JAAEZT010000069.1 GCA_018222765.1 bacterium | reverse complement strand
CTCCAACAGTACGCAGGCTGGCTGAATCAGCATTTCACGGAGGCCGAAATTGATGACCCGCTGATCTCGGGACCCGATGTCGATGCCAACGTCGATGGGTATTCGAATTTCTATCATTACGCGTTCGGGACCGATCCGCGTGCAACCGGCGGTGTCGCCGAGGCCCTCACGAGCATCGCTTTCAACGGAGTATCGCTCGAGTTCACTTATCGCTTTCGCAATCCCGCGCTCGATCTCGAGTTCATCGTCGAGGAGTCGAGCGATCTGCGCTCCTGGACGGATGCGACAACCGAGCACATCGGGTCCGAAAGTGATGGCGAGATCACCACGATTACCGTGCGAATCCCTGCTCCGGAATCAGGAGTGCCTACACGAAGATTCGCGCGGGTCGCGGCGAGGCCGAAATCTCTCTAGGTTCGTGTGGGTCGGTTCAGTCCGACGTCAAGTGTATGCGAAGACGAGAACTTTGGTGATCTCTCCTTCTGTCGTTTGACTAACCAATCCAGAACAGCCCGTTTCGCCTCTGTAAATTGAATGCCGCCGAATATCTGTTTCCTCGCCAAACCAAGGCGCCTGATAAATTTAACGGCTTGTGATCGATCGTGATTCAAAGAACAATCAACGCAATGAGACACGTTCTGATCGAATCCATCACCGAAACGGAAGCCGATGGTTATTATTTTGGCCGTTTCAAATCGATGGACCCGATCACCCTCATGGGACCACTGGATGCCCCCGTCTGCTTGATTCACCGCATGGAGCTGGAACGGGCCAGGAACGAAGGAAGATTCACTGAGGTTTATGAGTTGGTCGACTACCAGGACAAGGCCGAGGCCAAGTTTGGCAGTCGGAGCAAACCGGCCGCCATGGCGGTCTTGATCGAGGAATTGGGATACCCGACCCTGACCGTACCCCATCACTACCCGGTGGCCTACTACCAGGAGTTGACGAAACTAGGAGTGGCCCTGGAAATCGAGCACGATGATCTTTTCCCGGAACGGTGGATCAAGTCAGCGGACGAGATCGAAGGATGCCGGGAGGGCGCCCGGATTTCAGAAGCCGGTTTTGCGCGAGTGCGGGAGATTTTATCTGCGAGCGAAATTGGAGCGGACGATACGCTTTCCTTCGAAGGAGAAGTGCTCACTTGCGAAACTCTCCGTCGGGAAATTCGCGTGGCCACATCGGTAGTCGGAGGTGGCGTCAATAGCCCTATCGCAGCCTCGGGCCTACAGGCGGCTGATTGCCACTGTATCGGGTTCGGACCAGTCAAGGCACACGAGATGATCGTGGTTGATATTTTCCCACGCGACGATGAGAGCTTCTACTATGGCGACCTCTCGCGGACCTTCATCAAAGGTGAGCCGAGTGAAAAACAGCAGCACATTTATGACACCGTCTACGCCTCCCACCTCGCGGCCCTCGCGGAACTAGGACCGGGCAAAAAATTCGGTGCCGTCGACACGGCTGCCCGCGATATTCTCGACGCCGCCGGCTATCCCACCCGCCAACGTGAAGACGGAAAATGGGAAGGATGCTACTGCGGCATCGGACACGGACTGGGCCTGGACGTTCACGAACCTCCTTCCCTTCGCGACCACGACAGACCGATGGAACCCGGCCACGTTATCACCATCGAACCCGGGCTCTATCTTCCCGAACACGGCGGCTGCCGAATCGAAGACACCGTGGTCATCACCGAAGACGGCTGGGAATTCATCAACACGCCCACCTATGACTGGGTGATCGAGTAAGTGATTACTTCCCCGCCTTCTCTAAAAGCTCTGTTACTTTCGCCAGATTTTTCCTCGCGAGGGGAAAATCAGGTTTCAAGCGGAGGGCTTCCGAGAAATGCTTCCTCCCCTCCTCTAACCGGCCTCTCCCTGCGAGAGAACTCCCAAAGTCATTGTGCACCGAAGGGTTTCTCGGATCGGCTTCAATCGATTTGAGATAATGATCATCAGATTTTTTCATCTCTTGCGCGGAAGCAAATTTGGCAGCGAAGAAGTAATGTCTGCGTCCTAACTCAGCGAAGAGTTTCTGTTTGGCGATTATTGCGGACTTCTCTGCGGCGCGGCGAAGATAAGGCAGCGCCTCTTCAGGATATCGCTCCTGCATCCGCCGGACAATCATGTTGGGTAGGAATGCCGGTGGAGCAGACAAGGTAAACCAACGTCCTCGAAATGGCGGAGCGAGATTTCGTAAAGCGACATCCGGCGCCCTTGTGGCTGTTTGGCAATCATACGACACGACTTCGGAGAAAATCGGGCCACGGTAGATCGCGACGATCTCGTTTCCAGGACGCAGAAGAAACGACAGCGGAACCGCGAATTTCGGGGTGGAATCGAAAAGTGCCTCCTGCAGGACATGCACTTGCTCAACTTGATTCGCACCAATCATGCCCCAGTCCCCGGCGAACCCAGTCTCCGCAATCAAATCACGAGCCCTTTTCCGCTGCTCCGCCCCCCTCCCATCAACGCAGAGAGCCAGGACCTTGAAATCGTCTGGAATCTTACTGAACTGTGCCAGTTCCTTTTGGCAATGCTCACATCCGGCCGACCAAAGGAGAAGGAGCCACGGCGAGTTTGATACGGGAAGGCTCGTCAGGTTTCCCGCGTCATCGAAATAGGAATCAACGGGCAGAAGCACGGGCGCAGGGAGGACAATGGAAGCATGACCACTCGTCGCGCTTACCGTATCCAAAGGAGCCGTTTCGAGAGTCAAGTCGCGCTTCTTCTCAATGCGCCTCGCAGAGGTTTCACCTTGCTTGATAGTGTAGCGATTGCCCACCTCGATGCCCTCATAATTGCTCCGCACTCCTCCGGGCCAAAGAACAGAGACGCCGGTGACCTTCGCATCTTCAGGCAAGCCAAAATGAACCCACTTGCTCGACTGTGAGAGATACATCTCCCCAGCACGAACCGAGCGAACCAAACGTCGATCGGATCCTTCCAAATGCACTTCGACCACTGCGCCAATGGCATCGCGGTTGCATTCGGTTCCAGTCAATCGAAAGGCAAGATGGCGGCTCGCGCATTCCGGTGATGATTGATTTAGCATGAGTCGCAATCGCGGCGCGGTCCGATTGCGGAACCAGAGATCAAGATCGCCGTCCTGATCCCAATCGGTCACGGCGAGGCCCCGTCCATCATCCGAAAAGTTAAGACCACTGACATGGGAAGCGGCTGCGAATTGCCCGCCCGTATTCAGGAACGCGCAATTCCGTTCGTAGCCGCTCCACGATGATCCCTCGCGGACCTGCTGCATGATGGCCTTCCAGGAGGCCTGATATTGACCCACTACTTTTTTGTCATCCACAACGACCGGTGATGGCGACACGACCTGCCGCCAGAAGAAACTTCACAAATCGTCCGTGCCGGGATTCGAAAGGTAACCATTGGCAACCACGAGATCTTCCCGGCCGTCGTTATTCAAATCCACAAAACCCGAACTCCAGGCCCAGCGACCCATGGTCACTCCGGTCACCTCGCTGACATCTTGAAAAGCTCCCTCGCTTCCCTGCTGAAAAAGACTATTGCCCCGCGCCATTCGCTGCATCGCAGCGACATCATCAATGCTGCGCGATTCGTCGAACTTCCTTTGATAAGTCACCCGCTTCCCTGCTGCGGAGAACATATTTCCAACGTAGAGATCCAGCTTACCATCGCCATTGTGGTCCCCCCATGAGGCCGACATTCCCGCCGCCATGTCTTCCACGCCGAGTTCTGCGGCGATATCCTGAAACTTGCCTCCGTCATTACGATAAAAATTATTCCTTCCGAAATCGTTCACGACATAGAGATCGACATCGCCATCCTGGTCGTAATCCTCCCAGGTAGCAGCGAACGACCACCGGGTGTTATTCTCGTCAAGCCCGACAGACCTGGTGACATCAGAAAACCGGAATGCCCCGTGGTTTGCCAGAAGTAGATTGCGGCCGCCATTTTTTGCATCGTTGTAGGGAATCGGGGAGCTTGCTTCGAAGCCCTGGGCACCTGAGACCGAATCGCGTCTTTTGCCATAACCTGTGACATAGACATCCAAGTCCCCGTCGCTGTCAAAGTCGGCGGCAGCCATCGAGTAGGGTCCCGACGAGCCCGAATGCCCGCCCCGCAATGTAAATTTCCCGGTCCCATCATTTTCTGCAAAGAGGATCAGAGCGACCGTGGCAACGACGAGATCCTGATCACCATCATTGTCCAAATCCACAATGAGAGCACTCCGCGAGGCTTCAAGAAAATCCACTTGGGCGGCTGCCGATTGATCGGTCACCATGCCATCGGGAGCCTGAATATAAAGACGATTGGGGAGCCCGCCTCCGTCACAGGCGTAGACATCATCCAAGCCATCGCCATTGACATCTCCGACGGCGATCCCGTGATGCCCCATGATCTCCATGTCGTCCACCCGGGTCAGACGTTGCGACCAGTAGCCAATTCCATGCATCATCTGCCTCGCAAATGAGGGTGTGTTCTTGAAAGCGCTCAGCGTGGCATCTTTGAAAAGAGCACCCGGCGAATGAACTTCACGGTAACTCTTCACCGAAATCCTTGTCAGCTTCGGCGAAGATGTCCCAAGCCAGCTACACTGCCAGACGGCATCGACTTGAGCAGCGGCTCCATTAGAGTGCCCTCCGACCACTTCAACCAAGACTTTGGTGGTAAAACGCCCCCCATCTTTGCTTTGCTGGCCCACGCCAACCGGCTTGAAGCGAATCACACTCCCGCCCCCGACCCGGCTTCGCAGACTTGCAAGTTCTTGTTCGAGGGTTTTTTCTGTGGAGGGAAAGACCGAGCCCTCATGAATCCTGATGCCACCAGGGAGCGAACTTTCCTTGAACTTGGTTGCTACAAGAGCAGAGGACTTAAAATCGTTGGAGAGAAGTCCGCCAAAATCGGCCTCCCCCGATGACCCACCCAGTTGCCCCAATTTCTTATAAGCCAGGGCACTCAAACGCTCCGTGTCCCAACCAGAAACCTCAGGACTCAGCTTCGTAACTTCGCGATCCACTGCTGTGGCTTTTCCGGAAGTCGTAATTCCAATATCCGATGTTCCGGCACGAGGTTTTACAGAAAGATTACTCGGACGCTCGGCACGGGCAACCGACGTTACGGAAATCTGAATCAATTCGTTGGGAGCAGAATCCTCCGAACTTACAGAGTCAGAGCCCTTTGGCTCTCCGCATCCCGTGATCAGGAGGGGCAACACGGTCACGGCAGCTGC
>JAAEZT010000034.1:7323-35819 GCA_018222765.1 bacterium | reverse complement strand
TTTTTCCAGGGTATTCCGCCTGCATCTTGGTAATGAACCCCTTGAACAATTCGTGCTTTTCGGATTCCAGCTTGGTGAGCAGTTCAGGGGTATACTCCGACTCATCTTCGGGTGGCTTACCGCCTATGAATGGCCAGAGCCGGATCCAGGCGTCCGACAGGTAGAACTTCATGTCCGGGTTGTACTTCAGGCAGTAATCGATCCAACAGCGATAGTATTCCGGCTGATCCTGATCGTAAGGCCCCCACAACATCGCATCCCAACCGGCATTTGCGATTGCCGGCAGCAAGACTGGCTTGGGCCTCTTGTCGAAGCCGAAGATCCCGTTTTCCTGCTCCCACTTGTAGCGGACGCTTCCCGTCATGCCGCCACCCGTATGGGTGTGAAGAGGCTGGGTGAAACCGGCCGCCTCACAAATGGCAGGTAAGGTGCTGTATCCAGGCCTCATGAAGCTGTGACCAGTGCCTACTATTCTCAGCGCGCCGTTCTCGGACTTCGGCAGGTCGGGAAAGTCCCCACCATACTGCTTCATCAACTGCTCGGGAGTCAGGTAACAAACTGCATGCTCGGGAAACTTCTCCTTCTTCCAGCCGGGATCGGGGACGAAGGTGCCTTTTTTGCCAGCAACCTGACCACGACTTTTTCGCAGCGCTTTGCGATACGCAGCGGCCTCTTTTTCGCTGAGCTTGCCGTCGCCATCGGCATCGGATTCCGGAAACCGTTTTAAAAATTGAGCCAGTTGCTGCGGCGTCGCGGCAGAGGGCTGTGGCGTCGGTGTATTGGGAGTGTCGGCGCCACCCAGTTTCTTGATGAGTTCAGCCTGCTCAGTTCGAGACAGGGTGCCGTCTCCATCGGAATCCGCATCGGGATATTTTCGCAGAAGCCCCTTTTCCACGACCGCCCACTCGCGCCCCGCCAGTTTGCCGTCACCGTTACGATCGACTTGGGGAAGTTTGGCCAGAACTCGTTTTGTAAGGGCGGGCAGAACCTCGTCGGCAAAGGAGGTGGCGGGGAACATCCCAACGAGGGTGTAGGTGATTGCTAAGATGGTTGGTTTCTTCATAAATATCTCTTGAAGAATAAAACCCTGACCGGGCCCTGTGGTTGCGCTCCGGAAGATCGATTTCTATTTTTTTCTTTGATTTGGGTTTTTCCGGTGAGCTTTTGGTCACACAAGGAGGTTTTTCAAATGAACCTATGAAATTGATTGATAGGACCTTCTCTCCAGCTTTCATCACCCTTGGAGAAAGATGATGCGAGGATGATGTGTATTTGCTGGATGCACAGGACACGAAGAGAATTTTTGGGAGCAGGGGCGATGGTTGGGATTGGAACGGTGGGCACAGGAGTTGGACGAGACGCGAAAGCGGAAACGATCGGATGGCAGGGAGGCAAGAGTCCGTGGGCGATGTGTTTGGATACGGCGACCTTGGCTAAGGAGATCCCGCTGGATAAGAAGGTGGAATTGGTGGCAGGAGCCGGATTTGATGCGATCGAGCCGTGGGATCGAGAGTTGGAGGCTTACGAGAAGGCCGGAGGGTCTTTAGAAAAGTTGGGGAAGAGAATCAAAGAGCTTGGCTTGTTTGTTCCCAGTGTGATCGGGCTGTGGGGAGTGTTAGCGAACAGTGAGGAGGAATTCGAAAAGAGAATTGATGAACATCGTAATCGGTTGCGAATGGTGAAGGCGATCGGGTCGGCTCATGTTCAGTGTATCCCGGACTTCAAGTATAAGGATGACTTCAACATGGAGTCAGGAGCGGCTTGCTATGCAAAGATTAGCGAAATAGCACTGAAGGACTATGGGCTGAAGACGGGGATCATCTTTCTCAATGCGGTAGGTAAGCTTAAGACGGTGGCGGATGCAGTGAAGTTGGGCATGAAATCGGGTTGGAAGGATGCTAAAATCATCCCGGACAGCTATCATAACTATCATGGTGGGACTGCCTTAAATTCACTGCGTATGTTGCGTGGGAGTGCCATCGCAATCTATCAGTTTGCTGATGCGCCAAAGGGCCAGAAAAAGAAGGATTCTTGGTGTGACGGAGAGCGAGTTCTGCCGGGAGATGGGCAGTTACCATTGGTCGAAGAACTGAAAATCTTGTTAGAGATTGGGTATAAGGGGTGTGTTTCTTTAGAGTTGTATAATGAGCAGTATCGAAAGAGAGAGCCAAAGGCATTTCTAAAGGAGGCACACGCGAAGACTTTACGGTTGATCACGAAGGCGGTGGGCTAGGCTGAGGCGCTGTCGCCGAAATCCTGAAGTGAAATGAGATACCCCCCCTTTCTCCCCCATGGGTTCCGCCCAAGCCTGGTTTCCGCGACCTTCCCGCCAAAAAAAATTCCGGGTAGTCACTTCGTGAAGGAAATCCTCGCGCAACCGACAGAACGTGCTTCAATCACCGGTAGAATATGCTGCTAGTCGGGGGCTTTCCCTACCGAAAGCAAACGCCTGACAGTCGCTTTCCCACCAATCTTCATCAACCCACTCAACCAAAACAATTATGAGTCAGAAAAACCATACCTCACGTCGTAAGTTTATCGCCGGAGCAGGCGCCGCTATCGCCTTCCCGACGATCATTCCCTCTCGAGTCCTGGGCAAGGACGCGCCCAGTAACCGGATCAACATGGGATTCGTCGGTATGGGTAACCGCGGACGAGGTGTGATGACTGCCCTGATGAATCACAAGAAGGCCCAAGGCATTGCAGTCTGTGACTTACACGACGACTACAAAGCACCTAACGGCGGTCGACCGCAGGGACTCAAGGAAGGTTTGAGACTTCTCAACGGCGCGAACGCCAAAAAAGGCGGCGCAAAATCTGGCGCGAAGGGCTACGCCGATTACCGCGAGATGATCGCCAATGAGGATCTGGATGCGATCATGTGTGCCACTCCCGACCACTGGCATGCCATGGTCTGCATGGAGGCGGCCAAGAATGACCTCGACATTTATTGTGAGAAGCCAATCACCCACCTGTTTGCCGAGGGCTATCACCTGCACCGCGAAGTCTCCAAGAGAAAGCTCATTTTTCAGGTTGGTTCACAGCAGCGTTCCGACAAACGCTTTCGTCATGCCGTGGAGATTGTCCGCAATGGTCACCTTGGAAAGATCACCAAGGTCGAAGTCGGCTTGCCCAGAGGAAAAGACAAGCCAGCAGGTGATACCACGATTAAGTCTCCACCCAAAGGACTCGACTACGACATGTGGTGCGGGCCCAGCGAAAAACTTCCGTTTATGGAGGCCCGCTATCACTGGAACTGGCGCTGGCATCTCAGCTACGGCGGCGGCCAGTTAATGGACTGGATCGGTCACCACAACGACATCGCTCACTGGGGACTCGGCGCGGATAAAGCGGGTCCATTGAGTGTCGAAGCCAAGGATTTTGAATACGTTGATGACCTGATGAAAGTCTACAATTCGCCGCGTGATTACACCTTTGTTTCCCAGTATCCGGACGACATCGAGGTCGTGGTTTCTACAAAGAACACCATGGGCACCAAATGGATTGGCGAAAACGGCTGGGTCTACGTGACCCGCGGAAGAATCCAAGCGTCCAATCCTAAATGGCTTGCCACCAGCGATGGGAACAAGAAAGGATCGAACTTTTCATTCAATCCAGGTGAATGGAAAGGTTACCACCCGGGCGCTGGTCACCAGTCGAATTTCATGGAGGGAGTCCTCAACCGCAAGGAGTGTATCTGCTCCGCAGAAACCGGACACCGATCAGCGACTCCGGGTCACCTCGCCTATGTCTCACACGCATTGGGTCGCCCGATCAAGTGGGACAGCAAGGCAGAGAAAGTCATCGGCGACGATGAGGCCCAGAAGAAATTGATGGCTCTCAATTACCGTGGCGATTTGAAATTGATTTAAGAAACATCAAGCTGCTCAAAGGCGGCTACAAGGCCTCCTCACCGAAGCCAGTAAGCCTGAGGTCTCAACTAAGACTTTGAGACCGCTTTATAAACGCTGTCCAAACCAGCGCGATAGAGCCAGGCCCGTTCAACATCGCACTCCAAGTGGTTCGCACGATCCATCAAGCCCTGAAGTGACTCACGGAGCTTGGAATCGATTACTTTCTCATTCATCAAGCCGTTGAGGCAAGCCTTGTAAATATTTGCGCACTCTCCGGATTTCCCGCTATTAAAAACCGGCACCCCACGATCGATCGCAGTTTCAATCCTTCCGGCAATAGTAGCTCCATCGTGAGCAGCTGGCTCCGCCTTGGCACTCTTATCAGATTGCGGAAGGAGAACTGCATCAATCACATGAATCACGCCGTTGTCACATTCAATGTCGGTTGTGCGGATTGTGGCTCCGTTCACCTTAAAGGCCCCATTTTCAATCCCAAATTCAAGAGATTTTCCGTTCACGGTCTTCGCGTTCTTGGCATTGAGAGCGTCTCCAGCAGACACGCTGCCTGCAATGACATGATAACTCAAAATCGCCTTCAGTTGGTCACGATTCTTCGCCTTGAGCAACTCGCTAACAGTCCCCTCGGGGAGGGCCTTGAAGGCCTCATCGGTCGGAGCAAAAACGGTGAAGGGACCTTTTCCTGCCAGGACGCTGTCCAAGCCTGCAGCTTCGGCTGCTGCCAAGAGAGTGCCAAACGAGCCGGCGCGTTTGGCGACACTTGGAATGTCGTTGGCTGGCGCAGGTGGCAGCAACACCGAGTCGATCACATGAATGACTCCATTACTGCAGGCAATGTCAGCATCCACAACCGCCGCCTCGCCCACCTTTACCCGACCATCGGTGAATGCAATGGACACCGACTCTCCCTGCACAGTTTTGGCAGAGCCAGCCTTCAATGCCGAGGCCAACCCCGTCGCTCCGGGGCTGACATGATACTTCAGGATCGCCTGCAGCTTCGCCCGGTTCTCCGGCTTCAATAAATTCTCAACCGTCCCCTTGGGCAGCTTTGCGAATGCTTCGTCGGTTGGAGCAAAAACAGTCAAGGGTCCATCACCCTGTAAAACCTCAAGCAGACCCGATTCGGTGAGAGCTGCCGCAAGCGTGTTAAACCGACCATCCGCAAGCGCTTTGCCCACGATGGTATCATCCTCCGTTTGAGAGCCAGTTGGCTTCTGCGCCACCGCTTTGACCCAGTCGACTTCAAGGGAAAACGCGCCATCCTTCTTGTCATAGATCATGAATCCCATTGAACTTACCTTGGCGGGATCAAGTGCTGGTGCTACCGGAAGCTTTTGACCAAAGAAGGTCGGCTTAAAGGAACCGAGGGGAACGAAAAACTCCCGCCACTCTCCTTTGACCGTGGTAAAATCAGCCCTGAAAGGAAGTTCCCAACTCCTCATCTTAATGTCCGTCCTCAATTCCGCCTTGTAGGTCCGGCCATCGCCCCGGGCGCGGATCAGCAAGCCGTCTTTTCCACTGAGATCAAACTTACCGGGCTGGGTCCGGATCGAAGAGAAACCTCCTCCGTTAGTGTTCGTGGCTCCTGAAAACGTCAAAACTCCATCGCTAAAACTGGGCCCACCCTTGGAACGGCCACCCATCACATTATCGTTCACGGTCTTCCATCCTTCAGCCACCTTTTCACCATCAAAGTCCGCGAGAACCATCACGGACTCGTTGGCCTTATCCCCACCAGAGGAAACGGCTTCGGCCAACAAGGCCGCCGAAATCATTGAAGCAAAACAAAAACAGGTCTTCTTGATCATCATTCTCTACTCATCGCCCAAAAATCAAATTTCGACTCCTTTTTTTTACTATTTCTTTAAATTGGCTCCAAACCCTTGAAGAAACAGGCAATCCACGCCGCAAATTTCGCAACGAAAGCCCCGGCCCTGCGCTAATTCCCCCGATATTCTTGGCTTAACCTAAAACTCCTCCCTACAGCCCACCGTGTTGGGCGATTCGAAACCAGACGCTCTATCAATGCATTTCTCTTCCTCAACGCTTGATCAAACGAGCCCTGTTTGCTGGGCAGGACACCTCCCTATTTCGCCCATCCGGGAACTTTGCCGTCGCCGCTGGCCTCTCCGCCCTGAACGATCCATGAGAGATTGAAACGGGCGACTTTGGCGCCGCCGGCCTCCGGCATGAAATAGATCCAGCCCTCGCTCGGCGTGCCGGGGCGGCCAACGTTCATCGACGAGTAACCGCTCGGCCCAGGGTTAGCGAGACGCTTCACCGGCCAAGTCTTCCCGCCGTCAAAGCTAGCCCAAACCGTCCCCTGCTCACGGCTTGGCTTAGGGGTGTCGAGATTACTGAAGATGAGGATATCCTTGCCGGCAACAGGCAAACGCGTCAGCCCTCCCATGCAGCCGTATGAACGGTTTTGCTGACCGTCGGGCAAGGCTTCGATGATGCGGAAGTCACTCCAGGTCGCGCCGAAGTCCGCGCTGCGTGCCTCGCGGCGGCGAGTGAAATTTGGACGTTTGTCCCAGTGCACGCGTGAGTTGTAGTAAAGGCTCCCGTCGGAGAGTTCGACGATACACGCTTCGCCCGTGCCCATTTCCGGGAAGGGCTCGCTCGCCTGCCAAGTCTGGCCGCCGTCGTCGCTGAAGATCGCGTTGGTGTAGTGCGTCGGCCACTCCTCGCGCGCGTTCCGTTTTCCATACCAGCGCGAGGGCCGCACCAACCGGCCCTTTTTGTCTCCATGGCGAAGAGTGATGCCATGGTCGTTCATATGCATTGATGGCACGTGGCCCTGGCTGTCGGGTTTGATCACGGTGTCCTGCTGCGCGGCCCACGTCTTTCCGTGATCCTTGCTGCGGTAGATCGTCAGCGTCGCTGGAGGATGGTTCTTTTCGATAAATGCCAAGATGTCTCCCGTACTCTCATCGACGGTCACCCCGCCACCCATGAAGCCGGGATTGGCGATCACGATCGGCTCGCCCCAAGTCTTGCCCCCGTCTTCGCTGCGCTTCAAGCTCACCCCGTCCTTGCCGAATATCGCGAGGACCGTGCCGTCGGTAGCGACCGCAAGATTGGGGAAACGGCCACCTTTGAAAACTTGTTGGATCTCGAATTCCGGCTCGCCCATGAAGGGCTTGAGCGCCCCCTCGAATTTGTTCTCAGCGATGACTGGCATACAAAGCGCGAGGAAGAGTGGTAAGCTTGCTTTTTTCATGTTCATTGGAGTGCGTTGTTGATTTTTACGATCTCTATTTCCCCATCATCTTTTTGAGTGTGGGCACAATTGCCCCGGCCCAGATCTCGTGACCTTTTTTGCTCGGGTGGGTCGTGTCAGGCATCATTTCTTTTGATAGGAAACCCTTTTCGTCGAGGAACTTTGCCCCGATGTTGAGGAAAGTAACATTAGGAATGTCCTTGAGAAGATCGGGGAGATACGAGTTGAGTTCGATAATTTGTTTGCGGTGTGGATGATCAAGATTAGCACGCCGAGGAAACACTCCGAGGACGAGGATTTTCATCTCGGGATACATCGTATTGAGCTTCTTCGCGATCGCTTGGACCCCATCGGCAGCCTGTTTGGGTTTGTCGCTCCCCCAACAAATATTGTTCGTGCCAATCATGAGCGAAGCCGCCAAGGGAGCTGTCTTGAGCGCAGGGAGGTGATCGAGCCGCCACAAAACATGGTTGGTCCGGTCACCGCCAAACCCGAGGTTCAGAGCATTGAGAGGGGCAAAGTGTTTTGCCCAGACAGGCTCGCCAGGGCCTCCCTTATCGAAATTATTGGTGATCGAATCGCCGACCATCAAGAGTTCGATTTTCTTGTCCTTCTTGGGATCGTTGGCCGCTTCAATTTCCGCGATCTTCTCCGCGTGACGGGTGAACCACCACGATGCCAGGCGAACCTGGGCGGTGGTCGAAGGATGCGCTGCGCCGGCATCGTCCGCGATGGCAGACTGGGACAACGAGGACAAGGCCACCGCGATGGCGGAAAAAAGGGTGAGGTTGGTATGTTTCTTCATTCGGATTCGCTATGATTTCCAGTGTTTATTCAGCTTTCAATTGCGGATCAGTCGCAGCACTTGGTCGCGTGCTTTTTGGGGCACCTGTCATCGGATAGTCCAAGTCAAACCTACTGGAAGGACGATCCATGAATTTGTCGAGGGCGGGGTTGTAGGTGTAGATGCTGATCTTGTTCGCCTCCGGATTGAAGGTCATATAGCGCAGCCAGGACTCACCGCCGTTGTTCATCCCCTGGTAGTCGCACAGGATCTGGTGAACCTGGTTGCCGTGATCTCCGGCGTCGGTGCGAATGGCCTCTCCAGTATGGTGACCGCAGAGAACCATGAAGATGTTCTTGTGCTTCTTGACGAACTTTTGCCACGTCTGCTCACCGGAGTTGCCTTTGGCCTTCACTCCACCCGAGGTATTTCTTGATTTTTTCGGGTTCAGATAGGCGTGCGTCAGGACAATGACACGGTGGTCAGGGTGCTCCGAGACCACCTGGTTCGCCCATTCCAGCACTTCGTCGCGCGGTTTGCATTCGAGGGAAACGATCAGGAATTTCATCCCTGCGGCTGCGAAATGATACCAGGAATTGTCATGGCGCTTCGGATCAAAGGTGCCGCCAAATTCGCGTCGTTTTGCGAATTTCTCACGAGGAAAGTAGGTGTTGAAATGCGTGGTCCGGTTGACGCCGATATTACCGCCATATTTGTTATCCGCCTTCTCAAAACCCATGTCATGGTTTCCCAGGCACATGCTATAGGGAACCTTCCCGTCCAAGACAGACATCGCTTCCTTGGCGATGGCCCATTCCTCCGGAGCGTCCGCCTGCACGAGATCTCCTTCGTGGACGAGAAAAGCGATGTTGAGACGCTCCTGGTTGTCGCGGACCCATTCTGTTTGTTTGAAGAAGTAACGCCGTAGATCTCCATTACCCCACTTGGCAGATAGCTTGAGTCGAGTATCGCAGTAGAACTGGGTGTCGGGCAAAACCGCGATGGTGAAAGGCTCCGTTGCCGGAGCAACATGCTCAGCTGCCTTCTGCAACGGCGCAGCATGCTTATCGTCCGCCAACGAGGGTGCTATCGCACAGCACAGTAAAAGTGTAGTCGGAAGCAAATTGATCCAGCCTTGATGATTCATCCTGGCGCGCCCTATTTGCGGAGGCGGTTGAGAGTATAGTAAGCCTTCCCGTTTCGTATCGCCCCACCACTCTTCGAGACGACGTCGCGCACCTCGATCAGGAACAGGCGGTCGCCGGCCAGCCCCTCGACGGCGAACTCGGCGACCAAACCGTCGGCGGAAAGCTTTACCCCGCTCACTTGGTGATTCTTCTTATCGAGCCGTTTCGAGCCGTAGTTACCGGTATATTCCGGGACCCAGCTGTCGACCTTGAACGACTCAGCCTTCACCTCAGCGGCAGGCTGAGTGAAGGTGATCTTGAATCCGTCCTTGGTGAGCGAGATCTCCTGCAGACCCATTGAGGTCTTGCCTGTCCACTCGATCATTTTTAATCCGTGGCCCGACCCCCAGCCACGGGCGGTCTGGCCGACATAGAGCGCGCCGGTTTTCGGGTGGAAGGCCATGCGGTTCGATCCGCCTCCCAGTTCGCCCGCTTCAATGAAGGGGTAGGCGGCGCCCTGAAACTGGCCATCGACCTTTTCCAAAGTGCCCCGGTTGATCTTCGGGGTGTTGACGTCACCGATCAGTACGTGGCCCGCGAAGGGGCCGAACTTACCGCCGGTGGTATCCCAGCGGGGCGCAGTGCAAGACATACCCATCTCTCGGTATGGCAGGTAAAGCGCCGGCCGCTTGCGCAGCGAGTTGAGCTTTTCGATATCGTAGCTCGCCGCGTCCGGGTGGCGTTTGTCGAACATCAACCCGTCCGGGTGACCGAGGAAGGCTCCGGGTTCGGCGTGGTTGAGGACTCCGCTGGGGACGTAGCTCCCTTGGTTGTCAGTCACGAAGACGTCACCGTCGGGGCTAATGCCGACGCTGTTCGGCTCGCGGCAACCGGGGTTGAGCGGCACGTATTTGCCATCGGAGGTGATCTTGAACAACCAGCCGCGCCAAGGGACGTTGCCGTGGCTGCACCACGTCGGTTTGAAAGGTTCACCTTTGGGAAAGTAACCCAAGCCCAAGGCACCGTAGAAGCTGCCTTCCTTGTCGCGAACCAAACCGAAGGCATACTCGTGGTAGTTGCCGGTGTAACCCCAGCCCTTGCCAAACCTTTCGAAGCGCTCCGCGATCCCGTTCTTGTCGGTATCAGTGATCCGGGTCAGCTCGGCCCGCTGCAACACGTAGATCTCACTATTGTCTTTGCCGGCCACAAGTCCGAGCGGCTCGTGCAGGCCAGAGGCAAACTGTTTCCATTCGGACTTCTCGGGTTGGAACGACCAGATCTCACCACGGCGGGTGCACATCATCAGACGTCCGTCGGGCATCCAGTCCATACCACCAACTTCCAACAAGACACCATCAGGTGCCGGGATATTAGTGATCTTGTAGTCAGGGTCGGCGGCGCGCGCGGAGCTGAGAGCCGCGGCGATGGCAAAGAATCTAAGAATATGAATTCGCATGGTTACTTGGTTTTGAAATGAACAGTGAAGTTGGTGCCGACTTTGACCGCGGTCCCCCGCTCTGTGGCCTCGCCGATGCTCTGGGTCTCGCCAAGAGTGTAGGTGGCACCGGACGGCGTCGGCTTCAGAGTAAAGTTTGCGTCGAGGCCGTCGCCTGCAGGCACGACCTTTACCAGCACGGTGCTGGCACCCAGCTTGTAGTGAAAACTCGGGTAACCGTCGTCGCCGATCTCGTAACCGAGGAAGTCGGGGGACACATCGCCACCACCGACATCCAGGGGCTGGGCGTCCTTGGTGGCCGAGAACCTTCCCTGCCCCATGATCTGTATGAAATTTCCTCCGCGTCCGTCCCACGCCGGCTTGGTATTCACCAGTTCACCATTCGGCGACATCCAGGTCTTGGCCACGATGCAGCGGGCGGTATCGAAAGCAAACTGCGAACCGGACAGGGTGCCCACACAAATACTCGCCGGCCCAGAACCATTAAGGGAGCCGCGCAAGATGACCGGCCGGTCTTTGACCGTGATTCGGAAAACATCACCCGGCATCGGCGGTTTCAGAACATCGACCTTCGGACTCGGTAGCTCTGCGGTGACGTGCAGCACGCCGCGCATCAACAGATGGTGGCCCGGAAAGGTGCACACGTAAGGGTAGTCGCCCGGCGTATTTGGTACCGTGATGTAAATCGTGTCCGATGTGCCCGGTGCCACAAGATCGGTGTGAGCGATCACCCTAGGGTCCGACGGCACGTAGGCGCGCTTGATCATTTCGGCGAGGTTGCCCATCACATATTCACCCAATTCATTAGCCACCTTGTCGTCCGGCTTGCACAGGATCAAGTTGTGCGCCATCTCGTCTGAATTAAACAAGGTCAGAGAAACCTTGCTGCCCGGGGTCGCCCACAGCTCATTCTTGTCGAATTCCAATTTGCCGTGCTTGGAACCGAGGAAGAGATGCCGCGCCGGAGCGCCGAATCCCGCAGGCGGCTTCGGCAACTGCCCAACCGGCGTAGCGGCAACCGAAGCCCTGACCAGCGGCAGGTGTCCCCAACCCCCATGCAAGCCATCGACCAGGTCGAGCGTGTAAACCTCGTCGTGCGAACGCGCGATTAGCTTGTCGAGTTCCTCCTTGGCGACCTTGATGGTCTGCTGGTGGGTTTTCGATTTCTCGAAAAACAGGACATAGGCGTCGTCGGTGACGCGGCGCAAGGCCACTCCCATTGGCCCACCATTACTGGTCCGCGGATTGGCCAAAACTTCACGTGCGGTGGCTGGCAAAGGCTTCCCCATCCCGCCCTTCAGAGTGATCTCCAGTCCGCCTCCGCCGTTGAGCCGGAACATCGGCGAGCGTGCCAGAAAAGTCGTTTGCTCCGCATCGCGTGTCTCGTAGGTCGTGCTCGCCATCCCTCCGTCGTAGAAGCCGACTTCACCAGAGACGATCTGCCAGCCATGAGTTTGGCCGTCACCGAACTCCCAGCTAAGAGTCTTTTTGTCCGCCGCAATACTCGACGCGGCGGTGAGTGCAAAGATTGCGGGAATTACTATCGTGCGTTTCATCATCCTTAGTTCCTTTTTCATCGATATGTTGTTTTGAGAGAATTTTGCTTCGGCCTACCTCAGGCTCTGGGCGTCGGCGGGTTCCTCCTCCCTTATCCTTCCAGCCAAGCCAGGCGGAATCACCACTGGCCGCTGAATGTGTTCCAGTACGTAACTCAATCACCATAAAAAAATCGCCCCCTTCCTTAAAAACGTGGCAAGAGCCATCATTGCCAGCATCGTTCGATTCATTATTTGTCTCCTTCATTCGCAAAAAGTAGATGAATCTCGCTAGCGGCTAGCAGGAAAATACCGGTACCAAATTTCGAGGTGTCTGCCTCGGCAACTTTGCCGGGACCACCACCGGCGGGTTGACTCCATCCGACCTGTCCGTCTTCGTTTACAACTGAAGCAAGTGCCGTCCATGCGTTTTTTGCAATCGGAAGAAAGCGCTCTTTGTTTAAGATCCCATTATTGATTCCCCAGGCGATGCCGTAGCAGAAGAACCCGGTTCCGCTACTTTCCTTCATGGTAAATTGCTCAGGATCATCGAGGTTGCTTCGCCAGAACCCATCGGCTTGTTGTCGCTTTGCCAGTGACTCGGCCATTTGAACATACAATGCCTGATAGCGGGCATAGCTTGCATGATTTTCGGGGAGATATTTTAAGATTCGGGTTAACCCGCCAAACGCCCACCCGTTGCCCCGGGACCACAACACTTTTTTCCCGTTTTTCGTCTTCCGGGGTTTGGAACGCACGTCCCGGTAGAACAGTCCCGCATCGTGGTCAAAGATTTCTTTGTGCACGTCCCAAAAGCAGGCATTCATCCAATCCACATATTTTTCATCGCCCGTCATTTGATTCAGCATCGCGAGCAGCGGCGGTGCGGTAAACAGTCCATCGACAAAGCGATGTCCCGTGTTTTCCAAATACCATTTCCCCGGGGCGGATACCGGATTCTCAACCTTTGGATCTTCGAGAAACGCACGGGTGGGCTTCACCATTAGCTCATCTTTTTTTGCCTGATAACACCCATACCAAATCTGGCCGCAAATCAGCGGATAAGCCCCGCTTTCATAGGGCCCGCCCCCCTGCTCATTAATCCTCCAGGAAACCTGCTTTCCCCATTTCATGCAATCATCCAGGTAGGCGCGATCCGACGTGCTTTCATACATGGCCATGAGACCCGCATAATACGCGCCTCGAACCCAATGCTGATTGGGAAATCTGAGCGGCTGACTTTTCACATGTCCGCGGACGCGATCCGCCAATACTTTGACTGGGCTGATCTTGCTTCCCTGAGAATGATCTACGGCCGCGACACTGTGGGTGGTCAGCGACAGTAGCAGGGCGTAACGTCCCAGACAGCCGGATCGGCGAAGTGTTTTTGCTAGTAGTTTCACGGGCCCAGATATTTTCTTTATTTAAGGGTCATCAGGTAGGCCATCACGTCGGCCAACTCTTGCGGCTTCAAGAGCACCCCCATCGGAGGCATCGGGGATACCTTACCCTGGAAGCCTTCAGCAATTGTCGCGCCCGGATCGACCAGGCTCTGCAAGATATAGCCCTCTTTCTTGCGCCTCGCGATGGTGTCCAACGCGGGCCCGATCACTCCGCCGACGCCATCTACGGCGTGGCAGCGCGCGCAATTGGCGATCGGATGCGTTGTGAAGATTTTCTTACCGCGTTTCACATCACCTTTGACGACCTCCGGTTCGTCGCTCGCGATGACCTCATACTCGACCTTACGCAGACTGACATCATCCCACCACGCCTTACCAGTGACGACACCCCAGCCCCCGAACAGGCAGTGGATATTAACCGACTTTGCCGACCCGGTGTTGAAACGCATTTTAATCTGAGTCCAACCTTGCGTGCCCTTCACGGCTTTGCTGCCCGGGCTGTCGGGATGACCACTGAGGTATAACTGTGCGCCGCGTCCTCCCCCCGCCACCTTTTCGGTCTTGATCCAGGCGCTGAGTTCATACTCCGCATTGCGATCCACCGGGACATTAAGGTGCACCCCAAACTCGGCGGCCTTGTCGGCCGAAATTTCGATTGAGCGCTTACCCGTTCGTGTCACTTCCGACACTTGGTGCTGTGCTGTTCCTCGGAAGGCACGGGTGGACCATCCGGCAGGCATTTCACCAGCCAACTTCTCGAAGGAACCATTGGCGATCAGTTCCTCGCCTAAAGTCGAAGGACCTTTCTTCACGGCCCCGGCCCCAGCGTTGCGCAGGCTCTGCGAGAGCCACATGTCAGCAGCATTGGCCGGGTCGGCGATCAACTTCTTCGCTGCCAGCGCGACCGTCTCTTTATTCTCAAACTCCCCCATCTTATTGAAGGCGGCGAGACGCACGATCAAATCATCGTCCTGCACCACGGCAGTATCAAAGAACAATTGCAGCGCAGCCGCGTCGTTGCCCAACGCGGTGATCGCGTTGCGGCGGAGCGCGGGGTCATTGCTCAACAAGGCCAGCTGATGAGTCTCGGTGTCGAGTTCGCCGAGTGCCTGAGTGCTCCAGAGCGCCTGAATCGCCCCGGCACCGCCAGCCTTAATTTTCGATTTCAAGGCTCCCGCCGCGCTCTTCCTGCCGCCGTCGACCAACAAGCGTTGTGCGGTTTGGCGCCAGAACAAATTGTCGCTGTCCATTGCCGCCACTAGTTGGGCGTCGCTCGCGCCAGCCAGTGATTTGATTTTCGACTCCGGTGCCTTATCCCATACCACGCGGTAGATCCGGCCATGACCGCGATCGCGATTCGGATTAATATGCGCGTTCCCTTTCCCGTTCTTCGCGTCATAGCCAGCGCGGCCCTTGTTCGGTGTCGGGTTGTGCTGGATGATGAAATTGTACCAATCCGCGACCCACAGATTCCCGTCGGGCCCCACTTCCGCCGCAACCGGAGAGAACCACTCATCGGCCGAAGCAAGAAAGGCAAAGCCGTTTTTAGCTTTGTAGCCCGATCCGTCGCGGGAGAGATGATATTTCCCCAAGAGATGCCCGGTCGGCCCGCTGATGAACGCCACCTCTTCACGAAAAGACTCCGGGAATCCCGCCGAGGTTGCCACGGTCTGCCCGGCACCCGCGGTGTAGTTATTGAATGCGTCCACCTGACGAATGTTCGGCGTGATCGGATGGAACGAACGATCAGTCGCAATCATCTTGGCGCTCATCCCCTTTTTGCCACTTCCGTAGGCGGTGGCGGGAATGCCACAGAAGAAGCTGGGATTGTTGTTGGCAGTCGAGCCAAACACGTCACCAGCCGAATTGAAGCCCACCCCCCAGGTGTTGTTGTTAAACTGGTGCATAAACTCCAACTGAGATCCGTCCGGCTTCATGCGGAACACACCCGATCCGAAGCGCTTTTTTTCGCCGCCGACCGTGCCGTTAAAAGACGAATAGCCCACCGAACCCCAGATCCAGTTGTCGAATCCATAGCGCAAGTTCGAAGGCCCGGCATGGGTATCGCCAATCCCCCACCCGGTCGTCAATACCTCCCGCACGTCGGCTTTGTCGTCCCCGTCGGTGTCCTTGAGGAACAGAAAATCCGGTGCGTGCGCGACAATGATCCCACCGCGCGAAAAGGTCAGCGAAGTCGGAATGTTGAGTCCATCGGCAAACACCGTCACCTTGTCACACTTGCCGTCGCCGTCGGTGTCTTCCAAAATCTTAATGGTATCGTTGCCCTTTCGATCGGCGGTAATCTCGTTGGGATAGTCGATCGTCTCCGCGACCCAAAGCCGTCCTCGTTCGTCCCACGCAAGGCCGATGGGGTTGATGATGTCGGGCTCGCTCGCGAACAACTCCAAGCGAAAGCCAACCGGCGCCTGAGTGTAATCCATGCTATCCTTCGCAGAGAGCGGAAATTGGTAGGGCAGTGGCTCCGGACGGTTCTCGTAGTTGGCAATATTATCGCGCTTCTCGTATTTCAGTGGCGCCCGGCCAGCGATAAACTTTTCATACGACCGCTTCCTCGCATCTCCCACCGACCAAACGATTCCCGCCTTGAGCAGTTGGTGAAAGGCCGACTGCCTCCACACCCGTTCGTCGTGTCCTGAAGCAGTGTAAAATACGCGCCCCTTCCCTTGCGTCCGCACCCAGGTCCACGGTTCGGGCTCGATAATGTTGTCATCCTTTCCAGCGATCTCGCGAACCATCAATACCGTGCGGTCCTTTTCGTTATGGTTCCTGTGTTTATAGGTTTCGTCCCAGGCTTCGAACTCCTGCACTCCGTCCATCGCGGGGTGTTTGCCGTCGACCACCTTGGCGGTGAAGGTGCCGGTCTTATGACTATCGAAGCGGCCGCCAACCAACTTGTCGAAACCCGGCTCATTCCCAAAGCACCAGCTCGCACAATGCACCGGGACGAAGCCTCCGCCGCTCTCGACGAAGCCCTTCAGGTTCTTCCACTGCTTGGGCGTGATCGCGCCATGGTTAGCGTATAGCAGGACCGCATCAAACCTGTTTAAATACTCCGCGTCACCGAACGCCTCCTCGACGCTCGTCACGTAATCAAAGTAGATCGCATCCCGCCCAAGCCCCTTCGCCAACATCGGGTAGTATTTGTTGCTATTGTGATGCTCGCTCTCGTGGCCGAGGAACAACACACGAATCGCGCCTTCCTTCGCCTCGGGCTTGGGTTCAACTTTGGGCGCAGAAAAAACCGACAGCACGGCAGAGACAACGGCGATCAGCGAGATGGAGAGAGTTCGAGTCTTCATAAATTCAAGAAGCTTGTTCGGCATTCCCATTGCCGATTGTCGTATATGCAGGAGCCAACTCATTGGCCAAATGGTCGATGATTCCGGCGACTGCTCCAAGGCGCTTATTTCCCTGCGACTGGAGAATCTGGCAATCTTGAAACGAAGGCGAAAGCGTTCGTTTCTTCGCCTGCTTCATCACGCGCTTAAAAATCTGCGGGTCGGAATTCATGAGCTGTCCATGGAGAAAGAGGGTCGCGGGATTAAAAATATTAATCACCGCCGAGACCGCAATCGCGAGATAATCAACAGTCTGCGCGATCACCTCTTCAGAACCATTCACAGTGGATATCGCAAGCGCTTCCTGAACCCCAACCTTCCGGCCGAGTTCTTTCGAAATCAGCTTAGCAAAGGCCGTGTCGGTGGCGACGGTTTCGAGGCAACCGCGATTGCCGCAACCGCATTTCAATCCGTTGGGCACGACTGTGATGTGCCCCAACTCACCCGCCATACCACTGTTGCCAGTGAGAAGGTGGCCTCCGCTCACAATTCCAAGTCCCAGCCCCGTGCTGACATCAAGCATCGCAAAATCATTCATTCCTCGGGCCGCCCCATACCTCCGTTCACCGACACAAAGGGCATGGGATTCTTGCAAGGCGATACATTGCAGACCAATTTCATTGGAGAGGTCGGCCGCGAGCCGTTGCCCGTCCAAGAGGTGCAAATTCGGCGACATCACCGTCTCCCCGACCCGAGAGTTAAAGAGCCCTGGAACACTCAAGCCAAGCCCCCGAAACCGCTCGCTCAGATCAATCGTTGCATTCCCGGCAATCTCAGCAAGCCCATTGACTACCGCCAGCAGCAGGCCATCGTAGTTTTTCGGCGTGCGAAAGGAAATGGATTGCTCTTCTGAGACGGTCCCGTCGAGACGGGCACTTCCAATCCAACAGGTATCGGCATCGATGACCACTCCGAGGACATTGGCTTTTTGCTCAGAGAGTTGTAGCAACTTCCCGGGACGACCGAACCCCTCCTTTGAAGCTTTTGTCTCCTCCAGGAGACCGTTTCGAATCAGAGAGGCAACCGCCTTCGAAACCGTTGGTGCACTCATCCCGCTTCCACGCGCCATCACCGCTCGCGAGCTTGGTCCATTACGTTGCACGAACTCCAAAACACGGCGTTCGTTGATCTTTGAAAGCAACTCAGAGGCAACCGGAGATTCAATCATTGACACTTTTCTAAACACCACTTAGAAAGCGTCAATTAGAAAGTGGCTTAGAGAGTATTTTCTATCCAAATCAACCTAACTTGCTAAAGATCGATTATGAGAAGACCTGAAAGACGAACAGGAGCACCGATGAACCGACGAGATGTTTTGAAGTCAGCGGGTTGTATCTTGATGCTCCCCGCTTTGGAGAGCTTTGGTCAAGAGGCCGAGGGCGATGATGAGGTGAAGGCGAATCGTTTGTTTTGCATGAACATCGGCAATGGCATGTGCTCTGACAACTTCCCCACGTCGACCGGCAAGGCTTACCAAAGCTCCTCGACTTTCCAGCCCCTGGAAAAATTAAAGGATGATTTCACGCTCTGTACAAACTTGAGGAACTACGGGAATCACGAGAGCACGATGTATGCTTTTGCGGAATATTCGGACCACACAAATCCTCAATTGATTCAAGATTCGGTGGATGAAATTGCGGCTTCTCACATTGGCAATGACACGCGCATTCGAAACCTGGTCGTCGAACAGAGACACTCCTACGGTATCTCGTGGAAAGGTGGACTTCCGGTTTCTCCAATCACAAATGGACAGATTTTATTCGAAACGATCTTTGGTAAGGTCGACAAGAAAAAGCGAGGAGAACTACTGGCACTCAAAAAATCCATGCTCGATGCAACGAGAGATGAGGCGAAGAGCATGATGCGTAAAGTCTCGGAGGGGGACCGGGAAAAACTGGACGAATACTTTTCCAGCCTACGCGAATCTGAAAAGTCTCTCCAGAGATCCGAACGTTGGTTGAGCGAAAAGCAGGTAGACGTACCTTTCCCCGAAAACGTGCCATTCAAGACTGACGGCCTGACCGAGTATCTCCAGAAGATTCTCAAATGTACCTATTTCAATGAACGTTCCACCTATTTGGATTTACTCTTTCTGGCATTCAAATTCGACATCACTCGGGTAGCCAATGTTTATGGCGAATGGAATTGGCTTGGCCATCATACGGATTCCCACGCAGTGAAAACCGAGGAGGGATTTATTAAGAATATCGAGGCTGACCAAGCCTATATGATGCAGACTGCGCGCTTCCTTGAAAAACTTAAATCGACCAAGGCCAAAGCAGGCGGCACCCTACTGGATCAAACAGTTTGTCTGATCACCAGCTCCCTGAGTATTAGTAGGGAGGAAGGACCTCATGGCATGAAGAATAACCCCGTCATTGTTGCAGGTGGTGGCTTTGAGCACGGTAAACACCTTAAGTTCAACGGCACCGATAACCGTAACAACATCTACCTTGCAGCTTTGCAACATCTGGGTGTCGAAACAGAACGCTTTGGCACCAGTAGCAGGAGTGCCAATCTCTAAAATCGCGAGCACAATCACTCCGACAAAAAAGGAATGGCGCCATGAGACCCCCTTCCCTCCTCGCTTTACCGGTGACCGTGGCTCTCTGCAGTGCCACCGCGCTTGCCTCTGATAAGCTCGACCAGAGCAAAGCCTTCTTAAGCTCCCATTGCGTAAGCTGTCATGGTAACGAAAAGACCAAAGGTAATGTTAACCTCGAAATATTCGATGCAAATGATTGGGCTGACCACGACCTATTGAATGACCTCTTAACGGTCGTTAAAGAGAAGGAAATGCCGCCAAAGAAGGCAAAGAACAAACCATCGACACAGGAACTGGAAGCCTTCGAGCAACTGCTGGCCGAACAATATTTCTCGATCAAAGAAAAGCTGCCCGGGGTCCTCACGCGTTTGAACCGCGCGGAATATGAGAACACGATCAACGATGCTTTTTTCTCGAACCTCGAGGTCAAAAACCACTTGCCGGTCGACAACACCAGAGATGGCTTTGACAACGAAGGCGATAAGCTCGTGATGTCTCCCTATGCCATGGATAGCTATTTCCGGGTCGCCTCGGGAATCGCCGGGAAAGTCTTAGGAAGCATGCCAGAGCCATCAACAAACCTTTATACCTACAAGAATTCCAAAGTGCGCAGATTAGGTAGTAAAGGATTTGCCTACTATGAAACCACCAATGACGGCTTAACAACAGAGGGGTTTTATTACCGGGATTATTCCCGCGGAAATGGATTCGCTTATGACGTGAAACTACCCGGCTACTACGACGTGAAAATCAATGGGCATTTCACTTTCTACGATCGAGCCATTAAGTTCCAGGAACGCGACCTCAGTTTCAAAGTAAACTTGGGAGAAGAGAATGAACGCATCAGAATTACTACCAATGTCGACCCTAAGATTAGCAGGGAGCCGCTGAGCACCCATGAATTTTTATTAAAAGATAAAGTCCGGGTTTATTTGGAACCCGGCCAGAATCTTGTTCTTTATAGCCACAACTATTTCTATCCCTTGCCCAAGGATCTCAGCAAGCTCACGCGGATTCCCCCGCTGCCGAGAGATAAGAGGCTCGCCGAATTACCCAGGACGAGCTTGCACTTCGTCTCCGCGGAAGTGACCGGACCCTTCCATGAGAGCTGGCCTCCCAATAACAATTTTTACCGTACCTACCATGTCGGCCCGAAGGGAGACGATCCCCACGAAGAATGCCGAAACTTCATTAGGAAGCTCGCTACGAAACTCTTCAGACGACCGGTCAGTGACGAGGAACTCAAACGCTATTTTGAGGTCGCTAGGAAGAGATATGAAACGGATCAAAACGTCTTTGATGCGGTGCAAGACGCTTTGACGATGATGCTCTGCTCGCCGAAGTTTCTCTACAAATACGAAGGTGATTCACCAAACCTCGATGACTATGCGATCGCCTCGAGGTTATCTTACTTTTTGTGGAATTCGCTTCCCGATGATCGTTTGATTAAGCTGGCGTCCGAGGGAAAGCTAAAGGATCCAAGCGTTCGCTCAGAGGAAGCCTTGAGAATGCTGCGAGACCCAAAAGCTCAACGTTTCATTTCTAATTTTACCGGGCAATGGCTTGAGCTTCACAAAATTGACCTCGTCAATCTTCAGGCCGACATTCTCGCGCACACCTTCAAGGATAAGCTTGGCGAAAAAACTGCACGACTCAAACCCTTCATGGAGCAGGAAAGTATCGAGTTCTTCAAGGTCATCTTGGATGAAAACCTCAGCCTTCTAAATTTCATCGATTCTGATTTTGTGGTGATCAACAAACCATTGAACGAAATTTACAAACTGGAACTTCCTGAAGAGGAAAAGTTGCCGAAGGGATCCAGTAAAATTGAGCAGGACAAAAAATTGCGGCGCGAAAGAGCATTTCGAAAAGTCATGCTGGATAAGGAGTCCCTGCGCGGCGGCCTTATCACACAAGCAGGAGTTTTAATGATGACCACTAATGGCGAATTCACGAACCCTTTCTATCGGGGCGCCTGGGTGGCAAAAAGTATCTATGGGCTGGAGTTGAAGACTCCTGAAAATCTCAAAATTGAGGCCCTTGAAGCGCCCACGGAAACATTCACAATCAAAGACAGCATCAACGAGCACCGCAATCAGGCGGCCTGCGCCTCCTGCCACAGCAAAATGGATCCCTTTGGTTTGGCTATGGAAAATTTTGATGTCTTGGGTCGGTATCGTGATTCTTACCAGAAATTTGTCGTCACCAAAATACCCGAAGAAAAAAAGGATGGAAAAGTGGTGAAGAAAGAACGTATCACCCGCGAGTTTGTTGACACGACTGAGATCGAATCCGACGCCCTGCACCGTGATGGACGCACTATCGATGGTATGAAAGGTCTGAAAAGCCTGATGCTCGAGGACAAAGATAAGATCGCAAGGAATTTACTGACAAAGCTTTCTGAATACGCCTTGGGAAGAGAGACTAATTATTCCGACTCGGAGATGATTCACCGCCTGTTGGAAAATTCAAAGAAGAATGATTTTAAGTTGCGTGATTTGGTGATCAGCATCATTGCGGACGAATCATTCACAACCCGATAGAACAGGCCCCCACCTATCCACGTAAGACTAAGAAGGAAAGGATGGGTCAATCACTCCGCTGAAAGAAAACGACGGAGGTCTGATACCGTCGGCGCACCCGCGCCTACCCAGACAACTTCTCCCCGATGATTCGTTACAACAGAAGTGGGATAAGGCAGCTCAGCGGCTCCGATCCAACGCTGAAGAAACACCTCTGTTTTTTTGCGACCGAACATCGAGGTGTCAGTCAGCAAGGTATATGGGAGATCATGTTTATTCTGATAAGCGACCAGCGTTTCACTGTCTTCTTTTTCATCCAGTGGAAATCCACGGAATTCCACACCAAGCCCCTGGGTCATCGCTTTGAGCTGCTCGAAATGAGGACGGTAACGGGCGCAAGCGGGACACCACGTGGCCATTCCTTTCCAAACCGTCAGCCGAGCTTTTGATAAATACCCGAGCGGAAAGTCCGCTTTTCCCAACAAAGATTTCTGTTCTAGCTCCACGTTCCGACGGTAGGGTTTTCGTTCCTCACCACCCCGCTCGTCGACAGTCAGCCACTCTCCATCTTTAACTTTGGTATGCGTGGATTTCCTTCCGGAAGGCCACTTTACGATCACCTCATCAACCTCTTCCCAGTCGCCGATCCCCACGATCATGACAGCGCTATTTTGGGAACCGTAACCCTGGCCGCAGCGGTGCTCTCTCTCGATGAACTCTTCTCCTTTCCTGACTTCAACGCGGGCTCCGTATCCATCTCGATTACTCCACTCTGACGCGATGGCCGTGCGATTCCCCCCCTTGAAAGAAAGGGCGATGAAATTACCGCTCCGATCTTCATTATTCATTTCATTGTGAAACAATCGGGTCAGCGGGTTCATCGCGTTCACCAAAACAAGGTCACTCCACCCGTCCCGGTCATAATCAAAGACGGCAAATGCCCGCCCATCAGCCTCATCGTCCAAGCCCGAGAGGCCGGACCGGTCCGAAAAGTTCAAACCCTTTCCACCATTCAAGTATAACTTGTTTCGTTCGTGACCACTCAGAGAGTGAACTCGAAGTTTACCGTCAACCACCTCATCACCAGCTTCGACACGAGCATCCAATAGGTTATCGACTCTCCCGGTTTGAGGGTCGCGATCCCAAGCTTTGGATTTATTGAATTCCCCTCTGATATTTTCATCCTGCCGCACGACCGTGCGCCAAAGATTGCTTCACAAATCAATATCCGATTCAAACGAACGAGGGGCAGTAAAATAACCACTCAAGACGTGAATGTCGAGATCCCGGTCATTGTCGAGATCAACAAATTGACCACCCCAAGACCAACCGGATTTGGCAACGGGAATCATTGCCCCCCCATATCCCGCAAGCTGTTCGAACTTCCCACCTTTCTGGCGGTAGAGGAAATTACCAGACGCCGCCTCGACAAAGCTTGGATCAACTTCTGCAAAATCGCCTAAAACCCGCTGACCTGCTTTGCTAAACATATTGGTCACAAAAAGATCATCTTTACCGTCCCCGTCATAGTCACCCCAACACGCGCCCATCCCAAACCCCATCAGGTCCAAACCAACTTCAGAAGCGATGTCGACAAACCCCTCCTTTCCATCATTGCGAAAAAGGTGATCAACAGCCCAGTCGTTTGCCACCGCGAGATCAGGATCTCCATCTTCATCAAAATCCCCCCACGTCCCTTGAAGGGAATTTTTCCAGCTACTGATTGAGGCGTCAGCATGGACTCTTTCGAATTGCCCGTTCCCCATATTTTTGAGAAGCCAATTAGGAGGGCCTGTTTGATTCAGGTAACCCCCATGGGATTCCCGGCGAGATTCTTGATACTTTTTTCGGAACATCCTAGCCTCTTCAGCTGGCAGGTATTTGGAACACCAATCCGTCCCCTCCTCCCCGGCAAACCCC
This sequence comes from bacterium, assembly GCA_018222765.1. GTDB lineage: Bacteria > Verrucomicrobiota > Verrucomicrobiia > Verrucomicrobiales > Akkermansiaceae > SW10. The sequence continues at coordinate 12,073 of JAAEZT010000034.1, read as the reverse complement.
GGAATTCCTCCGGTCAAATTCCCCCGACGGTAGGTCGTGACGTAAAGATCAAGCAGACCATCTCCGTCATAATCTGCCGCAGCGAGAGAAGTCGCTAAAAAAGGAAGCTCCGTCTTTTTCTGCTCGACGACCCGAAACCGACCTTCGAAATTCTCGAGATAGGTCATTCGTTCAATACTTCTTCCGAGCATCAGATCAGGATCCCCGTCATTGTCAAAATCCGCAAAGATTCCGCAGGTTGATTTACCCGGCAATGAAAGCTTAAGTTCAGAAGCCTTTTCCACAAAGGTTCCGTCACCTTGATTGTGCAGAAATAAATTTTTTTCCAGACGAACCATGATATAAATATCGTCCCAACCATCGCCATCGACGTCGACTATTGAGACCGCAGGTTTGAAGCCCATTGCAATGGGTTCAAAGTCTTGCGAGGGTGCCCTTGTTTTATTGGTGCTGTAGTAGTAACTCAATGCTTTCCGATGTGAGGATTGAGTGAGCAACCGACGTGTCGGGAGATCTGGCAGCGCTTCGACCAAACGGTCGCGAAAATATTTCCGGGAGATTTCCGGCTCATCAACTTCCCGGATCAGGGTCCAATTGCCCATTTCATATCGCCCCTCTTTTCTGGACCAGCAGACCCGATAAGAAGAGTAGCGCTCCCTCCACTTTTCATTCTGGGTCCGGGCCACCGCATGAAATACGACTTCAGCCACATAATCATCCTGACTATCGGACAAAAACTCCCCCTTCACGATCTTCAAAGAGGCGCTATCAAAATAATCCACTCCGTCGGCCCATTCGGAAGTCAGTTTTTTCAAAGAATCTGAACCAAAAGTTGGTTCGCGGAAATTCTGCAGATCCCGGGTAATGCCTTTGAGCTCCTTTGTGAGCTTCAAGATCAGCTCCTCACTCGCGACAAGACCAGAAATTCGCCCTGAGACCTGATCACCAGAGCGATTCTCACGGTGGCCCTCTCTAAAAAAGAGAAAGGTCACTCCGACCAAGATGATCGCGGAGACAATGATCGAAATACCCAGCTTCATCTTAGCCAGAGAAGCAATTTTGGATTTTCACTACAACGCTCAATTTAAAAAACCGAAACTTCTCTAATTTCTCGTTGCTTCATCGTTATTTTGCGCTTAGCTAACAGGTCCTATGACTATGAAATTCTATGCAATCTTTGCCCTATTGGTGTTTCCCGCCAAGGCGGCAGTTCTCTGGAACATTGGGGTAGATGATGGCACCCAAGACGGCAATGGTGATCCTGCCAACGGATTGAATGATTCCGCCACCTTCGACGGGGTGGCTTTCAACGTCTCAGGGGCTCGTGAAAGCGGCCTCCAGGACCTCCCTGGTAATCCGGCAAATATCGGCGGAATAGACAGTGATGCTGCGCGTGACGTTGATGATGATTACTATTTCGCGGGTGTTTACAACACTGTTGTCGATGGCGGTACTTACACCCCCGTCGGTGAGGTTTTGGTAAACGAGTCCTTTTACGACCGAGCTCTCACCGCCAACGATCCAAATATGCGCTGGCATTTCAATCTCCCCGACACCGTGGCGGAAGGCGACAACTTTACCTTCACGATTGACTTCCATAATATGAACGAAGCAACCCCTGCAGACGTCTCAAGCTACGATCTCACTTTCTGGGTGAACGGGACACAAATCGGAGACATGCAGCCTCATTTGGATGTTGCTCTCTCATCAGCACAAAGCTGGAACTTTGACTTGGATGATTTCGGTGGCGTCGAGCAGGTTGGTGAAGGATTTGATCACTACGTTGAAATAAGGAGCTCTCCAACCGGCAGCGCCCGCTGGGCTAGTCTAGACTATGTGCAACTGGAGGTCTCGTCTGATCCCATCGTCGAGGATGACCCTAACATCGCGGCAGCGACAGCAGTCAACTTTGGAGACTTTCCAATAGGAAGCGAAGCATCCACCGAAACCATCGTTTTTTCGAATACCGGACTCACACAGGATCTCGTCATTACTGAACTTACGCTTGGGGGCGACAATCCCGACCTCTTCTCCATCACTAATGCACCAGCCCTCCCGATCACCGTGGCCCCGGGGGCGGATACTCAAATCGAGGTTACCCTCACTCCTGGTGCGATCGAGCAAGGCGTTTCCGCCACCTTGACAGTGACTTCCAACGACACCACCGAAGCAGCCCAAACTATCTTCCTTGCGGCCAGAGTTTTCATACCTTTTAACGATGAGGGGACTCTATGGTTCGTGGGCACTGACGATGACGGACAGGACGGCGATGGTGACGCAAGTCTCAACGATGCTGCTTTCTTTAATGGAATCGATTTTTTCGTCTCTGGAGTCCAGGAAAGCGGGGAGGATTTCCTGCCAGGAAACCCTTCCAATACTGGTGGATCTGGTGGTGAACGTGATGTTGATGACGATTTCTATTTTGCAGGTGTTTACAACACTGTTGTCGATGGCGGCGAATATACTCCCGTCGGTATCGTGGCAGCCAATGAGCGCTACTACGATAGGGCACTGACCACAGGTGACCCCAACATGCGCTGGCACTTCAATGTGCCGGATACTGTTGGTCCAAACGACGCCTTCACTTTCACCATCGATTACTACAGCGTGAATGATGACAACGCTCCAGAAGTCTCTGGATTCGACCTGACCTTCTTCGTCGATGGACAACAAATCGGAGAGATGCAGCCTCACACTGATGACAATCTCGCTGCCGCGCAAAGCTGGGACTTCACTCTTGATGATTTGGGCGGCGTGGCCGAGCTCGGACCTGGCTTCGACCATTATGTTGAAGTTAGGAGCCAAAGCACTGGCAGCGCACGTTGGGCCAGTCTGGACTATGCCAAACTGGATATCACCCCTGGCGCTATTCGTGACCTGATCATCACGGAGATCGCGGTGGATCCGACAAACGACAACGTGACCTTCAGCTTCCAAGCCAAGGTCGGAGAGGTCTATGTGGTAGAGCGCAGCACATCGCTGCTCCCCACCGGTCAGCCCGGCGGATGGCTGGAAATCGAAGATTTTCTGGAGGCTGAGTCCGAGATTCAATCGTTCACTGACTTCGGAGCAGCCTCAGGTAACGAAAAATACTTCTATCGAGTCCGTGTTGCCGAGGAATAGCGAGCTCTTGCGACGCCGTCTGCGTTAGCTCGGTGAGCTAACGCAGATGACTCCCCTTTCTCCTCCAGCCATCAAAGGCGCTCAACTACTCCCCAAAGCAGTAGAGCGTCTTCTGGCTACGGAGGAATATCCGGTGGTTCGCCAGGGAGACTGCAACACTGGTCACATACGGTGCGATCGCCAAACTCGACTTGGTGCAGAAGGGAAAACGTCTTGGGGTCCGCAGCGACCACCAAGACTTTTCCATTGTGATCCTGGAAGTAGACCATTTTCTAGTTGCGTCATCGTCATTTCCCTATTGAATCGGGGGCCCTATGAATATGAAATTCTGTGTAATCTTCGGGCTCTTGGTGATTCCGGCCAAGGCAGTAGTTCTCTGGAACATTGGAGCAGATGATCAGACCCAAGACGGCGATGGTGATCCCGCAAACGGATTGAATGATCCTGCCTCCTTCAACGGGACAGATTTCAGCGTATCAGGCGTTCGTGAATTCGGTCCTCAGAACGAATTGCCTGGAAACCCGGCAAATACTGGCGGAGCAAACCAGGCTAATCCACGTGATGTTGATGATGATTACTACTTCGCGGGTGTTTATAACACAGTAGTCGATGGCGGTACTTACACCCCCGTCGGTGAAGTTTTGGAAAATGAGTCCTACTACGAACGCGCTTTGACCAACGGTGACGCGAATATGCGCTGGCATTTCAATCTTCCCGACACCGTGACAGAAGGCGACAACTTTACCTTCACGATCGACTTTCACAATTTGAGCGAAACAAACACCGCGGACGTCTCAAGCTACGATCTCACTTTCTGGGTGAACGGGACACAAATCGGGGACATGCAGCCTCATTTGGATGTTGATTTCTCATCAGCACAAAGCTGGAATTTTGACTTGGATGATTTCGGTGGCGTCGAGCAGGTCGGTGAAGGATTTGATCACTACGTTGAAATAAGGAGCTCTCCAACCGGCAGCGCCCGCTGGGCTAGTCTAGACTATGTGCAACTGGAGGTCTCGTCTGATCCCATCGTCGAGGATGACCCTAACATCGCGGCAGCGACAGCAGTCAACTTTGGAGACTTTCCAATAGGAAGCGAAGCATCCACCGAAACCATCGTTTTTTCGAATACCGGACTCACACAGGATCTCGTCATTACTGAACTTACGCTTGGGGGCGACAATCCCGACCTCTTCTCCATCACTAATGCACCAGCCCTCCCGATCACCGTGGCCCCGGGGGAGGATACTCAAATCGAGGTTACCCTCACTCCCAGTGCGATCGAGCAGAGCGTTTCCGCCACGTTAACAGTGACTTCCAACGACACCACCGAAGTAACCCAAACTATCTTAGTTGCAGCCAGGATTTTCATACCTTTCAGCGACGAGGGGACTTTATGGTTCGTGGGCACTGACGATGACGGACAGGACGGAGAAGGCGACAATATCTTCAACGATGCTGCTTTCTTTAATGGAACCGATTTCTTCGTCTCGGGAGTCCAAGAAAACGGCACCCAAGATCTTCCTGGCAACCCAGCGAATGTTGGTGGACCAAGTGGTGGTGAACGTGATATTGATGACGATTTCTATTTTGCAGGTGTTTACAACACTGTTGTCGATGGCGGCGA
>JAAEZT010000034.1:0-7313 GCA_018222765.1 bacterium | reverse complement strand
TTGATGACGATTTCTATTTTGCAGGTGTTTACAACACTGTTGTCGATGGCGGCGAATATACTCCCGTCGGTATCGTGGCAGCCAATGAGCGCTACTACGATAGGGCACTGACCACAGGTGACCCCAACATGCGCTGGCACTTCAATGTGCCGGATACTGTTGGTCCAAACGACGCCTTCACTTTCACCATCGATTACTACAGCGTGAATGATGACAACGCTCCAGAAGTCTCTGGATTCGACCTGACCTTCTTCGTCGATGGACAACAAATCGGAGAGATGCAGCCTCACACTGATGACAATCTCGCTGCCGCGCAAAGCTGGGACTTCACTCTTGATGATTTGGGCGGCGTGGCCGAGCTCGGACCTGGCTTCGACCATTATGTTGAAGTTAGGAGCCAAAGCACTGGCAGCGCACGTTGGGCCAGTCTGGACTATGCCAAACTGGATATCACCCCTGGCGCTATTCGTGACCTGATCATCACGGAGATCGCGGTGGATCCGACAAACGACAACGTGACCTTCAGCTTCCAAGCCAAGGTCGGAGAGGTCTATGTGGTAGAGCGCAGCACATCGCTGCTCCCCACCGGTCAGCCCGGCGGATGGCTGGAAATCGAAGATTTTCTGGAGGCTGAGTCCGAGATTCAATCGTTCACTGACTTCGGAGCAGCCTCAGGTAACGAAAAATACTTCTATCGAGTCCGTGTTGCCGAGGAATAGCGAGCTCTTGCGACGCCGTCTGCTTTCTCCCCGCCATCCATCGGCCTAACACTGGGAAACTTGGTTGGAAAGTCACTCTGCCAACCAGAATTAGACGTTCCACTACTTCCCGAAGCAGTAGAGCGTCTTCTGGCTACGAAGGAATATCCGGTTGTTCGCCAGGGCGAGACTGCAGCGCTGGTCACGCACGGTGCGATCACCAAACTCGACCTGGTGCAGAAGGGAAAACTTCTTGGGATCCGCAGCGACCACAAAGACTTTTCCATTGTGATCCTGGAAGTAGATTTTCCCGTCGCCAAGGGTTGGTGATGCTTCGATTTTGGCCCGGGTTCCAATCGTGCCGGTCCAGAGAACTTCGCCGGTTTTTGGTTCGATACAGGAGATTCGCTTATCCTTATACTCCCCGTTGAGGACGTAGAAGTGGCCATTGTGGTAGAGCGGAGTACAGACATCGGAAGACACTTCGGGGTCCTTGCTTTTCCACAACAACTTGCCGGTCTTCATATCGACGGCATAGACCGGGCTCTTCTTGGGAGCACAGGCTAAAGCAACCCCACTCCCCGCGACCGGAGAAGGAACAAGACGCCAGTGCCCAATCTTCTTTGGATTCCAAGTGCCCCAACGCCAGAGCTCTTTGCCGTTGGTGGGGTCGTGACCGGTAAGAACATCGCCCCCAGCCACAAGAAGCTGAAGGTCTCCCCCGTCATCGGCAGTCCGACTCAGAACCGGACTGGTAAAGGCCTCGAGCGATTCGGCCACCGCATCACCTGGACGATCAACCTTCCAGCTTTGCTTTCCGGTCGCAAAGTCGAAGGCAACAAGATAGGACGAAATCTTTTTCGCTCCCTCAGGTCCGCGTGACACTCCGCCGTAATTAAAAGGAACATCACGTTGTAAAATCTGCATGATGAGATTGTCGCCCGAGAGGATGGGACTGGTAGAGAAGGTCCATTGGAACGCGAAATAATTGGCACCTTTCTCAATGAGATTTTTGCGCCACTCTTCCTTTCCATCCACGGAGTAGACGATCAGGTCCCCGTTGCCGAAAAAGAAAGCGACCCGCTTCCCGTCGGTGACCGGCGAGGGCGAGGCGAAGTCGCTCCGGTCATCCAGATGCACTTTTCCCTTCGAGACCATTTTCGACCAACGAGGCTTGCCGGTGTTTGCGTCGAGACAGATCGCATGCAGTTCCTTCTTCTCGTGATTCGCTGCGGTAACGAAGACATGGTCACCCCAAACGATTGGAGTGGCGGCCGAGCTACCCGGAAGTTCGGCCTTCCAAACAACATTCTCGGTAGGAGAAAACTTGGCGGGTAACTTCATCCCTTCTCCAGCAGTGCCGTTGAAATGGGGACCGCGTTGAGTGGACCAATTGGATTCAGCCATCGCGACAAGCGAGAGAGAGAAGCTAAGGAGAGTAGAGGGTAGCGTTTTCATCGGTTTCTATCGCCAGCGTATGCAATCCGAGGAAGAAGACTCAATACGAATTCTAAAAATCCCACGAATAGATGGAAGAAAGCTGGGGAGATTGTCCCATGACACCATGATAACCCCGCGTAAGCCGGCAAGGTCAGTCGGGACTCCGGCACCAGGAGCGCACCATCAGCCAAAGGCCTGTAGACAATCACACTAAAACCACGCAGAATTTTCTCGCCAACTCCGGCTGGGTTTTTTCAGCCCAAACATCGTAAAAACGTCATCATGCTCTCCGCCCTCCTTCTTGTTCAACTGACAGCCTGTGCCGCAATGACCGGAATCATCTGGATGGTCCAGATTGCGATCTATCCTCTATTCGCCCAGCTTGAGGGTCAGTCCTTTAACGACTATCATACACGCTACATGGCCCGGGTGACCTACGTCATCGCCCCTCTCATGCTCATCGAAGCCGCAAGTTGTGCGGCATGTCTTTATCTTGGAGACTGGCAGGAAATGACCCCCTCTATTCTTCTCCTCGCGATGGCTTGGGCTTCGACCGCCTTGATCCAAGTTCCCCAACACGCCAAGCTCACTCCGAAAACCGTCCCTGCCTTGGTCCACTCCAATTGGATCCGAACCATTGCGTGGACTGCGAGGACCGTCCTACTGGCATCGATGGCATTCGGCTAATTACAGTTGAGATTTCAACCCTCCCCTTTCCTCCAAGAGCTAATTTCTGGCAAGCGGGAATCGCTACTTGAACCCGCCAGCGAACAACCCACTCTGGTTTAAGTATGAAATATCTCATCTCTCTCATTCTTGCAGCGTTTTGCGTTCCACAATCATCCCAGGCGGAAGAACGAAAGCCAAACGTCCTCCTTCTGATGTCCGATGATCTCAATACGGCGCTCAGCGGATTCGGACATCAACAATGCAAAACTCCACGGCTTGACGCATTAGCAAAGCGAGGAGTCCGGTTTGAGAACATGCACTGCCAATATCCGGTGTGCGGAGCCTCCCGCGCCTCGTTGATGACCGGTCTCTATCCTTATACCAATGGCATGTTGGGCAATAGCGGTAACCTCCGTAAAAACCTCCCCGATGTGGTGACTCTTTCACAACTCTTTCGTAACAACGGTTACCGCGCCGGTCGTGTCAGCAAGATCTACCACATGGGTATCCCCCGCGAGATCATAGCGGGAACAGCCGACCATGATGACGCCCCGTCGTGGGACGAAACAGTCAACATCAAGGCGCCCGAGCAGAACGCCCCCGGCAAAAAAACCGAGTGGTCCCCCAAGGACAAGAGCTCTCAGACATTTACCGGAGTAGAGGCTTCGACCGGCGATCTGAAACACGCCGACGGGATGGCGGCGGATGCTGCCATCGAGTTTTTGAAACGAAATAAGGATAAGCCCTTCTTTTTAGGATGTGGTTTTGTTCGACCCCACGTCCCTCTGGTGGCACCGTCCAAATATTTCGATCTTTACGATCGCGATACCATGGTCGCCCCGAAGGTTCCCGAGGACGATCTCGACGATGTGCCCAAAATTATTCGAGACTACAAATCCATTGGGCGCTACGGCGTGACTCCCGAACTACACAAAGGGTTGCTGGAAGCCTATTACGCAAGTATTTCCTTTATGGATGCGCAGATTGGCCGGGTGCTCGATGCCCTCGACGAACTGGGCTTGCGCGAAAATACTATTGTGATCTTTTCCAGCGACCACGGGTATCTCCTGGGTCATCACAACAAGTTTCAAAAACAGCACCTCTTTGAAGAATCGACCCGTGTTCCATTTATCCTCAGCGTGCCATGGATGTCCGATTCTCATGGAACTGCAAGCGGCCACCTCACCGAACTCGTCGACCTCTACCCTACTGTCGCAAGGCTCGCAGGATTGACTCCCCCTGCAAGCATTCAAGGCCAGAGCCTCCTGCCCGTCCTAAAGGATCCGTCGACGAAATTATGGACAAAAAATCTCGCCTTCACGATCAGCCGCAGCGGGGGTGAATCCATTCGCACCCCTGGTTGGCGATTCACTCATTGGGGATTCGGAACAAAAGGCGATGAGCTTTATGATCGCAAAAATGATCCCAATGAATTCACGAATCTCGCGAAGGACCCGAAATACGCCGATCGTCTGAAACAACTCAAGGCACGCTTGAAAGCAAAGCGAAAAGAAGCGGGATACGATCCAACGCGCTATAAATTAAAATAGTTCTCTGGTAATCGAAGCGCCGGCTACTTGATTCAAGATGGCGGAGCTGTCTTGACTGAGGACCTCGACGGCCCCCACTTCACGAACGTCAGGGTGGTCTGGAACAGATTGTCTCGCTACAAGACTGGAGCTTAGTGAGAGCGGGGCTTAAGAGTCACCTTGTCGATCGTATTCCCCTCAAGCATGATCGTCTCGACCTCGAGAGCGTCCTTACTGAAGCTGAGCTGCATGACATGGTGGCCACGGCCTGCATACCCTCCTTTCAGATACCAGAGATCTGTCTTAGGCGTCCGCTGACCAACTCCGAGACCGCCTTCACCAACGTAGACAATCCCGGTAGGGTCTTCCTTACCGTCGCGGATTGGCACGGTGCGTTTGATGCAGTGACCGTCCGACTCAAGAGACAAGTCGACGTTGTACTTCTCAAACAATGGAACAAACACCGAGGTTTGACCTGCCGGTGATTTTACGGCCGGGTAAAGCGGGCGATGGTAATTAGTGAGCAGCCAGCGTGATTTGGGACGCAACTTCGAGAGCTGCTTCTCCAACCATTCCTCCTGAGCCCCCTTGGCGGAGTAGTTCGTATCAAGGGTCACGATATTCACTTCGTCAGTCACTTGAATCGAATGCCAAAAAGAAAGGTCTGCACGATTTTTCTCCAAGTTGAAAATTTCGAAGAAAAGCGGTCCCCCATCGTGGTTTCCCCGAGTAGGGATCACGGGAAGAACACGCCCATCGGAAAGTGTCGTCAGCTCATGATTACTCAACCAAGAGCGCCACTGACGCCAACTGCGCCCGGAAACGATATAGTCACCACCGTGCACAAGCGCGAGTATCTCAGGCTTCTCGGAAAACTCTTTCGCCATGCGCAGATTCATTAGGCAGCGGGACGCAATCCCGGAGCGTGAATCACCACCAGTGAGCAGCTTAAAGTCTCCTGATTTTGGTGCTGTTTTAAAATACAAAGGCTTCGAGAACTTGCCGTCACTTTCGAGCACGAAGTAGTAGTTCGTCCCTGGTGTGAGCCCCGTCAACGGACAGTGGTGGAAAAATGCGGTTTTGGTATCCTTGGCTTCCTTCTCTGTGATCGAGTATGGGCCATTCTTTGGAGCCTCAGCATGGAACTCATACTTCTCTGTGTCAGATCCCACATTTTTTGTCCCGTAATGTACTACGTGCTTCTTGCCATTTTCGGCAGTGCTCCAGGAAATCGTCGCAGAGGTTGAAGTATCCCCTGACCAGACAACTCGCCAGTGGGCCGGATTGGTCCCGGCAAGTGGTGTCATCTCTTCGACCAGTTCCTTGAAGTCAGCATTAACAATTTGTTCATCGGAGCGGTCCGTAGCCGGCAGTTCGGAGGCGCCCAGCGCAAACGCGGCGCCTATCCATTTATATTTTTGCGGTAGTTTCATCGTAGGTAGTTACGGTCGTAGTCTTGAAGTCATTCATAAGATCCGTTAAGAAAAAAAGAAGAATCGGGATACCAAAGTTCGCGACACGTAGCAGTGCGTCCTCGAATCCCACGTCACCAAAGGCGATTGGGCGGGACAGGGCCGCCAGCCCCCCCCAGATTGCCATCCAGAGGAAAACGCCCTTTTTACGCGTGAATAGAATGATCAGCGCCAAACTGATATCCATTATCCCAATCAACTTGAGCAAGACAAACACCGTGTTCTCTGAGATCTCCACGGAAATCGACTCAAATGCACCATAGAGCAGATCGCGGAAAGCCGGGTGACCCATGAAAGCCTCATATCCATGAGTCGCAAAAGTCAGCGATGCTGCGATGACCAGGATCCAAGTAATCGATACAAGTCGCTTTTCCTTGGAACCGGAACGCATCAAGATCCACACCGCCAAGGCCACACAAGCCATCCAACGGGTCGCCTGGGCTGGAATCGCCAACTCGCTATACTTGGCTCCCCCGTTGATCCCCTTGAACAGGGCCACCATCACCAAGTAAAAAGCCATGAGAACATACGCCAGCGAAAGCCATTTTTGACGCTGACACCAAGGCGCCACGAGTAACCAGGCCACAATCACAGCAACCAAGGTGGTCCGTTTGTCCCATGCTTGAATACGCTCAGTCACCGCATACCCATCCTCGGCGCTCGCCACCTCCTCCAAAACAACCTCCTCGGAGACTTCAACCTTCTCATCACCATATAACACCATATCTGAGTAGGCGATCACCCTCTCCTCATTAACGCGTTTAAGCTCCTGCTGATACGAAAAGTACTTCCCGATAGCCGTGCCCTCGTGAAAATAATTCATGCTGAATACCGCAGTAAATGACAAGGCAACAACCAAAGCCAGCGAGAGGCGCAACCCCGATTCTGTGGTAGGCAATCGTTTCAACGTTTCTTTAAACTGTCCGGCGATAAGAGTTTAGTCATCGAAAGTTCGAGAAAAGTCAAAAATCATGTCAAAAAAATCACTTTCACTCCACGCCCTCCTGAAATCAGCAAGAAATCGCCGGAGCAATCCCCCAATAACTGACAGCATATAGTGGAGTGAATTTCATGGTCGTCTCTGCGACGGCCTTTAAAGCGCTCTCCGGGACGTCCGGCGGTCTGAAAATCACCTCCATCACTCTGGCAGAAGCCCTGGTATTTCAACAAATCAGGAAAAGGCGGCCCTCTAAGATGATTCTTGACCTGCAAGGGGACGAAATGCGACACCTTTGGAGCTATGAAATCAGGATTTCGGAGAGTTGGAGCATTAGGCTGTTTGAGCCTGATTGGCAGCAGTTTCCCAAGCCAAACCAAGCCCACTACAATGAAAAAGTCCCAAACCTCACGCATGGCATTTCCATTTTTAATTTTATGCCTCATCCCAATCACCGCCCTTAACACTTGGGCCGCTGAGGCCACCTACCAGTATTACCGCTTCACCACTACCCAGACCGCGGGAGATACCATGATTCAAGTGTCGGAATTCGACCTCATCAACGACG
>JAAEZT010000068.1 GCA_018222765.1 bacterium | reverse complement strand
TTTCCTCGCTGAGAACGAGCCGATCACGTGCCACCGAGCGACGTGCATGCATTGCCTTGAAGCGGACGATCACTTTTGCCCAAGGAACAAATCCCTCCTCATTCTCAAGCTGATCCAGCTTACTCCACATCACCACACTAGCCTCCTGAAGGACATCATCGACCAATTCCCACGAAGGAAGCAGTGTGCGCAGAAATGCGCGCAGCTCTGGCTCATGCGCGACGAACATCCTCATAAATCCAGCTTCCTTCTCTTTATTCATGATCAGTCAATACGTCGACCTATCCTTCAATTCCCGGCCAATGATCAACCTGCCGGAAAAAAGTCACTTTGTTTTCGGGTAGCGATCGGATCACTCTCTATATCAGGAAATTCCCCAAAAAGCGATCTCCGCTTCTCCGAATCTCCACTCGCCAAAAGAAAAGCCGCTGGCGAAGTCAGAGGGCTAAAAATTTCGGAGTTGATTCCAATTTTCACTATTCCAACGGCACCTTTTTATGATTCTCTTCAAGAAATGAAGCTTTTTAATTATCGTTTCCCCTCGATTTTCACGCAGATCCCTATTTTGCTTTTTGTTTGTAGTATTTTGCTAATTTGCCGGGGTTTTTCGGCCGAAGAGAAAGGTTTTCAGTCTCTCTTTCCCGAAAATGGAATACCCAAAGGATGGGTTGTGCGTGCCTGGTCCGACTTAGCTAAACCTGGTCCTGAAGGAGCACAGTGGGTCGTTGAAAATCAAATCCTCAACGGAGGTGGTGCCCGCGGCTCCTGGCTAATCAGCGAGAGGGAATACTCGGATTTTGAACTCCGCTTTGAATTTAAGCTAGGGGCTCAAGGCAATAGTGGCTGCGCCCTTCGGTCTCCATCAAAAGGTGACCCTGCATTCGATGGACTTGAGCTACAAATGGCTGATCTTCGCTATAACACGAATGCGTCAGCTTCCGAACTCACCGGCGGACTCTACAGGGCCCTTGCCCCCAAGAAACAAGTCTACAAACCCGAGGCGTGGAACAGCTACCAAATCCGCCTTCAAGGCTCCCAGATCAGAGTCATCCTCAATGGCACCTTGATTCTCGATCAAGATCTCAACACAGAAGAGGCGGTCATCAAACGGCATGACGGCAGGAACGCCCCGCCCCTCAAGGACCGTCCCCGCAAAGGAATAATTGGTTTTCAAAATCTGAGCCGTGGCGGCTCACCAGTCCTCATTCGAAAAGCTGAAATAAAAATTCTCAAGCCATGAAACTACTGATCCACCTTGCAATCCTTCTTCTCCTGCCTCACGCGCTCTTCGGAGCAAATTTCCGCTATTACCGATTCACTCCCAACGAACTACGTAATACAGCAGGAGCGAATTCAGTTCAACTCGCAGAGTTCGAACTCTACGCCAACAACACCCTTCTCGTTGGAGCCATCGCCAGTAACACAGGGGGCAGCAGTCCGGGCGCAGAATCTCCCGCTCAAGCAGTCGATGGTGACCTTAATACCAAATGGCTCGACTTCACCAAATTTACCGGCCTGGTTCTCGACTTCGGAAAACCGGTCTTTTCGGACGGCTACCGATTTGCAACCGCCAATGATGCTGGTGATCGGGATCCGGTCTCGTGGATCCTCGAGGGCAGCAATGACAGTCTAAATTGGACCGAGATCGACTCTCGTTCTTTTGCAAACGTCCCCACCACCCGTCAAACCTTCACAGAAACTTTTAACTTTACCAACGATAGTTTCACCTTCTTTGCAGACCCACCCTCCATCATTATCGGAGGGAGCACAACCTTAAGCTGGGAGATTGATGAGGCGACAGACGTCTCGATCGACCAGGGAATTGGTAATGTGGCTCTCTCCAGTTCCATCCCCGTTTCACCCTCCCAGACCACCACCTACACCCTCACCGCCATCGGTGCTCCATCCGGCCCCATCACCGCTCAAGTAACCGTAGAGGTCGCCACGGGTGTGCCACTCATCTACGATTTCAATGAGGGTAATCTCGAGGGATGGACCGACCTTACGGCTGGGGCTCCAGTCGACGGATGGGATCCGGTGTCGGGCTATGGCAACCCTCAGGCCGGACCGAGTGCAATCCGCAGCCGTTACCACGATAACCCTCATCCCACTCTTCTTCTTCGTTCTCCCGAATTCACCCTAAACGGAAGCGGCCCTCTAACCGCCTGGCTCGACGGAGGAAGTGGAGTTGGCAATCTCACAGGAACAACTTCGGCAAACCTACCCGCTAACTCCTCAGAGCCCGGGTTCCAAGGGATTGCGCTACGCAACGCGGCAACCGACAGCTATGTGCTCTCAGCTATGAAAGTTTCCGACAATCAATGGCAGCGAGTAACTTTCACGAGCAGTCAGCTTGCCGGACTTGACCAAAATGCAACCTACACGCTCGACCTGATCGACCAGGCACAGGGGAACTGGGGCTGGCTCAGTCTCGATACCGTCTCCATCCCCGGCAATCTCGGTTCCTCAGGCGAACTCTCCATAGGAGCTTTTGAGGCTGCTCGGCCAGTCATTGCGAGCGGACAATCGACCGAATTGTCTTGGACTGTAATTAACGCTAACTCCGTCTCCATCGATCAAGGAATTGGAACCGTTAACCCTGTTGGAGGCATCACCATTTCCCCCGCTGTTGACACCATCTACACCCTAACGGCGGTTGGCGATACCGAAACACTCACTGCCACCTTCGAGGTCCGCCTTGCGGAACCCAAGGCCCTCTTTCGTTACTACCGCTTCGTTCCTACCGAACTCCGCAACGATTCTTCGGCAAACAGTATTCAGCTCGGTGAATTCCAACTCCTCTTTGGTGGAGTGAGACTCGATGGAGCCACCGCCTTCTCACCGAATACCGACAGCCCTGGCGGCGAAGGTCCGGCTCAGGCTAATGACAACAACCCAAGTACCAAATGGCTCGATTTCAGATCAACCGAGGCAACCCTCGTGTTAGATTTTGGGGAGAGTGTGCAAGTAGATTCCTACCGACTTGCTACTGCCAACGATTCCGAGGAGCGTGACCCGGTGAGTTGGCGTGTCGAAGGTAGTATTGATGGCAGCGAATGGTTCGTTCTAGATGAACAGATCCAAGCACCTGTCCCTGAAGCGCGAATCACCTATCTCGACGATTTTACAGTCACGACACCACCGGGAGCTGGGGGACAGCTCAAGATCACATCCATTGATTTCTCGCCATTCAACAAGGTGCTCACTCTCACATGGAATTCGATCGAAGGGGCAACCTACAGAGTGACATGGACAGGTGACATGACCTCCCGGGATACCGATCTTGAAACCGGAATAGGAGGAGCAGCCGGAGACTCCACAACGAGGACCTTTGACCTGAGTGGAACCGCACTGGAGGATCTCAACCAAGCGTTTTTCCGTGTTGAAAGACAATGACAAGAGTCTCCTCGCCATCAGGTTACCGGTTGGAGACGATCGTGAAAATGCTCTTTAGAACCCCCGAGGCCTTCCCCCGGGACATAGGACAGCGGGGTGATTTTTTTATACTCCATTCACCATATCAAGTCCTCCCAACACTCAGATCTGCCCCCAAGTTATTCCGTATGGGATGGTAAAGTCCTTTTTTGCAGACTTGCCAGCCCGAGCCCTAACTTCAAGGATAGGAAGGTCATGAAGGTTTTCCTCATCGTTGCTCTCCTCCTTCCCGGCTTCGCCATCGCGAAAAAGCCCAATCTAATCTATATCCTCACTGATGACCTCGGCTACGGTGATCTCGGCTGCTACGGCCAGAAAGTGGTGCGGACCCCACGCATTGATGAGATGGCAAAAAAGGGACTTCGTTTCACCGATCACTACGCTGGTCACACCGTTTGCCGACCCTCACGCCTTTCTCTTTTGAAAGGGCAACACACCGGTCACACCGCCATCGCGGGCAACAACAAACACATCCTCCCGCCTGATTCCGTCACCATCAATTCCCTCCTCCGAGACGCCGGATACCGAACCGCCTCCGTCGGCAAGTGGGCCCTTGGTCGCGAAGGTGAAACCGGTCATCCCAACAAACAAGGTGTCGATTTTTTCTACGGCTGGATCGACCAGAGCGAAGCGCACGACTACTACCCCGAGTATCTCTGGCGAAACGATGAAAAGGAACGCCTCCCCGGCAACGAGAACAGTGGCAAAAAAAATGTCTCTTCCAAAAAAACAACCTACGCCCACACCCGCGTCACCGAAGAAGCTCTCGCCTTCATCGAGCGCAGCAAAGACGCCCCCTTCTACCTCAACCTGAACTGGACCATCCCCCACACCAACAACGAAGCCGGGCACGTCGAAAAAAACGGTCAGGAGGTCCCCGACTGGGGCATCTACAAAGACAAAGACTGGCCCGAGCCCGAAAAAGGTTTCGCCGCCATGGTCACCTTGATGGATTTCGACACCGGACGAATTCTCGACCTTCTCGAAAAACTCGGCATCGCCGAAAACACCCTCGTTATTTTCACCTCTGACAACGGCCCTCACCAGGAAGGCGGCCACAAGGTAGACTTCTTCGATTCCAACGGCCCGCTCAAGGGCCACAAACGTTCTCTTCACGACGGCGGCATCCGCGTTCCCATGATCGCCTACTGGCCCGGCACCGTAAAACCTGGCACCAGCGATCACGTATCCGCCTTCTGGGATTGGATGCCCACCGCCTGCGAACTCGCCGGCATCGAATCTTGGGAAAAAACAGACGGCCTCTCCTTCGCCGCCCTCCTCCTCGGAAAAGAACAAAAACAATGCGACTACCTCTTCTGGCGTTGGAGTAGATTCCGCGCCATCCGCATCGACCATTGGAAAGGCGTCGCCACTGACGGAAAACTCGCCCTCTACAACCTCAAAACCGACCTCGGTGAAGAAAACGACATCGCTGCCAAACACCCCAAGATCGCAACCAAGATGAAAAAAATCATCTCAGAGCTTGAATAACAAAATCACGCCTCAACCATGAAAAATTTCCTAGTCCTTGCACTCTTCCTTCTCCCATTCGCTCATGCCGAAGAGGCCCGCCCCAATGTCCTAATCATCACCGTCGATGACATGTCCGCCGATTCCCTCGGCTGTTTTGGGAGTAAGCTCGAGGACACCTCTCCCCGCACCGACCAACTCGCGCGCGAATCCCTTCGCTTCCAACATGCCCACGTCTGCGTTGCCAATTGCTACCCCAGTCGTAACGTCATGTTCTCGGGGCTTTACCCGCACAACAACGGTGTCGAAGGATTCTACCCCATCAAAAACAAATACCCCACGCTCTGCGACATCCTGAAATCAAACGGCTACTACACCGGCATTCGAGGCAAGGTCACCCATTCCACGCCCTATCATCCTTACCCCGGCTGGGACCACGACCTCACCA
>JAAEZT010000033.1 GCA_018222765.1 bacterium | reverse complement strand
ATGGCGGACCCGGAGGGATTCGAACCCTCGATACCGTTTCCGGTATACTCCCTTAGCAGGGGAGCGCTTTCAACCACTCAGCCACAGGTCCCGTGTCTTGGTTGACGGGCGGGATATGATCACCTTCCCGCGCTTTCGTCAATGGGAAGCGTGCATTAATGAAGGTTTTTTTCGAAAGGGAAAACAAATCGCGCCATCAAAAAAGGCGACCCGATCGGATCGCCTTTTTCATTAAGATTTTCTGGGATGTTTCGAAATTAGTTCGACTTAACCTTCTCAAGAATCACTTGATCCCCTGGTTGGATAACCGCTCCTGGAGCAAGTGATCCGGGAACAATTTCGGCAACTGCCTGATTGGCTTCGAGAGAGGAAATCGCCACCTTGCCAAGGAGACGGCCACCACGCTGAACCAGAAGGCGGGAGTCACCGGCAAGACCTGATTTTTCTCCAGCTGCAATGACAAGGAAATCCCATTCACTACTGACTGAAGTCACGGTGGCTTGGAAATCATTTCCAAGAACACGGGTTCGGCTCTCGGCAATTTTGGCACCCACACGATTGATTTCGTCGTTGTTCTTACCCACTTCCTTGGTAAGTCCCTCTTTCACGATTTCCTGCTCTTCGAACTCCTTGTCCAACTTACGCTTCGTAGCCTGCAGGTCCTCAAACACCTTGGGGACGTCTTCGATCTCGGTATCAGGAAACAACTCCTTGATCTCCTTCATGATATTGGCGATCTCATCCTGGCGAGCTTTAGCAGCGGTGAAGCGCTCCTGCTCAACTTCAAGATCTCGCCCGAGCTGCTTACCTTGGGCTTGCGAAGAATCATACTGGGCAAACACTTCTGCCTTCTGATCGATGGCAGCCTGCTTGTCAGCCTCGGCGCCCTTTTTCTCTTCCTGCTTGTCGATGATATTTTGTGAGAGCTTCTTGTTCGTTCCCTTGATCTCATCCCGAGCGGAGATCTTCGCGGCGTATTTCTCTTTGACCTGCCAGCTGAAGAATCCAGCAGCAATGATAGCGGCAACGGCGAGAATGTATAAAAGTAGTTTCATGTGGTGTGAAGTCGTCGGATTTAAATGGTGTGTGTCAGTAAAAATTTAGTTTTTGCCAGCCTCAACGGGAACGACAACATCGCCGATCGAGATTGAGGCATCTCCTTTGAGAGAACTTGGAATGATGTTGGCTGAAGAGCTATTGGCTTCAACGGCTGTCACTCGAAGCTGGGCGATTTCCTCGCCATCGCTGAGAACGCTCAGCTTGGAACCGGCAACGACACCGGCAGCATCGCCTCCAGCGAGAGTCACAAATCCGTAATTACGGAAGACCGAATTAATCCGGGTGCGAAGAGTTGGCTGGGACATTCCCTTGGTGCGGTAGCTCAGAACTCTTTTCAGCTCGGTAGCCTGGCTCTCGGTGGTCTTCTTATCACTGAGAAGTTTGGAAACCTGCGCGTTGATCAAAGCGACATCGTCCTCCAGTCCGGCAACAGCCATCTTAAGGGCCTCAATCTTAGGAGCAAGATCACGAGGGTCACCCACTGTTTTCAACTTGTCCTCGGCAGAGGCGACCTCTTCTTCGATAGAAGCTGCTTCGGCTTTCTTGGAAGCAAGTTCAGCTTGGGTAGCTTTGTTTTCGGCGAGTTGCTTATCGAGATCGCTCTGCTTCGCTACGCGGGCTTCGTCGGCATCTTCCTTATCGGTTACCAAGCCAGCGATGTCAGCGACCAAGCCGTCGAAGGTCTCGGTCTGACGATCAAATTTCTTTTCTTCACTTGCGATAACTGAATTGGTTTCCTCGATTGCTTCCTTGTTTTTATTAGCGACGAATGCCGCGAAAATGAGGATCAGAGCTGCTAGAGTGCCGAAGGTGGGTGCCATAATGTGTGAGTCGTTGAGGTGGTGTTTGAAGGAAGCTACCGATTTCAGTGGTGATCCGGCAATCAGAAAATTCAACGATCCCTGAAATAATCTTAAAAACTGGCCGCCACGAGTGACTCATCGCTTGCCTTATTGAGCGCCCAAGACAAGTTGGCGGCGTGAAAAGCGTTCTGCGGGTCATTTCATACTTAAAGCGCTATCCCATGCTGGGCGGGGCTCAGTTCCTCTGCGCCGCCATTATGGCGGGGTCGGTGATCATTTTCCCGCTGGTGACACGACACATCACGGGGGAAATCATTCCCAACAAGCAATTCGACCTCTTCATGCCCTGGGTTTTTCTAGGACTGGGGAGTTTTTTCCTGAAAGATGCCCTGAATTGCGCCCGCATCATCCTCAACAACCACTTCGAGCAACGTGTCATCTATGACATTCGCTCCGATCTCTACCAAAAAATTCAACGTTTGCCGCTTCGATGGTTCGATACGCGTCGCACCGGTGATGTCATGACGCGGGTCGTCGAGGACGTTACCGCAATGGAGCGCATCCTCATCGACGGAATCGAATTGGGCCTGATTTCAGTCATCCAGATCTTGGCCGTGGGAATCACGATGTATTGGATGAATGCCAGCGTGGCCGCATGGGCCACCCTCCCCGTCCCCTTCCTGATGCTGGGGGCCTGGATCTACACCCGGGATGCTCGCGACCGCTACAAGCAACAACGCGAGTCCGCCTCTGATCTCAACGCTCTTCTCCACGACAACATCGCCGGAATCCGCCAGATCAAGGCCTATGCCGCTGAAAAAGAGGAGCATCTGCACTTCAACCACCTATCCAATGCGATGCGTCGAGCCACCTTGCGGGTCATGAAATGGTGGGCTTTTTACTCACCGGGCATGTCGTTTCTTAATATGATCGGGTATGTCCTCGTTTTGGGATTCGGCGGTTACGCGGTGATGACCGGCGAGATGAAACTGCCCGATCTCCTCGCCTTTTTCCTTCTTCTTTCCCTGTTCTACGAGCCCGTCAGCAAGCTGCACCAACTCAACCAAATGGCCTTATCTTCAAGGGCTGCAGCCGATCGGGTCTTTGAAATTCTTGACTCCGAAGACGAACCCGAGGCTGCCAGTGGAGCTCCCCTCGCCCAACCTGTCACGGGCGATGTTGTCTTCAACGACGTCAGTTTCGCTTACGACGAAGACCAACCCACGCTGCACAATGTCTCCCTTCAGGCTACCCGTGGACAAACCATCGCTCTCGCAGGCTCCACCGGGGCGGGTAAGTCCACTATCGTCAATCTCTTATGCCGTTTTTACGAATACGACTCCGGCTCAATTTCCATCGACGGACAGGAACTCAACACCTTGGCTAAAAACTCCCTCCGCGCCTCGATCGGCTACGTCACGCAGGAAGCCTTCCTCTTCAATGGCACCGTCCGCGAGAACCTCGCCCTTGCCGACCGAAATGCCAGCGATGACGACCTTTGGAAAGCCCTCGAAGCCGCCCGCGCCGCTGATTTCGTGCGGGAATTGCCGGAACAACTCGAAACCAACGTCGGCGAGCGCGGCGTGAAGCTCTCCGGTGGCGAAAAACAGCGCCTTTCCATCGCCCGAGCCCTCCTCAAAGACCCCCCGATCCTTCTTCTCGATGAAGCCACCGCTTCGGTAGACAATCAAACTGAGTTACTGATTCAACAGGCTTTAGACGAGTTGATGAAGAACCGAACCTCCATCGTGGTCGCTCATCGTCTCTCGACGATCCAGAACGCTGATAAAATCTATGTTTTCGGGAAAGGACGCCTGATCGAGGAGGGAACCTACGAGGAATTACTCGAAAATGACGGTCCATTTGCCGAACTCGCGAGCTCAATTAAGTAAGTTTTTCAGGCGCGACAAATTGTCTCTCTCCCGCTTTCCCTTGAGCCACAGGGGTTGGCCGATTTTCGCCAAATTATTTGCAAATCCGGAGACAAAATCGCGAATCCAGCAACGTTATTCGAGCAGCGCCCCGGCGCCGCCAGATTTTGCTCGAATGAGCGCATCCTGGCTTTGTGCAAAGCGGCTCTGGATTGGTCTTCGGAGCCGCTTTCTTCTATCCCCAGCAAGCGACTATCTCTCCCCTTTGAAATATCACTAATAGACCTTTGCCACTCAGGCAAAAATCGGGTAATCGCGGTCAGGAGTTCTCCGAAACCTTTCACCAAGATCTTCCATGCTCGACATCAAGCTCATCCGCGAAACCCCCGACATCGTCAAAGAACGCCTCGCCAATCGTCACGATGGCTCGGCTGATCTCATCGACGAAGTCCTCGCCTGCGACGAGACCCGTCGCAAAAACGAAACCGAAAAACAAGCGCTCCAATCGCAGCGTAAATCAACCTCCAAGGAGATCGGAAAACTCCGCGCCAACGGCGAAGATTCATCGGCCATCGAATCCGAAGTCAAAAAGATCGGCGACGAGATTAAAAAGCTCGACGACGAGGGCTCGAAGGCCGCCGCGCGTCAGGAAGAGCTCCTGCTCAACATCCCCAATCTCCCGCACGAAAATTGCCCTGTCGGAGCCGACGAGGAAGCCAATCCCGTCATCCGCACCTGGGGAGAAAAACAAGCCCTCCTTAAACCTAAAGACCACCTCGAGATTGCCGAAAAACACGGCATGATCAGCTTCGATGACGGTGCCCGCATTTCGGGCTCGGGTTTTGCGGTATACCGCGACAAGGGAGCCCGCCTTCAGCGCGCCTTGATCCAATACCTTCTCGATCTTCAAACCCGCAAACACGGCTACGAAGAAGTCAACGTCCCTCACGTCGTAAGGCGTGAGTGCATGGTGGGCACCACTCAACTTCCCAAGTTTGAGGACGACATGTACGGGATCGAAAACAACGAGATGTTTCTCATCCCGACTGCCGAAGTTCCCATCACGAACCTCTACCGCGACACTCTCCTCGCCGAAGCCGATCTTCCCATCAAAATGACGGGACATACTCCCTGCTTCCGTCGTGAGGCAGGAAGTGCCGGACGCGATAATCGAGGCATCATCCGCACTCACCAATTCGACAAAGTCGAACTCGTCCAGATCGTTCATCCCGACCAATCATTTGCTCTCCTCGAGGAACTCACCGGTCATGCCGAAGCAGCACTCCAAGAACTTGGTCTGCACTATCAAGTCATCGAACTCTGCACTGGCGACGTAGGCTTTGGATCCCAGAAAACTTTCGACATCGAGGTCTGGGCACCCGGTCAGGGAAAATATCTCGAAGTCTCAAGTTGCTCGAGCTTCGGCGACTATCAGGCCCGCCGCATGAAGCTCCGCTACAAAGATGCCGAAGGCAAAAACCACTTCTGCCACACCCTCAACGGATCCGGCACCGCCCTGCCCCGTCTCTTCGTCGCTCTCGTCGAGCAACATCAAACCGCCGACGGCGCCGTCAACATCCCCGAGGCCCTCCAGCCGTATTACGGATCGGACACCCTCTAGCGGTCTCTCTTTTCGGAACCCGAACGCTCTGCTTTTATCGTCAAATCTGCCAATGGACGGGTTTGCGCCCCCTTTTACAAAGACCTCCCCGGCATTATTTGCCCGCCTCCCGAAGCCAAAAATCAGGCTACTTTCAGCCACTCCAGAGCAGGAATCGCTCAAAATACTTGCTTCCCACAAATTCGCGGGTAAAACCGCCGCCCCACGTGGAGAACTCACTTAAAATCGCCCTGCCGAAAGGTAGCCTGCAAGATCCAACCCTACGGCTTCTTGAAAAGGCTGGCTACAATATCTACACCTCGGACCGCGGACTTCGTCCTTCTTCGGACGATAATGGTCTGGATATCTACATGATTCGGGCCCAGGAAATCGCGCGCTACATCGATCAGGGTTTCATTGACTGCGGGATCACCGGACTCGATTGGGCCTATGGGCACGATGTCGATCTCGTCGACCTCGCCGAGCTTCCCTACTCCCGCGCCACGACCCGTCCTACCCGCTGGGTCCTCGTTGTCCCCGAAGATTCCCCCATCAAGACGGTCGAAGATCTCGAAGGAAAACACATCGCCACTGAAGGACTCGAAATCACCAACCGCTACCTCGCAGAAAAAGGCGTCACCGCGAATGTCGAATTTTCCTGGGGAGCGACCGAAGTCAAAGTCCCCGATCTCGTCGACGCCATCGTCGATGTCACTGAGACCGGGTCTTCCCTCCGCGCCAATAAACTGCGCATCGTGGACGAACTCCTTTCCTCCTTCCCCCACTTCTACGCCAGCAAGGAAGCCTTTGCCGACGACTGGAAGCGCGCTAAAATGGAGCGCATGGTCATGATGATCAAAGGGGCCCTCGAAGCCCGCGACAAAGTCGGCCTCAAAGCCAACCTCCCGGAAGCTAATCTGGACGCCGTGCTCGAAAAACTCCCCTCCCTGCGCCGCCCGACTGTCTCCCGGCTTGCCGAAGAAGGTTGGGTCGCCATTGAAACCATCATCTGCGAAAGCATCGCCCGCTCGATCATCCCGGATCTCAAAGAACTGGGAGCCGAGGGCATTATCGAATACCCTCTTAACAAGATCGTTCTCTAAGCAAAAAACTTTAACGGAATTGCGGTTCCTTAAACCCGCAGAACTTAACAACCACCACGAATTATGGGTAACCTGAAAAAGCGTCGTAAGACCAAGATCAGCAAGCATAAGCGTCGTAAGCGCATGAAGGCAAATCGCCACAAGAAGCGCCTTCGCTACAAGTCATAAGCTGACTTGCTGATATTCGGTCCGGCAGACCGCACCCTTCTGCCAGTAGCACCGCCGCAGAAAACTC
The DNA here is from genome assembly GCA_018222765.1 of bacterium. Classification (GTDB taxonomy): domain Bacteria; phylum Verrucomicrobiota; class Verrucomicrobiia; order Verrucomicrobiales; family Akkermansiaceae; genus SW10. The sequence continues at coordinate 30,291 of JAAEZT010000033.1, read as the reverse complement.
GGCGGTTTTCTCGTGCCCCGAAATATCGTATTGATCATCCATGCCCAACGCCCTGCCCAATCCCACCGGCGACCTCTTCCGTCTCACACCCGATCTCCTCGAGACCGGCAAAAAGGCCTCCCGGGAAAGCCCGCGCCGACGCATGATCATGCCGGTTCAGCGAAGCCAGGAAGCCCAAGTCCAGCGCCTCCTCAACTTCCTCCAGCCTGGCACCTACATCCGCCCCCACCGGCATCCCCGCCCCCACGCCACCGAATCCCTCTGCCTGCTCAAGGGTGAACTGGAATTTCTCGTCTTCAGCGAGTCAGGCGAAATCCTCGACCGCATCGCCCTCACCCCCCAAAATCCCCTCATTGATTTCGAACCCGGCCTCTGGCACGGCATGATTATCAAAAGGCCCGATACTGTGATCTTCGAAATCAAAATCGGCCCCTATGATCCCACCACCGACAAGAACTTCGCCCCCTGGGCCCCGGAAGAGAAAAGCCCCAAGGTCGCAGATTTTCTGCAGTCACTTGAAAAAAGATAAGCTGTCGGACAGTTTCTTCCTCATAGAACGCAAGGTTCTGGTAAATAACTGTAGCTAGCAACCTTACCACCTCAAAAATCTCTCTCTGGATGAAACACCTGATTCTTCTTTTTGCCCTCACCGCCAATGCCTTTGGCGCCCAAACTCCGGACGAGCACGCCACGATCTACGCACTCCCTATCCTCTCGTCAAAATGCGCCGCCTGCCATGGCGATGACCCCAAAGACATCGAGGGAGACCTTAATCTTCTCACCCGCGACGGCTTTCTCAAAGGTGGTGAATTCATCAGTGAACTCCTCGTCCCCGGGGATGTCGAAAAATCCTTCCTCATGACCGTGATCAAGTGGGAGGACGACGAATACGAAATGCCCCCCAAGGAGAACGACCGGCTCACTCCCGAGCAAATCAGCCACATTGAAACTTGGATCAAAAACGGCGCTCCCTGGCCCACCGACGAAGTCCAAAACAAGATCCGCCTCGCCGAACGCAGCAAGAAAATCACCAATGAAGGTGCCATCGTCGAAACCTCGGGTGGCCTCGCCGACGATTGGACCTTTCGCCGATACGCCCCTGGGGACATCTGGGCTTTCCAACCTCTGGAAAAACCAGCGCTCCCTTCCACCGATCATAAACCCATCGATTCCTTCGTCCACACCAAGCTCGCCAAAGCCAAGCACAAGCCCGCTGCACGTGCGGACTTTCGCACTCTGATTCGACGCGCCACCTACGACCTCACCGGCCTGCCGCCCACCCCAACCGAGGTTCACCGGTTCAACACTGAAGCCGCCAAGGATTTCGACAAAGCATGGGCCGCCCTCATTGATCGCCTCCTTGCGTCACCCCACTACGGCGAACGTTGGGGCCAACATTGGCTCGACGTCGCCCGCTACGCCGACACCGGTGGCCTTTCCAACGACTTCGAACGCTCCAACATGTGGCGTTATCGTGACTACGTCATTCGCGCCTTCAACGAGGACAAGCCCTACAACGAATTCGTGATGGAGCAAATCGCCGGCGACGAACTCGCCGACAACTCCCTCAGAAAACGAGTTGGCAATAAAAAGAAATACGAAGACCTCCGGATCAAAGGTCACTACAGCGAACAAGAAAGCGAATACCTCATCGCCAGCTCCTTCCTCCGTATGGGTCCCTGGGATCCCGCCATGGTCAAAGTCAAAGAAGCCCGTCAGCAATACCTCGACGATGTCGTCAATGCCGTGGGCCAGACTTTCCTCTCCACCACCATGCGCTGCTTCAAGTGCCACGATCACAAATTCGACCCTCTCCCCACCAAGGACTACTACCGCATGTATTCCGTCTTCGCCGGCACCCAACTCGCCGAGCGTCGCGCCTCCTTTACCTCAAAGGAGAGCAAAGAACGCTTCGATCACGAAAAAGCGCAGGTCGAACGTCTCTACAATTTCGCCCACTCCGAAGCCGTTCGCCTTCAGAAGAAGGTCGAAACTGCTGCCAGGAAGTGGTATTCCGAAAATGATCTCGAATACGTCAACCTCAATGGCCGCAGGAAACTTCCCGATGACAAAAAACCCCCTCGCCACGTTGGCTTGAACGAAACCGAAAAGGGCCAACTCAAAGTCCGCGAGCAAGACGACTGGATCTGGAAGCGTCGCTTTGAGCGCTTCGAACCAATGGTACAATCGGTTTACAATGGAACCGACCCCAAGTCCCTTAATGCCCGAAAGCTGCGCATCGACCAAAAAGACAAAACACCCCAAAAGCCCAACTCCCACATTCTTACAGGGGGGTCTCTGGAAGCTCCCGGCGCCAAAGTCACTCCGGGCGTCCTGAGCGCACTGGGTGTTCCCGTCGAGGGAGCCAGCAAAGAGGATCCCTATCAAATCGCCGACAAGCTCAACGGGCGTCGCCTCGCTCTCGCGAGGTGGATTGCCCATCCCAAAAACCCTCTCACCGCCCGCTCCTTCGTCAACCGCGTATGGCAATATCACTTTGGCAAACCCATTGCCGGAAACCCCAACAACTTCGGCGTCAAGGGAGCCAAGCCCACTCACCCCGAACTCCTCAACTGGCTCGCCGCCGACTTCGTCGAAAACGGTTGGCAGATCAAACGCATCCACCGCATGATTATGAATTCCGCGACTTACCAACAGTCCGGCAAACACCCCGATCGATACAAACTCAACGAGGAGGATCCCAACAATGACCTCCTCGCCTACTTCCCGAACCGCCGTCTCACTGCCGAGGAACTTCGCGATGGCATGCTCCAGATCACCGGCGAACTGAACCCCAATGGAGGAGGCCTTCCTATCCGCCCCGAAATGAATCTCGAAGTCGCCTTGCAGCCGCGCATGATTCAATTCTCTATCGCCCCGACCTACCTCCCTTCCCGCACCGCCGATGAACGCAACCGACGTTCCATCTACGCCTACCGCGTTCGTGGCCTCGCCGATCCTTTCCTCGAAACCTTCAACCAGCCAAATCCCAACGACTCTTGCGAAGAACGCGACGCCGCCTCGGTGTCACCCCAGGCCTTCACCATGATGAACAGCGACCTCGTCACCGATCGTTCCATCGCCTTCGCTCTCAGACTCGAAAAAGAAGCCAACACCCTACCCGAGCAAATTCAACGCGCCTTCCACCTCGCCTTCAGCCGAAATGCCTCCGATGCCGAGCTCGAAAAAATGACGACCTACGTCACCGAGATGCGCGGCTACCATCAGGACAAAACTCCCGAGAAACGCAAATACCCCACCGAAATCACCCGCTCCCTCGTCGAAGAATTCAGCGGCCAGCCTTTCGAATACCAGGAAATCCTCCCCGTCTTCGAAGACTACCTCCCCGACACCCAAGCCTCCGACGTCTCCCCCGAAACCAGAGCCCTCGCCGACTTCTGCCTCTTAATCTTTAATTCCCACGAATTCGTCTACAGCTACTAGATCAACCCTTATTCTCCTGACGCCATGAAATCACCACTCTGCTCCCGTCCCCTCTCCGACGCGCACTCACGTCGTGAGTTCCTTTACGGCCTCGGCGCATCCATCGGCTCCGTCGCGATGACCGACTTGCTTGCCAAGGAAGCTGGGCCCATGTCACCCAAACCACCTATGGGCGAACCCAAGGCCAAAAACGTCATCATGCTCTTCATGGAAGGCGGCCCCGGGCACATGGACACCTTCGACCCCAAGCCAAAGCTTACCGAGCTCCACAAAACAGAATCCAAGAACGACCGCGGCCTCGCCGCAGGGCAATACCAATTCTACGTCGGTAGCCCTTTCAAATTCCGCAAGGTCGGAGCCAACGGCATCGATATGTGCGACCAGTGGCAACACCTCGCCGATCCCTACGTCGCCGACGAACTCTGCAACTACCGTGGCTGCCAAGCCGAGTCCCTCAACCACCCCGAGGCCCTCTTTCACATGAACACCGGCAGCCGGCTCGGTGCTGATCCCGCTCTCGGTGCCTGGGCCACCTACGGACTTGGCTCCGAAAATCAAAACCTCCCCGGCTACGTCGTCATGACCGAAATGGCCCTCCCTCAGGGCGGCTCCAAAAACTGGTCCAACGGCTTTCTCCCCGCCTTCTATCAAGGCACCGCTCTTCGCCCCACCGGCTCCCCGCTTCTCGATCTCGAATCACAGCCTTTCAAATCACGCGACCACCAACGCGCCGCGCTCGATGCCCTCGCAAGCCTCAATGACGAACACGCCCGCAGGCATCCCGAACATGCCGACCTTGCCGCGCGTATGGAGTCGTATGAACTCGCTTACCGCATGCAAATGGAAGTCCCAGAAGTCGTCGATCTCGACGGCGAACCCGAGCACGTCCGCAACATGTATGGCATGGATAACAAGATCACCCACGACTTCGGACGCCAATGCCTCATGGCCCGCCGCCTCGTCGAAAAAGGCGTCCGCTTTGTGCAAATCTTCGCCGGTGGTTGGGACAGCCACGACTACCTAGAGCGCGGACATTCCTCACGTATCGCCGCTGTAGACAAACCCGTCGCCGCCCTGATCCGCGATCTCAAACAACGCGGCATGCTCGACGACACTCTCGTCATCTGGAGCGGCGAATTCGGTCGCACGCCCGACAACAACAAACGCGGAGGTGTTTACTCCATCGGTCGCGGCCATAATGCCGACGCCATGACCATGCTCATGGCCGGTGGCGGCGTGAAGCCCGGCATCGTCGGCGCGACCGATGACATCGGAGCCCAAGCCGTCCAATGCGTCCACCCCATTCGCGACTTCCACTGCACCCTCCTCCACCTCATGGGCCTCGACGACAACAAGCTTACCTACTTCCACGCCGGCCGCTACAAACAGCTCTCCCAATTCGGGGGTAAGGTCATCAAGGAACTTCTGGCGTAGCCAACCGGCGGAGCTTGGGCCTCAACCCAAGCCTATTTTGGCATCGCCAGTAAAACAAAGGAGACAGCATCCACGAATCCCGACAAATGGGCCAAAAAATAGAGAGCTGCACTAATCCCATAAAAATATCGTCTACTTACTCCCCTCTGTGGACTAAAAGAGCGGACCCGTGAAATTCCACCTTTCAATCTTCTTCCTCTCAACCCTTTGGACTGCCTCCGCGCCCATCGCTCTTCAAAACCCCGGAGTCGAACTCAATAGCGGGGCAGACAACATCCCAATCTCCGACCCTTCCTTGATGGGCTGGGAGGGCGACGCCTATCTTTCCGAGGGAGATACCGACTACGGAAATGGGCGTTGGAAAATTCTCTTTGGTGACTCCGGTGCCACCCGTCAGCTAAGCGCTCACAAGATCGAAACCGGGGCGGCCTACTCCATTCGTTTCGACGCCTCCCTCAGCCCTGACACTTCGGTAATTCCACCCAACGCCATCATCGGCGGGGCGCTTCTCAACGGAGACTTCAACGCCGACAATTCTGATACCGATCTTCGTTCCTTCAACGACACCCCGAACTGGTTCAATCTTTCCGGCAATCAAAACACAATCGCCACCACTCTCAACGGCAGCCTTCCCGCGCCAGACAATTCACGTAATGCCGCGCTCACCGACGATGGCAACCGCCTGTTCGCCATCGAAACGGGCTACACCCTGACCGCCGGCCAAAAACTCGAACTCTCATATCAGTGGCGGGATGGAGAGAATTGGAGCGAAGCAGATGACGAAATTCAAGTCACTCTCTTCACCACTTCGGACGACACCCCCTCAGGAACTCGCAACAATATCCAATCCGTTTTGTCGGGAACATCGTCGACCGATGCCGCTTTTGAAAGTTTCAAAACCACCTTCGCTCCCATTCCCGCCTCTGCCGATGGAAAAAAGTTATTCGTCCTGCTCGAAGGCATCGATGGCAATGACTCCCCTGACGGTCAGGCCGAAGTCGATGACTTCGTGCTCTCACTCTTCAATCCTCTCCTCATCGGACCCGGTCTTCGGAATGGTGACTTTACCGAAGACACCTCCCTCGCCGATTCGCGCACATTCCAGGAAACTCCGTACTGGACCAATCTCGGCGCTGGCCAGGGCGCGCAAGCAACCCGCACCAATCTTCGCTACAACGGCACCCGCACCACCGTCCTCAACCAAACCGCTACGCAAACAGTTTTCGCCAACGACAGCGGGCACACCCTCGTCACCGACGATGTCCTGACCATAAAATTCGTCTGGCGTGATGCCTCGAACTGGAATGATTCCGCAGACCGGGTCGCCACCTTCCTCTACACCACTTCCAACGACGATATCCTCGGATCCCGGACCATCTTGCAAACCATCCTCGCTCCACTTTCGACCAGAAACAACACGTGGGAAGAGTTCACGGCCGACTTCAATCCCATTCCGGCCTCCGCCGCCGGCAAACGCCTCTTCGTCGCCTTCCGCGCTGAAAATGGAGATGGCACAACCGGCTTCGGTCGCGTTGCCGACTTCCGCCTCTCGGTCAATGACAACGACCCCGCCATTCCCCCCGCTCCTCCGGAACCCTCATCCGGCGACCTCATCGCCGAAGCCTACGTCGACAATGGCGGCACGCCTCAGGTCATCGCCAGCCAATCCTACACCCTCACTTCCGAACGCGTCACCAAATGGAACCACTACCATCTCGCCATTCCTGCCGCCACGCTTGACGCCCACGCCGGGCAAGAGATCGGCGTCCGGTTTCGCGGACCGGGAGGCGGAGATAGGCTTTCGCGCTACGTCGATAACGTTCGCCTCGATCACTATCCCGCCAATCTTCCTGACGGTTCCTTTGCCACCGACTGGGACAACTCGCCCGACCGCGTCTGGCCCGGGCCCGGATACTGGGGAAATCGACTTCATGATTGGGAAGTCCGAAACGGCCGCGTAAATTGCATTCACACCTCCAAACCCCGCCGCACCCTTCATCGTGTGGGCACATCCATCCGCGGCAACGGCGGAGCGTTTGCGCTGTCCGTTCGCACTGGAATTCACTCCGGAACGATCGGAACTAATGCCCGCTCCGGCTTTCTCATCGGCGCCGGTCCCAACCTCGATTGGAAAGGCTCTCTCCTTGTCCACGACGGCCTCGGCCGGGACTTCGGAACCTTCCTTGGCATCAACCACAATGGTGCCGCCATCATTGAAGACATGTCAGAAGGCGCAACTACTCTCATCGCCTCCGGAGCTAATCAAGGCGGAGGATTTCCATCCGCTGCCAGAATCACCTTGATCGGCAGCTACAATCCCGGACCCGGAACCTACACTCTCACCATCAGCTCCCTAGGCGTCACCGAAAACCTCATTTCCCAAGCCTCCACCGAGGTCCCCTCCGACCGCATCCTCGGATCGTTCGGACTCATGTCTAATCGCAGCACGAGCGGAACAAGCTTTTGGTTCGATAACTTCACCGGAGCCGGAGACGCCTTGCAACCCGAACCCGAACGCAATCTCGCCATCATTGGAGCAATGCACACCCTGCATGACCGAACCCTGAGACTGACTACTCAACTCGCTCCCGTCGATCTCGCAACCACACCAAACCCCACGCTGGAAATATTCAACGGAACGAACTGGAACGAGATCGCCAATGCTCCCATCGACAACACCGACAGTCCCTCTTCCTACACCGCTACTTTCGAAATCCCCTCGTGGAACGACAACCGCGACACTGACTACCGTGTGGGAGTTCAAGTCGATGGAGAAACCTACTACTGGGGGGGAACCATACGAAAAGACCCGGTCGACAAAAACGAAATCGTGGTCATCAACACTTCCTGCCAACGCATCTCCGACGGCAGCGTGGAGGCTGACACGATGGACTGGTCGCCGGTCAAAGTCTGGCATCCTCATCTCCAGACATACGATCACATTGCCAAGCATGGCGGCGACGTGCTCCTTGCACTCGGGGACCAAATCTACGAAGGCCAACCTACCAGCAAAGACACCAGCTCGAATTTCAATCGTCACTACGACTACCTCTACAAATGGTTCTTCTGGATGTTACAAACCCGCGATCTGGCAAAAGATATGCCCACTATTGCCATTCCCGACGATCACGACGTTTATCAGGGTAATCTCTGGGGTGAAGGAGGTATCGCTACAAATAACCAGACGACCGGCGGCTATGAACAACCACCTTCCTGGGTCCGTCTTGTAGAGCGCTGCCAAACCCGCCACATGCCCCTTCCCGATCCCTACAATGCCATTCAACCTGCTCCATTGATCGAACAAGGAATCGGAGTCTACTTCACCGGCATGACCTACGGCGAGGTCGGCTTCGCAATTTTAGAAGATCGCAAATTCAAGACCGGCCCCAACGGGTTCCCAGTTGATCTCAATCAACAATTTCTTCTCGGAGATCGACAGAAAGACTTCCTCAAAGCCTGGAACACTGATTGGGACGGACAGGAAATCAAGTGCGTTGTCTCACAGTCACCCTTCGGAATGCTTCATACCCACGCCGCATCAGGATACAACTTCGGGCTCAATGATCGAGATGCTCACGGGTGGCCGCAGCATCGGCGTGAGGAAACATGGGAAATTCTCAGACAATCACGGAGCTTCCAGCTGGCAGGTGACCAACATCTCAGCACGCTTGTTCATCACGGAGTTAATGGCCCGGCCGATGCCGGCTATTCCTTCACTTCGCCCGCCATCTCAAACTTCTTCCCTCGCGTTTGGGATCCCGTTCACAACAGCGGTGGCCGGACCGCCACCGTGAGTCCATATAAAGGAGATTTCTATCTCGATGGCAACGGCACCCTTCCAACTGGCCAATCAAACATTACCTCCAATCACCCTGGTCACATCCGCATAGTCAGCGCAGCCAACCCACTCGAATACTACAACCAAACCCGCAACATCGACCCCGTCAATCTCCACGACCGCGGTGCAGGATACGGGATCATTCGCATTAAAAAAGATACGCGCCAGATTACATTTGAATCCTGGCCGATTCACGCAGATCCGGAGTTTCCACAAACAGGCAGCCAGTTTCCCGACTGGCCGGTCACGATTCACCAGGCTGATAACGACGGCCGCTCCCCCACCGGATTTCTCCCGATTATTGAAACCCACTGGGAGAGCGCTCCCGTCCTCGCGGTGTATAGTGAATCCAATAGCGAGCTCCTCTACGCGATGCGCTTTGCCGGGAATCTTGTCCGCTTGCCGGTCTATGACAACAGCGACAGCTATCGGGTGGAAATCTCCTATGGCAACAGTGCCAATGTGGAAGTTCTCGAAGCCCTCTCCCCCATCAGCGAAGGACCTACAGCAATTCACTCTTTCTCCGCCTTGAAACCTTCCATCATTTCTGGAGAAGCAGCCATTCTCCAATGGAATGTGGAAGGAGCCGCAAACCTGACGATCGACAACGGCATCGGTCAAGTCACCGACCTTTCCATCAACGGAGTTGGGCATGTTGCAGTTTCCCCATTAAGCGATACGACATACACCTTGACGCTGAACGGCACATTGTCTGCGCAAACAACGGTGAGGGTTTTCCCCACAAAGGCTGTGTGGCTGGGCAACAACTTCTCCGCCGCTGAACTTCAAGATGAAGCCATTTCGGGAAACGATGCCGACCCCGATGGAGATGGTTTCACCAATGAAAAAGAATTCAATTTCCAAACCAATCCCCGTTCCGTCCAATCAACTCCGCTCATCAATACCGATGTCGTATCAACCGATCCCTACACACTGGAATTCACCTCGGCGGTCCCCCTGCAGTCCGGTCAAACGATTCCTAGGATTGAATTTTCCAACGACCTCGAGAATTGGTCCCCTCTCTCACCTCTTGCTGTCGGAGTCGAAGAAGTTTCCCGCAACAACAATCCACCAGAGGGAACAACCCAAGTCACCACCCGTGTCAGCTTCCCTGAGATTGAATCACAAGCGGAGTTTTTCCGCGGTGTATGGCAATTGGACCAACGTTAATAGGGAAGGTGCTTTCTTCGATTGGCAAGCCAGACCGATTGATAGGGCTTTAAGATAATTTCACTGACTTCCGCTTCCAGCTCTTTTCCGCTCAAAAGATCAATCCAATCCTCTGTTGCAATCAGATTGATGCTGGAGACAGGAATGCGCTGCTCCTCGCCGGAAACATTATGAATGCAGAAGACGTTATTTCGGCGATCCACTGATTGACGCCAAAAGGCGAACACCTGCTCCCCAAGATGCAAGGTGAACTGGGTCGCATTGGGATGAAACGCCGCCTGAGATTTTCTAATCTCAATCAAGCGCAGGAGTTCACCAAGGATCTTCGCATGATGGGAATCCGCATCATTCAAGAAAGCATCCAACTTGTTCGCATCCCACTGATGGCGATTGATATGACGGTTGTGCTTCGTCCGACCGTAGCGCTCGAAATCGTTTCGGGTCCCCAACAGACTGTGAATGTAAAAAGCCGGGATTCCTTCGAGTGCCAGCAAGACCGTATGAGCACAGAAAAACTCATCTTCCCCGCCCAACGCATCGAAGAGACTGATATTGATCTCGTAGGGGCGGTTCTCACCTCCGGTCAATGCCCTTTCCGAAATTAATCCTCCACGCTTGCGCATCAGATCGACCAGACTGTCGATTTCTTCATCCGAGAGAAGGCCCTCTGCCGGGCGCAGACCGATTCCATCGTGGGATGCGATGAAATTAAAATACGTCGTTCCGGGCTGCGCGGGAGGCATACGCATCATCCATTGTTTGAGATGAAAAGAATTCCCGGTGGTGATGGCATGAAGCAGCAAAGGCGGGAGCGAGAAATTGTAGATGCTATGTGCCTCGTTGCAGTTTCCGAAATAAGCCAGATTCTCCTGATTGGGAATATTGGTCTCTGTAATGATCACGGCATCCGGTTTTACGTGCTCAATCAAGGTGCGGAACAACCGAACGAGCTCGTGAGTCTGCGGAAGATTGATAGATCGCGTGCCGATCTCTTTCCAAATAAAGGCAACTGCATCGAGACGGAAGACACTGACTCCGTGATCCAAATGCGAACGGATAATCTTGACCAACTCCACGAGAAGATCGGGTTTTGAAAAATCCAAGTCGACTTGATCGTGCCCAAAAGTGCACCAGACATGCTTGGTTCCGGACGGGGTTTCTGTCGGCCTCAACAAGGGAGAAGTTCTCGGTCGAACCACCTCGCTTAAGTCGTCTTCAGGTTCAGCCTGAAAAAAGTAATTCATCCCCGGCTCCTCATCGTTCTGGAATTGCACAAACCATTCGTGCGAGGCCGAGCAATGATTGACCACGAGGTCCGACATAACGCGATACTTCGTCGAGATTTCCTCGATATGAGACCAGTCCCCTAATTCAGGATTCACGGAATTGTAATCCGACACGGCAAAGCCATCATCGGAAGTCCACGGGAAGTAGGGAAGAATATGGACAATGGAAAGTCTCTCCTGCAGCCGCGAATCGAGAAACTCTTTCAACTCCTCCAAGGGCTTGAATCCACGCCTCTGAATGGTGTTCCCGTAGGTAATCAGCGCAACGTCCTTCTCCGACCAATGGTTCGTAAATGGAGCGGGCTCGAAGAAATGCTCGCGCAAGCGCATTGCCTCCACAAGGTGGTTAACCAAAACCGAATGATCACCCTCACCATAGATCTTGGTTAGGTGGGTTCCAATCCTCCCAAGGAGGGCATCCAATGGACTCATCATCTAGGAGAACTCATTATTATCTTTTTCAACTGCATCCAAGAAACGTTCGAAGACGTCAGGCATGGCGCTCTCGACCCGATTCCAGCTGGGAATGAACGGTGTCTCCATGGGTGACTTCAAAAAGACCTGACCGGCAGCGATAATATTTTCAGCAAACAGCTCGGCTGATTGTTCCTCTTTATGGACATCAAATTCAAGACCATTGATTAATGCGTCATTCTTGTAGCGCTCCACAAAATCGAGGGCGTTGCGGTAATAAGCTGCCTTCAAGGAACGGAAAGTTCCCTTCTCGAAAACCACTCCCATTGTCGCCAGTTTCCGGAAGAACAATTTACAGATATCAATCGACATTTTCGAAAGCCCCTTTTCCTGATCGTCACTAGAAATGTCCTGATGTTTGTGATCATAGCGATCAGCAATGTCAACCTGGCACAGCTTGTTGTTGGAGTAATTCCGATACATCTCTGAAAGCGTTCCCACTTCCAATCCCCAATCACTGGGCATCCGAATGTCTTGGATGACGTCTTTTCTGAAGGAAAATTCTCCGGCGAGAGGATATCGATAGCCGTCCATATACCGAAGGTAATCGGAGGCCCCAATCACCTGCTCGAGGGAGCGAAGAAGCGGTGTCACCAACAAGCGGGTCACCCGGCCATTCAAACTGCCATTCGCAACCCGGGGATAGTATCCTTTCGCAAATTGATAGCTGAACTGTGGATTTGCCATCGGGTAGATCAAGCGAGCCAACAGAGAGCGATCATAAGTAGTGATATCGCAATCATGAAGCGCGATCGCTTCCGCGCGATTGCTGGCCAACATATAGCCGAGGCAATACCAAACGTTACGCCCTTTCCCTTCTTCACTTGGAGCAAGCCCCTTTTCCGACAACTCGGCATCCAATTGGCGCAACCGTGGTCCATCGTTCCACAAGACCCGATGATGCTGCGGCAGAACACTGAAAAACTTCAACGCTTCCCGATATTGGTCCTCGGTCGCGCGATCCAAGCCAATGACAATTTCATTGAGATAGGGAACCTGCTTCACCTCGGAAATGATTTGAGGCATGGCATCTGTCTCCAGCTCCGAAAACAGCGAAGGCAAGAGCAACCCCATGGGGCGTCGTTTTGAAAATTTCACCAACTCGCTCTCGAGTTCCTCGATGCCTCGATTGGTTAAATTATGAAGTGTCGCGACGGCGCCGCCTTGGTGAAAATCAGCCATTGGTAGATTGTGGTATGTTCAGTTGATCTAAGATTTGGGTCATCACTTCGGCCCAACCGCGCGGGCCGGTTTCGGTGCTTCGCAGAACATCCTCTGCTTCAAGGACAAAGCCATCGGGCGAAGCAATCACTACTCCAATATCGGCGGCCTTCAGCATCGCGAGATCATTGGGGCGATCCCCCAGCGCGATGATGGCCGCCTCGCCTGTTCGAAAATACGCCAGCGGCTTCCCTTTATCGGTCTGGCCCTGCACATGCAGAAAGCGCCCTCCCCTCAAAGTCGTCAGACCACGTTTTTCCAGCAGCTGACAAAACTCTTCTTCATTCTCCTCACTGTCCTGCCAAACCAGTGGTTCACTGTAATGCCGATCCGCAGATCTCTCCGCCGACGGTCGCTCCAGCCCGGTCCACTCCATGATTTTAGCAATCGTAGCATCCGAATACCCCTTAAAGCGATACTTTGCCCGGAGAGGCTTCAGCGTTTCCAAGATCTCCTCTCGCGGAGTCCCGAATACCTCACAGTCTGCGCCATCATAAAGCGCAGAGCCATTTTCGACGATGAACGGGTCTTCATTACCGAAATCTCCCCGAATCGCCAGCCACTCGGCTCTCGTTTTACTGGTATTCACCACCAGAGGAATCCCCGCTTCATCCATCCGGTCCAGAATGGGCAGCACCGGATCAAAGGAGTAGTCACCGTGATCCAGCAAGGTCCCATCGAGGTCGCTCACTACCATCAAAGCCATTGATTTATCCGCCACGACTTCTTTCTTAGCGCATCCCGTGCCAATTGCCAACGGAACGCCCGACATCCTGAGAAATCATTTTACCTATCAACCTGAATCGACAAGTCTCCGCCATGCCCGAACTTGCTGAAGTCGAACTTGCCCGCCGCCAATGGGCCAAACACCACGGAGAAGCCGTCTCCAGAGTCGATGTTCATCCCAAAGCCCGCATTTACCGTGATTGCCCCGCTCCTGCGCTGCGCATTTTGAAAGGGAAGAAGCTCCTCTCCTCAAAAGCCCACGGCAAGCGTATGCTCTTCACTTTCGCGCCGAAGCTTCATCTCGAAGTCCACCTCGGGATGTCCGGCAAGCTCTCGACCTCTTCGACCGATCACGAAGACCAAAAGCACGACCACCTCATTATCCGAACCAGAAAGGCGGCACTCATCTTCAATGACTACCGTATGTTCGGTCGCATCATGCTCCATGATTGCGCAGATCCTTGGGCAGAATTTCCTCCCCAGCCCCAGGATTCCAAATTTTCCCTCGCCCACGTTCGCAAACTCGTCGAGCGGCACCCGCGAAAGCCCCTCAAAGCGCTCCTCCTCGACCAAAACGCCTGCCCCGGCATCGGCAACTGGATGGCCGACGAAATTTGCTGGCGCATGGGTATCTATCCCGGAGAACTCTGTGCCGACCTTAACCCCGCCGCCCTTCGGAAAGAAACCCGTTTCGTCGCCCTCGGTGCGCTCAAGCATGTCGCCGAGAAAAACATGACGGCATCAAAAGACGGCTTTGCGCCTGGTTCCTACGTCGAAAACGTCCCGCCTAAAAACTGGCTCTTCCAACATCGCTGGAAAAAAGGCGGCACCTGCCCGAAATGTAAAAGCGAACTCGCCCGCGACACCATCGCCACCCGCACCACGGCCTGGTGCCCGACTTGTCAGCCGTCTTAGCTCATTCTGGAGTATCCCCGTCGATCTCTTCCTTTTTCGGAAAGGTATCCTCCCAATGCTCCAGGGAATATCCTTCGCCCAAGCCGCCGATTTTTTTGACCAACTTCTCGCATTCCTTCCGCCAATCTTCGTAGTTCGGCGGCCCCCATTTTCCAGAACTTCTCGGGAAGACGACGTAAGTCACGTTCACTTCCGAAACCGGACGGCTATAGGGACCGGCTTTCGGGTTGAGCGCCTTGGCCATGCGAAGACTTCCCTCGCCGATCTTAAAACTCGGCCCTGCATCGCCTACAATCGCCGGGAAGATTTTCTCTTTATAAATCACGAGCACGTAGTCTCCCACGTTTGGCCCCCAGGCACTTTCACGATCCTGAATGACATCGATGGGAATCACGATGAAGGGATCATAGTCCGCGATCAGAAAACTCCGGCGCTTCATGTCTTCAATGCCAGCCGTCAATCGAGTCACCTCGGTAGCATTTTTTGCCTTCTTGGCTTCAGCCAAACGCTTACGCCAGCCGGCGATGAGCGGATTCTCCGTGGTCCCGAGCTTTGACCAGCCATAGCTCGTCGAAGGTTGATAATTGGAAGAATTAACAATCTTGTCCGACATCGTCGCCAGACGGTCCCCATCGGAGCCATCGGAAACGACATCCATATCGCCCTGCATCAGAAAGATCTTCTGCTTCGATTCGGGATGCTCCATTTCCAGCATGGTTTGGCAGTCGAAGTAATTGTGCTTCGTCAGGAGTTTGTCAAACCGGCCCGCATTTCGCTTCAGCCGGGAAAATTTATTGTCGTAGAGCTTCTTAAAAAAGGGCGAGACCGTCGACTTCTTCAGCAATTCCGGCAGGCCGGGCAAAATCTTATCCAGATTGGCATTCATCAGCTTCAGCTCCATCAATGACTTCGCCGCCACGGGGCGGTTTACCTTGAGGGTGTATTCCGCCTCATAGCTGCCATCCCGCTTCCGTTCCGCCGACGCAATCAGCCCCTTTTTCTCCTCCACCACCGTTTTGACATCGATTCCCATCGAACTCTTCGAAATCAGGGTATTTGGCTGTACCTGATAATAAGGAGGCCGGACGTCAACCCGCTTCTCCACAATCACCTCTTCCTTCACGATAATCTTTTCTGGCTCAGGCGGTGGCAGCGGCTTGG
Source organism: bacterium (assembly GCA_018222765.1). Lineage (GTDB taxonomy): Bacteria > Verrucomicrobiota > Verrucomicrobiia > Verrucomicrobiales > Akkermansiaceae > SW10. Next base: position 14,622 of record JAAEZT010000033.1, on the reverse strand, counting down.
AAACGGGCTTTTCCTTGGCCAATCCCACCTTGCGACGGACTTTCTCCGGAACCGGGGAAAAAACGACCGCGACGAGGCCTAGAGCCACCATTCCCAAAAAGACGGTGAACCAGGGAAAGCGCTTTGGGGCCCGATTTTTAACGCCATCCAGGGCGTATGGGTCTGATTTTTGCTCCATTCTTGGGGCGCAATATACCACTCCAGAATGACTCTTCAAGAACGCGGAGCAAGTTGGGAAAATAAGACTACTTCACCAACCATCGCGGCACCTTTGTCTTTGGAAACTGCTGGGGTTCGCCACCGAGAGAAATGCTCTTTGCCTTAATTGCCTCCAAACGCTTCCGGGCCAACGCCAACATCTCATCAACACGATCTGGATGGTCCTTACTGAAATCCTCTTCCTCGGCGATGTCAGTTGAGAGATCGATCAGCACCGGCCCCTCCTTCGACCCCTTCACTTCCTTGACCTGATCGAAATACAACTTCCACTGCCCAACCCGAATTGCTTGTGGCACCGCCCAACCATCCCAATAAAGCATGTCTTTGCGGAGATGCGGACCCTCGTCTCCTCTGAGCGTGTTCCATACTGAGACACCATCCAGAGGAAGCTCACGCTTCTTCTCCAGCTCAATCCCACAAGCGCTGGCCAAGCTTGGAAGTAAATCAATGGACGCGACCAATTCCTTGCAAACTTTCCCCTTGGGCAATTTCCCCGGCCAGGAAATGACACAGGGCACCCGCGTCCCCCCTTCAAGGACACTCCACTTTCCACCTCGATAGGGATCCGCCACCGTCTTGTTCTTTCGCCCTTCCTGGGGCCCGTTGTCCGAGGTGAAAATGACAATCGTCTCCTTTTCGATCTCCAACTCCCGCAGGCTTTTCAAAATCTCTCCCAGACGGGCGTCCAGTTCCGCCACAACATCGCCATATGCTTTGTTCGCGGACTTCCCGTTCCAATCCGGGTGAGCCTCGACTGGGAAATGCGGCGCCGTATACGGCATGTAGAGGAAAAAAGGCCGGGTCCGCTCTTTCTTAATAAAGGAAATCGCCTCCTTCGTGAATTCCTCGCTGAGCCGGCGATTGTTAAAAGGTTCGACGATCAACTTGCCGTTCCGCCAGAGCTTTTTCGTCTGGTTGTTACTCGATGTAATATAGAATGCGTGCTCAAATCCCTGCCCTTGCGGAAGACGCTCGGGGGCATCACCCAAATGCCACTTCCCGGATATCCCGGTCCGGTATCCAGCGTCCTTGAACACCTCGGCCATTGTTCGCGCCTCCGCCGACAAGCCTCCCGACATCTTCATCTTATATCCTAGAACGCCGCCTTTCCATCCCACGCGGGGCGGATACATTCCGGTTAAAAGGGCCATCCTCGAGGGAGTACACACCGTTGACCCCGAATGATAGTCCGTCAATTTCACACCCTCGGACGCCATCTTGTCGAGAACGGGAGTCCTATTGAGCTTGCTCCCGTAACACGACACATCACCGTATCCAAGATCATCGGCCATGATCAGAATCACATTCGGCGCCCCCGCGAAGAGAACCCCTGAAAAAATGGAAGCGAGAACGACATACACCAAGAGTTTCATGTGAGGCTTATTTCAGAATGAGAGAGCCAACACAACCTTGCCAATCCCCCCACCTCAAAAAAGTCCCCGCGCGCCTTGTCCTCGGAGCCCTGCATCCCTAACAATAGCCCATGCCTGACAACGAGCAATCTTCCATCAAAGAGCCGCCGAAAACTTTTGGAGGAGTTCTTCGTCAACTTGGACCCGGCCTGATCATCGCCGGAGCCATCGTGGGCTCAGGCGAACTCGTGGCCACCACCGCCGTCGGAGCGGAAGCCGGTTTTGTCCTCCTCTGGCTCATCATCATTGGCTGCCTCATCAAAGTCTTCGTCCAAATCGAATTCGGACGCTACACCATCACCACCGGACGCACCACCCTGTCCGGCATGAATGAAGTCAGCGGCCCGCGGGCCCGTGTGAACTGGCTCCTCTGGTTTTGGCTCGTCTTCAGCCTGGTCGCACTCGTCCAACTCGGAGGAATTATCGGCGGAGTGGGGCAAGCACTCACCATTCAACAACCACTGACTGAGTCAGGACGGGTCGCAAACGAATATCACGAGACAATCATCAGCAAACAAGTCGAGGAGGGTCTCGCCACGCGCTTTGGATCCGAGGAAGCAGCCAGCCCAGAACCAGCAGCCGAAGAAGCAACCGAATCCTCACTGGCCCCGACTTCCAATGATTCTTTAATCTGGTGCTTTCTCGTTACCATCGTCTCCATCGTCCTGCTTGTCGTAGGACGATACCGGCTCATCCAAAATTTCTCCACAGCCCTGGTCGCGACCTTCACCCTGGTCACGATCATCAATGTGGTCTATCTCCAGTCACTTCCCGAGTGGCGGGTCACCTGGGCCGACTTCGCATCGGGAATGACATTCCAAATTCCTGAAGGCAAAGGCCTCACCGTTGCGCTGGCCGCCTTTGGCATCATTGGAGTGGGAGCCACCGAACTCATCCAATACCCTTACTGGTGCCAAGAAAAAGGCTACGCCAAATGGACCGGTCCGCGGGACGATTCTCCCGAGTGGGCCGCGCGCGCGGAAGGATGGATGAAAGTCCTTCGTTGGGACGCCTGGTGCTCGATGATCGTCTACACCTCGGCAACCATCGCCTTTTACCTTCTCGGAGCGGCTATTCTGGGCCGAACCGGACTCGATCCCTCGGGCGACCAAATGGTCCGCACTCTCGGAGAAATGTATGCCCCCGTCTTCGGATCAGCAGCGCAAGCCATCTTCCTCTTCGGCGCCTTTGCCGTTCTTTACTCGACCTACTTCGTTGCCACCGCCAGCCACGCGCGGGTCAGTGCCGACGCGATGAGGATTTTCGGCCTCATCAATGGAAGCGAAGAGTCATACCGCCGTTGGGTCAAAATCTTTTGTATCATTTTCCCCATTCTCTTCCTCGCAAGTTACGCTTTCTTCCGGGCCCCAAAAGAATTGGTCCTCGCAGGAGGATTTATGGGCGCCCTCATGCTTCCCTTCCTGGGGCTGGCCGCTTTATTTTTCCGCTACAAACGCTGCGACTCCCGTCTCGCGCCCGGCCGTGCCTGGGACATAGGGCTTTGGATCAGTTGTATTGGAATGTTCATCACCGGTGGCTACGCCCTCTATAGCAAGGTCGTCTTGGAGCTCTTCGCAAAATAAAAATGGCGCGGGTAAACGGATTGCCTTTAGCCGCTCCGCTCCCTCACGCCAACTCCGCTTCGTTCCGGCTCAAACTGCGTTTTCATCCCCAGCTAACACCTTTTAGTAAAAAGGCCCATGAAATAAATCATGGACCTTTTTAGAGAAAATGGAGCGGGTGAACGGATTCGAACCGTCGACATCGACCTTGGCAAGGTCGCGCTCTACCACTGAGCTACACCCGCGAGTGCGGGGACTCTTTGCCATCGTCCGAGACTGGCGACAAGATTTTTTTGAAAAGAAAATCCATCTTTCCCTGCAGTGCAGGATCTTTCAGATACCTTAAGAACCGACCACTCTTATTTCTCTCATCTCATTGTTGATGAAGAGTAATTTTTTATTGTTAGAGCCCCCATCATTCAGGGATCGGGACAGTTTTTTTAGATTTCCCCGCTCGATCCCAAAGTTTGCGGATCTTGTGAATGACTTCTGGGAAACGGGGAGATTTTTTCTTCCGAAGCCCGCCTTCCCCGTCGAATCTGCGCTTAGCCTAGTAAGAAAAGAATGCGTTGTATCCAGTGCGGGTCCCACGAGGACAAAGTCATCGACTCCCGGAGTACCAAGGATGGTACGACGATTCGGCGACGGCGCAAATGTCTTAACTGCGGATCCCGCTTCACCACCTACGAACAAATCGAACGCACCGAGCTACGTGTTATCAAAAACGACGGCAGCCGCGAGGCCATCAACCGCGAAAAACTCTTCCGAGGTCTGGTCAAGGCCTGCGAGAAGCGCAAAGTCTCCATGGAGCGCATCGACCGCGCCGTCGATGAGATCCTCTCAGAACTCCACCGCGACCACCATACCGAAGTCCCTTCCGGCAGCATCGGCGCCAAAGTCATGGACAAACTCCATGAAATCGATCCCGTCGCCTACGTCCGCTACGTCTCGGTCTACCGGCAATTCGAAGACGTCGGAGAATTCATCCGCGAAATCCAAGCCCTTGAAAACCGCGCCCGCACTGACGCAATGCAACGGAAACTTTTCAAATAATCCTCAATGATCTGCATCGTCGGCAACCTCCCCGTACTCAAAGTCGGCCACCATCATGTGGTGGGCTACGACACCGAGTGGATTGACGAAGCCCTGAGCCGGGCGGCCATCGCGAGCAACCGCCACGACTTCCCCTTTATCGACGACATTCGCGACGGCGTGATGCACTACCTCGAGCACCGCTGCCCTCTTCGGGTTCTCCCACTCGAAGACCTCTACGAACGCATGCGCGTCATGCTTCGCAAAATCGGTTGTGACGCCATCGCCAACAATCTCGTTCCTCTCGCTCCCCCCATCACTGTTTCCTTGGTCAAATCCGCTCGCGAAGCCGGTAATGGATTCGAACTCGTCTTTTTCTGCCTCCTGACCGAGGAAATCAACCTTCTCCGGGAATGCGGGGCCGAATCCATTCGCTTTTGCGATATTAAGGAAAGCGCCAGTATCATGCGGGGCGGAAAAACCACCACGAAGGCCTGCCAGCAACTTTGCTCTGAAATCGTTGCCTTCCTCGAGGGCTTCAAACAAGACGCCCAACTCAAACAGAGGAAGATCACTCTTTCGGTCGACCTATAAGATGACCTTGTTTGAAAAAATCATCGCCCGGGAAATTCCCGCCGACATCGTCTACGAAGACGATCTCTGCCTTTGCTTCCGTGACATTTCGCCCCAAGCCCCGGTCCACCTTCTTCTCATTCCCAAAAAACCAGTCGTTCGCATCGCCGAAAGCTCTACCGACGACCAAGAACTCCTGGGCCATCTCCTCCTGAAAGTCGGCGAGATCGCCCGCCAGGAAGGCTACGCAGAAGATGGCTTCCGAGTCATTATCAACAATGGCCCCCACGGGGGAGAAGCCGTGCCCCATTTACATCTCCACCTCCTCGCCGGGCGTCCGCTCCAATGGCCACCAGGTTAGATTCCCCCTGACTGATCGCGATGGACATCATTTATTAACGCAAAAGATTGTCGACAGTCTCCGCATACGACACACTCCTCTCACCTTTGAATCTTCCCAATTCCATCACCTTTGCCCGGCTTGTTTTAACGGCCATTTTTGTCATCGCTGCAAGTTGGGGAGGTTTTTCAGGATACCTTGTCGCCCTGGTGACCTTTGTTATGGCCGCCATCTCCGATTGGCTCGATGGCTACCTTGCCCGAAAACTCAATCTCGTCACCTCGCTCGGCAAGCTCATGGATCCTCTGGCTGACAAAATTCTCGTTGCCTCCGCCTTCGTCCTCTTTAGCAGTGTGGGACTTTGCCCACCCTGGATCACCATCGTGATCATTGGACGCGAATTCCTCGTCACCGGCCTCCGCCAGATCGCAGTGGAAAAAGGCGAGGTCATCGCCGCCGACCGACTGGGGAAATGGAAAACCACCTTTCAGCTCACCTATGGCATCACCTGCCTCGTATGGCTCATGATGGGGCCCATTGAAAACCCGGGAGCCTTCGTCAGTTTCTTTCAAATGCTCTCCACCCCGGAGAACCCCCTCTTCATCATCTCTCTCTGGGGAGCCCTCGCCCTCACTTTGATCTCAGGGGCCAACTACCTTAAAAAATCCTGGAACCTGCTCATCAACTGATGCTCTTCAAGAACGCCCACCTCATTTCACCCGGCCTGACGGAAGAAAACGGGTTTGTCCAAGTCGATCATGGCCTGATCACTCGGCTCGGATCGATGTCCGAACTCGCCGAATCAAACGAAGGGATCGATCTCGAAGGAAATCGCCTCCTCCCCGGCTTTATCGACATTCATGCCCACGGCGCAGATGGCTGTGATGTTTGCGACGCCTCCCCCGACAGCCTCCAACACATCGCCGAAAAGAAACTCGCCGAGGGAGTTACCACCTGGCTGCCCACCACCCTCACCCAACCCAAGGACAAGCTTCGTGAAATTGTCCAGACGATCGCCGACTGGGCTCCGTCCGCCCCCCTTCGCGTCCCGGGGATGCATCTCGAGGGTCCCTTCATCAATCGCGATCAAGCCGGTGCCCAAAACCCCGAATTTGTCCGCCCATCCGACCCTGCGGAACTCCGCGAGCTCCACGAAATTTTCCCAGCCAGCATTCTCTCCCTCGCTCCCGAACTTCCCGGAGGACTCGATCTCGTCCGCGAGGCCGATTCACTCGGCATCATTGCCTCGGCGGCTCATACCAAAGCCAGTTACGATGAAATTAAGGAGGCAATGGGCTTTGGGCTCAGCCACCTCACCCACTATGGCAATGCCATGACCGGACTGCACCATCGTGAGATCGGAGCCGTGGGAGCCGGTCTCATCGAGGACGGCCTGAAGATCGAACTCATCGCCGATGGCGTTCATCTCGCACCGGAAATGCTCCAATTGATCTTTGAAAAAATTCAAACCAACCGTCTCATGCTCATCACCGACTCGGTGGCGGCCTCCTGGAAAAAGGACGGCGAAATGAAGTTAGGTGGATTAGAGGTTGTTATCGAAAACAGCATCGCCCGCCTCAAAAGTAATGGCGCGCTCGCTGGCTCGACCCTGCAGTATCCCATTGGCCTGCGGCATATTCACGAACTCACCCGAATTCCAATTCACGAGTTGGTCGAGACCACTTCGTGGAACCAGGCCCGCACGTTGGGCTTAGGGGACCGCGGAAAACTTGAACCTGGATTCCTCGCCGACTTCGTTGTTCTCAACGAACACCTCGAGGTTCAGGGCACCTACCTCGGCGGCGTAGAGGTCTAGCCGATCTCTTTCATATCCGCGAAGTAGTCAATGACCGCCTCTCGGGTGGTGAGTGGAATGAGTTTCGTCTGACTCGATGGCTCCTCGAGAATGTCGCGGAGCTTTGGAAGTTTCTTCCCGCCCGACTGACTATCGTAGCTATTAAAGAGAATGATGTAACGCTTGTCGTTCTCGAGAGTTTCCTCATCGAGCCCATAAAGTCCGCGGTCCGAATAACGCACGTCTTTTTCCTCCGCGATGATTTCACGGATCTGCTCTCCGGTGACCGATGCTTCTACCAACCAGTTTTCGTAGGGAATCCATGACCAGGCATCTTCGATCGTCTTTTTCCCGGGGAGAACTTTTTTTGCCTCGAAGGTCCCATGAAAAACCCCGTCAGCCTGAACGCCATGCTTTGCCGCCGAAACTTTGAAAGATTCACAGAGAAGCTTCCAAAACTTACTCTTCTTTCCGTAGGTCGAAATGGCAGACTTCACCTCGCCAATCACCGATTTTCTTCTCTCATCCGCGGCCTCAACTACTGACTTTGTGCTTTCAAGGATAAGCGGATCCAAATCGACCCGGGCATCCATCAAGACCGTCCAGGCATTGCGATGAACTAGCTTGCGCGATTCCAGGTCAAAGGCCAAATCAACCCGTCCGCAGTTTAAGCCATGGTAATTTGCCTGCGTGCAAAGAACACCAAAAGAATACCAACTCGGACGATCCTGGTGGGAATGACCCCCGATATAGACATCGATTCCACGAACTTTCTTCAGCAGAGTTTGAATCGGATTGGCGTAGTCCTCTTTATAACGATAGCCCATGTGGCCGAGCACGACTATCGCATCGACCTTCTCTGCGCGCAATTCATCGACACTTTGCTTAAGACTTTCCTCCGGATCAAAAACGCCAAACCCTTTCAACAACTCAGGTCGCGACCAGTAGGGAATTCCCGGCGTCACCAATCCAATCAAGCCAATCCTAAATCCGCCCACCTCACGCACAATCCACGGAGCCAGTTTTGAAAAGGCATTACCATCAATTGCACCCGCCCGTTTTCCATCCACCGCGACATTCCCCGTGACCACCGGCATCGATGACCGCTTTACCGCTGCCTCAACGACATCCAGCCCCCAATCGAACTCGTGATTCCCCAAAACCCAGCCGTCGTAGTTCATCTTGTTGAAGCTATCGATCATGACCCCTCCCTTGGTTTGGTAACCCTCAACCGTTCCTTGATAAACATCGCCAATATCGAACAACAAATGATCAGGGCAATCTTTTCGCCACTTACGTATCTGTGTCGCACAACGGGCAAGCCCTCCCAAGTTACCGATGCCTTCGTAACTCACCGTAGGGAGAATATGGCCATGGAGGTCGGTCGTATGAAACAGGGAGATCGTCTTTAGAGAACGTCCGGCCTCGGCGGAAGCTGGCAGTGCCAGCCACGCCGCGGCGCCTCCAAGGAATTTTCTGCGGTTTGAATTCATCAGCATTGTTGAACTACCGAAAAGAGTGCCTTTTTTTCCAACAATCGCAATCAGGCTTTTCGCCAACGATCAAACCCACCGACTCTTGAAGCAATGAACATTACCAACTACATGTCATGGTTAGGTGGAGTTGATCCCGCCGGAGTTCACGGATTATCCAAACGCCAAACATCATCGTGCACGTGGCCCGCATGGTCCATACCCCCGCTGGTCTCCACGCCCGCTAGCCTGCGACCTTAGCCCGGCGCATCTTCTCCGCGTTTATCTTCTTCTGATACCGCGCCTGCACGATATCAGTGAGAAGTAGCACGCCGATGACGAAATAGAAGGTCGTCTTGGTCATCGCGTGGATTGGATTGCCAAAGAACTTGAGATGCGCCAAATGCGCGCCTTCGGTAAGCAGCATAATTCCTACCACAAAGAGGACAAAAAGCCCCAACACCTCATACATTCGATTGCGCTGAAGAAAGGTCGTCACCTTGTCGGCGAGAAGAATCATGATCAATCCACCAATCACAATCGCGACAGTCATGATTCCAGTTTGATACCCCGTTGTCATTCCCGATTCATCTTTCACACTCGCCAAAGCCATCGCACTCAATATGGAATCGAAGGAAAAAATCACATTCATAAAAACAATCAGCCCAATCACTTTCTTTGATGAACTGGGCTTTCGTTCGACAACTTTTCCATCTTCCTCGAGAGACATCATGTGAATGATTTCCTTGGTCGCGGTGTAGAGAATAAAGACTCCTCCAAAAAGAACGATCACACTGTGAAAGTTGAACGTTCCCTCCACCCAGCCGCCGCTGGCAATTGTGAAAAAGGGATCCTGCAAGGCCTCAACGAGATTGATCAGCACAAAGAGCAGAACAATTCTCAACCCAACCGCGATCCCGATTCCCAATTTCCTCACCCGGCTTTGCTCACTGTCCGGAGCCCGTTGGGATTCGAGGGAAATGTAGAGTAGATTGTCGAATCCGAGAACTGCTTGCAGTAATACGAGAAGGCCGAGAGTGACGAGCGAGGAAATGATTTCAGGCATGACGAAGGGCATTCTCAAATGATTGACCCAACGATAAAGCCAAAAAAACGGCCCGAGGTTTTCTCGGACCGTTTAAAAGTATTTACGAAAATTATTCGACGTTTTGCGGAGGAGTAATTCCTGGTACTTCGGGGGGAGGAGCCACATCGGGAAGTGATGCCGGGGGAGGGGTCACAGGCAGGCCGGGAATTTCGGGCTCAGGGGCCACAACTGGGGGCACGCCGTCTACAGGCGGAGGCACTAGCGGGGCAACCGAGGCAGCCGAGCGCTCGGCAACCATGATCTCAGGAACAAAGCCTACATCTCCTGAATCCAGCTCGACTTTGACATAGGTCCCCGAGGTCGAAATAACTTTCATCGGCGTTGCTACCGCCAACATCTTATCCGCAGTTGCGTTTCCGCTTGGAACAATCCGGAAGAAGGTCGCATTGGGCATAGAGGCCTCCACCCACTGTCCCGGTATGTAACTCGGCGCCGTAGGCACGACCACGGCGGAGTTGTTTTGAAGCACTCCGGGCGCGGCCAAAGGATCAAAACCAGTGCTTCCACCAAATGGCTGCTGGAAATTTTTCAAGGTTTCACAGGAAACCAACGCAACGGTCAGTCCACCCAGAGTGAAAATATAACGTGGTTTCATTGTGGAACTAAATGACCATAGGATCAGCGGACGGTCAATGGGATTCCCCTTGGAGGGAAGATCTTTGTCTTTCACTCACCGTTTAAACAGATACCTTTTCGTAGATGCGGTCGCTCTCTTCCCTATTGCTCACCGGTGGTGCTGGTTTCATCGGCTCGACTCTGGTCAGAAAAATTCTGGAGAGATCCGAAGTCGAGAAACTCATCGTACTCGATAAGTTCACCTACGCGGGTGACCGAAATCACCTCGTCGGGCCCGATCACGATTCCCGCCTCACCATTGTGGAAGGAGACATCCTTGACCAATCTCTTACCACCCGGCTCATCGAGGAGCACCAAGTCACCGGCGTCCTGAATCTCGCCGCAGAATCCCACGTTGATCGCTCAATCGTAAGCACCCAGGAGTTTACCCTCACTAATGTGCTCGGGGCCTCGTCCTTGCTGGAAATATGCCGGCTCCTCAAAGTGCCCTTCCTTCAATGCTCCACCGACGAGGTCTATGGCTCGGCTCCCTTTCCGCAAAAATTCGACGAATTCACCAAGCTCCGCCCCTCCTCTCCCTACTCCGCCAGCAAGGCCAGCGCCGACCTCCTCACCACCGCAGCTCACACCACTTATCTCCAGGATGTCGTCATCGCTCGCTGCACGAATAATTACGGACCACGCCAGCACCGGGAGAAGCTCATTCCCACTCTCATTTATCAGGCCATGCGTGACGAGCCCCTCCCCATCTACGGCTCCGGCCAACAAATCCGCGACTGGATCCACGTCGAGGATTGCGCCCTCGGATTGATCGCGGCCTTCGAACACGGCACTCCGGGGAAGATTTACCACCTCGGCGCCCGCGATGAGCACACTAACCTCGGCATCGCCCGCACCATTCTGAAGCAACTCGGAAAACCCGAATCCCTCATCATTCATGTCGATGATCGTCCCGGGCACGACGCCCGATACGCGCTCGCAACGCGGCACTCGCTGGAATCACTCGGCTGGAAAGCCCGCATTCCGTTCCGGACCGGCTTTGAGGAAACCGTCCGAGAAATCAGTTCGCAGCTGCGAATTGTTTAGCCAACTCCCAGCTCGTCACCCAGTTCGACACCAACATAGCTGATGTCACGGGGAGGGAGACCGGAGTTCCTAATCCCACGCAAAGTGCGCTGCGACCCGCGATGAGTTCCTGGGCCATTCAATTTATTAATCATGGTCTCCACCAACATCGGAGTCAGCGCAGCCAATCCAAGGCAAGCCAGAGAGAGGCCGACCGGCTTGCGCGCTTCGTCACTCAAGACATCAGCCACCAGTAAACCCGCTGCCGCACCGAGCACTGCCGGAGCGAAAGCTGCCGTAGTATCCACCCAGTCGCGTTCGTCATAGGAATCGTTCATGGACACAGTATAACGTAGAGATCCCCTCACCCCAACAGAAAAAGGGGCACCAGTCGGTTTTGACAATCCGCACCCCAATCGATTGAATGCCCGAGATGAGCAACAACTATGCCCTGATTCTCGCTGGTGGCAGCGGAGCCCGCTTCTGGCCCCTCAGCAGAAATGCCAAACCAAAGCAACTTCTCAACCTCTTCGACGACTCCACTCTTCTCAATCAAACCATCAATCGCCTCGAAGGACTCATCCCCGTTGAGAATATCCTCATTCTAACCAACTCGCTCCAAGAAGAAGCCGTTCGCAAAATCGCGACCAAACTCCCCGCCGGAAACATCTTCGCCGAACCCGCCAAACGCGACACCGCTCCCGCCGTCGCTCTCGGCATCGGACTCATCGCCGCACGCAATCCCGACGCCACCATGGCCGTCCTCCCCTCCGACCAACTCATTCAGGACACCGATTCCTTCCAGTCCGTCCTTGGCGACAGCCTCACCATCGCCTCCCAAACCGACGCCCTCGTCACTATCGGGATCAAGCCCACATGGCCTTGCCCCTCTTATGGATACGTCGAGCGCGGACCAGCCGCCGCTCTCGGTTTCGAAACCACTCACGAGGCCATGGAGGTCACCACCTTCCGCGAAAAACCCAATCCTGAACTCGCCGAGGAATACCTTCGCCAAGGCAACTTCGCGTGGAATGCCGGTATGTTTGTTTGGTCGCTAAAGACCGTCACCAATGAACTCCGTGAACACACACCGGAACTCGCCGGCTTCATCGATCAGCTCAAGGGCTCCAACGACGTCGCCACCACCACAGCGGACAAATTTCCCGGTCTCCACCCCATCTCCATCGACTACGCTCTCATGGAAAAAGCCTCCCGCGTCCTCAACATCGAAGCCACCTTCGACTGGGACGACGTCGGCTCCTGGATCTCCATTGCCAAGTATCTCGATACCCAGGGCGACCAAAACAAAACCAACACCGAGATCACCGAAATCGACGCCTCCAACAACATCGTCTTCAACGACCGCAAAGACTCCCGCATTGCCCTCCTCGGCGTCGAGGACCTCATTGTCGTCCAGACCGACGACGCCCTCCTCGTCGCCAACCGCCACCAGGCCGACTCCATCAAAAACCTCGGCCCGAAACTTCCAACAGAACTCCTTTAAGTGAAAAAAGATCCCACCCAGCCCGTCTTCACACTAATCCTTGCTGTCGGCTTCGGCGGCCTCCTTCTGATAATTTTAGGAATCATGGATCGTCGCGACATCCTTACCCTCTCCGGAGCTATTATTGTCGCAACCGCAATCAGCACGATCTCCCGACTGGTTAAATGACCCACCCCATTCTCGCCATCGACCACGGAGACGCCCGCATCGGGCTCGCTGCGACGGATGAGTTTGGCATTGGAACCCATCCCGTAGAGACAATCGATTGCCGGAAGACTGAAATAATTCCCCGCATCCTCGAGGTCATCGCCGAGCGCAAGATTCAGGCCGTCGTTCTCGGGCTCCCCCTCCGGATGGATGGCTCTGAAGGCACAAGTTCCAAAAAGGTCCGTAAGTTCGGCAAAGAATTGAGGACCAATCTCGGCGACATTCCCCTCACCCTCTTCGACGAACGCTTCACAACCGTGACGGCCTCCGAAAAACTCCGCTCGGCCGGTCGCAAGGCAAAACAGCAAAAGGACGTCATCGACCAGGTAGCTGCCCTCGAAATCCTCAAAGACTATCTCGGTTGGTAATGCACCTCAAACTCACTATCGCCTATGACGGCACTTCCTTCGCCGGTTGGCAAATCCAACCCAATGGCGTCACCGTTCAGGAACTCATCGAAAAAGCCCTCGGGCAAGTCGCCAAAGAACCGATCCGTCTCCACGGATCAGGACGCACCGACGCCGGCGTCCACGCCCTCGGCCAAGTCGCCCACTTCGATGCCCCCGACCACCTCACGATGAACCCCTTCAACTGGGTTCCCGCCCTAAACACCAAACTCCCTCCCGCCATCCGTATTCTCGATTGCGAAGAAGTGCCCGAAGACTTTCACGCCCGCTTTTCCGCCAAGTCAAAAACCTACACCTACCACCTCTGTCTCCAGCCCATCCTTCCGCCCTTCCTGGCGAAAAGAGCCTGGCACCTCCCCCGCCAACTCAACCCCGAGGACCTCACCCAAGCCCTCTCCGTTTACCTCGGCAAACACGACTTCCGGGCCTTCGCCGCCAATCGCGGCAATGAAACCGCCGAGACCGACTACATCCGCACCATCACCCGCTCCGACTTTGCACAAATCAACGGCGACTACCTCCTCACCTTCACCGGAAACGGCTTTCTCTACAAAATGGTCCGACTGCTCACCGGAGCCGCTGTCCAGGCAGCCCAAGGATACCTCCGGCAGGATGATCTCTGCGAGCTCGTCAATACTCCGGGAGACAAGAAATCCCCCCATTGCGCACCCGCCGACGGCCTCACCCTGCTGGAGGTCAATTACTAGGAGTTGCATCTTCCCCGCATCGGATCAAACTGCCTGCAGTGAGCGAGCCTCAAGCCAGATCCTGGAAACATCGCCTTGTCACGGCCAGCTTGGTCGTCCTCGGATCGGTTGCGATCCTTTTCCCCGCCTGGCTTCCGGACCATCCCGTTCTACCCACCGAAGAAGGAGCTGTCGAAGGCCTCCAACTCGCCCTTCTTCTCGCTAGCGCCGCCTTCTGGTTCGGTGCCGCCCGTCCCGCCGGCGAAATCGGCCCATTCTACAAAATCATGGGAGCCTTCTCCCTGGCCGGCGCCCTTGGCGAAGGAGATTCCATCATTGAAACCTTTATCAAAATCCCGGTTGAAATCCTCTACATTCCACTCGGCCTTTACGTCCTCTGGACCTTTCATCAGCACCGGAAACACTTCCCGCAATTCTTCAACGACTTCTCCTCCCATCCCGCCGCCGGGTTTTTCGCCTCGGCCTTTATGATGATTTACATTCTCGCCCGCTTTCTCGGTGCTTCTTTTCTTTGGAAAGCCACCCTCGGCGAGAACTACCACAATGACATCCCCGAGACAGTCCAGAGCTACCTCGAGCTCCTCGCCTGCTATCTCCTCCTTGTCGGAACAATCGGACTCTGTCTCCAGCCCCGGGATCACGA
>JAAEZT010000032.1 GCA_018222765.1 bacterium | reverse complement strand
GCGGGATTAGCTCAGTTGGTAGAGCGACTCGTTTACACCGAGTATGTCGGCGGTTCGAGTCCGTCATCCCGTACCACTCGTTTTTTTGTTGTTGAGGTGGTCGATGACTTCTTGGGAGCAATGTTCTCACCAGCGTTGCAGGCATTCACGATGGCAGCTGGCGTCGCTCATCCTAGCCTTGATCAACGCGCGTAATCACCAGGTCTCTGTTTTTTCGTAGTGGACTCTTGATAGAGATTGCCAGGGGTGGGGCGTAAATAGGAAGCTATCGATCATCGGTGTGAACTCTATGCGCAAACAAGTCCTTACTATCGCGGTTGCTCTCTCAGGTGGTCCGGTATTGTCCCAGGAAGGGCATGCGGAGAAGATGAAGGAAGGGATTGCCTTGTTTCAAAAGACGATTCGTCCGGCTTTGATCGACAATTGCCTGAAATGCCACGGGGATGAGAAGGTTCGCTCGGGCTTGGATCTCTCAACGCGGAATTTGTTGTTGGAAGGCGGGGATTCGGAGGATGCCATTGATTTAGAAAAGCCGGGAGAGAGTTATTTGCTCACTTTGATTCGACATGAGGAAGAGGACCTGGAGATGCCGCCGAAGAAGGACAAGTTGCCTGATTCCCTGATCGCAGATTTTGAGAAATGGATCGCGCTGGGCGCGCCATATGACAAGCCGCTGCTTGAGAGGAAGGGGGAGCGTCCTGCCGAGATGAGGGTGACGGATAGTGATCGGGAGTTTTGGTCGTTTAAGCCGCTGGCCAAGGTGGCGCCACCGAAGGCTGGAGGGAAATGGGTGAAGGGGGAGATTGATCAATTCGTTGCGGAAAAATTGCAGCAAAATAATCTGCTTCCCAATTCTCAGGCTACCGATCGTGATCGGATTCGGCGGGCGTATTTGTCGGTGATTGGATTGCCGCCGACGGCAGATCAATTAAAGGCGGCTCTCTCGATGAGCCATGTAGACTTGGTGGATGAACTTCTCGCCAGCCCGCACTACGGAGAGCGTTGGGCGCGGCATTGGTTGGATGCGGCGCGCTTTGCGGAGAGCCATGGCTTTGAGCAGGATTACAACCGGAAGTATGCTTACCACTATCGCGATTTTGTGATCAAGGCGCTCAATGCGAACATGCCCTGGGATGAATTTGTTCGGTTGCAAGTCGCGGGCGATGAGATTGATCCGGAGAATCCGCTCGCGATGATGGCGACGGGTTTTTTAGGAGCGGGTGTCTTTCCGACGCAGCTGACGGAGAAGGAATTTGAAAGCGCGCGTTACGATGAATTGGACGACATGGCCGCCACGACTGGCACGGCGATGTTGGGGCTGACCATTGGATGTGCCCGTTGTCATGATCACAAGTTCGATCCTATTCCGGTGAAGGATTACTATCGTTTTGTGGCGAACTTCACCACGACGATTCGTAGTGAGATCGATGTCAATCTGGATTCTGAAGAATATCAGTTGGCCTTGAAGGAGTGGCAGGTGAGGGACGCTCAGTCAATGGACGCTCGCGCGGCATTTGAAGCGAATCCCAAGCTGGTGAATTTATTTGAACGGTGGCTCAAGACCGATGCTCGTTCTTCGGTAACGCAAAGTGAGTGGATGAACCTTGACGTAAAGAGTGCCGTTTCCAGTCACAAGGCAACTAAGCTGAAGCAGCAAGCTGAAGGTGCGATATTGGCGGTGGGGGCAGCAGGGGCAAAGGAGATCTATACCGTCAAATCGGCACCTCCTTCGGGGATGATGCGATTTCTCCGCGTAGAGGCTTTGACTGATTCCTCGATGAAGCGAAAGGGACCGGGGCGGGCGAGTAATGGGAATTTTGCATTGAGTAATCTTAAGCTTTTGGCGGTTTCTCGCGACGGGGAAAAACGTGAGCTGAAATTGGTCGGCGCGAAAGCGACGCATCAACAAAACAAGAGCAATCTATCGGTGGCTTCGTCGATTGATGGAAATTTCGATGGGACTGGTTGGGCTGTGGATTCTGGAGGGATTGGAAAAGATCAGGCGGCGGTTTTTGAGTTAGAGAAGGCAACGAAGCTTAATAGCGGAGAGATGTTGGAAGTGGAGTTGAGGTTTTCCAATAATACACAGCATAGCTTGGGAAGATTCCGTCTTTCGGTGAGTGGAAATCCTGCGCCTTCAGTCAGAGTGGGCGGTGGAAAAGACAGTGCGATCAGCGCAGCCCTTGAGGCTTTGGCGAAAGGAACGCTTGATGAGAAACAGCGGAAGGTGCTCTTTCAGCAATACCTTATTTCAATCCCGGAATGGGTGGAGCTAGATGCGGCTGTCAGAAACTCCCTTGGAACCAAGCCCAAGCCCAGCGTGACCAAAGTGCAGGTGACCAGCGAAGGGTTTAAGCCAACAAAACATCATGCCGATGGACGCGGTTTCCCGCATTTTTATCCTGAAACACATTTCCTAAGTCGAGGCGATCCGAATCAGAAAAAGGGCGTGGCAAATGCGGGTTTTCTTCAGGTGCTCATAAATAATGGCAAGGCCAGTGCTGATTGGCAGGAGCAGCCACCGGCTGGCTGGAAGCGTACGAGTTATCGTCGCACCGGATTGGCGAACTGGATGACGGATGTCGAGAATGGCGCCGGTCACTTGTTGGCGCGGGTAGCAGTGAATCGAATTTGGCATCATCATTTTGGAAGGGGAATCGTATCGACCCCGAACGACTTTGGTCTGCAAGGAAAGCTTCCCTCGCATCCGGAGTTGTTGGATTACATGGCTCGGCGGTTCATTGCGAGCGGATGGGATGTGAAAGCCTTACATCGCGACATCATGCTCAGTGCGACCTGGCAACAAAGCAGTGCGCCCTCGCCGAAGAAGGCTGCGGCTGATCCCGATAACCAATTCCTCTGGCGCTTCACTCCGCGACGTCTTGAGGCCGAAATTGTGCGTGATTCTATTCTTTCGTCGGCCGGTCAACTGGACACCAAGATGTATGGACCGGGGACTTTGGATGAGAGGCATCGCCGTCGCAGTATCTATTTCATGATCAAGCGTAGTCGGCTCGTTCCGATGATGCAGATTTTTGATCAACCTGAGCCGTTGTCGAGTCAGGGGAGTCGTCCCAGTACGACGATTGCACCCCAGGCCTTACTCTTTATGAATAATCCGCAGGTCGTGAGTTGGGCGGGAGCTTTGGCGGCCAGTGTTTCTTCAAAGGAGACCGATGAAGCGATTCGCGAACTCTACCGTCGCACCCTGAGTCGTGACCCAACCGCAACGGAGTTACGTGATAACCGTGCGTTCATTGATGCCCAGTCTTCTTCCTATCAAGGAACCAAAAACGGGAAACAACTTGCCTACGCTGACCTTTGTCAGGTTATTTTCAGTCTCAACGAATTCGTCTATTTACCATGAATTTTCCTCACTACACGCGCCGTCATTGGCTTCAAAAATCAGGAGCCGGTCTGGGTGGCCTGGGGCTCGCCAGTTTGTTGGCCGATGAGGGGCTTCTTGGAACTGACGATCCTCTCGCTCCCAAGAAGGGGCATTTCGGAGGGAGAGCCAAGTCGGTGATTTGGCTGTTCATCAATGGTGGTCCGAGTCAGGTCGATACCTGGGACTATAAGCCGGAGCTTGAGAAGATGGACGGAAAGGAACTCGAGGGCTTCGATAAAAACACTGGATTTTTTGCCAATGCCGTCGGTCCCTTGATGAAATCGCCCTTCGAGTTCACCCCGCGCGGAGAGTGCGGGAAGATGGTGTCGTCGATTTTCCCGAAGCTTGGCGAGCACGTTGACAAGATGGCTTTCATTCATTCGGGGCATACCGAGTCGAACAACCACAGTCCGGCGCTCTTCATGATGAACTCAGGGCAGCCGCGCATGGGCTTGCCCTGTGTTGGGTCGTGGGTGACTTATGGGCTGGGAAGCGAGAGTCGCGACTTGCCGGCTTTCGTGGTGATGTCCGACCCCCTCGACCGCGGTCTGCCCAAAGGTCATGCGGCGAATTGGGGTGCGGGATTTTTGCCGAGTGTTTACCAAGGCACCTGGCTCAAGCCGAAGGGGGACCCGATTGATAATCTCAATCGACCCAAGCACATGAGCGATGCCCAGCAGTTGCGGCAGTTAGCCTTGTTGAAGAAACTCAACGGCGAGCACATCAAAGAGCGTCCCGGTGATGCGGAACTGGAGGCTCGCATTAAGAGTTTTGAGTTGGCTTACCGGATGCAGAATGCCGCGCCTGAAGCTTTCGATATCGACCGCGAGCCGGAGCATGTCAAAAAACTCTATGGCGTAGGCGAGAAGCGATGCGATCACTTCGCGCGTCAATGCCTCACCGCGCGACGCATGGTCGAACGAGGAGTGCGTTTCGTGCAGATCTATTCCGGCGGGATGGAAAATCAACGGAGTTGGGACGGACACAACGATATTAAGGGGAATCACAGTCAGTTCGCTGGAGAGACCGATACGCCAATTGCGGGGCTTTTGACGGACCTGGAACAACGAGGGCTGCTTAATGATACTCTCGTGATTTGGGGCGGGGAGTTTGGACGCCTTCCGTTGACTCAAAAATCAAAGAAGCCGGGTCGCGATCACAACCCGCATTGCTTCACCACCTGGATGGCGGGCGGCGGAGTAAAAGGTGGCGTGAGTTATGGCGAGTCGGATGAAATTGGTCATCACGCTGCTGTCGATAAAGCGCACGTGAACGATATTCATGCAACCATCTTGCATCAACTGGGCTTTAATCACGAGAAACTGACGTATAATTACAACGGCCGGCGATTCAGGCTGACCGATGTGGGCGGGAAAGTGATTAAGCCGATCCTTGCCTAAGGAGTCTCTGCGTGAGAAAGCGACTTACTCCTCCCGCATTGCCGTGAGTCGTTTGTCTTGTTCATCAAGGAGGAAGACGGAACGTTGGAAGTCGATGAGGGAAGTGAGCTTTTTGGCTTCCTGTCGAGAGCGCTTGTCGATTTCCATTTCGAGTTTCCCCATGTCGGACATGGGGATGTCGCCGAGGAGTTTGGGGTTGGAGACACGGAAGATGAGCTTGCGGATTTTCCACCATTTTTTGACGAGTTCGACGTGGTCGATTTCGGAGTAGGGAAGGTCGATCGTTTCCATTTCGCTTTTTCCGCCGGTGAAGACGTTGCCTCTCATGCGCCAGGAGAGCTCGACCTTGTCGCTGAGAAAGCGAAGTTTACCAATTAGATTTTCCCGTCCCAGCGGGTCGATGGCAGGGCAGTGGAAGTTAATGTGAACGGGCTCGGTGAGGATCATGATCTCGAGGGTCTTCTATGGTAGAATTTGAGGATGGAAAGGAAGAGCGCGCTTTTGGATGTGCTTCGATGGCTTTGGATTTTGACCGTGAATCTCGCGAATTGACGCGTATCTCTTTCTTGGTTGAGGGGGTTAAAAATCGACTTGGGTGCGGCTCCGTCGTTCGAAGCGGCAGAGTTGGCTGTAGCCGGCTTCTTTGAGGAGGGCGGTACCTTTGTCGAAATCGCGGGCGACTTCGCCGGGTGCGTGAGCGTCGGAGGAAAGGGTGATGGGGATGTTGGCTTCGCGGGCGAGTTTGAGAAACTCAGCGGAAGGGTATTGCTCAGCGCAGGGTTTGTGGAAACCGGCGGTGTTGAGCTCGATCGCGGCGTGTCCGGCGACGATGGCTTCGATGGCTGGGTCGTAAAACCGACGAAGGTCACCTTCCGGAGTGTAGGCGAATTTTTTGATGAGGTCGGGGTGGCCAAGAATGTCGAAAAGTCCGGAGCGGGCCATGTTGGCGTATTCTTCCCAGTAGGCTGCCCAGATTTCTTCAACGTCGGTTTCGGCCCAGCGGCCGAGCCATTTTGGATTATCGAAGTCCCACTTGTCGCCGAGGTAGTGGATGGAGCCAATGAGGAAATCCCATTCGTATCTGCCGGAGAGATTAACGATCCATTCGTGGCAGTCGGAGAACCAGTCGCACTCCAGCCCCGCCCGCACTGGGAGGCGGGCGCCGGCGTGTTGGCGGGCACGCTCGATCCATTCGAGGTATTCCGGGAGCTCGGATTCGAGCATACGCCAGTCGTCGAAGGGTTCGGGCGTCTGCGGGGCGTGGTCGGAAATGCCATATTCCACCAGTCCAGCGGCGAGGGCTTGGTCGAGGTATTCCTCCGGTTCGCCCTCTGCATGGTGGCAAAGCGGGGTGTGGGTGTGGTAATCAGCAAGCATGGGCGCTTTGGCGTTGTCGCAACGGGGGAGTCATACTAGATTCCTTGCCAAGGCGCAAAGCCTCATGCCACATGTCTGATTCCGCCAGCGTTTTTCCCGATTCCAATTCGTTTACCAAGCCTCTTTTTAATCAGCTGAAGCGTCATCCCAAGCGGATTGTCTTCACGGAAGCCGAAGATCCCCGCATCGTCCGGGTGGCTGCCAGAATGGTGGAGTTAGAGTTGGGAATTCCTATTTTGTTGGGAAATCGGGACAAGATTCTCGCGATGTTCTCCGAGCTCGGGCTCTCGACGGAATTCGTGCGCATCATCGATCCGGCGAAATCATCGGATTTCAAACTCTTCTGCGAGCGATTTGAGCGAATCGAAAGTTACCGCGGAATTGTGAATGTTGATGCCGAAAGTATCATCGCCAAGCCTCATTACTTCGCCGCGATGATGGTGCAGTATGGTCAGGCCGATGCGTGTTTGGGGGGGAACCAAGTTGATCCCTTTGGCGTTCTCCGCCCGGTTCTTCATTTGGTGAAGCCTTGTCCAAGTGTCGAGAAGGCCTTTGCCTGCACGGTGTTAGTTTCAGACAGTCTTCCTAATTTTGGAGCCGATGGAATCCTATTCCTCGCGGATACCGGATTGATTGCCGAGCCGGAAGTCGATGACATTGCCACGATCGCGGCTGAAGCCGGGAAGTTGGCTCATCACCACCTGGGACGCATGACCCGGGTTGCTTTGCTAAGCCATTCCAATTACGGAAGCGCTCGCGACGAATCTTCCCGCATGATGCAAGCTGCCGCTGCCTTGGCCAACGAAAGAGTCGATGTTCTCGAAATTGATGTCGATGGTGAGATTCAAGCGGACGTGGCCCTCGTGCCAGAGGCTGCTGCAGTCAAAGTTCCCGAATTGGCGGTGAAGCCACCATCAGACGTTCTTATTTTTCCTTCTCTAGATGCTGCTCATATTTCACTGAAGCTCCTCCGTCACCTCGGCGGAGCCCAGGCCTACGGAAGAATCATCTGTGGCCTGACCAAACCGGCGGCCCAGGTGCCAAGAACAGCGTGTGAGGAAATGATCCTCGGAACCGCCGCCGCTCTCGGAGTGGAAGCGATCAAGTATCGCGAACTCCACCCGAGCGGATAGGAAAGGAGTCGCGGCGCCCTTGCCGCTCGGAATCGGGGGCATTCAAACCGAAGCGGCGAGGGCGCCGCAGCTCTCTTAGCCAAAGAGATCCATCTGGGGGGAGTCGACTTCGGGGAGGGCTTTTTTGGCCTTGGGAGATGACTTCTTTTCCTCGGTCGGCTTGGAGGAACTCATTTCGAGGTGGGAGAGAATTTCTTTCGCGCGGTCGAGGATGGGTTTGGGGAGGCCGGCGAGTCTTGCGACTTGGATGCCGTAACTTTTGTCGGCTTGGCCGGGGAGGATTTTCCTTAGGAAAATGATGTCGTCGTTCCATTCTCGGACGGCGACGTTAAAGTTGGCGACGGATTTCTTGCTGTCGGATAGGGTGCAGAGCTCGTGGTAGTGGGTCGCGAAGAGGGTGCGGCATTGTACTTCGTCGTGGAGGTGTTCGGCGACGGACCAGGCGATGGAGAGGCCATCAAAGGTTGCGGTGCCGCGTCCGATTTCGTCGAGAATGACGAGGGAGCGGTCGGTGGCGTTGTTGACGATGAGCGAGGTCTCGTTCATCTCGACCATGAAGGTCGACTGGCCCTTGGAAAGATCATCGGATGCGCCGACTCGGCAGAAGATGCGGTCGGTGAGTCCGATGTGGGCGTGCTCGGCGGGCACGTGGGCGCCGATTTGGGCCATGAGAGTGACGAGGGCGATCTGGCGAATGTAGGTTGACTTACCGGCCATGTTGGGGCCGGTGAGAATTTGCAGAAGTGACTCTTCGGGTTCGATGTGGGTGTCGTTGGGGACAAATTTTTCTTCGATGAGAGTTTGCTCGAGAACGGGGTGGCGGCCGTTGACGATTTGTAAATTGCGTGACTCGTCGAGGACCGGCCGGGTGTGTTGATAGAGCTGCGCGGTCTCGGCGAAGGAGATGAGAACGTCGAGCGTGGCGAGAGCGTCGGCGGTTTTTTGAAGCGGCGCGAGGTGGTCGGTGATGGCGGCGCGCAGTTTGACGAACTCTTCGTATTCGAGTGCCTTGGCGCGGTCGTCCGATCCGAGGACTTTGCCTTCGACCTCTTTTAGCTCGGGCGTGATGAATCGCTCGGCGTTGGCCATCGTTTGCTTTCGCTGGTAGTCATCGGGGGCCTGGTCGGCTTTTGCCTTGGTAATCTCGATGAAGTAGCCGAAGACGTTGTTGAACTTGATCTTGAGGGTGTCGATGCCAGTGCGCTCGCGCTCGCTTTGCTGGAGCTCGGCGATCCATTGTTTTCCATCGCGAGAGGCGGAGCGGAGTTCGTCGAGGGCGTCAGAATGCCCGTCGCGAATGATTCCTCCATCGCGGAGCTGGGCCGGCGGCTCATCGACGAGAGCGGTTTGCAGAGTGTCGACGATTTCGGGGAACTCCTGGATGTTTTCGATGAGCTGTCCGCGGAGGCCGGAGGTATTGGAGATCGATGAAAGGTCTGCGCGGAGATTGGGGATGTGTTCGAGAGAAGTCTGGAGCGATTTGAGGTCACGGGCATTGCCGGCTCCCTGTGAGAGGCGGCCGGTGGTGCGTTCGATGTCGCGGATGTTTTTGAGCGAGTCGCGGAGTTTGGTAAGCAGGTAAGGTTCGGCGAGGAGGGAATCGACGAGGTCGAGCCGGGCGTTGAGAGCCGCGAGATCGCGGAGGGGGTGAAGAATCCAGTCGCGGAGCTTGCGTGCGCCCATGGGGGTTGAGGTGCGGTCGAGGACGCCGAGGAGGGTATGTTGTTTTCCGGAGCGGGATTCGACGAGGTCGAGATTGATTTGGGAAGCCGAGTCGATGAGGACGTGGTCGGCGGCATTACGGACCGAGAGGCCGCGTAGGTGATCGCAGTTTCGACGAAGTTGGTAGGTGAGGTAGTGCATCACGCCGCCAGCTGCGGAGAGAGCGGCGGACATGCCAGCACAGCCGAAGCCGTCGAGTGACTGGACTTTGAAGTGGTCCTTGAGAGTGTGGAGAGCTTGGTCGGAGATGAAGGCATAGCCGTCGTAGGGCAGGTTTCCGAGGAGGCTGCCAAACTCCGCAACTTGTTCGTCGGAGATAAGAAGTTCGGAGGGAGAGAGCCGAGTGAGTTCGTCTTCGAGTTGCTGGCGGTCGGTGAACTCGGCGACGGTAAATTCGCCGGTGGTGTGGTCGGCGCAGGCGAGGCCGAAGCAGGATTTCTTGGCGGTCCCGCCGAGGAAGACGGCGGCGAGGTAGGTGTGCTTGGTGTCGTCGAGGAGGGTGAGATCGTTGACGGTGGAAGCGGAAATGATTTGGGCGATTTCGCGTTCGACGATTTTTCCGGGTTCGGGAGCAGTCGTTTGTTCGGCGATGGCGACGCGCTTGTTGGCTTTGATGAGCTTGGCGATGTAGCCTTGGGCAGCGTGATGGGGGACGCCACACATTGGGATATCGTTTCTCTTTGTTAGGGCGACGTTGAGAATACCGGCGGCGGCTTTGGCGTCCTCGAAGAACATCTCGTAGAAATCACCAAGGCGGTAGAGAAGCAGGATGTCATCGGGCAGGGACCTCCGCATGGCCATATACTG
The DNA here is from genome assembly GCA_018222765.1 of bacterium. GTDB lineage: Bacteria > Verrucomicrobiota > Verrucomicrobiia > Verrucomicrobiales > Akkermansiaceae > SW10. Next base: position 27,647 of record JAAEZT010000032.1, on the reverse strand, counting down.
GGCCATCATCGGGGTGAGCTTCTTTTCGCCGGCTGCCATTCTTGAGCGGAATTAAAGAGAGTCGCTCGGCGGGGGGGAAGGGGAAAGGTGGATTTTCAGGGCGTGGAGGACTTATAGACGGGGTGGCGTCGGACTTTAGTACGTTTTCCGAGGGTCGCGGGGAAAATACCACAAAGGCCCTGGACCAAGATCCAGTCGCAGTAGGGGATGAAACAGAGTGGCGTGAGTGATGGAGAGGAGATCGGGGAGCTTCGTATAGTGGAAGTCATGAAGCTTGACGATCGAGAAAAAGAAAACGCTCCGGATTTCCGGAGCGTTTGAAAGGTTCGGCCGGCACCTAAAAATGCCCATGAGTATCTTTGGCTTTGCCGCGATTATGCCAGGATCTCTTTGATGGGCTGACCCTCCTTTCCGCCCATTTTGAAGGGGCGCTTTGAGGGCGAGAAGACGACTTGATCGTGGGGAAGTCCCATGGCACTTGCGATGGTCGCGTTGAAGTCGGCGGGTGTGGTCTTCTTGGTGATGACGTTGGAGGCCGTCTTATCGGTTTTCCCGTAAACGGTTCCGCCCTTAATTCCTGCACCGGCGAGGGCGAAAGAGAAGGCCTTTGGGAAGTGGTTCCGGCCGGCGTCGTCGTCGATCTTCGGAGTGCGTCCGAATTCGGTTGCAATAACAACGAGGGTTGATTCGAGGAGGCCGCGTTGTTTGAGATCGGTGAGGAGTGCCGCGTAGGCTTGATCGAGGATGGGAAGCTTTTCTTCGGCTTTGGTGAAGTTGTCAGAGTGCCAATCGAAGCCACCGAGTTGTACTTCAACAAAGCGGACGCCGTGTTCGACGAGACGGCGGGAGAGAAGGACTCCTTTGGAGAACTTGTCGCTGCCGTAGGCGGCGTGGGTGTCTTTGGACTCCTTGGAAAGGTCAAAAGCTTCGAGGTCTTTCGAACTCATGAGCTTGACCGCGGAGTTGAACATTTCGTCGTAGGCGCGGACGCTGCGTTGGCCCTTGCTGAAGCGATCGGTGAAGTCTTGGTCGAGCTTGCTGCGTAGTGCGATCTGGCGATTGAAGTCAGCTTCAGTGACTTCGCGACGGCGCTTGGAGTTTTGTAGTCCCATGACGGCATCACCGACGGGAAGAGGAGCAGAGTTAGGCTCGAAGAATCCTGCGCCGGCGTGATTGTTTCCAGTGTGGACGGTGACGTAGGGAGGAAGGGTCTGATTGAGGCGGGAAGGTTCCAATTTGTTTGCCCATGATCCGAGAGTCGGGTGGGTGATGGAGGACCGCATGGTGTAGGAAGTGTGGACGTTGTAATTCCCCTGAGCGTGGGCGCCCTGGGTGGAATTCATCGAGCGCACGAGACACATTTTGTCGGCGTGCTTGGCGGTTTTTTCCAGGTGCTGTCCAAGTTGAATGCCGGCGACGTTGGTAGAGATTGCTTTGATCGGTCCGCGATATGCTTCGGGAGCGTCAGGCTTAGGATCGAAAGTGTCGATGTGGGTCATGCCACCTGACATGTAGAGGTAGATGACATGCTTGGCCTTGCCCTTGGATTGCGCGATGGCTTCGGCAGCTTCGGCTGAGTTGAACCACGAAGCCGCGGCTCCTCCAAGAGTGACGCCGAAGGCAGTGTTGGCGGTGTTGGCGAGAAAGTTGCGCCGTGAGAGTTCGTCGAGTTTGTTAACTGGGTTCATTGGACAAAGAGGAAGCGGTTAGAGGTGATCATGGCCCGGGCGAATGCCTGGGTGGACGAAAGGGTTTTGACCTCGGGTAGGAAGGCGATTTTTTCCTCTTTTGTCGGGTAGGACGAATAGAGTGAGAGGAAAAGTTGTTCGAGGCGTTCTTCGGGTGTCTCAAGTTTTGACACGGTCTTGGCGAAGTCGCCTTTCTTGTTGAGAAGGATCGCGGTCTCGGTGCCGTTCAGGAGTCGCAAGGTCTGGGGGACGGTAGCCTCGGTGTGAGCGGATGATGGGGTCTCGCGGTCGGAGCCGCCGAACTCGGCAACGAAGGTTCCGCCTTTTTGAGGTGCGGGAAGTTCCGAGGCGCGCATCTGGAGAGGAGAATGGCTGGCCTTTTTAGGGGTGTATCGGCGGGCGACGGCGGCCTGGGCTTTGCTCGTCGTATCCGACATGCTGGCGCGGCGGTATTTCTGGGAGGCTTTCTCCCGCAGCTCTTTGAGTTTCAGGTTGATCGTTTGGACGCGCTTGGTTTGACCGCTTTCCTGGGCTTTGCGAAGAGCGACGCGCATTTCGGCGGTTTCTTTTTGGAACCTACGGCGATCCAGTTCGGCCTTGTCGGCGGCATCGTCGATTTCGCGAATCTGCTTGGGCGTGGCATTCATGACGAATTGAAAGGAGTCGACGTAGTTGTCCCAAGATTCTTTAAGTGCGTAGTTGGTGTTGTCGTCAATGTTTCCAGAGGCCAAGGTGACGAAGGAATCACGAATTTCCTCCGCTTCCATACGGCGAAGAATGGGGCCGTTAAAGTCAAAGGCGAATCCCTGGGTAGGTTCGGTGTGAGAGACTTCGCGTTGGAAGAGTTTGGTATGGTAGAGGATGCGGAGGTATTGCTGCACATCGTAGTCGGTGGCCTTCATGGCGCTCTCAAGATAGTCCACCAGTTCCGGGTAAAGAGGGTCGGGGGAATTGCTCCAGTCGTCGAGAGCCGGAACGACTCCGTATCCGAAGGTGTAGGCCCAAAGTCGGTTGGCGATGACCTTGGAGAAATATTTGTTGTCGCGGGAAGTGGCCCAGTCGGCGAAGACTTCGCGGCGCTTTCCAGGCGGAACATCTTTGACTTTTTTGCCGAAGAGGAATTGAGGTTCGATGGCTTCACCGGGTTTGCCGTCTTCGTATTGGTAGTCTTCGGGAAGCTTTAGTTGCTTCCTGGGATTGTCGCTGAGGGCGTTTCGGTTGTGGTAGCGGAAGATTGTGGAGAGGTCTTTGGCTTCGTTGCGCTTTCTGTTCATCTCAGCCTTCTGCTTAGCCATGGCAGCTCTCTGCTTTTGGAAGGATTTTTTATCCTTCTTGTTGATTTTACCGCCGCCGGTCATGCGGTTTTTCATGTCGACATCGACTCCGATAACTTCCTTGATTTTTTCGCGGGCACCCTCGAATTTATATTCAGTTCCGGCGAGGAATGAAGCCAGCTGGTAGTATTCCATTTGGGTGGTGGTATCGAAAGGGTGATCGTGGCATTGGGCGCATCCGATTTGCTGGCCGTGGAAGACTTGCACGGTGTTGCTAATATTATCGAGAAGCATGCCGCGGTCGCGGAGGTAGTATCCGGCGGCCGGGTTATTGGCCGAGTGATCGTTGGCGGCGAGCATGGCGTGAACCATTTTGTCGTAAGGCATGTTGGTCTCGACAGCTTCGCGAAGCCAGACGTGCCAGCCCAGTCCGCTGGTTTCGGAGTTGGTTTTGACGCGGAGGAGGTCGCTCCAGTAATTGAAGAGCTTGGACTTCATGCCTGGCGATTCAATGAGGGTGTCGACGAGCTCGGCCCGCTTTTCTCTATCGTTGGAATCAAGGAAGGATTTCGCCTCTTCGGCGGTCGGAAGGCGTCCGATGATATTGAGGTAGCTTCGGCGGAGGAAAGTCGAGTCGTCAGCGACGGGCATCGGAGTGATTTTTTGACCCTTTTGTCCGGCAAGGAGAATTTCGTCGATTTCGCGGGCGGTATTTCGGATCACCTCATCTGAGAGGGGGGCCGCATGAACGAGGGGGACAAGGAGGAAGGGAAGGAGCTTTTTCATTGAGATTAGTATAAAAGGGCAATGATTTCGGAGTCCGAGAGGAGGGTTGGATCATCGGCTGCGCTGGTGAGAAGTTCGTTGGCAAGGTCGTCGGCGAAGTTTTCCTCCCAATCGTCGGTTAGGACAGGAGGATTGACCACTACAGGGGCCGGATCTGAAGTTTCATTAGGAAGGCTGACAATAATGGCAGCGCAGGCGCAGGCCGCGGTGGCCATTCCGATAAGAGGCTTGGGCGAGGAGAGAGCTTTCCACCATGGGTTGCCGCCCTGTCCCTCAAGTCGGGCGCGACGAACGAGATCCTGCGCAAAGCGAGGTCCGGGCTCCTGCAAGGGCGCCTCGTCGAAGAGGTTCCACACCGGATCCTGATCAAGATCGGCGTCGAAATCCGGGAGGTTTTGGGTCTGGCGGGGCGTCTTCATGGTGAGTCTATGTAAAGAAACCGTTAAGAAGGGAAATAGTTGCGACAAACTACGATTCTTTTCACTTCGCTCTTTCGTTTCCCCAAAGGAGAACGTGGAGGCGTGGGCTGAAGTGATAGCCTTGATCCCTGCAAGAGTCTGCCAGCCAGAGGGATCGTTTCTTTAAGGTCTCGGCATCTCGCCCCTCAGGCATGAGGAAAATCTTCCCAGAAGGGATGTGGAATTTGGCCTGAAGAGCTTGAATTTCGGCTAAATCGATCTCATTGCAGACGACGAATTTGAAGGCTGCTTTGTTCGAAGTCGCGAAGAAGGAGAGGGCCTCAGAATTGAGGCGGAGGCTTTCCTTGATGCCGGAATTGGAGAGTTTTGGGGAAACGTTGAATTGGGTGACCCGGTTTTCGAGAACGGGATCAGGAAGCTGGGTGCCGTTGGTTTCGACCTCGATGAGAGGAAGCTCGGGGAGGAAGGCGAGGAGGTCGATGAGATCGGGTTGTTGAAGAAGTGGTTCACCCCCTGTGACGACGAGTCGCGGGCAATCGTGTTGGAGGATCTCTTCTGCCAAATTTTTTGGGGCAAGTTCAAGAAGCTGATCTGCTTTGGAGAATTTCTCTCCGTCCTGATGTTCCCAGGGCGTGTTTCCCCAATTCCAGGTGTAGGGAGTGTCGCACCAGTGACAGTGAAGATTGCAGAGGGAGAGGCGCAGGAAGACTGCTGGTGCTCCCAAGGAAGGGCCTTCGCCTTGCAGGGTGTGAAAGATCTCGGGAGATCCATCGGCAAGGCGGGCGACTTTCATGGAGTCAGACTAAAGGAGTCCGTATGTCTTGAGAAGCCCGCGGAGTGATTCGGTTTTTTCGTCGCTGAGCGGGATCAGGGGGAGACGGAGTTCCGAAGTGCAGTGCCCTTGGAGCGCAACGGCTGACTTGATGGGGACGGGATTGGTGTCGAGTGACATCAAGTTGGATAGGAGAGGGTAGTAACGCTTTTGAAGTTCAAGTGCTTCACCGTATTCGCCTTCGAGGCAGCGATTCACAAGGCTGACCATCACCTCGGGGATGAGATTGGAGGCGACACTCACGAGGCCAACCGCTCCGCAGGACATAAACGGAAGGGTGAGAGGGTCGTCGCCTGAGAGGATCTGGAAATCTTTAGGTACGGCTTGCACGAGTTGATTCACGCGATCGACCGAGCCGCCGGCTTCCTTGTTGGCGATGATGTTCCCGCAGTCATTGGCGAGCCGGGCAACCGTTTCAATACCGATCTCGATCACGGAGCGACCAGGAACGGAATAGAGCATGATGGGAAGGCCAGTGTTCTCGGCAACCGTCTTGTAGTGCTGGTAGAGACCTTCCTGGCTGGGCTTATTGTAGTATGGGCAAACCTGAAGAGAGGCGTCTGCCCCCATTGCTTCGGCGGCCTGGGTGAGGTGGATCGCTTCGCGGGTGGAGTTTGCTCCGCTGCCGGCAAGAACTTTGATTTTGCCATCAGCAAATTCGACTGCGGCTTTGACCACGGCGAGGTGTTCGTCGGAGTCGAGGGTGGGAGATTCTCCGGTGGTGCCGACGGGAACGACGCCGGTGATACCGGCTGCGATCTGTCGTTCGATGAGAGCTTGAAATGCGTCACGATCGAGATGTCCGTCGCGGAAGGGAGTGATGAGAGCCGTGAAGGTGCCTGCAAACATTGGGGTAATTCTAATTGATTCGTTGAGCCTAGAAAAGAGGGAGGAGCAAAAAAACTTCCTCGGAAAATGAGACCAAAGAAGAGAGCTTGAGATGGTCAGCTCTTCCAGTTAAGAGCACCCTTTTTAAGCGCATAGAGGTAGGCGATGGTCAGAATGCTGACGAATCCAGCCATGCTCCAAATGACCATGCCGTTTTGTTTTACGAGATCACTGAACTGGACGGCCCATGGATACATGAAGACAACCTCGATATCGAAAATTACGAAGAGCATCGCGACGAGGTAGAATTTGACGCTAAATCGAGGAGCTCCCTCTCCGATGGGAAGCATTCCGCATTCGTATGGAGTTTCCTTGATTTCAGAGTGACTGCCTTTTTTTCCAAGGAGAACACTGAGACCAAGAGCGATGGCAGCAAAGCCGATCGCTGCGATGGCTTGGAGGGCAACTGGAAGGTAATCAGAAAGCATGGCGGTATAAAAAGAAATTGCCCGCGTCGGGCAGACGCGGGCAATTAAAAGTTTCGTTGCCGGATAAACCAGCACCAATTTTACGATTTTCGAGCTACGCGTCTTGCTGAGCTAGATTGTCGCTGTGCGCTTCTTGAATACGCTCGAGTCCACGATACTCTTTGCCGTCTTTCTCGGCGAGTCCGCGGGTAACCAGGTTCTGCAGCTTTTCATAAGCGCGGAGACGAAGCATTTCTTCGCCACCACTCACTGCATTACGTTCCTTGAGCCGCTCGTAGACATCCTCGAAAAGCTCATTGAATCCAAAGAGTTTGGGGTCGGAGCCTAAAACATTCACCAATTCATCGGTGACGTGATCTGGAAGTCGGCGGGAGAAACGTGTCCGTTTAGTAGTTGCCATAACGACGCGAAGATAGCAGGAACATGTAACAAAAGCGACTGAAAAAATTCATTCGTAACGTTAATTCGTAAAATTTAGCAACAGTAAAAGTCAAGTTTAATTAATGAAATCCTACCAATCCCTTTAAGTGCCTAGGATCGCAGCTTGAAGTTTTGCCCAAGGACGATAGTTTTCTTTTTTATGATCGCGCGCATCAAAGGAGAGGTATGGGGGGCATTACCGGGGCGAATTGTGGTTGGAGCCGGAGGAGTGGGCTACCAGGTTCTGGTGCCGGTTTCGACCTATGACCGGCTGAATCCGTTGGAGGGTGAGGCGATTGACTTGAAGACCTACCAGCATGTGCGGGAAAATTCGCTGACGCTTTACGGTTTTGCCAACGATGAAGAGAGAGACGTCTTTCTTTTGCTGATTGATCGAGTGAGTGGAATTGGGCCGGCGATTGCGATGGCGGTTCTCAGTGGCTTAGAGGTGAAAATGTTCAAGCAGGCAGTAGTTAACGGTGATGCGGCGGGGCTTTCTGCGGTCAAGGGGATTGGCAAGAAGACGGCGGAGCGCATTATTCTGGAGCTCAAAGACAAGGTTGGAGTAGTGCAAACTTGGGAGGAGACCGGTGACCGTACTGATGCCGCCCGCGATGCGGAGATGGCCTTGATTGCGCTGGGCTTCAAGCAGGCGGATGCCCGAAAGTCAGTTGATCGGGCTTTGAAGGCGAATCCCGGTGCAGAGAGCGCTGAGATTATTCGATTGGGACTCCGCGGAATCTAGGGAAATAAAAGACCCTGAATGAACGGTCATTCAGGGTCCTTGATTTATGGTGGAGTGTTTCTTGACCCCTTATTTAAGGTTGGTGTTTTTCAACCCCTTAGCACCTACAGCTTCTTGCGAAGGCCGTCATACTCCTTACGGAGCTTGGCCAACTCGGTCTCACGTTGTGAGATCTCGTCCAAGAGGTCAGCGAGTTGGCGGAGGATACCTGCGTGATTGGGGGCCACGCGGAGGTTTGATGTTCCGCTCATTGCGGCGCCACCCTGACGAACCCAGTTGTGAATTGTCAGTTGGGTAATGCCAAACTCTTTGGATGCATTTGCTACACCGCCGCGACCATGCGTGACGTTGTAGTCATTCACCCAATTGAGCACCTCAGCCTTTTCAGCTGCCGTATATCGTTTTCCTTTCTTACTGGCCATACGACAGTCTGGAATATGTTATACGGGTGGGCAAGAACTAAATATGATATTCTAATTAAAAATTAACCATCCTTTATAATATCTAATATTTGGGATAATTTAGAGGCGAGGTATGGGCTTTTTTCGAGGATTTGTGGGCGAGCTGCGTATCGCGTGAAACCAATAAACTTATCTGCTACCCCCAATGTCTCGAGGTCTGAAACGCCATCGCCTACCATGACAATCTGCTCTGCGGAGTGTTTTTTTGCAGCTTGTTCGAGGATTTCAGGTTTCCCTCCGTTTTGAGTGGTGGGGTAGTCATTATCAAATCCTCGGTAGGCGCCATTTTCATCAAAGTATAACGGAACTGCTTCGATAGACGAAATCTCCAGATACTCCGCCAGCTCTTCGATACACGTCACAAATCCTCCCGAAATAATGATACACTTCCATCCCTCCATCTTAAGTCTGGAGATCGTTTCCTTGGCGGTTGGCTCAATTTCTTTAAGATAAGCTTTACCAATTTCGACACATTGTTGGCGGGTGGGATTGATGAGCTCCAATCGACGGGCAAAAATTTCTTCAATGGGAATCTCGCCATTCATCGCTTGGTTAGTGAGATCCTCAACTTGGCGAAATACGTCATCGCCTGCAAGGCGTGCGAGTTCATCGACGCCTTCGATGGCGGAGAGCGTGGAGTCGCAATCGAATGCGATCAATTTGTTCATAATGGAATTTCTATTTGATGATATTGACGCGTGTGAAGAGTGGAACTTGGTCGAAGAGATTAAGCATGTCTCCGTTATTCAATCTAATACAGCCATGAGAGGCGGGGCGACCGATTAAATCCTCTTCGTGGGTGCCATGAAAGTAGATGTAGCGGCGATAAGTGTTGGAGTTTTCCTCGTCCAGCCCTTCGAGCCATAAAATTCGGGTAAGAATGGCATCTTCGCTCTGAGGGTTTCCGATTCCCAGAGGTCGTCGTCCTTTAAAAAAGGTACGAAGCGGGGCGCCTTCTCCGATGCGTTCGCGGATAATGAAGCGCCCGGTGGGTGTTTGATACGAACCTTCGCTAAATCCGATTCCTTTGGCTCCGGTGGAAACCGGGGCTGAGAACTTCCTCTCTTCGTTTTTGAAGAGGATCAGGGCTTGTTCTTGAATTGAGACCTCAATTCGAGTGTTAGCTTCAGGCCAGGTGCGGTTTGCGGGGGAGGGCCTCATCGGAATCGGGTGCGGCTTGCGCGCGATTGGGTTTTTGCGGGCTGAGACCAAGCTTGTTGATCAGTGCGAGGTCTTTTTCGACAGCCGGGTTCTCGGCGGTAAGGAGCTTGTCGCCGTAGAAGATGGAATTTGCGCCGGCGAAGAAACAGATTGTTTGCGCCTCCTCGGAGAGGTTGGTGCGGCCGGCTGAGAGGCGGACCTTGGCCTTTGGCACGGCGAGGCGGGTCAGGGCGATGATGCGGACCAATTCAAAGACATCGACTCCCGAGCTTTTGGCGAGAGGAGTGCCGGGCATAGGCATGAGTGAGTTGATCGGGACCGATTCCGGCTGGGGATTGAAGCTGGAAATCACCTCGAGCATTTTTAAACGATCCTCGGTGTTTTCTCCGAGTCCGAGAATACCGCCGCAGCAGATCGACATGCCGGCGTCCTGAGCGTGGCGAATGGTATTCAGGCGGTCCTGAAAAGTGTGGGTGGTGACAATATTGGGGTAGTGCTCGGGAGAAGTGTCGATGTTGTGGTTGTATGCGGTGACTCCCGCGGCCTTGAGTCTTACCGCTTCATTGGGGCCAAGTTCTCCCAAGGTGACGCAAACTTCCATGCCGAGTTTGGAAACATCCTGAATGATATCGAGGACTTGGTCGAATCGTTGGGTTCCCTCTCGAACACCGCGCCAGGCGGCTCCCATGCAAAAGCGGGTTGAGCCGTTGTCACGGGCGGCTTTGGCGCGTTCCATGATCTGGCATTTTTCCATGAGCCGTTCAGGGGCGACATCTGATTTGTAGCGCGCGGATTGAGCGCAGTATGAGCAGTCCTCCGAACAGCCGCCGGTTTTGATGGACAGGAGGGTGCAAAGTTGGACTTCGCCGGCGGGCCAGTTTTCTTCGTGAACACTGCGGGAGCGTTGAATGAGATCAAAGAGAGGGAGTTGGTAGAGGTCGTTGAGTTCTTGGAAGGTCATAAGTGGTGATATTGGAAATTGTGTCAGCGGATCCACTTGCCGGAGACCGAGGGAAGTCTGCCGAAAGAGACGGTTTCGTAGTTGGTTTTGCCTTTGGCCCCGATAAGCGGGATGCCAACTTTACTACGCCAAATAGCGCTCATACTTTCGCCGGTGTGGCAGCCGTAGCTCTGGCAGAGAGCGTTTTTGTTGAAAGCACCTCTGCGGATTTTTCGCAGGTCTTTTTCGTGAATCCAAGCCTGGCTGACAGCCATCACATTGGTGCCGTAATCAAGCATGAAGCAGTGACGGTTGGAGTGGCCGAAGAAGTCGAAGGTGATGATGTCGCGGCTGCCATTGATGGCGGCGATGGCCTGATCACCGGTATTAATCCAGATCAGTTTTGCGTTCCGTTTGGCGGCTTGCTTGGCGACCCACTTGGCGTATGGCTTGTGATCTTCCTTTCCGCGAATGACGTAGCCTGGCTTGTAAACAATCCAAGTAAGGCTGGCATTTTCGCCATGGATTTTCCGAAGTTCGTCGCTGCGGATTGAGGTGGCGGCAAGAAAGTTCCCCCAAAAGCGATCGTGCCGGTCTCTTTCTACCCGGAGGTTTTCCCAGCGTCTCAGGGCGGGGCCGCCGGTGAGAATGACGTGTTCCCGGGCCACGATCGGAGTGGTGATCGCCAAGAGAACGAGGAAGAAGAGACCCTTCATGAGGTGAGAATGGAGTCAGACGGGCCGGGCATCAAGACCGGAGAGCGGTAACGAGCAGCTCGAGCGCATTTTCCAGACGCGCTGTTTGCGTTCCAAAGTTGACGCGGAGGCAGCGCTTGTGCCCGAAGAAGGCACCATCTGAGAGGAAAAGTCCGGCCTCTTCGGCCTTTTCGATGGGCTGATCTACGGAGAGAGCTTTGCAGTCAATCCAGGCGAGATAGGTTGCTTCGATATTTGGGACGCGCGCCCCGGGCAGTCCTTCGGTGATCTTTTTTGTGAGCAGGTCTCGGTTGGTTCGGAGGTAGGCGAGCAAGTCCTGACGCCAGGGTTCGCCGTGGCGGTAGGCAGCTTCGGCCGCGTAGTAGGCGAGGCAGTTGATCTCGGGGAGGATATGGCCTTTGGCCGTGGTGAATTTTCGACGAAGGGAATCGTTTGGAATAACCGCGAAGGCGTAACCTAACCCGGCGATATTGTAGGTCTTGCTCGGGGCAAGAAGGGTGACGGTGCGCTCGCGAAGTTCGTCCGGAAGATTGAGGGCCGAAAAGTGTGGTGTGGCGTCTTCGTCGAGGATGAGGTCGCAATGAATTTCGTCAGAAATCAGAACGAGGTCATGACGCTGACAGAACTCACCGAGTTGAATCATTTCTTCCTTGGTGAAAACGCGCCCGAGCGGGTTTTGCGGATTGCTAAGGATGAAGAGTTTGCTTTTTGGGGTGACCGATTGTTCAAGCGCGTCCCAATCCATGATCCAAGCGCCGTCATTATCGAGGTGATCGACACTTTGTAGTTCGAGGTTGCCGTCGTTGTGAACTCCGAGGAACGGGGGGTAAACCGGCGTGCAGGTGAGCAGGGCATCGCCCGGAGAGGCAAAGGCTTTGGTTGCAAGAGACAGGGCAGGAACGAGTCCGCCGAGGTGAACGATTTGTTCTTCGCTGCTGGTGACGCCGATGCGATTTTGCAAATAGCCTAGGAGGGTGTCGACGAGAGATTGGTGTGGAACGGCGTAGCCAAAGACACCATGATTGACACGTTGGGTAAGGGCGTTAGTCACTTCAGGCGGGGAAGTGAAATCCATGTCCGCGACCCAGAGCGGATCAAGATCGGGGCGGCGATCCCACTTCAGCGAGCCAGTGCCGCGCCGGGTGATGGGTGTGTCAAAATCTGTCATGACGAAAGACTTATCCTAATAGGTTGGGAATGCAATCAGCTCTACTCGGACGGAGTTTGATTTGCGCTCTCAATAGCGTCTTCAATCTTGTGATTGATGTCGTGCTTAATTGCGGAGGCTGCCATCTTGATGGCATTCTTGATCGCCAGAGCGGAGGACCCCCCATGAGCGATAATGACGACGCCATTGACTCCGAGGAGAGGGCTGCCGCCGTAGGATTCATAGCTGGATGTTTCTTTTACCTCCTGAAATGCTCCTTTCCCCAGAAAAGCTCCGGCCATACGAATAGGGCTCTTTTTGAAGGCTGTTTTGAGCCATTTGGACATGGCCTTGGCTGTTGCTTCGCAGCTTTTGAGAACAATGTTGCCAGTGAAGCCGTCGCAGAGGCAGACATCGAGTTTAGTCTGGAAAAGGTCGTGTCCTTCGACGTTTCCCAAGAAGGTGAAGGGTGCTTTGTCCCGATCAACAAGGTCCTTCAAAAGAGCCATTGTTTCTTTGGTGAAGGTCGTTCCTTTTTCCTCTTCCTCGCCATTGGACATAAGGCCAACGTGCGGATCTTTGACCTTTAAAACCTCATGCGCGTAGACGCTGCCCATGATGGCATATTGTAAAAGGTGCTCCGGTTTTGCTTCCGGGTTGGCTCCCGCATCAAGTAGGTTGCATACGCCGTGTTCGTTCGGCATGGGAGAGGCGATACCAGCGCGAAGGATACCTTTCAGGAGCCGAAGTTTTACGGTTGCGGTGGCAACAGCAGCTCCGGTGTTACCTGCGGAGACGACGGCTTCGGCGTCGCCTTTTTTAACGAGGTCGTTGGCGACGGCGATAGAGGAATTCTTTTTGCGTCGAATTGCTTTCGCTCCGGATTCTGCCATGCCCACGACTTCCGTGGCATCAACAAATTGCGCACGCTTGTCGGTGAGCCCACATTCGAGCGCGGCCTTTTTGAGTTCCTCGGCCGGGCCGGTCAGGAAGATGGTCTCGATGTCCGGATTGGCGGCTAGGATGTCGCGTGCTCCTTCGAGATTTACTCCGGGGGCGTGGTCCCCGCCCATGGCGTCGAGTGCGATTTTCATCTCGAAAAAACGAGCGCGGAGACAGGCCCCGCGCTCATTAAAAAATTGATAGGAACCAAACGATTAGACCAAGTCGACATCGACGACTTGGCGCTCTCGGTAGGTTCCGCAAGATGGGCAGGCGATATGCCCCGGGATGCTGCTCCCACACTCGGGACAGGTCTTGAGCAGTGGCTTGCGCCAGCGGTTGGCTCCTCTGCGGAGACGTTGCTTATGCTTGGAAGTGCGGCGTTTAGGTGCGGCCATGGTTCTAGGTGGTTACGAAGGTTGATCGTTGGAATCAATTGCGTCCAAGGCGGCCCATGGATTGGGTCCGTCCTGCGCGGGGGCGTTGTCTACTCCATCATTGGTCGACTTGTCCACTGCTAAATACTTCGGATCTATTTCGCATTTCCCGGGGGTGTCGCCATCCTCGCAACGCGGGTTGGTCGGGAGTTCCAGGAGAACTTCTTCCCGCATGGCCTCCGAGGCGTCAATTTCGCCTTCGTTGCCGATTTCGATGCTGATGGCGGCGCCCTCCAGTTCAACAGTCTGTTTGAAGGCGTGTAGGCTGCGCATGCAGGTTAATTCGAAGGTCGCCTCAAGATTTCCGGTGAGAAGGAGCTCTGTATCAAAGCGTTGGGCGAATAATCTGTAGAGGAGAGGTCCGGCTGGAGTGGCGTCGCTGCCCTCCAAATCAAAGATTTCGGCCTTTAATTCACCTTCGAAGAGCTGCCCTTCATCGGGCAGATTGGCGAGATCGATCTTCATGGCGCGAATTGTAGGTTGAAATTCTGATTTTGTATCGTGAAAATCGCCTCGTGGAACGAATTCCTCCCGAAGTGCTACTGAGTGCCTATATAGAAGGGGTCTTCCCAATGTCTGAGAATGGGGAGATTTTTTGGTTTTCGCCGAAAATGCGCGGAATCATTCCACTGGATGAGCGTTTTCATATTCCCAAGGGATTGAAGCGTGCTCTTAAGAGGCATCCATTTGAAATCCGTTACGACACTGCTTTCCGAGAGGTGATGGAGGGATGCTCTGAGCGGAAGGAGACCTGGATCGATTCCGTAATCATGGACAGCTACGGTGAGTTGTTCGCACGGGGCTTTGCTCATTCCGTGGAATGTTGGGATGAGGAAGGGCTTCAGGGCGGGCTCTATGGGGTTCGGATCGATCGCGTGTTTTTTGGGGAAAGCATGTTCAGCCGCAAAAGCGATGCCAGTAAGATTGCGCTGGTGCGTTTGGTGGAGTGGCTGCGGGACGAGGGCGTGATATTACTCGATACCCAGTGGATGACCGATCATCTGAAGACCTTTGGCGGCTACGAAGTGCCTGCTGATATTTATCGGGGAATGCTCGCTGAGGCGATCGATGTGAAAGAGTAGTGGGACAAATTGTCGCTAAGTGTCAAATGGTTGCAGGGCAATGCGTGTCAAAGTGACGCACTACTATTAAGGCAAGGCTTGGAGTTTCCCTTAGAATGGGGGATTGTGGCAATTGGTACGGTGCGTGCCACAGTAGTTTTCAAAATCGCCATGTGAAAGCCCTGGCACCAACTTTATTAGCACATAGAAAAAAATCATGGGTAAAATTTTAGGAATCGACCTAGGCACCACCAACTCTTGCATGTCTGTCATGGAGGGTGGTGAACCAGTAGTCCTCGAAAACTCGGAAGGTGCACGCACTACTCCGTCTGTTGTCGCTTTTGCGAAGAACGGAGAACGTCTTGTCGGTCAGGCCGCCAAGCGCCAAGCTGTCACAAACGCTAAAAACACCGTTTTCTCCGCCAAGCGCCTGATCGGACGGAAGTTTTCCGAACTCACCGCTGAAGACAAGCGCGTTCCCTATGAGCTTGTGGAAGCTGACAATGGCGACGCTCACATTCAGGTTGAAGTTGAAGGAGAGAAGAAAGTCTATTCTCCCCAGGAAATCGCAGCCATCATTCTCGGCAAACTCAAGTCCGATGCCGAAGCCAAACTCGGCGAGACCATCACGGAAGCGGTGATTACTGTTCCCGCCTACTTTAATGATTCCCAGCGTAATGCCACCAAGGCGGCCGGTGAAATCGCTGGTTTGAAAGTGCGTCGTATTATTAACGAGCCCACCGCTGCCTCGCTTGCCTACGGACTTGATTCCAAGACGGATCAAAAGGTCGCTATTTATGACCTCGGTGGGGGAACCTTCGATATTTCAGTATTAGAAATCTCCGATGGCGTCTTCGAGGTGCTCGCAACCGACGGTGACACCCAGCTCGGAGGTGATGATTGGGACAATGCGCTCATCGATCACATCGTGGCCGAATTCAAATCTTCCGAAGGCATTGACCTCAGCGGTCAGCCTGACGCTCTTCAGCGGATTAAGGAAGAAGCCGAGAAGGCCAAGATCGCGCTTTCTTCATCGCAAAACTACGATCTTAACCTACCCTTCATCACTGCTGACCAAACCGGTCCCAAGCATATTCAGTTGAGCTTGAGTCGCGGTAAGCTCGAGCAGCTGACAGATCACCTTTTTTCTCGCACCAAGAAGCCGGTATCCGACTGCTTAACGGAGGCCGACGTCAGTTCCGGCGAAATCGATGAACTCGTTCTTGTGGGTGGCATGACCCGGATGCCCAAGGTTGTTGAGACTGCTCACGAACTCGCCGGCAAGACTCCTCACCAGGGAGTCAATCCCGACGAGGTGGTCGCCATCGGTGCTGCTATTCAAGGTGGCGTTCTCCAGGGTGACGTGAAGGACGTTCTCCTTCTCGATGTGACTCCGCTCACTCTCTCGATCGAGACTGAAGGAAGCCGCGCCACTGCCATGATCGAGCGTAACACCACCATCCCGGTGAAGCGTAGCCAGACTTTCTCGACTGCCGCTGACAACCAACCCGCCGTTGACATTCGCATCTGTCAGGGTGAGCGCCCGCTCTTCGCCGATAATAAGTTGCTTGGAAATTTCCAGCTCTCTGGAATTGAGCCCGCTCAGCGAGGCATGCCTCAGATCGAGGTGACCTTCGATATCGATGCGAACGGTATTCTCCACGTTTCAGCCAAGGACAAGAACTCCGGCAAAGAGCAGAAAATCTCAATCGAAGGGTCCAGTGGACTGTCCGAAGACGAGATCGAAAAGGCCAAACGCGAAGCCGAGGCTCACGCGGAGGAAGACAAGAAGCGTGCCGAGGCCGTCGACATCAAGAATAAGGGTGAGAACATCGTCTACCAAGTCGAGAAGCAGATTAGCGAACTTCCCGAAGATGCTCCTGCCGACTTGAAAGAGATGCTCACCACCAAGCTCGATGCCGTCAAAGGTGCGCTCAAGTCCGACGATCTCGACCTCATCAAATCTACCACGGAAGACCTCGAAAAGTCTCTCAATGAACTCGCCCAGGCCGCGCAGGCTGCCGGAGCGCAGATGCCCGACATGGGAGGTGCCGCACCCGATGTGGCTCCCGCTGAAGATGAAAGCGACGAGCCTCGCCAAGCAAAAGGAAAGGTTGTCGATGCCGAAGTCGTAGACGCTGACAAATAAACACTCTCGCCCGCGACATCGCGGGCAAAACCAACCACAAACAAGAAAAACAAAAAACAATGGCTAGTATTAAACCACTCGGAAATCGCGTCCTCGTGAAGCGTCTCGAAGCAGAAGCAGTAAGCGCAGGAGGCATCGTCCTTCCTGACTCTGCTCAGGAAAAACCTCAGGAAGCTGAAGTCACCGGACTCGGCACCGGCGGAACTGACGAAAACGGAAAAGACATCGTCTTTGACGTTGCTGTCGGCGACAAGGTTCTTATCTCAAAATACGGTGGCACCGACGTCAAAGTTGACGGCGAAGACCTCCTCATTCTCTCTCAGGCTGACATCCTCGGTGTCCTCACTGACTAATTTCTCAAACGATTAAACAATAGAAATACCACTACAATGGCTAAACAACTCCAATTCGACGAAGCAGCCCGTCAGGCACTCCTTCGTGGTGTCGAAAAACTCGCACGCGCAGTCAAAGCAACCCTCGGACCGTCAGGTCGTAACGTAATTCTCGACAAAAAGTTCGGTTCCCCAACAGTCACCAAAGACGGTGTCTCTGTTGCCAAGGAAATCGAGCTCGATGATCCCTACGAGAACATGGGCGCACAGCTCATCAAGGAGGTTTCATCCAAGACATCCGATATCGCTGGTGACGGAACAACTACCGCTACCGTGCTCGCCGAAGCCATCTACAAAGAAGGTCTTCGTAACGTGACTGCCGGAGCCAACCCAATCAGCCTCCAGCGAGGCATTACAAAAGCAGCCGAAGCCATCGTGGCTCAGCTTGCTGACATCTCCAAGGAAGTCTCCGACTCCAAGGAAATTGCCCAGGTCGCCACTGTTTCCGCTAACTGGGACGTTGAGATTGGCAATATCATTGCAGAAGCCATGGACAAGGTCGGCAAGGACGGCACCATCACTGTGGAAGAAGCCAAAGGCATCGAAACCACTCTCGACGTTGTTGAGGGAATGCAGTTCGACAAAGGTTACCTCTCCCCATATTTCGTCACTGATCCTGACACCATGGAATCTAACCTTGAGAACGCCTATATCCTTATTAACGAGAAGAAGGTTTCCAATCTCAAGGACCTCCTTCCAGTGCTCGAGAAGATTGCCAAGACCGGTCGTCCTCTCCTCATCATTGCCGAGGACGTCGAAGGAGAAGCTCTCGCTGCTCTCGTCGTAAACAAGCTTCGCGGAACCCTGAACATCGCAGCCGTCAAGGCTCCTGGATTCGGAGATCGCCGTAAGGCTATGCTCGAAGACATCGCGGTTCTTACCGGTGGACGTTGCATCACCGAAGACCTCGGGATTAAGCTCGAGAACATTGAGCTCGAAGACCTTGGAGAGGCCAAGCGTGTGACCATCAGCAAGGACGACACTGTGATCGTTGAAGGTGGAGGTGGATCCGAAGCGATCTCCGGCCGCGTCAATCAGATCCGTAAGCAGATCGAAGACACCACTTCCGATTACGATCGTGAGAAGCTCCAGGAGCGTCTTGCCAAGCTCGCCGGCGGTGTTGCAGTTATCAACGTTGGTGCTGCTACCGAGTCTGAGATGAAAGAGAAGAAAGCCCGCGTTGAAGATGCTCTTCACGCCACCCGCGCTGCGGTTGAAGAAGGCATCGTTCCCGGGGGTGGAACCGCTCTGATCCGTGCTACATCGCAAGTCGGAGACCTCGGTCTTTCAGACGACGAAGCCACCGGTGCAGACATTATTATCTCTGCCATTGAGGCTCCACTTCGTCAGCTTGCAGCCAACGCCGGAATCGAAGGCGCGCTCATCGTTGAGCACGTTAAAAACGAGTCCGGCAACAATGGTTACAACGTCGCAACCGGCGAGTATGTTGACCTCATCGAAGCTGGTGTGGTTGATCCGACCAAGGTCACTCGTTCTGCTCTTCAGAATGCCGCGTCCATCTCCGGACTTCTTCTTACCACTGAAGCTCTTATCACCGATATTCCCGAGCCCGAGCCTGCTGATGCCGGTCACGGACACGACCACGGTGGCATGGGCGGCATGATGTAAGTCGCTGCTTCCAAACAACCTTCAAAAGCCGGACGGGAAACCGTCCGGCTTTTTTTGTGGAAAAATTCAGAAGCCAATTGTGAGGGTCGAAAAGAGCGAGGGTTAGTAGGGTTTAAGGCATAAATCCGGCGCCCACGAAGTCAGTGGAGAGAGCTTTTTGCTTCATGGTTTCCGGGGTTTACGATGGTTTTTCTGGGAGGTTCCGTTCGGAGCTCAAAATTTGGAGAATTTGTTTTCTTTTCGTTGGGGGTCGCTCGTTCAGAATGCTCCACGTATGAGCAGCGGGCTTACTCGAATTGGATTTGTCGGAGCAGGGTGGATGGGATCCACCTTGATGCAGCGGTTGACGGAGCACCCGGAGGCTGAGGTGGTGGCTTTGCATCAACGGTCTCGGGGGAATGGTGTCGAGGCGCTCGCGAAGATCGGGTTGCCGGAATCGGCATTTTATGAGGATTACGCGGCGATGCTGGCGAATCCGGAAATCGACGGCGTTTTTCTATGCAGCCCGAATAGTTCGCACGGTCCGCAATCGATCGCGGCTTTGGAAGCAGGAAAGCATGTCTTTTGTGAGAAGCCTTGCTCGACGACCTTTGCTGATTTCGAAACTCAACTTGAGTTGGCCCGGGCGCATCCCGAGTTGATCACTTACGTCAACTACCTCATGAATTTCGATTCGATGGAGTATCGCTTGCAAGAGATGGTGAAACGCGACGCCTTTGGAACGATCACGCAGCTGCAGGTGAACTACCGGCATCCGATTAACATTGCGGAAGACAAGGTGTGGAAGCTGAGCCGTGAAATCATGGGCGATGCCATAGGAATGGGAATCATCCACGCTCTCAGTGTGATGTTGAATATCATGGCGGCCCAGGGCGCGATGCCAGCCCGGGTTTATGCCACTGCCAGCGGAGAGCAAACGCGCGCTTTTGAGGCGGACGTGATTTATAATATCCACGTGACCTTCAGCAACGGAGCTACCGGGCTTTGTTTTGGGAATGTCGATCAGGCGAATGGTTACGATGCCTATCACAACATTCATGGCACGAAGGGCGGCTTCATTTTTGACAGCTATCTCGAGCGCTCGCACAAGGTGCGCTACTGGTCCGAGAGCGAGACGAGCAAGGAGTGGGTTTATCCGCTCGATGAGAGACGTTCGCCGGATCATTTCTGGGGCGACGAGACGACGACTCCTGACAGCGGAGATGTCATGGAGCATCAGACCGGTTCCTGTGTGGAGCACTTTATCGATTGCGTGCGCAAGGGCGAGCAGTCGTTTTTGAGTTTTGCGAATTCAGCCTCTACCGCGGAATTGGGCTGGGCGATTTTGCTTTCGGTGGCCAAAGGTCAGCCGGTTGAGCTTCCGCTGGATCGGGAGCTTGCCCGGGCACACTTTTACCAGACTTCCTAGATGAATCGGCTCAAACAACTCTTCAGTTCCTTCGGTCCGGCCATCATTGTCGCGGCGATTGTTCTGGGGCCCGGGAGTATTCTGACGAGTTCGAAAGTGGGAGCGCAGTTTGGATATATCGGGATCGCGGCCATCGTGCTAGCGGTGGTGTTAATGATTGCGATGGTCGCCTTGGCAGGGCGGATCGGGGTGATTTACGAGGATAGTCCCTGTGATCAACTTGCGCGTCGCTTGGGTCGGCCCGTTGCGGTGGTTGTTGGAGTAACTCTCTTCGGGCTTGTGGCAATTTTTCAATATTCCAACAATGTCGCTATTGTTTCGGGGCTCGCACCTTTGTTTGAGACGGAGGATTATTCTCTGATGTCGGGTGCAACTCCGGCGATCATCTTGATCTCGTTTAATGCCCTGGTGATTTTTTGCCTCTACTGGAAGAGGCATCTCTATCGCTCAATTGAGACCTTGATGAAGTTGCTCATTGGATTAATGGTGGTGGCTTTCTTGATTAACTTCTTCGTTGTTTATTTTTCCCCTCGAGCTTATGTGCCGGTGAAATCCGGGAAGGCTCCAGAAATCCTTGTTTTAATGGGCTTGATGGCGACGACTTTTTCGGTGGGAGGGGCCTTCTATCAAGCCTACCTTGTGAAAGAAAAGGGCTGGAAGTTATTCGATGCCAGGCGAGGCGTCACCGATTCGGCGGTGAGTATCAGCGTGGTTGGAATTCTTTCGACGATTATTCTGATGACTGCGGCGCGCGTCTTTTACGGTCGTCCTGAGCCGGTGGCATTGAGTGGGGTGGGTGACGTGGCGATGCAGTTACAGCCTTTGTTTGGTTCGTGGGCCAAGGTAGTCTTTTGTCTTGGAATTTTTGCAGGAGCCTTTAGCTCGTTTTTGGTGAATGCCCTCGTCGGTGGAACGGTGCTTTCCGATTCTCTCGGAAAAGGGTCGCGGTTAGGAGAAGGCTGGACCCTGGGGCTAACAACGGTGGCCTTGCTCAGCGGACTGGTGGTGGCTTTGTTGAATTTGAGTGATGCGAAGAGCACGGTGAACTTGATTACCTTTGCGCAGGCGCTCACGGTTTTGGGACTTCCGGCTCTGGCTGCGGCTTTACTTTACCTCGGAACGCGACCTGATTTGACAGGGGAGCGGAAGGTTCCTGCCTGGATGATTAATTTAGGATGGGCGGGATTGGTTGTCGCGGTGGCGTTGGCTGTCCGCACGACCATTGCAGTGTTAGACAAATTAGGATTATAAGATGAAAAAAATTGGAAAAGTTTTGGCGTGTTTGGGGATGGTTATTTCGGCGAAAGCGGAAGTCATCCGGATTGGAATGATTGGTCTCGATACTTCACATGTGGTGGCGTTCACGGAGACGATTAACAATCCCAAGGCGAAAGGGCACGTGCCAGGAGCGAAGGTGATCGCGGCTTTCAAAGGTGGGAGTCCCGATATCGAATCGAGTGCCTCGCGGGTCGATGGATACACCAAGACGCTTCAGGATAAGTATGGCGTGGTGATCTACGATACCATCGAGGAATTGTGCACCAAAGTCGAAGCGGTCATGATCGAGTCGGTCGATGGGCGTCCTCATTTGGAACAGGCCCGGAAGGTGATCGCGGCTGGAAAGATTCTATACCTTGATAAGCCAATGGCTGGTTCCTTGAAGGATGTTCTGGAGATTTTTCGTTTAGCTGAAGAAGCAAAGGTTCCGGTGTTTTCGTCATCCTCTCTACGATATGGGAAAGCGACCCAGGCGGTAAGGAATGGTGCGATCGGAAAAGTGCTTTCAGCTCAGACCAGCAGTCCGGCGAAGATTGAAGAACATCACCCGGATCTCTTTTGGTATGGCGTGCATGGATGTGAGGCGTTGTTTACCGTGATGGGGAGAGGTTGCGAGTCGGTCCTTCGAAGTACGACCGAAGAAGGGAAAATTTTGGTGACGGGAATCTGGAAGGGGAATCGCACCGGAATCTTTTTAGAAGGGAAGGGATACTCGGGAATTGCCCAAGGCGAAAAAGGCGAGGCCAAGGTCGGATCTTTTGACGGCTATCAGCCTCTCGTTGCGGAAGTGATCAAGTTTTTCAAAACCAGAAAGCCGCCCGTCTCCGCCGAGGAAACCATCGAACTCTTCGCCTTCATGGAGGCAGCCGACGAGAGCAAGCGTCAAAATGGGAAGGCTGTGCTAATCGCAGATATTCTCAAAAAGGCCGGAGAATAGTTGGCCCGGGGCTAATGTGTGAAAGAGGGGGTGTGTTTCTTCTTTTTGATTGGAAATCGGGGATTTAAAGTCAGGCACTGGCGATTGATTCGTGGTTTGCCTCTATGTATCGTAATTTTCTAACTTTCTCTATTTGTGTTTTGGGTGTTGCCCGGCTCACTGCGACCGATGTTGTCATCAGTGAATTCCTCGCCTCCAACATTTCCGGCATCACTGATGAAGATGGACAAAACTCCGACTGGATCGAGTTGACCAATGTGTCTGGCTCTCCGGTGAATCTCGACGGCTGGCTTCTCACCGACAGCGCCACTTCGACGAATCGATGGGAAATTCCTAATGTCACTTTGTCTCCAGGGGACGAATTGTTGATCTTTGCCTCGGGAAAAGACCGGAGCGATCCGGTTGGTGAATTGCACACTGATTTCAAACTTTCCGCCTCGGGTGAGTATCTGGGATTGGTTCGACCCGACGGTGTGACCATCGAGTCTTCGTTTTCTCCGGAGTATCCCCAGCAGTATCCTGATGTGTCCTATGGTGAGGGAAGCCCGAGTGGATCGACGGTGGCATTGGTCGGCGCGGATTCGCCGCTGAAGTATTACGTGCCCGCCGATACCTCGGTAGATCTTGGTGAGGCCGATCCTTACAATGAAATCGCCTTTGACGACAGCGGGTGGAATTCGGCGGAAATGGGCATAGGGTATGCCGATGTAGCGGGGACGGATCCATATGATTCTTTCTTCGGGTTGGATGGCGATATTCAGGGTGAGATGGACGGCGTGAATTCCACGGTCTATATTCGTGTGCCATTTCAAATTGATGATCCCTCAGAGGTTTCGGCTCTCTTGTTTAGTGCCCGCTACGACGATGGTTTTGGAATCTCGATTAATGGCAGTCCGCTTCTTGCTTCGGCCAACCCGCCGGTGGACGGAGTGTGGGATTACAATGCGGCGGCGAATAGCTCGCACAGTGATACGCTGGCAATCGCACTGGAATCTTTTCCGATCAATTTGGCGCAAGTAAACCTGGTAGCGGGAACCAATATTCTCGCGGTTCATGGCATGAACCGGAGCGCGGGGAATTCTGATTTTCTTTTCGACTGCGAGTTGTCGGCGCAAATTAGCCCAGCCGCCGGTTCGGCTTTGGTTTACATGACGCCACCTACTCCGAATGCTTCGAATGCCAGCGGGGTGGAAGACTTGGGCCCGGTGATTCGTGATGTTACCGAAAACCCCAACCGCCCGGATCTTCCCGGTCAGTCGTTTTTGAAAGTGACGGCTGCAGTAACAGCGAGTCAGGATCCGGTGAGTCGCGTAGATCTTTTCTACCGTCAGGAATTTGATGCGGAGAGCTCGCTGGAAATGTTGGATAATGGAGTGGCTCCGGATGACGTGGCAGGGGATGGTGTTTATTCCGCGAACATTTCCCTGGCGGGATTGCAGGATGGAGAGATGGTTCGTTGGCGTGTGGAGTCGAGTGACACGGCTGGGCTAACTTCCAAAAATCCGCTCTATCATGATCCGCTCAACTCGCCTGAGTATTATGGAACAGCCGCGATAGATCCGGCGGTGAATTCCAATCTCCCGGTCCTGGAATGGTTCATTCAGAATCCTTCGGGAGCCAACAACCGCACCGGGACGCGGGCATCGGTGCTCTATCTGGGAGAGTTTTATGATAATGTCTATTGTCGGATCCGGGGAGCTTCCTCTACGGGGCTTTCGAAGAAGAGTTACAAGGTGGACTTTAACACAGGGCACCATTTTCGGGTGGATGAAGATCCGAATTCGGTTCGAGTTGAGGAGTTTAATCTCAACACGACCTGGACTGATAAAGCCTACGTGCGCCAGCCGCTGAGTTATGATTTATATGATCTCGCCGGTTCTCCGGGTTCGGTGTGTTTTCTAATGAGGGTGCAGCAGAATGGGGCCTTCTTTAGTGTGGCGGCCTTCACCGAGCAGGTGGACAAGAGGCTGCTTCGACGTGAGAGGGGGATCGATGACGATGGCGCGCTCTACAAGATGTTCAATGGCGGGACCAGCGGGACAAGCGGGGTGGAGAAGAAGAACCGCACTCATGAATCGAATGCCGATCTTGTGGCTTTCGTAAATGGTATGAATCAAAGTGGCACCGCGTTGGAGAATTTCATTTTCGATAACGTCGATATTCCACGACAACTCAATTACCTCGCAGCGACTGTGCTCACGCAGAACAACGACAACATGAGGAAGAACTACTACCTTTACCGTGACAGCGATGGAAGTGGTGAGTGGACCCAGATGCCCTGGGATGTGGATCTAACTTTTGGAAGTCACTACATGACCAACGACTCGATTGCACACGATGGGATTTGGGCCACGGAGGATTACGTTTTGGGTGGGCGAAATGGCAACGCCCCTATTTCGCCAAGTCATCCTTTTGTTGGGATTCAGGAGCTGCCGGGGAACCGAAGTTGGAGTAAGTTGATCGATAAGCTGCTCGAGAATGATCGCTTCAAAGACATGTTCCGTCGCCGCTTGCAGACCTTGGTCGATGAAGTTCTCCTGGGGAGTGAAATTAATGACCGCATTGATCTCATGGAGCTGGCTCTTGGAAATGATGCCGTGCTCGATAAGAATAAGTGGGGGCAGTTTGGGCAGCAGCAGACTTTGGCCGAAGCGCTTGGAATTCTTGAGGGTGATTACCTCGCGCCTCGGCGGACCCATCTCTCGGTGACTCATCTGGCGGCCAATTCAGGGACTTACCCAACTCCGCAAACGAGTTCGGCGCTTTTGCCCGGGCCAGAACCTTTGACTCCGTTCCTGACCTTTGGAGATGTTGAGGGAACTCCGGATTCTGGAAATCAGGACGAGGAATATATTGAGATCGTTAATCAGGGTATCGCCGCCATCGACTTAAGTGGTTGGAAACTTGAGGGGGGAGTGGATTTTGATTTTCCTCCCGGTACGATCATCGAGGCGCAAGGCAGTTTATACGTCAGTCCAAAGGTTGCGGTGTTCCGGTCTCGAAGTGCGAGCCCGACCGGAGGTGAAGGATTAAATGTTGAAGGCAACTACGATGGACAGATCTCCGCGCGTGGGGAGACGATCTCATTGCATTATCCGTATGGAGAAATATCTACGCAAATCACGACGCCGGATAATTCCTCATTGGCACAGCAATACCTTCGGATCACCGAATTCCATTTCGCGCCCACGGGCGGAAAGGAATTTGAGTTTATCGAAGTGCGCAACATTGGGCCGAATCCGCTTGATCTGACTGGGGTGCAATTCACGGATGGCGTGGACTCGATTCTGAGCGGTTCCTTGGCTCCGGGAGAGTATGGTTTGATCGTAGCCAATCCGGGGAATTTCCCGGGATTGAAGATTGTTGGGACCTATACGGGAGCACTCAACAATGGAGGCGAGCAATTGACGCTGCGCGATGCCAATGGAGAGAACATTCTGTCGTTCGACTATGAAGGTGATTGGTTTTCTCCGGCGCGTAGCGGAGGGTATAGCCTCGATGTCCTTGATGAAAATGCTGATTGGTCGTCGTGGGATAGTCAATTTAGCTGGGCGCTCAGCAGTGATGCCGGAGGATCTCCCGGAGCAGCTAATCCGCTTCCGCATAGCAACGACTACGCTAGTTGGAGTCGGGGGTATTTCTCGGAGGCTGAGTTGGCTGATCCTGCAGTGAGCGGTCCATTGGCCGATGCCAGCGGAGACGGAGTGAGCAACTTGATGAAGTATGCCTTCGGGATTGATCCGAAAAAGCAGGATGGGAATGGCGATTTTAGCGCAGGAATCGACGGCGAGTCGGTGACTTTAAATTTTTCACGCCTGGAGAAGACTCCGGACATCGCGGTGACGGTAGATGTGTCATCAGATCTTGTCGATTGGTCGACGCAGGCTTTACTCATCAATGCGACTTCGAATGCCGATGGCACCGAGGATGTTATTTTCGAAAGTCCTTTTGTAGCTTCGGCACGAGACCAGCAATTCTTACGGATCCGGGTGATCCAAAATCCATAAACGCAAACCCCAACACAACATGAACAAGCAGATACTCTTCACGACAAAGCTAGTGAGCCTTGCGGCGATGCCGTCGGCTTTCGCTGATCTTCCTGGAGCCATTGTAGCGGATAGCCCCTTGGCTTACTATCGATTTGAAGAAGCGCCCGGCGCGACCACCCTAGCTGACTCCAGCGGTAATGGCCTCGATATTGACTATACAGTTCCTGCTGGCACGACGGTTCTGGGTGAGCCTGCGGCGATTGGATCGGGAGCGCTCTTTAATCGTGATGGCGCGATAGTGACTCCGCTCCTGTTGGATCCAACAGTGGGAGATTTTACAATTGAAGCGGTCGTTCGCGCAGAAGTTGGCGCCGGGGACATGGTGATTCTGGCTAACCAGGACGGGACTTTGGGGCCGGGTCGTAGTAATCTGGTTGTAAATGCCGGTCGCTTTTTTACGACTTTCTCGGGTGGAGCGACCACAAATTCGGGGGTTAGGGTCGCGGAGGATGGATTTGATCATGTCATATTGACCTACGATCAAAGTGCCGCCGGAGGAGCTGATCCAACGTTTCGATTTTACATCAATGGAGAAGCGGCTGGAACCAGCAGCAATATTCCGGAAGCGGCAAACGGGAATTGGGTTATTGGAGCAAACAAAGTTCTTACCACACAGCTTTTCAACGGGCTCATTGATGAGATTGCGATTTATGATAAGCGTCTTGATGACCTAAATGGTGACGGTGACATTGCTGATTCAGCGGTGGGGACCCACTACAAGGAGTATCTTGTTGATGCGGACACCTTGGTGAACTTTACGAGCGCGCTCACTTATTTGGATTCTGGCATGAGTACAGATCTGAATTGGTCGGTGTCTCCGGCATTGACTTCGCTGACTCTTGATGACGGTTCGGGTCCGGTTGATGTTCTGCCTCAGACGGTAGACTGCCTTGGTGGGATTTCCGTTTCCCCAACCGTAACAACGACTTATACTCTGTCTGGAACCGGTCCGGTGGGAACGGAATCGCTCGAAGTGATCGTCGTGGTCGACGAGCCGGCGGTGGTGGAAAGCTTTACTGCGAGTGTTTCGAAGGTTCCGGTAGGTGGAGAGGTGACTCTCTCCTGGGAAGTGACGAATGGCATCTCGGCAGAGATTGATAACGGCGTTGGAGCGGTCGATGCGATGGCCGGAAGTGTCGTTGTCACGGTAAATGCGAATTCGACCTATACCCTCACCGCGTCGAACTCCCAAGGTGCTGTGACAAGTCAGGTAAGCGTTTCCGTGGTAATCTTGGAGGATCCGAGTTTGATTGCTCACTGGAAGGTCGGAGAGGCTCCGGGTGAAATCGGGGGGACAAGTTTAATTGCAGAGGGTGAGGCTGGCTTTGTGGGGACCTTTGTGGGAACGCCAACATTTGATACTTCTGATCCGGCACCGGTGCCCGGGGGATCGACGGCATCGATTGTTTTCGATGGGGCAAATAGTTGGGTCGATGTTTTGGGCTACAATGGCATTGGAG
>JAAEZT010000031.1 GCA_018222765.1 bacterium | reverse complement strand
GGAAATCACGGTGAAAGGCCGTGGTTCCAAGGGCAATATCATTACCAAGCACGCCATTGACCGGGTGGTGCGGGCCTCGACGACGGATTTGGATGAATCTTAGTGCTTGTCGTTCAGAAATCTCAATTTAAGCTGTTCTTATGAACAGATTAAATTGGAGGGTCAGACTGGGGTGGGCCCGTTGGAAAATGCGCCTCGTCCGTAGTCGAATTTGGTCTTTGAAGCGAAAAATCCGCTTTTGTCGAGCTCGGTCCCGTTCGACCCAGTTGGAGCTGCCATTTCGGTAGGGTTGGATATCTTTCAGAAATGTGAGATTTTCCGATTTTCAGCTTACTGTGCCGTGAATTCCTCGCTATACCAAGGGCTCCTACGACATGGGTGATTTGAATACCTTTATCCAACGTGGCTTGCTGGTGTGTATGTCCTCATACGCACCAATGGTAGCCGCGCAAAGTTCTCTTGCGGCCAGCGAAATTGTTAAACGCTCGGAAAATGCGCAGGGTGCCTATGCATCTTTGAAGAGTGGAGACGATGCCTACCGCGCGGCTGATTACGCCACGGCTGTTCAAAAGTATGCCGAGGCGATCAGTAATTTGCCCATGAATGCTCTAGCGACAAGGGGGTTGCGGGTTTCGGCGGTGCAGCGATTTTCGCAGGCCTCTTTGGTCCGGGCTCAGGAACTTCAGCGGTCAGGACAATACGACGAAATTCAGGTTTTGTTAGATGAAGTAGACAGGGTGGATCCGGATAATTTTGGGGTAAGTCAGTTTCGCAAGAAAATGGATGATCCAATCCGCACCAATCCCTCTTTGACTGCGGAACACACTAGAAATGTCGATAAAGTACGACGCTTGCTCTACGAAGCCCAGGGTTACTATGATTTAGGATTGTATGATCGTGCCGAGATGACCTACGAGGATGTTCTCCGGATTGACAAATTTAACAAGGCCGCGCGCCGGGGGATGGAGAGGGTGAGTCATGCCATTTCACAGTATGGAACTTCTGCCCGTGATCAGGCCCGTTCCGAAGTTCTTCAGGATGTGGATGCGGCCTGGGAAGATCGCTCCCGCCTAAATCTTGAAGTCCCGCTTCTCAATGAGCAGACAGAGGGGGGGCAAGGTCCCCAAAACGAGACTTTGGTCGGTAAGTTGAACACCATTATGGTGCCCAGTGTCGATCTTCAGGACGCGAGCTTGGACGAATCCCTAGATTTTCTTCGGATTGCCTCGCGCGCAAATGACACGGCAAGCGTTGAGCAGAGCGCCAAAGGTCTCGATTTCATTCTCCAACTGGGAAGTCCTGACAACCCGAAAGTACAGGCGGTAAACCAAGCCCGGATCAACGTGAATCTGAGAAATGTTTCTTTGCAGCAGGCTCTTAAGGTGATCACCGAAGCGACAGGGACGCAGTATCGGATCGATGAGTTTGCGGTTGTGATTTATCCCACCGGAGCAGCGGACCCTACTCTGATTCGTCGTGACTTCCGAGTGCCTGCGAATTTTCTTTCCAGCAGCGCCTTGAACGGTACCGGCGGTGGAGGCGACGATCCATTCGCAACTCCGGAAGCTGGTTCTGGCAGCCTGATTGCCAAGCGCTTGAACGCGACCGAGAAACTAAAGTCCCTTGGGTTGCCCTTTCCCGAAGGAGCTACCGCAAGTTTTAATGGAGGAGTTCTTTCGGTTCGCAATACCGCAGAGAATCTCGAGTATGTTGCCGAGATCGTAAATACCGTGGCCTCTCAGGAGCCTATTGGAGTGGTGATCAAGACCACCGTGATTGATATCTCCCAGACTGATTTTGAGGAGTTGGGTTTTGACTCCATCATCAACGAATTGAATGTCGGAAGCAACTATAAGCTCTCCGGAGGAACGACTGGATCGGGGACCGCCATTACTGATACGATTGGCGGTAACCCGGCGAGTTCGGGCCTGAGAATTGGAGAGCTCACCGGCGGGACTGATAGTCTAGACGCGATCATTAACCGAACGGCTCCGCCGACAGCATCTGGAGCTTTTGCCAGCAGTGGGGGGGCAGCTTCGTCGTCTATTACTGCCCCAACTGGCGGGGGAGGTGGAACGACCCGGTCTCCCGGTGTGCTGAGCTTCAGAGCGCTAATCGATGAAAACGCGCATGAGTTACTCATACGCGGATTTGATCAAAAAAAGGGGGCTGACGTCATGGTGCGTCCGGAGGTGATTACTCGTTCGGGGCAGAACGCCGAGATCGCTTCGATTCAGGAGTTCACCTATCCGACTGAATTCGAACCACCCGAAATTCCCAATTCCGTGGGAGCAGGGGAAAGTGTCGTGACCCCTGCGACTCCGACTTCTTTTGAGGTGAAAAACCTAGGTGTGATGCTGGAAGTTCTTCCGGAGGTGAGTGCCGACCGTCAGTTTATCGAAGTGGCGGTTAAGCCCACTATTCGTGAGTTCGAAGGATTTGTGAACTACGGGACACCTATTGTGGGGAGTTCCACATCGACCAGCTTTGATATTGCGGGAGGTATCTTGTCGCAAAGTGGGAATGTGGGCGTGTTGACGACCAATGATATTCTTGTTCCTGTTTTTAAAGAGGTCACCACGAACACTAATGTGGTCGTTCAAAATGGTCATACAATTGTGATAGGCGGTTTACTGACCGAGTCACGCAAGAAAGTGGAAGACAGAGTGCCCATTCTCGGTGATATTCCTTGGTTTGGTCGCTTTTTCCAAACCAATGCTCTGGAGTCCGAATCGCGTCACGTGATCATCATGGTGAATGTCGAGTTAGTCGATGCTGCCGGAAAACCTTATCGAAATCGTTAATGAGTTCATCCCTGCCTCCACGGTCGAAGCAACCGAAGGCCGAATCTGCCAATTCTCCGGTGTCATCAGACTCTGAGAAGGACAGTTATACCCTCGATGAGATGATGAAAGCTCTCCGGGATGGAGAGAGGGAACGAGAGTCGACTAGCGAGGTGGTTACGCGGGCGGATGGGAGCGTTGTTCATCGGGTAAAGCGCCGCAAAAGACGGTCGGATCAACCGGAAAAGACCAAGTCCAAACCGACCACTCCCGAAAAAAAGAAAAAGCGTTTTCTCTGGAAGTTGGTGATTTGTGTTTCCTTGGTTCTCTTCGCCGTGCTCGGAGCCCTCTTTACGATTGTGGGATACAATAGTAAAGCCTACCGGGGAAAAGTCGAAGAACGGGCCTCATCATGGACTGGCGCGGAGGTTGAACTCAAGGGACTCAAATTAATGCCGGGAAATATTTCCATTAGCAATGCGTCGTTCCAGTGGCCGGAGCAGTCCTTTCTCAAGGATTTAACAATGCGGAATCTTTCGGGGCATGCTAATCTGACAAGTTTTTTGTGGGCCCGTTTGGGGGGGCGTGAACTGGGTGGAAAGGTCGGAGTGTTGAATTTTCAATTGCCCACGGAGAATGGGATTGTAGGGCAAGATTTGGAAGAGCCTGATTTCCCCTTTGACTTTCATGGCTACTATTGCGACGCCTTGGATATTTCTTTCGGGAAAGCGAGTCAGTTTTCGGTCAAGGGAACAGACAGCAGTTTTCGCTACATTAACGGAACCGGTTTTCGTCTGAGTGTGGATCAAGGTATGCTCACATTGAATGGTTGGGATGATCTCCCGATCAACAATGGCGTTTTTAAATTTTCGAAAGACCAGGTGAATATGGAGACCTTGATTCTCAACGAGCCGGGGGCTGGTCGGGGTGGGATTTCGTCTACGATTAAGCTGAGTGGAATGGTTCCGCTGACGGTGGGGGAAAAGATGCAAATGGATCTATCAACCTCTGGGTTTCCGATGGAACACCTGTTTGGCAAGCACATGGGAACATTAATGTCCGGGCCGGTCGGAGAGGCATCAGGAACTGTTGACTACACTTTCGGAGAGACAAGTTACGATGAGGTAGCTATCGGCTTCAAAGCCTTTCGGCTGCAACTTCATAAGTTCCCGTTTTTGATCAATCTGGAGAAGATGTTTTCCCGGGAGCTGTATACGGATGTTGTTTTTGATAATGATATTGGGGGAACTTTTCGTGCGAATTCCCGCGGGGTATCCATCGAGAATCTGAAGTTGTCCCAGAAAGATATTTTGGTCCTTAAAGGAAACATCCTCATCTCAAAGTCAGGAAGAATCGGGGGGCAGATGAGGCTTTCGATTAACAACGGGTTGATTAGCTCCTATCCAAAAGTGAAAAGTCTGCCGGCTTTTGCTGGCGAGGATGTAAAGGCATATCACACTGTCGTTTTTGAACTTAAGGGGACTCTGGAGGAGCCTGATGATACCTTTAGAAAAGTTATCGGACTTGTAGGTTCTCTGGAGGCAAGTGAGGAAGAGAAACTTCCCTCTTTGGATGATACGTGGAAAAAGATGCTTGAATCTGAAAAAAGTGAATAAAGAGGCGAGGAGCTGATTTAGTCCTTCCACTCTTTCGAGAGAGTATCTTGGAGGTGGGTAAAGACGAGGGGTTTGATTTCAGCCATGGAAATCGGTCGATCCGCTTCCTTCTCCGCGCAAGTCATCGAAACCCCGTCCAATCCACAGGGGGTGATGTATTGGAACGGTGGAAGCGATGAGCTTTGGACATTGAGGGCAAATCCATGAAGGGTGATCCATTGGCGCACCCCTACTCCGAGTGAGGCGATTTTGCGATCTTCTACCCAGACTCCAGTCAGGCCATCACGTCGATGCGCTTGAATGTGGTAGTCTGCCAAGGTTTGAATGAGAGCTTCCTCGAGATTTCGCAAGTGGAGGTGGAGGTCGCGTTTGGATTCATTGAGATCGAGAATGGCGTATCCAACCAGTTGTCCCGGTCCGTGATAAGTACCTTGCCCTCCACGATTGATTTCAACGATTGGATGCGGGAGGTGTGAGGTGTCGCGGAGACTGCTTTGATCTTTGGTGCGTCCGATGGTGTAAACGGGAGAGTGTTCCAAGAGCAGTAGGGTATCGGAGATTACTCCCTCGCGCCGTTGCTGAACCAGAGATTCCTGAAGGTGCCAGGTTTTCTCAAAATCCCGAGCATCTCCGAGGTCACGTAGAGCGAGTGTCATGATCGTCTGTCCTTGGGGAGCGAGAGCCACTTCAGGATTTCGTTGATGGGGCGGCAGTTTACGACGTCCTGGCGTCGCAACCATCCTTTTCGGGCCAAGCGAACTCCGTAGGCTAAAAATTGAAGTTGCTCAGTGGCGTGGGCATCAGGGTTGATCGAGCAAAGCACCCCTTTGTCCCTGGCTTTGTGCCACCAGCGCCAATCCATATCGAGCCTCCAAGGGTTGCAGTTGAGTTCGATGACGGTGCGGGTTTCAGCGGCACAATCGATGATCTTTTCGATATTCACCTGATAGGGATCGCGCTTGAGAAGGAGCCTTCCGGTGAGGTGACCAAGCATGGTAACGTGTTCATTTTCCATGGCGCAAATAAGGCGCTTGGTCATGGTTTCTCCATCGAGGGTGAAGGCATTGTGAACGGATGCGACACAATAGTC
Organism: bacterium; assembly: GCA_018222765.1. GTDB lineage: Bacteria > Verrucomicrobiota > Verrucomicrobiia > Verrucomicrobiales > Akkermansiaceae > SW10. The sequence continues at coordinate 32,466 of JAAEZT010000031.1, read as the reverse complement.
GAGTTGGCTGAGGATTTCATCGCTGAAGTCGAGCGAGCCATCTTTGAGGATGTCGACCTCGGTGCCGGCCAGAAGGGTGAAGTCATCCGAGTTCTCGTTGAAGGATTTGATTTCTCTGGTTTGACTCAGGAGGCGTTCCTCGTCGAGGCCGTTGGCTTGAAAGGAGGCTTTCGAGTGGTCTGCGATTCCGAGGTATTGCAAACCATGTTCACGGGCGGCTTGCGCCATTTCGGCGAGGGTGTTTTTCCCGTCTGAAGCGATAGTGTGATTATGGAAAGTGCCGCGGAGGTTTTCGAGTTCGATAAGTTCCGGAAGTTTCCCTTTGTCGGCGGCTTCGATCTCTCCTCGGTTTTCCCGGAGCTCGGGTGGGACCCATTGCAAGCCGAGTGCAGCGTAGATGTCTTTTTCTTCGTGAACTTCAGGAACGGTCGTTTCGTCGCTTGGGGTGAAGTCGTATTCGTTGAGCGAGAGTCCTTGTTTGAGCGCAAGGGCGCGGAGGGCGACATTGTGTTCCTTGCTGCCGCTAAAGTATTGCAAGGCGAAGGGGAAATGATCGTTGCTCACGGCGCGGAGGTCGCATTGTAAACCGTTTTCGAGCCGAATCGAAGCCTTGGTGTCGCCATTGGCAATCACTTCATGGACTTCGGGGAAGTTGGCGAAGAAGTCGGTGAGTTCTGCCGGTTCTGAAGTGGCAACGAGGAAATCGAGGTCGTGAAGAGTTTCTTTGGAACGCCGGTAGGAGCCCGCGATGGCCGAGCGGGAGACTTTGGGGTGGTCACGCAGTCGATCCAAAAGGGTTTCCGCGAGTGGAGCGACGTCACCAAGGCGAAAGCGGTCCGCGAATTTTTCCCGATTGGCAATGGAGGAGAGAATTTTTTCCACCGACTTGGCGCCGAAGCCGGCGAGTTCGGCGATGCTGCCTGATTCGCAGGCCTTTTTAAGGGCGTCAATGGAATCGACATTGAGCTTGTCGTAGAGTGCTTTGATTTTTTTAGGGCCGAGTCCCTGAAGCTCGAAGAGTTCGAAGAGCGTTTCCGGGAACTCAGCTTTGAGATCGTTGTAGTATTCCAATTGACCGGTGGATGCCAGTTCATGGAGTTTTTGTTGGAGGGCCGCGCCGAATCCCTTGATGCCTTTGAGTTCGTCATTGGCAGCCAACTCGACGATGTCGCCATCGAAATTTTGAACGATTTCCGCACCTTGTCGATAGGCCCGGGTTTTGAAAGGGTTGGCTCCTTTGAGTTCCAGCAGGAGGGCGATTTCTTCCAGAGTCGCCACCAAGGTTTCACGGGTCACTGTTGCCATGACAGCAGGATGCTCCCAGCGGGCATATTTGCAAGACTAAGGCCTCGGCTTGGCGGGTTTGATTTGATAGCTCTCTCGCGAGTCATGGCAGAGCCTAAAATTGAATTATACAACGCCGCGATTGATGCGGTTCAGTCCGGGCAACTTCCCGAGGCTCTCAAAGCAATCGAAGCGTCCTTGATCGAGGGTCCCAACGATGTGCAGAGCTGGCAATTATATGCGGTGATTCTCAATGCCCTTGGTGAGACCGAAAAGGCGGGAAACGCCATGGCTAAGGTTAAGGAACTCGGGCTCAGCGAAGCGGATGAGTTGGTGATGAAGGCGGCCGATGCCATTGGTCAGGGAAAGACGGATTTGGCGATTACGCATTACGAGGATGCCTTGGAATTAGAGCCGGAACGAGCCGAGGTGTATGTCAGTTACGCCTTGGTGTTGATGCAGGGCGGGTATGCTAAGGATGCGGTCGAAGCCTCGGCTAAGGCTGTGGAATTGACCCCGCAAGATGCTTCGGCCTGGTATGCCCGGGGGAGAATTCTCCGACTCTCGAACAAAAAAGAAGAAGCTTTGGAAGCCTACGATAAAGCGTTGGCATTGGAGCCAGGTTTGATTCTGGCGAGCTATGAATGCGGAATGGTTTTGGCTGAAACCGGGCAGCTGCAGGAGGCGTTAGATTGTTTCGAAAAAGTTCTCAAAAAGCACCCGGAAGATGCGGCTGCAGCGGAGGCCAAGGCCAATATTCTGAAGGCGATGGAAGAGTAAGGCTAACCGCTCAAGAGCTTTCTGATCGATTCCTCCAGGCCCTTGATAGCTTCTGGGTCGACAAGTTTGCGACCTTTGAGTGTTTGGACGAAGATGGAATCGAGGGCTGCACCCTTCTCAGTGCAGATTCGTGAGTGGACGGTTTGCAATCCGTGGTCATTGACAGTTTTTAGAACGTCGTGAAGAAGTCCAATCCGGTCGAGCGCTTGAATTTCAATGACCGTAAAATGGGGGTCGAGTTGGTTGCTGACCCAAGCTCGGACGGGGAATTTGACAACTTGCTCGGTTTCCGGCTTCAGGAAATTGACCTTCTTTTGAAGGTATTTTGCAGCATCAAAATCCTCGTTCTCACTGATGTCGTAGAGTGTTTTTACGATGGCCTTCTGCATGTTTCGGTCTTCGATTGCCTTGAGGTCCTCGTTGCAGACTCTGAAGAGATCGAGGACGATGCCGTCGGGGCGGGTATAGACATCGGCGGAGAGAATGCTGATTTGATGAGAGGCGAGGGTGCAGCAAATTTTTTCGAGGAGGCGTTTGCTGTCGTGAGTAGCGATGATGAGTTCGCTGTAGCCAAACTTTTTTCGCTCGATCCACTGAACAGCGCATTCAAACTCGGTGTTTGGCCGTCGCGCGCGTCGGTCGATATATTGCCAGAGTGCGACAATGTGTTTATTGATGCTTCGTTTGCTGCGGAAGCGAAAGTAGCGCTTGGGCATAAGCGAGCAATGCTCATCAAAAGTGGCATGATACTTTTCTTTGAGGGAGGCTTTCACCTCGGCGCAGACTTCTTCAAATTCAGCGGCGTGAAGTTTGATTCGGCTGGTTTCTGTTTCGACTAAAAAGCTCCGGGTGTTTTTGTAGAGTTGGAGAATGAGGCTTTCCTTCCACGGGGACCAGGCTTCTTCGTTGGTTCCGTTGGAGTCGGCAAAGGTAAAAAGGAGAAGGGCGTCAAGGCGGTGTTTGTCCCGCATGAGTTCGGCGAATTCCTCAATGACTTCGGGGTCGTCGATGTTTTTCTTGGTGGCGAAACGCCAGAGTGTCAGGTGGTGGTCCACCAGGAACATGATAAGGGCACGGCGGCCTCCGGTGATCTGAAGGCGTTTGCAGAGACGGGCTGCCAGTATGGCCGAGCCGTCGATGTGCTCCCTTACGTTTTCGGCGCGTCCGGTGTCGTGAAGAATCAGAGCGATATAGAGGGCGTAGGGATCGGGATGTTTGACGATGATGTCCCGGTAGATAGAGATTTTCGGGTCGTCGTTTTCGACGAGAGCGTCGAGTTGGTCAATGCAACGAAGAGTGTGTTCGTCGGCGGTGTAGCGGTGAAAAAATTCGTGTTGGACTAGGCAGTCGAGGGCGCCGAATTCGGGGAGGTAGCGCCCAAGGACTCCACATCGATGCATCAGGCGCAGGGTGCTGGCAACTTGCCCTTTGCGTTCGAGAATCTCCCGGAACGCCTCGCGGTTTTCGCGTCTGACCCGGAAGGAGCGATCAATGAGGTCCCAGCTTTTTTTGATGAGCTTGCGAAGGGAAGGAGAAGGCGTGACCTGATATTTTTGACAGTAGACGAAGAGGCGGATGAGGCGATTGGGGTTTTCTTCAAAAATGTTTTTTCGGCGTGCTGAAAGCCGTTCGTTTTGAATGGTGTAATCGTCCAGGGTTTTGGGCTTCTTTTTGATGAGGCCGAAAGTAAGACGGGAGCGAATGCTGGTGTGACCCTCTTCTTTGTGCTGGAGTTCGAAGATCTCGAAGATCGAGCGGGTGTGGTTGTGCACGCTGCGAGCGTGAGTGTAATACTCCCGCATGAACACTTCGATACGACGGAGGATTGTTTTTTGAGGGTAGCCAAATTCGTTGGCGATGATGCCCTGGAAACGAAGGGTGAGGATGTCGTTTCCTTTGTCGTGGTAGTGAAGGGCGTTGCGGACGCGGTGAAGGAAGTTGAAGGCGTCCTTGAGCTCCCGGCGGGCGTGACGGGTGAGAATACGTTGCCGGACAAGCTCGGTCATCGAGCGGGTTCCAGCCTCGGCATCAATGATCCAATCGAGATTGTGGTAATCGCGGAGGGTTCCTGGACTTTCCTTGATGTTGGGTTCCTGAAGAAAAACGGTGTGAGACCACTTGGCGTGGCGGGTGTTGATATCGAGGCTGCGCTCTTCAAAAAAACGGGTCTTGTCTTTTTCAATACAGTCCTTGCGGAAGCGGTCGCGGAGTTTGCGAAAGAGTTTTTGGTCTCCGACGACGAGACGTGAATCAAGAAGGGCGGTACGGGACTGCGGTTCTATCTTGGCTTCGGCGATGCATTCAGTAACCGAGCGCGTCGAGGGGAGGAACTTGAATCCAAGGTCCCAAATAATCATTTGAATACCCTTAACAATTTGCTTGGCCTCGTCTGAAATCTTGGTCGCAGGTCGATCGACCAAAAAGAGGAGGTCGATGTCCGAACCAGGATTCATTAGGCCTCTCCCGTATCCGCCATTGGCCACGAGGGCGAGTGCGGGTGGATTTTCCGGGTCCGGGAGAAAGGTGTTGAAAAGGGCGACAATTAACTCGTCGGCGGCCATGGAACGGGCTTCGGAATGAGCCAGTCCAGCTTCGCCGGCAAGATGGCGCCGATGGAGGTCTTCGTTCTCCAGGGTGATTTGTTCTTTGATGAAGGAGAGACGCTCGGGCTCAGAGAGCCCGCGCAATGCTACGGGGTCGAGATCCAGTGACACTGTCCGAATGGAGGGTGATGAATAATTAATTACCAACGCGTGGCGGTAGCCTTGTCCCGTCCGCCCCAGCGGGCATAGTAACTACGGCCGGCGGGGAGAGTGTCGAGCGAACCTCGGATGATGCGAACTTCGGCACCGACCCCAACGCGTTCGTAAAGATCGATGATATGGCGGGATTTCATGCGAATACACCCATAAGATGCGGGACGCCCGATGTATCTCTCGGCGGCGGTGCCGTGAATGTAGACGCATCGACTAAAAGTGTTTCGGTTGTGTTTTTCACGACCGCTGAGCCAAAGGATTCTGCTTACGATAGGGTCGCGTCCCGGTGAGTTTGGACGAACGACGTCGCCAGTGGGACGGCGGCTCCTAAATACAGTTCCAGAGCGGGCGCCACCACCAATCTTTTTGGCAACAACGTGACGGCCAAGAGGTGTCCGGTGAGTCCCGCGGCCACTTCCCAAGCCAAATTTGGAGGTTGATACCGGGTAGGCTTTGACGGGTTTTCCATCGTTAACCAGAAGCATTTTCTGGTCACGAACGCTCACGACCATCTTGTTCCGTTCATCAAAGGATGGCCCACAGCTGGTAGTGAGGAGGGGGAGAAGAACCAGGGATGCGAACGTGATTAGGCGAAAGTGACGCATGGTTGAGAAAGGCAGGTGTGTTAGTCCTTTTTCAAAAATGCGGGCATGAACTGCTCTAGGCTCACCATCTGTTTCAAAGAACTGAGGGAAGTATAGAAAAATCCAACGGGGAATGGAAGAAGCAAGATTGCCGAAGGCCAATTGCCCGCAATGGCGGCGTCGAGCACGACAAAGAGGAAAAAGAAGCCGAAGACGAGTTCGAAGATCGGAGTGAGGCTCTTGATGGCCTTATAGCGACTCTTTCGGATCTCCATTTTCTTCTGTCCTTCGATGCCATATTTGGGGGTGCGGACAAATCCGGTTTCATGCCCCACGATAGCTTCGATCACGGCCTTGGCGTTGTTGACGGCCATTCCTATCCCAAGCGCAAGCAAGAGTGGAAGGTAGCAGATTTCTTTGAGCCAAGTCTTCGGATTGATCGCGATTTGGGCGACGGTGTAAAAGGCCACGACGGAGATTGAGGCGAAGAAGAAGATAGGGAAGTCTACAAGAACGCGTCCCATTGTGCCGAGATCAGGAGCCCACTGGTTTTTTGGGTAGATCAGGAAGCAAAGAGCGATCAGAAGAAGATAAGCGAAATTGGACGTCAGGTGGGCCGTTGCCTCCAACTTCACAGCAAGAGGATATTTACTTCTCCAGATGGAGGGAAGGCACTTCTTGCAGCACTGAATGGAGCCCTTGGTCCAGCGGTGTTGCTGGTTCTTAAATCCGGCCATGTCGACGGGAAGTTCGGCGGGAGTTTCGACCTCCTTAAGGAAAATGAATTTCCAACCTTTGAGCTGGGCGCGATAGCTGAGGTCCATGTCCTCGGTGAGGGTGTCATGTTCCCAGCCACCTGCGTCTTCAATGGCTGATTTACGCCAGATCCCGCCGGTTCCATTGAAAGTGAAAAAGCGACCGGAGCGGTTGCGGGCGGTCTGCTCGAGCTCAAGGTGTCCGTCGAGAAACAATGCCTGCACGCGGGTGAGTGCGTTGTAATTGCGGTTCAAGTGCCCCCAGCGGGTTTGCACGAGAGCAATCTTGTCGTTGGTGAAATGGTGGATCGTTTCCTGAAGCAAGTCGGGATTGGGAACGAAGTCAGCGTCGAGGATGAGAATATACTCTCCCTTGGCGATTTTCATGCCGTTCTCGAGAGCGCCGGCCTTGAAGCCAGTTCGGTCGGTGCGGTGAATGCACTCGGCGTCGAACCCTTTCCCACGAAGTCGGGCGGCTCCGGCCATGGAAATGTCGGTGGTTTCGTCGGTCGAGTCATCGAGGATTTGAATCTCAAGTTTGTCCTGAGGGTAGTCCAAGGCTGCGACAGCATCAAGGAGGCGATCGACCACATGCATCTCGTTGAAGACGGGAAGTTGAACGGTGACGAGGGGCATTTCGTCAGCGGTGAATTCACGATCAGGCTGTGGGCGTTTTTTGCCGTGCTTGAAGTAGAGATAGAGTGTCGACCAGCGATAGCAACCGTAGCCGGCAAGGCCAAGGAGGACGACGATGTATGAGAAATACCAGGCCCAGGATGAAAAGTCGTATGACATAATAATTGGGGAAAGCTTCTAGCAATGAGAAAGAGGAAGGGGAATCCGTGATAGAATGTTCCAGCCGTTGACTCGTAATGGGCTGTTTGTTAGGGAATGTCAAGGATTGGAACCGTTAAATCATCTCGTTTCTTAAGGAAAAAACTTACCTTGGGGAGGGGGGAGTTATCTCGGGGAAGCGCTGGACAAAAGGGCGATTCCTCGGTTTTCTCGCCAAGAGATGACAATTGAACCAATCGGAGACTATCGGGCAATTTGGGGTGAAGGACCTATTTGGTGGCAGGGAAAGCTAATTTACGTTGATATTGAAGGGCATCGGGTTATTCGTTTCGATCCGGAGATTGGATTGGAGGAGACTTGGGATGTTGGTCAGCGCGTGGGCACGGTGGTTCCCCGGGAAGGCGGAGGCTTGGTGATTGGAGGAGATACGGGATTTTTGTTTCTTGATGAGACAAATGGGAAAATCACACAAATCACTGATCCTGAGTCTGATAAGAAAAATAATCGTATCAATGACGGGAAATGTGCCCCGGATGGGCATTTTTTCGCGGGGACGATCAGCTTGGTGAAAAATGAGGGGGATGCGCGGCTTTATCGCTTGAGTCCCGAGCTCGAGGTGTCGGAAGCCTATGGGCCGGTGACGAATTCGAACGGGATCGTTTGGTCGGCTGAGGGCGATATTTGCTACTATATTGACACCCCCACCAAGCAGATTTTGGCTTTTGATTACGATGGGGGTGTTCTTACTAATCCCCGGGAGGTGGTTTCGACAGCGGGTTTGGACTCCTCGCCGGACGGCATGGCGATCGATGAAAACGGCCACCTCTGGGTGGCTTTTTGTCATGGAGCCTGCGTGATTTGCTATGATCCGTCCACCGGATCTGAAGTGCAACGGGTTGCTTTACCGTGTCTTGAGACAACAGCGGTGGCATTTGGGGGTGAGGATTTGTCGGATCTCTACGTTACGACTGGCAAGCACAAGAGCGAGGTGGAAGAGCATGCCGGGCGCTTGTTTGTGATCAAGGGATTGGGGGTTAAAGGGCTTCCAGCTCATGCTTTCAAGGGCTGAGAATTTGCGATTCATTTCACTTTTCCTAAATAATGGGAAGCACACTATATTGTGCTGTTTTTCATAAATAGCCCAATATATTGTGTTTTTATGCGTGATCCCTTGTCGGGTCTCCATCATCGTCGTAACCTCTTCGGGTTCCTTGGAGTAGCCTTCTTCAAGCAATTTTTCAGCGACGACGATCATGTATTTAAAATCTCTCTCTCTCCACGGCTTTAAGTCATTTGCCGATAAAACGATCTTTGAATTCTCCCAGGGAGTGACGGGGATTGTGGGCCCCAATGGTTGTGGCAAGTCCAATGTCGTTGATGCGGTTCGTTGGGTCTTGGGTGAGACCTCGGCCAAAGCGCTTCGTGGAGGTGAGATGGCAGACGTTATTTTTAATGGAGCGGATAAGCGGAAAGCGCACGGGATGGCGGAAGTCACACTCACTCTGGCCGATTGTGAGCAGGCACTAAAAACAGAATTTAATGAAGTCTCCGTGACCCGCCGGGTCTACCGAGATGGAAAATCGGAGTATTTGATTAACGGAACCCGCTGTCGCCTTCGCGACATCGGGGAGTTATTTATGGATACCGGTATCGGTCGTTCTTCCTATTCTATCATGGAGCAAGGGAAGATCGATATGTTGCTCTCGGCACGCCCGGAGGATCGTCGTCAGGTTTTCGAGGAAGCGGCTGGAATTACCAAGTCGAAGAAGGAGAAAAAGGAGGCCTTGCGGAAATTGGAATATACCGAAGGTAATTTGCTTCGGGTTTCTGATGTTCTTGCCGAACAGAATCGTCGGATCAATTCCCTGAAGCGGCAGGTTTCCAAGGCTCGCCGCTATCAGGCTCTTGCGAAAGATGTCAGGGTTCTTGATACCCACCTGAGTCATCGACTTTATGAAAAACTCACCGGAGAGCGTGAGGAATTGACCGTTTCACTGAATTCCTTGGAAAAGCAGCGCGATGTCATCGAGGTCGAGATGCCGCAACACGAAGCCGCGGTGGTCAACGCTCGCGACAAGGCGCAGGCTCTCGATGCCGAACTTTCCGGGTTGCGGCAGAGACTTTCGGATAAGAAGAATGCCATCGCCGTGGCTAAAAATCGTATTGCTTTCAATGAAGAGCGAAAAGGGGAACTTGGCGAGCGTCTCGAGCAGAATGAAAATGAAATCAACGAGACCGACTCCAATCTCATCGAGCAGCAGCAGACCTTGCAACAAAGTCAGGCGGCTCTCGAGGAGTTGGAAAAGCGCATTGCGGAAAAAGAAGCGCAGGCTGAGGAACGCCGCGAGGCTTCCGGGTCACTCGCCAAAGAACGGCATGAGGTCGAAAATCAGCTTCGTCGGGCCCGGGCGGAAGCCAACGCCACCCAGAATATTATCGCCTCGGCCCAGGCTAAGATCGAAAGCGCCTTGAGCCAAATGGAAGGCAACAAGGATCGCATGAAGCAGCTCGTTGAAGAGTCCGAGCGTCTTCGTGGCGAACAGACCAAGGCGGTTGCCGAGCGTGATCAGTTCGTGAAACTTCTCGAAGAACACCAGAAAGCCCTACCTGGTCTTGAGGAAGCACTTGAGAAGACGAAGAGAGAATTTGAAGAAGTACGAGCTTCACTAGATGTTGCCCGAAGAACGGCGGAGGAAGCCCACCGGACTTTGGCCCAAAAATCCTCCCGCTTGGAGGTGTTGAAGCAATTGGTTGCCAGTGGTGAGGGACTTCAAAAAGGAACCCAGGCTGTTCTCAAGGGACTAAATGATCCAGATTTGATTAAGCCTGGTTTGAAAGGCCTGCTGGGTGCGCAACTTAAGGCGCCTGACGAATACGCGGTTGCTGTGGAATCCGCGCTCGATCGTTATTTACAGGCTATCATCGTGCGCGATGAGGAGCTCGCTGATGTGATTGTCGAGCGTTTGCTCGAAGGGAAAAAAGGAATGGCCTCGATCATTCCCGAGAGCTTTCTGCCAGCCTCCAAAGGTACGCAAATCGAAGCTCTTCCGGAGGGAGCGTCAGCATGGGCTCTGGATGTGGTTAAGGTGGACGCCAAGTTTGTTGGTTTGATGGAAAAACTTCTCAGTGAAGTGCTCATCGTGCCGGACCGCGCGGCCGCATTGAAGCTTCGTTCCGGATACCCCGAGCTGACCTTTGTGACCAAGAGCGGTGAAATTTTGACGCCCGAGGGAGTTCTTCGAGGAGGCAGTAGCGGAGGGAAGGACAATTCTGTTCTCAAGCGAAACAACGAGATCAATGCTCTCTCCGCCGAGGTGGGGGAACTCGCCAAGGCGGAGGAAACGGCCCAGCGGGAAATTCTCACCGCCGAGGAACGAACCAAGGAACTGCGCGAAGAGTTGGAGCAGGCGAAAGATCGTCTGCAGCGTCATCGTGTTGAAGAGTCCACCCTTAGCGGGCAGCTTAAACTGGCGAAACGCGAAGCGGACAGTATTGACTCGAAAGTTGGGAACAACCAGTGGGAGCGTGAGGAACTCGAAGGCCGCGAAAAGACTGCTACTGATAGTCGTTCGGCCTTGGAAAATGAATTGGCTCGGGCGCGGGAACGTCTCACGGCCCTGGAAGACGACAGCCGGAACCTGCAGTCCCGACTCGAAGCATCGATCAAGAGTGAGAAAGAGGCTTCCGAACAATTAAACGAGGCGCGAACCGCTTTGGCCGTGGAACGTCAGGCCCGTGATTCCGCCGCCAAGGAGCAGGATCCCATGAGTCGCCGTATTCGTGAATTAGCTGAGTTGAACTCGCGCCGGAAGCACGAAATCGCAGCGGCGAAGGAACGGATCGGCAAAGGAGATGAGGAAAATATCGGGCTCCGTCAGGAGATGGAAGGCTACAAGGTCGAGGTTGGGAAATTGACTGGCGAACTTGGTCAGTCAGACGAGCAACGGAAGGAGTTGGCGCGAGGTATTGAGAGTGCGGAAGCTTCCTTCTCTGAAATTCGCAATCGCCAGTCCAAGGTGGTTAATCAGATCAGTAAAGAGGAAGTTTCGGCGACCAAGCTGGATCTTCGGATGGAGAATCTTCTCGAGTCAACGATGGAGCGTCACCAGGTTGACCTTACCATCTTCCGTCCTGACAGCCACGCCTTGATTGCCTGTATCAACGAGCGCAAGGAAGCTGAGAAAAAAGGAAGGCGCCGCAAGTCGGTTGTGGAAAATACTGAGTCTGGCGAGGAATCCCAGGGCGAAGAAAATGAAGCAGTTGAGGAAGAGGTGGTCGCAGAGCCCGTTGAAGAAGTTATTAAAGCGGCGCTTCCCGAAGAAGGTCCCGATTGGGACTTTGTAGAGGCCGTCGTGGCTGACCTGAAACGCCGTCTCGACTCAATGGGCCCCGTGAATCTCGATGCCATTGAAGAATTTGACGAGCTTGAGGAGCGCCACACTTTTACCAAGAATCAGCACGACGATTTGGTGAATTCCAAAGCCAAGCTTCTGGAGATCATTGAACGAATTAACATTGAGTCCGAGCGCCTCTTCGCCGAGACCTTTAAGGCCGTTGCCAAGAACTTCAAAGGAATGTTCAAACGTCTCTTCGGTGATAAGGCGACGGCAGATCTTATTCTTCAGGACGAAGATGACCCGCTTGAGTGCGGTATCGAGGTGATTGCGAAACCTCCGGGTAAGAAGCTGCAGTCAATCACTTTGATGTCGGGTGGTGAGCGTTCGATGACGGCAGTTGCGCTGCTCTTCTCGATTTATATGGTCAAACCCAGTCCGTTCTGTGTTCTAGATGAGTTGGATGCGCCGCTTGATGAATCGAACATTGGGCGCTTCCTGAAAGTGCTCGATGCCTTCATCGATCAAAGTCAGTTCATCATCGTGACGCACTCCAAGCGCACTATGGAGCGTGCCGATGTCATGTATGGCGTGACGATGGAAGAGTTCGGGGTCTCGAAGCCGGTCGGAATGCGCCTCACCTCTGAGAAGGACAATCCGAAAGGGGGAGGGAAATCGGCCGCCCAAAAAGCGGCGATGAGGCTAGATGCCTGAGTTGAAGGGGGTTCTTCCTAATGTTTTTTGGGAAGGGAACCGCTTTGGCGGATTGTCGCGACATGACGATCTTTGACCGGTCTCTGCTCGGTTTTTTTCGGCGGTTGTTCCAGGCTGAATTCCTCTCCGCAAAAATAACAACGAAATCGGCCGATGATCAGGGCGGTTGCGGCGAGGCGGGTTCGGTAACTCCCGAATAATTTTTCAGCATTGTAATGCTCGTTGCACTTGGCGCGGGAGAGTAGCGGGGCCATGCAAAGCTGGCAGCGGCAGCGGGCGGACCAGAATGCACAGACGATCCACGTGAAGATACAGACGAGGCCTACCGTAAGGGCGACCCAGTGAGATTGCTCCGAGCGCTCGTACCAAGCGTATCCGATCCCACCCAACAAAGCCAGGACGGCGAAGCGGTTGAGGATGAGGAAGAGGCTGGATATTCTGATGGCGCGAGCCATCTCCGGACGTCTGGTGTGGTGCATGTCTTTGGCGAGATGAATATTGAATTTTTGGAAATCAGCAATGAGAACCTTCAGGTTGCGCGATTGTTCCAGTTGGAATTGACTGGGATTTGGCGAAATGAGAGATGGTCCTGCCTCTATTGTGTGCCTAGTCTCGCTTCTGATGATGAAGCTACTTTTCCTTTCTGTTCTCGGCGTCGGCGCCGTATTTTCGGCTCCTTTTGGGCAACAAATTAGCGAGTCCGGGATTCGGCACTCCTTTCTGATTACTGGAACCAAGACCGCTATCGTCAGTGAGGACTCGGAAATCATTTGGGAGGTTCCACAACGATCACGCGATGGTGAGGTCTTGCCAAATGGTAATGTTCTCGTTGCTTTCGGAAAAGAGGTGAGGGAATTCACGCGGGATAAGAAGGTGGTATTCCACTACAAGCTGAGTAAGGAGAATAGCGAAATAGGTACTGCCAAGAGGTTGGCCAATGGCAACACCCTGATCACGGAATTGGGCGGGAAGCCTCGATTACTGGAGGTTTCCTCCGACGGGAAACTCGTAGTGGATTGTCCCCTAAAGCCGGACACGGACAATGCCCACATGCAGACCCGAATGGCTCGTAAATTGCCCAGTGGAAATTATCTCGCCCCTCACCTTTTGGCCTTTGCAATCAAGGAATATACGCCAGACGGGAAAGTGGTCAGAGTAATCAAGACCGACTTGGACGAACTGGGCGGAAGAAAGGAACGCAACTGGCCGTTCACTGCGATCATGCTCGATGATGGGAAGATCATGGCCAATCTTACCAACGGAAATAAGACCGTGGTGTTTGATCAGGGCGGCAAGGTGGTTTGGAAGGCTACCAACAAAGAGGTTGCCGGTCGCTTTGCCGACCCTTGCGGTGGTCAGGCCTTAGCAAATGGAAATTTTGTGATCTGCTCTTACGGACAAAGAGCAGACGACAAACCCAAGGTCTTCGAGGTGACGAAGGATCACAAGGTAGTCTGGGAGTTCAAGGCCCCCAAATTCAAGGGAGTTCATGAAATTCACGTTCTGACGACAAACGGAAAGCCTACCAAGGCGTCCCCCCGCCGTTAACGTGCAGGGTTTGTCCGGTGATGAAGGAAGATTCCTCCAGTGCGAAGAATCTCACCGCATTGGCGACGTCGGTTGGTGTGCCCCAGCGTCCCGCAGGGATTTGAGCAAGGTAACCGTCTTTCATTTCCTGTGGATCTTTTTCGTGTCGTTCGACGGGAATCCATCCGGGCGCGACCATATTAACGGTAATGCCAAAAGGGGCGAGTTCCTTGGCCATACTGCGTGACCATCCGATCTGTCCGCCTTTCGCTGCGACGTATGCCGAGAAGTTGGGGACCGAGTGGGCATAGACCTCGGAGGTGATGTTGATGAAGCGGCCCCATCCTTTTTCTTTCATGCTTGGGAGTGCGGCCTGGGCGAGAAGGAGGGGGCTCATGACGAAGAAATCAAGCATCGAGCGGTAGAATTCCTCGTCGTAGTCCTCGATCGGTTTCTGCGGCTGGTCCGGCGTGGCGTTGGGAACGATAATATCGACAGCGCCCAGTTCGTTACCCGCTTGTTCGATGAGGCGTTTGACTTCGGATTCCTTTGAAACATCCGCTTTGATTGCGATGGCCTTGCCGCCTTTGGCGATGATTTCCTCCGCAACTTTTTCTCCGCGGGCGATATTATTGAAGGCATTGACGACGACACTGGCTCCGGCATCGGCGAGGCCCATGGCGACTTCGGCTCCGAGGCCCTTGCTGCTTCCGGTGACGAGGGCGACGTGGCCCTTAAGTGAGTATTGAGACATTGCGAATGAGGGGGTGGATTTGATTTTGGTAGCGGTTGGAATGTCAGGCTGAGCGACATGCGCGGAAAGATTAGCCCTGAGATTATGGTTTAACAATGGGAAGTTTGGCTGCCTTCCAACCGTCGAATCCGGAGTGAAGGTGATAGACTTTGGTGAAGCCGAGTTTCTTCCAGATGGGGAGTGATTTCCCGCTGCGTCCGCCTGACTTGCAGTGTGTCACGTAGGCTTTTTGGGGGTCCAGTTCGGCGAGTTTTTTCTCAAAGTCCCTCCCGAAAAAATTGACCAGCTTGGCTCCCTTGATGTGACCTTTGGCAAATTCCTCGGGCGTGCGAATGTCGATCACTTGCGGAGGGTTCTTCATCGACAGAAGAGTCTGCGCTTTCTCAGGAGTGATATCTTCAGCAGGGAGGGCAAGCGGAAGAAGAAGGATAGTGAGGAATAATGTTTTCATAAGATCGATTTAGAGAATCGAACCTGGTGAGTAATCGGCTGCTCCGGGGTGAGCGGAAGAAAGATCGTTGATGGCTTTGCCGAAGTGCTTGATTTGCACTTTGGCCTGACCAACGTTACTGCGGCCTTGCTCAAGGATAGCGGTAAGTTGCGCTTGGTCGAGAGGGAGTCGCTCGTCGGCTTCGAGACGCTCGAGCAGGTTGTTGGTGGACGCCTTGCCATTGCGCAAGTCGTGCACGGTGGCGACGGCGTGTTCTTTGATCGCTTCGTGCGCGGTTTCGCGTCCCACGCCAGCTTTGACCGCTTCCATCATGATGGTCGTGGTGAGAAGGAAGGGGAGATAGTGTGCGTTTTCCTTTTCGATGACGGCGGGATAGGCATCCATCTGCCCAAGAATAGTCAGGAAGGTTTCGTAAAGTCCGTCGATGGCGTAGAAGGCATCGGGTAGCATCACACGGCGCACGACCGAGCAGGAAACATCGCCTTCATTCCATTGGTCGCCGGCGAGGTTGGATGCCATGGCAAGGTGCCCTTTGAGGATGGCATGGAAACCGTTAACGCGTTCACAGGAACGGGAGTTCATCTTGTGCGGCATTGCGGAGGAACCGGTTTGACCCTTGGCGAATCCTTCGCTGGCGGTCTCGTGACCGGCCATCAGGCGGAGGGTCTTGGCGAGGGAAGAAGGACCGGAGGCAAGATCGACAAGCGAACTCACGATGCGGAAGTCGAGTGAACGCGGGTAAACTTGTCCGACGTTGGTCCAGGCCTTGGGAAGGCCGAGGTGTTCGCGGACTTGTTCGTCGAGTGCGGCGACTTTTTCCGTATCACCATCGAAGAGAGAAACCTGATCCATCTGGGTGCCGACTGCTCCCTTGAGTCCGCGGACGGGGTAGGCATTGAGAATTGACTCGATGTTGTGGAAGGCGCTGAGTAATTCTTCTCCAAACATGGAGAGACGTTTTCCAAAGGTGGTGGGTTGGGCCGCGACATTGTGGGTGCGCGCGGTAATCATGAGATCGGACCATTGGTCGGCGCGCTCGGACATGCGGGCGAGGACAGCGACGGTTTTATTGCGGATGACTTCAAGGGAACGGTAAACCTGAAGTTGCTCCACGTTCTCGGTGAGGTCACGCGAGGTCATGCCTTTGTGAATGTGCTCGTGGCCGGCGAGGTCGTTGAATTCCTCAATGCGGGCCTTCACGTCGTGTCGGGTGATCCGCTCGCGCTCGTCAATGGCGGCGAGGTTGACCTGACCTTTGACTGATTCGTAAGCGGCGATAGCTTCGGCCGGGATATCCAGACCGAGGTTCTGCTGGGCTTTCATGACCGCGATCCAGAAATCGCGTTCAAGGATGATGCGGCCTTCGGGAGACCAGATGTCACGGATTTGGGCGGCGGCGTAGCGTTCGGCGAGGACGTTTGGGATCACGCCGCGAGCAAAATCCTAAATGCTGCAAATTGAAACCCAAAACCGCTTCAAATCAGCACGGAGCTCAGTGCTGCGATGAGTTTTTCGCGAAGCGGGAGGCCTTTTTGATAAAGAGCGAGCTGTTCGGTCTCATATTGACGCCGTCCTTCCTGGGTTTCGATGGGGATGGCCGGGTAGCCATAATTGGTGAGGTCGTAGGGCGAGGCGCGCATGTCGACCTCGCGGGCCTCGATGGCAAAGAAGAGAGTTTCACGAAGGAGATCGGAGGAAATCCAGGGCGAGCTTTTATAAGCCCACTTGTAGAGGTCCATATTGGTGTGGATGCAGCCGGGTTGCTCGTGTTCTTCGCGGGAATGCAGGGAGGGGGAGAGCTTGTTGAGCGAAATGGCAGTGGGCGTGAAGAAGCGGAAGGCGTCGAAGTGGGAGCAACAGATCGGGCGAGAGGCGACTAGGGCGTCAATTTCTTTCTGGGAGAGACGCAGCGGGGCGCTTTCCCGATGGCGGATATCGCCTCCTTGATAAACCATGGCCCACTCGTGCAGTCCGTGGCAGGCAAGATTGGGCGGGCGGGATTGGGTGAGTTTGAGAAGTTGCAGAATCCACTGCAGACGTTCGCGTCCCTTGTTGGTGAGCCGGGAGGTGTCGATACTCACCACGCCATTCTCACGGCGATAGTATTTTGGGGAGAACTCGTGCTTGGGATCATCTTCCAGCACCACTCCGACTCCCGGATGCCAGCCTTCCAGGCGTCCGAGTGAGAAGGAATAATAAGTGTTGAGGAAATCGTATACGGGATGCTTTTCCCGTCGGGATCTCCGCTTCCGCATCGGGACGGTGATCTTTTCGACTTCTACCCGATGGGACGACGCCAAGTGTTTCCACTCGGAAGTCTCTAACACGGGAGGGGTTTCAAGATCGGAAGGCATGAGAGTTGTTACTCCGGACTTATCGGAAATAGATCCGGAGATGGCAAGAGCACCGAATCCATTTCCATTCTTTTGGTCTGCCTGATTCAAGAGGAAATTTCATTTCGGACTTTGGGACTACCCTGAGTGATTCGCCATGAATCTCGGTGGAGATTTACGAAGGGTGAACCCCCTCAAACTCTGTAAAATAAACCTTGCGTTGTCAGGGAATCCGCTCAAGATCTTGCCGTCCCCGAGAGGGTGACTGGAACAAACCGCGGGATGGAGCAGCCAGGTAGCTCGTCAGGCTCATAACCTGAAGGTCGTAGGTTCAAATCCTACTCCCGTAACCAATGAAAGCCCTTAACTCATAGCGAGTTAGGGGCTTTCGCCTTTTCAGAAAGGAGTGTTCAAAACTGCTCCCAAATGTCCCTAAATGCGGGTTTTAGCAGGTTCTATTGCGGGAAGTGTCGGGGGAACTAGGGTTTGGGAGTTTACATGGGGGCGAAAGGGGGTTGTCGTTTGAGTTCATGGAAAAGACGAGGAACAAATCCCTCCGAACCGATCTATCCAATTGTATGAATAGACAAGCACTCAATCTAATATTGCTAGTATCCCAGTTACTCTTGGGAACTGTCGTTGCGTCGACTTACTACGTGGATTCCAAGAACGGTAATGATGGGAATAAAGGTCGTTCTGAGGCCCAGCCGTGGAAGTCGCATACCATGGCACAGGAGGCGGAACTCAAGCCCGGCGACGTCGTCATGTTCAAGTGTGGATCGCAGTTCAACGGGCCTATCCATATCACGGAGTCGGGCACGATAGAGAAGCCGATCACTTTGACAGTTTACGGTAAAGGTGAGGCGCCCCGGTTTACCAACCCAAATGACCTGAATATGAATGGTAACTGCATTCGCATTTCGGGTAGCTACATAATCGTCGAGAAACTCCACTTCCACGACACGCCGCCGACCAAGAACGCGGGTCGGCTACAGAGCATCTTTAAGATGGGGGCAGTCTTCAACATGTTCGGCGCTAAGCATAACGTCATTCGCGAGAACACCTTTACCAAGTGCACCAAAGGTATCCAGTCGACGGGCGAATTCACACTCATTACGAAGAACACCATGGACGGTCCCAGTCACCCACTGTGGACGAAGCCTGGCGCCAAAGGTGGGTGGGGACCAATGGGGATTCAGCTAGGGATCGGAAATCAAGAGGTTTCCTACAACACCATCAAGAACTACCTGACCATCAGCAGCCCCTATGGATCTGACGGCGGTGCAATCGAACTGGATGACGGTCGTTATCACAAGAAGAATGTCCACATTCACCACAACTACACTGAAGGAAACGCCGGCTTCTTTGAATCAAGCTGGAAGGCTGACTACAATCCATTCGTCCAGAAGGTTTACAACCTTCGCATCGCCTTCAACGTCAGTTACGATGGCCAGAGCTTCGTTTATATGCACGCGCCCTGCATCAACACGACTTTCGATAATAACACCGTGATCCGCACAGAAGGATTCGGCTCGAACATGTACGACATTGTCTACACTGCATTCGATGGGATTACCTTCCGCAACAATCTCTATGTCGGAACAAATCGATGCTTCCAAGGCGGACCCTACAAAAAGAAAGAACGCGTCATCTCGAAGAACTGCTGGTTCTGGCAGGTCGACGGAACGAAGAGCGATGGCAACCCCCTACTCGTTGACATTAAGGGTAAAGACTTCCGCCTCCGCGCCGATAGTCCTCTCCGCGGAAAAGGGCTGAACCTGAGACAGCATTACGAAAGAGATTTCGCCGGTAACCCACTACCAAAAACCGGTCCATGGGACATCGGTGCAATCCACTTTTCCAAAAAGAAAAAGCAATAATAAAACCGTCCATTATTTTTAGTGACCACTGATTTGCGTGCCACGGCAACCTGCTAACCCCTTTTTCGGGAAGATCGAGGAAGGGAAATCCCGAGTGGTTTCCCTGCGTGAACCCCTCTTGCTGGAACAGGGATAAAAGATACACGAATGAGGGTTCAAAGAAAAACCCGCCAGCTGAAACAGCAAAGCGGGTTTTGGTTACAGTTGAATGGTCGGATTCTGCTTGTTGATTTAAGGTAGCTATGGGGAAAGGGTGACCTTCAATGAATTCAGGCAGTCATCAAAATGAGGTGCATACTCATCGTAATTAGAGGTTTCAGCGGCATAAGCAAACGCATACATTCCCCCTCTGTTTTCTACCATTACAGACCTGGTTTTCACAAGAGTTTTGCCAACGGTCATAGTAGAAATAACTTCCCATGCATCCATAGAGTTAATTTTTATTCTACCTTCAGAAATGAGTTCATAGCTCTGTAAGATTGATTTACTCATCTGAATACTTTGTTTTGCAGTTTCCATCAAGGATAGGTCGCCAAGTTCGGCGGGCTGCATTAGGTTGATCGAGACAGTCTTTCCATTGTCTAGGGTCTTCGTAAACAATACTAGGATACCCAGCTGGCCGCTTTCATTTACGGTCCATCCTTCCGGCGGATCTAATCCAATTCCATATTTAGAGTTGGACCAGCCTGACTCACTTAAATCATTTTTTTCGCCACATCCGACAGCTAGCATGGTGAAAGCAGTTAAGAGTAGTCTCTTTAATTTTCCGGTATAATTGTTCTTCGATGATTTGGACTCTTTCATATTCTTTAGGGATGATGGGGAGGGGCCTTGGAGTAAGATATTATAATCTGAGTAGAAATTTATAAGGCTCAGTAGACAGCACGGCTCAGCCGTTTGTCCGTGCGACAGGCCGGCTTTGTGTCACTAAGATTTTAGAATCACCGACCCCCCTAGGCCGTATCCCCAAATCAGGAAAGGGTGGAATCTTTGTCGATGGATTAACGGTCTTTCTCAGTATAAAAAGTTACCTAAAGCTGGCCACTTGCACGCATGTAGAAGTGCGGCTGTCGCCTTCAATCTGCCCTACGATCTTTTTCGGGAATTGTAATGGGCTAAATAGCAAAAGGTCCATAAATGTGGTTTATGAATGCAGATAAGGAAATCGTGGTTAGCTGGGAGTCGCATATGATGCGGTCGGTCGGGCCTACCGCGAATTTTTTTGTTTTTGGCACAAAATACGGCTCAGTGGTTGTAACAAATCGTCGGTTTCTTTTTCTTAGTGATGGAGAATCGGGGCTTATCGGCCAGTTCTCGAGAAATGTCCAAGAGATCGATGCCCGCTATCTTGACTCGAAATGGTGCATAGACATCCCGTTGGGCCAGATCGAGAGGATCAGAGTGAGAAGGCGTTGGGACTTTGCGAGCTATATATCGATTCAAGGCGTGGATGCGAATATGAAAAAGGTTTCATACGCATTCATGACCAAGCTTGGTCAGAATCGGTCGAAACTAAACGAATTAGTTAATGCAGGGAAGAGGCGAAGGGGAAAGAGGAGAAGGAGGAAGAGGAAGAAGTTGTGGGGTCAGGAGTAGGGTCAGAGGCAGGTGTGTTCCTACTTCTTTGAGAGTTTATCTATACCCACCGCACACGAGCAGCGGCAGAACTACCGAAATAGCCCGCATTCCCTGCACCTTTCCAGCCTGCCATTGGTGCTCCCATCTTGAGCCCCGAACCTCGATTCCTTTACCCCGATCCTTCTTCCCAAATCCCTGCCTCTCTATTCGGGGTAGGGGGTTCAGAGTTGGTAGATACCGGGCAATCCAGCAGCGAATCAGATGTCTAAGAATATCTCGAAAATAAAACCGAAGACGCGTGGGAATATCGCACCAACAACCGCACCAAAAATTGCACCTGCCACGCTAACGGCTCCGAGACCCTTTAAGCCTTCAAGTGGGAATGATTCGAATAGAAAAAAGTACGCCAGTGGGGTAATAATACTGAATAGGAAAGCTCCAAACAGTGCTGATAAAGTTCGTCTAATCATTGTTGGTCATTCCGGACTATGTGCGGAGGGTGCCAGAGGCAGTGTAGGCTTTCAATAGTTAATCGATTCCTCTTCCCCAACCCAGGTCTCTTGTTTCCCGAATCAGGAAGGGGGGGAGGGGTGAATCGGGATTATTTGAGAAGTTTTTGGTCGTCAGTGGTCATTGAAACTGCATTGGAGTTTTCCCTCGAGCTTGTAGAATTCTGTAAGGTTTTTTCATATTCGAGAATGCCGGCTCGCACCTCTTCCTCTTGGTTGTGTAGGAATTCTAGATGGGTTGGGTTGAAGCCTAGTTTCCAGGCGTAAACTAATAGATAGAGATCCCTGATCTCTATTGAATTAAAATAGAGGGGTATGTTTACATCTGCACCTCCAGCGAATCGCTTGTTTATTTTCCGAATGAAACGTGAAGGTTTTCTGCCGCTTGCCCCGGTGTAGGTAATGCCGACGAAGGGCTGGCGGTTGGTCTCAATTCTTATGGATGGATTACTTATTGCCCTTGGTTTTACTGTTTTAAAAAAAATAAATTTATGCTTTCGATCTCCGTCCATAAAGCTTTGTAAACTCTTTTGTAAGAGAATGGTGATTTCCACTCTACTGCACTTTGAGAAAGCTTGAGATACTCGCTTTTGGAACCACGGAATATCAGGGTTAATCCTGTTAAAATAATTCCACCCGCTATGCAGAAATAACTGCCACAAGGGTGAGTGGGAAATATCTTGTAAGCGGAAGAGAAGCATAGAAGCGTGGCCAAGCTCAACAGTCCCAATACAGGTGCGAAATTGGCAGAGTTATGATAAAGAATAATCTCTGAGTTATCTTCTTTCATTTTTCAGGATTTGTTTGAGTAGAGCGGGGGATATAGGTTCGTGATCGTGTAGGAACAAAATTCCGCGAGATATTACAATCTGAGCGCTCCCTTATAACGAAGAAAAGAGAGTACGGCATATTTCCTCATGCGTGCTAATTGGCTCATTGATCCTGGGTGCTACCTGCTTAATGGTAGGCAGGATCATGGGAGATTTGTTTCTTTTAGTTCATTTTTTTTTGGGGAGAATTGTGAAGCGTTCAGTGCAAAAACGATGAAAAACAGTGGAATCAATTTGGGCCTTGGGTTAACCACGGCAGTGATGGTTGCCAGTCCGTTGCTTCAAGCGGAGCTTATCCTACTGGAGCAGTTTGACTATGAAGGTGTCGACACTCCATTCAACGGCTTTGATGGGGGGCAGGGTTTTGACGGCGCCTGGGAGGTTGTAGGTTGGGGGCGTCCCTATGACATCGGACGGACCGTGTATGCCCTTGGTGATTCCAGCCTTATCGTAAATGATCGTGGTGGCCTGGATCTTGAAGGGCATCCTTCGGCGGGAAGCGCTCTGGGGCGATTTGGAACAGCGGGTCAGCAGGAAGCCCATCGGAATCTTACCGCCGATGCTCAAGCCGCTCTCACTGCGGATAATTCCACCATCTGGTTTAGTGTGTTAGCCTGCGCTCCCAGTGGAAACAAATTTGGGACTTTGATCTTTGGCACTGACCCGATGATTGCGATACCAGGAAGTTCCGAGAACGGCAATCTGAGCTCTCCGACAGGCCAGGCTTTTGGAGTGGGATTTCGAACAGATAATGGCGGTCTTTTCGGGAGTGGCGTCGGAAGCCCCAATGCGGTCGCTTTTGTGAATTCCTCGAGCGCGACAGTCGCGGTTGGGAGTTACGTCCCGCCCTTCGTTGATGGCTCGTCTCATCACGATGTTTCGTTGATCGTTGGAAAAATCAATTGGAAGGCCAATGGCACGGACGACGAGTTGTTGCTCTTCAATATCGTGCCTGGCGTTTCGACCGAGCCTGTTGACGGTGACGCCATCGCATCCTTAGCGGCGGATTTTGATCAATCCAACTTTAGTTTGCTCTCTCTTCAGGATACTGGATCAACGATCTTTGACGAAATTAGATTTGGAACGACATTTGCCGATGTCGCGCCCGGAGCGGGGCCAATCGCTCCGCTTACAATTTCAGAGTTCGATTATTCACCTGCGAGCAGGGAGGTTTCTCTCACTTGGAATTCCAAGCCGGGGAAATTCTATATTATTAAGTATTCTTCCGACATGGTTGATTGGACGAGTGACATTGACGATAGTGCTGCGGCAGATGCCGGAGAGTTTACCACTAAAGTTTATAATCTTGGTGCGGTTTTCGGAGACGCTCCCACGAAGGTCTTTTTCCGTGTGGAGGAGGCTCCGTAGGTCCGGGGAACTGTGCTGTATGTGGAAACGATTGCTCCGAGCTGGGGCGGTCGAGGCTAGACCACGCTATTTTGTGGGAACATCCGGCATTGCTCTTCACGCAAATTAGGAGTAGGAGTCGCTCATGAGCGGTTGCGGTGGCAGCAAAGGTCGGGTCTTTGGCCCCCGCATGAAAATGGACGCGTCTCTCCACAAGGAGAAAAAGCCGGAATGGCTCAAGGTTCGGTTGCCCAATAATCCCGTCTTTTGGGATACGAAGTCGCTCGTCAAGGACCTCAATCTCGTCACCGTGTGTGAAGAGGCCCAGTGCCCCAATCGTTGGGAGTGTTGGGGGCAGGGGACGGCGACTTTCATGATAGCGGGGGAGAAATGCACGCGTGCCTGTGGCTTCTGTGCAGTGAAGACTGCCAAACCCGATGCTTTGGAGGCGGACGAACCCGAGCGGGTGGCTGAGGCGACCAGGCGGATGAAGCTCAATCACGTCGTGATTACCGCCGTGGCAAGGGACGATCTGAAAGACGGCGGCGCCGAACATTTTCAGCATACCATCGAAGCCGTGAGGGCCGAGAATCCCGAGATCATCATCGAGGTGTTGGTTCCGGACTTCAACGACAAGGATTGGGCGCTCGAAATGGTGATGCGAGCCCGGCCACATATTTTTAATCATAACCTGGAGACCGTCGAACGTCTCACTCCCTTGGTTCGAAGTCGTGCGCAATACGCTCGTTCGCTGGCTGTCCTCAAAAAGGCCAAGGAGATGGCCGGAGGGAAAGTCGCCACCAAGAGTGGAATAATGCTTGGGCTGGGAGAGCGCGATGAGGAAATCTCACAGGCAATGGACGATCTTCGGGCGGCTGACGTCACTGTGCTGACTTTGGGGCAGTATCTTCGTCCGACCCAAATGCATCTTCCCGTCGTGGACTACGTCACACCGGAAAAATTCGAAGAATGGAAGGAAGTCGCCCTCGCGAAGGGCTTCCGCCACGTCGCGAGCGGGCCCTTGGTGCGCAGCTCCTACCACGCCGCCGACTTTAGGCCTGAGGAAGATGTGATCGAGGCTATCGAGGCAGATCTCGCGGCGATGACGCCCTAGAGCCGGGGAATGAAGCCGCGGCGCCCCCGCTGCTGGGCTTCGCTGGCCCGGCCATCCAGGCGCCGAGGGCGGTGCGACTCCTTTCTGCGAAGCTTTATTTTCAGAGTTTCTATTTTTTGTCTTGCTAATATCTAGTCTGACTGGTCTAGTCTGAATCTTATGAAGCAAGTGGGATTATACGAAGCCAAATCCAAGCTCTCCGCGCTCGTCTCGGCTCTCATTGAGTCTGGCGATCCGGTCTCCCTGACAAAGCACGGCCAGGTCGTGGCGGAACTACGTTTGCCATCGAGCGGGACACCGTCGCGGGGGAGCTTTCAGGGCGATAATTTCTACATCTCGCCTGAATTTGATCACCCGAAGCCGCTTTCACCTCCAAGTCCGCCCCGAGTGGATCCTCCGCAGCCTCCTGAAGACGAACCACGGCAATGATCGAGCAGCTCCTGGATACCCGGGTGCTCCTGCTCTTTCTCCAGAATGATCCCAGTCTGCCGGACGCGCTTGCGCGGCGGATTGAGGCGCCGGAACGGCGCTCTTTGGTGTCTCTGGCGAGCTTGTGGGAGTTAACCCAGAAAACGGCCCAAGGCTTGGTGCGCTTCGCAGCAGCCCAACGGCCTGATTTTCCCGCGCTCTTGCTGGAGGAGGGGTTTGATGTGCTCCCGCTTGACTGGAGCGTGATGCGCCGCGCGGCCTCGCTGCCCTTGCATCATGCGGACGCCACCGATCGTCTCTTGGTGGCGGAGGCAATTTCCCGGAATATCCCAATCGTCTCTCTCGACGAGACCTTTGATCAATACGGGATCGAAAGGCTGGGGGAGTAGGCACAAAAAAAGCGGGTCGACTGACCCGCTTTTGTAGAAATTAATGAGAACGCCAGACCCTAAATGAGGCCGGCCTTCTTGAGTGTCGCGTAGGCACCATTCTTGTTGATGGTTTTGAACGCTTTGGCGGTGGCCTTAACTTTCACGTGCTTGCCGAGCTCAGGCACCCAAACGCGCTTGGTTTGCAGGTTAGGAGACACCTTCCGCTTAACGGTTTTGGTGACGTGACGACCGATGCCGCCCTTTTTCTTTGCCAAACCGGAACGGTGAATTTTTCGTCCGACTCTTACTTTGGATCCGCGAATGCTACAAACTCTCGACATAGGTCTAAAAACTGGTTGGCGGCGAGAGATAGGCAGATCCGCGGAAGGGTCAAGAGGTTTCTTTGGACTTTCCTGCTTTTTCGACAGGTCAGACTGGTCATGGGAAGCTCGATATGGTCATCTTTTGTCGTGCCGACGATCCTCGATTACCTCAAGCAACTCAAGCGCCAGGGCGTGGAGTATGTGGAGATCGACGATGAGGCCAGAGCGGTTCTTCGGGAGCTCTATACCCGCGGAAGTGCCCGGAAACAGCCCGTTGTTGCCCCCGTGGCGCAAACGATTCAGGTCGTTGGAACGACATCGGCCGAGAAAATCGCCTCGCTTGCAACTCAGGCCGCAAACTGGTCTGCGGTGAAGGCTTTGGGCACCTTGCGGGACAAGATGGTCTTTTCCGTGGGGAATCCCGACGCCCGCCTGATGTTGGTGGGTGAGGCTCCCGGTTATCAAGAGGAGCGGCAGGGGCAGCCCTTTGTGGGCCCGGCGGGACAGAAGCTCGATGCTATTCTCAAAGCGATGGGGCTATCGCGCGAAGAGGTTTACCTCTCCAACGTTTGTAAGTTTCGCCCGGCCATGAAGAATCAGACGACGGGAAATCGCAAACCCTCTTCCGAAGAAATGGCTGCGACGCTGCCTTTCCTCTGTGCGGAAATCGATGTGGTGCGACCAGACGTCATCATTGCCCTCGGGGCAACGGCCTCCGAAGGTCTCCTCAAACAGGGCCAGACCGTGAGCAAATTGAGGGGTGAGTGGCGCCAGTTTCAAGGAATTCCTCTCCGCGTGACTTTCCATCCTTCTTATCTCCTCCACCAACAGGAAGGGCTTAAGGAAAAGCGTCAGGTCTGGGAAGACATGCTCGCGGTGATGGAGAAGCTCAGGCTGCCTATCTCCGAGAGGCAACGTGGCTTTTTTAAGAAATAGTCAGTGCGTTCCGCGCAATCGATGATTTGATTTGGCCCATGAGCGAAGCCCATCCATTTTGCGCTGAAGAATTTCAAATCCGCTGGTCCACCCTGACTCCCGATCATGTCTCTGCCGACGTCACCCATGCCATCGAGCAGGGGAAGGCCAACATTGAAGCCATCAAGGCGGTTGCTCCCGAGGAGGCCACTTTTGAAAACACCTTCGGTGCTCTCGAGAGTGCCACCGAAGACCTCGACCGTTCCTGGGGTCGCGTCAATCATCTCGACTCGGTCGCCAACTCCGAGGAGCTCCGCGCGGCGCTTAATAAAATGCTTCCGGTGGTTTCGGAATTCTCTTCGTCGATCTCACTCGATAGCGATCTTTGGAAAGTGCTCAAGTCATTCGCCGGTTCCGCCTCCGGACTTTCTGAGATCCAACAACGCTTCCTGGAAGAAACTTGCGACGACTTTAAGTCCGCCGGTGCCGACCTCGATGGCGAGGCCAAGAGGCGCATGTTTGAACTCAATTCCGAACTCGCGCAAGTGACGCAGAAGTATGGTGAGAACGTGCTCGATTCAACCAATGCCTGGGAGCTTTTCGTCGCAGACGAAAGCCGTCTCGCCGGGCTTCCTGAGTCAGTCAAGGCCGGCGCAGCGGAAGATGCCAAAGCAAAAGGAAAGGAGGGGCAGTGGCGCTTCACCCAGCAGTTTCCCTCGATGTATCCTGTCATGCAATACGCCGAGGATGATTCGCTCCGGAAAGAAATCTGGAAAGGCGGCTGTACCATCGGTCACGGCGGCGAGCACGATAATTCGGACTTGGTTTGGGAGATTCTTCGTCTCCGCCAGGAGAAAGCTGAGCTACTTGGTTTCGCAAACTTTGGTGATCTCACGCTGCAACGCCGCATGGCGAAGGATGGCAAGGGAGCGCTGGGCTTTACCGAAAACCTTCACGATAAAATCTTCGATTTGTTCAATGCCGAGCAAAAAGAGCTGCAGGAGTACAAAGCAGAAAAGACCGGAGGCGAGCCCGGGCCGTTTCACCCTTGGGAAACCGCCTACTGGGCCGAGCGTTGCCGCAAGGAGCGGTTTGATTTCGACGACGAAGCGCTCCGCCCTTACTTCCCGGTGGGGCAGGTCATGGATGGTCTCTTCTCGCTGACCTCACGTCTCTTTGGCATTAAGATCACTCCGTCCGATGCTGAAGCGTGGCATGAAGAGGTAAGCTTTTACGAAATTCACGACAGCGCTTCCGGCGATCACCTCGGCTCCTTTTATGCCGACTGGCATCCTCGCGAATCGAAACGCGGTGGCGCCTGGATGAACTATCTCGAGACCGGCCTCCCTTCACCGCGCAAGCCGCACCTTGGATTGATTTGCGGAAATATGAGCAAGCCGACCGGGGATAAGCCCGCGTTGCTAACTCACCGTGAAGTCGAAACGGTATTTCATGAATTCGGACACCTCCTTCATCACCTTCTTTCCGATGTCTCCATTAAATCGCTCGCCGGCGTCAATGTGCCTTGGGACTTTGTTGAGCTGCCCTCGCAGATTATGGAGAACTTCTGCTGGGATCGCGAGTCGCTCGACTTCTTTGCCAAGCACTACGAAACGGGCGAAACCATTCCCGACGAGCTGTTTGAAAAAATGGTCGCAGCGCGAAACTACATGTCTGCCACCGCGTTTATGCGTCAATTATCGCTCGGCAAACTTGACCTCGAGCTTCACCTCTATCCCGAAAAATACCGCGGGCGTGATTTAGATGAGGTGGACAAGGAAATTCTCGCCGGTTACAAAGCGAAACTCGCTACTCCGAGCCCCAGTTTCGCGCGGGCTTTCAATCATCTCTTTTCTTCGCCCGTTGGCTACGCGGCGGGATACTACTCCTACAAGTGGGCCGAAGTCCTCGACGCCGACGCCTTCACCCGCTTCCGCGATGAAGGCGTCCTTAACACTGACACCGGCATGTCCTTCCGTGCCGAAGTCCTCTCCAAAGGGAACTCCCGGCCCGTCGACGAATCATACCGCGCCTTTATGGGGCGTGACCCGGATCAGGTAGCCCTGCTGGAGCGATCTGGTTTGGCGTAGGGTTTCGGGCCTCTAGCTCCCTTTGTCTCCCAAGCGGCGCAGGACCTTCAGGTTCTGCTGTGCCTCCGCGTGGTTGGGCTGAAGTTTGAGCGCCATTTCCAAGTGAGTAATTGCGAGGGTGAATTGCCCTTGCTTTGCCAGTGCAAGGCCAAGATTGGTGTGATGATTTGCGGAATCGGGCTCTGTTATCAACATTTTTTCCAGAGCAACTTGCGCTTCGGGCCAACGCTCCAATTTGAGCAACAGCCTGCTCAGGATCGTCAGGTTCTTAATGTCTTGTGGATTTCCTCTGAGGGCTCTTTTAAAATGGTTGGCGGCTTCGGGGAGATTGCCCTTCTGAGCAAGGAGAGTGCCCAAGTTGGCATTGGCTTCACTGTGGTCGGACTGGATGCGTAGGGCCTCCCGGAAACTGGCTTCAGCCAGATCGAATTTCTTAGCCCTGATATGAGAAATTCCCAAATTGTTGTGTGGTCCAGCATTTTTTGGAAAGGATTGAATCAGCGCCCGGTTTTCAGCATTGGCAAGTCTTGTGTGCCCTCGCTGTTGCAGGAAGGTAGCGAATCGGTATTGCGCTTCGTATTGATTGCGGTGACGGGAAACGCTTGGAATTGGAAGAGTCCGGCCGGGGAGGGGGGCGGAGCGGGCAAAGCGTTCGAGCGGTGTCCCCTTTGAGTGCCCGAGATCTGTTTTCAGATCGTCGGGGTTCAGTTTGCCTTTGTAAATGACCGCAATTTTCCCGTTGTCATCGATTAGGAAACTGACGGGAACGGGCAGCGTTTGGGCACCGGTGATTTGGTAGTCATGGGCGGCTTGAAGGTAGCTGATCAACTCTCTCGTTGCTCTGCCGTTGGCGAAGGGAAGCTCCAGCTGCTTGGCCATTTTTTGGGCGTCGGGAGCTTTCGAGCTGTCCTCATCAAGACCATCGACGGCGAGGGCGATGATTTCGATGCCGGCATCGCGAAGCTCTTGTGCCCGCTCTTTCAGCTCCTGTAATTCTTCTTCACATGGTGGACACCAGCTTGCCCAAAGACTTAGCACGTAAGCTTTGCCCTGTCCGGTAGGCAGGGCTTTTGAGGCTCCCCTGAAAGTCCTATAATTCAAGTTCGCCATGGGGAGGAGAGTGGCCAGAGGTATGCGGGCCTTGCTGTTGGCAGGAGGTAAATCGACGGGAGAGGGAGAGATTGAGGTTTGACGTTTTTGTGTTTTGGTTTTTTCAGCGTTACCATTGTTTTGGATCAGCCGGTAGCGTTGATCGACTTCGAGATTGGTAAAGGTCTCAGTCTCTCCGCCCGGCCATTGCACCTTCACTGATTTGATGGTGTCGGAATCTCCCAGGCCGAAATGAACCCATTTGGTGGACTGGGAGAGAAATGATTGTCCCGCTCGCAGGGTTTTGATCAGAGCTTGTCCGTCGGCGAGAATCACTTCAATTCGGGCGCCGATCGCGTCGCGGTTTGTGGTTTTGGCAGTGCCTTGAAGGCGGAGTGCCAGATGGTGGTGGTCGGAGGGAACGTCGTTGCGGAAGAATCGTAGTCGTGGGGCATTTCGGTTTGAGATCCATACATCGAGATCGCCATCGTGATCCCAATCGGTGGCAACCAAGGCCCGTCCATCGTCAGGGAGATCGATTCCAGAGGTGGCCGAGATGTTGGCGAAGCGTCCGTCTGGCTTTGCGGTGTTGAGGAAGACGCAGTTTCGTTCCCTTCCGCTATAGGATCGGCCGCGACGCATCATGGCGCCGAAGGTGGCGTTGGCTTCTTCCAACTGGCTTGTTTTTTGCTCGTCGGCTTTGTTGAGTGACTGCGACACGACCTGTCGCCAATAGAAACTTCACAAATCGCCCGGGTCTTCGCCGGTTATGTTTCCGTTGGCGACGACAATGTCCTGCCAACCATCGTTGTTTAGATCAACAAAACTGGTTCCCCACGCCCAGCGAGCCATGGCAACTGAGGCTGAATCGCTTATGTCTTCAAACGAGCCGTTTTCGAGAGCCTTCATGAGAGTGCTGCCGCGTGCGAAACGCTGGAGTCGGGATCGCACTTCTTTGGGGGCATCCGGCTTGAATTGCTCTTGAAAGGTGATGCGGTTCCCGGCGGCTGAAAACATGTTGCTGACATAGACGTCCATGTGGCCATTGCGGTCGTAGTCTCCCCAAGTGACAGCCATTCCAGACGCGCTGTCTTCGACCCCCGATTCGGCGGCAACATCGATGAAATTTCCTCCGTCGTTGCGAAAGAGATTGTTTCGTCCGAAGTCATTAGCGACGTAGAGATCCTGATCGCCATCATTGTCGTAGTCCTCCCAGGAAGCGGCGAGGCTCCATCGCAGGTTGTTGTCGTCGAGGCCGGTTTCAGTGGTTACGTTGCGGAATTTAAATTCGCCTCCCCTCGTTGTTTCGTTTCTGAAAAGACTGTTGGGCCCGCCGGAGTTTGAATCGTGGTAAACAAATGCTCCACCGATTCCGCTTGAACGGGATTGAGGGCCCTGGGGGCCGTTTTGATAATAGGTGCAGATGTAGAGGTCGAGGAGTCCGTCTTCGTCGTAATCTGCAGCGCTCATCGACATGAGGTCGTCGGCAGTGGGGATCAGGGTTTGAAATTCGAAGCGACCGTCGCCTTGATTAGCCGCCAGGATGATGCCGCCGATGATTGCTACGGCGAGATCCTGATCTCCGTCGTTGTCAAAATCCACGAGCAGGGCGCTGCGGGACCCCTCCAGCCAATTAACGCCGGATTTTTCTGATTCGTCGCGCAGGGTGCCGTCAGGGTTTTGAACGTAGAGTCGGTTGGGTAGTCCATCTTCCTGGCAGAGATAGAGGTCATCGAGGCCGTCGCCATTGACGTCACCAAGGGCGATGCCCGGATTGCCTAACCAGAAAAAGTATTGGGTGTCCTGGATGTGCCGAAGCCAGTGACCGTAACCTCGCCCGAGTTGTTGTTGAAATGAAGTAGTCGAGCCCAGAACGGACTGGGTGCAATCTGAAAATAGGGTTCGGCCAGGCGTATGGGAGTTGACCTGCTCGAAATCGCTGACCTCGAGTGAAGTGAGGCGGGGCAGGCCGTCGCCGAAGCCATTGACCCAGCGGGTGTGCCAAGTGGCATGCTGTTCGATGGCTCCGCTTTCCGTGATTCCTGAGATGGCGACATACTGTTGTGTGGTAAATGAGTCTGCTTCCTGCTGCACCCGAAACACCTTGGGCTCAAAACGGAGGTCGGTCGCTCCTGTCAGCGGATTGCCAAGCTTGCGAAGCGCGGCTTCGAGTTCGGCGAGACCTTGCCGCTTTACCGCAGCTGACTGATTTGTCATGCGGACAACATTGAGCGCAGAATCCGAATAAGCCGCGTCGAGCTTCACCGGCTTCAAGGTGTTAAATGAAATGT
Source organism: bacterium (assembly GCA_018222765.1). Taxonomy (GTDB): domain Bacteria; phylum Verrucomicrobiota; class Verrucomicrobiia; order Verrucomicrobiales; family Akkermansiaceae; genus SW10. The sequence continues at coordinate 633 of JAAEZT010000031.1, read as the reverse complement.
CTTCCGTGATGAATTGTCGGAGTGTTTTGCGGTCGATTTTCTCGCGGTTCAGAATCAACTTGCCGATTCCCTTGAGTTGTTCCTTGGCCTGCTTTGCCAGAGCTTCGGTAGGCCAGCCGTCAGCGTTGGGATCGTCCAAGCTCTCCATGGGCGGCTCTGACGGTGCAGGGACCAGATAGGGCTTATCAAGCGTATCAGCGGACGTGTCGTTCTCGTCTGATTGGGTTCCTACGAAGATCGCGGCTATGAGCGGCAGAGAGACTCCGATGATCACCCTCCGTTTCCGGTTTCTAGATTGCGAACTCGTTGCTGTATCCGTGTGACTATCAGGAGATTTCATACAAGTGACTGGGCAAATCGCGCTGCGTATTCTTCAAGAAGATGAGGAGGTGCTAGATCTGACACAAGAAAAACGGGGCAGCCTACAAGATAGGCCGCCCCGTTTGAAATTAATATCGAACTTCTTTTTGTGTCGCGCTTACTTGCGGCGGCGGAAGCAGATTAAGGTAAATCCAGCCAGTCCGAAGAGAGCGAAACTTGAAGGTTCGGGAATGGTAACAACCGCATTGCCGTCAAGTCTCACCTCTGACATGCGAGTCCAACCCCAGCTCCCATCATCGGTGTCGAAAAAGT
>JAAEZT010000030.1 GCA_018222765.1 bacterium | reverse complement strand
GCATGGTCTTCGATTTTCTCGGGATTCGAAAACAGCACCATTACCTCTCGCACTTTTTCCGAAACTTCAGTCGGGAAAATATCGACGCCCTTCTCAAGATCAGCCTTTGGCATATGGAGAAGTTCGACTACCTCCTGACCAAGCTGAAGTCATACAAAGATCAGAACGGTTCCTTGCTGGATCACAGTGTCGTTCTCTTCGGGTCCGGGATGGGGCACAGTGATAATCACACTGCCCAGCGAATTCCGATTATTCTCGCCGGTAAAGGCGGCGGGAAGCTCAAGACAGGACGCTATCTCCGCTATTCCAAAAATCAGGAGCTAGGACGGCTTCATCTTTCTTTGCTTCAAAAATTTGGTGTCGACTCCGAATCCTTCGCCAATTCCTCGGCTCCGCTCCCGGGGCTTGGTGGGGGAGAATTCGACGAATTCCAGGAACGTCCTTTCGAGAGTTGGGTGAAATTCGGCCAGGGTAAACTGACCGTCCAAGGTCGTCTGCGCATGTCGGACAATCTCGATGAAGCCAAAGTCTTCTACATCGATGTCGCGGGGAAGGAGTCGGTGAGGATCGAAGTGAGCTTCAGGGATTTTCACGGATTCAACCTGGCCTACCACGTCGGCACGCCGATTACCCTGAGCGGGAATACCAGTGAGCGAAATGGCCGGGTCGTGTTGACCAAAGTGAACGAACTAAAATCACTTTTTGGAAAAAGCAAGCCTGGTAAAGCCAATGGTTAGGGGAGTTGGGAATCAGCCTCTCCCTTTAATTATAGTGACCGCGTGGATGGTTTGTGCGGTGATATCGGAGAACATTATTTCTGCTCTGGCCCAGCTGAATGCCCGATCATGGCAAAAATATCTCATGGAACTTTGAAACTTTGATGACGGAAAATGGTTTTAAGAGTAACTCAGGTAAAAATAGTTCTTCGTCAGAAGCTTTTCCTGTGCTCCATAATTCCTTCGTAGAATGAAACGCCCCGTCTTTTTGTCTCTGGCCGCAGTCGGTTTAATTGGATTGACCGTGCCCCAACTCCTCCCTGCGGAAGAGCTGTCGAAGAAGGAAATGCGGCAAGCCAAGAGAAAGGCCAAGGGAAGGGACGTTCCGGGTAAGGCGGTCGAGAAGGAGTTCAAGCCACTGGAGTTGGCTCCGCTTTCCTCGGTCAAAAATCCTGCGCCGGTTGAGCGTAATCGTGACCTCGCCCTGAGCTGGCAACAGGTCCAGCAGCGGGCTGCGGGTATCGACCAAGAGATTGCTGCAAAACTCGCGGCTGGAGGTCAGAAGCGAAATGCTCCATCCAGCGATGGGGTTTTCGTGCGCCGGATCTACCTTGATACAGTCGGACGTATTCCGAGTCCGGCCGAAGCAAAGAGCTTTGTGGAGGATGCTGATCCCAAAAAACGCGCCGATCTCATTGATGAGTTGCTCGTGAGCGAGGGTTACGTGTCTCATCAGTTTAATTGGCATGCCGATATGCTCCGTCTCAAGTCGGCTATCAAGCGCGCCAAGTATGGTCTCTATGAGCGTTGGTTGAAGGATGGTATTCGGGCAAACCGTCCTTGGGACAAGACGGTTCTAGCCATGCTCGCCGCCGATGGCAGTACGGCGACAAACGGTGCGACCGGATATTTGCTGCGTGATACAGGCATGCCATTGGACAGCCTGTCGAACACCCTGACCGCTTTCCTCGGTGCCAACGTGAGTTGCGCCCAATGCCACGACCACCCGCTCGCTGACTGGACCCAGAGGGAGTTCTATGAAATGGCGTCTTTTTTCGGTGCGACCGATGTGAGTCATCGGGATCCCCGCAAAGTTGGAAATCGCATCAAGACCCACGCCGATCTGACCAAACAGGATGGCGCCACCGTCTTCTCTCCGAGCATGCACCGGATTAAGGACACGGGGACAAACGCACTGATCTACCCGGAGGACTACGCATACGATGATGTGAAGCCGGGATCTAAGGTCACGCCTCGCCTGATTTCCTGGAGCCAAGCCGACCGTAAGCTTTCCCCCTATCAGGTGGACCTGGAGAACGCCCACACGCTGCGCGATTCGTTCGCGACTTGGATGACTCATCACGACAATCCGCGTTTCGCGGCCAACATCGCCAATCGACTCTGGAAGCAAATGTTCGGGATCGCGGTGCACGAACCAATCTACGACCTCGACGATCTCAAGTCGGGCTCCAACCCAAAACTGTTAGCTGATCTCACGAAAATGATGGTCGATCTTAAGTTTGACCTCCGTGAGTTTCAGCGGATCGTTTTTAATACCAAGGCCTATCAGGCCGAGGCTAATCCGACGCCAGCCATCGGGGACATCGACGGCTACCTCTTCGCCGGGCCCGTGCTTCGCCGGATGACTGCCGAACAAACCTGGGACTCTATTTTGATTCTGGCACACGGCCCGGAGATCGATCAATTTCAGGTGGACAAGTCGCATCAGACCACTCGCTTTGCTCTGGATTTCGATGCGATCGAATCGAGTACCAAGGCTTTACAGGATGTTACGCTGGCCTTCAAGAAGGCTGGGTATATCGGGAACGGAAGCAAGAAACGGCTTTCCGAGATGGATCTCGCCGGTTCGGGAAACATGCCGCCTAAATTCGGTCGCTCATACGTGCTCCGGGCCTCGGAGTTACCGCAACCCGAGCGGGATGGTCACTTCCTCCGGATGTTTGGTCAGTCTTCGCGCGAGATCGCCGATGACGGCAGCCGCGAGGGGAGCATTCCCCAAACGCTCATGCTAATGAATGGAGAGTTCAAGGAGCTGCTGATGGACCCGGAGTCCCGGCTCATGAAGGCGGTCAGTTCTAGGAATTCGGCGGGGGAATCGCTGGAGGAAATTTACCTGAGCTTCTTTAGCCGCTTGCCAACATCGGAAGAAAAGAAGCTGCTGCAGAATGAAATCAAGAAAGGGCTCTCCCTCGGGGAGTTGGCTTGGACTCTCTTCAATACTCCCGAGTTTCTCTTCGTTCAGTAGGCCGGGACTCATTCAAACATTTGCTTTCACCTAATCACTTAAACTCATGATCCATCGACGACACTTTATCGAGCGAGCGGCAAAAACCGCCTTCGGCCTCTCGGTTTTTCCTCAATTAGCCCGCGGGTATCAATTGGAATCGACCCAGGGCCTGGCCGGATTCGGTTCCGCCAAGCGGATCATCTTCATCAATGTCAAGGGAGGCATGAGCCACATCGACACCTTCGACCCCAAAAAGGGTAAAGCCAAGGGACCAGCCGATGTGATTAAAACCTCCGCGGATTATCAGGTGACGGAATACTTGCCTGAAACTGCCAAGGTGGCGGATCGCATCTCCCTGATTCGCACGATGACTGCCAAGATTGGCGTGCACGGACCGGCCCAGTATTTTATGCGCACGGCTTTTGCCGAACGCAACACAATCAAGCATCCCAACCTCGGGGCCTGGGCGCAGCACTACCTCGGAGCCAGCCATGATACCTTGCCTAGCTCGGCCTGCATCAATGAACCACCGCGCTACGGCAATGGTTTCTTCGCGCCGACCTACAGCCCCATCCCCATTCTCGAACCGTCAGCTGGATTGGAAAATCTAGACATCGATGGTGGGCCGCGGCGCCTGAAATCGAAGCTCGAACTGGCGAATACCCTCAGTGAAAGGTTTGTCGCAAAATATCAGGATAGCAATGTCGGCGCCTATCGTGACTTTTACGATGAAACCCTACGCCTGCTGCGAAGCAAGGATCTCAAGGCCTTCGACCTGGGGCAGGCCGACAAGGCGACGCGCGAGCTCTATGGCGACTCCAAGTTTGGTCAGGGTTGTCTGTTAGCGAAGCAGCTGGTCGAGGCCGGGGTACGCTTCGTCGAGGTGACCAGCGATGGTTGGGACATGCATCAGGATATCAAGGGAGACATGAGCGACATTGCTCCTTCCTTTGACCAAGGTTACGCGGCCCTCATTCGCGATCTTGAAGGTTCGGGTATGCTCGACTCGACGCTGGTGGTGTTGGCAACTGAGTTCGGGCGTAAGCCGGATTACAGTGGAGCGGGGCGTGGACACTACCCGCTTTGCTTCACCGTTGGTCTTGCCGGTGCTGGAGTGAAACGAGGCTTTGTGCTCGGAGAAAGTGATGAACGCGGCGCGACACCCGATGTGCCACACACCGTGGGGGACTTTCATGCCACTATCGCACACGCCGCTGGCATCCCTCGCGAGAAGCCGTTCCTCACCGCGACCGGACGTCCCTTTCACGTGGGTGGGACAAGAGGGAAGCCCATACTGGAAATGTTCGACTGAGGTCGTGGTGCCTTGATTTCGGCTTCCTTGGACAGACCCAGGGAAGTTGATCGAAAACGTCTGCGATCGTTATCGGCGAACCGTTTCTGTTGATCATTTCGGGAGATTCTATGATGAGTATCTTGGAGAAGCGAAAAGGGAAAAATGCTGAATAGGATGTGCCCTGCCAGAGTTTTGGGAAAAAACTTTGGCAGGTCGGGTTGAATACGGAAGTCTATGGGTAACACGTATGTCATACGGACCGATAGACCAGTCAGATTTTATGCGCTTGTTCGTGCGCCACGAACGGGATTTGCGGGTCTTTGCACGCTCGCTGCTTCCGAACTGGCCTGCGGTGGATGACGTGCTCCAGGAAGCAAGCGTCGTAATGTGGAAGAAGCTGCACCAGTTGCAGCAGGAGGAGGGCTTTTTCACGTGGGCTCGGGTCATTGTTCGCTACGAGGCCTTGAGAGCACGGCGCAAAGCGGCCCGGGATCGACTCGTCTTAAGCGAAGAATTGTTGGAACTGCTCGCCAATGAGGCCATGCCCACCACGGGGGATGAACTTGAGAAGGAAAGAGAGGCCCTGAATTGCTGTCTTAAGAAAATGGGCGACGAACAGCGTCAGCTCGTGTTTGCCGCCAGCATGCGGGACGGAGGCGTAAAGGAGCTCGCCGAAGCCACCAACCGGACGGCCAACAGTCTCTACAAACTCATCGGGCGTCTGCGGGCGTCGCTTCGAGAGTGCGTTTACCGCGAACTACAAACCCAGGGAGGAAACCATGAATAAATCAACGGAACACGAGGACCTCATTGATCGTTACCTGACAGGCATGGCCGACGAGGTCGATGTCGAACAGCTGGAAGCCCTGCTCAAGACAGATGAGGAGCTACGACAGACCTTTCTGGCTGCGAGCCGTGTCGATAGTCACCTTCGGGAACAGGCGGAGCAATTAACACTGGTAAAAAAAGAAATCAGCCGTCCGCTTAAAAGCCATTTTGCCTGGATCAATCCGGGTTCTGCAGCTGGGCTTCTGATCGGGCTGTTTAGCGCTTCGGTGGTATGGGCCTATGTCGTGCCCCGCGGCGGGGAGATTACCAGGACGAGCCAGGAGATTGTCTCTGAGGGCTTTGAGGATTCAGATATAGAGCTGCCGACACATCTCCCGGTAAAAGCAAATGAGTGGTGTGGACGTTTGGTTTCGGTGACGCCCAAAGGCGGTATTTCGGCTTTTGAAGGTAAGCGAATGGGACGCCTTACTCCGAAAGCTGGCAATCGGTCAGAATCTCTCAGCCGAATAGTGGATTTACACGACTATCCGGATTTGGAGTCGGGGTATGTGAGAAGTCTGAGGGTAAAGGGTTCTTTTATGGCTCCCTTTACGGGGCAAAACCCAGGATTCCACGTGAGAATAGTGGCATTCGGTCAAGCGCCTGAAGACGTCAGACAGGCTTGGACAGACCGATGGAATTCTGACGCCATGATCCTGCAGGGAGTGGAGCGAAAGCACCTTCCTGAGAAAGACGAACAAGGCAATTGGCATGAAGTCAGCGCCTCGCTCGAAATCCCTGAAGGGACCCGTAGTATCATGGTTGCGTTGGGAGTCTGGCATCTCAATCCTGAGATGTCCGTGCCTGACTTATACCTCGATGCCGTTCAAGTGCAGTTGGTTGACACCTGTAAGCCGCCAGCCAAACCCAATTAACCTTAAACCTATCGCTCCATAACCCGTTACTATCTAAATGAAGCCCTTTTTACTATTATTCGCTCTCACAGCCATATTTGCTTCTGAATCCGTGGCAGAGAAACCCGTTCATCTCTTTATCCTATCCGGGCAATCGAACATGGCGGGGATGGATCCGGAGACCGGGTTCATGACGGAGGCGAAGAAACAGTTTAAGGATGAAAAGGTCGTTTATATCAAAGTGGCAAAAGGTGGTCAGCCCATATGCAGGTGGCTCGAAGAATGGCAGGGTATTGCCAAAAAGAATGGACTTGATGAGGGACACATAAAGAGGATTCACAAGGGCGGAAAGGTTGAGTTTTATCAACCTATTCTCGATCAATACAAAGGGATGCTGAAGAAACATCCTAAGTTTGAGTCCGTCACGTTTTGCTGGATGCAGGGAGAACGTGATGCCAACGGCGGCGGACAGCCTGCCTATAAAGATTCCTTAAAGCTTTTGATTTCAAAGCTGCGCCGTGATCTGGAGCGCCCGGACATGAACATTGTCATCGGCCGCCTGAGCGATGCTGGTCAAAAGAAACCAAGTTGGGGGGCAATGCGAAAGATCCAGATGGAAATTGTCGATGAAGATCCTAGTGGTGCCTGGGTCGACGTGGATGATCTTAATGATCGAGAAAAGGATGGGAAGGTCAGCAACGCAGTTCACTACAACAGGCCGGAGGGTTACATCATTCTCGGGCAGCGTTTTGCCCGCCAGGGCTATGCGCTTATCAAGGGAGAAAAGCCCGCTGAAGACGGCAGACCGTAGCTTCGATCGGCAGTGGAAGCTACAATCAGATCAATACATGAAATTCAAATTGCTATGGGCTTGTTTGCTCACTTCCAGTTTATTCGCCGATGATCGTCAACCTCAGTGGCAAATCTCAACGACTGAGGATTGGCAGGCATTTATCGCCGACACCAACGGTATCAAGATCGCGGACGGTCATGCCGCTGCTGAGAAGCCAGAGGTGTCTTTCTCCAGTCAGTTGAAAACATTTTCCGACCCGACCCGACTGCAGGATGTTGAGCTAAGGCAAAGCGTGGAGTGGATGAACTGGCAGCCTCATAAACTCTACCAGCCCAACATGAAGAACGCCCCGGTGCTGATCAGTCATGGTCCCAATGATCATTGGATAATCGCTCAGTACCGGTCAGGCGAGCAACTCGTGGATGCCTATCAAGCTAAAGTCGCAGACGCTAAGAAAAAGAACCGGAAGCCGCCTGCGCCGCTTGGCTTCTCGCTCGAAGGATTCGTGGAGGAAGAAGTCACCCTCAAGGGATATGACGATAAACTAGTGACTACACCCTTCCCGAATCAGTATCAACCCAGTGAATGGAAAGGCGATTACAGTAAGCCCCCACTTAAACGAGCCTGGAAAAGTGGTTACCACGCCTGGCACAGCCGCGACATGATCCACTGGGTCCACTACGGGCCGACCGCGGCCGCGCCAACGGTGACCACGGCGGAATACGCCGATGGGAAAACCTACTTCTACTATGACCGGCCCAACGACCGTGACCCGCATCTCATCATCGATAGCGACCTACGCGATGGTATCCCGGGAGAAGACAAAGGCCTCGCTTTCGACGCGCCCTGGGGAGGGTCTGACGTCGGTGTGATTCGCGACCTCGAGGGCAAGTTCCACATGATCTCGGAGAACTGGCAGCCCATCGATGCCTCCAAACGCTCCTGGGATTCCCCCCTGGCCAGTCACATGGTGAGCGAGACTGGTATTACGGACTTTCAGATTCTCGAGCCGGCCGTCGACTATCGCACCAAGCCGACGGGGAAGACGGGCACCTTTGAGCACCCCCATTGGAAGGGTGAAGAAAAGGTGGTGACCTATGAGATCCACGAGCCCGAACAAGACGCCTTCGGCGACTGGGCGGCCATCGCGATCGGGGGACAGTATTACCTGGTGGGCGACTACGATCCGGCCGGTGCCCATGATCGGGCGGGGATGAGCGTCGGGCTTTTCACCTCAGAAAATATTAACCAACCGTTCCGCTTTTACGGACACATCGGCTCGGGGCATCCGGATCCCGATATCATGTTCGCCGACGGCAAGTTCTACCTGATTACCCAGACCGAGACCGACTTCGTCAGTGACGGTCCCTGGGTCGGAACGGCCAAGATGAGAGCGGGAGTCGATCAGGATGGCGATGGCCAGATCGATCAGTGGTCCGAGTGGCAGGATTCCCGGGAGACTTACTCGTTGGTTCCCGGCTTCGCGAAACAGGTCGCTCGCACGCCGGCGAAGGCATCGTTCGCCGATCTGCCGGCCGGAAAAGGGTTTCAGATCGAGGTGAAACTCGTCTCGCCGGAAGATCAGGAAGTGCTCCCCAAGCTCGATCAACTGATCGCAACTTTTGAATAACTCAGATCGATGAAAATGCTCTTTGCTCTATGTGGCTGTCTTCTCACCACTCCGGCCATGAGCGACGAGAGGTGGCGGGTGATTGCTGATGATCCCAAATTTCCGACAGATGACGTGATCGTCGCGTTCTGCTCGTTGACTGACGCGGCATACGACCTGCCGGACGATCCTGCCACTGCCGACTGCACACCCGCCATTCAAAAGGCTATCGACGACGCCAGCGCGGCCGGGGGCGGTACGGTTTTCCTGCCGGAGGGCCGATACCGATTGGAGGGTATGCTGACGATTGCCTCGAACGTTTTTCTTCGCGGTCGCTGGAGTCAAATCAGTCCGGACCGCCCAGCTCAGGGGACGATCCTGATGATTCACAACCAGGAGCACGAACAGAGTGTGCTGATCAAAGGCAGTGGTTGTGGGGTGAGAGACCTGACCTTCTGGCATCCCGAACAGCAGGTCTCGTACTCAACGGGTTCAAATTCGTTAGCAGAGTCCCCTTTGGTGATCCGGGGGCAAGCCTCGGTGGTAACGATCGAGAATATCAATCTCATCAATCCCGGGCGCGGCATCGATCTCTCTCAGGCGAGCACCTGCTGCTTGCGTGGTATCTACGGCAGCCCACTTCACACCGGGCTTTCGGCCGATCGAAGCTTTGCCGTTTCACGCTACGATACCATCCACTTTTCACCTGACTACTGGACTTGGTCGCAGCTGCCGGGCAGTCCTCCCGAAGGCGGTGTGCATGCCGCCTACATGCGCCAGCACGGAACCGGTCTACACATATACGAAATGGATGGATTCTATGCCGGTTTTTCTACCGTCTCCGGGTATCAGAAAGGACTCCACTTCGAGCGCGGCGTTTCAGGGGATGATGCCAGCGGAGAGCTGTCCTATTTCTCCGTTACGGATTGCGACACTGCACTCCATGTAGACGACGCGAAAGGCTTCCGAATCGTGGGGAGTACCTTGCAGGGATCTGAATACGGAATCTGGGGTAAGGACCGCACCCACTACAAAATGCACACCACCAGCATTGAAGGAGGGAAACGTTCGATCTCGATTCGAAATGGAGTCGCCGAACTCGTGAACTGCACCGTCAAGGGGAAGACGGAGATTCTCGGTCGCCGAACGGTGTATCGCGAGCATCATTATGACGAGAAGCTGCCGACTTTCAATAACACCTACGACCGAACCCGCAAGCCGGCGAAATCTGATCTGTTCAACGTCCAGGACTACGGAGCGGTTGGCGATCGAAAAGCCGATGACACAGCGGCTTTGAAGAAAGCGATCGAGGCGGCTTCCGCCAACGATGGTGGGATCGTGTTCGTGCCCGATGGTGAATATCGGATCACCGAAGCGTTGAACCTGGGTGAGGGAGTGGAGCTTCGAGGCAACAGCGGGGGGCGTCATGTCCTGGGCAACAAGCCCAAAGAGCAATTGGGCAGTGCTTTGTTCATCGAGACGGGCGAGGGGGATGAAAATGGAACGCCGTTTCTCACCCTCGGGGACGGTAGCGGATTGCGCGGGATCGGCTTCTATTACCCGAACCAGGAATACAAGAACTTCAAAAAGTATCCCTGGATGGTGCGAGCCAATGGAGAGGGGAACTACGTCATCGACTGCTCGGCTTCGAATCCCTGGCTGGGACTGGAGCTCAATGGTGATCACCACCTCGTGGAGTATTCCTTCATCGGTGGACTTCGGGCCACCTACCGGGCGAACCACTCTTCCGGAGGGCGGATCCAGAACTGTCACATCAAGCCTGATTTCTGGCGGAATGCGTGGCTTCCCAGTAGCCCAAAGACGTCAGCGTTGGAGGAGTTCAAATTCAGGGTGAATGAGGCCTACGAGCCCATCTATCTCAACGGCTGCGACAACTATGTCGTGATGAGCATTTTCAACCATGCTTCGCACACCTTCATGACCGTCGACGATTCCAGCGGCCAAGCCCTGATGGTTGGCGGTGAGCAGCTTCAACAAGGTTACGCGTTCAAAAATGGGGCAAAGTCTTTCGACATCATCTCGTCCACCTGCAACATCAATCACATCGGCGGGCGCGATGGGACTTACGGCATCAGGACGTATCCGAGTTTCGCTGGAGAAGCCCGATTCTATTGCTGTCTTGCGATGGGGACGTCGGATAAAACCTGGGACATTCAGGGCGGACTTTTCTTCGGTCAACAAACGTCGATTACCGGACCGAGCAACCGGGGAGCGAACAGCATCCATTGTGGAAAAGGCGCTAGGATTACGGTGCAGTCGGGCGGAGCGGGTTCGCATCACCTCGGATTCGAGAACGAGGGACAGGTATCCTTTGAGGACTTTCATTTCGCGAAAGGGTTTTTGCGCTCCGCTGCCGCAGAATTCCAGCCCGGGAATCCCATCGAGACAGTCTATATCCTCGCCGATGCGAACCAGCCGTTCCCCAAGGGATACGGACTGGAGTTGGACATGAGCAACCTGCGCATGGAGGACGCCTTGATCGTCCCGAACTCGGGCTTGGCCAAGGACTCGCAGGATGGGCGTCGGTTGCCGTCCGCGCGTTTGGTGGAGGGCAACAGTTTCGAGTTGAAGGTGACCGATCCCGGGTTTCAGAACGGGGCGATCAAGGAAGTCGAAATTACGCTCTATTTCCGGATCGAAGACCACTGCAATATCAAGACTTACTACCAAGGGCAGGCTGGCATAAAGCTCGGCGACACCGTCGACTTTGAACTGAAAAACAAACCCTTCTGGAAAGAACATCGCTTCCGAGTCAGCGACGCCAACTTTGGATCAAGTGAAGGCGTCGACCTCCGCATCGAGGTGGAAGGCGCGTCGCCGCTGCTGGGAATGGTCGTGATTGCGGCACCGGTGGCTCAGGAATGAACCGCAGATGTAAATTAAGGGCGAAGCCCATTCGTGTTAATTCGTGTTCATCTGTGTCGAGCGAAGCGAATCTGTGTTGGAAATTTTGGAACATAGATTTTCACGGATGAGCACAGATGGACGCAAATCTGATGGGCTCTAAAGAAATTGCCAAAAAAATGCGGCAGGTCGGAGCACCACTGGAAGTCCACCTGTAACATTGGCTTCTTCAATTCTATATGAAACGCTTTCCCACATCCTCTCTTCTCAACGTAAGCCTGATTCGCACCTTCTTGAGTGGGCTCTTTGTAGCAATCGCATTGCCTGGAGTTTCCCTGGCTGCACCCGTTTTCTCACAGCGGGTCGCTAATCCCAGTTCTTCAGACGCCGGCACCATATCAGATGTTAACGGTCTTTCTAACAGGGGCGCGCAAGCGGCCGACAACTTGACTCTGGCTTCTCCAGTAACCGTCCGCAGCGTAAAATGGTGGGGGTATTTCGACGACAACGATGTACCCACTACTCCCATATCATTCGACATCATCTTTTACGCGGATTCTGGTGAGCTGCCGGACCAGGGAAATATCCTAAGCTCCACTAGGGTCACCTTTACAGAGATTGTCGACACAGGAGAAAACTTCGGTGGAGATCCCGAGGAGGAAGACATTTATGTGTTCGAGGCAAACGTACCCCCGACGAATCTGCCTGGAGGAACGCAGGTCTGGTTTTCGGTGTTGGCCGATTCTGGGAGCAGCAATGACGGCGAGTTCTTTTGGCGCTTCGACTCTATTACGGGGGCTTATGGCGCCGCACGTCTGGACTTTGCGGCTGCAAACCCGTTCCAAACGGAGCCCGAGAGGGACTTCTCGTTCGTTCTCGATGACGCTCCCGTTCCTGGAAGCTTCCTGGAGATCACTTCGTTTCGACGAATCAGTGGTAACGTCTACGAACTGACGCTCGAAGGAAAGAGCAACACCGCCTATGAACTCCGCTCCTCGGTATCCTTGGAGTTCAATCCGGGAACAACTGTCTTGCATCTGACCCAAGGTGATCCAGGCGATCCAGGTACGATTGGAGGGCTCGACGAGCACATCCTAACCACTGACAGCAATGGTGACGCGGTCGTTCAGATGACCTTCACCGAACCAAGAATGTTCTTGCGGACGCAGAGCTCTCAGTAAAAAGAACAAAAGTTCCCTCATTTTTGGCATCCTTTCCAAGAAATCCATAAAAACAATGACATCCATAAATTAGTACAAGTTCACCCCCATGAAATCCCCATTCTTACCTCTTCTGCTGATCACGGCAGCCATCCTCGCGAACGCTACGGTCGCATCCGCAGAGCCGGATTCCAAACCCGCGGGATCGAAACCGAACATCATCGTGATCATGCCGGATGATTCCAGCTATGGGAATTATACCTGCTTAGGAAATCCCATCATCAAAACCCCCAATATTGACGCCCTTAAAAAAGAAAGTCTGCTCTTAACGCGGTATCATTCCAGTGCACGGTGTTCCCCCAGCCGTGCGAAACTCCTGAGTGGCCGCCATGAGTTTTTGGGCGGTGTGACCCATACCATCCAAGGGCGCGAGCGCTTGAGTCTGGATACGATCACGCTGTCGCAAGCTCTCAAAACAGCCGGGTATGCCACGGGTTTTTTCGGCAAGTGGCACAATGGCAATGAAGGGCCTTACCGTCCCGAGAATCGCGGGTTTGATGAGTGCTGGATGTACGAAAAGGGCTCAAGAATGAAAGCCACCATTTCTCACAATGAAAAACCGCAGAGAATGGATGGCACCTACCCTACTGATTTATTTTTCGAGAAAGCGACCGAATGGATGGACGTTCAACGTCAGGCAAAGAAACCCTTTTTCGTTTATCTCCCACCCAAATCGCCCCACGGCCCTTACAAAGAGGATTCGAGTGATATGCCCAATGAGGATTATAAAAAATTCCTTGGGTCCCATCCGGACATGACAACACAGGTTGCGAAGATCTATTGGGAGGTTGAAAACATTGATAAACGTATCGGCGAGCTGATTCAGCAACTCGAAGAATGGGGCATCGCGGACAATACTTTATTCATCTTCATTGGAAGTGACAATGGCGCTTCGGGAACCTCAAAAATTTACAATGCCGGGATGAATGGTCAAAAGGGACACCCGTACCAGGGCGGTACCCGTGTGCCTGTTTTTATCAGATGGCCGGGCGGCGGCATTCAGGGTGGTTCAGAGTGCGCAACGCTCATCAGCCAGATGGACATCATGCCGACCCTCCTGGAACTTACCGGCACCACGATGACCGATCAGCTCAAGCAACAGGTTGAGGGGCGAAGTCTGGTTCCCATTTTCAAGAACCCCGAGACCGATTGGGAGGACGACCGGCATTTGGTGCACCACGTCGGTGCCTGGTTGCCGGGTGAGGCCGCCCAATCGAAATACAAAAGAGTTTCCATCCAGAACAAACGATTCACTCTGGTCAATAACAAGAAAGGGGAGGAGCTTTTCGACCTCAAGAACGACCCTGGTGAAACTAAAAATGTTATCGGTGAACATCCCGAAGTCGTGGCTCAACTGCGTAAGATTTACGATCAATGGTGGACCAGGATGCAGCCGGGGCTGGTGAACGAAGATGCCTACGAAAAGCGGCCCGCGAAGTAGGTTTGCCGGTGATTCGAAGCGTTTACGCTGACTCATTTCGGTTGTTTTGACTCGGTCTATCCGCTGCGCGTGATCGAGAAATAACCAAGGATTCAGAAATAATTCGTCAAATTTCCGAATCTACGGCAGCAAAGGGGTGAAGAGTCTCATTATATGGCTGATGAAGATCCCCAACATCCGAACGATCTGATGGATTTCCATGAGGCGTTTCTGCGGCTGTGGACGCATCATGAGCCGGAGCTGCGGGCCTTTGTGCGGTCGTGCTGTCCGCGCGCGCAGGAGGTCGACGAGGTGATGCAGGATGTGAGTATTGCGGCGTGGCGCAAGTTTTCTTCGTTGGACGATCATCACGCGTTTGGAGCATGGGCTTGCATGATTGCGCGCTACGAGTTGCTCATGACCCGACGACGTTTCGCGCGGGATCGTCTGGTCTTGTCGGAGGATATCGTGAAGTTACTCGCGGACGAGGCGGCGGATGAGCTGCCGATGCGCAACCGGCAGTTGGAGGCGCTTGAGGGATGCATTCAGCGATTGCCGAAAGAGCGCCGGGAATTGGCGCTGGCAGCGTATGGGCGGGATCAGTCGATTCGCGAAATGGCAGCCCAACTGGGACGGAGCGAGGGTTCGCTTTATCAACTCCTCGCAAGGATTCGGCGGGAATTGCAACGTTGCATTGAACGAACGATCAACCAGACATCATGACAGGGGACGAGGAAAAGTTACTGCATCGTTATTTGGATGGCGCGATTTCATCTGAGGAGTTTGCTCTTCTGGAGGAACTGCTTCGAACTGACCCCGAGGCGCGCAGATCTCTGCGAACATTGGCTACGATTGATTCGAAGTGGCAGCAGCTCGCCGCGGATGAAGAATTCCTGACCGACTCCGTTGAGCCCGATATTCCCTCGATCAAGCGGTTTTGGCCAATGGCAGCGGGCATCGTGGCCTTGGTGGTGCTTGGGCTCTTTCTCTTCGTGGATTGGAATCCGCGCGAATCGAAATTGCTTGTCGCAAGAGTGATTCATGTCGAAGGCGAGGGCCGGGTGAATGGAGATCGGCGATTGGCGGTCGGAGACGAACTGTTTGCCGGCGATGAGCTTACGATGGACACGGGCTTGGTTGAGTTGGCTTACCGCGATTCCGGGGTTCATGCCCTGGCCACGGCTCCCCTGTCCTTGGATTTGGAAAGCACAATGCATGTGAACCTCTCCAAAGGAGAAATGAAGCTGGTCGTGCCTCCGCAAGGAATTGGATTCGTCGTTGATACGCCCGAGCGAAAAATTACCGACCTGGGAACGAGTTTCGTTGTGAAGGCAAACGAGTCGGGTTCGAGGGTGCTCGTGCTGGATGGCCAGATTGCCATCAACGGAGAAAGTGGTAAGGACGAACAGCGGATGTTTGCCGGCGATCTCGCCAAGTTTAGTCGGGACGGAAAGACCCAGCTGCTCTCTGACATGCATCTTAATATTGCCGAGCTTACGGCGATATCGCGATCACCAGAGTCGAGGTCTTTGCGTGGTAGAATTCTCGGTTTCGAAGGTTCACCCGTTATTCCGCGACAAAAGCGGAATCAGGATGTCATCGCGCGTCAGATTCTCCCTCTTGTGAAATCCGGTTTCACGGACCGCGCAAGTTTAGATGCGATGAAGGAAGGCTCGCCCCTGCGATTTTCCGGAATTGCGGGGAATTTCAAAACATTCCCGGATCGGGCAGGCCTCGCCCCGTACTCGCGGGAGTTTGGTTGGCTTGCCTGGTATCAGGGAACAGTTAGCCCGCCGAAGAAAGGACGGTATCGGTTTTGGGGTTATGCCGATAATCATCTGCTTGTCGCGATCAATGGAAAGCCGGTCTTCGAAGGTTCGCGCCGCGACTCTCCCTTCAAAGAGCTGGGGATTCCCCGCACGAACCATCCCTCGTATCCCTGCTTGAATGCCATGGCCGGATTTGCCTGCGGTCCGTGGTTCGATTTGGAGGGCGACAGCGTCCAGTTGGATCTCGTGTTTGGAGAGATCATGAATCACCAAACCTCCGGGTTGCTTCTCATCGAGCGTGAAGGGGAGGTTTACGAGGAAACAAATTGGGGCCAACCAAGATGGTCGCTCTTTCTGACCGAGGTTCTCTCCAAGGAGGAAATTGCTGAGCTGGAGAATTTGCGCCATCAATTGGAAACGAAACTTTTGGGCTCGTTTTCTGTCTCGGAAGAAGCGATTTGGGAGGTGACGAATGAATAAGGCGGCCTCCAAAATCTTTCCCATTGTCGGACTCTTAACTAGCCCGGTGCTGGGCGATGAAACTGGAATTCCCATTCCAAAGTCGATCGAACCCTTCTTCGAAACGCATTGTTACGATTGCCATGACGAGGCCACTTCGAAAGCAGATCTCAATCTCGAGGGATTAACTCGTTCAATTGGAAACAGCACAGATGCGCTGCACTGGCAGGACATCCTCGACCAACTCAACGCGGGCGAAATGCCGCCAAAAAAGAAACCGCGCCCGCCGAAGGATGAGTTGGCCGGAGTGGTGGGGGATTTAACGGAAGCCTTGCAGGCCGCTCACAAGTTACTCCGGGACAGCGGTGGCGAAATCGCTCTGAGACGTCTGAATCAGCGGGAATACACCGCGACGATCAAGAACCTCATGGGGATACGGCTCTCGCCTGACAAGTTGCCCGATGACCCCGGCGGACGATTTGACACCATCGGCCAGAACCAATCTCTGAGTGCGATCGAGCTGGAGAAGTATTTCGCTTACGGCCGGGAAGTCGCCCGCACGGCATTGCATTGGGCCTGTGAGCCGAGGCAGGAGTCCAAAGTGCTTGAGCGGAAGGAGTTCGCCAACACGGAAGGTCGGAGCAAGCGGATCTACGAAATTATGGAGAAGGTCAGGCTGGTCAAGGAACAGGGAAAAACGCCTGCTGAAGCCGGACTTACCGATAAGGAATGGGCTACCTACGATACGGATGGCCCGAATGCCAAAAATGGTGTTTGGAAGGGACAGCGGGAATACTACGAGCGGAACCTGCACATCCATGCCAAGGGCCGCATGTTGTCGCATGATCTGCTGGTGGAACATGTGAACGTCTTCGTTCGGCAGGATGCCCGGGCCCACTACCGCGTTCGTTTTTGCGGCGGCGTGGTCGATGGTGTCAACATCCGTCGCGGGGTCCGCCTGATGGAGAAGAACGGAAAACTGGGCGGCAAGCACGGAAGGGCATTCGGGAGTTTTTGGATTCGAGGAACGATTGAAGAACCTTCGACCCATGAAACCCTTTACTACCCTGCGTTTCAGCCTGACTTTCGCCCGGACCACTGGCACCAGTCCAGGCGACACCTCTATTTGCTGGAGGATAAACGCGGTGGGCCAAGCTCCGAGCAGTTCTATCATCAGTACCGGCCGATCGAGCCGGAAGCTCCGAAAGACACCATCTTTGCCAAGTGGATGGAAGTTGAAGGACCCTTCTACGATCCCAAGTCGCCCTTTGAGAAATTGGTCGAGAAGTATCAATTGGCGACCGCGACCGACGAGGGGTTCGATTCTGTTGCTGCTCGATTCTTGGCTGAATTTGCCGAGATCGCGTTTCGTAAACGCGGGCTTCCGGAGGGCTATCAAGACAGGCTCTTCAGATTCTATCGAGAAAAGCGCAAAGCCGGACTCAGTTTCCGGGAGGCGATCGTCGATCCGCTTGCGATGATCCTGACATCCACCCGTTTTCTCTACCTGCTGGAACCCCGGGAGAAGGCGGCGAAGGAGAGAACTCTCGATGCCGTCAGCATGGCGAATCGCCTTTCCTATTTCCTCTGGAGTAGCCCTCCTGACAAAGAACTGTTGCAGTTGGCTGAGGGCGGTGAGCTTCTCAAACCTGCGGTTCTGGAGCAGCAGCTTGACCGGATGTTGGACAGCCCCCTCGCGGACCAATTCTTCAAAGGGTTCATGTCGCAATGGACGCACTTGGATCGATTCGACTCGCTCACTCTGAACTCGAAGTTGTTACTGCACCGCACCGACGGGATGATTCAAGCCGCGAGACAGGAGCCGATTGAGTTTTTCAAAACGCTGGTGAAGGAGAATCTGTCCGCTGCCAATCTCATCGATTCTGATTTCGTGATGGTCAATGGGGTGCTGGCGATGAAGTACGGCCTTGCGGAGATCTATGCTGGTGATGCCTTTAAAAAGCTCCAGCTGCCACCCGGGTCACCGCGCGGCGGATTGATGACCCAGTCCGCGTTTTTGTCGGCCGGCACGATGGGAAATCGAACGTCTCCCGTGATTCGTGGTTCGTTGGTGAAAGAGATCCTGCTCAATGACCCGCCACCGCCACCTCCTCCGAACGTTCCTGAATTGGATGCCGGAGCGAATCCCTTGGCCAGTGTGCGCTCCTTGGTCGAGCTGCATCAGACCAAAGCGCAATGCGCCTCCTGTCATGCGCGCTTCGATTTCATTGGCTTGGGATTGGAAAACTTTGATGCCGTCGGGCTTTGGCGGGATGAGGAACTGGTCACGGAAGCGCAGGAAGCTCAGCAAGTTTCCCGCCGCCCTAAGAAAATCTATCCCGTCGATGCCAGCGGAGAGTTGCCCAATGGCGAGACATTCAAAGATGTGCATGGACTCAAAGCGGCCCTGATGAAGGAGGAGAGGGCGGTGGCAGCTTCGATCTTCGAAGGGCTGTTATGCTATGCCTTGGGTCGCGACGTGAGTTTCACCGATCTGCCAATGATCGAAAAGTCATTAAACGAATTGGAGCCTGATGATTTTCCGGTTCGGGCCATGATCAAAAAAATTGTAACCAGTGAACCGTTTTCGAATCGATAATCATGGATCGCCTCATTCCATTCGTTCTATTTCTCGCCGTCTCGATTCTCCAGGGAGAGGAGAAGGCAAGCGAGATCATTAAGCTCTGGCCCAAAGATGTCGCGAGTCAAAATAACGAAGGCATGGGAACGCCTAAGCCTGATCGAGGAGATGGACACATCCGCCTTACCGATATCACCCAGCCTTCGTTGCGCTATTTCCCGGCTCCCGGTAAGAAGAAGCCTGGACCCGCGATCATTTTATGTCCGGGAGGAGGGTATAGCCATCTTGTCACGACGAAGATGACCCCGATCGCCAAATGGCTCAATGATCACGGAATCTCCGCATATATTCTGATTTACCGCGCTCCAAAGAAACGGAGTGAAGCGTTTCAGGATGTTCAGCGAGCAGTCCGAACTGTCCGCTCGCGAGCATCAGAGTGGAACATCGACCCAAGGCGGATTGGAGTGATGGGTTCTTCGGCGGGAGGACACCTTGCGGCCCGGGTCAGTGCCGGTTTTGATATTCAAACCTATGAGGAAGTCGATGAGCTTGACGATGTCAGCTGCAAACCAGACTTCACGGTTTTGCTTTACCCGGCCTACATGAACAAGGGGAAGGCACTGAGTAAGGAGTTTACGGTTTCCAATGAAATCAGCCCAACCCTGATCGTATCGGCCAGAGACGACGGTTTTTTTCCTGGAAGTGAAATCTATGGAGAAGCTTTGAAAGAAGCCGGCGCATCCATTCGAGTCCACTTCTTTGACAAGGGTGGTCACGGATTCTCCTTGCGACCTAAAAAGCACCCGCTTTCCACTTGGCCGGATCTTTATTTGCAATGGTTAAGCGACATGGAAATTATTGAAGAAGCCGAATCAGAGAATGCAACTGACAAGAAAGATACCAAACCTTTGAGCCCCAAGATTTCCCAATGAACCTCACAACCACTTCTAACCGGCGTACTTTTCTCCGTAACGGAACAAAGGCTTTAACGCTGCCGTTCTTGTCCAGCCTGCTTCCTTCTTCTGTTCAAGCAGCTACTGAAAAGGAACTCGCCAAAAACTCCGTGCGTCGCCTTCTCTGGATGTCGATGGGTCACGGCCACATGGAGAAGCATTTCTACCCAACGGAAGGTGGCAGCCTGAAGGACCTGGCCTTGCCTGCCGGTTGGGATCCGATGAAGAAGAATCTCGGGCATGTGACCATGGTCTCCAACTTCACAAACGCAGAGAACAAGCAGCCTCACGAGGGCAGCGAAGCCGTCCTGACCTGCGCCAATGTGGTCGGCTTTTCGGGCAAGGCGCGGCACAACAGCATTTCCTGCGATCAGGTGGCTGCACAGCACTTGGGGAAGGGGACCCGCCATGAAAGTCTGCAGCTCAACTGTGAAAACAGCGACTCCGGTAATGGTCATGGCGGGGTGGCCATGTCCTATCGCGAAGATGGCAGCCCGCTGCCGGGTTTTGCCTCTCCGCTGGAAGTCTTCTTCAAGATCTTTGGCGGGGATGTCAGCCGGGAGGAAATGCTGCACACGCTCAAACAACGCCGCAGCATCTTCGATATCCTGGAGTTCGAAGGGAACTCGACGAAACGCATGCTGAGCAAAGATGACAGGGAGAAACTGGAGGACTACACCACCAGCATTCGCGATATCGAACTTGGTCTGAGTCGTGAAGAAGAGTGGATCGACATTCCATATCCCAAGACCACCCAGACCAAGCCCCCGGAAGGGATGCAGGGAGAGCCGGAGATCAAGACCATGTTCAAGATGATCCTCGCCGCTTGGCAAACCGACTCTACCAGAGTAGTAACCTATCGCATGCCCGATGCCGGCCTGCTCCAGAGCATGGGCATGTCCTCTTCGCCGCACACCCTTTCGCACTATGGCTCCAATGTCTCACTGCATGAGCTCAATCTGAAGCGAACGAAGAAATGGATGCAGCTCTACTCCGGTTTCATCGACCAGCTCCGCGCCATCAAGGATCCGCTCGATCCGAATGGCGGCACGCTTTTCGACAACAGCCTCGTCTACAATGGCGGGGGACTCCGCACCGCTCACCGCAATACTAATGTGCCCTGCCTATTGACGGGTGGTGGATTCAAAGGGCTCCAACATGGCGAGCACCGCTTGGCAGAGAAGGAAAATACTCCTCTCGCGAACCTGTGGACCACCATGCTTCAGGACGCTGGGGTCAAGATCGACCGCTTTGCGGACGCCAACGCCACCGCGAGTTCGATTTGGGGATAGGGCGACGGCTTTCGGCTCTGGATGTCTCAGCCATTGATACAAGGGACAGATTTGTCCCGTATGTTGGCCTACAAACTAGCGTATAGAGATTACGAACGGTTCCCATCTGAGGTGCAAAACTGAATTTGGTTTCCGAGTCACCAAGTTCAATTCAACCAGCGATAGAGCCCCCGGAAGAACCAGATGTTAAGGATCCTGACCAGCTTGAAATATTTACCTCTGCTCTTGATGTTTTGCGGCTCTCTGGCCGCCAAGCCAGATTCGCCGGCGGCTCCCGGCGGATACGAAGATCAGGTGCGACCCATTCTCGAGAATAAATGTTTCGGCTGTCACGGTGAGCAGAAGCAGAAAGGGAAAATCCGCCTCGATACCCTCTCTTCCGACATGATCAAGGACCGGTCCGCCGAAACATGGCATGATGTCCGGGGAGTGATCAACCTCGGGGAAATGCCACCTGATGACGAAGAGGACCTCACTGCCGAAGAGCGCAAAATTGTTCTGGATTGGCTCAATGCCACCATCGAACACGCCCACAAAGTCCACCAAAGTAAAGGCGGACAGGTCGTCCTGCGCAGACTCACTCGTGACCAGTATCAGAACACGATGCGGGACCTGTTGGGGCTCGATATCAACCACATTCAGGACATCCCCCAGGATCCGATGTCGCGAGACGGGCTTCGTAATAATGGCAGCTCTCTCCAGATGACTGGCGAACAAATGGAGCACTATATTAGCGCGGCCCGAGATGCTCTCGACAAAGTGATAATCACTGGCCCTCAGCCCAAGATGTTTCACCACACTTTCAAGGAGTCTAGCAAAGTCCGGATGGAGAGGGGCGAAATTGCCGGAAATCGTCTGGGTCCCAAGGTCCGCTTCATTGGTCGGATTAAGGATGACTACCCGGACGAAGGCCCTTTCGAAATCCGGGTCAAGGTGAAGGCTGATCTGCCGGAGAAAAAGGGTCCGATCCCCAGGTTAAGGGTCGTTGTTGGGTATCGTCCGGACACTTTGCTTCAGGAAAAGACTCTTGCCGAACTGGACATTACAAAACAAGGGATGCACGAATATGTCTTTCGAGGAAGGTTGGAGAACTTCCCGCTTCCAGTGCGCGGTCAGGGGAAATACCCAGGGCTCTTGGTCAACGTGATGAATGTTGCCAACGAATACGCGGAGGTCAAAATGGAGAAAAGAAAAGATGAGAAAGGGAAGGATCGAAACTTCCGCATCGAAGACCCCGATCTTCCTTACCTGGTCGTCGAGTCCGTGGAATTTAAAGGCCCCATCTATGAGTCTTGGCCACCCAAACACCATCAAGACATTCTGATTGATTCCAAAGAGAAGTATCCGGACAACGAAGCGAAACAAGTTGCGCACATTCTAAAGGATTTCCTACCGAAGGCTTGGCGGAAAGAAGTGGCTCCTGAGGAGGTTGAGAAGCTCACTTCATTCTTCACGAGGATTCGCCCCGATTTTCCAAGCTTTGAAGAGGCGCTGAGAGAGACCTTGGTGCTGGTCTTGGTTTCACAAGACTTTCTCTATCTGATGGAGCCTGAATCTCAGGAGAAAAGGAAACTTAACTCCCATGAGCTTGCCGCCAGACTTTCTTACTTCCTATGGAATACTCTTCCCGATGATTGGCTACGAGATCTCGCGAATCAGAACAAGCTTACCGAGCCAGACGCCCTGCGACAAAAGGTGGCACGAATGGTGAAAGACCCGCGCGCTGATGAGTTCATTCGAACCTTCGCCACCCAATGGCTGGATGTGGATGCCATTGATCGCATTGAAATCGAACCCAATATCTATGGGAAACCACATCCGGATCTTAAGGAGAATTTCCGGAATGAAACGATTCACTTTTTCGGGGAGATCCTACGCAGGAATCTCTCGGCGGAGAACTTCATCGAGTCGGACTTTCAATTGGTGAACCAGGAACTGGCAGATCATTACAAGATCGAAGGGGTTTACGGAGGAGACTTTCGCAAAGTCAAAAAGTCAGCGGAGCGGGGTGGGGTCTTGACCCATGGCTCAGTTTTGCTGGGGCATTCGACCGGATATGACTCCAGCATCATCAAGCGGGCGGTCTTCGTTCGCAAAAACCTGCTCAATGATCCTCCTCCTCCTCCTCCGCCCAATGTTCCGCCACTCGACGAAAGTGATCCCAAATTTTCGAAACTGCCCATCCGCGAGCAACTTGGCATTCATCGGGGTGATCCGGCCTGTGCCGATTGCCATCGAAACATTGATCCCTGGGGGCAAATGTTCGAAGCCTACGGAGCTACTGGTTTGATCCGTGAGGAAATCCCCCGCAAACACGGGAAGAAAGTCGTGGCCCGTCATCCGGTGGATTCCACGGGCAAGCTCCCCGATGGCAGAGAGTTGAAGAATTTGGATGAACTCAAGAAATACCTGCTCACCGAGCGGAGGCAACAATTTGCTCAAGCACTCACCAGTAAGCTTTTAGCCTACGCCATGGGGCGCTCCCTGGAGTTCTCTGATGAGCCGTTGGTCGAAGAAATTACAAAAAAATCACTAAAAAATGGCCTTCGTTTGCAATCACTGGTTGAAAGCATCGTAACTAGTAAAGCCTTTTTGACAAAGTAATGAGGAATCAACACATTGGTCGACGCACATTTCTCCGGGGAGCAGGAGCTTGTCTTGCCCTTCCGGTGCTGGACTGCATGGCCAGTGGCAAGAAGACCACTCCGCCTCCCGCCAGGCTCGGTGTTGTCTATTTTCCTTTCGGAGTCTCTCTACCCTTGCAGGAAGACAAACAAGACTGGCACTGGTTCCCCAAAGGCGAAGGTAAGGACTTTCAGTTCAACAAGAGTCTCAAACCACTGGAGCCTCATCGCGATCATCTCACTGTTCTTGGCGGACTTTCTCACCCTGAAGCCGAAAAGATTGACGGACACGACAGTGCTGACACATTCCTTACTGGTTGGAACATTCTCACCAACAATCTACGGAATGTTCAGTCCATGGATCAGGTTGTCGCAGAGCATTATGCCGGCCAAACCCGTTACGACTCGCTGATCATGTCCACCGATGGTGGAGTGGGCGAACCCACTCGATCCAGTACTCTCTCCTTCAACAAACACGGCCGCCCGATTCCTGCCGTCAACCAACCCCGCCGTATCTACGAACGCCTCTTCGGTGCCGGCGATCCGGACACTGCGAGAAATCGCCGTAGACTCAAAAGTTCCGCTCACCTTCTCGACCTTGTCCTCGAAGATGCCAACAACGTTCGCCGCAAGCTTGGTAATCACGACCAGCAGAAGCTCGACGAATACATGGACTCGGTCCGGCAGGTGGAAAAACACGTCGAACAATCCCAGGCCTGGATCGACATCGCCAAACCGACCTTGACCGACGAAGAACGAGAACGCCTTAAGCTCGACTCTGATCACCAGATCCCCGAACAGTATATTCGCACAATGTATGAGTTGATTCATCTGGCGTTTCAAACCGACTCCACACGGGTCGCCACCTACCAAATCGCCAGCATGGGCGACGCCACCACTTTGGGTGGAAAATTCCCTCAACTCCTCGGCTTCGGGAAACACCTTCACGGACTGGCTCACGCCTGGAACAAGGCTGACGGGGTAGAACCTCTTGGTAAGTGGGATCGCTTCCTTGCCACCGAGTTCTCCCACTTCCTGACCCGGATGCGAAACACCTCGGCAGCTCCGGAATCCAGCGACAGCCTTCTCGACTACACCACCTTCCTCTACGGCAGCAGCAACAGCACCACCCACACCAACCGGAACTACCCCCTCGTTCTCGCCGGAGGCAAAAAGCTAGGCTTCAAACACGGCCAATACCTCAAATTCACCAGGGACACCCCGTTCTCCAATATCTTCTCCACCCAGCTTCAACAGATCGGCCTGAAGAATACCCGCTTCGGAGACTCCACTGGAATCGTCGGTGAGCTGATCTGATCCATAAGTTCGAATCGCGGTAGACGGGGAAAGCTGGAGCTTCCCTCTCCCCTGGGGCGACGTTGTTGGACGCAACCCCGGTGGGATTAGGGGTATTTCATTTACGTTGAGCGGAGAGGGGGAGTTTGTCCCGTTCAACAAGGCCTTTGATCTTCAAGACCAGTTCGGGTTTCTCTTTGGCAAGATCGTTCTCTTCGCCAGGGTCTTTGGAAATGTCGTAGAGTCGCCAGTCGTCCGGCCCGTTTGGTTTGGTTCTCTTTTTCTTGTTCGCCTTGGTTTCGCGATATTTGACGAGCTTCCAGTTCTGATGCCGGACACCAATAGAGGTGGAGCCTTCCCGGCTGCTCCAGTAGAGGTAGTCGTGTTTTTTCTGTTGGTCGGATTTTCCTAGAAGGGTCGGGAGATAGGAAATGCCGTCGATGTTATCCGGAGAGCTTGTGCCAGCGATTTCGCAAGCGGTTGGAAGGAAATCCCAGAAGGCGGAGGGAAGGTCGGACACGGTACCGGCCTTAATCTTTTCGGGCCATCTTGCGATGAAGGGAACGCGAATTCCACCGTCATGCATGGAGCGTTTGTGTCCCTTCAGCGGTCCGTTGGAATCGAAGAACTCGTGCTTGTGTCCACCTTCGTTGTGTGGCCCGTTGTCGGAGGTAAAGATGACCAGGGTGTTGTTGTCGATTTTGAGTTCCTTGAGCAGTTTGAAGAGCTTGCCCATATCGTCGTCCATCATGGTGATCATGGCCGCGAAGCCTTTCTCGGGAGTCGGCCAGTCCTTGTTTTTGTAAATTCCGTAGTCGGGAACCTCCTGACCATCTCCAGTCACGCGGCCCGCTTCGTTATTAGTGTGCGGGATGGTCCAATGCATATGGAGAAGGAAGGGATTATCTTTGTTTTTACGGATGAACTCAAAACCGCGATCGACCATTTTGTGGTGGGAATAGGTAACTTTCTTGCTCGCGACACGTCCTGCTCCGCGGGGATCATCACTGATGACATTTCCCGGGAGTTTGATCTGGGTCTTGTTCTCCCAAAGAAAGGTGGGATAGAAATTGTGAGCGTTGGACTGATTCATGTAGCCGAACCAGTAGTCGAATCCGTTGTTGTTAGGATGTCCGGGATTGTTGATTTCCTCTGGCTTACTAACATGTCCGAGAGCCCACTTTCCGACCCCTCCGGTGGTGTATCCCGCTTTCTTGAGTTTCTTGGCGACGGTCATTTCTTTTCCCGTTAGACCAGCCTTGATGTTGCCGTTGACTTTCGTCGTTCCGACGTGCTGGCCAAGCCAGAGGACCAACCTGGATGGGCGGCACACGGTGTGACCGGAATAGTGATCGGTAAACTTCATTCCTTGTGACGCCATCCTGTCGAGATGCGGAGTCTTGAGTGTCTTTTGGCCGTAACAACCGAGGTCGCCATATCCGAGGTCGTCGACCATGACGTAAATGATGTTGGGTTTACGTGTCTCGGCGGTGACAAAAGTGGCAGCTAGAAACAGGGCGGCTAATACGCGTATCATGGGAGGGGAGTTAACATTGAGTCTGGATAGACGCAAAACCGGAAAACCGGCTTCGAGGGTTTTTATCTTCCTAGTTGGGGCGAGGTGTTGTTTTCTTGGCGCTAAACAAGAATCCAAATAATGATGACGATACGAATGCTTCTAGCTCTCTGTGCACTTGGAATGGGTGTGGCCCAGGGCCAAAAGGCTGCTGCTGTTCACCAAGGAAAGTATCAAAAGAATTTGATCTTCAAGGGGCCTGTCACGGGGAATGAAATTATTCACACCCTGTATTTGCCCCCGGAATACAGCGAGGACAAGGGGCCGTATCCTTTGATCGTGTTTCTTCATGGTGCGGGTGGTGGCAATTCTTCGCCCGAAGTCATGCTCAGTTATGAAGCCGCGAGGAAAGCGGGGAAGATCCGGGATGCGATTGTCGTATTTCCTGAAAAATACGGCGGAACAGTTTGGCGGGATGGGGCCAAGGGGAAGATGCCTGAAACCAATGTAATCAAGGAATTGTTGCCACATCTTGAGAAAAAATACGCCATCGCAAAAGACAGGAGCAAGCGAACTATCATGGGATTCTCCATGGGAGCCGCCGGTTCCCTTTACTGGGGATCAAAATATCTCGATGTTTTTTCGGTCGCAGTGGCGCTGGATGCCGGCGGGGGTACGAGCACGACGGATTCGAGCGTCAGAAATTATGTTCCGGAGTTTGTGAAGGAAGCGGAGGCGATCAAGAAGTCTCTGAAGCTTCGAATTGTTCAAGGGGGACTCAATACCAGAAAGTTCCGAGAGGCTCTGGACCAGCTTAAAATTACTTACGATTTCACCCAATTGCCTGCTGAGGTGAGTGACTACCCGGAGGGGTCGTGTTGTCTCAATCGCAAGGATCCCTCAAGGAAGTTTCTGCATAATCCCAAGTGCATGACCGAGGGAAAGTGGGGTCTGGAAACTTGGGAGTTTATCGAAAAGAGCATGCCGTGAGAGTGGCTCTGTTTCGACACATAGCCCCATCCGGCTGTCGGTCCATGAGGCTGTCTCGAGATTGGGACTCGATTGAAGTCGGTAGGATCGGTTGCTGCTTGAAAACCATTGAATGGTGACCCGTCTTGGCCCAAGGTGTAGGCCTATTTCACCCTGAGAGTCATTCCTGATTGATCCTCTTGCTTAAACAGGGACAGGTTGTGCGTTAAAAATTCGGTTCATTTTTTCGGCAGCTATGGTTCTTCTCTAAATTAGCTTATGAAAAACTTTGTTCATGGAATCGCCACGGCGGTTGCTCTTGCTTTTTCGACATTTATTTCCAGTGCGGCGAACGAACCGGAGGGTCCTCGTGACCTCGCGGTCCAACTTGGAGCTCCCTTCCACGATCACGCTGTTCTTCAGCGGGGGATGTCTGTTCCGGTTTGGGGCTGGAGCAAGCCGGGGACGAAGGTGACTGTTGAGTTTGCAGGTCAGAAGAAATCCGCGACCGCGGGAAAGGACGGCAAGTGGACGATTGAATTGCATGACCTCAAGGCCAGTTTTCGACCGGCTGAACTCGTCATCAGCGAAGAAGGTGGAAAGAAAGAAACGCTCACCGATGTTCTTGTTGGTGAGGTTTGGATGGCGTCCGGCCAATCCAACATGCAGTGGATCGTGGGAAAGAGCAAAGTCGCCAAGCTCGCCGATGAGTTTACGGCAGCGAACGAGGGCAAGGTCGTTCCGATTCGCGAATTTCAAGTGAGTTCTGTGACCTCGCAATTGCATCCGATCAAGAAAGCCACGGGTGCCTGGAAAAATGGCGAATACCGGAACTACAGTGCGATTGCCTTTGCCTTCGCACATGAGATTTATCAGGAGGTGAAGGTGCCCATCGGGATCCTGAATTGTTCATTCAGCCAGACTGCGATCCAGGCCTGGGTGCCGCGTGAGGGCTATGCCTCGGCAAAAGATGATTACAGCAAAGCGATTCATCAGAAGTGTCTTATGACCGATCCAACCACGCCCGAGCATCAGAGGGCTTGGGGGGAATTCTATAAATCACTGGAAGACCAGATTGCAGCCAATGAAGCGACCATTAAGAAGGGCGGGGAGGCGAAAGAGATAAGCGCCCCTGTTCCCGGGAACCTCAGTTCCAATCGGGATGCCAATTGGCTCTACAATGGCCGCATGAGTCCGGTCGTGCCCTATGCGATTCGAGGGGCAATTTGGAATCAGGGATACGCTAATATGGGCGAAGGGCTGCCATACTACAACAACCTGCACAGTCTCATCCGCGGTTGGCGCATCGTTTGGGACAAGCCGGAGTTGCCGGTGTATTTTCATCAATTCTACAGCGCGGCGATGAAGCATGTTGGCAAGGAGGTCAACAAACCGAGTATCGATCCTGGAGCCGAGATGCGACTCGGAACATGGCTGGCGCGTGACATTCCTCACACCGGAATGGCATCGCAGATCGATATCAGTGGCGCGATTCATTATCAGTGCAAGGCCGTGCCGGGACAGCGACTGGCGCTGCACGCGCTCAAGAATCAATATGGTAAAAAAGACCTCGTCGTGGATGGGCCGATGTTCAAATCCTACAAGGTCGAAGGAGATAGAGTGATCATCGAATTCGATCATGCCGAGGGCGGCTTGGTCGTGGCTGGAACTGCCTACAATGCGGTCGGACGGCACAAAGACTCGACCAACTATGCCAATCCGAAAGTGATTCCGAAGGGAGACGATCAGGTGAAGCTCTTCTTCGTCGCGGGAAAGGATCGCGTCTGGCATCCGGCCAGGATGAAGATCACCGGCGACAAGGTAATCGTGTCCTCGTCCGAGGTGAAGAATCCGCTGGGTGTTTCTTATGGGACTGGTGAGATCGGCTACCAGCCCAATCTTTACAACGAGGCCTTATTGCCGATGACGCCTTTCATTTACTTCGACCAAAAAATGGTCACCAGCAAGGACTGGCCGGATGAGAAGCTCAAGGTTGCGGGTGAGCTTATTGATCCGAGCACGGTTGGGAATGTTTACGAATATCGTAAGATGCCGCTGTTGAGCGTGCAGTTCCGCGATAATGCGATTTTCCAGGCTGACAAGCCGGTCACGATTTGGGGGTCAACACGGCAGCATGGTGAATGGCAAAGCACTCCGGAAGAAGGTGAGTGTCAGGTCCATTTTGAGTTTGGTGACATCAAGAAGACTATCGAGGTGACACCTGAGATGGCCGAGTGGAAAGTGACTCTGCCACCGATGAAAGCCGGCCCGAAGGCATACACACTGAAGGTGCATTTTACCAAGGACGGCGAAAAAATTCATGAGCGGGTCATCTCTGGTATCGTCTTCGGCGATGTTTGGTGTGTCGTTGCTCCGGTTGATAAGATCAAGGTGCCCAAGGTCGAGCCTTCCGGACAGATCGTGCGCATGATTCAGAACCAGTCGAACCGTGACGGCCGGGCTGATCCCAGTCGCTTTAGCATCTGCACCTCACGGACTCCCCGGGTCATGGGGGCCGATGGCAAGTGGGGTAATCGTCTTGCAGCTTACTGGAAAGATGCCGAGGGTCTCGCGGCTGCTTTTGGCAATAGCATTTCCGCCAAAACCGGACGGCCGGTTGGGATTATTTTCCTGAAGGCCAAGAAGGATATTCCGCTGAAGAATTGGATCGCGCCGGGCTTTCTCAAGGACACCCCGACTCTCATGCCTGATTACAAGACCATTGGGAGCAAGTATTTCGACAATCCCTATTACCTTGCCAACGTACGCCGATACATTGCGGACTGGAGGAACTACTGGGGTGAAAATATTCCCGCTATGATGAAATCCAAAGCAGTGCCGGATGGGGGCTCTTGGGGGCAGCTTCCTTCGCCGAAGCCCGAGCTTGGTGACTCGACCGCCACCTTCGAATACAATGTCTACATGCATTGCTTCACGCCGACAGCGATGAGCGGCATTGTGTTTCTCACTGGCAAGTCAATGGTGGCCGATGACCAAGGTGTGAACTTCGGTCCCGAGATGGCGGTGTTGGCCGATAGCCTCAAAAGCCGTTTTGCGCTCTGGCAGGATGATGAAGATATCCCACTCATCTACACTGTGCCCAGCAAGACGCTAGCCCCGAAAATCACCCGTCCCAAAGGGATCAATGGCAAGAGTAGCGCGGTGGAGTTTGATGACTGGGCCGACGTCAGCGGCGTGATTGATCGGACGATCTCAAGGAAGTAGCATGACCGCCATGCTTCATGAGGTCCCGAACTTCCCGCTGAAACCTGTCTAATTTGGTTGAGGTGCCGTAGTGGGGTTGTGTCGACCTAAGTCAGTATTCAGGATGACCTCAGCCCCAAGTCTCTTCTTTCGTGTCGGAAATTTATAAGAACGAGGAGCTTATTTTTCGGCTTCGATGAATTGCGGAACCATGAGCCGGACGGGATGGTGGTCCGACGCGGCGTTCCCGTCTTTGTCGCCATTGGAGTCGACCTGAACGCTCGCTTTCTTGATGGAAGACGAGGTGAAGATGTGGTCGATGCGCAAGCCCGGGACGAGCGCTGCTTTCCAGTGGCTGGAGGATTTCACTTTATCTTCGGCGTGATCGAGGAGGAGGCCGGATTTGAGAAACTGGATGATTGCGGGATTTTCAATGGTGGCATTGAAATCGCCCATGACGAGGTAGGGATCGTTTTGTTGGGCGCGGGTTTTGACTTTTTTCAAGATCAGGGCGCCTGACTTCACGCGAGCCGCCTGACTTTTGTGATCCCAGTGCGTGTTGAAAACGTAAAGGGCTGATTCGTTTTTCGGGTCGTCGATTTTGATTAAGCGAGCCCAAGTGCAGATCCGGTTATGGTAATGTCCCCAGGTCCGGCTGGCGATGACATCGGGAGTGTCGGAAAGCCAAAAGGTGCCGTGTTCTTTTGGATCGAGTTTCCAAATCCGGCGATCGTAAAAGATGGGTGAGAATTCTCCGGCGGTCTTGCCATCGTCCCGGCCGACTCCCACATAAGTGTGGTTCGGGAGAGCCTTGTCCATGTCGAGGAGCTGCTTGTGTTTGACTTCCTGTAATCCAATGATGCTCGCCTTGTGTTCCGAGAGGTAGGCCGCGAGAGTACCTTTTCGGTCGTCCCAGTTTTTAGGTCCTTTATCTCCTCCGTTGTCGTTTCGGATGTTGTAGGAGATGGCGATGAGAGGGATCTCTTTGCCAAAGATGAGAGAGGGGGCGAGGATAAAGAGGACGGCAAGGATACGGATCATGGTGTGAGAGAATTACTATGCTATTTTTGGCGATGATGCCAGCCCGCTAACGGGATGGACAGAAGCTATGAGCGTGATGCTGACAGAGCCTCGCGAGAAGAGCTTGTCACAAATGGTTTTTTTGATGCTGGGATTGACGGGGTGGAGCTATTTGTTTTTAACAATGCGGTCGCTGAGCCAATAGTGGTGGGTTTCCAATACAACCACTGTTCTTCTTATCATGATGAAGACACCCAAAAAGGGGACATCAGACTGACTCTTTTCCAGCCTATTGATGATGACTAAATTTTTGACCGGCTTCTTATTAGCCAACTTTACCCTCTCGGTTTCGGCGCAAATCAACGCGCCCGTGATCTCGGAGTTCATGGCTAACAACAGCGGCACGCTGAGCTTGGGCGATGGAAGTGCGCCCGATTGGATCGAGATCCACAATTCAAGCGCTACGGATCTGGTGTTGACCGGTTGGCACCTGACCGATGACCTGGAGGATCTCACCAAGTGGACCTTTCCTCTGAACACTACCTTGACGCCGGGATCACGTCTCCTCATCTACGCATCCAATGGCACTCCGGCGGGAGCTGAGTTACATGCGAACTTCAAGCTTTCCGAAGGTGGCGAATACCTCGCCCTGATCAAACCGGATGGAACGATTCATCAGGAGTTTTCTCCGACATTCCCTCAGCAATATTCCGATGTCTCCTACGGTCTGACTCCCGGCGAAGAAAGCTACGGGTATTTTCAAACTCCCACTCCGGGGGAAGCGAACAATGACTCCGTTCTTGGATTCGTGAAAGATACCACCTTCAGTCACAAGCGGGGATTTTATGAGGCCCCGTTTCAACTCGAAGTCACCACCGCAACTCCCGGTGCGAGCATTCGCTACACCACTGATGGCACTCCTCCAGGACCAGCGAGTGCAGAGGTTACTCCGCCATCGCCTGATGAATCACCTGTGCTTACATTGACGATTGATAGCAATACCATCGTGAGAGCGATGGCTGAAAAGTCTGGATATGAGAGCACCAATACCGATACCCAGACCTACCTCTTCGTTGATGAAGTGGTGGGTCATTCCAACATGTCTCCGATTATCACCGGGAATGGGGCTTGGGGTTCTCAAATGCGTGACGCTCTTCTCGAGATTCCCAGTATCTCATTGGTGACCCAAGAGGATGTGCCGACCACACCCATCATGAGCCCGCCGGAAATCCCGGTATCGATTGAAATGTTTTTCCCTGACGGGCGTGATGGATTTCAGGTCGACGCAGGGATCGAAAGATTTGGCGGCCAATACACGCTTTATCCGAAAAATGCCCTACGGGTCAGCTTCAAATCAAAGTACGGTCCCAAGCGTCTGAAGTTTGATCTCTTTAGCGAGACTGAATACGGTGGCGAGACTGCTGTCGATAGCTTCGACCAGATCCTTCTCCGAAACGGAAGCCACGATTCGATTTTCTCCCGCCACTATACCCACTCGCGAGCTGTTTATGTTCGTAATCGCTACTTCTTTGACCGGCAACTTGAAGAAGGGCATCTTTCGATGCGAGGGCGGTTCGTGCACGTCTATCTGAACGGAGAGTATTACGGGCAATTCCATCTCATGGAACGTCCCAACGCTGACTTCATGGCGACCCACCTTGGAGGTGAGGAAGAAGACTACGACATTATGAAGGGTCGCAGTGGGATCTTTGTTTCCCAGGGGGAAAAAACGGCCTGGGATCACATGGTTGCCAACAAGGGCAACTACGAGGTGGTGAAAGACTACATGGATATCGACAGCTACATCGACTACATGCTCTTGAACTTCTACGGCGGGAATGAACACGATTGGTATCCGCAACACAACTGGGTCGCCGGGCGCAAGCGTGAACCGGGCGGCAAGTTTAAGTTCTTCATGTGGGATAATGACTTCCTTAACCGTCGTGGCGGAAATGCGGGTGCCGGATCGACGGCCAATACCACGGACAATGGTGGCCCGGGAAATATGATTGGAGCCTTAAAGCTGCACGATGAATTCAATATCCGCATGGCTGATCGAGCGCAGAAGCACTTCTTCAATGGCGGCATGTTGTCACCGGAGCGAGTTCAGGAAGACTTTACTGATCTCTCGGAAAGCATCTCCCGGACGGTCATTCCGGAGATTGCGAGATGGACCGAGGTGGCTCGTGATTTCGAAGCGGCAAATGGACTCTACACGCCTGATTTGTTTCAGAATTACGTCGATTGGATTGTTGATGTTAACGCGCCGACCAGGTCGGATGTGGTCATCGGGCAGATGCGCTCCGCGGGAATGTTCCCAAATATCGATGCGCCGGTTTTCAATCAGCACGGTGGGCGAGTAACGCCGGGATTCGGGCTCGCGATCACCAACAACACCGGAGACATTTATTACACGGTTGATGGGAGCGACCCGCGCCTCGTGGGAGGAGGGATCAATCCAACCGCTTTGCAATTTCCGGGGTCATCGAAAAGCTTCACCAGTATCGAAGCGGGGTCAGATTGGAAATTTTATGACGGTGGTGATCTCGGGAGAGCTTGGCGGGCCCCGGGGTTCGATGACTCAGCCTGGGATTCCGGATCGGCACCTATCGGGTTCGGGGGCATCAACGGAACGACGTTAAACTCGATCATTAACTGGGATCGCCACATGACCTTCTATTGTCGAAAGACCTTCGATATCACCAATGTCTCCACGATTAGCGAGGCTTCTTTTCAAATTCACGCCGATGGTGGAGCAGTCGTTTTCATCAACGGAGTTGAAGCCGTCCGCGATAATATGCCGGAGGGCGTCATTGGATTCGACACGGGCTCTATCAACGATGGTGTCGAAGGCGTTTTCGATACCTACACCTTTGATCCGGGGCTTCTTGTTGAGGGAGTCAACTTCATCGCTGTCGAAGTGCACAACCAACGACCCGGCAGTGGCGACATGGTATTTGATCTTTCGCTTACGGGGTCCCGCCCGCTTTCGATTGATAATACAACGACCGTGCGCGCCCGCAGTTTGGAAGGAACGACCTGGAGTGCCCTCAATGAAGCGACTTTCCTCGCGGGCGTGCCTGCGACTGCGGAGAACTTGGTGATTTCAAAAATCCATTACCATCCGAGCGACCCTCAGGGAGAGCTCTCGGAATACATTGAATTGCTGAATATTTCCGATCAAGACGTCGATCTCGCCGGAGTGGCCTTTACGCAGGGCATTGCTTTCAGTTTTGGAGACGACACCACACTTACCCCCGGTCAGCGAGTCGTTCTGGTTGCTGATGCTGCCGCGTTCACATCTGCCTTCGGAGATAGTGCCACCATCCTTGGAACCTATCCCTCCCGGCTCGACAATGGTGGTGAGCAATTGACCTTGAGAGCCGCCGATGGATCACCCTTGCATACGGTCCGTTTCGGTGACCAAGCGCCCTGGCCTGGCGAGGCCGACGGCCTTGGCTACAGCCTCGTTTTGGTTTCTCCGAATTCAGCACCCGATCATGCCCTTCCTCAAAACTGGCGAGCGAGCCTCGATTCGGGTGGCGCTCCGGGAGGAAGCGATTCCGTTCCCTTCACCGGAAATCCTGATACCGATCTTTTTTCCTACGCCTTGGGCGACCCGAATGGTGTTATCATTCGCATGATCGACGGCCTTCCGGTTTTGGAACTTCCACGAATCTTGGGGGCGGACGATGTCAGCGTCAGGGTCGAAGTTTCCAGTGATCTCGAGACCTGGCAAGATAGCGAGGCCATTCTTCTGAACCAATCGGCTCGAAACGGAAACTCCATCATCACGCAATGGTCTCTCGCTCCGGAGTCGGAAGGTCAAAAGTATGCCAGAGTGATCGTAACACAGAATCAATAGCGCTTACGAATAAAGAAGAGTTTGGAAGAGCGGGTGGCCCGGTCCGTAGTAAATTCATCCCGATGATGATTCGATTCCTTGTTTTCCTTGCCACGTATTCCCCCACTTGTGCGCAAGGGCTTGATCTCAAAGTATTGCGAGAGATCGATGTTCTGATTGAGAAGGGGGTCACGGACAAACGGATGCCGGGCGGGGTTCTCCATTTGGAACACGGGCAGGGGATTTATCAGAAGAGCTATGGGCAGCGACAATTGGAACCCGTAGTGGAAGGGGCGACGAAAGAGACCATCTATGACCTCGCGTCCTTGACCAAAGTGGTGGCGACGACTCCTTCGGTCATGAAATTGACCGAGGAAGGGAAGATCGATCTCGATGCGCCCGTGCAGCGCTACCTCCCGGAGTTGATCGGAGATTCCAATAAACCGAAGATTACCATTCGGCATCTTCTCACGCACACCTCGGGTTTGGCCGCGGGAATACGCAGAGGTTATGAGTGGAGTGGATATCAGAATGGTATTGTCATGGCTGCTGGCGAACCGTCACAGGGGAAAGCAGGGGTCGACTATCGATACAGTGACCTCAATTTTATCCTGCTGGGCGAAATCGTAGCGCGGGTTTCCGGGATGCCTCTTCAGGACTATTGTCGGCAGGAAATCTTTCTGCCATTGGGAATGAAGGAAACGTTCTACTTGCCCGATCCCAAATTGAAGGGCCGGATTGCCCCCACCACGCTTCTTGCGGATGGGAGTCTCTTGAGAGGAATCGTGCACGACCCGACGGCACGACGGATGGGTGGAGTGGCAGGACATGCGGGGCTTTTTAGCTCTGCTGATGATCTGGCCTGCTTTGCCCGGGTGCTCCTGAATGGCGGCGGTGGAGTTCTGAAGCCTGAGACGATTCGTCTCATGACTTCGGTGCAGTCGCCTGCGAATATCGAGTTTCGCCGGGGTCTGGGCTTCGATATCGATTCGCCCTATTCCTCGTTGCGAGGTGAGTTGTACCCCAAAGGATCATTTGGGCACACCGGATGGACGGGGACTTCGATGTGGATCGATCGGGCCAGCGAGAGCTTTGTGATTTTTCTGAGCAACCGAAACCATCCTTCTGGCGGCAACGTGCTCGCCTTGCGGAGTAAGCTGGGAACTCTCGCCGCAAAGGCCACAGGCTTTGATTTTTCGACCGTGACAGAAACTCTTCCGCAAGTGGTGCCGAAGCCGCCGAAGTCTCCCAATGTGCTGAATGGGGTCGATGTTTTGGAGCGAGATCAATTCGCAGTGCTGAAAGGAATGCGCGTGGGCTTGATTACGAATCAGACCGGGATCAACAAGAGGCGCGTCACGACGATCGATCTCTTGCATCGTTCTGACAAGGTGGACCTCAAGTTGCTTTTCGGACCCGAGCACGGGATTCGGGGGACTTTGGATGAGAAGGTTGAGGATGGAGTGGATGATAAAACGAAACTTCCGGTTGTGAGTCTTTATGCCGGGGAAGATCGTCGCAAACCTAAAGCCGAACACCTCGCGAAGATCGATGCCCTCGTTTTTGATATGCAGGATATCGGGACGCGATTCTATACCTTCATTTCAACGATGGGCCTGGCGATGGAGGCGGCGGAGGACGCGGGTTTGAACTTTGTCGTTCTCGACCGCGTGAATCCCATCGGAGCTAATAAGGTGGCCGGTCCCATGCGTGATGGTGAGCCAACCTTCACCTCTTTTCACCAGGTGCCGGTGCAACACGGAATGACAATCGGAGAAATTGCGCGGCTGTATCAAAAAGAACATTGCCCCAAGCTAAAGCTCACCGTCATTCCGGTTGAGAATTGGAAGCGTGGGATGCGGTTTGATGAAACCGGACTGCCGTGGATCAAGCCCTCACCCAACATGCCCAATCTCGCGGCGGCGACGCTTTATCCGGGGCTTGGTTTGCTGGAATTCACCAATGTCTCGGTCGGGCGGGGGACGAAGTTTCCTTTTGAAGTTTTTGGTGCGAGCTACATTGACGAAGAGGCGTTCGCTCGAAAACTCTCCGCGGCTAAGCTGCCCGGGTTGGCGTTCGTGCCTGTTCGCTTCACGCCCACCGCGAGCAAATTCGCCAATGAGGAATGCGGTGGGGTGCGTATTATTTTAAAAGATCCCGCGAATTGTCCTTCAGTGGAATTGGGCATTTTGTTGGCACAGACCTTACGGGAGCTCTATCCCAAAAAGTGGGAGATTGAAAAGCTGAACACTCTTTTGCGGCATCCGAAAACAGAGGCCGCGATTAAGAGCTTGAAGCCAAGAAAGGAGATCGTGAATTCCTGGGAAACGGGACTTGAGGAGTTTGCTCCAAGAAGGGCGGGGGTTCTGCTTTACCGCTGATCTGGTCTAGTCTTTCTGCGAGGGCTTCCTGAGTTTTTCGATTAAGTAGGCGGTCGGGTTGGCGTGAACTGCTTTGGGTGCCTTGGGGTAAACGAGCTCGCAGTTGACTCCGGTGGCGCGGCAATGTTCCTGAAGTTTCACGCCGAAGTTGGAAGTGTGGGTGGGATCTTTCTGGGCCTTGCCGAGCGCGGGTGGGGAATTGTAGATCAGATAGACCGGAGGATCTCCTTTCGAGACGAGAGCGTAGGGAGAATATTCGGTGATCCACTTGAGAATGGATTCACGGTTCGCAAGAAACTTGTCGAAGGGTTTTAGGTCAAAGGCGTGCCCGCCGTATCGGCTGTTGGGAGTCCATTCCTTCATCTGTCTGGGGTCGAGGGTAGTTTGGGCTCCCATGACGGCGGCGCACCAGAGTCGCGTGGATTCCCGGGCGATAGGATCTTTGCTTTTTGGATCGGCGAGGTCGTCGTGAAAGGCAAGCCAAAGCGAGGAACAGGCCCCTGCAGATCCGCCTGCGGCCCCGATGCGCTTCTTATCAATGTTCCATTCGGTGGCCTTGCTTCGCACGAATTGCAGCGCGCGGGCGGCGTCGTGGAGAGGGGCTTTGACGGGAGGTTTGACCTTTTCTTCCAGAGCGTGGGAAATGAGGCGGTAGTTGATGGCGACGACGGAAATGCCGGCTTTGAGGAGCGCATTGGGATCGGCAAAACGATTCAGGCGTTCCTTGGTGCCGCCCTG
Source organism: bacterium (assembly GCA_018222765.1). Taxonomy (GTDB): domain Bacteria; phylum Verrucomicrobiota; class Verrucomicrobiia; order Verrucomicrobiales; family Akkermansiaceae; genus SW10. Next base: position 457 of record JAAEZT010000030.1, on the reverse strand, counting down.
CCACCCTCCACCATGAATGACAAAGACAAGGGGAGTTGGTTTGGAGGATTGGGCCTTCCAGAAGTCGAGGGTCTGTCGCGCGTGTGAACCGTAAGCGACCTCCGACAAAGTTGGCTTGGGAACGGACGCATCATAACTCGGGGCCTTGGCCTGGCCCGCGGCCGGAAGAGCAAAAAGCGGAATAGCGAGGAGGAGAGGAAGGCTCTGTTTCATGGCTGAAAGAATTGGGAGAAAAAGAAACGGGGCGGTCGGATAATCCGATCGCCCCGATAGAAGGTATGAGAGATTTTCTTATTTGCGGCGACGGCCCATCAGGGTGAGTCCGGCCAAACCAAGCAGAGCAAGGGAGGAAGGCTCGGGAATCGCTTCAACGACCTCAATATTGAACGCGTAAGTTCGCGGAAGGTTTGCGAAACCGAAACTGGTGAGCGTGTTTCCGACACCGGCCGCATCGTCA
>JAAEZT010000003.1 GCA_018222765.1 bacterium | reverse complement strand
CCTCGTTCAAAGTTTACGAAGAGGACGGAAGAAACGAGGGAGGCCCCCCCAATCGTGCTACTAATAAAACTGTTCTGCTGAAAATGATCAGACCACTACATGCTGCGTTTGCGACGGTGCTGACATGCGGAGCGTGTCTCGCTGCGCCGACCTCCTCGGACACACTCTCCGTGAGTGGTAAGGTAGTTAGCGTGATCTGGATTGATCGAGTTAAGTTCGAGTCAGAAGGAGCAGACGGCCTGATGAGGTCGGGCTCCCTCACTCCGAGGCACTATGTGATCCTCGAGAGTGATTCGGGCACCGCGGAACAGCGCAGCCAGCTTTCAGGCCTACTTTCTGTTGGGCTCGCGAAGTGGCCACACTGGTCGGTAGCGAAGGCTAAGCTGACCGAGCATCAAGTGATGATCGAGATTCCCGGGCGCAGGATTCCAACCTTGATCGAGGGGGCGACAGTCGAGATTAAGAACTACAGAGTGACCGGTGACGAATGGCTTACTGGTGCAGAATTCGATGAACTGATGGTGTCGGGCCAACGAATCGAAAAAGAAGCAGAACAAGGCGGCGCTGGAGAACCCGCTACCCGCGCCGAGTCAGACTCGGAGGGTGGCGACAAACCTCAACAAGAATCGGAGGGGCGCTCCCGGTGGCGGGTCCCAGGCCTCGACGTTCGGCATAGAAAAATCACCGGCATCATTTTGATAGCGCGATTAGCTCACACCACGTGCAAGCGCAGACTCAGAACCAACACCGTGCGGAATCCGGTCACGAATCCATTCTTCCATGAATAAGAATAAACTTAAGTCAATTTGCATACTGTTAAGTATCGTTATCGCCGCCGGGTTTGCAGGAGAAAAGTTTCAGTCCGTCGAGCTGCTCAAGTCATTCGAGGATAAGCCCCGTATCATCAGAAAAACATGGTGGGGATTGAAAACCGAACAACTGGATGTTCGGAGTGGCGAGTGGAAAGCAGTGAAAGAGTAAACAAGATCGACCGATAGGCAGCAAAACACAGGTCGACGGAGCCGGATGGGATTCGTCATACAGCACCGATTTGAACGCACAGACCCAATCGCCGAACAAGTAGGTGGAGCCGATGCCTCACCCGCCCGTTGACAGTTCGGCGTTCCGGGAGCAAAGAATTGGGTAGTGGTGTCCGGCGTCCTATGCCGGCGCGGCTCACCTTGGACGTTCGGCAAAGAAGTCATTCCCAACCAACGCTGGCACGAACGCCCCACGATCGGTGCATTGACTGTATCGATGTAGATAACGCAATATTCGATTTTCTGGATCGCGTCATTTTCGCTACCTTCAAACCACATGACTACTAGAGAATTGAAATTCATCGTCCCGATCCTATCGGCAGTTGTCTTTGCTGCGAGCTGCCCTGCTGCTGAGCAGTTCCGGATTCCTGAAGGGCGAGCCGAACCCCTGGTTGGGTCCTGGAGGCTTGTGATGATAGGTGATGTGGAGGAGGCGGAGGTCTTGCCGGCAGAAAAGGCAATGGTATTCATATTTCGAGCAGATGGTTCCGGCGTGCAGAGGAAGGGTGTGCGCGAAAAACCCATTGTTTGGGGAGGAGACAACAAGGGAGCTTTTGCCTTCCAGTGGAAACAGGATGACGGCGATGGGGTGATGGGGACGTGGAAGGCAACCGGGGAGGGATTGAGACTCACAGTTCGAGAATACGAGGATGGCGAGGACCCCGGAGAAAGCCAGATGGTGCTGATTCTGGAAAAGGAGGACAAGCCGCCTGTCGCCGGGGAACCTCCTTCGAAATTGTCGAAAACCTGGGAGGAAAACCGCGCGTTCCTCGAGGACTGCATGAACCGGATCAATGATGGCATCGCTGACAGCAAGAAGCTTCTTCTAGATCCGGCGACACCTGCAAACAAGAAGGAGCCGCCGGTAAGGATGATCGAAAGGGCCTTTCTCTACTTTCCCGACATTACCAAAGAACTCGTCCCCGGACTGGCAAAAATGCTTGGTGACAGAGAGGTGAGCCGTAGCACCAAGGAGTCCATCATGAAGATCTTCGCGAGAATGGGCACCAAGGCCGAGAGTGCAACGGGAGCCATTGTCGATTACATCAAGAGCAACTTCCCGGATGCCGGTGATGATGACAGGGCATTTGCCATTCTGGCTCTGGGAAGTGTGGCACCCGAAAACGAATTCTATGTGCAGGAAGCCATGAAGCTGCTGGCTCATGAGTCCCCCAAGCTGCGTGGCCGGGTGGCCATGAGTTTGCTTCAGACCGGAAACAAGAACGAGAAAGTGATCTCAATGGTGAAGGATGGAATTGAGGGCAGCCTGGAAATCACTGGGATCTTCGCAGCCGCCAGGGCTTCGGACATTCTGACCGGAGACGAGAAAATAGCCTTCGCGGAGGCGGCAGGTAAACTTGCCGGAAGCTTCAAGAGCTATAAGTCAAACATTGCTTACTACGGCATGCATAAACTGAAGGGAGATTTGCCACAGGCGGTGGAGGCCTACGAAAGGTCGCTCGGTGAAAAAGGACCCCTGGCGATGGCCTCTTGGCACGAAATACCGTTCTTTCCCGATTCGGAATTCAGCCAGCTGGCGCCGGTCATCGTTGAGAAGATGAAAGAGAATCGCAGATCGCCGCAGATTCTCTCGTTTTCATTCCGGCTGTCCGAATTGGCCAAGAGGGAAGGAATCGATCGGGAATAGTCGCAAATCGTGCCGAACAAGACGTGGCTACCAACAGGCTGCCCGCCGCGAGTTGAGAGCCTCATGACAGCTCAACCATCAGCCTTGAAACCGGAGTGCGCCCTCAGGCAGTCTGTGGCAGCACTAAGACGTTCGGCTGAAAATAGACCCTAATCTGAGGCTATGTTTGATTTTCCAACGATTTTTGGATCCATTTTCTAAACTTGGCCGAATTCTTAAATATGAAGCAACAAATATTACTTGCCGCAACACTCACCCTGGCCCTGTCATCCATTTCCTTTGCTCACTCTGGTGGCCACGGGGCGGCTGAAGAGCCGCACTACGCTCCCGGAGACGAAAGAGGCCCCCTCATGGAGGAGGTTGGGAAGGTGTCTGAACTGACAGATGTATCTGAGTTAGAAGTCCGCGATGGCCTTGCCTGGCTCCCCGGCGCAAAGGAGCCGTACTCGGGGTGGATAATAAGAAAGGGGAGCGATCACCCGAAGCGGACCGTGCTGGTCAAATTCAAGAACGGTGCACCCACCGATTGTCGTGAGCTCACCAAGCACTACAAGCTCTTAAGCTTGATCGAAGTCATGACGGACAACCAGAAGCCTGAGACGACCGTTGGCCACTTTCTGGAACGCCTGATTGGAGACAACGTAATGTGGCGCCCCATCGGCATTCAACATGGGAGAACCATTTCGTGGAGTCCCAGTGGTCAGAGAGCCCTAGAGTGTAATATGCTGAAAGGCTCATGGCACGGTCCGTACACCTTTTGGAGTGGAGATCAAGTGCGCGACCAGGGCCAATACGTCATGGGTAATAAAGATGGTGTGAATGTTTCCTTTTACAACAATGGGCGAAAGCGTTCCGAGGAACTCTGGGACAATGGTAAACCCGTCACGGTACATGTTTGGAAAATAGACGGCGAAAAGTGTCCCGAAACCAAGCTAAATGCCGGGACAGGCAAGCACGTTTGGTATCACTACAACCGCGGAGAGAGGTGGCAAGAGGTTAGTTACGTTGACGGTTTGAAACATGGCGCCGAAACCATGTATCGGAACGGTGGAAATGAACTCTGGATGGTTGAGCCTTGGGTGAAAGGGCAGCGGAAGGGAACCCGGATTTTTTATGAATTCGACGGTTCACGGATGGAAACGACCATTGGCGGCGAACTCGACGGAATGCGAGTTATTTACAACAAAGATGGATCAATTAGAAATAAGTTCGCCACTTTAGCCGATTACCAACAGCGTTTAACCGAAGAAACCGAAAAGAAATATGGCAAGTGAGCTTGCCGAACAAGTCGTGGCTGCCAACAGGCTGCCCGCCGCGAGTCGAAAGCTTCATGAAGAATCAATCGTCAACCTTGAAATCGGAGTGCGCCCGCAGGCAGCCTGTGGCAGCACTCTAACGTTCTGCGAAAAACTTCTAAGAAAACGATCTCTACCGTGTCCAAGATACTATGAAAGCAATTCTTTTCGTGGTTCTGATTCAATTGGGCAATGCCTCTGTAGAAAATTCTGCCGCCACTAAGGCGGCACTGGAGGCGAGTCTCAGCGGCACTCTCCACGGGGGAATTATGGCAATCGGGGGAGAGACGACGGGGTGGGAGTTGGCCTATTCGAAAAACGGTCAACGATCGACGGTTGAGGTGGACATGGAGGCGATCGAGAAGGCCATGGCTTTTGACGGAAAGAAAGTGACCATTTCTGGTGAGCTTGGCGTCAAGAACTACCTCGAGCGCGGAGCCGTCAGGATTCTAACGGCGAAGACCGTTGTGCCGGGGAAGCCAGACAATAGGCGGGATGGCGACAAAATCAAGGAACTGAAGGATCTGCGTTTTGAGAAATCGGTATTCGTGGATGCGACAAGAGAAAAACCGATTGTTTTGAAGTCCTCTGAAGACGGGATGAAGTATTTCGGCAAGGAGGCATTGGCCAAGATTTCGAAGGCTGTGGATTTTGAGAAACAGATTGTTCTCGTCTTCGCGTGGAAAGGTTCTGGGCAGGATCGCCTGACATTTGCATCAACTGAGGCTCATCCCGAGCAGATCAACTTTTCCTGCAAGCCGGGGCGGACAAAAGATTTGCGCCCGCACGTTAAAATTTTTGTTTTGCAGTCAGACGTAAAATGGTCCGTTAAGTAGCGTTTGAACCTAGCGACAAGGCCAGTAGCACCACTTGGCTGCGCCGTCTCCGAATCAGACGAAGAGTGGAAATCAACGAATGGGAAATATCGTTAGATTTCGTTGGAGGTGACAGTATTGGGTCAACGATCTCACTCATGTTTTCCAAAGCCCTCCTTCCCTTTCTCTTTTTCCCGCTCCTTGTTCGTGGTGCGGATCGGCCGAATGTCGTCCTGATCATCTGCGACGACCTCAATGACTACGTCGAAACCCTTGGCGGCCACCCCCAGGCCAAGACGCCCAACATGAAGCGGCTGATGGATCGCGGGGTGTCGTTCACCCAGGCCCATTGCAATATCCCGATCTGCAATCCTTCGCGGGCGAGTATGGTTTTCGGTCTCTATCCTCACACCTCGCAACTCTTCGGATTTGAAAAATGGCAAACCAATGCGGTCTTTAAAAACTCGCGCACCTTCATGGATCACTTTCGGGCCAATGGATATCACACTCTGGGAACGGGGAAGATCATGCACAGTGGGGAGCGGAAGGAATGGGTCGAGTACGGGAACGATGTAGATTACAGCCCGCTGGCGCATCGTGATGGGAAAAATGTAGCGCATCCGGATGTTCCCTCTCCCTTCCGCGATGATTTCGAATCGATTGATGGTTCCTTTGGCCCCCTGAAAAAAGTGAAAGCTCCCTTCAGTTGGAAGAGCGGGACCTGGCGGAAGCTGGAAGATTTCAAATACCATTCCGAAGAGGATCGTGATCTCACCGCAGATGAAAAGAATGGCCAATGGGCGGTTGAGAATCTCAAGTCGCTTGCTCAGTCCAAAAAGCCCTTCTTGATGGGCGTGGGATTCATTCGTCCGCACACACCCTTGATTGTGCCGCAGAAATACTTCGATCGCTTCCCGCTGGAGTCAATCAAGCTTCCCGTGATCAAGCGGGGCGATGTCGAGGATACCTTTAAGCGAACGGTTGGCTCGAAAGAAGACGACCGGAGCGGTGACCGGGGTTCTAAAATCTACGACCAGCTCATTGCGTCCTATGGAGGTGACCGGGAACTCGCCTTGAAGAAATTTATTCAAGCCTACCTCGCCTCGGTCGCTTCAGTGGACGATCTGATCGGCGAGATTCTTGATACCATTGAGGAGAGCGCTTTGAAGGAGAACACCATTGTGATTTTGACCTCCGATCATGGATGGGGCATGGGCGAGAAAGATTACCTCTATAAGAATTCACTTTGGCAGGAAAGCACCCGCGTGCCTCTCGTTATCTCCGCACCGGGATTGACCAAGCCTGGAACTTGCGGGCAGCCGGTGAGTTTGATCGACCTTTACCCCACCTTGGTTGATCTTTGTAACCTTCCTAAAGAGACTGGCAAGAATGCCAAAGGCCGACCGCTGGACGGGCATTCCCTCAAGCCTCTGCTTGCCAAGCCTGACGGCGGGTGGACTGGTCCGGCTGCCGTTCTTACCGCGATGTATAAGTGGGCTGATTACTACGACCCTGCGGAACAGAACTACGCTCTGCGCGATAAAGAATGGCGCTATATTCGATACGAGAACGGAAAAGAAGAACTCTACCATGTCGCCGAAGATCCTCATGAGTGGACGAATTTGGCCTTGGATTCAAAGCACGAAGCGACGCTGTTCACCTATCGTGAGAGCTTGTTAAAACGGATTCCCAAATCAATCCCCAAACCGGAAGTGACAGCCGACGAATGGAAGGACCGGTATTTTAAGAGGCATCCAGAGGCGGACACCAATAAAGATGGCAAGCTGACTTGGGCGGAACACAAAGCCCATAAGAAACTCAAAGCGAAGAACTAATCATGACGAAAGTCCTTTCTCTCTTATTCCTCTGCCAGTTGGTGGCCGGGGCCGCCGAAAAGCCGAATCTGATCGTCATCATGACGGATGACATGGGCTATGCCGATGTGGGCTTCAATGGCTGCAAGGACATTCCCACGCCGCACATTGATTCGATCGCTAAAAACGGGGTGAAATTCACCTCGGGTTATGTGGCCTATTCGGTGTGTGGTCCCAGTCGGGCCGCTTTCATGACGGGACGTTATGGGCAGCGCTTTGGTTTCGAGCGCAACCCGCAGTATCAACCGAAAGATGAGAACATGGGGCTTCCTTTTAACGAGTCGACCATCGCCGATATTTTGGGCAAGGTGGGTTATCATTCCGGGGTAATTGGGAAATGGCATCTCGGAGCGACCAAAAAACATCATCCGATGAAACGGGGATTTCAGGAATTCTACGGGCATCTCGGAGGAGGGCATCAATACATGCCGGAAGAACTCAAGCTCAAAGACAGCTACGCGGTTGAGACGGAATCGGAAAGTTATCGCACTTGGATTATGAAGAATCATGAACCGGTCCCTCCCCGGAAATATCTCACCGATGACTTTTCGGACGAGGCCGTCGGGTTCATCGAGCGAAATCACGAGAAGCCCTTCTTTCTATTCCTTTCCTACAATGCGCCGCATGGTCCATTGCAGGCGACTCCGGAATATCTCGCTCGCTTCCCTGATATCCAGGACAAGAAGCGCAAAACCTACGCCGCCATGGTGAGCGCGGTTGACGATGGAGTGGGACGTGTCCTCGCAACACTTCGTGAGAAGAAAGTGGAGAAAAATACCCTCGTCTTTTTTCTTTCAGACAATGGCGGCCCCACGACCAAGAACGGTTCTGACAACGGCCCGCTCCGCGGGAACAAAGGTGATGCCTGGGAAGGTGGCTTCCGGGTTCCCTTCGCGGTTCAGTGGCCTGGCGAATTCCCAAAAGGAAAGAGTTATGATCATCCGGTGACTTCGCTCGACATCTGCGCGACCATTGTGGAATTGAGCGGTGCCAGTATTGCCAGGGAACGTCCTCTCGATGGCGTGAATCTCAGCCCTTATTTAAAAGGAGAGAATGCCAACCCTCCCCACGAGGGGATCTTTTTACGCAAGTTTGATTCTGGAATGACGGCGGCTCGAAGCGGTGACTTTAAATTTGTTTCCTTCAATAAAACCGGAGTGACCTCGGTGCATAATCTTGCGAAGGACCTTGGGGAGAAGGACAACATTCTTGATCAGTCGTCGGAAGAATTGGCGAAACTCAAAGGGCTCTGGAATGATTGGAACAAGGACAACATTGATCCGGTCTTTCTGGGTTTGATTCACACGGAAGCGTGGAAGAAGAGGTCAAAAAAGACCAAGGCTGGAAAGGAAAATGCCGCGGCCTGGAAGGATACTTATTTCAAGAAAAACCCGGAAGCCGATACTAATAAGGACGGTGAGTTGAGTTGGGACGAATACAAGGCCCACAAGAAAACCAAGCCTCCTAAAAATTAAAGAGGCAGGGAAAGCAATTGTTCAATTGCTTGTTCGGATCCGTCGAATGAGCAATGCGATCAGGCGTTGTCGGGTGTGACGGAGATTGAGGAGGCAGGGAAAATTGAGGAGGGCGGCGTAGCTGAGAATGATCAGATTGGCGGGGAAGGGGTTCCAGATAATGAAGCTTGAAATGACGAGCCACTGGAGCCAGTGGGCGAGTTCTCCACGGCGGGTTTCGGCGATGAATCGTTTGAGGTAGGCTTCGTCGAGGGAAGTCAGATGGGCTTTGGGAAATCCGCTGACCCAAGGAGCGGCGTCGGGGAGGAGTTGTTTCCAGTGGTGGATCAAAAAGAGGCGCTTGAAGATGGGATTGGGAGTGCCGGACGGGGGGAGAGGTCGGTGGAACACTCGGCGGGGGATTTGTTCGCAGAGCCAGGAGATGGCGAAGTGGGCCAAGGGGATGCCGAGGCAGTTGGCGAGGATGATCTGGGTGTTGGAGAGTTCTACGAGCATGTCAGTCGAGCGAGCGACCTTTCCATTCGCTTTTGAGACCGCGCTTTTTTTTGATCAGGGCGGTGAAGAAGAGGGTTTGATAGAAGAGGAGGGTGAGGGGAAAGAGAAGGGCGTTGAGGAAGGAGAAGTTGCCGGCGAGGCGGAAGGCGTATTGGCATTGGATCACGCCGAGAAGATAGGCTACTCCAGTGAGGGTGAGGTAGGTGGAGTTTGTGAATGAGGTGAGCAGGAGAACGAGGGAGGTCAGAGTGAACATGAGTCCGCTGAGCCAGATTGAGGAGAAGAGAAGGGCACGGGGGTGGCTTTGGGCCGCGCCATTGGTGAAGCCCTTTTGCCAGCTGGCCCAAAGTTCGCCCGGGCCGTGGGGGAACATGCGCATGTGAATGAGGCCTTTTCCGAGAAGGGCGCGAGTGGGGATATTGCGGTCTTGGAAGTGTGTGCTGAGGTGGAAGTTTTCGAGGACTTGATCTCGCACGACGGCATGGGTGCCAACCTGTTCGTAATGAGCTTTGCTAAGGAGAAGGGATTGCCCGAAGAGGGTAGGAGGGCTGTCCCGGATGGGGGTGAAGGCGTTGCTGCCGGCGAGCATGAGGACATTGAAGAAGGCGGAGAATTCTTCGTAGGGTCGCGCGATGGTGTGGTAAGGACAGAGGGAGTAGACCTTGGGGTCAGCCGAGGTGAGTTGTTGGAGGGCGGTGAGGGCGCCCTCTTGTAGGATGGTGTCGGCGTCGAGAAAGAGAAGCCATTCCCCCTTGGCCCGTTCGGCTCCTTGATGACAGGCCCAGGGCTTGCCGTGCCATCCCCCGGGGAGGGCCTGAGCTTTGAGAACGGCAGCGCCCAGCTCCTGCGAGACTTGGGCGGTGCGGTCTTTGGAACCGTCGTTGACGACGATGATTTCCAGCGGGGGCGTGTCTTGAATCTGGAGGGACGCGAGGAGGTGCCGGATGTTCTCTTCTTCGTTGCGGGCTGGGATGATGATGGAGATGGAGGGAGCGTCCGTTGATTTTTTCGGGGAGGGTCTCAACCACCTAGGGCGGCCGAGGATGAGCCACAATGCGGGAGCGCAGAGGATGGCGACTCCCGGGAAGATCAGCAAAAAGGCGTTCATCGGTTCGTCAGGAGACCGGGTGACGCTTGATAATGCGGTCGGCGCAGTTTTGTCCGGAGAGGATCACCATGGGCATCCCGCCGCCGGGGTTGGTGCTGCCGCCGGTGAAGTAGAGGTTGCGATACTTGCTGGAGGTCTTGGGGGCTTTGAAGCCGTAGTTCTTTTTCCAGTCGGTAACGACGCCGTAAATCGATCCTTGGTTCGAGCGATACATGCGCTCGAGATCGATGGGAGTGAGGAAATCTTCGGTCACGATGGAGTCGCGCAATCCGGTGAGGCCGCAGCGTTCCATCTTGTCGATGCAGCGGTCTTTGAGGGCAACGTAGTCCTCGTGAGTGATGCCGGAGTTGTCTTCGAGCGGGGGGATGTGAGGAAGGATTTTGATGTTGTCGCATCCCTCCGGTGCCTTGTCGGGATCGGTGCGGGTGGGGGCGACGACGTAGAGGGTGGGGTCGTCGGGGAGTTGTTTTTTATGGAAGACGGTCTGGAAGTGTTTGTGCTGGTTTTCGGAATAGAAGAAATTGTGGTGGGCGAGCTGGGGAAAGACGCAGTCGGTGCCGAGATGGAGGACGATCCCGGAGCAGGCCGGGGCAAACTTCTCGAGCTTGCGGGTAAAAGTGGGCGGTTCGTTGAGAAGTTTTTTGTAGGCCGGGATCACTTCCATGTTGCTGACGATGATGTCGGCGGAGTGGACGGTGCCGTCGGCGAGGCGGATGCCGGTGACGGACTTGCCGGATTTTTCGATGGCCTGGACATCGGCGCCGAGGTGCACCGTGATGTTCATTTCCTCCATCAACTTGCCGAGGCCGACGGCGAGGTTATACATGCCGCCGCGGACATACCAGAGACCGTAGTCGAACTGGATGATAGGCATGAGGTTCATGTAGCCGGGGGAGTCGAGCGCGGAAGAGCCAACATACTTGATGAAGTATTCGAAGATGAGGCGCATCTGGGGGTCGCTGAGGCGTTCGTGAATCGATTGGGACATCGAGTTTTTATAGTCGATGGCGCCGGTGAAGAGTTGCAGGTTGTAGTGTTTGAAGAACTCCCAAAGTGAATCGAGGCCTTTGTCGAAGTAGCCGCTGTCGATGATGTCGTATTGCCCGCGGGCGTAGGTGAGGAAATCTTGAAACTCGCGCCAGTGGGAATCGAGGTCACCGGGGAGCTTGGCGAGTTCGGCTCGCATGAGGTCGTCATCTTGATAGAGATCGATCGTGGGTTTCCCTTCGAAAAAATTCCGCCATTGAGGAGTGACGGCATCGAGTTGGACGTAGTCGGCCATCTTTTTGCCAGCGCGTTGGAAGAGATTTTCGAAGAATTGCGGAAGGGTAAAGATGGAGGGGCCGAGGTCGAAGGTGTAGCCGTTGAGTTCCTTGATGTTGAGTTTCCCTCCAATGCGTTCGTTTTTCTCAAAGACCTCGACTTCGTATCCGGCGGCGCGGAGAGAGATGGCGGCGGAGAGTCCGCCGAGGCCGGAACCGATGATGGCTACTTTCTGGGATTTCATGGTGGGAATATTCTGGTGACTCTGACCTTGTGAATGTGTGGGTGGAAACTAGCTTCGTCTAGTGAGAGAAATGAGCTTGCAGGAGATTGTCGAAGGGCAGCGGGAATTCTTCCGGTCCGGGGCGACGCGCGATCTGGAATGGCGTCGCGGGAAGCTGTCGCGATTGGAAGCGGTGCTCATTGAGAAGAGGGAGGAGATTTTGGAGTGTCTGGCGACTGATTTGGGGAAGCCGGGAATGGAGGCCTTTTTGGCGGAGTACTATTTCCTTTTGCAAGAGATTCGGCTGGTGCGAAAGAGGCTGAAGGGATGGTTGAAGAAAAAGCGGGTGAGCTCCCCCTTTTACTTTTGGCCCTGTCGGAGTTGGATTGAGCGGCATCCTTTTGGAGTGGTGCTGGTGATGGCTCCCTGGAATTACCCCTTTCAGTTGTCCCTGAGCCCTTTGCTCGCGGCGATTGCAGCGGGGAATACCGTGGTGTTGAAGCCTTCCGAGCTGGCCTCGCAGAGTGAGCGATTGATTTCGGAAATTGTACGAGAGGTTTTTGCGGGACAGGGCGCGGCTGTTGTGACTGGCGGAGTGGAAGTGGCGAAGGGCTTGTTGGGGGAGAAATTCGACTTCATCTTTTTCACGGGCAGCACGTCGGTAGGCCGTGAGGTTGCGGAGATCGCGGGGAGAACGCTCACGCCCTCCTTGCTGGAGTTGGGTGGAAAATGCCCCTGTGTGGTGGGGCCGGGTGCAGACCTGGTAAAGAGCGCGCGGCGCTTGGTCGCGGGGAAATTGATGAATGCGGGGCAGACTTGTTTTGCGCCTGACTTTGTCCTGGTCGAGTCCCGGGTGGAGGAGGAATTTCGCCAATGTCTCCGGGACGTGCTGGAGGAAGTTTCCTGGGACGCGGAGATGGCGGGGATCATTTCGGAGCGGCATGTGGAACGGTTGCAGGGCTTGTGTGTCGGGGAGGTGGAACAATTTGGCGAAGATGATTTGGCGAGGCGCTACTTGGCTCCTCGTTTGATTGCGGGCGTGGATCGGAATCATCCTGCGATGAAGGAAGAGGTCTTTGGCCCGGTGTTGCCGGTGATGACTTTTGGGAGTGAAGAAGATCTGTTAGAGAGCTTGGGAAAATTGGAGAGTCCGCTGGCGGTGTATTGTTTTTCGACGGAGGAGGATTTTGTGGAAAAGGTGACGGGTTCGCTGCCTTCGGGTTCGCTCTGTGTGAATGATACCATGAAGCAGTTTTCGCAATTGCAGCTTCCGCTGGGGGGGGTGGGTCAAAGTGGGTCTGGCCGATATCGCGGCCGATTTGGAGTTGAGGCCTTGTGCTATGAGAAGTCGGTCACGAGGAGATATTTTGTGGGGAAAGATTTGATGGAGATGATGCCTCCTTATGAGAAGGCCTTTCGCTGGATAAAGAAGTTCATGCGTTGATGGGCTTTCATGACGTGAATTAGTTGGCTGCTTTTGTCAGGATGCTCGAGGCAAAGTCTACCGGAGTCCGTTTCTGGTCGTAGACCTCGTCGATAAGATTAGTGGTGATCCGAGCGCTTTCGTAGATGGTGGGAAGTCCGCTACCGGGATGAGTTCCACCTCCAACGAGGTAGAGGTTGTTGAATCCCTTGAGACGGTTTTGAGGTCGGAAGTGGAGCATTTGAGACAGGGTGTGAGCCAGATTGAAGGTGGCTCCCAGGAAGATGTTGGCATTTTCCCAGCCGGTTGGGGTGATGATTTTACGAGTCACAATGTGGTCACGGAGATCCTTCATGCCGGTGGAAGCGACCATCTTATCGATGATTGTTTCGGCATATTCCTCTTGGGTTCCCTGCCAGTCGTGTCCGTGGCGGGTATTGATGGTCGGAACGAGAACGTAGAGTTGCGAATGTCCCTCAGGGGCGACGGTTGGATCGGTGACGCTGGAATTACGAATGTAGAAAGACATGTCTTCAGAGACGATTTTCTCTCCCTGAATGTCTGCCAGATTCTGGTGGTAGTCGTCGGCAAAGATGACGTGATGATGGGGTTGGTCTTTGTAGAGGGTATCTAGACCGAGGTAGAGCATGAAGGTAGAGCAGGAGTATTTCTTTTTTCGGAGCTCGTCGTTTGTTTGCTTTTTTTCGCCAAAGATGGTGGTGCGGGCGTGGGCGTAGTCGGCATTGACGATCAGTTGATCGCAGGTGAGTTCCTCGCCGTTGGTGAGGCGAACCTTGGCCGCATTTTTACCTTGGTAGAGGATCTCTTCGACTTCGGCCTCGTAGCGAATTTCGCCGCCTTCCTCAGTGACGACTTTGGCCATGCCTTCGGAAATTTTGGAGAGACCACCCTGCACGTGGTAGATACCATGCTCGTATTCGATATAGGAAAGGATACTAAAAAGGGCGGGGCAATTCCAGGGAGACATACCGAGGTATTTGGCCTGAAAGGTGAAAGCGAGTTTCAAACGGTCGTCCTGAAAGTAGTCAGAGAGGACGTCCATGACCGATTTGGTGGTGGCGACGTAGGGGAGGGCTTTTATGAGATTTTTGTCGAGGTAAGAGGAGAGACGAGTGTAGGGTTTGAGGAGGAAGGGGAAGATCGTTTTGAACTTGGATGCATGATCATCCATGAAGCGGAGAAAGTTTTCCGCTTCTCCGGGAAACGACTTTTCAATATTGGCCGCCATTTTTTGGCGGTTGCTGCTGGTTTCGAGCGAGAGATCTCCCCAGCTCAGGCGAGTCATGGGGTCGAGCTTGACGAAGTCCATGTAGTCTCCGGGTTTGCGCCCGGTCTCGGCGAAGATTTCGTCGAGCGTGAATTTTTGGTGGAGAAATGTGGGACCGGTATCGTGGCAATACGGACCGTCTTGGATGGGGGCATTTCGACCTCCGGGCACTTTGTTCTTTTCGAGAATAGTGACTTCGTAACCTCGGTTGGCGAGAAGCATGCCGGCGGTGAGCCCGCCGGGGCCAGCGCCAATGATGATGATGCGTTTGTTCAAAATACCGAATTGTTTCCGCCCGACCATACTATCTGATGCCAACTACGCAAGGTATGGCAGTTGGAGGGTGTTCCCTACTCGATTCGCATTGTGGTGATTCTCCCTCTTCTCTGGTGTTTTTCTTTAAAAGGTTGACCGGATCAATGAACTCCAGTCGATGATTAAGAGGTTCGCGAGGAGGGGTCGAAGTGATTTCATCATGGGGGGAGAAACCCATGAAGGAGATCTCTGCAAATTTAATTAGTGCTGGCCGAGGGCCAGTCTGACGCCGCGGGCCTTGTGTTCTGTTTCTTCGAACTCTGCTTCGGGATCCGAGTCGGCGACAATGCCGGCACCGACGTGGTAGTCGAGGTGGCCGGCTTCGTGAATGAGGGTGCGGATGGCGATGTTGAATTGGGATTCGCCGTTGAAGCCAAGGTAGCCGATGGCACCTGTGTAAAGGCCGCGATTGACGGGCTCGAGTTCGGAGATGATTTCGGTGGCACGTTTTTTGGGCGCTCCGGTGATGGAGCCACCGGGGAAGCAGGCGCTGAGGGCGGCGGTAGAGGTGAACTCATCGCGCAGGGTACCGCGGATGGTGGAGACGAGATGGTGGACGTGCTCGAGTTTTTCGTGTTGGAGCATGTCGGTGACCTGGACGGAGCCGAATTCGCAAACCTGGCCGAGGTCGTTGCGGAGGAGGTCGGTGATCATGACGAGCTCGGCGGTTTCTTTTTCGGACCGTTGCAGGTCGAAGGCGGAGCGGGAGTCGAGCTCGGGGTCGGCGAAGCGGGGACGGGTTCCTTTGATGGGCCGCGTCTCGATTTCGCGTCCGGAGAAACGAAGGAAGGTTTCGGGCGAGGACGAGAGGACTTCGCGTCCGGCGAGATTTATGTATGTGGCAACTGGAGCGGGAGAGGAGCTGCGGAGCTTTTCATAGAGCGGAAGAAGTCCGTCGGGCGCGTGGCATAGGGCGCGGAGTCGGCGTGAGAGATTGACTTGGTAGATGTCGCCGGCCGCGATGTATTCCT
Organism: bacterium; assembly: GCA_018222765.1. Lineage (GTDB taxonomy): Bacteria > Verrucomicrobiota > Verrucomicrobiia > Verrucomicrobiales > Akkermansiaceae > SW10. The sequence goes on along the minus strand of JAAEZT010000003.1, from coordinate 207,343 downwards.
TGGCTTCCCGAACTGCGTGGATGAATTCCTTTTGGTTGAGAGAAGCCTGCCAGTCGCCGAGTTGAAAGTCTTTTGGGGTGGTGGGAGTTTTTAGTTCCTCGGAAAGATTGCCGGTTTCCCACCATTCTCCGGTGCGGTGATGGTAGATGAGGAGTTCGGGGTAGACGCCGAAGGTGTATTGGCCGTTGTAATCGACCCAACCGCAGGCCGCGCCGGCGGGGAAGCCAAAATCGCGCCCTTGGGTTTGCCATTTTGAAAGGGATTGAGTGAGGGCGGCGTGATTGGTGATGTCGCCCTTTAGAATATCGACGGGGCGGGCTCCGATGATGGAGAGGGGAGGGGCGTGGTTGGTGGGGAGGTTTCCGACGGTGTCGAAGAAAACAAGGCCAGGAAGGTGGGCGAGTTGCCGGACGAGATCTCCCGGGTCGCCAGTCAAAGGGGCGAGCCGGGGAGCGAGGGTCGGAGGGATGCCGATCACGGGAATAGAAATAGCGTGGGTTTGCACGAGTGCAAGGCTCTCTTGTCCGCCTAAGTCCTCCCGTTGACATGCTATTTAATGAACGGTAGAGTCATTGTCTGATGACTGCAGCTGCTAAAAATAATAACTCAAACCTAGGTGTCTTTCATGTTTCATGTTGGATATTGGGCTTGGTTGCATTTTTGCAATTGATGTCAGTTGGCGTGGCGATGGTTGTGAAAGATACGGCCCAGCCGGAGGTGGAGACCAAGGTGGTTACGGAATATGTGGTAGTGCCCCGACCGACGCCGGTTCGGGTCAAGCCACCGAAAGATGCGCCAAAGAAAGTAGCCACCGAGGAGCCGGTATTTGATCCTTTGTTGTTGCCGGATATAGATGCTCTCGACATCCCGCCGGTTCCCAAGGCAATGGATGTGGCTCCGCCGATCAAGAACCCCATCGTCGAGAGATTGATCGAGGAAGCCCGCGAGGCTCGCATTACGGGTGATTTGGTGTTGGCCCAAACTAAGCTCAACGAAGCGGAGCACCTCGAAGGGGAGAATGCCAATGTGCTTTACGATTTGGCGGTGAATTTCGATGCCCTGCGGGTCTATGACAAGGCAGATGAGTATTACATAAAGGTTGTGCAGCTGGGCCCGATCGAAGGAGGATCGCTTTTTGCCAAGGCTTCTGCAAAAATTGAGCGAGGCAGGATTGCAGATTTGAAAGGCTTGGCCTCATTAGGCTTGGTTCGCAAATCTTCGCCCAAGCGTGTGGCGGGCGGGGAGAGGCGGACGGTGATGATGCCAATTTCGGTGGCTCCAGGGAAGGAATTTGATCCCAAGCTTCTTGATCCGAGGATGAATTTCTTTGAGGAGGTGGACGGAAAGATCCAGCCGGCCGTGATTACCCCTGATGGTTCGGGTTTCGAGTGGGTCAGCGCGCCGGTGAATTGGGACGATGGCGAAGAACTGGCGGAAGTGTGGTATTTCGTGCCCGATCAAGATGTGCGAGAGGCCTATTTTTTGGGCGAGCGTAAGTTTTATGGTATGGTGGTTGAACTATACTACGATGGACGCTTGGTTGATATGATGGCCCAGCCGCGGACCTTGATTAAGGAAATGCCCTATTCGAAGGGCCCCGAGGAAGGGTGGGATGAGGATATTAGCCCGATTTTGGAGATGATTGAAAATGCCAACGGAACCCTTCTTCCTTCCCCGGGTAATTATGTTGAGCCCGTTGATCCCGAGAATTTGCCCAGTTGGGATGGTCCGTCGATTCCAGAGACAAATCGGGCTCCAATTGCCCCAGAAACCTTGCCGGATGGGGGTGAGTAAGCTAATCAGCTCGGGTTCAAATTAGATGAGTTCCTTCCAAAGACGACAAGAAGGTGAAACGGTAGGAGGATACCGTCTCGTGAAACTTGTCAGCGAAGGTCAGTTGACCCGCTTGTGGCAAGCGGAGCAGGTCTCGATGGACCGCACCGTGATGCTGGAAATGCTCAAACAGGAAGCGGCCATGGATCCCACATGGATCAAGGCTTTTCTCGCGGATGTGCGGGCGAAGGCTTTGGTAAAGCATCCCGGAATTGGGGCTGTTTACGAGGCCGTTTGCAGTGATGATGCGAGCTATTTTGCCCGGGAGCGTCTGGAAGGAGCGGATTTGGAAGAGCTCCATGATCAGGGCAGGCAATATAAGCCCGTGGAGGTGGTGATCCTTCTGGATCAGATTGCCACTGCGATGCTTCATCTTGAAGCGATGGGAATGGCTTCGGTGGAGATGGGGCTGCATCACATCATTATCGACAAGAAAAATAAGGTCCGCATGATGAACCTCGCGGTCGATGGGAAGCCCGATTTAATATTGGGAACTAAGGCCAAGCAACTGCTTGGCGTGGTTTTTAATAATATGTTGGTTCGTGGAGAACCCGGAGCGGTTCGGGTAAATTCCCTGTTGGGATTTATGGCTGATTTGGAGCGAGAGCATCCCTTATCTTGGCGGCAGATTCAGGAATTGTCCCAGCAGGTGCTCGGGCAATTGGAGGGAACGGATGAATCGCAGCAAGAGGCCCAAGCTTCGATGACTCAGCCTGTGGAAGTTGCTTCTGTGCCGAGCTCCAACCGTTCAGCGACCGTTGCGGCGATCGTTGCCGGGGTTGTGGTTTTTGGGGCATTAATTTACTTTATGAATCAAGGTGCGGGCAAGGTTCCCCCGGACACCGATGATTCGGCCAATGGAGCCGGCCCGGTTTGGATTTCCATCCCGTCTGGTCAGGTGGAGATACATGGGGGGCGGACGGTGAATTTGGAAAAGGGGATTTCGATGAGTAAGACGGAAGTTACCTTGTCGCAATACGCGCGATTCCTCGATGAATTGGAAATCGGAGGCACGGCGGTGGCACGGAGTTACGATCACTCGGATCAACCGGTGGAGAAGTTTGGCCATTTCCCGGATGATTGGAACAATTTGTGGGAAGCAGCCCAAAAGGGGGGAGATTGGAACGGGCGTCGGGTTTTTGCCCAGTGCCCGGTTGTGGGAATTGACTGGTGGGATGCATGGGCCTATTGCCAGTGGGAGGGCTCCCGACTTCCTACGATGGACGAATGGGCGGCGGCGGCTCACTACGAGGGCGCTCCGGAGAAAATTTCGAGCTGGGGCCCGGCTGATTTGTCTCCAGATGACCTAACTGGTGTCGGTTTGGTGGGAATGGCTGGGAACGTCCGGGAATGGACGCGTGACCCGGAATTGAATCCGGCATTTCAGCTCAGTCCGAAGAAGCCGGTTGCCGCCGGAGGATCGTTTAAAAACCCCGGTCAGGGAGTGGCCAGCCGTGAATGGTTGGAGGATCGAAACGTCCGTCGACCCGATCTGGGATTCCGGACGGCACACTAGAAAATTGTGAATAATCTAATTTTTTGCCCGGGAATTGGCCGAAAATTCGGATGACCAAACTATCCTGAATCCTTGTAACCACGGGCAAAAATGGACTTTGTGAAATTTTTCACAAATTCGACTTGAATGAAGTCAAGCTCATAGATAGACCGCTCGCGTGTCCCGGAATCGGGACGGATTCCGATGCAAGGTTTTCTTCGTATATTTCCAGCCGCAGTTGTGGTCTTTTTCGCAACGGCATCTTCGGCTTTCGCAGCTGGAGGGCACAAGATGCCTCTCAATGCAGAATCTGTCACCGACAGCTTCTCCGGGATCTTCACTAATTCATCGATCATGGTGTGGTTTTCCACCCTCCTGATCGTTCTCTTTTGCCGGGCTGCAGCGGGGAAGATCGCCATGGTTCCTGCTGGCTTCCAGAACTTTGCCGAGTGGCTCATCGAAGGCCTCTATAACTTTTTTGGAAGCCTTTTGGGTGATCACTTGGTAAAAAAAACCTTCTGGTTCTTCGGAGGCACCTTCTTGTTCATCCTAGTCAATAACTGGCTCGCGTTGATGCCAGGTGTTGGAACTTTGGGTTGGGATATTAAGTACGACGGTGGTGGAAGCCACTATCTTCCTTTGCTCCGCGGCGGCAATGCCGACCTAAACATGACCTCTGCGATGGCCGTGACCTTCATGGCAGTCTGGACTTTCTGGGCCTATCAGGAAAACGGTGTCAAAGGATTCGTCGCGCATATCTTCGCTCCCAAAGGGAAATTTCAGGGCATCATGATGAAGATCATGGTCGTGGTATTTTTCATGGTAGGAATTCTGGAAGTCATCTCTATCCTGATTCGCCCCATTGCGTTGAGCTTCCGACTCTTCGGTAATATCTACGGCGGGGAGCAAACTCTTGAGAAGCTCATGATGCTTGTGCCTGAGAATTTGGCCTTCCTTCCCGCTCTTCCTTTCTGCTTTATGGAGATTCTTGTGGGTCTCATCCAAGCTCTCGTCTTTTCGCTCCTAGCCGCCATTTTCTTGAATCTTATTTGCGATCACGGCGACGAAGAGCATCACTAGAAATTTCGCCGGTCGGACTATGGGCAAACCGTGGAGGCCGGAGTTAAAAACAAAAACCAAACCAAAACAACCAAGACAATGTTTACTGAATTGTTCGCAATGTTCTCACTTCTTGCTGAGATCGACCTCAAGTCTGTTCACGTCGGCCTCGCGGCTGTAGGTGGTGGAATCGGCATCGGCTTTCTGGGCCGTGGAGCCGCTGAAGCAACTGGACGCAACCCAGGCGCCGCTACTCCGATCCTCGTGATCTCGATTATTCTTGCAGCTCTTATTGAGGGTATCTTCATCCTCTCGGCCTTCGCCGTTTAAGTGTTTTTACCGCGCTTCCTGCGGGAAGCGCGGACCTTTCTTCTGATTCTTTTCCCTAACTACACCACCACCAAGTCACATGTTCACACTTCTCGCAGAAGCCGGAGGCCTCGCTGACACCGCAAAAGAGATCGGCCGGACTTTCGGTTGGAAAGCGCCTTTGTTCATCGCACAGGTAGTTAATTTTGCCCTGGTGCTGTACGTCCTCAAGAGATTTGCCTTTGGCCCGATCCAAGAGATCCTTGAAAAGCGGAAGAATCGCATTGCCGATGGTGAAGCCAAGCTCGCAGAGATCGAGCAGAAGCTTGCTGACAGCGAACAAGAAAAGGCCGCTCTCCTAGAAGCGGCCAACGAGGACGCCAAGCGCCTTGTAGATGAAGCCAAAGAGAGCGCTGCCGCCCTTGCAGAGAAAAAATCCCAGGAGGCGGTTGCCCAAGCTCAAAATATTCTCGCCAAAGCTGAGGAAGCATCCAAAGCCGAAGCCGCCGCACTCAAAGCGGAGATCAAAAAGGAATTCGGCCGTCTCGTCGTTGAAACTACCACGCAAGTCACCGGTAAGACCCTCAATGCTACCGACCAGAAGCGCATCAATAAAGAAGCGCTCTCCAGCTTGTAAAATCCATTTCGTCAATTTTTAACATCCGATGAAAGCTTCCAAAGTCGCCCAGAGCACCGCTCGCCGGATTTTCCGCCTTTGCCAAAAGGACGGTAAAATCAACACGCGGAAGTTGAAGCCCATCATCAAGAGAATCGGCGATGAGAAGCCCCGTGACTATCGCGGTATTCTTGTTTCTCTTCGTCGTCTCGTTCAGGCCGAACTGATCAAAAAGCAGGTCACCGTGGAAAGCGCGGCCAAGCTCGATGAAACAACTCTCGGTAAAGTCCAAACCTCTCTTTGTAAAGAATACGGCGAGGGACTGACATTCAAATTCAAAGTCGACCCCGAACTCCTCGGCGGTCTTCGCATCCGCGTCGGAAACGACGTTTACGATGGCTCGGTCAAGGCCCGCCTCGAAACCCTTGCAAATTCATTTTAACAATCTCCGTTACCCACTCTCTAACCCTTTAAAGTCATGAGCAGCATTCTCCAAGAACTGGAAGCCCAAATCGCGAACGTCAAAACGTCCGTTAAGAAGACCAACATCGGTATCGTCCGTGAAACTGGTGACGGTGTCGCCAAAGTGGAAGGACTCAGCTCCGCGCAGCTGAATGAAATGATTGAATTCCCCGGCGGCCTGATGGGCCTCGCTCTGAACCTTGAGGAAGGTGAAGTGGGAGTTGTGTTCCTCGGTGACGGGAAGCACATCACCGAAGGGATGGAGTGTAAGACCACTGGTCAGCTTCTTTCGATTCCCGTTGGCGAATCATTTCTCGGTCGTGTTGTTGACACCCTTGCTCGTCCGATCGATGGCAAAGGAGAGATTGCTTCGGAAACCGAATATCCTGTTGAGAAGATTGCTCCCGGGATTATTAAGCGTGAGTCCGTTTCGGTTCCGCTTCAGACCGGTATTGCTTCCATTGACGCTATGATTCCTATTGGCCGGGGCCAGCGTGAGCTCATCATTGGTGACCGCTCCACCGGCAAGACGACCATCGCGATCGACACCATCATTTCGCAGTCCAATCAGAACAAGGCCGCTGCTGAAGGTCGCCTCAAAGACCACAAGCCAGTTTACTGTGTCTATGTTGCGATCGGCCAGAAGCAGTCAAACGTCGCCCGGACCGTTTCCATTCTCGAAGAAGCCGGCGCTCTCGACAACACCATCATCGTTGCGGCTTCCGCTTCGGATTCTGCAACCAACCAGTTCCTCGCACCCTACTCCGGATGTGCTCTCGCCGAATATCTCATGGATCAAGGTAAGGACGTTCTCATCGTCTTTGATGACCTTTCCAAGCAGGCTGTTGCCTATCGCCAGGTGTCCCTGATTCTTCGCCGCCCATCCGGTCGTGAGGCTTATCCTGGAGATGTTTTCTACCTTCACTCACGTCTCCTCGAGCGTTCCGCTCGTCTCTCGCAAAAAGAAGGCGGCGGCTCCCTGACTGCGCTTCCAATTATTGAAACCCAGGCTGGCGATGTTTCGGCATACATTCCCACCAACGTGATCTCCATTACCGACGGTCAGATCTTCCTTGAGACCGACTTGTTCTATCAAGGTATCCGCCCTGCGATTTCCGTTGGCCTCTCCGTCTCCCGTGTGGGATCCGCGGCGCAGACCAAGGCGATTAAGAAAGTCTCAGGAACAACCAAATTAGACCTCGCACAGTTCCGCGAACTGCAGGCCTTCGCCCAGTTCGGTTCGGATCTTGATGATGCCACCAAGGCCAAGATCAACCGCGGACAGCGCATTGTGGAACTCTTCAAGCAGAACCAGTATTCACCGCTTTCCATGGAGATGGAAGTGGCAGTTCTCTGGGCCATGCAGAACGGTCACTTCGACGATGTCGATGTGGAACGCGTCAAGGAGTGTCAGAGTGCTCTTGAAGAATTCCTTTCCACGCGTAAGGCCGAACTTCTTCAGAAGATCGCCGACGAGAAGGCACTTTCGGACGACATCAATGTCGGGCTTAAGAACGCCCTCGAAGACTTCAAAGGAAGTTGGAAGTAGGAATTGGTTCCGCTTATCAAATCTAAAATTCTTCATTTCCCATGGCCAACCTTCGTGACATTCGCCGACGCATTAAGTCGGTAAAAAGCACCTCGCAAATTACCAAAGCGATGGAGCTGGTCTCGGCTGCCAAGATGAAGAAGGCTCAGGACCAGGCTCTGGCCGGTCGGGACTATGCCGACAAGCTCAACAAGGTTCTCGTCAACCTGAAGGAGAACACCACTGAGGAAAGCCACCCACTTCTGGAAAAACGCGAGGGAGGCAAGGAGCTTATGCTCGTTATTTCCACCGGACGGGGACTTTGCGGCGGACTCAATACCAACCTCTACAAGGCCGTCATCAAGAGCGCGACCGACGAGACCGAATATGTCACTGTTGGCAAGAAGCTTCGCCAGACCATTGCCAAGACCGGGGGAAACATCGTCACTGATTGGGAAGTTGCCGACCCAGTTCCTTTCAACGACGCCAAGCCGGTTTCAAAATTCCTCACTGAGAAGTTCCTCAGCGGCGAATACGACAAAATCAGCGTCGCCTTCAACAACTTCGTCAGCACGCTGACCCAGACTCCGGAAGTCTTCCAATTGCTTCCAATCGAATCTGAAGATCTTGGCGAAAAGCAGGACTACGAAGGAGTAGACAAAGGCGAGATTGGCGAAACCGATAAGGCTGCCGCGCTCGGTGCTGATTACGACTTCGAGCCAAGTGCTGAAGGCGTTCTCGATAAGCTTCTTCCTCTTTACATCAACTTCCAGATCTATCAGATGCTGGTGGAAGCCCGCGCCTCCGAGCACTCTGCCCGGATGGTTGCGATGAAGGCCGCCACTGACAACGCGAAGAACATGATCGACGATCTGACTTTGGAATACAACAAAGCCCGTCAGGCCGCCATCACCGCCGAGCTTCTTGAGATCACCACGGCGATGAAAGCCATGGAGTGATCATAATCCGTTAAATTTTTACCACCAACCATTCAACTTTTCCCAAACCACCATGAGCAAAAAAGGAACCATCGTTCAGGTCATCGGCGCCGTCGTTGACGTTGACTTCTCAAGCGCCAAAAAGCTTCCCGAAATCTACAACGCTCTCGAGTTGTCCTATGATCTCTTCGGAGTGAAGACCAAGCTCGTTCTCGAAGTTCAGCAGCACCTCGGTGACGGCTGGGTTCGCGGCGTCGCGATGAGCACCACTGAAGGTCTCAAGCGTGGCATGAGCGTGACTGACACCGGTAAGCCGATTGCGGTTCCCGTTGGTAAGCAGATTCTCGGACGTATCTTCAATGTGACCGGAGACGTGGTGGATGAAAACCAGCTCGATCTCGAAGACGCCAAGCTTCGGTCTCCCATTCACCGTGCTGCCCCTGATTTGACCGAGCAGTCTTCCACGACCGAAATTCTTCCTACCGGAATTAAAGTGATCGACCTGATCTGCCCGCTCCTCAAAGGAGGTAAGGGTGGTATGTTCGGTGGTGCTGGCGTGGGTAAGACCGTGGTGATCATGGAGCTCATCAATAACATTGCGAAAGCACACGGTGGTTACTCGGTGTTCGCTGGTGTGGGTGAGCGGACTCGTGAGGGTAACGACCTTTACTGGGAGATGATTGAATCCGGCGTTATCTCTTGTGAGAAAGACGACAAGGGTCATCCCAAGCTTGATGAGAATGGCAACCCTATTCTTGCCGACGGATCCAAAGTGGCACTTTGCTATGGCCAGATGAATGAGCCTCCGGGTGCGCGTCTCCGTGTTGCACTTTCCGCGCTCACGATGGCCGAGCACTTCCGTGATGAGGACAATCAGGACGTTCTTCTCTTCGTGGACAACATTTTCCGATTCTCCCAAGCTGGTTCCGAGGTGTCCGCACTTCTTGGCCGGACGCCGTCTGCGGTGGGATACCAGCCCACCCTCGCCGAGGAAATGGCCGGACTTCAGGAGCGTATCACTTCGACCAAGAAGGGATCAATTACTTCCATTCAGGCCGTTTACGTTCCTGCGGATGACTTGACCGACCCCGCTCCCGCCAACACCTTCGCTCACCTTGACGCGACCGTGGTGCTTGAGCGTTCACTTGCTGAGCAGGCTCTCTTCCCGGCGGTTGACCCACTCGCTTCAACTTCTGCTGCACTTGCTCCGGAGATTGTTGGGGAAGAGCACTACAAAGTGGCTCGTGGCGTCCAGCTCGTGCTCCAGCGTTACAAGGATCTTCAGGACATCATTGCCATTCTCGGAATGGACGAACTTTCTGACGAGGATAAGACCGCTGTGTTCCGCGCTCGTAAGATTCAGCGTTTTCTTACCCAGCCCTTCCACGTGGCCGAGGTCTTCACCAACGTTCCCGGAGTTCTTTGTAGCATTGAGGACACCGTGAAAGGATTTGCCGAGATTCTCGACGGGAAGCACGATGATGTCCCCGAGTCCAACTTCTACATGAAGGCTGGGATCGATTCCGTCGATAAAGCTTAAGTTATCCAACCAAGCCCATTTTATCTCATGCCATTCCAACTCGACATCGTAACTCCCGAGAAGACGATCTTCTCAGATTCCGTCGATGACGTTTACCTGCCTGGTAGCGAAGGTGAGATGGGCATTTTGGCAATGCACTCCGCATTGGTGGCACCCTTGCAGCCCGGTGAGCTTCGTTACCTTAAGGACGGTAGAGTCGAGGAGCTTGCTGTTGGTGAGGGATTCGTGGAAGTGACCGGCGATAAGGTTTCCGTACTGATTGATCTTGCGATCGGCGAGGATGCCATCGACGAGCATCAGGTCGAAGAAGCAATGAAGCGTGCCAAAAATGCTCTGGATGGAGTGGTGGGTGATGATCCCGAGGAAATGCAGGCCCTCATGATGTCCATTGCCAAGTCCGAGGCCATGCTCAAGCTGAAGCGTAAGCGCCGCTAGAGCTCCCTCCCTCAAATCTCAAAGACGACGGCACGATTTGGTCCGTCGTTTTTTTACGTCGGGACATAAAAAATCACAGGCGGCATTCCCGTGATTTACGAATGGTTGTCGGCGAGGACTTAAGCGCGGAACTTGGTGACCTTCTGTTCGTCTCTTCCGTTGAGCAGGGTATCGAGTGCTTCGGCAGCCGACTGGGGACGATCATCTTTTTCCAAAGCGATCAATGACATGACCCATTCACCAAGCCACTTGGGAATGTTGGGAATGATTTCCGAGATGTCGGTGACGATATGCTGAAGGTGGGCCGACATGATGGAGATGGGATTGCCTCCGTCGAATGGGCGTCGATGCGTGAGCATCCAATAAAAGACGGTTCCCAGAGCGTAGAGGTCGGTGCGGACATCGAGGTCTTCTCTGAGAATCTGCTCTGGTGAGCAAAAGAAAATGGTTCCTTCGAGACCACGCCCTTTTGGCGCATCACCCGCCTCGTTCTGGATGAGTTGGGCGCGTCCGTAGTCAATGAGCTTGATAATATCGCGGCCTCCACCTTGCTCGCAGAGCATGATGTTGGAGGGCTTCAAATCGAGGTGAAGCAAGCCGGCCTTATGTGTTGCTTCCAATCCTTCGAGTGCTTGCTCGGCGAAATTGATAAAGCGGTTGATGTCGAAATTGAGTTCCCGAAGTTTGATCGCTTCCTCCATATTGAAGCCTTCGATCAGCTCCATGGCAATATAGCGTCCTTTTTCATCGATATCGGCGTCGTAAATGCTCACGACGTATGGGTGGTTAATATGCGACGCGGATTTCATTTCTAGCGCGTAGTCACGATCTTTGTCGGTCCGTGAGATGGATTTAAATCGTTTGAGGGCAACGTCTCTCCTCATTCGCCTGTCTTTAGCCCGATAGACCACGGAGGTGCCACCTTCGCCGATTTCCTGCTCATCGAGGTAGCGTTCACCGGGATTGCTTTCGGCAGCGACATGGCTGCCGGTGAGAGTCTGGAGGTTTTCGACGATCTGGCTAAGTGAGTAGTAAGGAACCGGTCCGAGGCTGGTGACTGCGGAGTCCAAGGCAGCTTCATCGACAGGAGCTGCGGCTGCCACTGCAGTAGCGGGTGTGGCGGCGACAATGGCTTGGGCTGGTTTTAGATCGTCTGTTTTTCCGACCAGCAATCTGGTGGGAGGGGGAGGCGGAATAGGTTGTCCCTCAGGTCCCGGAGGGTTTGCCATTTGGGAACCCGCGACACCGTTGAGATTGGCAGGCACGAGAGCGTTCCCGCCTGAAGAGGTGCGCGCTTGCCCCACGTCCAGCCGTTGGGTGGTGGTGGGGGCGGGAATGACTTGCCCTTGATTTTGGGGAACACCAACATTAAGGGCTCTCGTGGGAGGAGGCACCGGAATTTCTCCGGTGAGTGCTGGGGGTCCGACGCTCACACGCTGGGTGGCTGTGGGCAGTGGGATCTGTTGGGTTGCCGGAGATGGCATGGAATTGCCAGTGATCAGACGGCGTGTCCTTGGCGGCTCAGGGGTGGCTTGTTGGTATTGTTGGGGCTGTTGATAGTGAGTCTGCTGTTGAGCCGGGTAGTATGGAGCCTGTGGCACAGAAGGAGCATACGGCAGGGGATGCTGGTATTGCTGCTGTTGTGGCGCTTGCGGGTAATGGGGAGCAACCGGTTGCTGAGATTGTTGTGGCAGAGGCTGCTGGTATTGAGGAGCAGGTTGCTGATATTGAGGTTCCTGCTGTTGGTATTGGAGCGGGGCTTGAGGATATTGTTGCTGCTGCGGAGCTTGGGGGTAGTAGGGCTGCTGCGCTTGGACCGGTATCGTGTGATGTTGCACCTGAATAGGATTGGGTTGCGTCCGCGAAAGCCTGGCCGCTTGGGAAAGCGGGTCGATCGGTCGATTTTTGTAGCCAGACATGGGGAATAGAAACCGTGAACCCTCAACTAACTTGGTCGCTTACATCAAATTGCAATGTTTGGGAGGAATTGTGAGCTCTTACACTGCTGTTTAATGTTTGAATGAAGTTGAACCTTGAGCCTCCTTGTTTTCGATAAAGGTTATTTCGTTTTGGCTTTGCTGATTCCCCGACAAATTTCAAAAGGGCGAAGGGTGCATAAGTCAAAAAATTTAAGGCGTCAACTTGCTTCGCCGGATTGCATCTTTTCAACCTCCCTCTGGCAAATACCGGCGCGCCACGACATCGATTGCAATTTTTGCGGAGTTAGCTTTGGCTGAATCATTGACGAGGACAACTAGAAGCGCTTTTCCGAGGTCGCGGAGAAAAATTGCTAATAGGTGGGTGTCTAGTCTAATCTCCTTGGCATCAGGTAGTTTTGTGCGAATTGCCTGGAGGACGGTATACCCTTCTTCAGCCATTGCGGGAATTTTTGTTGAGTCGAAAAAGTCAGGAAGGTCACCTGCCAGATAAGAGCCGGAGGGACTGACGAGAAAGGAGCCTGCAATGTTTCCCGAACGGCTGAGATATTGAATGAGTTCGTTGTTGCCCATGGGGTTTACTTTAGAGAAGTGAAGTAAGTTCCACCGCCAGATGATCGATGTCCGTGGTGTGATCGGTGTGAAGGCCGACCAAGCGTGGACCGGGCGCGTTGGGAACCTCCGGGTTCAGGGCGAGGATGACGAAGTGATCGTGGTCGGAGCTGGCTTGCATTCGGTAGAGGATCCCAAGTTCGGCGTTGGCGGTCAGCTTGGAGGCCAGGCGGAGGCAAGTAGGTGCGATTTCTTGCAATTCCGCGGCCGCATCGGAAGAGCAGTGGATTTCCTGAAAATTACGGTCGGTTTGGAAACTGTGCTTAACGCCCTGAAGAGCGGCGATGGCATCGGGATTAACGGGCTCCGGTTTCATGATGGAAACGATAGTTAAATCGATAGGGAGTTGGAAGCGAGTCTCAATCGGATGTTCCATTCTATCTTGGCGGCCGAAATCTTGGAAGGAACGAAGTGTTGCCTTCTCTTCTTCACCTTTTGGTCCGGATGTCGCAGGTTCTTGCCGTGTTCGGAAATCTCATTCGATGGGCCGTGCTTCGTCCGTTGCTTAAACCGTTGACTAGGGTTGTTGTTGGCTTGATTGCCATTCCTCTTTTTCGTCTCGTGGTCCGTCGGGGAATGCGCTTGGCGCAGGTGGAGGAGGAGCTGGAAAAAGATCTCGAGCAATGGTTTCGGGCGGCTCTGATTCTGTTGGCGGCGACGGCCAACATGGAGCACTTACTTTTTGGATGGGTCCCTCTGGATCTTGATGGTGACGAGGGATGGATTGGGGTCTTTTTTCGATTACTCTTGGTGATTGGAGTGATTGAATTGATGCCGGATCAGGCGATTTTTGCAGTCATTCATTCGGGCCCCTTGAATCTCCCGATGGGAAAAGGATGTTTGCGCAAAATTTGGGTGAATCGTGGCAGTTGGATTAAGAAGTTTTCCTGTGTGCACCTCAATCGTTCCTCTCCGGTATTGGCGATGATGGCAGCGATTTTTGGCGGGGAGGCCGGGACGACGGAAGGAACAGTCGGGTGGGTGTGTTACTTTGTTGCGATTACGCAATATCTCATTATTGCCCTGATTTCATCCACTGATAAGGCGGGTGATCTTCTTGGGAATTTCGACCGTGCAGTGGCGGAACAGCGGGAGGAATTGATCGAGGAGTTTTCGGAGGAGAAGGACGATTAAAGTCCGAAGAGCTTTTCCATCGCGCTGACGAAAATGTCTGAACTCTTGGCGATTCCCTGAAAGACCTTGGTGTCGACGAGGAGCAGTTTGGGCATGACGACGCTCTGGGCGGAGAGAGTTTGATGGTCCTCGGTATTGGCTTTGATGAGGTCGTTGATCCAGGGATCTTTCAGGGATTGAGTCAGTTTTTCTTTGGGGATGATCCGGGAAACTTCACGGCGGGCCTCCGCCCCGGTAAGAATAGGACGGCTGAAGAGGCGCTTGTGAACCTCGGGAAAGGACTCAGGTTGAGCTCTCCACGCCGCCAAGCCAAGTTTGGCCAGTTCACAGGCCCAGGGATGGTTTTCAATCTTCGGTTTCAGGTTGGAATTGCATTCACGATTCAGCGGAGTGGGGAGGAGGACCACCGCGAATTTTCCGGGATGTTTTTCCATGAGTTTGTCGAGGTCTTCTTCCATGTTCCGGCAGGATCCGCAGGTGTAGTCGAAGTATTTGACGAAGACGTGCTTGGCGTCGGCCGGGCCGATAAAGGGCAGTTCGTCCATGTTAAATTTCTTGTCGCCATAGGAAAGTTGGCGCCCACTACCGCGTTGATGGATGGGTTTGTTTTTAGTCTTGGCGATATATTCGCTAATGGCATGTGTATCAGGCTCAGGCCCCCAAATTTGCCCGCCAATCAGGACGGAAAGGGGGGCGAAGGCAAAAATGGAGCAAGCGGTCCAAGAAACCGGGCCGGTCCGCCGGGTTGTCACGAAAATTGAAATTGCGGTGAGGATACCCGTGATGTGGGTGGCGAGACACCAGCTGCAGAATGATTCGATTTTGTAAGTCATGATTCCCATGAACCACAGAGCCGCGCCAATCAGGATGAGCGCTGAAGAGATGAGTAGGCTGCGCGATCGTAGAAAGGACAATGCAATCACGGTTGCGTAAAACAGAGCGGCGAGCAAACTTACTGGAATGTGAACCCAAGCCGACCATTTTGAGCCCAGGACGTTGGCACATCCGCCTTCACCGCCGCAGCCGACGATAGAGCTGATTTCCCCGGATAGTTTCATGATCAGCAAATATCCGGTGATGCACAGGCCGATCGACGCAAAGGCGCGGACGAGACAGAAATTGGCTTTGCTGAGAGTGCGGCGTTTGGATGGCATGGCGGTGGGGTGTTGAAGAGACCGCAATCAGAATGAACAGGAAATTTGACGATCTCACGCATTTTTCGGGGAAATGGATTCCTAATTACCAATTGTCTCATTAGAGACTTCCCATGACTTTGAAGCTTAACTTTGAGAATGTCGAAATTGGCGGCCTAGTATTGGCCAAAGTGGGGAATCCTTCCCGCGATGAACCACTGCAGACCTCGAAGCAATTATTTCAGGTGGGAGAGGATGATCAGGCCCTTCTGACGCCAATTTTTCTGCGGCCTTTTCGTAATCTCGTTGGCCAGCGCTTCACACATCACAGCTCGTTGGAGAAAAATGAAGTCAATGCCTCGGCGGCTGCGATTTTTGAAGATTCGTCGAAGCTTCTCGAGAAAGGCTGCGAGATTGCCCAACGGCTTTATTCCAAATCCTCCCACCCGAATATTAAATCGGGCGATCTTTGTATTTCCCTGATGACCGGGATCGATCTGGATGGCGAAATGAAGCGTGCGATTTGTATCCTCAAGTCGGAGAGCGTGACGCCTTTCCTGAGCATTTCAGCGCGAGACGGCGACCTCCAACTCGCGACCGAACAGGGGATCAATCCCGAGAAGATCGACAAAGGCTGCCTCATTCTTGAACACTTTGAGCGGAAGGGTTTTTACGTTCTCACCTTTGATCGTGGTGGCTCGGAGTCGCGATTTTGGGTGCGTGATTTCCTCACTGTTCGTCCCATTCCCGATTCGGCCTTGATGACCAAGCGCGTGGCCGAGCTCGCTGTAGCGGCGGTTTCGCCTGCGGAAGTTCCGGCCAATGACAGCCCGCCGTGGGACGTCAATGAACCCGCCCAGGAGGCACTTTCGTATCTCAAGGGACAGAAGAATTTTAGCCTTCAGGAATTTGAGGAAAAAGCTCTCCGCACCGATGCCGCCAAGAAGAAGTTTAAAGAGGAGCGTGAGCGACTCGAGGAAGACGAAGGAATTACCCTCGAAGAGAATTTCGACATCTCCAAGCGTGACGTCACCAAGGCAAAGAAGTTCATGAAGTCCATCATGAAGCTCGATACCGGGGTGGAAATTCGCCTCCGCCCCAAAGTCGTCGATAAGCCCGGAGAAGTCCTCGAGAAAGGCTACGATGAAGAGCGAAAGATGAATTATATAAAGGTCTACTTCAACGAGGACTTGGCGTAGCTGCCCGGGAATTCCCCATAATTTGCGTTGTTTACTGGTATCGTTGATTTCTATTTCATCGGCCGGAGCGCAGGACGAGGTTGAAAAGAATATCGAGCTTCTGGGGTCTTCAGACTTTCATTAATGTAAGGAGGCATCTCGAACTCTCCGCGAGTTGGCTTGATTTCCAGGGCCTTGCTAAAGCGAATAACGCTTCTGTATAGCGAGGTAGGTTTTGTTGGAAACTTCCCGGATGACATTTCCACGGCTCCTGATCCATGATCCGTAGGATTTGTTGCGACTGCCGCTCTCGATGATGCCGATGATGATGTAAGGGTAGGGTTGGCCGTCGGAGCCCCGGGCAACGAGAATCCCCATGTCTCCGCAACACATCGCGGTGCTCCCAGTCTTGTTGTAAACTCTAGTACCGGTGGGAACTCGTTTTGCACTGGAGTAGAGACGGTCTCTTCCGGGCAGGGCCATGAGGCGTTTCATTTCTCCAGATGAAGGAAGCTGGTCTTTCCACATCGAGGTGAGGAAGCGGGCATAGTCGCCGGCCGACAACCTGTTAAGGTAAGTCCTTCCGCCGCTGGGAATGTATTCCACGAGGTGCAGCTGATTGCACAGGGAGGGATAGTGTCGTTTGAGTAGGGCTCTGGTCGCGGCGGGGCCCCCGGTTTGTTTCATGACCCAGTTGGTCGAGGTATTACTGCTTTTTTGGATCATCAACTCCATGTGCTTGCGACTTGTCGGGCCGTATTTAAGTTTGCCCGCTTTCACTTGATGGAAAAAAGCGAGAGCCACGTAGGGCTTGATCATGCTGGCGGCTTGAAGCGGGGAATTTTCGTTAATGCTCGCGAGTTTAGTGTTGGAGGTAATGTCGTAGACCACCCAGGCGGTCCGTTCGTCACCCCGAACACTCCCCTTCCGGCGAAGTGATTTGATGTAGGTTTCGATCTCAACTTCGAGCTCGGTTCCAACCCCGGCGAGGCTTGGGTTCAGCGCTAGAAAGCTTAAAGCAAGGATGAGGATTGGAGGGGGAGATAGGGGCCGGAGTCGACGCAGAATGGAAATCATGACTGGCAGAATAGCGCTACGAAGATGTTTAATATAAGTTTCCTAATTAATTTCACAGGTCAAAATTCGGACGCTTGCGAGCTGGAACCTCTTCCATATGAAGGGGGACAGCAAAGCGATGTGAGATTTTCCCGCCAAATAGCTCTTCCTTATCTTCTCGTTTCATTCGTGTTGGTGTGGATGGTGACCCTTTTTTGGAATCTTAATGATGGGTGGATGGGGGGAGCTTGGCGGGGAGGTAAGAAGCCACCAGACCACTCTGGAGGAAGAGGCTTTCGATGCAGAGTCCGATGCACGGAAGGTTCACCGATTATAACAATTGCGTAACGATGCATCTTGGCGAGGATCGGTTGGACCTCAAGGTCGTATCCGGTGGGTTCAATCGTCGGGTTGATTTTTGGGAAAATCCGCCGAAACTCAAATTCGATGATGGAAGTTGAAAGAGGAGGCAGGCGCGGAGCTTATCAGGAGGTCAATTCCAGCAGGTTTGGCGATCAAGTTCTCAAGCCTTTGACGGATCCATCATGATTGCTTCGCCTCAACAACTTTTTCACGGCTCGGGCTCTCTCCGCGAGTTACCTTCGCTGGTTGCCGGGAAAGTTCTCATCGTAACCGATCCGGGGATCGTTGCCGCAGGTCATGTCGCGCGGGCGGTGGATTTGCTCGATGATGTGGTGGTTTTTGACGGCGTCCACGAAAATCCCACCGAGTCCGAAGTCGCTAAGTGCGCGGATTTTGCCCGGTCGGTGAATCCCAACGTCATCGTGGGATTGGGTGGTGGAAGTTCGATGGACACCGCGAAGGGAGCGCTCTTTCTTCTGAGTGGCGGTGGACGGATGTCCGACTACCACGGGCATGGAAAAGCCAAGGGTGAAATGCTCCCCTTCATCGCGATACCGACCACAGCGGGAACAGGTAGCGAATGCCAGTCTTACGCCGTGCTCTCGCGTGATGGCTCACACGAAAAGATGGCTTGTGGAGACTCCCGGGCTCTGGCGCGTGCGGCAATTCTTGATCCGGATCTGACGGGATCAATGCCGCTCGGTGTGGCCCGACTCACGGCTCTGGACGCCCTTTCCCATGCGCTTGAAAGTGCGGTCTGCAATACCAGCACGGAAGAATCCCGCGCGATATCCATTAAAGCTTTTCGTAAGATTGAGCCCGTGATTGGAGCGGTTCTTGCCGGGAAGGCGACGGTCGAACAGCGAGGCGAAATGCTCCTTGGGGCGGCCTTGGCGGGACAAGCGATCGAGGCCTCAATGCTCGGTGCTGCCCATGCCGCTGCGAATCCCCTCACGGCGCATTATGATGTCGTGCACGGACGCGCGGTCCTGACAATGCTGCCTTCTATCATGAAGTGGAATTCACAAGTGGTCGGAGAAGTTTATCAGCAACTTCAGCCTGATCTCATTACTTGGGTAGAGAGTCTGCGCGGCCATGCGGGATTGGAGCCGGTGACCGTTTCCGAAAGCGATATTTCGCAACTGGCCCGGGAAGCTTCCAAGCAATGGACAGGCCAATTTAATCCACGACCTTTGGAGGTCGCGGATTTTGAAAAGGTGTATCGGGAAGCTTTACTTCTGGCTTAGTTTGGAAAGCTCAAGCCACTCGCTTTGAGGCTGATGAGCTTTTGGTCGGGTTTGTTGAAGACATTCTTGGAAAATACGGACTTTTCATCCGCCAGTTGATCCGGGAGTAGGAAGCGTTCTTCGAGAAGAATGTAAGTATTGGGGTCGCGATTTACGTCAAAAGGAGGCAGTTCATGAAAGCGCTAGATATCAAAGTCACGGTCAATAGTTCCGAGTTGCTTTGGTCATATTCGATTCCCGCCCTTTGAGTCTGATGAAAATTGTGCCACGATCTGGCAATGCAACGCCTCACAATCTTATTTTCTCTTTTTGGATCGCTGTTTTTGGCTTCGTGTGGAGAGCCCGAAAAGGAAGTCGTGAAAGATGCCCCGGCTGAACCTGAATCTCCGTGGTCCCGTGCTGATTGGCCGGTGGCCCGTGGTGGGGCCGGTTTGAGCGGGCAGGTGGGAGACCCGGTCTTGAAGAACCCGATCACACTTTGGACATTTGAAACCGAGGGACCCATTGCGGGGGAGGCGGTCGTGTCGCAAGGATTGGTGGCTTTTGGAAATGACCTGGGATGGCTGCATGTGTTGGACCTCAAAACGGGCGAGCTGAAATGGAAGAAGGAATTTGAAGACAGCATTGAAGCAGCTCCCGCCATTTTCGAGGACACCTTGTTCATTGGCTGTCAGGACACCTATCTCTACGCTCTCGACCTTGCCACTGGCGAAGAGAGGTGGAAGATTCAGACCAACGAGAAGATCACGGCTGGAGTAAACATCACCCCCAGCCCGGATGGCTCGACTCACTGGGTTGTCTTGAATGGCTACGACGGAGCCTGCCGTGCGCTCGATGCTAAAACGGGAGATCAGGTCTGGATTCATCAGACCGAGGAATACATCAATGGCACACCAGCGATTGTGGATGGAAAGTGGATCGTCTTCGGTGGATGCGACCGCATTCTCTATACCCTCGATCTCGCCACCGGGAAACCTGCCAAGCAGGTCGAAACTAGTGCGGAGATTGTCTCCACTGTGGCGACCGAAGGAACCTTCGTGGCCTGGGGGAATTATGGAAACGAAGTGCTCGCCGCTGATGTTACCGCCGGGAAGACAAGTTGGACATACACCGATCGCAAGTTTCCCTTCATGTCCGCTCCAGCCATCGACAAGACACGAGTTTACATTGGCTGCCGCGACAAGAAGATCCACGCCATTTCCCGGGAGGATGGAAATGGAATATGGAAATACAAAACCGGCGGCCGGGTCGAAAGCTCACCGCTCCTTTTCACCAATGCGCTCGTTTGTGGGTCCAGCGACGGTCGGCTCTACGCCATCGATCTCGAAAAAGGAGAGGAGATTTGGAGAGTTGATCTCGGTGAATCCATCATCGCCGCGCCCTCCTTTGCCGACGGTATTTTGTTGGTTGGGAGTGAGGATGGAACGCTCTTTGCGTTGCGTGAGGAATAAGACAGCCAAGAACCCTCATGGTTAACAGTGCCAACGACGAGGCGGGAGGTGTCTTTTTTCTCTTCTGGATCACGCGGAATAAGCGCGAGGTATGCAGTAATATTGCTGGGTTAGCATGAGTCGCTCTCATCGATTGTGGATTGGGTGATGAATTTCGCTCAATGTTGGTATGTAGAGTGCTCTTGAGGATTCACCCTTTTGGGGAACCGATAGAATTTATTCATGGAATTGCCTGATCTTCGACAAGTTCGCTCGCTGGTAGCAGTGGCGGAAACAGAGAGTTTTACGAAAGCAGCGGAGCGTCTTCATGTGACGCAGTCGGCAGTAAGTCATTCGATTCGCGCGCTCGAGACTCAACTTGATTGCAAGTTACTGGAGAGATCCGGAAAGCGGGTGGCTTTATCCCAGCAGGGTATGATTTTGGTTCGGCGTTTTCGGGCGGCACTTGGGGAGCTTGAGAAAGCTGGGGAGGAATTGGGCGTACTCAAGCGTTGGGGGCAGGGACGCCTGCGGGTGGGTGTCACGCATTCGCTGTGCAGTCACATGCTGCCGGAAGTGATGCGGGAGTTCAAAGAGCTTTATCCCCGGTGTGAGATTCACATTGAATCGGAGGATACTCAGGAACTGATCGATATTCTCGAACGTGCGGAGATTGATCTGGTGCTGGGAATTGGAGGACGGTGTCCAGGGTGGGCTCGTTTTGAGAGGATCTTCGAAGATGAATTGGTTTTTGTGGTCTCGTCCAACCATCCGTGGGCCGAGCTTGGGGAGGTTCCGTTGGCCGAGGTGGAGAAAGAATCTTTTCTGGTCTATGCGCGGGCCAGTGAAACTTATCGCTTGCTGAAAGCGTCCTTTGAAAAATCTGGTGCCAAATTGCGGCCGGGATTGAGTCTGGGCGATATGGGGGCGATCAAGGAGATGGCCAAAGTGGGTCTTGGGGTGGGCATCGTGGCACCGTGGACGGCACGACAGGAAATCGCATCAGGAGAGCTCATTGCCCTTCCGCTGGGCAACAAGAAATTCGAGCGGGAATGGGGGTACTTCTGTTATGAGTCGCGTCACCTTTCTATGGTAGAGGAGGATTTCCTGCGGATTTCCCGAAATGTCACGAAGGCCTTTTAAGATCTGGGTTGTCGCTTGTGTAAGGGGTGTGCAAGTTGGGGGCGCTGCACGATGAAAATTTCCCGCATTGATCTCTCCTTTGTTTCCGTGGTGACGCGGGTGCCGCTGAAGTTTGGCAATCAGACCCTCACCGAAGTGAGTTGCGCCAGGGTAGCAGTGCATGTCGAAGGGGAAGATGGCAGGATCGCGACGGGTTGGGCTGAGACGCCGCTGAGCGTGGCCTGGGTTTGGCCGTCGGATTTGGGCTATGCCGAGAGGGAAGATCGCTTGAAGGAATTTTGCAAAGTGTTGCGCGATGATTTGGTGGCGCACGGTGAGTCGGGGCATCCGATGGCGATTGGTCACCGGTATATCGAAGATCGCTTGCACGATCGTCTGGATGAAGAGAATGAAGGGCTGGACGAAGAGGCCTTCATGCCGCATTTGGCGGGCTTGGTATGCCTCTCGGCATTCGATCTCGCGCTCTATGATGCTTTTGGAAAATTGCACGATGTGAAGGCCTTCGAAAGTCTCACCCAGGAGTGGATGGGCGAGATGGATTTGAGTCATTTCTTGGAGCCTGCCCAAAAATTTCTTGGGAAGTATCCCGGCGACTATCTTGTGACGCCGGAGATGAAGCAACCCGTCTGGCATTTGGTTGGAGGGTTGGATGCCATTGACGAAAGCGAGCTGACAGGTGAGGAGCCTGACGATGGTTACCCGGTGCTCTTGCGTGATTGGATTCAACGGGATGGTCTGGATTGTCTGAAGATTAAATTGCGCGGCAACGATCTCCCTTGGGACTATGATCGCCTCGTGGCAATTGGGAAAATCTCGCTCGAAGAAGACGTGACGAATCTTACGACAGACTTCAATTGCATGGTGACAGACCCGGACTACGTGAATGAGATTTTGGATCGCCTGAAAGAGGAAGAGGCTGAGATTTATGATCGCATTGTTTATGTCGAGCAGCCTTTCCCGTATGATTTGGAGGCTAATAGGATCGACGTTCATTCGGTAAGCGAGCGCAAGCCTCTCTTCATGGATGAGAGCGCGCATGACTGGCGCTTTGTGCGTCTGGGCCGGGAGTTGGGCTGGACCAGTGTGGCATTGAAGACCTGTAAGACTTTGACCGGAGCGCTGCTCAGTCTTTGCTGGGCCAAGGAGCACGGGATGACTCTCATGGTGCAGGATTTGACTAATCCAAGGTTAGCCCAAGTGCCGCATGTTTTATTGGCTGCCTACGCCGGAACGATTTGCGGTGTGGAGAGTAACGGGATGCAGTTTTACCCCGAGGCTTCGTCGGAGTTTCTTAAAGTGCATCCCGGCTTGTATCAACGACGGGGTGGCATTCTTGACCTGAGCACGCTCTCCGGTCCCGGCTTTGGATATGCGGGGGTGGAATCTTTGTGAGAGGGATTGTCTTTTTCCGTGAGTCCGGCAAGCTCCGCTTCGATGAGCGCCAAGGATGATCTGAAGACAATGTTACTTGAAAAATCGGTTCGGACCGGGGATTTTACTCTCGCTTCGGGGAAGAAGAGCGACCTTTACGTGGACTGTCGGGTGACGGCGTTGGATAACAAAGGGGCGCATTGGATTGGTCAGGCGGGTTGGGATTTGGTTCTCGAGAAAATTGAAGCCGAGGGGCTTGAGGTGGATGCGATTGGCGGGATGACGATGGGGGCGGATCCGATCTCTCTGGTGGTTGGGATGGCGAGCTCGGAGCACGAAAAAGCGTTGCAGGTGTTCACGGTGCGCAAGGAGCCGAAAGGGCACGGGCGGGGAAAACAGATCGAAGGGAATTTCAAGGAAGGCGATCGCGTGGTGGTGGTTGACGATGTCATCACGACAGGCGGCTCGACGCTCAAGGCGATCGAAGCCATTCGGGCCGCGGGTGGTGAGGTGGTTTTTTGTCTGGTGTTGGTTGACCGCGAAGAAGGCGGCCGTCCGGCGATTGAGGCGGATGGAGTGCCGGTCGTGAGTATTTTCACGCGAAGCGAGTTAATCGGGTAGAAAGCGGCGAGGTGTAAGCTCGATGAGCTAATCAAAATAGTAAGGACCATTTTTAGGATACGAGGAGTATCATGGTGTGGGGCGAGATCAATGGAGCGGTGAGTGGACATCTTGTGAAGGAGGAGTAACCTTGGGTAACGATGAAGGAAGATTTACTGCAGGATCCGGTTTTTGGGATGGCGGCGGAGCAGTTTGACCGGGTAGCGGATTTTTTGGGGCTGGAACAACGGGTCAGGGAACGGTGCAAATGGCCTAAGCGTCTTATCACGGTGAGTCTTCCAGTGACGATGGATGACGGGAGGACGGAGGTCTTTTTTGGATATCGGGTGCAGCATCATCTATCGCGGGGGCCGGTGAAGGGAGGTTTGAGATTTCACCCCTCGGTTAAGCTGGGAGAGGTTGCTGCTCTGGCGATGTGGATGAACTGGAAGTGTGCTTTGATGGGATTGCCCTATGGTGGAGGCAAGGGAGGTATTGCGTGCGATCCGTGCGCGATGAGCATGGGTGAGCAAGAGCGATTGACGCGTAGGTTCGCCCAGGAGATCGGGCAGTTCATTGGACCGGAAGTGGATGTTATGGCTCCTGACGTGGGGACGACAGCGCAGCATATGGCGTGGATTTTGGATACCTACTCGACGCGGGAAGGTCGTTTTGTTCCGGAAGTGATCACGGGGAAACCGGTGGAGCTCCAGGGGAGTGAAGGGAGGGCCCAGGCGACGGGGCACGGCGTGGCGTTCCTGGCGACGCGCGCGCTCAACAGGTTGGGGCTTCCGGTCTCGGGAGCTTCGGCGGTAGTGCAGGGATTTGGAAATGTCGGCTCGTATGCTGTCGAGACGATGTCGGGCTATGGAATGCATGTGCGTGGGGTCTCGGATCTTTCCGGAGCAATTTGGAACAAGGCGGGGATTGATGCATCGGATCTTCGTGCTCACGTGGCGAAGACTGGAGGAGTGGCTGGCTTTCCGGATGCGGAGGCGATCGATCCCGATGAGATGTTGGAGCAGGAGTGCGATATTCTCGTTCCAGCGGCAATGGAGCGCGTCATTACGGAGAAGAATGCCGCGAACTTGAAGTGCAGGATTCTGGCGGAAGCGGCGAATGGTCCGACAACTCCGGAAGCCGATGCCATCATTGAAGAGCGGGGAGATATTTTCCTGATTCCAGACGTCTTATGCAATGCCGGCGGAGTGACGGTGAGTTACTTTGAGTGGGTGCAGAATTTGCAACGCTTCAGTTGGACCAAGCCGGAGGTATTGGCGAAGCTGGAAACCAAATTGAATGAAGCTTTTGAGAATCTCATGGATTTCTGTGAGGAGAGAGAGTGTGGTCATCGTCTGGGAGCTCTTGCGACCGGGATTGATTTGGTGGCCAGGGTGAAAAAGACCCGCGGGCTTTTTCCGTGATGAGTGGGCACAAAAATCGCCGTCCTTTGAGGAGGGTGCGGCTAGTAATCGACTCACGATGGCTTTTATCATCTATTTCTTGAGCGATCATGTAAGCAGGAAAGAGCGGTAACAATGTCAACTCTCTTGCACGTAATGAATGGGTCGCTACGCTGGGATGATAATGAGCGAGGTTCCCGCAGTGCAGGTCAATCGATTGGTGAAGGATTTTAAGGGATCCTTTCGTGGAGGAGGGATTAGGGCGGTTGATGAGGTTTCTCTCTCTATCGCGCCCGGTGAGGTCTACGGCTTGATTGGTCCCAATGGCTCGGGAAAGTCGACGACGATGAAAGCGGTTCTGGGTTTGGTGAAGCCGACTGCGGGAAGCTGCGCCATTTTTGGAAGGGATTCCTCGAAGGTGGACTCGCGGATGGAGGTGGGATTTTTACCCGAGAATCCCTACTTTTATAAACATTTATCAGCCGCTGAGACGGTGAGTTTTTATGGTAGGCTCTGCGGAATGCGCGGAGCGTTACTTAAGGCACGAGTGAATGAGATGTTGGAGTTGGTTGGGTTGGAAGAAGCGCGCCATCGGAGACTGCGGGGCTTTTCCAAAGGAATGTTGCAGCGGATCGGGTTAGCTCAGGCTTTGGTGCAGGATCCTCGGTTGGTCGTGCTGGATGAACCGACGGCCGGGGTGGATCCAATGGGGTCGCGTCAGATCCGCGACTTGATTCTCGATCTCAAGGGACGCGGTATTACTGTATTTCTGTGTTCCCATTTACTCGAGCAGGTTCAGGAAATCTGTGACCGGGTGGGCATTATTCATCGGGGCAAAATGGTGAATGAAGGGAATCTTGAAGAGCTCACCTCGATGCAGGATCGTACCGAGATTATTCTTCAAGATGCCCCGCCTGAGTTGCTGGAGCAGATTCGGAATCTGGTGGATCAAGCGAATAAGGGGGAGTTGGTTTCGGAGGGGCATCCGCGTTCGTCGCTGGAGAGTCTCTTCTTAAAAGAAACCATAGAAGCTGAATCCAATCAGAAAGCAGTCAGCACAAAGTAATCATGAGTGATCGATCTGGAACCAGTTTCTTTTCGCCGCGTCGTGCGGGAATTATTGCCCTGAGCACCGTGACGCAATTGGTGCGAATGAAGGTGTTTTATTTTCTCGCACCAATCGCTTTATTGTTTGTAGGGCTGCAGTTTTTTGATGTCTTTTGGTATGAAGGACCAGAGGCTTCGCAGCCACAGCAGGAGTTGATGATGCACAAGAATCTCTGCCTTGGCACGATGATGCTTTTCAGTTCGCTCTTTGCCATCGTCTCGACTGCTTTGTTAATTCCGGGTGATATCGAGGATCGCACTTTGTATACTATTTTGTGTAAACCGGTGCCACGGTTGGATTATTTGGTGGGAAAATTGCTCGGAGTAATTTCGGTGATTTTTGTAGCGATGTTGGTGATGGATATTCTCATGGTGGTGACGCTTCACTATCGAACGCAGGCGGTAAGTGCGGAGCTAGGCGAATATTTGGGCGCGATCGGTTGGGGTGAGGAGGAAGTCCGACAAGGACAGGCCGAGGTGGCTTCCCATGGTCCGAGCTTGATTCTGCAATACGGAGTATTGGCACACTTTTTTAAGGCATCTATCATTGCCGCGGTGGCTTTGTTGATATCGACCTTCTCGACTTCAACGCTTTTCACCATCGCGAGTAGCGTGATGATTTGGATCATCGGAGCCGTTCAGTCATTGGCGCGGGAGGGTTTGTTTACGAAAGGTGAATATGGCGTAGAACCAGGAATGGTGGACCGGATTTTAGGAACAATAATTTCCCTGGTATTTCCCGATTTCCAGCTGTTTGAGTCGGTTTCGGATGGCGCGGCCAGAGCGATGGAAATTGGAGTGTTTGATATGCTCCACTTGGGTGGGCTGACTTTCTTTTATATTGCGATTTATACTGTTCTGTCCTGGTTCGTTTTCTCCGATAAGGAATTTTGATGCGACGATTCGATGAAACGATTTCTAAAATCCAGAAATATTCTCGTGATCGCAATAGGGCTTGCGCTTAGCGGCGCGATTCGGATGCCGGTCGAGCAAAAGTTAACTGAAGATTATCGGGAGCGCCGCATTGCGGCGCCGAAAGTTTCCGTGGAAACGTGGAATCAAATGGGGCAGACCGGATTGGCGGGAACTTTTGGTGGATTGCGCTCGGTGATGGCTTCAATATTGAGTCTGGAAGCACAGGACCATTTTTCTAATCAGGAGTGGTATGAGTTGAAACAGGATTATGACGTCATCACTTCCTTGGATCCCTACAACTCGTTTTACTGGTCACATGGAGGATGGCATCTGGCCTATAATGCGGCCTCGTGGGCGAGGAATCGTCATGACTTGAAACCGATCCAGCGGGAAACCATGGAGCGGGAATATCTTGAGGCTGGCGATGCTTTTTATCGCGAGGGATTGAGGCAGATTCCAGATGCACATCATTTGTGGGGTGAGCTTGGTTCCCTATGGTCTAACAGATTCAAACGTCCGGATTACGAGAGGGCCTTGGAGGCCTATAAGATGGCCGCGTCGTTTGGGAAGAGCCGGATATATGAGCGGCGGTATGTTTATCTTCTCGCCCAGATTCCCGGGCGGGAAATTGAGGGATATTTCGAGGCACGTAAGCTTCTTGAGCAAGATCCCAGCCATCTGAGGTTACCCTCGTTTCGGGCCATTCTCTATACCCTGTGGACAAACCCAAGTCTTCCTCTATCCGAGGGTCGACCGGGGATTTTGGAGATTTTTCGTTCGGAAGAGGAAGCCTATCGAAATCTCTACAATTACCGTTTGCGCACCGAGGAGGAGGGATATTTTCGGGGGAGTATTGATGATACCCTACGAATTCTCGCGAATAAACTCGATGTTCCTCCGGATTGGATCCCTTTCTTGGTCAATTCAAGGTACCGAATTCCCAAAGATTTTCGTAGTAAGCGGAACGTGCTGCCGCATTCGAGGTCCGGAAATCCGTATTTTCAGGGTAGGAAATAACTCTTTGAAGGGAGAGCTAATCTAACCTTTACACTTTTGCATCCTTTGGTGAATCTAAAGCCTCGTTCATTCGCCCCATGCGTATTGCCCTTTTCGGAGATATCCACGCTAATTTGGAAGCTCTTGAAGCAGTCCTCCAAGATGCTGAGGAGCAGTCGTGTACACACCGAGTCTGTATGGGTGATATTGTGGGTTATAATGCCGATCCTTTTGCATGCCTAGAAATGATCCGGAGCACCGATTGGCCGGTGGTGAAAGGCAACCACGATGAGGATGCCGCCGGGAGTCACAGTCTGGAAGCGATGAACCCGGTGGCTGCGACGGCTTTGCAGTGGACTCGGGATCAACTCTCAGAGGAACAACGCGAATGGCTTCGCAACCTCCGTATGGTTCGTCAGGTGGAAGATTTCACAGTGGTGCACTCGACCCTCGATCAACCGCAGTCGTGGAATTACGTCACCAATAAGTTTGATGCCATGTCGAACTTCTCCTACCAGTTTACCAATCTTTGTTTCCACGGGCACACGCACGTGCCGAGAATTTTTATTCGCGACAGCCGGGTGGGAGAGATCGAATCTGATTCGGTTGAGATCGAACCGGGGATGAAATATTTTATCAACACCGGATCGGTGGGCCAGCCCCGCGATGGTGATTGGCGGGCCTGTTACGCGATTTATGATATTCCAACTTCCAGGGTGTATTTCCGCCGTGTGGAGTATGATCTTGCCACCACCCAGCAAAAGATCATCGCGGCTGGATTGCCCGGGGTTCTTTCCGAACGTCTTGCGGAAGGAAGATAAAGCGTTCGTTGTCTTCGCACTGTGTGCGGGATTGCTCTCCGGTTGTTTCCATCGGTCGGTCGATGCCTCAGTTGGCGCCGGGTTCGCTGTTCGCACACCTGAATTTGCGAAGGAATTTTCCAAGGCCTCCCGGGTGTCGTGGCATGAAGGAAATGCGGTGAGAACGCTTGTCAATGGAGAGGCATTTTTTCCTCCTATGTTGAAGGCTGTGCAAGGAGCAAAAAAGTCGATCACCTTTGAAACCTTTGCGTTTATCGAAAGTCCGGTGACACGGAAATTTTCGGAAGCCCTCGCGGAGAAAGCGCGCGAAGGCGTGGCAGTGCATGTCATTTTGGATGGTGTGGGTTCTCGGGATGTCGGAAAGTTCAATATTGGCTTGATGAGAAATGCCGGAGTTGAGGTAGAAATTTATCACCCGCTCCACAATATTTCCCCGATTGCCCTGAGCAACCGGACCCACCGGAAAATTCTCGTGGTTGATGGAAAAGTTGGCTTCACCGGGGGCGCGGGCTTTGCCCAAGCCTGGACGGGAAATGCGCAGAGTCCTTCCTTTTGGCGGGATACACAATATGAAGTTAGAGGCCCGGCTGTGGAGCAACTGCAAGAAGCGTTCTGTGAGAACTGGAGCGAGATGACGGGGAAAGAGCTTCGGGGTCGGGAGTATTTTCCAAAGCTTTCGCGGCGTGGGAATCTGCGGGCGCAGTTTGTTTTTGATTCTCCGAAAGATCGAAAGCATCCGTTGGCCCACTCGGTCTTGATGGCGATCAATTCCTCCCGCGAGTCGCTTTTAATGGCCCAGTCCTATTTTGTTCCAACCAAGCCTTTTCGTGAGGCTCTTCTTAAAGCGGCCGCGCGCGGAGTGAAGATTGAAATATTGGTGCCGAATAAGGACATTGATTCAAAGCCTTCTCGCTATGCTTCCCAGAACCATTGGGTGGAGCTTTTGCGGGGGGGGATTCGGATTTATCAATACGAAGCCACCATGATGCACGGCAAGCTGCTCGTAGCCGACGGCCGCCTGAGCATTATCGGTTCAGGCAATCTCGACGACCGTTCATTTTTCATTAACGACGAGGTGAACCTGCACGTTGACTCTGTGGCTTTTGCAAAGGAGCAGACCCGAATGTTTCGTGTTGATTTGAAGAAGTCCCGGGAGATTACCATGGAGAACCTACCCGAAGTCTTAGAAGCGTGGTACAAACGGTTTTTCGCCCGTTTGATTGAGAACCAGCTTTAGTCCTGCTTTTTCTTTTCCATCAGTTCTTGTAACTTGAGGGCCGAGGCTGCGTCGAATTCCAAGCTTTCCAGGGCTCGCTCAGGGTCGGTTTTTTGTGCGCGAATAATAGTCATGGCATTTGTGATTCTGGGTGAGGAATGCAAACCGTGGCTTTCGAGGAACTTGAGCGGACTGATTCGGTTGAATTTGGCTTCGTTGTGCGGTGCGTTCAGGGTGACTCCTTCAATGACCTCCAAGCCCAAGTCGACCCCTGATCCCTGCCGAACTTCGAAGTAAAGTGAGTTTTCTTTTTCTCCGATCATTTCTCCACCAGCCACTCGCTCGCCAACCCGGACGGTATGGGAGCTGAGTCCGGCGTAGAGAGATTGCACAATGTCGTTGTTGGGGAGGCGGTGCCCCATCAGGATGGACTTTCCGGGATAGCCGCGGGTTTTGGTGATGGCGAGAATCAGGCCGTTACCTGCGGCGAAGACTTTGTTTCCTGGAGCATTAAATTCCACCGCAGCCGGAGATTGTTTCTCGATAGTGGCAAGATTTCCGCAGGGGTGGGTAAAATTACGTGCGATGGGGAGTTGGTATCGCTCCAGACTTCGCAGGTGGCTCAGGTTGGGATTGAACTCTGCGGTCCAGAATTCTCCTGCTTTTCCGGCGGCGATGGGATAGCCTGCCGTGGCATCCGCCTCTTGCCAGTTACGCAGGGAATGGGCGTAGAATTTTGGCATGGGCCGTTGCATCAGAATGCCGATGACGAGAAAAGCGAGTCCCAAAAGGATGAGAGCCGAAACAATGACTGTTCTTCGCCGTATCTGCACAGGAAGACTCTTGCCGTCATCCCGCCTTCAGGCAAACCTGAAGTCCGTGGAATTTGACGGGACAATTTCTTCGGTCTAGCCTCTCAATATTATGAAACGCATTATTTCAATCTCTCTGGTAGCTGTGGCTGCCGCCGGAATTTTTGCCCTCGCCCAATCTCCCAAAGAAAAAGTCATGGAAACCTCTAAGGAAAAGCCTACCGAACTCACCAAGGAAGAAATTGCCAAAATGACCGATGAAGAGTGGAAGAAGAAGCTTACACCCGAGCAATACGTCATTCTTCGCAAGGCCGGGACCGAGCGCTCGAATGGACAGGTTTACAAGGAGTTCAAAGCCCAGGGTGCGGGGACTTATTATTGTGCGGGCTGCAATGCCGAGCTCTTTTCGTCGAAGACCAAGTTTGATTCCCATTGCGGATGGCCGTCATTTTATGATCCAGCCAAAGCAAAGAATGTGAAGACTTCGGTCGATTACCATTTGGGATACGCGCGCACCGAGGTGCTGTGCAAAGTTTGTGACGGTCACCTTGGCCATGTTTTCGAGAATGAGTTGTTTTCGGCGTTCAATGGGAAAACTACTCCGACAAAGCAACGCTATTGCATCAATGGCACCGTGTTGAAGTTTGTTCCTGCAGATCCCAAGAAGGATAAAGAAGACGATAAGAGCGGAGAGAAGAAGGAGTGAATGCTTCCTTTTCTTAAAGAGGCTTTGCGGCGTGCATTGGCGCTCGCTCCCTTGGGCGCCAAAGTGGTTTCTCTTCTCCGATTAGTTTTCCGCCGTTGGGATATTATCAGCCTGCTCTATCTTTATAGGGCGGAGAATGTGGCAGTCGGGTTGGTTAATGTGCTCGCGATGGGTAAAAAATGACTGGGATTTTGGAATCCCTTTGCGGGCGGGGGGAAAGTTCTTTAGGTCTGGGGGATGAAATGGCAGTTTTTATGGTTTTTTCCTCTGGGAGTCTTTGCAGTTGAGCCCCTGCCTAAGAGTGATCCCGCCAAGGTGGGGATGTCTGAAAAGGCTTTGGCAAAGATCGGTCCGGCTGTGGAGTCTTTGATTGCAACGAGGAAGCTCGCAGGGGGATCGGTCCTCGTCATACGAAAAGGACAGATTGTTTATCAGGAGAGTTTCGGGCAACGCGACATTGAGTCCGAAAAGCCGATGGAGAAGGACACTTTGTTTCGGATTTATTCGATGACGAAGGGGTTGACTTCGGCAGCAGCCCTGATGCTTTGTGAGGAAGGAAAGCTGAGTCTCGATGATCCGATTGATTTGTATTTGAAAGAACTCAAAGGACAGGAGCGGTGGGAAAGCCTGCGGAAAACAACGTCGCTTCGCCGGAAGACAACAGTGCGGGATCTCTTGCGGCATACCTCTGGATTTCCTCCGACTCGGGGAGGGCAGGTTCTCAATTTGAGATACCGCAAGGCCGGCGTTATGGATCGCGAGGTGCCTTTGATGAATACCGTGGAGGCTCTCAAAGGAATGCCCTTGTTGGATGAGCCGGGAAGCCGGTGGCTCTATGGAATGAGCAGTGATATGCTCGCGGCGGTAGTGACGAGGGCGGCAGGCGAGCCCTTCGAGAATTTTCTCCACCGTCGCTTGATCAAGCCACTTGGGATGAAGGACACGGCCTATTCGGTTCCGGCAGATAAAGCAGATCGTCTCGCGACGAGTTATCGACTGGAACTGAAGGGATTGAAAGTTCTGGAGACGGCGGCGGAGAGCAAATATCTCAAGGACCCCGCGTTTAAAGGAGGTGGGAGCGGATTAATTTCGACGATCACCGATTATGGTCGTTTTCTTCAGATGATTGCCAATGGGGGCGAGTTTCAGGGAAAGCGTTATTTGCGGGAAAGCACCGTGAATTTGATGAGAACCAATCAATTGCCGCTTTCGATTCCACAGATCTCATTCGGCAAAGAACAACGTTTCGGGACCGGATTCGGGTTGGGATTTTGCGTTCGATTTGATCACGACGATCGCTGGGATAAGGATGCGGCGATCGGTGAATACGGCTGGGGAGGGGCTGCCAGCACGCATTATTGGATTTCGCCGAAGCATGAACTCGTCGTCGTGACGATGGAGCAAACGATGCCTTATAATTGGAATATGGAGAAGACGCTCAAGCCCCTGATCTATGCTGCGGTGGAAAAATCCGAAAAAGAGTGAATTATTTCTGAATTCAGAGTGTCCTACTTCTTGCTATGAAAACAATTTTTGCGCTGATCACAGGTGTTGGGATTTTGTTCCTGAGTTCGTGCACCGACTATGGCTATTACGGGAGCTACAGCACCTACGGCTCTTCTTCGGCGTATAATTCCGTCAGTCTCGGCTTCGTGAGCACGGAATACAGCCGCTGGGCTTACGATCCTTATCGCCGCAGCTATTATGATTATTCCTGCGGGCGATACTACAATCACCATTCTCGTTGTTACTACACCTCGAAGCCTCATCGCTACAGCAGTCCGGTTTACCCGCACGGTTATCGGCCCGGGCGCCGCCTTAGTTGCCCGACTTATCTCCCCAAACATTCCGGTTCGTCATACTCATCGCATTACGGGAGCGGCGGCACGCCACGCGCATATGCTAGTTCCTACCGCAGTCGTTCCACGGGCCTCTTCGGATCCAGTCTCCTCGGGAAAAGCTCGTCGAGCAGCCATCGGGGGCATTATGAATCAAGCGGGCGTTCGTCCTCGTATGGTTCTTCGTATCGGGGTTCTACTTCCAGCTCATGCTCTTCCAGTCGCCCAAGTGGAGCCTCGTCCAGTTCAGATTATTCCGGAAGTTCGAGAGGTTCTTCCTCCAGCTCGGGTCGTAGTAGTTCGTCGCGAGGATCGGCGACGCCAAGCTATAAAATGCCGGTCGCACCGCCATCGCGTCAATCGATCCAGACTCGTCCAAGCACCCGTCCGTCCACACCGGCTCCACGCATTCAGTCCCCGCCATCGAGCCGACTCGAGGTTGCGAGGCAATCAAGTAGCCGCACGATGCGAACCGTGCCCACCAGCGTGTCAACTTCACGAATTTCCAGGAGCTCATCGTCCTCGCCCTCTCGTAGCAGCGCGGCAGGACGCAGTAGCAGTGGGGGACGGTCTGGTGGGCGGGGAGGCCAATAGGGCTGACACAAATAGCTCACTTAAACAAACCGAAGGTCCTGACAGCCTTCGGTTTTCCCTGTGTCAGGGGCGGAGCATCATTTTACAAAAGCGATACATACTTTGTCGCTTCCCTGGCAGCTTCTCTTTGGAGGGAAAAATTGGCAGCCGCTTGAGCCGATCTTCCAAGATCTAACTTAAATGGGGACATTTCAGATGTATTTTTTGCGTGTTTTTCCCACCATTCGCGGTTTCTCTCGCGCCCAACATCATGTCCGACAAACGCAAGCCCTACCCTTTCGACCAATTCGAATCCAAATGGCAGTCCCATTGGGCTAAAAACAAAACCTTCCGCACTCCCGGTCCCGGCGAGGAAGGCTTCGATGCGTCCAAGCCGAAATACTACATCCTGGACATGTTCCCTTATCCTTCGGGTGAGGGTCTGCACGTAGGGCACCCCGAGGGCTACACCGCCACTGACATTGTCGGTCGCTACAAGCGCATGAATGGCTTCAACGTTCTCCACCCCATGGGTTGGGATGCCTTTGGACTCCCGGCCGAGCAATACGCCATCAAGACCGGCCAGCATCCTCGCATTACTACCGAGGCTAATACCAACAACTTCCGCCGTCAGCTTCAGGAACTCGGCTTCGGCTACGATTGGGATCGCGAAGTGAACACCACTGACCCGAAGTATGTCCGCTGGACCCAGTGGATTTTCCTCCAGCTTTATAATTCCTATTTCTGCGACGAAGACCAGAAGGCCAAGCCCGTATCCGAACTCGAGGCGAAAGGCTGGAGCCAGGATCAGATCGATGATGTCCGTCTTGCCTTCATCCACGAAGCACCCGTGAACTGGTCGCCCAGCATGGGCACCGTCTTGGCCAACGAAGAAGTCCAGGAGTGGAAAGACAAAGGCGAGACCGTCGAGCGCCGTCCGTTGCGACAGTGGATGCTTCGCATTACCAAATATGCCCAACGTCTCATTGACGAACTCGAACCACTCGATTGGCCTGAGTCGATCAAAGCCCTCCAGCGCAATTGGATCGGCCGCTCGGAAGGCGCCGAGGTCGTCTTCGATGTCGAGGGCAATGACGTCACTGTCTTCACTACTCGTCCCGATACTCTCTTCGGCGCAACCTACATGGTGCTTGCTCCCGAGCATCCGCTGGTAGCGGAAATCACGTCCACCGATCAAAAAGAAGCCGTAGATTCCTACGTCGCAGCCTGCGCCAGCAAGTCCGACATGGAGCGTGGTCTCGACAAGGAAAAGACCGGGGTCGACACCGGAGCCTTTGCGATCAATCCGGTCAACGGAGAGAAGATCCCCGTCTGGATCGCCGACTATGTCATGATGGGCTACGGCAGCGGAGCAATCATGGCCGTGCCGGCTCATGACGAGCGGGACTTTGAGTTTGCCGGGAAATTTGAGCTTCCGATACTCCAAGTTGTTCAGCCGACTGGCGACCAAGATTGGCAGGGCTACACCGATCCGGGAACCGCGATCAATTCGGGATTCTTAGACGGCCTCAAAACCAAGGACGCCAAGAAGAAGATTATTCACTGGCTTGGTGAGAATGGAAAAGGCGAAAAGAAGATCCAATTCAAACTCCGTGACTGGCTCTTCTCGCGCCAGCGTTATTGGGGCGAGCCCTTCCCACTTCTTTGGGATAAGGAAAGCGGTCAGCATTCTGCGGTGCCTGAGTCCGAGCTACCGGTTCTCCAACCGGAGATGGAAGACTTCAAGCCTACTGGAGACCCTCGTGGTCCGCTCATCAATTGCACTGACTGGATCAACTACAGCGACAAGCTACAGCGTGAGACCAACACCATGCCCCAGTGGGCCGGATCGTGCTGGTACTACCTGCGTTATTGCGATCCCCACAACGAAGAGCATTTCCTGAGCCCAGAATCCGAAAACTACTGGGGTAACAGCGATGGCTTTGTCGACTTCTACGTCGGCGGAAAAGAGCACGCCGTGCTGCACCTTCTCTATTCCCGCTTCTGGCACAAGGTTCTCAACGACCTCGGCCACGTTAAAACCAGCGAACCCTTTAAGCGCTACTTTGCCCCCGGCCTCATCATGGGCGAGGACGGACAGAAAATGTCCAAGTCTCTCGGAAATGTCGTCAACCCCGATGACGTCGTTTCCAATTACGGCGCCGATGCTCTGCGCCTCTACGAAATGTTTATGGGCCCCCTCGATCAGGACAAACCCTGGGCCATGAAGGGCGTGGAAGGGGTGCATCGTTTCCTCGCCAAAGTCTGGCGTCTTGCCTTTGTCGAGAACCAGGAAAGCCAGTGGGAGCTGGGCGGGAAGATCGTGGCTGGCGAAAATGTCGACCTCGCCAAGATCACCCACCAGACGATTAAGAAGGTGCAGGAGGCTATCGAGACCCTTCGCTTCAACACCGCGATCTCTTCCATGATGGAGTGCACCAATGCCTATACCGCAGCGGGTGAGATTCCGCGTGATCTCTTTCTGACCTTCCTCAAATTACTCAACCCCTTCGCTCCGCATCTCTCTGAAGAGATCAACTCGGCGCTTGGCGAAAGCGAGCTGCTTAGCGAACAAAGCTGGCCCGTCCTCGATGAGTCACTCCTCGTGGAATCGGAAATCCAAATCATTGTGCAGGTCAATGGCAAGCTCCGAGCCCGCCTCACCGTGCCGGCTGAAATCAGCAAAGAAGACCTCGAAGCTCAGGCTCTCACCGATTCCAATGTCACCGCTCATACTGATGGGAAGACGGTCCGTAAAGTCATCGTGATTCCCGGCAAGCTGGTGAACATTGTGGCGAATTAGGTTACCAGCGGCGTCTCCTTCAATTAGACAAGTTCCATGAAAGTGCCTATTTGGGTTTGTATACTTGTGGGAATCGTGTGCGGTGCTCTGGGCTTTTTTGGAGGAGTCGTGACGAGTGAGGTCGGGCGTAATTTTTTTGCAGAGATTTCCCGGGTTGAGAGTCCTGCAGAGGTAGCGAATCCGCAGACGCTCAAAACGGATTTCTATGAATTAAAATATCCTGGGAATTGGAATCTGGATGAGGACGATCCTGATTTCGATAAGGAAAATTTCTTCTTAATTGAGTCCAGCGGGTCGAACTTTGTCTTGGTGGCATTTGATCATTACGAATCGGATTTAGACGAAGGCGTTGAATTGTATGCCGAAGAATATGAGGACATGATGCGGAATCCCGAGATCACGGAATTTACGAAATATGGGAATCTCGAGGGGAAAGGGAAACGGATTGAAGGGAAGGTTTACGGGAACAAAACGAGGGTCGATATTTTTTGTGGCTCCGTCAATGGCATCACGGTTTCCGTGGTTGAGTGGCTTTATCTCGACGAGGAGAAAGATGTTCTGCCCGGGTTCGAGCTCATCGAATCCAGTTTCGTGTTCACGGAAGAAAGTGACCTTAAGAAGCCAGCCAAGCCCAAACCGGATAAGGAGTGAGCTTGTTGAATATGGGGGAGTCGGATTAGCTCGTATTTCCCTATTCGCCCTTTACTCCTGATTTATGAACCTTACTTGGCTTATCCTTTCCGATCTTCACGGTGTGAGGATCACTGGAGTAGATTGGAAGCTTGCCTGAGGGCTTCTGGAGGCGGGCGGTGTAGAGGATTTCTTTGGTGGTGTCGTTGATGACTTGTACTACCGGGTTCTTGAGGTCGACCTCGTAGTCAATGTAAGCGGTGGGCTTGCGGCCATCGTTGTTGCGGGCATTGAAGGTGATGGGCCAACCAGGGAATTGTGAATCCTTGTCGGTGGTGACGTCGGTGAAGCGCTTGTAGCATTCGAAGGTGACTTCACGGGTCGACTTTTTGAAACGGGCGAGACCGTATCCGTCAGCGCGTTGTTTTTCGTCGTTACGGTTCGGCGGGTTGGCGTAGGCGAGCATGGTGAGCTTGTTGCCGAGGCCGTCAAGGTAGTTTCCGGTCCAGGGGAGAGGGGAATTGGGGACAGGATTTGGCCCGGCCTTCTCGTCCTCGGGGTGCCACCAACGACCGTAGATCGTATTGATGAGAGCGGGTGAGGTGAAGGCGTAGGGGCCGTCGTCGAAGGTATCAATTCCGTGTCGCACGGAGACGGCGAGGTGTTGGTCGCCGCAAAGGTGGGTGGCCCACCCGCGCCGGATTTCGCGAAGCGCATTGTTGCGTGGAGTCTGTGGCCAGGCGTTGGAGTCGAGATCAGCGAGGAGACGGTTTTTTGGTGAACCGTGAATGTGGACGGCGCCGCAGAAAGCGGTTTGGGAAAGAACACATTTCATCTCTGCGCCGGTCCAATCTTGTGACCAGGTGTTGAGGAATTTGAGCTGGCGGTCGCCGAGGAGCTTGAGTCCTTTGACGTCGACAGCTTTGCGGTCGTACTTGGGGTCGTTAATGTGATCGGGACGAGGTCCCATTTTGGGAATGGTGCCTTGGGGGCCTGTTTTGAATTTGCGGTCCTCGAGGATGGCGAAGGAAATCCCACCGTAGGTGAGGTTGGT
The DNA here is from genome assembly GCA_018222765.1 of bacterium. Lineage (GTDB taxonomy): Bacteria > Verrucomicrobiota > Verrucomicrobiia > Verrucomicrobiales > Akkermansiaceae > SW10. The sequence continues at coordinate 169,050 of JAAEZT010000003.1, read as the reverse complement.
GAAATACACGCCGATGTCGCGCTTGATGGGGGCGGGATCGACAGGGTCGGGGAGGTGCCAGGTTTGTTGACGTTGGACCATGTTGACGTATGCGGGTGGGTAGAAATAGCCACCGCTGGGACCAGCGGCATTGGTGGCGAGAATGCCTTCTTCACCCCAGAGGTTGGCTTGTCCGACGTCGTGGTCGTCGGGGATGGTGATGGTGGGGCGGTCGCGCATGATGTCGCGGAACTGCAGGCCGAACTCGAGCCAGCCATAGGTGTGCTGGGTGTGGTTGTAAGTTTGGTCACCGGCGAAGAAGAGAACGTCGGGATTCTGTTTGATGAGGTTTTTGAGAATGACCGGACGTGGTCCGGTGGTGCGGGAGGAATTGCAGGAAAAGTTGCCGACGGTGATGGTGTCCTGATCTTTGGGGTCCTTGCGGACGAGTCCTTCGAAGGTGGCTTTTTCCGCGTGGCGGAGACGGTAGGGAGTGTCCTTGGTGGCGTCCCAATTCTTGATGCGGAAGTGGGCGGACCATCCGGGGTAGACGATATTTTCTTTGGCGATTTCTTTCCAGGCATCGCCGTCTTTGACTTCGAGACGCACTTCCTGTGTTTCTTCCGGCTTCAGTGGGAAGAGCTGGGCGGTCAGTTTGAGGGTTTTGTTTTGGAGAGTGTAGACGGCGAAGCCGATGACCTCTTCACGAGGAACCTCGAGGTTGATCTTGAGGCGGTTTCTTTTATTCGCCTTTGCGTTGGGATCGGGAGAGCGTTTCCACCAGTCGGCGGTGGCCCGGTTATCGAGGCTGGGAAATTTTTTACCGAAGACCTCGGCGGAGGTTGGCATGAGCTGGGCGGCTAACGGAGAAATCGTGAGGAGCAGGAAAAGCAGGCTGGTTTTCATGGAGGAGTGCAGCTTGCCCAAAACCTCGCGAGCATTCAAACAGAACCTTTCGCTCTTCGGGCTTTTAAGTATCGCAAGGAGAGCGGGTGAATTGATATCCCAAAAAGGGGCGACTTATCCCATGCAGGGATGAGGTGCTTTACCTAACCTTCAGTATGCCACGCATGGCCTGCCAGTGGCCGGGGTAGGTGCAGATGTAGGGGTAGTCACCGGGTTGCTTGGGGGCGCGGAAGTGGAGGGTGTATTCGGTGCCTGGGTCGATGACAGGAATGTGGGTGATGACGGAGGGGAGGTCGGGGACGTAGCTCCTTTCTCCGGCCTTTGGATCGTTGAGCATTTTAAAGGATGCTTCACCGACTTCCTGAATTTTTCCGGGATTGAGAATGACAAGATTGTGCGGCATGACGTCGGTGTTACGGAGCGTGATCGCGAGGGCCTGGCCGGGTTCGGCGGTGAGTTCCGTTTGCTTGTATTGTAGACCTCCGATGGCGTCGACCGTGAGAGCAATTGCTCCCTCGGTCGGTTCGCCGCTGAAGTTGACTTTCTGATCGGAGGTTTTGGGCTTGGCGATGCGCAAGGAGATGGCGGTGGGTTTGCCCTCTTGTTTGGGTGCCAGTCCTTCGGCTTTGAAGTGCGGGCTGGGATACATCGGAGAGGCAAAAATGTCGGTCTTGAATTTGTGTCCGTCCTGACCTTTGAGATGCATGCGGATGTGGAGTTGCATCACGGGCTCGAGCGAGGGAATTTCCACGAAGATGGATTCCTGGCTGCGGAGGAGTTTGATCGAGCGGATCTTGACGGGGTCGTGTCCGAGGGACTTGGGATTCTTGGCGGAGAACTCGGGTGAGCCGTAGCGTTTGGCGTATTCGTAGTTCCACGATTGTGCGAAGTAGTTGGCGAGCTTGGTGGTCTCGCCGGGATCGAGTTTGGTGGCAAAGTCGATACGGATGCCGTTCTCGTGAACTTGAAATCCGCGAGGTTTGTAGACAGGTTTGTCGATGTAGCGGACGCGATGGAAGCAGCCGTCTTCAATCGAGTAGTCGCCCCAACCGTCGAGACCGACGACGTAGAGTTGGCCGTCTTTGGGGTGGAAGGCACCCCGCATGGATCCGGAAATGAATTCGCCTTCAAGCGGGACGACGGCGCCTTGCGGTCGGGAACCTTCATCGTCGCGGAGGATGAGGTAGTGGAGACCGGACCCGTAGCTGATACCGATGTGGTCGCCTTTGAAGGGTCCCCATTTGTCGCTGGTGACCTCGACCATTCCGCCGGTTGAGTTTTCGATACCGCGTGGGATGAAGCAAAGCGGAGAGGCGATGGTTCCGGAGCGTTGGTCTTTGTTGGGGAGACCGTAGAACTCGCCGCGATTGACTTCGATGATTGCGGAGGCAGGCGTCCAGGTGCCCTCCTGCGGGGCGACCCAGAAATAGTCGTTGGCTCCGCCGATGCCCATGCAGTTGCGGACTCCGCTGCCTTGCAGGACGGTCTTGCGGTCGTAGCCGGTGCGGAGAATGCTTTCGCGCTGGGTGAAGTTGAAGGCGCCGTCGGCGGTGCGATGAAGGCCGAAGGTGTGGGTGTGGCTGCGGTCGTATCCGCCGAAGTCGTTGGCGTAGTTTTCGTAGAAGTCGACCTCGCCATCGTTGTTTTGATCGTGGAGGCGGTAGATCTGTCCTCGGTCGAGAATGAAGATGCCGTCGTCGTCGATGTGAATGCCGACGGGTTGGTTGAAGCCGGTGGCGAAGCGTCGCCAGGTGATATTTTTGAGATCGTTGTTAATTCCGTTCACTTTCCAGACATCACCGAGGAGGGTGCATACGAGGGCGTCGCCATTTTTGAGAAAGGCGATGCCGCTAATCTGCATCACGACCTTGTAGGGATTGTCGTAGGGGACGGTGAGGGTATCGACGAGGTAGGCGGAGCCTTTGCGTTCCTTGCCGAGGGTGCCGGGTGACTTGATGACCTCCGGCCAACGGCGCCCGGGCTTACGTTCGGCCTTGAGGTGATTGAGAGCTTCGGCGTCGTGAATTTTGGAGCCTTCTTTACGGATACGAATGATGAGTGACGCGCCGGGGTGTGGTCCCTGAATCTTGAGTTGATTTCCTTCGATCACCGCGGAATCGATTTTGGTTCGGGAAATCACCTCTGAGAGGAGTCCGTCGGCAACGGGGAGGGTGATGGAAAGGGGAGCGTTGCTACCCTTGAAATCGAGTCGACGGAAGAAGGCGCTGGAGTTGGCCCACGCTTCGTCGCTGATGATCGTATCTTTGATGCGGTAGTCGAAGACGACGCGTTTTCCGTAGCGATGGTAGCCGAGGTAGACGCCGCCTTCGGGCATCTTTGCTTCGGAAATAATGCACCAGGGAGTGCCTTGAAGTTGGGCGTTGCGGGAGGTGCCCCAGCGGAAGCCGTCGAATTTGACAAAGCCGCCATCCCAGATCGCGCGATAGCTGAGTGATTGGGGATCGAAGCAGGTGGCGAGTTCGCGTTGGCTACCCAGGCGAACGCAGATGCCTTTGAGGACGGCGAGTTTTTGATGGCGGAAAACCTGGGTGATGACTTCGCCCATTTCGGCCTGGTTCCAGCGGGTGTCGCTGTGGTTGTTCTGATTGTGTTTTCCCCAGTGTCCGTGCTCTCCGGCATCGAGTCCAGGGTAGGCTGGAATGATCGCGGGGATCTTGTCGGGGTTCGCCATGTAGTAGTCGGCTTGGCGTTGGAAGAAATCGTAAAGCCGCTCGCTGTTGACCGGATTGGAAGCGAGCTGGTAGTTTTCGCGGCCTTTCGACGAGTCGGCGTAGGGATGCTCGCTGGCGCGCGCGACGTTAGGCTTCTTCTTATCCTGGGCCACACCGATTGTGGCGAGGCTGAGCGAAACGAAGCAAACGAGAGTTGAGGACAAGGTCTTCATAAAGAGAGTTTTTCCAGCTATCTAATTCACCTTAAATAATTGAGGGAGAGGGAAGGGGGAACCACTCTACGGGCCAGAGTTGCGACTCTTTCGAAATCGGGAAGGGATTCTTAGAGAAAGGTTGATCATTTTCGATGGGTAGTTGTCTGCGTAATTTATGAAATCACTTTCTCTCTCACTTTTTATGGCAATGTCTTCTTTGGTTCCAGCTGACCCGGGTAGCCCAATTCCCCTGTGGACCGGCGAGGTGCCCGGCGAAGAAGGTCAGAGCGTTGGGGAGGAAAAAGTGGCGGATCGCAATAACGACGGGATAACGCGGACTTCCAATGTCAGCAAGCCGACGATCGCTTTCTATCCGGCCCCGGCTGACAAGAATACCGGCGCGGTCATTGTCGTGGCTCCGGGCGGTGGTTATGGGATCTTAGCCTCAAAGCACGAGGGTTCGGATGTTTGCACCTGGCTCAATGGGATTGGGGTGAATGCGGTGCTCTTAAAATACCGTGTGCCGCGTCGCAAGAATCTCGAAAAGCATCATGCTCCGCTGCAAGACGCGCAACGTGCAGTGAGTTTGGTTCGTTCCAAAGCCGCAGAGTGGAAGATTGATCCGAGGCGGGTAGGCTTTTTAGGTTTTTCGGCGGGAGGGCATTTGACTGCGACGGTGTTGACTTCCGATGGTTCGATTTCTTTTCCGAAGGAGGCGGTCGATAAGCATTCGCCCATTCCGAACTTCGGTGTGTTGATTTATCCGGCTTATCTCAAAAACGAAAAAGATCCCAACGCGCTCGTGCCCGAGGTGAAGGTGACGAAATCAACGCCACCGTCTTTCGTGGTGGTAGCGCATGGGGATAAGCGATACGTTGAAGGATCGGCTCTCTATTACCTCGCGATGCAGCGGGCCGGCGCGGAATGCGAACTACATATCTATGGCAAAGGTGGCCATGGGTTCGGAATGAAGGATATTCCGCAACGAGTCGGCGGCTGGCCGGAGCGCGCAGCAGGGTGGATGAAAGAGATGGGATTCTTGGAAAAAAAGTAGGATTCGTATAGAATCGCTCGCTTGATTTGTCGGGGGCCCTACGGATTTTTCATGTCGGAACGGATGGCAAGCCGCCAAGCCCACCGAATTAGAAAGAGCCCAAGGCTGACGCCGATCGCTGAACCAAAACCAAGTTTCATGATGAGCTCGGGGTCGGATTTCGATGGGGGAATATCAATTGCGACGAACAATTCCCAGGTGCACACGCCACCAAAGATCATGGCTGCCAGTCCGAATAAACAAAAAAAGCATCCACCGGGGGTAGCTTGAATTGGAGTTCCGAAAGGCATTAGCGGGAAATGGTTTGAACGATTGGCGACTTCAGCTTGTTGGGTTACCAGAAATTTTTCCTTCCCAAGTATCGCGCGAGATAGACTAGGCCCAACATGATTGGGATTTCCCAAAAGAGTCCCATCGTTGTGCCCAAGGCAGCCACTGATCCGACTCCGTAGGCGGCGATGGCCGTGGCGATGGCTATTTCAAAATGGCTCGATGAGCCGATGATCACCGTGACCGCAGCTTCCCGGTATTTCAAACGGAAGAGTTTGGTCATGGCGATATTGATGCCCACGACAATCACGAATCCCAATAGCAGAGGGATCGAAATCAAGAGCAGGTATTCGGGGCTCCCCAGGATGGTGTTTCCATTCAGTGCGAAAAGCACGATCAGCGTTGTCAGGAGAGAGATGATCGAAATTTTGCCGAGCGCGGGGCGATAGGTTTCATCGAACCAAGTTTCCCCTTTCATTGGGATCACGATTTTTCGGGTAAGCAATCCCGCCAAAATGGGCAGCCCGATAAAGACCAGGACCGAGATTGCCAATCCCCATCGATCGATTTCAATATTCTGAATTCCCGTCAGAAGTGCGACGAGCGGGGCATAAAAAATCATGATGGTGATCGTGTTGAGGCTGGTATTCACCACGTTTTGCTCCTGATTTCCATCGGCCATCGATCCCCAGACCAGAACCATCGCGGTGCAGGGACTCGCGCTGAGTAAAATCACGGCCACAAAGAGTTCGTCGTGATCGGAGAGAAACATCTTGGCCAACACAAATCCCACCAAGGGCGCGATAATCCAATTGGAGAAGAGAGTGAGTAGGATTGGTTTGGGATTGTCTTTCAGTTTCTTCAGTTCCGAGCCCTTCAGATTCAAGACGGCCGGATACATCATGAAGAAAAGGCAAATTCCGATTGGGATAGAGATGCCCCTGATGGCGAGCGCTTCAATCCGTTCGCCCAGCGTAGTGTAGAGAGAGAGGAGAATCCCAATGGCCATGCAAAGAGGAATCCAGAGGGGGAGATATTTCTCAAACCCACCCAGGCTTTGTTTTTTGTCGATGGTCTTCATTGCTCGGGAATTTCAGATACTGTAGGCGATGATGCCAAAAGCCGCTCGGCGGGCATAGTCAAGAATAGCGCATCCCCTACTTGAATGGATGCTCTTTTTCATTTCCTTGAGAGTCTGGTGATAAGTTGGTCCAATCAAGTGCTGTTTATCGTGAAAGTTGGGCGCTGAAATTGCTTTCGTGGGAATGAGGCCTTCATTAAGGTTGTTGTTAATGAAAACTGAAATGTTGTGGCTCTTGTTGGTAGCTTTTTATCTGTGTGGATTGACGAACGCGGAAGAATCGCGTGACGGGTTTGTTTCCTTGTTCGATGGAAAATCACTCGACGGATGGCGGGAAGCGCCGAAGGGAAAGGAATTGGCGTGGTCGGTGAAGGGTGGGGTGATTCGGGGCGAAGGAAAAGAGAATCGCCAGGTCTATTTGATTTATTCAGGGGACGAGGAGTTGGCAGATTTCGAATTAAAGTTCAGCTATCGCTTAGTGGGGAAGGGGAATACCGGCGTGGAAATGCGGGCCCGGGTGGACAAGACCGGGAAGAGGGATTTTGAAGGATATCATGCCGACCTCGGGCATGTTGGAATTGGCGACGGCGTCCTGGGCGCGTGGGACTTTCACTTTGGGAAAGGGACGCGTAAAGAGTTTCCATGCCCGAGGGGCAGGAGCCTCGTGATTGATGAGAAAGGCAAGGGACATCACCGCAAGATCGAGAATGCGGTGCAGGTGAATGAGATCAAGAAGGGAGATTGGAACACCTGCCGAATCGTGGCGAAGGGAAATCACTTCCAGTTCCTCATTAACGGAAAGCTCTCATCGGAGTTCACCGACAAGTTGGAGGGGAAGCAACTTCGCAAAGGATTCATCGGGCTGCAACTCCACGACAAAGGGATGGTGGTGGAGTATAAGGATCTCTTCTTGAAAACCGGGGGATGATTTACCTGCTAATCAGAGCGCGACAGGGAAACGCTAAAGCAAACATGATCCATGGAAGCTTTCCCCATGAGTAAGCGTAAAGGATTTATCATGAAGCACACTCTCTGCATTCTTTTTGTGTTCCTTGTTGGAATTCCCGGTCTTTTTGCATGTCCCCCGCAGGGCTCCGTGAAGGTATTTATTCTTGCCGGACAATCAAACATGGAGGGTGCGGGAAAGATCGAAGGTGATCCCAAGCGCAACGGAGGAAAGGGAAGCCTTAGCCATTTGGTGGAGAATTCGCAAAAGCACAAACACCTTAAGGATAAGGATGGAAAATGGAGCGTCCGGGATGACGTGTTTATTTGGTATCTTGGGCGTAAGGGAAAGCTGGCGCCAGGTTTTGGAGCAAGGCCAAGTGCGATCGGTCCCGAGTATGCTTTTGGCCATGTCATTGGGGACGCAATCAAAGAACCGGTTCTCCTTATTAAGACTGCCTGGGGCGGAAAGAGCCTCCAAAAAGATTTTCGTCCACCGAGTTCAGGTGGGGATCCCGGGCCCTATTACAAGGAGATGATTGGGCATGTGAAAGACGTTTTAGGTAAGCTCGGAGAAACTTTTCCAGAATTGGAGGGGCGGGGCCATGAGGTGGTAGGCTTTGGCTGGCATCAGGGGTGGAACGACGGTTGCGGAATGCCCGCGACACTTGAGTATGAGAAGAATCTCGCCAATTTTGTTCGGGACGTGAGAAAGGATCTCGGTGTCAAAAACCTTCCTTTCGTGATTGCCGACAGCGGGTTTGGCGGAGTGAAGCAGAAAGTTGACCGTCGTCTTCTGATTCGCAAAGCACAGGCCGCTCCCGAGACCTACCCTGAATTCAAAGGCAATGTCGACTGTGTCCAGACTGCCGGGTTTTTTCGTCCGGCCGAAGAATCGCCGTCCCGTCAAGGTTACCATTGGAATGGCAATGCCGAGACTTATTATCTGATTGGTGAAGCGATGGGTGAAGCAATGAAGAAACTCTGCGCAAAGTAATTTCCCGGCCCTATTTTCTTTCGTCCTCTTTGAAGCGAAAGGGCTTTCCGCCCACCAGATCAGCGCTGGTAAATGAGGGGCACCAGTATTGTTCGACGTGGTTGATGACCAAGTCCGTTCCGGTGAAGTGATCCACTCCCGGAGGACGTTCGGGATTGTACATCGTGTCGGTCATGTCGCGCATGAGAGCGACATTCTTGCCGAGCTTCACCATTTGCCGGATGCCGAAGGGTCGTCCAAGAACACACATGTTGAGATGCACGCCGCATAAAATGACGTTGTCGATTTTTCGTTCCGCCAAAAGATTCCAGGTTTCCTGCCCGTTGTCAGTGAGGGCATCGCCTTTCACCAATTCAATTGTCTTGATCTGCCGCGTCCACGCTTCCCGGATTTCGCATTTCTCGCCTTTGCAACTGCAGCCCATGTCGGAATCATCGATGGGGAGAACACCTTCGAATTTCGGATCCGGCCAGCACCAGTTTGTGCCCCAACGTTCCTTCACGCTGAGCGGGGAGGGTGATTTCGAAAATGGTGCGGCCTGCGCTAATTTGCGTTGCGGGGTTTTATCATAGAATGACACCACGCTGCTGGGTGCGTGAATGATGAAGATTCCTTTTTCTCGCGCAGCGTTGACCATCTTGTTCATGGGCCCGGCCATTTCGCCCACGCGTCGCGCGGCTGATTTACACCAATGGTCATCCCACATGTCGCAGATGATCAGGGCGGTCTTCCCGGCTTCCCAGTTGACCTTCTTCTCGACAAAATTCTCCGGAGCACCCTTCGTCCGGGAGCGCAGAGTGAGGCTTAGCTTCTCTTCATCAGCCATCATATTGGGAGCTAGGATCAACCCAATCGCCAACAACTCAATCGCACGGTTTGCAAGAATCTTCATTCCCGCAAACTAGAGTGTGATCGGTTGCCTCACAAGGTCAAACGAGGATCGGGGACGGTGATGATTTATCGCCCGGCTTTCTCGAGTTCCTCGAGGCGTTTTTCGATTTCCTTGAGGCTTTCGCGGATGGCCTTGATCGCTTCGAGGTTGTCATTTTTTGCGACGGGCTTCTCTGGTTTAGCAGGCTTCTTTGGACCTTTGGCAGACTTGAGCATTGCTTGAATTTCATCCGCCGGAATGGCGTAAGTCTTGGTCCGCCCGGCGCGGGAAACGTTGATGCCGATGCATCTTCCTTTAAGATCGAAAAGCGGTCCGCCGCACAGTTGAGGTGGGAGCGGAATGTCATGCTGAATGGCGTCGGGATATCCACTGGTCTTTTCTGAAAGCTCGCCGTGGGACATTTTCATGCGGGGATCGTCTCTGGCGTTATCCCGCATCGCCCGCTCCTTGAGAGTGGCGGTGGCTTTTCCGGCTTTACCCTCACGAAGGTATTGCACCTTAACTTCCTCGCCCGCTTTTCGACCACGGATGAGATGACCAAATTCGACAGGGTCGTCGACTTTTTTGCCGTCGATATGAGTGATCACATCATTGTCCTTGAGGCCGGCCTCGGAGGCGGCGCCGTTGGGGAGCGCTCTTTGAATGAGGACTCCCTTGTCTGACTCGCCTGCTTGAATTCCAATAAAGCCAACTTTGGCCATCGCTCTTCCCGGCACACTTAGGAGTCCAATGCCCAGTGGTTCGTCTTTGGCTCCGGTCGCGGTCAAAATAGAACCGAGGGGAGGTTCCGCCGTCTGAAATCGAACAGGGTGAAGTTCCTCGGCATCAATCTTCAACAGTGCGAGATCGCGTTCGGGGAATCGTTTCAGAACCTTGGCGTCATACTTTTTATCTCCTAGGCGGATCGAGAGTTTCCCTTTTTGGGTTTCGGTATTTTTGGTGAGGATTCGGCCATTGGTGGAAATGACGGTCCCAAGAGCGGCAAGCTTGTCATCGATTAATACCAGAGCGGTGCTGCCTTCATTTTTTTTAGAAACAGGCGCCAAGGCTTTCATGGAGGACTCAAAAAATTTGTCGGGTCCGGGATTTGGAAGTCGGGTCATCCCTCCTCGTTTTTCGAGTTCTTCCATTAGTTTTTCCATGCCGCCCATTTTCTCAACGAGTTCCGGAGTCACTTCAAGGCGACCGCCATTTTTGGCCGCTTTCTTCATGAGCTCATCGATGGCATCTTCGGCCTCTTTCTGATCATTGGGTTTTTCCTTTTTGGGCTTCTCTTTCTTGGGGGCCGGGTCTTCTTTGGGCTCCTCCTCTTTCTTTTTTGCAGGAGCCTTTCTTTCGCCGGAGAGTTCCTTGTAAGTGGTGAGCTTTACTTTCACTGACCAGGGATTTCCGTCGCGGTAATAGTTCAGCTGTACTTCGTCGCCGGCTTTCATCTTCTTGACCAGAGCGATCAGCTCGTCGGTGGACTTCATTAGCTCACCATTAATTTTCTTAATGACATCGTCCGGCTCAAGACCGGCCCTCTCGGCAGGAGACTTTGGAACGACCCCGGTGACCCGGACTCCGTCGTCGCTGTCAGCAAGTTGAACTCCAAGAACCGGCTGATCCGGTGAAGGGACATTTTTTGGAGCGTTGTTAAATCGTTCTCCGGATTTTTCCCCTTCCTTGAGGCTCTTCCATTGCTGGTGGTAAACACCGATTGGCACGTGACGGTTTTCCATCAAGCTCACTCCGATGTTGGAATGAATCCCAATTACCCGGCCTTCAGCATCGAAGAGAGGTCCGCCGGAATCTCCGCCGACCACTGCGGTGTCGGTCACAATGAATTTTTCGTTCCTTAGAACCCTGCCCAGACGAACCGGAGGTTTGCGCATTGGGTCAAATCCACCCGAATGCCCGAGAGCGACGGTCCATTGGTTGCGTTTGAGGTCCTTGCTTTGCCCAACCTCTACGAAGGGATATTTCCCGGGCTCCTTGATCTGCACCATTGCGGCGTCGCGATCATAGTCGGCTCCGAGGGACACCGCTTCTTTGCGGGTTCCGTCCGGGAAGATCACGATGATTTCCCCTGGCATGCTGGAGGTCACATGAGCGGCCGTAAGGATGAGTCCATCTTGGCTGACAATTACCCCGCTTCCAGCGCCCCGTCCGTTCTTGGCCACAAGACAAACGGTGGCGGGCTGGGCCTTCTTGGAAAGGCCGACAATTTGCTGGTTGAGCTTCTGGAGCGCCTTGAAGTTTTTCACATTGGGAGCGGCCTCGATTTTGGGCTGCTTGGCCGCTTGGTCCGGTGATTGAGCCCAAAGAAGACCTCCGGTCAATGAGAGTGACGCAAAGAGGGCGAACAATAGATTGGTTGGTTTTTTCATACGAAATGTCGTTCTCCCTCGTAGAGCGGTTTCCCGAGGGAATTTGTGTGAGGATCTTAGCATACTTTCCTCACAACGGAGATTCTGTCATAGGAAACGAATATTGCTAGGAAGCTGTGGCGAGTGGGCTTGCATCGGCTCTCGAATTGGCGAAATCTCGGTTCTCATGAAACCTGCACTCGCTTCTTCAATGCTCGCTTTCCTCATGGTTATGCAGATGGCTCTGGCGGCCGACCCAAGCGCAGCCATCGCCCCAGACAATCCGAATCTTCATATTAGGGCGGGACTGCCCAATTTGAAACAGCGGCTCGAAGTTGATAAAGAGTGTCACGTGGCCTTTCTCGGTGGATCGATTACCCAGAATACCGGCGGGCATACCAAGATGGTGCCAGCGTGGTTGAAGGAGAAATACCCCAAAGTGAAATTCACCCTGACCAATGTCGGGCTCGGCTCGACCTGTTCGACAAGCGGAGCCTTTCGCGTCGAATCCCACATCTTCGGCAAGGAGGACGTCGATCTTCTCATCGTCGAGTTCGCGGTCAATGATGATCAGGATGCGTCTCATCCCGCGCGCGAATGCCTTCGTGGGATGGAAGGGATCATCCGGCAAGTTCACGCCAATCATCCGAAGTGCGATGTCGTGATGGTGCAATATGTCAATCCGGGGATGTTGGCGAAACTTCAAAAAGGCGAGGTGCCGACGTCAATCGCCGCGCATGAGAAAGTCGCCAAACACCACGGGGTGATCTCGGTGAATGTCGCTGCAGAGGTGGCCGATGCCGCGAATGCAAAACGCTATACCTGGAAAGACTATGGCGGAACCCATCCGGGGAAGTTTGGTTATCGGGTCGCTTCGAATATGATCATCGCTGCGATCGAAGGCGGACTGGCGAAGCAAGATGACAAGCCGCGCAAATTACAAGCGGCGCTGGACGCCGGAAGTTATGATCAAGGTGGCTTTGTCGCACTCAAGCAGGCCAAGCTCTCTAGTAAGGGCTGGCGACTTGGAAGAGTGGGGCGTGAACTTCTTCCGCTCGGCGGGATCAGAGGCCAGTATGAAGCTTATCAACTCCTTCGTGGTGACAAGCCGGGTGCCGAATTAAAACTCGATTTCGAAGGCCGCACCGTTGGCGCTTTCATTCTCGCGGGACCGGATGCCGGCATTGTTGAGGCCAGCATTGATGGCGGCGAGTCCACGAAGCATGACCTCTTCCATCGTTTCAGTGGCGGTTTGAATTATCCACGAAGCGTGATCTTCGCCACCGATTTGAAACCGGGAAAGCATGAATTGAAATTGCGACTCTCGAAGGAGAAGAATGCCAAAAGCAAAGGAACGACTGCTTCGATTTTGTTCTTCGAAGTGAATCGTTAGTTCGACTGGCACCCGTTCCTAGAGGTTTCCCAGAATAATTTCAAATTGCGGTTTGAGGACGGACCTTCGTGAATTCGAGATAAGATGCGACACGTTTTCCTGTCGGGCCGAGGTCATTCGGTGAAGACGAGAGCGGTTCGCCTTGGTTCTCTTTTTGCCAAGATTTTGCAGTGGAGTTTTTAAAGCCGGAGTCGGCCAATTGGCCGAGGTGACAGGGTGGCGCGCCCGACTCAAGATGACCATCCATTGGAAACCCAAGGGACACCTTCTTGATTAAAACGATGAAACCGAAAAAATTTCTGATGGCGGGTCTTTTGACCATTTTGCCGATCTCCTCGATAAATGCCGAGGTCCTTGCTGAGTGGACCTTTAATACTGGCCCGACTTCGGTTGACCGGCTCGCATCGGGCAGCGTTGCCGCCGGAGCCTTGGTTTCCGGGCTGTTGTTGAACCAGTCCTTTACTGATTTCGGTCCAGGAGCAGTTCCCAACGATGTCCACGATGGCTTTGGCTTTGGAGGGAATCGGGGTGATCAGGTAATCTTCCTTCACCGGGCGGAATATTTCGATGCCTCTGAAGTTCCCGCGCCCCGGCCAACCTTGGATGATTACACCTCATGGGGGCTCGGATCCTCCCAAGGCACTAGTGCCGATGTGGGCACAAACGGCAATGCTCCGATCGCGTTCACGGTAACGGGTGATGCCATCTCGACCGTTACGATCGAAAGCATCACCGTAGATTTCACCAGCGGTGGCGGAATCATTTTCGGGTTTCAGGAAGCCGGAAGCACGAGCGGTGCCACAGTCACCTTAAATGGTGCCAACCCAGTCCTCGATGTTCCCTTGGATGCTCCGGTGGTTGTTGGGCCGGGTGAAACCAAGACTTTCACCATCAACATCAACAGTGGCGCGCTGAATTCATTGCACAACATCGATGGCATTTTACTTAATGGGAGCGTGGAGCGGGAGGAGCGTCCTCCTCTGGCCGAGTGGACTTTTAATTCGGGTGCCACCTCCGTTGAGCTTCTTGCGCCCAGTGGTGTCGTCGAGGGCGCCACCATTTCCGGATTGTCGTTCAACGCTTCATTCACTGATTTCGGTCCCGGGGCCGTGCCCAACGATGTTCACGATGGCTTCGGCTTCGGCGGGAACTCAGGTGATCGCGTGATCTTTCTCCATCGGGCCACCTACTTCGACGGTTCGGATGTCCCAAATCCGCGCCCGACCTTGGATGATTACACCTCATGGGGACAAGGATCGGCCCAAGGGACGGGAGCCGATCTTGCCTCAAATGGCAATGCGGCCATCTCGTTTACGGTTGAGGCGGACGAACTCAGCATCATTACGGTAGACAGCTTGACGGTTGATTTCACCAGCGGAGGCGCCTGCATCTGGCAGATTCAGGAGGCGGGAGCTGCACAGGGCGCAGGGGGTACTCTGAATTCTGGTAACCCTCTTATTACCGTGGCCTTGAATACTCCCGTGTTGATCGGAGCGGGTGAAAGCAAAACCTTCACCATCAACGTCAACAGCGGAGCCTTGAATTCACTTCATAATATCGACGGCTTAACGCTCAACGGCTTCAGAGCTCCTTCGAACCCCATCGAACTCGCGATCACTGAGATTGATTATACCCTTGACGCTAATACCGTGACCCTGACTTGGCGGAAAACTCTGGCCACCTCTTATGTCGCCAAATACTCGCTCGACATGACCGGCTGGGAGGGGGATCTGGATGACGGCATTACCGCCGCCCGGGACGAAAACCCCGAAGACCCAACCCAGATCACCCTGACACTTCCCTTGCCTCCTGTCCAGATGGATGCGCCTAAGATGTTCTTCCGTATCGAGACCGAGGAGTAATGACGATCATCTCAGACAAAGTCACCCGGCCAAATGGCCGAGTCGACAAGAGTCATCAAATTTACGAGAATTCGAAGGGAATGGGTTTGAACTTCATGTCTAATTCCAACCCCACAACCCTCAATCAAATGAACAAAGCACACCCTCTTTCCTTCATAATTTTCGCTGTGTCGAGCACTGCGTTACTCAACGCTGCAGTTATTGCGGAATGGACATTCAACGCCGGAGCGAACTCTACCGCGCGTCTCGCCTCCAGTGGCGTGCCCGCCGGAGCGACGATCTCCGGACTGTCATTTAACAGCTCCTTTACCGATGTCGGCCCGGGTGCGGTCCCCAACGATGTTCACGATGGCTTTGGCTTCGGCGGAAACTCAGGCGACCAAGTGATCTTCCTTCACCGGGCCAACTATTTCGACGGCTCGGCAGTCCCTAGTCCCAGACCGACAGTTTCTGATTACACTTCATGGGGACAAGGATCGGCCCAAGGTACGGGAGCCGATCTTTCCTCAAATGGAAATGCCCCGATCGCGTTTACGATTGGAGCAGATGCGGTCACCAGTGTTACGGTGGACAGCCTAACGATTGATTTTACCAGTGGAGGGGCCAGTATTTGGCAGATTCAGGAGGCGGGAGCTGCACAGGGCGCAGGGGGTACTCTGAATTCTGGTAATCCTCTTATTACCGTGGCCTTGAATGCGCCTGTGGTGATCGGAGCGGGTGAAAGCAAAACCTTCACCATCAACGTCAACAGTGGAGCCTTGAACTCACTCCACAATATTGATGGCTTGGCGCTCAACGGAACGGTTGCTTCAATTCCAGAGCCTTCCTCAGGGATCTTGCTTTGCTTGGGTGCGCTCGCACTGACGAGACGCCAGCGGAAATAGGGTTGATGATACTCGCTAGGTAGCGCCTGACGATGACGCGACCTGGCGAGATGCCCCTTTCTGGCAGCACCCTGTAATGGTATGGAAAGACACATGCCATTACGTGTCCTCATCCTTTTCCTGTTTCCGCTTTGGGCAGCGGCGCAGGGACCTCCGTTAACAACGCTCGCCGAGGTGCGCGAGGTGCCGCACGAGGCCGCAGAGTCCCAGCGATACCCGGTGCTGATCGAGGGCACGGTCATCTTCTTCCAAAAACGCAGCGACAATCTCGACAAGGCAGAAGGGCTCATCCTGCACGACGGGACGGCCGGTTGCCATATCGCCGCCTCCCTACCATTTCCCGAACGGGACAAAATTCGACCTGGCACGAGACTTCGCGTGCGCGGTGTCACTAGAGGAGCTTCCTACTTTCCCGATATTGTCGAAGCCAAGTTGGAAATCTTACATCAAGGGAAACTTCCCGAACCGCGGCGTGTCACGGCCAAGGAATTATTTGCTAACAGCATCGACTCCGATTGGATCGAGGTGGAAGCTCTGGTCGTCGGAGTGATACCCGGTGGACTAGGCTTTACCCTGGTGGTCGAGATCGATGGCCTGACCTTCCTGGCCGAGTTACCAAAAGTCGTCGATGCGGCGGTCCAGGCGGAGACCTTGATGCAAAAACGAGTTCTCTTACGTGGCATCGTCGGCAGCATCACTAGTAGGGAAAGGCAATTGACCGACCGCTACTTCTTCGTGCCTTCGTTCGAGCAGTTGATCCCGATTGAAGGAAATCCGGAACCGGGCAAGATATCATCGCGCACGATCACTCGTCTGCTACAGAGTGACCACGAGCGGAAAGACAAGGTGAGAGTCCGCGGAGTGATCACCCAGCTTGGCCAAGAGGGGTTTTTTCTCCGCGATGAAACCGGGAGCACCTTCGTCCAATCAGCAATGGGGACCACCTATCCGCCGGGCAGCGAAGTCGAGGTGCAGGGTTTCGCCGTGGTGGCTCCGTTCCGCCCGACCATGCGGGCAGCGCGTGTTCTTTTGTTAGGAAAAGGCGAGCGACCACCGCCCTCTTCATTCGACCCAGCCGGTGGCCCCCGGTTTGATCTTCACGCCGAGCGGGTTGTGACCGAGTGCGAATTTCTAGCCTATCGAGAGGGCCTTGAGGAAGTCGTCCTGCAATGCCGGGCTGGCTCGAGTTACTTCCTGGCAAGGTCGCCCCGCTCAACCTTACAAGAACGCAATTTGCAAGCGGGCGACCAGATACGCCTGACTGGAATTTACACTGTGACGACGACCCGACCGATGCCGCGGACAAAGTGGGCCGATGGTTTCCGTCTCGACCTGTCCGGTAATGCCAGTATCGAAGTGTTGCGCTCCACTCCGTGGTGGACGCCCGAACGAGTGCAAGCTGCCTTGGCGATCCTTGGGGCTATTTTAATCGCCATTTTCGCATGGAACTGGTTGCTGCGCAAACGGGTCGCCGCCCAGGCAACAACAATTCGCAATCAGGTTAAACAAGGCCTTGTGAAGGACGAGCGGCAACGTATTGCGAGGGAGCTGCACGATACTCTGGAACAAGAGCTTACAGGCCTGTCGATGCAACTGGGGAATCTAACCACCTCACTTGACGATCGCGAAAAGGCACAGAACCGCCTGATACTCGCACGGAATATGTTGAAGCATTGCCGAGCCGAAACTCGCGCCTCGATCAGCGATCTTCGAAGTCCCTCTCTTTTGAAGAAGAGTCTCCCGGAAGCGATACAAGAGATTCTCCCGGCTGTGGCCGAAGGAGCCGAGTTCCGATTCATCGTTGAAGGGACACCACGCAAACTCCCCGCGACCACCACAAATCATCTCGTGAGGATTGCGCGTGAGGCGGTGATCAATGCCAGACGTCACGCGAAGCCAACCTGGATTGAAGTTAGTTTACATTATGAAACCGATGAAATCAGGCTCGAGATCATCGATGATGGCTCTGGTTTCGATCCCAAACAGCGGCCACCCGCCGGGCATTTTGGAATCACGGGTATGCGCGAGCGTGCCAACAAGATCTTTGCCGAACTGGGAATCGAAAGTTCACCCTCTCTCGGCACCAAAGTTCAACTCCGACTTCCCTCAGCATCGCCAGCAAACCAATCAACCAAAAATTGATGATTCCCAAGACCAGAGTTCTCATTGTCGATGACCATGCCATGGTCCGTCTCGCTCTCGCTGAAGCTCTCGCACAGCAAGACGACCTCGAACTCGTCGGCGAGGCTGAAAACGGGGCCAGCGCCATCGCGCTTTACCGCGAGTTGCAGCCGGACGTCGTGACGATGGACTACCAAATGCCCGGGCTCAACGGTGCTGAAGCGATTGGCGAAATTCTCGCCGAATTCCCGGAGGCACATATTGTTTTGTTGTCGATTTATGAGACCTCGGAGAGCCTGTGGCGCGCGACCGAAGCCGGCGCTCTGGGTTGCGTGTCGAAGGGTGGGGAGATTGACGAGATCATCACGGCGGTGCGAGCAGTAGCAAGTGGAGTTTCTTACTATTCCGAAGGTCTCGAAAAGAAGCTCGACGAACGACGCGCACAGGAGGCTCTCTCACCGCGCGAGACCCAAATCCTCGCTCAGATTGTCTCTGGCTATAGTAATAAGGAAATCGTAGCGAACCTTGGAATTTCAACGTCCACCGTGAAGCATCATATCGAACGCGTCTTCACCAAACTCGGAGTTAATGATCGGACCCAAGCCGCGACTGCCGCCGTGAAACAAGGAATCATTCAATTGGACTGACCCTCAGGGTAAATAATCAATCGGGGCTGCCGATGCAGATCAGTTCCTTCATTGTCCGCGCGTAGATCCTTCCATTGCTAAAAGACAAACTCGAGAGGGACCAGGTCTTGCCCGCCGGTCCGAGGTCGCTCATTGAGACGAGGGCTTTTTCATCGAGAATCGGCGCGTTCCATTTTAAGACGTAGACCATCCCGATCATGGTGGGCATGTAGAGATGTTCCCCAACGACGATCGGACTGGCTGCTGAACAATGTCCCCAGCCGCTGCCGGCATTGCGTTTGTCGTTGGTGGCAAGAAAGCCCTTCGCGTTGCGCATGTCGTTGGGAAGGGCTTTGTTCCAGAGCAGTTTGTCTTGGGCGTTTTTTACCCGCACGACTTGCGCCGGCACTTCGAGGTATTCGACCTTCCCGGTTTTGAGATGAACGCGGCCGATGAAGAATCCCTTGTGCGTGCGGAAGTAGTGGTAGTCGCCAACGATGAGATTGGTTTGATAAGTGATGGGTTTTTTCCCGAAGGCCAACTCTTGATCAGATTGAGTGAGGTATTTTCCGTCAACCTGGCGACAGACTTGCACTCCTTCGCTGAGAGAAGAGGTCTTGCGAATCTTGCCGGATTTGAGATCGACGATGTGATGGGTCTTGCCCGCGATGAGAGCAGAGATATCGGAATTGGACACGCCGTTTTGGTGTGACGCGTAGCCTTTGACCGGAAGGTCCCAGATCGTTTTTCCATCGTCCGCATTGAGCAGGGAAATGCCGTAAGGTTCTTCCGGCGGTTGGTGTCCTCCGCCGCGCGCCGTGACAATTCTAGAGGTCTCTTTGTTGAGAAGCGGCGTAGCGTGAATGCCGGTGCCTGATTCCCCGGTCCATGCCAGCTCGCCGGTTTTCATGTCGTAGGCATGCAACCAGGTCCAGTAAGCACGGCCCCGGCCGAGTGGTTTGGCCCCCGCCTTGGTAGTAACTCTGGGATTGAGATCGGATGGCTTGACGCGAACTACGATGACTTTTCCGTCGTGAAGAATCGGCTCGTGCTGGCGGGAGTGATGTCTCCCAAAGGGAACCCAGGTTCTCGACCAGAGTTCCTTCCCGTCAAAGTCGAAGCACTTCATCGATCCTCCGACATTGGTGAAGCAAACCCGTTCGCCGTCGCTCACCGGTGAAGCAGCGGTGTTGTCGCTGAAAAGACTGGAGAGATCGGTCACGCGCGAGCCGGGGAGCTCCCTGCGCCAGAGTTCTTTTCCGGTCGCGGCATCGAAACATTGTCCGATGATCAGCGAACCGGTTTCGGCATCGCCGTCCGTGGGAGCATGCGAGGCAACAAAGATTCGTCCGTTTGAAATCACGACACTTCCTTGTCCGGTGTTTGGTAATGGAGTGCACCACTTCACCCCTGCGTTACGAGAAACACTGAATGTCGCAGGGGCAGTTCCCTCGACGATAAAATTTCCATTCGGACCCGAGGCTTCGCCCCAGTCATCGCATCGGGCTGAACCAATCAGCAAAAGTAGGAGTAGAAATTTCATCGAGGAATCTTCTACCCATTGGAAGGGTCTCTTTCTATCAGGGTGAATCCAAAATGAACTCAATGATCACGTTACAATGGTATTTCAGGGAATCGATGATGGGTGTTGTCGCCGGGTCGCTCATTGATGCGATTGATTTCGGTGTAGTATTCCACGGTGGAATGTCACGAGGAGCCGTCAATGAGACCGAATTTTTCATCGACGACGACCTACTCGTAATTGTCCGCGACCCATTGGTTGAGCAAGCGCACGCCGAAGCCAGTGCCCAAAGTGGTCTCACGCGGATCCTTGCGGTCGTTCTTCATCGCTGTTCCGGCGATGTCGAGGTGCACCCAGGGAGTGTCGCCGACAAACCGCTGCAGGAATTGTGCGGCGGTAATGGATCCGGCTGGCCGTCCCCCGATATTTTTCATGTCCGCAATCGGAGAGTTGATCAAGCGGTCGTATTCCGGAGCCAAGGGAAGGCGCCAGGTCTTTTCCGTTGAATGCTTGGAGGCTTTGGCGAAGGCCTTGGCCACCTTGTCTGAGTTCGAAAACAAACCGGCGTGTTCATGTCCCAAGGCAATGAGAATAGCTCCCGTGAGTGTTGCCAGGTCGACCATGGCTTGCGGCTTGAATCGTTCCTTCGCGTACCATAAGGCATCGGCCAAAACCAAGCGGCCTTCGGCATCAGTGTTCTGAACTTCGATGGTTTGTCCGGACATTGAGGTGACAATGTCTCCCGGATTCTGAGCGTTTCCGTCAGGCATGTTTTCAGCCAATCCCACAATGCCGATGACATTCGCTTTGGCCTTTCGGGTGGCAATCGCGTGCATCGCGCCCACCACGGCTGCTGAGCCACCCATATCCGCTTTCATGTCCCACATTCCGGCGCCGGGCTTGAGGGAAATTCCTCCCGTATCAAAAGTGACCCCCTTGCCAACGAGGCAAACCGGCTTGTCCGATTTCTTTCCGCCATTCCAATGCATCACGACGAGTTGCGATTCCCGGCGCGATCCTTGACCAACTCCGACCAGAGCATCCATCCCGAGCTCTTTCATCTTCTTCTCGCCCAGAACTTCGACCTTCACGCCAAGCTTTTGGAACTTCTTAATCCGCGCGGCATACGATTTTGGATAGAGCGTATTTGCAGGTTCGTTGACGAGATCGCGGGCCATCAATTGGCCGTCACAAATAGGGCCATGGAACTTTTGGTAAGCCGCCCGCGCTTTTGCGGAATCGTCTACGCTGACTCGAATGGTCGTGATCGTGGTTTCGCTTCCCTTGGGAAGTTTGGTGCGGTATTTGAAAAAATGATACGCGGCCAATCTCGCGCCCACGACTGCTCTCGCTGCGTCGTCGGGTTTTAACTTTAAACCATCCAGATGCAGCGTGAGTGTTTTCTCTCCGCTCACCCGCAGCGCCTTCATTGCCGTCGCTCCGAAGATCTCGGCATCGAAGTCGGCCTTCTCTCCCGCTCCCTTGAGCAGCAGTCGGGCGAGCTTTGATCCGGTTGGGGCGTAGAGTGAGACCGAAGAGCCTTTCTCTCCATTGAAGTGCCCGGCCTTCATGGCCGCCTTGATCTGTCCCACGGAGTCGCGGGCATATCTCTTAGCCACGCCGTAAAACTTCCCTCCTTTGAAAACCGGAATGACACCAACACCGGAACTCGCTTTTTCACTCCCAACAAAAATTACTTTCATGAGCCGGGAGCCTAACCATCCGGACCACATTGCCAAGGCTCTAGGTTCAGGCCAACAATTCCTCGACCACGCTGCCAAAGACATCAGTGAGACGGTAATCCCGGCCGGAGTGGTGATAGGTGAGGCGTTCGTGATCGATGCCCATGAGGTGTAGGATGGTGGCGTGGAGATCGTGGATGGAAACTTTGTTTTCGGTGGCATAGAAGCCGTAGTCGTCGGTCGCGCCGTGATGGTATCCGGGGTTGGTGCCGCCACCGGCCATCCACATCGTGAAGCCGTGGGGATTGTGATCACGACCGTTGTCGCTACGACCCATTTGGCCATCGAAGAGCTCGCGACTTGGAGTGCGGCCAAATTCGCTGCCGCAGAGGACAAGGGTGTCGTCCAAAAGACCCCGAGCTTCGAGGTCGCTCAAGAGCGCGGCAATGGGCTGGTCTACGGCATGGGCATTCCCACGGTGTCCTTTTTCCAGATTGGCGTGTTGATCCCAAAGGTTCCCGTAGCGTGAGGTGGAGTGGGTTGCGGTGATGTAGCGCACTCCGGATTCGGCAAAGCGTCGGGCCAGCAAGAGAGTTTGCCCAAATTCGTCGGTGTGCTCCTCTCCGATGCCGTAGCGCTTGCGAGTTGCCTCCGATTCCTGGTTTAGATCCATGATTCCGGGAGCGACGCTCTGCATGCGGAAGGCCAGCTCGCGATTGCGAAGTTCGATTTCAAGCGGGTTGGTGTTGAGGCCTCGGATGAAATCGAGGTGCTCGCGCTGTCCTTTGAAGCCTGCTTTGAGATTGTCCCAGTTCAGGCCATCGTTGTTGGATTTGAAAATGGGCGCACCGGAATAGACGGAGGGTAGGAAGCCCGAGGGAAAGGTGCGGTTGTCTTTGGGAGTGAGATCGATGTAACCGGGCAGGCTTCCATTGTCGGACCCAAGTCCATAGAGCAGCCAATTTCCCATCGCGGGTCGGATCTCCCGGGGCACGCCGGTGTTGAGCATCGACATGGCGGTGGTGTGATCCTCGTTGTCGTGGTGCAGCGAGTGGATGAAGCAAAGCTTGTCGATCCACTTGCGGTTGACCTCGGGAAACAGGTCGCTGGCCCAGTGCCCGGTCTCGCCCCATTGTTTAAATTCGAAAGGTGAACCAATGATGCGCCCTCGTTGCGCGAAGGTGAACTTTGGAGCTTGAATCGACTCCGGCAATTCCTTGCCATGTTCTTTTTGGAGACGCGGTTTGTAGTCGTAGGAATCGACTTGGGAGAGGCCGCCATCGAGGAGGATAAAGATCATCCGCTTGGCCCGGGCCGGGAAATGAGGTTCCAGGATCGAACTCTTTCCCGTCGTGTTGGCCCAAGCCTGTCGCGTGAGCAAGTCCGCGAGTGCCAGTCCGCTCATGCCCATGAGGGAACGGCGAGAAAGGGTCGGCAGGGAGTCTGTATTGAGCGGATTCATTCGAGATAGCTGAAGGTGTCGGAAGAAAAAATCCCAAGGCAGACCCGGCTCCAGGATTTCTTTTCCTCAAGTGATTGGCTCGTACGGCAGTGGTCGAGGTAGGACCTGGTGTGTGCCATGATTTCAGGGGTGGGTGGTCGTCCGATGGCGATGCGGAAGGCCATCGTGATTCGTTCTTCCTCGGTCAGGTCGGGCATGGCGAGCAGTCGTTCGGCGAGCTTCGTTGCGTAGTAGTTCGGCAACTTGTTGTTTAACCAAAAAAGCGATTGTGCCGTGGTGGCGGAATGGTCGCGTTGGTGGACCGGAACGCCGGAAGGGTCGTAGCCGAAGAGGGAGAGCATTTTGCGAATTTCGACGCCCATCCCGAGTGGCGAACGGCTCGAGGTGAGGATGTAAAGAGCGCGGTCTTTCGAGCGGTTGTTGTCGAGGGGCTGCCTGCTGGGCTGGCGCGGAACCTTGCCGCTGGCGGTGAGCATACCGTCGTAAATAGCCTCCGCTTCGAGCCGACGACGGGGATAGCTCCAGTGAAGTTTGTTGTCGGGATCCCGAGACAAGGCGGCGGAGTTTGATTCGCTGCTCATGCGATAGGTCGAGGAGTTGACGATGATTCGATGCAGAGCCTTGAGAGACCATTTCTTTTTGATGAGGGTCGCGGCGAGCCAATCCAGCAAGGGCTGATTGGTGGGCTTCATTCCCTGAATGCCGAGGTCGCCGGGAGTGCCGACAATACCGCGTCCAAAGTGTCCCTGCCAAAGTCGGTTCGCAATCACGCGGGCGGTGAGAGGATTCTTATCGTCGACGATCCACTTGGCCAATTGCAAACGACCGCTTGTATCTGCGGGGATTTTTGGACTAGAGAGAAATGAGCTCGCAATGGTTGGTACGCTGCGCGGGACGGCTTTGGCTTCGACCTTGTAGACCTCTCCTTTGAGGTGCACTGGTTCGTCTATCATCTTGGCCTGGTCAGTGACGGCGAGCATGCGGGGCAACTTGGGAGATTCTTTTTGAAGCGCCGAGATTTTGCGATCCAGGTCATCGAGCGCGGGGAGTGTGACGAAGCGTTCGGTGTCGGCCACATTCGGGGGCCAGGCGGAGCGATCGATCTGTAATTCCGAAAGGATGGGGCGCTCGACGCCGTGCTCGGTCGCAGGATCGTTGATGAGATGCCAGCGATTGGGAGGAGTGCGGACAAAACGAATCTTATCGAAGCGAGGCAATGAGGAATGCTCTTGGGCCCAGAAGCGCACATCGGTGGTGCCTTTGCGAAATTGAAATGAGCCGAGGCTGACCCAGCGGAAGTGTTCCATTTTCCAGCCGCCGCTTGCCGGGATGATCTGATCTTTGAAGACTGATTTTCCGTCCAGCTTGAGCTCGATAGGAAGGGCTTCGGGAGCAGCACAGCGAAGGTAAACAGTATAGGTTCCGGCTACCGGCAAGCTTGGCCGGTATTGCACCCACTGGAGACGGGCTCGTTGTGTTTCGACGATCATCTCGCCGTCGAGTTCAACCCGCCGGACGTTGTTTTGTCCGTGGTAGTCTTCCGCTTCGATTTCAACGATGGGCATGTCGGGCAAAGCCGCGAGAGCTTGATCGTAGTCAGCGAGACGGGGGTGCACTTTTGCGATGAGTTTTTCTCTCGCCTCTTCGAGCGCCGACCAACGGGATTCGCGTAGTTTGGCGATGCGATCTGAAATTACTCGGGCGGCGGAAATTTCTTCCGGCGTGGCTTGGGGGCGGGTAAGACGAAATCTTCCGTCCCGCCAGTTTTCGTTCATCTTATCGACGATGCGGGTGCTGCCAAAAATTCCGGCCAGGGCGTAGTAGTCCCGCGTGGGGATGGGATCGAAGAAGTGATCGTGGCAGCGGGCACAGGAGAAGTTCATCCCGAGAAAGGCCTGCGAGGTAGCCGAAATTTGTTCGTCGATAATGTCCATCCGCAAGGTGTTCGGATCGGCACAATCGGAGAACCACGGACCGATCGAGAGGAAGCCCGGAGCGGCCAGTTGATCGAGAGAGGCGATGGGGTCTTTTGAGGGCGGCAGCAAGTCCCCGGCAAGTTGCTCGGTGACGAAGCGGTCGTAGGGCTTGTCGGAATTCAGCGCACGGATCACGTAGTCGCGATACGGTTCTGCCATATCGACGCGGTCGACTGCCGCTACCTTGGTCTTACCCTGCACGTAGCGGGCGACATCAAGCCAATGCCGTCCCCAGCGCTCGCCGTAATGGGGCGAGTCTAAGAGCCGGTCAACGAGCTTGGCGTAGGCGTCGGGTGACGAGTCGGCGAGGTATGCGTCGATTTCCTCCACGGTGGGGGGCAAGCCGATGAGATCGATGGTGAGCCGACGAATGAGGGTCAGTTTGTCGGCCTCGGGGTTCGCTTGCAAATTCGCGTCGAGAAGGTCGGCTTTGATGAAAGAATCGATGGGATTGCGAACCCAGCTTTTGTCGGGAAGAGCTGGTTCGGCAGGCATTTCGAGAGCCTGAAAGGACCAATGGGGAACTTTTTCGTCCGAAAGCGCAGGAGCGGCAACAAGCAGTCCGGCAAGCAACAACAACAAATGGATGGGACGATTCATCAGATAAACTCGGGCAAATTTCGAATATTTTGGAAGGTATTCTCGATTATATACGTGTATGTGCCTGTTGCGCACGGGATTTTCCGCATGCAGCTTTGTAATAGTTAACTTAATATGTGGCATTAATTTTTCACCCGATCACCGATGAACCATACTCTACTTCCTCAAGTCGCCCCTTGTTTTGTTAGTCACAACATGGCCCTCGGTGGTGCGCAGACCGCCGTGTTGCGCTACATCCAAGCTCTCCCAGAGTGGGTGCGCGACCGGACCACGCTCTATAGTCAGTCTGCTGATACGCCACTACTTGATCAGGCGGTGAAAGGTGGATTTGATTGCGGAAACATCACGCGCGAGGCTCCGGGAGATCCGAGCATGTGGTTCTTGAGTTACGGAAACCTCGACGGCCTGCCGGAACGGCCGACCTCGCTCGTGCTACATTCCTGGGACGATGCCGGCTGGCGTTATTTCAGCAAGGCCTACGAAGGTCGTCGTGGCATGACCGTGGCGGGCGTTTCCCAGCAAGTCATGAATCGCTACGGCGATTGGATTCAGGAGAATGGCCATACCTCCGGCGGAATTCTCCCTCCTCCCGTAACCGAGTTCTGCATGGCGAAAGGGAATTTGGATCCCAAGGGCCGTCTTGTGGTCGGCTGGATGGGACGTCCGCTTAAGGACAAGGGTCTCATGACCTTGCCATATCTCTTGGCGGAAAATCCGCACATTGTGGTGCGGGCCTGGACCGGTGCGGAGACTGCAGGTCTGGATTACACGCTCCGGGTGCAAGGCGAAGCGATGGAAGAAGTTTACAAGTTGGCGCGGAAACTCGGCGTGGCGGATCGTCTTGATGTGCGGCCACTCGATTTTGACGCCTTCAACTATCGCCATCGTCTCGAGGGCTGCCATGTCCTGCTCGGCAACAGCAAGCGCGAAGGCTTTTTGCTCACCGCCGCGGAGGCGTTGAGTTGCGGAATTCCAGTTGTCGTGACGAAAGACTGCGGCATCGCGAAATTCATCAAGAAAGGACAAAACGGTGTTCTTATCGATTGGCATGAAAACCCCAAACGCCTCGCTAAGATCGCGAATCGCGCTATTTTGAAAGCGGCCAAGCTCGATCCCGTGAAGTGTCTCGCCTCGGTGGACGAACTTTCGCTCGGGTCCAATTACGTGCGCGCCTACGGACAGACTCTTGGAGTCCTGACTCACACTTCGCTGCAACATGAGGACGCAAAGGTGACTTTCGGCGTGCGAATTCATGATGGAGTTGACCCCGCTTATCTCGATGATGCCATTAACAGCATTGCCTCGCAGACTTATCGTAAATTTAAAGTCGTCCTTCTCGTCGACGGACCATGGGCCTTGGGCGAACGACTTGCCAAGCGCTTTGACTTGCCGCTGATCTGCACTGGTTTGAAGGCGGATATTGAGCACTGCAGCTGGCTCCATCGTCAGGCCCTCGAGCAATGCGACACGGAATACTACAAGCCTCTCGACTACGACGATCAGCTTCTCCCCAACTACCTCGAGCGTGCGGTGAAGACTCTCGAAAGAGAAAAGGCTGATGTCTACGGCTGCATGCTGAATACCTTGCAGGATGGGGAAATTACTCCTCGCTTGCATTGGCCAAACAAGCCGATCGAAACGATGTTCACCGGAAATTCGGACGATAACATGTTGCCTCACTCAAGTGTCTTGATGCGCACCAGCATCGCCCGGAAGGCCGGCAACTATCAGGAGCGCGCGGTAGGCCTCGGAGCAGACGACTATCATCTCTGGTATCGCATCTTCAAAGCAGGCGGCGAATTCTTCCGCGATGACGAAGTTCGTAATGTGGTCTACCGCATTCACGATAAGAATTCGCTCACCATCCGCCGCGAGCGCTTTGGGCATTCCCACAAAGCCCAACGACTTCTCGCAAGCGCCGCTGCAGCAGGCATCGCCCTCTCTGCAGCTGCCTGTGATGGCGACGCGGATGCCAATGCAGACGGTGACACCCCCAAAGTCGCCCCTGCCAAGCCAGGCCCGATCGATCCGCCGCATTCATAGGGGAGGAGAGAAGTTACCTTGGCCCCGCGGGCATGTGAGTCAGGAGATACAGCCTGCTTCGCCTCACAGTCGACCCAGGCGAAGGGAAAGTATCCCGGGCCTACCACAAGCTTGCTCTTGTTGGACTAGTGATCACTATGGGGATGCGCTGCAGCTCAGAAAGAATGCTCCGCTGCACTAAAAGAAGAAAAACGATCATGATGAAAACAGCTCTTAAGGCGGCAACTGTTGTCTTGGCACTCGGTTTCAATCTCTCTCAGGACTCGGACGCTGAGATCTTACTGGAATTTACCGAGGCTGATGGCGATGTGATCCTTTACGTTTCCGGAACCCTTGATCTCACCGGTCTGACCGAGAGTAATAAGGGAGCCATTTTGGGAGGCGCGACTTTATTGGATACGGTTAACGAACAATTCCAGCTTGGGTCTGGTGTTGCTGCACCAGTGAATGCGTTCACCCTGACGGTCCAAAATGAGGTGTTTTCGTCGACTACTGACTTGTTTGGGACCATCGATTCCTGGGAAGCCAATACCAACTCGATTCGTTTTCAGCAGAATAATGGACAAGTTCTCATGGATGATGAGATCGAAGCTGGAGACGTGATTGAAGTTACCTCAACTCATACCTTTAGTGGCTTGTCGTTTGCTGATTTTGGTCTGACCCAGGGGGATAATCTTGTCTGGCTTGAGAATACGAACGTCGATGGTGATGCCGGACAAGTGATCGTCACAGCTGGGCTCCGGGATACGGGACCCTCTGCTCCTCTTGTCATTACCGCGATTGATTACTCGCTCGCCCCGAATCCAGCGGTGACCCTGACCTGGAGCAAGACCGGTGCCGCGGCCTACATCGCAAGATACTCGTCCGACATGATCGATTGGGACGCGGACTTGGACGACGGCATCACAGACGAACGTGACGAGAATCCCGATGACCCCGAGCACATCACCGTGACCTTCCCTCTTCTGGGCGTTCAGGCGGAGGCTCTGTTCTTTCGCATTGAGGAAGGGTAGACAGGAGGTAGGATCCTTCGTTCAGGGATCATTGGGTGATCTTAAGCCGGAGGTAGAGGTCTTTGGGGACCATGGTGACGCTGGCCTTGCGGACCTCATTGAAGTTGGAGGAGGAGACGAGGGAGTCGGGAACGTCGGTCCAATTTTCCAGATCAGGGGAAGATTGGACAACGGAAGTGACCCCGGAGAGGAGGAGATTCCTGGTGAAGGTCAGGGTTAAGTTACCTCCTTCCACGACCGGATTTGCGGTGGCGTTGAGGTTGCTAACAGTAGGGTTTAGCCCCAGAGCAAACTCGATGAGGTTGACGATGCCATCGAGGTCGGGGTCGAGCAATTCGCCGCCCACTCCCCAGGCCGTGCTCCAGGATTCGTAGTTCAGGAATTTCCCACCCGGGCTTGGGAAGTTGTCGATCCAGCTGCCGGCGAAATTGCCGAAAGAGGAAGGCCCGAGGCGGTTGAGGGAATCGCCATTGCCGCCGGCGCCGAGTGGCCAGGGCGCGAGGCTTTGGTAGATGACCTCGTCCTCGGTGACCTGAGGGTAGAAGGTCGGCTCACCGGCCGGCGGGGAATCGGGGCGTTGCAATCTGACGGTGCCGCTGGCGTTGTCGAGGGGGCCGTCGGTGAAGGGGCCGACCAAGGGAATGGTGCCGTCGATCCCGTATTCCGCGCGGAAGGCGGCGGCTACGGCGGGTTCGGCAACCGGGTCGAAGGCGACGATGACAAGTAGTCCGCCGGGGGCGAGGCTATGGGCGGAGGTGAAGTCGAAATCGGTTCCCCCGCGGAGGCGCCAGTGGTCGAGGTTTTCGGTGATCGTTCCGGTGTTGCAGATTTCCACGAACTCGAGGTTGTCCTCGGTGGGGACATCGGGGTGGTACATGACCTCGGAAACGATGACGGGTCCGATTTTGGGAGCCAGGTTTTCGAAGCCCAGGGTAGTGGATGCCATGCTGATAAGTGTTCCCGTTCCGGAGCCGTTGGGCCATCTGCCGAGGGCTTCCCCGTTGAAAGCCGCGGCAAAATCGACGCGGTCGATGAACTTGATGGGGCGCCCGGAGGGATCGGTTTCGAGCAACCAGAGATCTTCTCCGCGCGACGAGCTGAGACCGAAGGGACGCCCAAAAATCCAATCGCCTTTCGTCGAGTCGTTGTCGAGGAAGGGAGTATCGATCGTGAAGGTGTTGGCTCCGGTGACAATGATCTCGAAGGTGTCGCTGTATCCGCCGGTTCCTCCGTATCCCTCGATGGTAATGGTGTTTCCGGTAGAGAGGCCATGGCCGGGCGCCGTCACGGTGGTGGGAGAGGCGGCGGGGGTGCCAGCGTAGGCACTGATCGTGCCCGTCGGAGTGATGTTAAAATCGTCTTCGTCGAAGGTGACGTAGTCTCCCGAGTTCACGGTGGTGGAAGGAAGGGAGAAGGAAGGATAGGCGTTGTTGTCGTCACTAAGAATCCAACCCGAGATGTTGACCGGGCTGCCGGTTGGGTTGTAGAGCTCGATGGTGTCCATGCTGGGAGCGTCGGTGTGGGAGAGGACTTCGTTGATGACGATACGTCCGTCCGGACCGGTGCCGGAGATTCCCGGTGAGCCATTGAACTCGGAGCTGGGTCGCCAGTTTTGCGAGTCAAGGTAGCTGCCGGCGGTATTGATGAGTTCAAGAGACGATCCGTTGCCATCGGCACGCCCGGGCCATTGACCGGAATCGTCGTAATTGAAGGTGAGAATGGGGCCCGCGGACGCGGACTGGAGGACGAGGGTTTCGCCGCCGTTGTCGAGGCTGCCCGAGAAGGCTCCGGCGGGAGTGACAGAGGGGTAGCGGACACTGAAGGCTTCAAGATCTTTAACGACGACGACATAACCTCCGGCGGGGATGGTGGTGGGTCCGAAAGTAAATCCGATGCCGGTTGTGAAGTACACACCATCGAGGTTGAGAGCTTCGCCGGAGATGTTGTGAATCTCGATGAATTCGAAGTCGTCGGGGTTGTCGAAGCTACGGGGAACAGTGAGTCCGGCGCCGGCGACTTTTTCGAAAGCGTCGGCGCGGTAGGGGTTGTAGTGGATCTCGGTGATGGCGAGGTCACCGGGGCCGGCGAGGCGTTCCACATAGAAGGTGGCTTCGCTAATGGCGGACCATTCGCCGCCGTTGAGAGCACGCATGCGGACGAGGCCGCTGGCGGCAAGGCTGACGGTCGACCCGGAGGAAATGGCGGTAGTGGAACCGGAGTTAATCGCGCCGCCTTCGAGGCGGGGATCGCTGCCGTCGGTGGTGTAATAGATGGTGCCGGAGGTGGCGGTGATGGTGAGCGTTCCACCGCCGGGGATGGCGCCGCCGTGTTGCGGGGAACCGTTGACTTGGAAGATCGGGGCGTCGGTATTTGGGTAGAGGCTACCGTAGGCGTTGAAGACATTGTTGGTGCGGACCGGGAAGTAGTCGTTGCAGAGGCGGGCTTGCTCGTTCAGCCACTCGACGTCTCGGGTGTAGGGGACGGCGCGGCGGTGGTCTCCCCAGCGGGCGGACTCGGCGATGATGGCGCGGTCGAGGACGTCGGCATACTTCATCCAGCGAGCCTTGGTGGCAGCGGGAGTGAGGGCACCGTTGTTGAAGAAGTATTGATGGAGGCGGTCGGCGAAGCGCATTTTGTATTCGTCATTG
Organism: bacterium; assembly: GCA_018222765.1. Lineage (GTDB taxonomy): Bacteria > Verrucomicrobiota > Verrucomicrobiia > Verrucomicrobiales > Akkermansiaceae > SW10. The sequence continues at coordinate 137,859 of JAAEZT010000003.1, read as the reverse complement.
CCCTGCAGGGTGCCCCGCACTCCAAACGGGTCGAGGGGGGTGTTGCCCGCGGTTTGGCTTTCGAGAGTGCGCTCCCCGTCCCACGAGTAGAGCTGCCAGGGAGCCATGAGTTCGGGTTGGCCGCCGGGAAACGGCCCGCCGCCTGCGGAACGCCAGTTGCCGTTCGACTTGAGGTCGCCATTGCCACCAAACTTGTTGATGATTTGGTAATCGATGTATTGGTCGATATCGATCACTTGCTGCACCTTGGTCCAGTAGTCGGGGGTGGAGGTGTTGTTGACGAGCGCCTTCATGGCATCGAAGGCCGTCGAGTTTCCATCGATCGGGGCTCCGCCATTGTTGGCGTCGAGGGCATCTTCGTCCCCGCCGTTGTAGGCCGCGTAGTGGGAGGATTCGGGGCGCTCGCAAAGGTTGTGGACGCCCCAGTAGTTGCCGTTGATGAAGACGTGGACCATGAAGCCCTCACCAGCGGCGGGGTTGCCCATGTCGAGCATGGTCTGGCGCATCCATTGGTCACGGATCATGGAGCCACGGTCCCGTTGATCGCCACCCCAGTGAATCCAGGAATTGTTGTATCCGCCGCGGAAGGCGAGGGAGTTGAACTCCTCGACTTCGGAGCCGGGGAAGATGGCTTTACGGAGTTTTCCTGGGCCATAGGTGCTGCTGAAGCTCAGTTTGATGGATTTTTTTGGGCTTTGGCTTCGGCTGGCTCCGCCAAAGATTCTGGCACCGCAGTTGATCTGCCAATCTTCGCGGGGGTCGCCGTTGATGGGGATGAATTCCGCCGAACAGGCCTGCTCACCAGAGCCAATTCCACCGCCGTCCTTGGCGATTGAGACGGTGGGAATATCGCGGAGGCCTAGGAGCATCGTTTGCGCGGTGGAGGTGGTGTGGCCGGTGGCGGTCGCGGTTGCTTTTGAGACCTCGGTATCCATGCCGGATCCTTCGATGAAGGAGGTGTTGAAGCCACCCGGGTCGGTGCCGTCAGCGGCGGCGCCGTCGATATCGAGAATGAAGTAGGAATGGGTATCGATGTTGGTGGGGGCGAGACCACTCTTCACGGCGGCGGCACGGAGAGGCGTGGTCTGGGTGAGAGTAATGAGGCCGCTGTAGACGGTGGCGGAACCAGTGGGACTCCCGACGGCATTGACCGGAGAGGTGCCGTCGGTGGTGTAATAGATGGTGGCACCCGGAGTGACGGTGGTGATGGTGACGTCGACATTGTTCTGGTAGTAGCCGCGGTCGGGGGAGAACTTGGTGTCTTCGACCCGGGCGATGCCGTTCTGGTCGTTGGTAGTCCCGGGAGTGGGAGAAGAGAAGTAAACGGATTCGGTATTGAGGGGATGGATGCCGTAGGAAAAGTCGTCGTCCTGCCCAGGGTAGTCGGTGCCGTTGGGACCGAATTCGCTGGCGATCGTGAGGTCGGGGCGGACGAGTGCGAGGTATTCCCCGCCCTTGGAGAGGGAGAAGCTGGTATGGAGGTTGCCATTTGCATCGGGAGTGCCGTCGCCCGAGGCGTAGACGAGGAGAAAGCTTCCGCCGTCGAGGGAGGTTCCTGACGGGAAGGTCCACTTGGTGAGGTTTCCCGTATTGTCGGTGAGGTGCCAGCCGTCGAGGTTGATGGTGCCGCCGCTGAGGTTGAGGATTTCGATCCAGTCGTCGCTGGTGCCCGGGACTTGGTTTGAGATGGGATACCAGCCGTTGGGGTTGTTTTTGGTGCCGGCATCATTGGCAGCCATGAACTCGTTGATGACCACGTCGCCGAAATTGGTGGTGGTGAAGCTGAGAGAGGAACCGGCCCAGGCGGTGCCGGCTCCGTTCTGGCCGCTGGCGCGGAAGTAGTAGGTGGTGTTCGGGCTGAGTTCGGTGAGGTAGGTCGAAAAATTTCCGCTCTGGTTGCCGAGCGAGATCGAATCGTCCCAGCTTCCCGCGTTGGTGCCGCCGTCGTTGTCACCATAGTAAATGGTCACGACCGGGTCGTCGTCGCCGGTGTCAGTGACGTCTCCGCCGACCTGCGCTGAAATGCCCGAAATGTCGGTGGCGGCGGTGTTGGTGAGGCTTGGCAGAGAGAACGCGAGGGTGGTGAAGTTGGCGGTGGAGGGTGCCCAATCGGTTCCGCCGGGGTTTTCGGCAAAGGCGCGGTAGAAGTAAGTCGTGTCGTGGGTGAGGGCAAAAACGGAAGTGCTGAAGGCGCCGGACTCGGGACCAATGACGACTGAGTTGTCCCAGCTTCCGGGAGTGGTCCCGCCGTCGTTGTCGCCGTAGTAGATCGTCACGTCAGGGGACTCTCCTCCGGTGTTGGTGATGGTGCCATTGAGGTCGGCGGCGGTGAAGGTGATGCTGGTGGCCGGGTTGTTGGTGACCTCCGGGGGATTGGGGGCAGCCGCGGTGACGAAGGAGGACGTGGTATCGGCCCAGTCGTCCCCGGCGCTGTTGCTGGCGAATGCGCGGAAGTAGTAGGTGGTGGTGATACTCAGGCCGCTGATGTTGGCTGAGAAGGTGCTGCCCTTCGCTCCGAGTGGGATGGCATTGTCCCAATTTCCGGGAGTGGTGCCACCGTCGTTGTCACCCCAGTAGAGGATGGCGTCCGGGCTTTGACCGCCGGTGTTGGTGACTTCGCCGTTGAGGGTTGCACCGGAGGAGATGATGTTGGAAGCGGCGGAATTAATGACGGTAGGCGGAGCAAAGACGGTGGCGGTGCCGTCGAGAATGACGCCCATAAAACGGGCGCGGGATCCGTCGGAGTCGGAGTTAGTGTAGGTATAAGTGATGGTGTCGTAGAGAGAGGCGTCGGTGAAGGCGAAGTCGGTGATCCATCCGAAGTTCGTGCTCGAGCCATTGCCACTCTGGGTGTCGGTGGCCGCCAGAGTTGGCTGTCCGGGGCCGGTCATGGTGAGGGTGAGCGTCCAGTTGTTGATGTAGGTCCCATGCGGGATGTAGACCTCTCCCGATGTGAGACCGGAGATGTCAATTGTGCCGGTAATGTTCGCCGTCCGGGCGAAGGTTCTGGGCACCGAACCGTTGGTGAAGTCCTTCGGGTTGCTTGGTGCGGTCAAGTCGCCCCCTGGATCGCTGTCGGTCCAGAGGTTCGTCCAGTCCGACCCCGAACCGTTGATGTTTCCTGCAGCTGAGGTGCCGTTGCTAATCAGACTGGCCCCTCCGCTGGCATAGCTGACGATCGTGTCGTTGGGGCTGTGGAAGAGATTGTAGTCGACCACCGTGCCATCACCAAATGTTCCGGTGGTATAGGGAGGATTGGTGGTGAGAGTGCCGGCATTGTCATAGCCTGCCGCCCCGTCGAACACCGAAATATTGAATTTCGCGTTGTTCTCTGTCACCAGGACCCGGGACCCCAAAGTCAGGGTGCCGGCCTGAACGGTTGGGGACAGCAGTGCGATGAGCGTGGTGAAAGCGGAGATGAACAAACGGCCGGAAATAGTCATAGAAATGGTTATACAGGTGGCGGAGTGCTCGAGCTGGAATCACCGATGCGAACCGGGATGGCCAAATGGAAGGTAAGGCGCCTCCTGAACGGTAATGATCACTCCAGAGCTCCAGACAATCTATAAATGTGAAAGCAAGTGGGTTAAATGTAGGCAGGTTGCGGATGGGTAGGCGACTCCGCGTTCCCTGGGGGAGAGGTGGGAATCCTCGCGCTACGCGATGATATCGTGCACGACGTGCCCGTGGACGTCGGTGAGGCGGTAGTCTCGGCCGGAATAGCGATAGGTGAGCTTCTTGTGGTCGAGTCCCATGAGGTGAAGGATGGTTGCGTTCATGTCGTGGACGTGGACGCGGTTCTCGACGGCGGACAATCCAAATTCGTCGGTGGCGCCGTAGCTAAATCCTTTCTTCACACCGCCGCCGGCCATCCAGGTGGTGTAGCCGTAGTGATCGTGGTCACGACCTTTCTTTCCTTCTGAAGTGGGAGCGCGTCCAAACTCGCCGCCCCAGACGACGAGCGTTTCTTCGAGCAGGCCGCGGCCTTCGAGATCTTTCAAAAGCGCGGCGATTCCCTGGTCGCAGGCTTTAGCCAGTTTGGCATGACCACCAACGATATCGCCATGGCCGGTGTCCCAGGCAATGTCGTAGCCATCGATGGAATGCGAGAGCTGGACGACGCGCACGCCTTCCTCAACCAGGCGCCGGGCGATGAGGCATCCTTTGGCAAATTCGCTTTCGCCGTAGAGCTTTTTGGTCTCCTCGCTCTCCTTCGAAACATCGAAAACTTCCGGCACCGAAAATTGCATTCGAAAAGCCATCTCCATGGCTTGAATGCCAGCCTCAAGATTCTGGTCCTGTTCGAGACGTTCCAGGTGAAGCTTGTTGATTTGTGTCAGGAGGTCGGCCTGTTTGCGTTGTTCTTCCCGTGAGAGATTGGAGTTCTTCAAATCACGAATGACCGCATCCGGTTTCATGCTTTGAATGTTCACATAAGATCCGGCGTAGGCACCGGGAAGGAAAGCATTGCCCCAGTTGGCAATCTTGCCACGAGGCTGGGCGCGCGGAGACATCGCGACAAAGCCCGGGAGGTTTTCGGTTTCTGCGCCGAGCCCGTAGGTCAGCCAAGAGCCCATGCTCGGACGGTTGGGTTGCAGCGCTCCGAGGTTGGTCATGAGGATGCCACCGGCGTGTTCGGGAATGTCGGTGTGCATCGAGTGGATGAAGGTGATGTCGTCGACACACTTGGCGGTTTCCGGAAAAATATCGCTGACCCATTTTCCGCATTCGCCATATTGCTTGAATTCGAAGGGCGAGGGCATTAGGCCCAACTTGGTATTGCGGAGCGACTTGCGATTGACGCTTTCCGGTCGTTCGCCGGCGTGCTTGGCGATCATCGGCTTGTAATCGAAGGTGTCCACTTGCGAGGGCCCGCCGGGCATGAACAATTGAATGAGCCGCTTCGCTTTCGGGGCAAAGTGAGGAGCTTTCGGGGCGAGGGGATTGGCCGAGGATTCCGCACCGAGAGCGTTGTTCCCAAACATGCTTGCTAGGCCAATACTGCCAATTCCGGCACCCATTTTTGCAAGCGCGTCGCGGCGGGTCATCTGAGACTGCATCGTCCGGCGGTAAGCGAGTTCGTGTTCGAGGAATTTCATGGGGACTACTGGATTTGGATCAATTCGTGGGCGCTGAGCAAGACCTGGGCATACTGCTGCCAGCCTTTGGGGGTTGGCTTGTCGCCGAGCCATTGGGTGCCGAGTTCGATCTCAGCGGGATCGGGCGAGCGGGAGTAGAGCTGTCGGTAGACCTTTTTAATTCGATCGGGCAGGGGTTCTTTTTGAGCGTGCAGTGAATTGCCCAGCATCTTCGCTCGTTCCGTCATGAAGGGGCTGTTCATCATGAAGAGGTATTGTTGGGGCACGGTGCTGGTGGGACGGGAGGCGCTGGTGGAAACGGCCGCTGGAAAATCAAAGAGTCGCAGGAAGGCATCGGATTCAAATCGATCTCCGGTGCGACTGATCGTGGCGTAAAGAGTGCGGCGTTTGCTTCGTAAAATCTCCTTGTCGGGATTGCCGCCGACGGTGCGATCCAGTTCGCCGGTGACCGCGAGCAGAGAATCGCGCCAGGCTTCAACTTCGAGACGCCGGGGGCTCATTCGCCAGAGCAATTTGTTGTCCCCGTCGATAGCGAATTTCTCTTTGTCAAAGCGGCTGCTCATTTGCCAAGTGGATGAGAGCATGATCTGGCGGTGCAGCCGTTTGAGCGACCAGCCGTGTTCGATGAAATCGGCGGCGAGCCAGTCGAGCAACTGCGGGTGGGTGGGCTTCTCGCCAAGAATGCCAAAATTGCTCGGCGTGCGCACGAGGGCCTGGCCGAAATGCCATTGCCAAACACGGTTGACGATCACTCGTGCGGTGAGGGGGTTGTCTGGAGCGGTGACCGATTCCGCCAACTCGCGCCTTCCACTTCCATCGGTGTAGGGTTCGGGCGAATCTCCCGCAAGGATTTGAATAAAACGGCGAGGAACCAAGTCCCCTTTCTTACGCAAATCTCCACGCAAGGCGACATGCATGTTGTTTTTTCCGGCTTCCTGAAGAACATGTGCGATCTCGTACTTCTTGGGCGCCACCTTTTTCAGGCGGTCCAGCTCGGCACGCATCTCAGCGACCTTTTTCTTCGCCTCCTCACCCATCGTTTTCTCGACGTGCTTCCGCTCGACTTTCAGCCGTTTGGTTTCGTCATTCAGGAATTGATTAACGGCATTATTTTGATTTTTGATCGCGTCCTGCCCCTTTCGATAGGTATCCACGATTTCTTGCGGAACCAGGGGATGTTCGCCGGTGCGGGAGTTTTTAAAAATTCCCGCGATGGCATAGTAGTCCTTGATCGTAATGGGATCAAACTTGTGATCATGACATCTGGCACAGGCCGCGGTGAGTCCGAGAAAGGCGCGGGAAAAGGTATCCACACGATCTGAAAGTGTCTCGGCTTGGGCTTGGGCCTTCGCTTCGGGATCGCCACCATCGGAAGTGTAGCTTGGCCCTACAACAAAGAACCCAGTCGCAACCGGATCCGGATTTTTTTCAAGGACATCCCCCGCAATCTGTCGGGAAACAAATTCGTTGTAGGGCATGTCGGCATTGAAAGCATTGACCACCCAATCGCGGTATCGCCAGGCTTCGGGGAGGGCCCGGTTGTCACCAAATCCGCCGAGGCCGTCGCTGTAGCGGGCGACATCGAGCCAGTGTCGGGCCCAGCGTTCGCCGTAGTGTTCCGAAGCGAGCAGTTCGTCGACAATCTTCGAAAATGCTTCGGGACTTGAGTCGTTGAGAAAAGCGTCGACTTGCTCCGGTGTGGGAGGTAGCCCGATGAGATCAAGATAGGCACGTCTGATGAGAGGTAATTTCTTGGCAGGCTTGTTGGGTTGAAGTTTTGCTGCGTCCAGTTTCGCGAGAGTGAAATGATCGATGGGAGAGCGCGCCCAGGTGTTGTTCGTGATCTGCGGAGGGCCGACTTTGGCGATCGGTTTGAACGACCAATGTTCCCGGCGAAAGCGATCCCAATCATAGGCTTCTTCGGGTTGGGCTTGGGCGATTTCGGAAGTGGATTCCGCGCCGGGCCAAGGAGCTCCCATTTTGACCCAGTCGGTCAGGGTTTTAATTTGTTCCTCCTTTAGCTTTCCCTTCGGTGGCATCGCCATGTCTTCGTTGCGGTAGTTGACCGCCTCGACGAGGAAACTTTTTTCCGGATGGCCGGGAGTCAGAGCCGATCCGGAATCACCTCCTTTTAAAAGCCCGGTCAGGGAATCGAGAAACAAGCCGGCTTTTAGTTTGCCCTTTTCCTCGGCCTTGACTGAGTGGCAGCGATAGCACTTGTCGGCGAGAAGCGGCCGCACTTTATTCTCGAAGAATTCAAGTTGTTCGGCGGTAGGAGGTGTTGCTTTTTCGGGAGCCGCGAAGGAGGCCCCGCAAAGAGCAGCGGATAAAGCGATGGAGGATACCTTCAACATCATGTGCACCATGAATGGATGACGAAGCTCTTAAAAGAATTTTTCTCGTGTCAGGTTTTGGTGACCAGGGCGTCTGCTTGCGATCGTGATCTTTGATGACGTTTTCGATTTGGAAGGGCATCTTTGCAAGAAAGTTAAGGTGACTTATATCGAGGCAGAGTCACGCTACGATCATTGTCGGGCTTGCTTTTTCGGTCTATTCAAATGACATTCGGTTTCACCCGATGAAGCAGTTAGCAGAAAATAACGAGATGAATTCTACAGCCAAAATCAAAAACTCATCAATCGGTCGCGCGATCGCGTGCTCGCTTTGTGCTCTCATTTTCCAGACCGCGCTGGGAGGACATTTCACCTTCCTGATGGACGATTTGTCCGTTGATGGTCCCGATGGACAGGGTCACCAGCAACTTTGGACAATTCCCGGCAATTGGAAGTTGGAGAGCGGAGTTGATGATGGGAGTAATGGCTATCCGGATGGCACGGACACATTTGCGATAGATAGAACGGCCAACTTGGGCGGTTCAAGTAGACTCACGAATGCAGGTAATACCATTGGGACTGTCGCCGGGGTTACCGGGACAGGCACGGGTAATCAGGATATCGTCTTCAAGCATGGTGGCTCTAATACCATCGGGGACCTGACTTTGCTGGCCTCCACAGCCCCATTTCATATCCGCGAAGAGCGTGACCAGAGCCTAACCATTGATGGTGTGATCAGTGGTGAGGGTGACCTGCTGATGACACGAGACGGCGGGTTTTCCGATGGAGTTGACCCCGATGAACTCATCACCATTACCGGAACAGAACCGAATACAATTACTGGGACAATCCGGCTATGGAATAGCAACAACAAGGCAGCTCCCGAGGAGCAGCCGTGTTATTGGGTTGCTGACAAGGTGGGAGCTTTCGGTCAGGCCTCGGAGTTGACGCTCGAGGGACGTGCCGGGACGAACGGAGGAATTGCTTCGCTTCGAATTACCGCGAACACGGTGGGTGGCGAAGGCGCGATCGATGATGATGCGACGGTTTTTTATATCGGCGCTAAAGGCATCCTTAATATCGATGCGGGCGTTAACGAAAAGGTTGGTGAGGGAAACTTATGGATCGATCTGGAGGGGACAGGAACATACACCGAAGTTACTCCGGGGACCTATACCAACACGGAAGCTTGGATCGAAGGTGATGGAAGTATTACCGTTGGGGCTTCGTCCATTTTAGCAATCACCGAAATCGACTTATCGTCGGATTCCAAATTGGCGCTGACCTGGAATTCGAATCCGGGAAGAATCTATTCCGTATACTACTCGCTGGATATGATCGATTGGGGTGCTGATCTGGACGACGGTGTTGTTGGAGACGATGGTGAAACCACCACCAAGGAATTTGACCTCTCCTCGATTCCCGCCTTGGAAGGAGTCTCGAGAGTCTATTTCAGAGTTGAGCAGTAGTTTTTTCGAGGCCGATTTTCTGGTAATTACTTTTGGCCGAGATGGTGGATCACCGTGTTGACCTGAAGTGGCGATTCGCCAAATTTTCCGGTCTCGATCTTCATTGCTGATTCGCGGACTAACTTGCCTCTGGGGTCATAGAGCCGGACGGCGGCTTCGTGGAGTTCGCCGTTGACTTTGCTGCCGTCGGCCCGGCTGAGTTGGAGGAAGAGTTTTCCTTTTTCGTCTTTATCGGGGCCGAGTTTTTTGAGGAGGGGGCTGAGATCAATCCCGACTTCGATGGGCGTGTCATCCTCCGGTCCGGCGATGGGAACGTGGCCGCCATTTCCGCCTCGGCCGAAGAGCGGCCAGCCGTTGAAGGCTTCGGGCGTGATTTCGTGTTCGGCAGATTTGGCGTTCTTGTCTCCGGCAATGCCGATGGTCATACGGAGATCGGTGCGGTCGTTGCAAAAGAGTTTGAGTCTGAGCGTTTGGCTTGGAAGATAACGGGTCACTTCCGCGCGGCCGAGGTAGTTTCCACGCCTCCAGCTCGGGTCAATCATGGCGCTGTAGAGGAGATAGATTCGTCCGTCCTTCGACCATTTCTCGCCCCAGGAATTAACTACGATGTAAGCACCGCGTTCCCAGTCGGCGAGGGTGACCTTACCATCGTTATTGGTGTCGATGTCGTTGGTAATTTTGCCGTCGCCGTTGACATCGTAGCCGACTTGATCGTCGTATCCCACACAGGTGATTCCGTGTCCGTAGCCGGAGGGTCCCCAGCGGGTCCAGATGTCCTTGCCTGCTTCGTGCTCCCCATCAGGAATGGTCACGGTGACTTTCTTCAACTCGCCCATGCGTCCGTCGAGCGCCATGATACCGCCGGGCGTTTTCTTTCCGGGTTGATTTCGATCAAACATCCAACCACGGGCTTCGTTAAGTTGGGCCACGGTGTTGGCGGGAGTGTACCGGTAGCCTGAGATCCGATACTCCATCGCTTCACGCCAAATATCGTAGCCGTTCGGCCACACTCCGATTTTGTTGAGGCGCACGCCGCCGTAAGATTTCGCGGTAGGAATGCCGATCCGTTTGGCAACCTCCCATCCGTGATAAGCTTCCGAGCCTTTATTCTCGGCGCGGTTCATCATGTTCCAGGAAAAGTGAGCGGGAAATCTGTTCTCGTCGCTGTCGGCTTTCTTGCCATTCAGGACGTTCATTTCGTAGGTGAAGATGGAAGCTACCGAAGCAAACTGACCGCACGCACCCCACCTCTGTTTGTAGACCGGTGGGAATTCGGGTCTTTTCGAATTGTCGACCCGCGAGGGCAGGCGTTGGGGGTCAACTTTTGTTTTACCGACATCGGGTCCCTTGGCGCCGTTCCAGGTGTCGTAGTCTTTTCCCTTTGAGGGCGGACGCGTAAACCCGCCCGGATACTCGGCGCGGGGTGCAGCGGATTCTTGGGCCACCACTGGCCCAAGGAGACCGGTAAACGCAAAGCCGCCTGCGACGAGAAGATGTTTCTGAATAGTGATCATAAGTGAAGTGCTGAAGTGATACTGCGTTTAGCAGAGGGGTCAAGGTGCAGGTTCGATTGAGGATCGGAATCGCTCCGTCTCCACAAATATTCTCCGATAGAAGTAAGTAGGTGCGGGCAGTAAACAGGGAGCGGCATCAACGATGATCAAATCCAGCTCCGACACCCTAAAGAAAATTGGCATCACGGCGTGGTGTCTTTTGGCATCTGCTTCCATGTGTCGTGCCGAGTTACCTTCCTTGGCTGAAGCCCGGGAAGCGGGGCGGGCGAATTCGGCTTTGTTGGCTTCGCGAAAGGAGGTCCCGGCGGGAGCGCCGACCGCGAATCTTGGGGACTTTAAAAAGCACATCGCGCCCATCCTCAAGAAGACTTGTGTGGAGTGCCATGGGCCGAAGAAGGCCAAGGGCAAGTTCCGCATTGATACCCTTGATCCGAATCTCATGGAGGGCGGCGATGTCGATTGGTGGTTGGAGGTTCTTGATGTCCTGAGCAATGGTGAGATGCCGCCTGAAGACGCTGATGTTCATCTGGCGGACGAGGATCTGGGAAAAGTCACCGAGTGGCTGAGCGGGGAAATTGACAAGGCCTCCACCGCGCGCCGTAATGAGGGAGGGCATTCCTCGTTTCGTCGCATGGCTCGTTACGAATACGATTACGCGCTGCAGGATCTCTTGGGCTTGCCCTATTCGCTGGTCGGCAATCTCCCGCCGGAGACGGCTTCCGAAGATGGATTCAAGAATAGCTCGGAGATACTGCAAATGTCCGCGATGCAATTTGAGATTTATCGTGAGATTGCCCTGAAGGCTCTCAAGCACATCACCGTTCTCGGTGAGCGGCCCGAGATGGTGGTTTATCGCCTGCCGGAGCAGGACGAGAAATTGTCAGCCCTCGATGGCGGAGACGTCGGTAACGTTCATCTCCTCAAAGAGAATGTGAAGAAGGGCCAGACCTCCCCGAAAGTGGCTTTGTTGGACCGAAGGAAACGTTCGGTGAAGTATAATCTCAGCAATCATCTTCCCGACGAAGGAACCATGCGGATCACGCTCCGCGCCGGACGCACTTCAATGAACCAAGATGAGTTCGCCAGCCTGCGTTTTACCTTCAGTGCGCACACCAGCAACAACGCCAATTTTTCCGAAGTCATTAGCGCGCGCGACATTCCGGTGACGGCTTCGGTCGATGACCCGCAGTTCATTCACCTGGACATTCCGCTCAGCGAGATCCAGCGCAACCCGTTTCGGAAGAACAAAAAAAACTTTCCCCGACGCGATGAGTTTTTGACCATCGAGTATCAAGCGAGCACGCGGGGTAAGGAGCCGCTCGGCGTCCTAATTGACTTCGTCGAAATCAGCGCGCCGTACTTCGAGCAATGGCCGCCGCAAACCCATCGGGAGATTTTCTTCGAGAGCGAACACAAAACAAATGAAGAAAAATACGCCCGAGAAGTCCTGACGCGATTCATGGTGCTGGCCTGGCGTCGCCCGCTTGAGGTGAAGGAAGTGGAGCCCTTCGTGAACTTGTTTGCGAAATACCGTCCCGACTTTGCTACGATGGAGGAGGCGATGCTGGAGGTCTTGGCGACCGTTCTGGCGACACCGGAATTTCTCTATCTGACGCAGCAAGACTCCAAGACGGTCAGTGAAGTCGAGTTGGCCAGTCGGCTGTCGTTTTTTCTTTGGTCCAGTGTTCCTGACGAGGAACTGCTGACGCTTGCCTGGGAGGGAACGCTCAAGAGGCCGGAGGTTCTGAAGGGGCAAATCGGACGCATGTTGGCAGACCCACGGGCAAAGCGCTTCTCGCAAAATTTCGTGGAGCAATGGCTCGGCCTGGATGCCATGGCAAGTGTGGTGCATGTGAAGGATCGCGTGTTGTTTGAAGCGATGCAGGAAGAGCCGGTCGCCTTCTTTGACCACGTTCTCAAGAGCAACGACAGCGTGATGGATTTTTTGCACTCGGACTATGCCGTGGTGAACGAAAAGTTGGCGGGGCATTATCGTATCCGCGATATCTATGGTCCGCATTTCCGAAAGGTCGCGGTGAAGCCCGATCTCAATCGCGGCGGGATTCTCACTAATGCCGCGATCCTCGCGATGAATTCCGACGGTAAGGATTCCCATCCGCTCAAGCGCGGCATTTGGATGCTGGAACGCGTTCTCCATGATCCGCCACCGCCCGCACCGCCCAATGTCCCGGAGGTTGATTTGACCGACCCGAGGATTTTGGAAATGACGCTCAAGGAACGCATCGTCGATCATCGCAACAAGCCGGCCTGCATTTCCTGTCACGCCAAAATCGACCCTTGGGGAATTGCTTTCGAAAACTACGACGCCCTGGGGTCCTACCGGACCAAGATCAAAAACAAGCCTGTCGATGCCACCTCGGTCTTGTTCAACAAACAGGAATTGGCCGGGATGGACGGGTTAAAACGCTACCTGCTCGCGGAGCGTCAGGATCAGTTTGCCCGCGCGATGGTTCACAAGATGACGGCCTACGCGCTGGGGCGGCCCTTGGGTTTTAGCGATCATGCCGATATCGATGCCCTCACGGTGCAATTCAGAAAAAAGGGCGATCGTTTAGGTGATTTGATACACTTGATTGTTCACAGCAGTATCTTCCAATCGAAGTAACAATGAAATCAGCCGCAAGTCAGTTAAACCGAAGAAAGTTTTTGCATGGCGCGGGAGTGTCGCTGGCCCTGCCTTGGTTTGAAACCTTTGCCGCGAGTCGTTCCGGACAGGACCCTGCGCCCAGACGCTTTCTCAGTGTCTACCATCCAGACGGGGTCGGCCTGCCGCTGAAGGATGATCCGGCCTGGAGGGATTGGAGTTGGTTTCCGCGAGGCGGCGAGAGAGATTTCCAACTTACCAAAGTGCTCGATGTCCTCGAGCCTTTGCGTAAGGAGATCACCATTTATTCGGGGCTTTCGCATCCGGCGGCCCGAAAGGTGCACGGCCACTCCAATGCCGACCAATATCTCACCGGAGCGGCCATTGGCGGCCACGGGCCTTATCAAAATTCGGTCTCCATTGATCAGGTCTATGCCGAACAAGTGGGGCAATACACACGCCATTCCTCGCTGGTGATGTCCACCAATGGAGGCGTCGGTGGTCCCCGGGGAGCCCAGACGCAATCCTACAATCGCAGCGGTCGACCGATCCCGGCGCTCAATCATCCTAAGCAAATCTTCGACATGCTTTTCGTCACCAGCGGGAAGGATGCCGCAGCGAAATTGGCGAGAAGCAAAAGTGCGCTGGATCTTCTCATCGCCAACACCCGTGCTCTTGGACGAAAACTTTCTAAGCACGATCAGGAGACCTTGGCACAGTATCTCGATGCCGTTCGCGACACCGAGGTGAAGTTGGAGAAAGCCCGCAAGTGGATCGATACGCCGGTTCCCAAAGTGGACACTTCGAATCTGCACCTGGAAGCGGGGCCGAAAGAAGCACAACTCTACTTCGAAACGATGTATGAGCTGATCTACCTTTCCTTCCTTAGTGATTCGACTCGCGTGGCGACCTTCCAGTTGGGTCGCGAGAATGGTGGAGGGGAACATGACCTCCTCTCAAAGGCTGTTGGTTTGGGAAATGCCCATGGCCTGACGCACGCCGTCAAGAAGCCCAAAGGCTGGGAAAATCTCGGGACCTACAACCGCTATCAAGCGAAGGAATTCGGACGCTTCGTGCAGAAGCTCAAGAACACCAAAGAGCCGAACGGGCAGGGGAGCATCCTCGACAACACCTTCGCGATGCATGGATCTGCCTCCAGCAGTTTCCACCTCTCCCGCAACTACCCTATTATTTCGGCTGGTGGCAAAAACCTCGGCTTCAAAAATGGCCGCTATCTCAAATTCGGCAAAGGCAACGAAGACAATCAAGCCGGTGCCGGCATCGTCAGTGACAAAGGTTGGCGTGGAGAGGTGGAAGTCGAAGAGCTTCCGCTGTCCCAACTTTTCGTCACCGTCTTGCAACGCCTCGGTGTTGAGACGGAAGCCTTCGGGGGCTTCACCGGGGCCTTGGATCGGGTTTAGGATTTGGGCATTCCCATCATGAAATCTCCATTCGCTACTTTTCGAGTCCTTGTCGCACTATCATTGCTGGCAGCTCCCCTTATGGCACGGAAGCCGAACGTTATTGTCATCTTGACTGATGACCAGGGGACCATCGACATGAATTGCTATGGGGCAAAGGATTTGGTCACGCCGCATATGGATGGGTTGGCAAAGCGGGGAGTGCGGTTTACGCAGTTTTATTCGGCGGCCCCAGTGTGTTCGCCGTCGCGGGTGGGTCTTTTGACCGGGCGGACGCCGCAGCATGGTGGTTTGAATGGCAATGTGGGACTCAACTCGGTGGGGATGCCATCTAGCCAGGTCACGATTGCCGAGGAACTCAAGAAGGCGGGTTACGCGACGGCGCATATTGGCAAGTGGCATCTCGGGCATCACAAGGAAACCATCCCCAACGGCCAGGGCTTCGATTATTCCTTCGGCCATCTTGTCGGGTGCATCGACAACTATTCCCACTTCTTCTACTGGAGCGGACCCAACAAGCACGACCTCTGGCGGAATGGAAAAGAGGTGTTTCACAACGGCGAATTCTTTCCCGATCTCATGGTCAACGAAGCCGGCGCGTTCATTGATCAGAACAAGGAAAAGCCTTTCTTCATCTACTTCGCCCTCAACACGCCGCACTATCCATATCAGGGATCGCCCCAGTGGTTGGACTACTACAAAGATCTTCCCTATCCCCGCAATCTCTACGCGGCCTTTCTCTCAACCACCGATGACCGGATTGGCACTCTCCTGAAGAAGATCGACGACGCGGGTCTGACGAAGGACACGATTGTCATTTTCCAATCGGACCACGGAGCCTCGGAAGAAGTGCGTGCCCATAACGGTGGCGGAAGCGCCGGACCGCATCGCGGAGCCAAGTTCAGCCTCTACGAGGGAGGGATTCGCGTCCCCGCCATCATTTCCTGGCCTGGTACGATTCCCGAAGGCGAAACCCGCGACCAACTTGCCACCGGCTGCGATTGGTATCCCACCTTGATGGAGCTTTGCAAAGTCTCCGCCGGTGACCACAAGATCGATGGCAAGAGCCTCCTGCCTGTCATCAAATCAAGGAAGGCCCAAACCGCGCATGAGAGTTTTAATTGGAAATCCGGAAAGTATGTCGCGATCCGGGAAGGAGAGTGGAAGTTGATTACTACTGGAAAAAAGATCGAACTCTACGATCTGACCAATGATCTGGGAGAGGCGAACAACCTCGCCAAGAAGCATCCCGAGATCGTTGAGCGACTTCAGAAAAAGAGTCGCGAGTATTGGCGGAGTATTGCGACGAAGAAGTGATCGTGGGTAAAAGCCGTACTTTTGGTTTCTCTGGTCCCACACCAAAAAAATTCGGCTACTTTAGCCAACCCAGCTTCACGAGGAAGGCCTCGGCTTCCTGAGTCGTGAGCTTCAGGTGTTCCCCGCGATTGAAAAATCCGTGACCGGCGCCTTCGTAGGAAACGAGTTTGCAGGGCCGCTTAAGTTTTTTCATCTGTCTTTCGAACACTTCCACCGTGGCAATCGGCACCGTGGTGTCTTTCGAGCCATGCATGATCAAGGTCGGTGGAGTGTTTTTGCTGACGTGGTGGGCGGGTGAAAGGTCTTCGGGCTTTGCCACGCCGAGACGTTCAATGGGGAGGGTGCGCCGAGCTTTCCATTCCCCAAGACTGGCCAGAGTGGTGGCGGGATTAAAGAGGATCATGGCGTTGGGTTTTTCGTCGCTGCCCAGGCCATCCAGAGTGCCAATGCTCGCGGCGATGTGCCCGCCTGCCGAGCCACCGGCGGTGGCGATGCGTTTGGGATCAACACCGAGTCTGTCGGCATTTTTTCGGACCCATGCT
Organism: bacterium; assembly: GCA_018222765.1. Lineage (GTDB taxonomy): Bacteria > Verrucomicrobiota > Verrucomicrobiia > Verrucomicrobiales > Akkermansiaceae > SW10. The sequence continues at coordinate 121,559 of JAAEZT010000003.1, read as the reverse complement.
AGCGCGGCCTTTCCGTCCTTTACGCATTCGACGGCGGGAGTTCCGTGGCGGCTCTTCACCCGGTAATCCACCAGCATCGCGATCATCCCGCGTTTGGCCAGGTGTCGCGCCTGTGGTTCAAACTGAGCTGGCGATCCGGCCTTCCAACCACCGCCAAAAAAGAACAAGATGGCAGGCTTGGTCTGGCCGTCGACTTTTTCGCCAAAGATCCACGTCATCAATTCCACCTCGCCCACCGTCCGGTATACCTCGGCTTGGGCATCGGCGATCTTGGGTGGATAAGGTGGTGCGGCGTGCAGATTGGTGACGAGAAGGAGGAGCGCGAATGAGCGGAGCATGAGGAATGAAACGCAATAAAGAGTAATTTGTTGCAACAAATTATTGTTGGCCTTTGGTGCCGCGCGAGGATGGGGTGGAAATCGCAAGGGCGTTTTCGTCTCTTTGCAAGGCTGATGAAAAGGTGCGCACTCTTACGATAATGAATCTCGGGGGAAAAGAGGTGGAGAAAGCGGTTCACGCTTCATTGAAATCTTGATGAGGAAGGCGGGGGTGAATTTTTCGCATTGTTGACAGTCCTCTGGATATAGCAGGGTATGGGGGACGATGCGTGCGAAAAAATATGTTCCCTTCTTGTTGCTGCTGGCAGTGGTGATGGCTGTTGTGATTGCAGTGTGGCCAGAGAAAGAAGAGGAGTCCGAGACCTGGAATGAGAAAGGAGCCTGGTATAAGGGGAACACGCATACCCATTCGCTTTGGAGTGACGGGAATGATTTTCCTGACATGATTGTCGATTGGTATAAAGAGCAAGGTTACGACTTTCTCGCTCTGTCGGACCATAATCTTTTGAGTCGGGGTGAGAAGTGGATGAAGGTGGCGAGTGTTGAGAGGCGTCGCAAGGTGGGGAAGACCGGAACACTGGAGCGGTATATAGAGCGCTTTGGTGAAGAGTGGGTGGAGCTTCGCGGGGAGGGCGATGCGCGCGAGGTGCGTTTGAAAACGCTGGAGGAGATTCGCCCGGAATTTGAAGAGGAGGGGGAATTTCTCCTCATTGAGGCCGAGGAGATCACAGACAAATTCCGTCAATATCAAGTGCACATTAACGCCGTCAATTTGGCCGAGCCAATCAAACCGCAGCATGGTGAGTCGGTGGTGGATACGATGCGCAGGAATTTGCAAATGGTGGAAGAGCAGTCGAAGCGATTGGGGCGTCCGATTTTGACTCACCTTAATCACCCGAATTTCCGATGGTCGGTTACGCCGCAGCAATTGGCCGAGGTTGTCGAAGAGCAATTCTTCGAGGTCTATAACGGACACCCGGAAATCAATCATCTCGGAGACGAAAGCCGCCCGGGCGATGAAGCAATTTGGGACATTGCCAACACCTTGCGTCTTCTCGTCCACAAATCGCCGCCTTTATTCGGTGTGGCGACTGATGACTCACATAATTATCATGGCGGCGACGTTTCGCCGGGCCGGGGTTGGGTGATGGTTTGGTCGGAGTCGCTGGAGGCGGGGCAATTGGTGGAGGCGATGCAGCGGGGTGAGTTTTATGGTTCGAGTGGAGTCGAGATGGAAACGATCGACTACGATCAAAGCGCGCGAAAGCAAGTCGTGGAAATGAAGAAAATCGATGGTGTGAGTTACGAAACGAAATTTATCGGAACCCGTCGCTCAACTCCCGAAGTCACCGGCGAGGTTTTTGCCACGGTGGGCGGTGACCGGGCGGAGTATGAATTCAACGGAGACGAGCTCTACGTCCGGGCGGTGGTGACTTCGTCGCGCCCCCACGTAAATCCCTCATACAAAGATCAGCGCGAGCAAGCGTGGATCCAACCCGTCGGCTGGCGGCGGGATCTTGAGGCGGCAAAGTTAGCCCAGGAAGAATAGATTATCACTTCAGGGTGGGCCCTTGAGGATGAAAGGTTTCGTCTTCTTCTCTCGACGGACCACATTCGTCACTTTAGGAAGTGGGTAATGAAACACTTCCTGCTTCTCTCTCTCATTTCACCCGCCCTCCTCGCGCAGGAGAAAATCGACGCCGTCGCCGAAGGTAAGAATACTTTCGACACGATGGGCTGCATGGAATGTCATACCGTCTCGCCATCTGATGACTCCATAAAGACGGGACCTTCACTGTATGGACTTTTTCTGAACGAAGCCCGTGATCGCAAGGTCGTGGCCAAGGGCAAAACCGAGCACATGACTGTTAAGGCCGATCGCGGATATTTCGATCGGTCCGTTCGCCAGTCGTGGGACCAACTCGCCGTCGCCGAATCCGGAGCCACCAAGGGAACCGCCTACCTTCCGGCCATGCCGATGTATCCCAAGGAAATCATCACCGACCGCGACCTCGACAATTTGTTTCACTACCTCCGCACTCTTGCGCCAGCCGGGAAAGCAGGCCCCTCCAAGGTCATGGTTGATAAGCCAAAGGCCGCCAAAGTGAATTCCCTGTTGGAAATTGCCAATGAAGTTCCCGTCACTGATCGTCCACGGGTTTTCCGTGCACCCCTACGGGGATCGAGCGGACGTGCCTTGCACGTAGGCCTTCCGGACGGCATGAACTACACTTTCGATCCTCAGACTCTCTCGCTCCGGAATGTCTGGACGGGAGGCTTCCTCAATCTTTCCTCGGAACGCAAGGGGCGGGGAAAACCCGGCTCTGTCCGTGGCTTTATCAACAAGGGTATCGCAGACAGCAAAGGACTTCTTCAGCCACTGACTCAGTCAGGTGAGCCGGTGAGTTTTGACCACAAGGAGCCCGATGTCCTCGATCACGGCACTATTAAGAAGTGGCTTTGGGACGATCGTGATTTTCTCGCGATTTCGGAGTCGATCGACGCGGAATTCCTGGGACATTCGCTATCCAAAAAAGATTCCTCGCCCTCGTTCAATTTCCGCGTTGGTAACAACAAGCTGAGCCAGGCGATTCGCTTCAATGGCAACCGCCAACTCGAGATCGCGATCACCGGAAAGCTCGTCTCCCCGCAAAAATTCCAGCTCGACGACAAACACCTCTCCGGAGTCAAAGTCACCGGCGGTTCGCTGAGTGGAAAGATAATTACCCTCAATCCTGCCAAAGGTCCCAACTACCTCGTCACTGCGGAACTTCCCACCGGCTTAATTGCCCGTCCAAGTCTCGCCAAGGCGGAAAATTGGGCTCCCCAACCTGTTGAGAAACGTCCTTCCCAGCCTGGAAATAAACCTCTTGAACTGCCCGCCGGTTACTCAATCGAAACCTGGGTTGCCCCCAAAGACCTCTACGGTCGCAACCAACTCTTCGAGCCCATTGGCATCGCCGTAGCCAAAGATGGAACGATCGTCGTGACCACTCGCACCGCCGGAGTCTGGCGCATTCGTGACGACAAGTGGTCCCTCTTTGCCGAAGGAACCTACGAAGCTCTTGGAGTTCAGATTGAGGACGACAAAGGAGACCGCATCGTCATCATGCAGAAGCCCGAGCTCACCCGTCTCGCTGACACGAATGGCGACGGACGGGCGGATCAATTCCAGACCCTCTGCGACGACTATGGATTCCACGGGAACTACCATGAATACGCGCACGGTCCCGCTCGCGATCATGAGGGCAATTTCTACTTCGCGCTCAACCTCTCCCACGGTGGCGACGAGAAAACATCCTGGCGCGCTGGCGGTCCCTTTATGGGATCGATGGGTGGCTATCGCGGCTGGGCCTGCATGGTGACAGCCGATGGAAAGTTTGAGCCCTACGCCAACGGTCTTCGTTCTCCTGCCGGAATTGGTGTGGATCCACAAGGACGACTTTGGTACGCGGAGAACCAAGGCGAATACGTCGGTTCTTCTAAAGTCGTTCCGCTCGAGAAAGGCAAGTTTTACGGTCACCTCTCCGGGCTGGTCACGCTTCCCAACAAGATGAATCCCGATTCTCCCGAGCTCAAATTTGATAAATGGAAAGACAAGATTCGCAAAGGTGCGGTGTGGCTACCCCACGGTCGTCTCGCCAACTCACCAGGGCATCCGGCCTGGGAAATGACCGGCGAAAAGTTCGGTCCCTTTCAAAAGCAAATGTTCATTGGCGATCAAACTCTCTCGACGATGTTGCGGGTGCAAACCGAACAGCTCAATGGCATCGATCAGGGTTGTGTCATGCCCTTCGCCCGTGGTCTTCACGCCGGAGCGATGCGTCCTTGCTTCCTTCCTGATGGCTCTCTCCTCATCGGCCAAACCGGTCGTGGTTGGGGTGCTCGCGGAGGCAAGCAAGACAGCCTCCAGCGTGTGGTTTATGACGGGAAAACCAATCCTGCCGACATCCACCACATGACTCCAACTAAGGATGGGTTCGTGATTCACTTCACGGCTCCCATCAACAAGGACATCAAGGAAGACGCCCTGCTGAAGGCTCTTTCCATGGAGTCGTGGTTCTACACCAATACCGGGAAATATGGCTCACCCGCGCACGAAAAACGGAATGAGGAAATCACCTCGGCCAAGTTCCAACGCTCCAATCAATCCGTCGCGATCACGGTGAAAGACTTCTCGAAGAAGCGCTCTATCGACCGCCTTCATTATCTCAGGATCAACACCGATGGGATGTTTAAGCACGCCTCTTGGAAAACTCTGGAAGTTTATTATACTCTCCGCGAACTTCCGTAACTCCCCACAAACATCTAAAAAGAAAAAGACCGCTAAAATTTTTAGCGGTCTTTTTTTGGATGAGATCCAGAAGGCCATGGACATTCTCAAAAAGACGCGTGACGGGGGTGGAGTGCATCGGGAGTGAGGGTCGTGTGAAGATTGATCGATGCTTGCCACTGGAGAGGTAAATTATCCACCAGCAGTCTCTGGAAAGGCGACGGCCTCGATCAACTCGAGAGGTTGTAAGACGCTGGAGGATTGGCATCCCGTAGGAGCGGTACGTCAGGAGCGTGCTGCTCGCTGCCACCCGCGGGCTTGGGGCCCTCTCTGCCCGTGCGGATTCCCGAACACCAATGGGGAGAGGAGTTGATTGCCTTGTTGGATACCCGGCAGACAAATTCATGGCATCATCCCGCATAGAAAAATTGAGATACACGACCAGAGGAATAGCTCATTTCCCCAAAAGAATCTGAAACCACGCAACGTAGAATAAAACTCTTCCAGCTTTTGCCCTTTTAAGTAAATTTTCTCGATGCAATCCTGCCCACCTCCGATTTTCTCGAATTGAAGGAATCTCAGCCATGAAATCCGAAACCCTGTCCCTTCCACGCCGCGCATTTCTCCGTGCGAGCGGACTCTCGCTGGCGCTCCCTGCGATGGAATCCCTGATGGGGAAGACTCCCCCCAAGCCCGAAACGTCACCAGCAACCAAGCGGCTCGTGACCATCGGAACATATTTGGGCTTCCATACCCCGAGTTGGTTTCCTCGTGAGCCCGGGAAAAACTACACGATGTCTCCTGTGCTCAAGCCACTGGAGCCACTCCGCAAGGATCTCTCCATCTTCTCCGGCCTCGATCATCGGGCTCCCAACGGCCATAAAAACTGGCGAAATTATATGACCGGGAAAGGCACTCCGGGCATTTCTCTCGATCAAATCGTCGCCAAAGAAATCGGAAAGACCACTCGTTTCGACTCCCTCCAGTTAACCTGCGGAAATGCCGGCGATGGTCGGATGTCCTACACGCGTGAAGGGATCGCCCTCCCCGCCATCGGTCGCCCGAGTGTGGTGTTCGGGCAGTTGTTTGAAACGGGATCAAGCAAGGAACGCACCGCCTACCTACTTAAAAGCGGGAAGAGCGTGCTTGATCTCGTGCTGGATGAAGCCAAGACGATGAAGCGACAAGTGAGCACGCGTGATGCGGACAAGCTGGAGGAATACTTCACCTCGGTTCGCGAAGTGGAACACAAGCTGCAAAAAGATCAGCAGTGGCTCGATGTCCCCACTCCTGAAGTGAAGTTCAATCTGCCGGACTTCGACCCCGTCGCTCCCGACCTTTCGCTGGAATGTGAATCCCTGATGTATGAGCTGATGGCTCTGGCTTTGGAAACAGATTCGACCCGTGTCATTTCTCTAATGGTCCCAGGACAAGGGCAAGTGTTCACCATTAAGGGAGAAAAACTGAGCGCCGGATATCATGGACTCTCTCATCACGGAAACGATCCCGACAAGATTGCTGAATTCAATCGGGTCGGAACCGAGCACGTCGCTCGCTTTGGTCAATTCCTCCATCTACTTAAAAACAAGAAGGACGTGACCGGAAAGCCTCTCCTCGAAAGCACCGCCATCCTCTACGGCAGCGGCATGGGCAATGCCAACACGCACAACAACAGCCGCCTTCCGGTGCTTCTCGCCGGAGGCGGATTCAAGCATGGCACTCATCACGCGATCGACCGCGACAATTCTTCAGACACCACTCCCTTGCTCGGCGATCTCTTTCTCACCGTGATGCAATCAATGGGTTTGCAAGAAGAGCGTTTTGTTAAAGCGAAGCGCAATATGAACGATTACCTGCTCTGAGATTCCGTTTCATGAAACTTCTCCTTCAAGCCCTCGTTATGCTGGGCTTCTCCCTCCCTGTTCAAGCCGGGAATCCCCAGCCCATTCCTAAATTGGTCGATGAGTTCATCTTCGACCACTGCCTCGACTGCCACGACTCCGCCTCGGAGAAGGGAGACCTCAACCTGGAGCTGAAAACCATCGATTGGACGGATCCTCACGCCAGGATTATTTGGACGAAAGTTCACCATGCCCTTTCCAAAGGGGAAATGCCTCCGGCCAAAAAAACGCAACCTTCCAAAAAAGACCGGGAAGCGATCATTGCCTGGCTGGACCAAACTCTCACCAAAAATGTTCCTCCCGGTGGCACGGTATTGCGTCGCCTGAATCGAGAGGAATATGAAAACACGGTGAGTGATGTTCTCGGCATTCCTTTCTCAGTTCCGCGCTCCTTTCCGACTGATACTGAGTCCCACGGTTTTGACAATATTGGCGAAGGCCTCGTGCTCTCTCCGCCCCTGATGGCCCAGTACCTTGAAATCGCCACGAGCGCCGCCGACCAATTGCTCCCTCCGCTTGGCGACCAACAAAACCAAGTCTCGAAGACCTACAAGATCGGGCCGGGAGACTTCACGCTCAACTTCACCACGGGTCATGAAATCGAGGGAGTCCTACGAATGGTTAGCTCCAGCGACCCTCTGGCCCGGGGCTCGGTTTGGCCAAACCGCTTCGAAGCGAAGGTTCCGGGAATTTATGAGGTTGGGGTTGATCTCTCAGCCTTCAACCCGGGAAAAGATCATATCCCAATCGTCCATCTTCTCGCCCATTCCTCCACCGGACAAAGTTTCACCAAAGCAAATTCCTTACGGAAACTTGCCGAGTTCACCATCCAGGATTCCAGTCCAAAAACTTTCCGTGCCTCGGTCGAATTGCAACGCGGCGAAACCATCGTTATCCACTATGAGAACGCCTCATTGCATAGCGACAAATCAAAGGCCTCGACCGAGCGGATCTCACAACACCTGCTGACCCTTTTTCGTGATGATCCTCAAACTGGCGCCGCCTGGATGAAGGCAGGCCATCGCCGTTCCGACCGTGGCTGGTCATGTTGGAAGCGCATCAATAAAATTAGAAATGATGGGAAGGTCGATGGTTCAAAATTCGACCCCGACTCCAAAGAGGTGCAATCCTTCGCCAAGAAAATAGCCCAGCAAGGGGTGAACACGGTGGAAACTCTTTGTTGTTTCCGGTTTTTCACCGGGCCGGGAATTGACATCCATCGCATGAGCGTGACCGGCCCTACTCAGGTGATCGAAGATGATGAGGCACGAAAACAAAATCAACGTACCGCCCGCTTTCTTGGGGAAAGAAACGAGCTCGATGATGCGGATTTTGCCAAAGCAATCCTGGGTCCTGTGCTGAGCAAAGCTTTTCGGCGGCCCGCCACCGATGAGCAAGTCACACGGTATGCGGGAATCGCTCTGGCCCACCAGGCCCAGGGTCATCGCTTCGAAGACGGACTCCATCTGGCGCTGAGAGCCTTGCTTTGCTCGCCACATTTCCTCTTTCGAGAATATCGCGAAGGCCCGCTCGACGACTTCGATCTTGCTGCCCGTCTCAGCTATTTCCTCACTAGCAGTCCGCCCGATGCCACCCTGTGGAAAATCGCAGAAAAAGGTGAGCTCTCAAATCCTCTTGTGCTAGAAGCGCAGACCCGCCGCTTGCTCAGTCATAACCTGGCGAAAAATTTCCTCTCCTCGTTTACCGGCCAGTGGCTCGATCTGCGTAAGCTTCCCGATATCATGCCCGATACGCGGCTCCTAAATTGGATCGACAAAGACCTCTCCGCCATCACCGCGGAGACCCAGCTTTTCGTGGCAGAAATCTTGCGCAAAAACCTCCCAATCGACACTTTTATTGACTCTGATTTCACTTACTTAAATCGGCGTAATGCCGCGCTCTATAAGATCAAGTTTTCCAAATCTGAAAAAATGAAGCGCGTCACTTTGGAGCCTGACAGCATTCGCGGCGGCATCCTGACTCAAGCCAGTGTCCTCATGGCCACCGCCAATGGCGTGGATACCCAACCGGTCTTGCGCGGCGCGTGGATGCTCGAGAACATCTTTGGTTTGCCTACTCCCGAACCTCCGTCTGATATCCCGGCCATCGAACCAGATACGACAGGCGCAAAGACGATCCGCGAACTCCTTGATCGTCACAAGGCGGATACGAGCTGCGCCAGTTGCCATCAAAAAATCGATCCTCCCGGCTTTGTTCTCGAAAACTTTGATCCTGTCGGGCGATGGCGGGACTTTTACCCGGTTTATCAAAAATCAGGCAAGTCGGTGATCACCAAGCAAGGGAATCCCGTTGACGCTCTTGGCACAATGCCAGACGGAACGGCGTTCAAAGATGTCACCGATCTCAAGCGCTACCTCATTAAGAATATCGACATCTTTTCTTGCTGTCTTAGTGACAAACTCCTCACCTACGCAACTGGTCGTCCCATGCATTTCGGCGATAAAAAGGTGATCGACCGGGTCGTCGCGGAAGTCAAAAAGGACGGAAATGGCTTTGCCGATCTCATCGTAGCCCTCGTACTGAGCGAATCATTTCACTCCAAGTGATCCCGGATCTGGCGGTTTGCCGGGAGTCTGCTGAACGATATCTATGAGGCGATCGAACCTGGCGAGATGCCTCCGGAAGATGCCCCGAAGCTGGCCTTGATGAAAACCGGAAGGATTGATTTTCCCCGCTGGAGGGCGGCGGCGCTGTCATGCAGCCGTAAATCATGACGGAGCCAGAACCGGATTGCTCCCGGTTCATTGACGGGATTTATTTGTTAATGCGCGCAAGGATTTCGTTGCGTCGCATGAAGGGCGGAGTGAAGGGAGGGTCATAGCTGGCCTTCTCCATGACGGATGTCAGAGTGAGTTTTTGTTCCCTAGCCCACTTGGTGAGCTTTTCGCGTGCCTTCTTGTCGTTGGCTTCGGTCCAGCGTCCGCTGTAACGATAGACCACGAAACGTCCCGCTTCCCGCTTGGTGACGGTGACATTGTCATTCTTGGCTTTGGGTGCTCCGTTTTTAGCAACGTCATCGGGAAGGACAAAACTCATCTCTTGTTGGTCTCCACCCGTCTTCGAAAAAACCGGTGTGGTCATCGCGATTTTTTGTTCGGCCTCGTTCTTTCCGGAAATGTATCGAAACAAATTCATGAACCCTGAGTTCTGTTTGTTCTTACCGTCCGCCATAATGGTGGTTGCGACGACAATTTCGGGGTAGTCTCGAATCTCAAAAGCGCCATCTTTTTTGACGGTGGTGTAGGGGGCGGACTCATATCCGGATCGTCCGAGAGGTCCGGCGCAGGAGGAGAGGGCGGTGAGAAGAAGGGTCCCTCCGATGGCAAGAGCGATAGTGATTTTGGTTTTCATGGTAGTATTGATGGTTTGAAAAGTTCAGGCAGCGGGGCTTGGGATTGCTCTCCTCGCCCAGTGGTGCAGGGATCAATTTGGGAGGCTGGAAATGAGGTGTCTGTTTGTGTTGTTAGTGAATGGTTTCGGTGGCAAACGTTTATCTTTGGTCTGGGAGATGCCTCTTGTCAAATTACTGGCGTCACTTTTTGTCGTACTTGCTGTCTGGTGCCCATGTCTCGTTGAGGTTCGGTGCGTGTTGAGTGGCCTTTTCCCGATGAAATTGGAGGAATGCCAGCTTGTCTTGCGGGCGTCATCGCTCGCTAGGCAAAGATGTCGTGCACGACTTCGCCCTGGACATCTGTTAGACGAAAATCGCGGCCGCCGTAGCGATAGGTGAGCTCGGTGTGATCCAGACCCATAAGGTGGAGCATGGTCGCGTGTAAGTCGTGGAGATGGACTTTGTTCTCGACCGCCTCGTAGCCGAGCTCGTCGGTTTTGCCATGAACCACACCGCCGCGAACGCCGCCACCGGCCATCCAAACGGTGTAGCCTTTGGCATTGTGATCGCGACCGGGATTGGTTTGTCCTTCGAGAAGCTGTGACACCGGTTGGCGTCCGAATTCGCGTCCCCAGAAGACCAGAGTGTCATCAAGAAGGCCAAGTCGTTCGAGGTCGCTGAGAAGTCCGGCAATGGGCTTGTCGACCTCCTCGCATTTTCGCGGAAGCCCGGTCTCGATTGCCGAGTGATGATCCCAGCCGCTCGTTTCCGGCAAAGTTTACCGTTTTTTCCATAATGGTCTTCAAACACCTTTTCGATATTTTAAAATCAGCTACAAATCGAACACTTTTAACTGTATGAAATTCTCTACCTTCTGATGTATATGAGATCTTTTCTTTCAAAAGCGATTCTACCTGCGCTGACCCTGGGGGCTGCGGCCGACCAACAAACGATGCTTGAGAGTTTTTCGGTGGCACCCGGACTGGAGGCCCGCTTGTGGGCCGGGACCGACCTTTGTCATAGCCCGATTGCGATGGATGTTGATTCGAAGGGGCGGGTCTGGGTCACGGAGGATTTGCAGAAATCGGGCAAGAAAGGACCGCACGCGCGGATCAAGATCCTTGAGGATACCGACGCCGATGGGAAAGCAGACTCGGTGAAAATTTTTGGGCCGACCTTCACTTCGAAGCCGATGGGCATAAGCGTTTTTGACAACGTGATCGTTGTTTCGATGGCTCCCAACATTCATGTCTATACCGATGTGAACCGGGACGATGTGTTCGATCCCAAGGTGGATCAGGAAAAGATCATCGCGAAGGGATTTCACGGCAGCGGACATGATCATGCGCTCCATGCGGTGGTGCCGGGTCCGAGCGGAAAGTGGTATGTCAATCACGGCAATATCGGTGCGGATGTGACGATGTCGGATGGCCGCGAAATCCACGCGAGTTCCTACTACAGCCATAATCCCGGGAGCATTGGGAAGAGGAGTTTTGACGGGCGCCTCTACGTGGGTGGATTTGGTCTGCGGATGAATCCCGACGGAAGCGAGGCCGAGGTGATTTTTCAAAATTCGCGTAATGCCCATGCCATGTCGTTGACTTCATTTGGAGATGTGTTGCAGGCGGACAATGACGACCCCGCGCATGCCCGGGCGGCCTGGGTCATGGAGCATTCGAATTTCGGATACGCCGCCCTGGAGGATGGAAATCGTTCCTGGGAAGATTCGGCAAAAAGCTGGGAGAAAAAAATCGTGACGGGAGAGATCATGAAGAACGCCTACGAGCGGCACTCCAAGTCGTCTCTTCGTCGGGACGAAGGACACTGGCGGGAGCATTTTCCCGGCGTGACTCCTCCGGGAAATCTTTGGGGTCCGGGGGCGCCGACGGGGGACTACATGATCGAGGGCGATGAACTGGGGAAGGAATATCGCGGACAGTATTTGGTTTGCGAAACAGTGCATCGCGCGGTCTTTGCCTTTCGACCCGAGTTGCGTGATGCGCAGATCGAGTTGCAGGATTTGAACAAGGCGTTCTTTGCGACTGATCGCAAGTCGAAGAACAAGACCGCTTCGGGCTTCCTGCCATCGGATGTGGTAGCGTCGACAGATGGAGCTCTTTTTGTGAGCGATTGGAATTCGCACACCAATGCCCGTGGCTCGGGAAATGCCATCGGGGGGATTTTTCGCGTCGCGAAAAAGGGAAGCGGAGTTCGCCTTCCCAAGATCGATTTTTCTTCGAAAAAAGGATTGCTGGAGGCCTTGAAAAGTCCGTCGCCGGGAGTGCGGTGGGTGGCGCAGGACCGCCTAAAAAAACAAGAGGGTGTCTTTGACGAGCTCCGGGCATTCAGCAAAGCGCACGCGGACAATCCTTACTATCAAGCGCGGGCGCTTTTTGTGATGGCCCAGCTTAGGGATTCCAGGGGCCCGTCCTTGGTGAAGACCATGTTGACGTCGGATGATGCACAGTGGCGTATTGTGGCGATCCGGGCCCTCCGAATGGCGGGGAAGGAGCCGCTTCTTCCTCTGATTAAACAATTGGCGGGTGATCCTTCTCCAGCAGTCCGGCGGGAGATTTTAGCAATCATGCGGGGGATGAAACTGGATGACATCCGGGAACCACTGCGCAAGCTCATTGCAGGGTACAACGGCAAGAATCGATGGTATCTTGAGGCACTCGGTGCCGTTTGTGATGACTACAAAGACGAGATTTACGGGAAGTTGGTGAAGCCACTGCAGCCTGATCCTGATAAGTGGGACGAACGGCAAAAGACTCTCGCGTGGCGATTGCGGTCTGCCGAAGCTCTGGCGGATTTGGCGGATTGCATGATCGCGCAGAATGTTGACGCGATTACTTTCCGTAAATTGGCCTATACCTACGGGCTCTGTTATTCCGACGAAGAGAGAGAGAGGAATCTGGGATTCATGCAGCGTTTTCAGAAGCATGAGGGATTTGGCGGCGAAGGGTATCAGGTCACGATTGCAGAGTTTTTGGAGAAAGACATCAATGATCCTGATCCGGTTGCGCTGACGCAGAGTTACCTTTTCCCGACGAAGTTTGGAGTTCCCACCAAGGTGGAATCCATCGAGAAGATTTCGGCGCTCAAAGCGAATGTCGACAACGGACGAAGCAAGGCCGCTCTCTGTATGATGTGTCACCAGATCGGAGGAAGCGGAATCCCCTTTGGGCCTGATCTTACCAACTGGGGACAGATACGGGATGTTGCCACGGTTGTTCGGGCGCTCGTCGATCCCCCGGCGGAGCTTGCCCATGGCTATGACAAGCCTCTGGTCGTGACGCAAAATGGGCACCGGCTTGAGGGAGTTTCACGCGGCTATAGTTGGCATGCCGGGGCCATTCGGGTGAAGACGATGGGTGGAGTGACCTTGAAGGTGCCACATCGTCGTCCTCATGCGAAAATTGAATACCTTAAGAATCATTCCTGGATGCCCTCCGCTTCGGCGATGGGGCTCAGCAGCCAGGATGTCCGGGACATCGCCGCTTACCTGATGAGTGATATTGCTGGTGAGGTGGACAGCGGTTTGACCGTGAAGATGGAGCCGGAGTTCAGCCGTGGCTTGGGTCCGGGATGGGTCGAGTTGACGGAAGCTGATTTTGCCAACGTGAATTGTAAGACTGACACCTGGAAGTGGGAAGGCAGCCATGTCTGGTGTACCGGGAATCCTACCGGAGTGATCCGCTATCACAAACCGCTTACGAATTTTGAATTTTCCTGCGAGTGGATGCATAAGAAAAAGGGTGGAAACTCCGGGGTCTTTGTGTGGGCGACCCCGCAGTCCATCAATCGGCTCATGCAAGGCAAAGGCCTGCTTCCCCATGGCATCGAGGTGCAGGTGTTGGATCTTGGTTATAAGGAAGTTTACGAAGCGCAATACAAGAAGAAGGGCGATTGGTTTACTAGCAATGGAGATGTCTTCCCGGTAGGTCCGATCAAGATGCGGCCATTTCCTCCGGTTGCTCCGAACGGTCGACGGAGCTTTCCATCGAAAAATACCACGCTCGGGATCAACCAGTGGAATCACTACTATATTCGCGCGATCGACGGCGTGGTGAAGCTTTGGGTGAACGGAGAGGAAGTGTCAGGAGGCGATGGTATCAGCCCGGCATTTGGCTTTCTCTGTCTTGAGTCGGAAGGGGCTCCTATTGAGTTTAAAAACCTCCGCCTGCGGGTTCTTCCACCTTTTGAAACCAAACTTGACGTTAAAATGGGTACTCCGCTTCCACAACCCAAGCCCGTCACACTCAAAGGACATGCCCTGCTTGGGAAGTGGGCTTATGCCGGTGCACACACCCGCGAGTTCCTGGAGGATGGTCGCTGTATTCTTCGGAATGGAGACGAGGTGGTTTGGACAAAGAGGGCGGTTAAGGCCACACCGGATTCCGTCACGCTCGAAGGTGGATATGGGCACGTATTAAAGGGCGACATCCTGCATATTGAAGGACGATACCAGGCGAAGAGGAAGTGAGATAATGCTCCCGGCTTATCCCTTCTTGCCGATCATCAACTGATCGATGAGCGCGGAGGTATCTTCGATACTCTTGTCTCGGCCCTCCCGGGTGGCCCAGCCGGAGAAGCCAACTTCTTGAAGCGCAACGCGGACCTTGTCCCAGTCAACGTCACCTTCGCCGAGGCGACAGAATCCCCTCTTCTTTCCCCAGTCCTTGATGTCGAGTTTGACCGTACGGTGACCGAGGGTGCGGATCCATTCTTCGGCCGGAGCGAACTTCTGCATGTTCCCGATGTCAAAATAAGCACCCACCCATGGGTTGTCGAAGGCGTCGAGATAGTCGCGGAATTTATCGGGCGATTCGCAGAAGCCATTCCACACCGTTTCGATTAGAATACGAACTCCGAGACGGCTGGCGAGAGGGAGAACCTTGCGCACTTCCGCGATGGAACGATGCCAGACATCATCATGGGTTTCCTTGGCTCCGCTGACCTTGCCGGGGACAAGAAGAACGGAGGAACCACCGAGACGGTGGGTGTCGCGGATGTTCTGCTCCATCAAAGCGAGGCCTTTCGCGCGAATGGCTTCGTCGGGACTGCTGAGCCGGGTGCCCCAGTGCCAGCCGCAAACCATTCCGTGAAACATCACGCCGGTCTGCTGGGAGGCAGCCGCGTATTCGGCGGCCTGCTTGGCATTGCCGCTCTCGACGCCATCAAAGCCGAGCTTCTTGAGACGTTGAAAAAATTCGAGAGGGGATTCATTGCCTTTCTTGCCGCCTTTCACTGCTTTAAAAATGCGACCTTCGAGAGATGGTCCCGAAGATTTCGCGTCCTGGGCAAGGGCGCGGGAACCCGTCAGGGCAGCGGCGGTGGCGAGACTGGAAGTGGTAAGGAATTGGCGGCGGTTGTGAGGATTGATCATAATCTTATTCTCGTAAAAGTTGACCCAAGATTGCTTGAGAACCGATGATTGTCGATTTCAATGATAGGGGCCCTCAAAGCTGTGAATTTCCTGAGCCTGAAAATTCTCGCGTGGGTATTGGGGCGCTGATCGTTGTGGCGAATTTCGATTTGGGAGGGCGTTCAATTTACCGGGGAAATTAAGTTGGGTGAGGAGTTTTCTCCTGAAAAGGACCTCAAATCGGCCCGAACCCATATTTGAGAGGGTTTTTTAACGAAAAGCGCTTCGGATTGCTTGACAATCTCGGTTGATTGACTGAGCTACTCCCACTGCTTATGAAAGCCACTAAAGAACGTTATACCAAGACACAGATTTTAGATCAAATCGGAGAAGAAACTGAACTGAGCCGCAAGCAAGTTGCTGCTGTTCTCGAAAGCCTTTCCGGCGTGATCGAGGGCCACATCAAGAAGCGCGCCGTCGGCGAGTTCGTCCTTCCCGGGTTGCTGAAGATCGTTACTGTCCGCAAGCCGGCAACGAAAGCTCGTATGGGCATCAATCCATTCACCAAAGAAGAGGTGATGTTCAAGGCCAAGCCTGCCTCCACTGCGGTCAAGGTTCGTCCTCTGAAGAAGCTCAAGGAAATGGCTCAATAATCCTCTGCGATTAAACAACCTTTATGAAACGGCTTCGGGTTTTCCCCGGAGCCGTTTTTTTGTGACGGAGTTGAAGGTCGCCGAAACTTTAAATTTACTGCCAGGAAATTGCTTTTGGCAGGAAAGGGTTGAAGCCGCATTGGACCAGCGAGCAGGAGTAATTCTATTTTCAAACGACCGATATTGGGCATAGGGGAGTGGGTTATTGCTTCGTTGAGTAGCCTGTTGTGATAGGCTTTCTGAGTAATGAGGATTATAATATCAATTTTAGCTCTGTCGTTTTTCTGTGTGCCCCTGTCCTGTGCCGCGGACGGGTTTACTACGATTTTTGACGGCAAGGACTTGTCGAAGATCAAAACTACCGGGAACTGGAAGATCCAGAAAGATGGCTCACTTTTTCTGGAGCCGAGGCCAGGCGAGAAGGGCTGGTCGCGTTACGGTTCCTACCTGTGGCTCAAGGAGGATTACAAGGACTTCATTTTCGACTTCGAGTATAAGCACGAAAAAGGTGGGAACTCAGGCCTCTATTTCAGGATTTATGACGAGACTGACCCGACTGCGCACGGTTTTGAGGTGCAGATTCTTGACTGCTTCGGCAAAAAGAAACTCGGCCAACATGACCTTGGAGGGGTGATTAAGACTGCCGGTCCGCTGGCTAACGGCTCGAAGCCAGCTGGTGAATGGAACCGTATGGTTGTGACAATGAAGGAGGGCAGGTTGAGTGTGGTCCTCAACGGTAAGACGGTGCAGGACAAGCTGGATCTAGCGGCCAGTAAACCGAAGAACAAGAGGTTGGCGGATTCGGGGAAAATAGCGATTCAGGATCACGGCCAAAAATTCTGGGTGCGTAACCTGAAGGTCAAGAGTTTGTAGCTGAGGTTCTTCTCCTGACATACTCTTTGGTGGTTTTTGTCCGAAGTTGTGCGTGAAGTAGATCTCCGACAAGTGGCTGCCATCCTGAATCTTTAGGTGATCCGTGGTTCATATCTTCTAACCATCCTTGTTTGTCAGCTTGTCCCCGCCCGCGTTGAAGGTCACGGTGGTCGCCGCTCCGATATCAAAAAAAACGGGCGGGCGATTCCTCGACGCGGGAAGGCTTTTGGCGGACTAGGGAAGTGGAATCACCGTGGTCTTCAGCGGTGAGCCGTCGTCCTCGCGCCATTCGACATCCGTGAAATAGGCACCTCCCGCTTTTCCATTCGCGTCATAGAGATAAGTCCAGAGTTCCGTGGGCCCTTGGGGGAGGTTCAACTCAATGACGACGGCCTTGCTTCCGGCGGGAACGAAGATTTCCTTTTCCTGGCCGGCAATCGAAACCTTCGCACGCTCCGCGACCAGGGGTTTGTTTGCCACCTTCGGCCATTGCCGGAGCGTGAAGGCAAAGCGACCGGCTTTTTGCACATTCACCATCCACGGTCCTGTCTCCTTGGGCAGTTTTCGGATCGACCTGAAATTCCACGGCGGGTTTCCCTTGGGCAGGTACCAATCCTGCGAGCACAATTCAGTCGGATTCTGCGCCGGGTTGCCAAGGTCAATTGGGACTGGGGTCATCCGCGGAGAGATCTTTTTCCAAAACGGCTCATACTGCCGGCGCAATTGCTCGACGACTTCCGGGTATTGTGCGGCCACGTCGTTTCGTTGGGCCGGGTCCGCTTCGAGGTCATAGAGGAACTCTTTCCCGTGGTTCACCAAGCGCCAACGTTCGGTCAGCACCACGGAGTGGGCGAATGGTTGAGGCGGCAGGGCATGCGCGCCCGCGGCGCCGTGAAATTGCACCACGTGATAACTTCGCGGCCACGGCTCTGAGGCTCCATCCAGAAGTGGCTTCAGCGACAGTCCGTCGGGTTTGTAGCCATCAGGCACTTCGATGCCGCACAGGTCGGCGAGCGTCGGAAGCACATCGATATGCGCCGCCAGCGTGTCGATGTTCCGCCCGCCGGTCAGTCCACCTTTTGGCCAGTGGATGAAGAACGGGACGCGGTGCCCACCGTCGAAAATCGATGATTTTTTGCCGCGCATCCCGGCATTGAAACCGGACAGGGCTTCGGAATCGAGGCCGTTGAACTTCGCACCGGATGAAGTGCCGTTGTCGGTCATGAATATGAGGATGGTGTTCTCGTTCAACCCGAGTTCATCGAGGCGCCTTCGAAGGATCCCCATGTTGTGATCGATGTTGGCCACCATCCCGTAGAAGTTGGGGTTGGGGGCATCTTTGTTGTCTTTGTAAGGCTTTGCCCATTCCGGTGGAACGAAGTAGGGGCCGTGCGGGGCGTTCAGCGCGAGGTAGAGAAAGAACGGCTGGTCCCGGTTGTTTTCAACAAAGCGGATGCTCTCCCGGAACCAGACGTCCGTGCAATAACCCTCGAATTTTTCAAAGGTTCCCTGCATGTCTTCGGTGGATGCGCGTTCGTAGGTGTCGTCGAAGTAGTCGTTGCCCCAATAGTCTGACGCCTGCCCGATCCCGCCACAGCGGTGCCAGAGGACATCTTGAAAGCCGCGGTCTTGCGGGCGGTGCGGGGCATTGTCGCCGAGGTGCCACTTGCCGACCATGCCCGTGGCATACCCGGCTTTGGCGAAAAGATCGGCCACGGTCTTTTCATCCGGATGCATCATCGTGCGACCCGAACTGGTGCGATAGGCGCCCGTGTAGCCCGGATAGTTTCCCGTCATGAGAGCGGCCCTCGTCGGTGTGCAGAACGGGCTGACGTGGAAATCGGTGAACCGAACCGACTCCGCGTGCATCTCGTCGAGATGCGGCGTCTTCAGGACCGGGTTTCCGTGGCAGCTTAGGTCGCCGTAGCCCTGGTCGTCGGTCATGACGAGGATGACGTTGGGCCTTTCGGCTGCGTGAACCTGCGCAACCACCAGTGAGAAAATGATGGCAAATAGTCTCATTGGGCTTCTCTTTTCAGATAATAGGGGAGGGGATGCTCTACTGCAGACAGAAACGGGGCGGTCTGCTCTCGCAGATCCGCCCCGATTGAGATTGATATGGAGTCGTCTACTTTCGTCTCCGGAGGATCATGGCGAGACCGGCAAGGCCGATCAGTGCAATGCCGGATGGCTCAGGAATAGCAGTCCCGACTGCCGTCGCAGTGTTTCCGGAGAAAGTAAGGATGCTGTTGTCAGTGGCAAACGAGACGCCGTTCACCATGATGTCTGCACCTTGTTCGGTGAACTCGGCAACACTTGCCAGAGTCAACTGCGCGCCGGGCGTAAGGTTGATTGTAGTTTTTTCAGACTGGCTATTGATCGGATCACCTGCTCCGCGCAGAGTATAGGAGCT
Source organism: bacterium (assembly GCA_018222765.1). Lineage (GTDB taxonomy): Bacteria > Verrucomicrobiota > Verrucomicrobiia > Verrucomicrobiales > Akkermansiaceae > SW10. Next base: position 102,388 of record JAAEZT010000003.1, on the reverse strand, counting down.
CGTGCCGTCGACATTCAAGGTCATCCCTTCAGTCAACCAAGTTGAAGTCATCGCCGATCCGCCGAGCACGTTGAGAACCGAGTTGTTTGGATTCCCGTCAACGACGCCGTTGACCCCGCTGGTCGGAGCGAAGCTTGAATTAGTCAGAGTGATCGAGTAGCCAGCACCAAGATCGAGTCGGCCCGCTCCAGTCAACCCTGCGGCGCCATTTACGGTAAGGTCTTCATTGATGTCAGTCGAAGGGTTGATCGCGGTCGTTCCGTTGACAGCTCCCGAAAAGTCCCAGTTGGCGTCGTTGTAGAAATCGGTGTTCGCGGCCCCGGTCCAGACGACGGTTGCGTGACTGGCAATAAAGGTTGCAGAAAGAACGCCCGCAATGGTTAGGATTTTTTTCATACGTGAAGTGAGTTAAGGATGAGAAAGAGTTGAGCAGTGAGCACAAACTGACCTCAGGCAGACTTTATCGATATTCTATCCAGTGTTCAAATCAAATTTTTGACCATTTAGTTAGGATTTGCGAAATTTACTCGTTCCATGCCCCCGCAAGAGGAGCTTCATTCGTTTACCGTAAAAATAGGCGTGGTCCGAGTCCTCGACCAGCTTGGCGTTCTCACTGTTTGCATACCGCTAGGCATTTGCTCTGGGTGGGAAGCTCGCGGAAACCACAGCTTAGCGGAAGACATGTGGGAGAAAGGGGTTACATTTTACCTATGACCAGGGCAAGACACATCTTTTACGGTTGGTGTCTCATTGATGAATTGCTAAAGCTTTGCCTGCTGATGTCTTCACTTCGATTCTCGATACTTCCGCCACTGTTGGGAAAACGATTCGCATCCATTACTCCGTGGGGGGGCACCGGCAGAAGTCGCTTCGACATCATCCGCCTTGATGGTGCGTAAAACATTTTAAGGGAAGTGAAGATCAGAAGTTATATCCTCTCCTAGCGACATCAGGTTTTTACACTCCACCGCACTGCCACAAACCAAAATCATGAACCGAAAGAAACTAAAAATCCTTTCCGCCCTCTGCGTCGCAATTTTCGCGCCAGGCTTGGCAAGCGGAGCTTCGATCCCTGTCAATAATGCCAGCTTTGAAGACAATGCTCTGGCTGACTTCACTACCAATAATTGGGCCGATGCCATTCCCAACGGCTGGGTTTCCCAAGGGAACATTCCTGGAACACCAGGTCCAGGTGCGCCAACTGTGGATGGCGGCTTCAACCAAACCTTCCTTGAGTTCCATAACGCGATCGGAGCCAGCGGCGGTGATGGGCTGAATAACCTTGGGATACGATCCAACGGGTTAATCTATCAGGACCTTGGAGTTCTTTTTCAGCCCAATACCACTTACACAGTCGACATCATGGTCAATCGTCGCGGGGGCGCCAACAACGTAGGTTACTTCGGCATCGCCGACAACACCGGGACTCTTCTGGGAACGCCCGGTGCTACCAACAGTTCCCAGATCGGAACATCTAACCAGTTCTTCGCAGTCTCGTCACTCGACCCTGCTGCTGGAAATGTTGCCACTTATACTACCGGACCAACCGTTCCTGCCGGAAATGTCATCCTCGCAATCGGTGCCACAACCGGCAACGTGGTCTATGACCTCGTTTCGGTTGACGCGACACCCATCGAACCCGACGGCTCGGCAGAGATCGGGAACTCGTCCGCGTCCGCCATCACCAGTACGACAGCAACCCTAAATGGGATTGTGACCTCGATCGGAGATGACGCGCCTTCCATTACCATTTTCTATGGCATCCTTGATGGCGGCGATGATGCTCTGGCCTGGGACTCTTCCATCAATCTTTCCGGAACACACAGCGCTTCCTTTTCCGGAGATATCACTGGTCTCACCCACGCCCAGAGCTACTTCTTCACCGCCCGCGCCACGAACTCCGCCGGAGTCTCTTGGGCTATTCCTTCCGGCAGTTTTGAAACCCTCCCTCTTGCCCCCTCCCTCACACAATCAGCAGCCAGCAACATCACCGCCAACACCGCCCGCCTCACCGGAACAATTACCGACAACGGAGGAGACGCCACAACTCTGACCTTTTACTACGGCACGTCCGACGGAGGAACTACGGTGGACAACTGGAGTAATTCAATCTCCCTCGGTGCGACCACTGGCAGTGCGAATGCCGATCTGAGCGGACTGACTCCAATCACGAGCTACTTTTACCGGGCACTTGCCACCAATTCCGGTGGATCGACCTGGGCTTCATCAACCGGAAGTTTCACCACCATCACCGTGACGCCGCCGGTAATCAATAATCGAAGTGTCGCTGCCCTTTCCTCAACTTCGGCCAGTCTTCGGGGTGAAGTCACTGATACCGGATCCAGCATTCCCACGGTCACCCTCTATTTCGGCACCACCGATGGACTCAACAATCCCAACGACTGGGACGCATCAATCAATGTCGGTGTTGAAGGAGGCAATTTTAACCGCTTCGTTTCAGGGCTCACTCCTGAGACGAGCTACTATTACACAAGTCGCGCTGTCAATTCCGCTGGAACCAGCTGGGCCCCGTCATCCGAAACTTTCGACACTCCGGCAAGTCTCCCCAATCAGGTGGTCATCAATGAAATTCACTATGATCCGGCCGACGAAACCAGCCGTGCCGAATTCATCGAACTCCACAACCCCGGAGCCACTCCCATTGACCTTTCAGGATGGCTGCTGACCGACGCCGTTGAATATACTTTTCCGTTAGGGACCACGATCGCAGCCGGCGCCTATCTGGTCGTTGCCGAGGATCCCGCCACCATTTTATCCGTTTTCGGTGAGACCGCTCTCGGTCCATGGACCGGCGGGCTTAACAACGACGGAGAGGAAATTGATCTGCGCAATGCGGCCGGTGTGCTCATGGATCAGGTCGACTACGGAGTAGGCTTCCCCTGGCCCTCCGGTGCCCGGGGCGGGGGAGGCTCCATGGAGCTTCTCAACCCGGCTCTCGACAACGACCTCTCCGGTTCCTGGAGAACTTCCGGCGCTCAAACTGGAACGCCTTCAACCACGACCTACGTTGCCGCATCCGGAACCTGGAAATATTTCAAAGGCACCAGTGAGGCGTCCTCACCCGTCAATGCCTGGCGGCAAACGAGCTACAATGACGCCAGCTGGACCAGTGGCCAAACTCCCCTCGGATATGGGGATGGCGATGACAACACCATTCTGGGAGACATGCAAAGCAACTACACCTCGGTTTTCATGCGCAGGGAATTCACCGTTTCACCGCTCGATATACCGACCAGCTTAAAACTCCGCATCTACGCCGACGACGGGGCCATCGTCTGGATCAACGGCCAGGAAGTCAAACGAGTTCATGTTCCCGCAGGACAGCTGGCATACAACAGCACCGGATCCAACCACGAGGCCGCATGGGAGGAATTTACTCTCACCGGCACTTCCGCTTACCTTGTCGGAGGAACCAATGTCATCGCCGTTCAGGGGTTCAATGCAACCCAGGGAAGTTCCGACTTTTCACTTGATGCCTCCCTCGAAACGTCTGCGGGTGGTGGCGATGGCTCGGCCACCCCCGGACAGCCAAACAGCTCCACGACAAACTCTCCTCCTCCAGCCATCCGTCAGGTCGAGCATTTGCCCGAAATTCCCACTTCGGCCGACCCCGTTACCATCACCGCAAAAATCACCGACCCCCAGGGAGTGGGAACAGTCAGCCTCGATTATCAGATTGTTGATCCCGGATCATACATCCGCATCACTGATGCCAGTTACGACTCCGGCTGGATCTCCGTCCCCATGAACGACGACGGAATCAACGGCGATGCTTTCTCCGGCGATTCCATCTTCACCGTCGTCCTACCTGCCTCTATTCAACAACATCGTCGACTGATCCGCTACCGCATCCACTTTGAAGATGCCAACGGCTCTTCCGACACCGCTCCCTACGCCGACGACGAACAACCAAATTTCGCCTATTTCACCTACAATGGTGTCCCTTCCTGGACGGGATCTTTTACCCCCTCAACCGCGAACGAAACATTCCCATCCACCCTGATGGATGATCTTCCCATCTATCATCTTCTCGCCCAGGCCGGCGATGTTACCTCATCCCAGTATGGCGGAGCCGACGGAGTTCACCAAAAGGGCACCTTCATTTATGACGGTAAGGTCTATGACCACATCGATTACGAGAACCGGGGTGAGGCCTCGACGTATGTCTCCGGAAAAAACAAATGGCGCTTCCACTTCAACCGCGCCCACCGCTTCAAACCCCGCGATAACTGGGGCAAGAAATACGGAGAGTCCTGGAGCAAACTCAATCTCCAGTCCATTTCAAGTCCCTGGGCTGCCGTCAACCGCGGCATGGCCGGACTCGACGAAGCACCGGCAATGAGACTCTACGGCATGGCCGGACTGCCAAGTCCGAGAACCCACTACTTTTCCTTCCGGGTTATCGATGCCTCTGCCGAAGCCAGCGGTTCCAGCCAGTACGAGGGAGACCTCTGGGGCCTCTACCTTGCCATGGAACATCCCAACGGCTCCTTCCTCGACGAACGTGGCCTTCCCGATGGCAACATCTACAAAATCGAAGGCGGCGGAGGTGATAAAAAAGAACAGGGCAGCACGCAAGTGACCAATTCCTCGGACTGGAGTTCCTTTTACTCTTCCTCTAACAGCGCCCAAACCGAGCAGTGGTGGCGCGATAACATGCACATGCCCGGTTACTATTCCCTTCGCGCTCTCAACCGCCTCCTTGGCAATGTTGATATTCGTATCGGATACAACCACTACTTCTATCACGAACCGACCGAGGACAAATGGCATGTCATGCCGTGGGACCTCGACATGATGTACATTGCCGAGACCCACCAGGCCGGAGTCATTCGCCAACAAAACTCCATCAATAGTCATTCGCAGCTGGCCCTCGAATTCCGCAACCGGTCCCGGGAAATCCTCGACCTTGTCGCTTCGGATGACTCCACCACCGGTGGTCAGATCGGCCAATTGATTGATGAATACACCCAAATCGTGAACCCCACCGGCCAAGCCCAAACCTGGGCCGACATCGATGCTTTCATGTGGAACCGCCACCCCCGCACCCGCGGCTCTCTTGGGAGTACTTCCGGACAATCAAACCACCTCGGAAACTTCTACCGCACTCCCTATAATGACAGCCGCATCGGTGGAAGCTACACCCGAACTCTCGCCTCGTCCGACCACGAGGGCTTCGTCAACCACATCATCAAGTATACCACCGACAACTACTCAGGTGGCAATTGGTCACCCGGAAACGGCGTCCCCGCCGGCTACGGATTTGAATATCTGAAACGTGAATCAAACGACTCCAGCATCCCCAACCGCCCAACCCTCACCTATTCCGGACCCGCGGGATATCCCGTCGACCAACTCACCTTCGGCAGTGGTTCGTTCTCCGATCCAAACGGGAGTGGCACTTTCGGGAAAATGCGTTGGCGTATCGCTAAAGTCCTCGCACCCGGCCTCGCCGGCTACGAAGCCGGAACGCCCCGGACCTACGAGATCGAAACCGTTGCCACTTCTCCCGATTTCACCACGTTCACCTCAAGCTACACCTTCCCACCCGACCTCATCGAACCCGCAACAACTTATCGTGTCCGTGTCCAACACGAAGACGCCACCGGCCGCACCAGCCACTGGTCGGAACCCTCTGAATTCGTTGCCAGCACCCCGAATCTGGACCTTTGGAAGGATAATCTCGTCATCAGTGAGATCATGTATAACCCCCGCGATCCCGAGGGCAGCGAAGCCTTGGTCTCATCGGACAACGATGACTTCGAATTCATCGAACTCACCAATATTTCCGACTCGCTCACTCTCGACCTGTCCGATCTTGGATTCACAACGGGGATCACCTTCGACTTCTCGGGTGCCTCGTCCACAACCCTCGCTCCCGGAGCCTCGGTCCTCCTTGTGAAGAATGTCGCCGCTTTCCAAGCGCGCTATGGCACGGGTCTTCCGGTCATTGGAACCTACCCGAGTTCGCTTTCCAATGGTGGCGAGCGAATCGTGCTCTCCTTCGCCTCGAACTCCCCGATTTTCGATTTTACCTACGATGACAACCCACCCTGGGCAACCTCACCGGATGGTGGCGGCTATTCCCTCGTTCTGGTCGCGCCTGAAACTGCCCCCGACCACGCACTCGCGGCAAGTTGGACAGCGGGAGCGCTCATCGACGGAACCCCCGGCACCCTTGAACCGGCCTCGATTGATTATGATACCTGGCTCGGAGAGCACTTCACGGCAGGCCAAATCGCGGACCCCGGCACTTCCGGGCCCAACGCGAACCCGGATGGTGACAGCCTGATCAATCTCCTCGAGTATGCCTTCCTCACCGATCCTCTCGTTGATGTTCCCATCGTCGAAATCCTCCAATCCGGAATCACCCAGATTGGAGAGGATACCTTCCTTACTCTGACCTACCCCCGCAGAAATTCCTCCGGAGATCTGACCTACCTCCCCCAAATCAGCAATGATCTCGCGACTTGGCGGGATGGCCCCGCCCATCTTGTTGAAGTTTCCAGTCCCGACCAGGGAGATGGCTCAAGCCTTGTCACGGTGCGATCTACCCTCCCGATCTCCACCGGAGATAAGGAATTCATCAGACTTAGAGTCACTCGAACCGACCCCTGATTCAGGGGACTTACGACAAGCCAAGGGATCCCTATCATTGTCAGGATGACAGGCTTCCTCCGGCAATTTTTCCTCCCAACTGGAACCGTTCTTTTTTCGCCCACACCCGCTCTTACCGACTGTTAGGACATTGCTTTTGACGGGAAGGCTGCGGAAACCGGGTTCGTCGCAATACATGGGTGGCAGATCGATTGTCTCTTTGGGAGATTTTGTGTGGGTTTTTGATCAAGGGTTCGGAGATACTGTATGGGCGCTATCACGATCCAAGGTGTCTTTTGAGAGGAGATACATTGCTGCGCATCGAACGAGGAGTGTGGTTGGCTTGACGTAGAAAGTTGGCCCTTTAGTCTCGTTGATCATGACCAATTCGATGTGGCGCGTTCTTGATGGCGAGGGAAATGAGCAAGGACCCTATTCATTTCAGGATCTCCAGGGTTTTTACACCACGGGGAATATTAATCATGAAACGATGATCTGGACCGATGGTCTTGAGGAATGGGTTAAGGCGGGTCGGGTCGAAGGCTTGCTTCCAGATCTGCCTCAAGTGGTCGCGTTGGCTCCCGCGCCATCTGCGCAGGTGGCTCCCGTTCAAGCTGCTCCGGTGGGGGGGATGAATCTCAATCCCCAAATCTCGGGGATCACCACCCCGGCCCTTGGAGCGTCTCAGGGTAAATCTCTTCCGGGTTGGATTTGTTGGTCTACCATTCTCATCGGCCTGCTCTCGCTTATCCTGTATTTTTTGCCATGGGCTTCGGTTTCCTGTGATCAAAAGGTCTTTGGCAAGGAGGGTCGGATTGATGTCTTGTCGCAAACAGGCTTTCAGTCGGTTTCGAAGAAGTATTCGCTGAATGTTGAGTTTATAAAACTGCGCCTGCTCATGACGGGGATTCCCAAGGACAAGGCGAATCTCGCTGCCGAAAAAGAGGTGGAGGAGACGATCGCCCGGGATGAGAGTAATGACAAGCTGGAGCGCTCGGCTCTGGCGTTAATTACCTTGATCCTCGCCGGCGTTGGATTGATTTTGGCCTTCATCGCTTATGCCGTGCAGGGTCGTTTTCTTCTCCTTGGAGCCCAGGTATTATTTGTGGCCGGGGCGCTTCTTCTCAGTATTCAGATTTCGAAACAGTTTCCATTGATCAATGCCATGATGGAAGTGCAGGAGAGGGGAATGAGGGGAGCGATTGCCGCCGGGGCTCATGCCGCAGAGAACGAAGCTGCCAAGGTGATCGAGGAGGAGGAAAAGAAGGATGAAGAGAAAGGTGAGGGAGAGGAAGAGAGCGAGGCGGAAAAGGGAGATGAGGATGTCGCTGGTAATGACGAGGGAGAAGCTCCTGATGGCGAAGAGGAAGAAAGTTTGGCGGAGGGCGAAGAGGAGGGAGTTGCCGAAAACGAAGAGGAGAAGCTTGCGAAGAAGGCCGAGGTGAACAACGCGCAGAAGGAAAAGGAAATTGCCAAGCCGATGGAAGAGTTCAGTGGTGCTTTCCAGTCCAAGATTGAAGCTTCCTGCTATGTCGTGGTTGTGCTTCTGGGTCTTTCCCTTCTGCTGTTGATTATCATGATGTCCATGAGCAAAGCTCCACCGGCGGCTGTTCCCCAGCTCGGAGCGACAACAGCCCAGCCACAGGTGGGAGGGTTTCGGCTGCAGTAGGTTAAGGATAGCGCACACATCTGAGGCGGATTTTCAGAGGTTTATTAATCTGTGAAATCGCGTCTTGCAGCTTCGGCCTCCTTTTCGATAGTTGGGCGAATTCTAACACGTAGTAATTTTTCCAATGACAAAACAACTCATTTCATTCTGTGCAACGTTCTCTCTAGTCGGGGCGATTGCGAGCGCCAAGACTCCTGAAGAACAAAAGGGATACGATAAAAGTAAAGACCTCGGAGCGAAGCCTCCGGCGGGGGCGGATACGCCATTCGATGGCACGATGGACTCGATCAAGAAGAACTTCGAGATGTGGCCCAAGAAGGACATGGACATTACCTGGAAGATCGTCAAGAGCCCGACCGATGACAGCAAGGTCCTCATGACCGATGGCGGGAAGAAGTGGGGAACCCACGATCTTGTCACCAAGAAGACCTATCACGACTTCGAAGGTCACGTGGAATTCATCATGATGGGTGCCCGTGGCGACGATAAGGCTGAAGGTTACACCAACAGTGGAGTCTACATGCAGAACCGTCACGAACTGCAGATTGAATCACCGAAGGGCAAAAACACCAAAGATCCCTACAATTGGAAAATCGGACCTCACGGCATTGCCGCAGTTTGTATGGAGCACGTTCCCACGGGCAATGCCTGGCGCCCCAACGGACAGTGGCATTCTTTCCACTTCATTTTCAAGGCTGCTGATTGGGATGGTGACAAGCTGAAGAATCCCGCTCGCCTCACTCTCTGGTGGAATGGTCTGAAAATGCACGACAACGTTCCCGTGAAGCACGCTAACGGAGGAGTGAAAAACGGCCCGTCCGACCAGCCGCTCAAACTCCAGGAGCACGGACAAGATGTTCGCTTCCGCAATATCTGGATCAAGGAGATCAAGTAAGAGCGATCGCACCTGAAGCTGACCTCTGTTGGTGGGAGGAAGATCTTTTCTTGCTGATCGGTCTTGTCTGATTGCAGGCAATTCCGGAGATAGGGGAGATGATCTGCCCGCAACAGAGGTCACTTATGAAATGCAGACTTAATTCTCTCCCGGTATTCATACTTTTATTGAGCGGGAATGCTGCCAAGGCTCAAAAGCAGACCTCAAATATCCCCTACGTAGAGTCAGGGCACGAGCGACAGGTTCTCGATATCTACGCTCCCGAATCTGCGAAAGGGAAGAGCCTTCCGGTGATGTTTTGGATCCACGGCGGAGGGTGGCAGTTTGGTGATAAATCCGATGTCGGATTAAAGCCTAAAGCTCTGTGCGATCGTGGCTTCGTGTTCATTTCGACCAACTACCGCCTTCTTCCCGAGGTGAAGATGGAAGCTCTGACCGGGGACGTTGCCAAATCGCTCGGATGGGTGCATCGGAATGTCGCTAAGTATGGCGGAGATCCTGAAAGGATCTTTGTGGGAGGCCATTCGGCGGGAGCCCAACTCGCGGCCTTGCTATGCACTGACGAGCGATACCTCCGGAAGGAAGGTTTATCGTTTGAGATGCTCAAGGGATGTGTCCCGGTAGACGGCGACACCTACGACATTCCCAAGATCATCATGACCGCGGAACATCGTCAGGCGCTCTATGGAGGCAAGATGTTTACTTTCGGTCATCGGCAGAAATTTGGAAACTCTCCGGAAAAGCATCTCGATTTTTCGGCGGTTACCCATGTTGCCCCCGGTAAGAATATTCCTCCTTTTCTGCTCCTCTATTTTCCCGGGAACCCGGATACGCGGGCGCAGGCACAAGCTTTTGAAAAGGTGCTCCGGCAGGCTAAAATTCCCGCCAAGTCTTTTGGCAAGCCGGATAGCAACCACCGTGCGCTGAACAATGATCTCGGGAAACCCGATGACCCGGCTACGAAGGAACTCTTTAAGTTTCTCGATCCCCTGGTTGGTGATTGAGGGCGCGGCGTGATGTTGGTGCGCCGCGGGACCTACTTCAGATTGAGGCGATAGGCTTCTGCGGCGTTCTTCCAAAAATAGCGTTCGCAGGCTTCCTGTCCCTTGGAGGAGAAGTATTCGTTCACCAACTTCACGTAGCTCGTGTAGTCGCCGCTGTTTTTGGTGCAGGGCCAATTACTGCCGTAGATCAGACGTTCTGATCCGAGGTTTTTCCAAAGAACATCGAGGACGCTCTTGTAGTGATTGAGATCATGCGGCGCGGGTTGGGGGATGCTGCGTTGATAGAGTCCCGAGACCTTGCACCAAACGTTTTTGTTTTCGGCAAGCTTCTCGACGGCGGCGACCCACTCTTTCGGTGGGGCTTTGCCGTCGAAGTTATAGCCGATGACGTGATCCACCACGATGTGGAGTTGGGGGACCTTGCGGGCCAGTTGATCGATTTGCTTCACGGCTTGAGTCCCTTGTCCATTGACAAGGAGATCGACGCTGAGATCGAGCTTGGCTAGTTCGCCGAGGCTGGCGATGAATTTCTGGTCGCTGTAGTCGATGGCCTTTTTCTCTTTCCCGTTCCGGGCGCGGATGCCGACAAAGCGCGGGTCTTTCTTGAGCTCCTTCACTTGCGCAGCGAAGTCAGGAGCGTAGGGATCGACGTTTCCGACGAGGCCAATGAAATAGTCGTCGCCTTTGACAAGATCAAGGATCCAGCTGTTGTTATCCGGCCGGTCACTGGCTTCGACGATGACCACACCGGTGAGCCCGGAGGGTTTGGAGACCTTGTGGAATTCCGCAGGGAGGTGAGGTTTGTAGAGAACCTGATCGTTCTTGGGCGGCCAGGGAATGCCTTCTTTGCGAGAGGAGTCGTAGAGGTGGATGTGCGTATCGATCATGTGCTTCACCTTCGGAAGCGGGCGTTCGTCAGCAAGAGAGAGCGAAGTGAGGAGGACTAGAGTGAGGAGAGATTTTATGTTGGTCATAGGTGAGTGAGATTGTGGTTTAAATGCCAGCGGGTTTCCAGGCTTCCGAGTATTCCCGTTGCCAGTATTTTTTGGGAACATCCTGGCCTTTGATTTGCAGGCCTTCGCGGTAGGAGGCGTTGCCAAGATGGCAGAGCATGGTGCTTTTCTGGGCGTCGGAAATTTCGGAGTTGAGGGCTTCGCCTTTGCGGATGGCGTTGACGAAGTTCTGGAAGTGCGGGATGTCGCTGAGCCCGGGCATGTTCTCCTCCACGAGCTTGCCGGCATTGTCGTGGATGCGGTAACCGCCGCTGTCGAATGACATCACGCCGCCGTCACCATAGATGCTGACGAAGGAATGTTTTTCGTGTTTTCGCTGCAGGCAACTGCTGCCGTGCCAGCTCATGCCGACTTTGCCAAAGTCGTAGGTTGCGTCGGCGGTGTCGGGCGTTTCCTGATCGTCATCGAAATGGTAGCGCCCGCCGGTGTAGCTGGTGACCATGGGTAAATCGACCCCGAGGGCCCAGCGGGCAATGTCGAGGGCATGGACGCCGTTGTTGGCGAGTTCACCGCCACCGTAGAGCCAGTGCCAATGCCAGTTGTAGTGAATGAGATTATCCTTGTAGGGACGGGCCGGAACAGGGCCCTGCCACAGCTCGTAGTCGAGGTGCGCTGGAACCGGGGCAGACTTTCCTTTGCCGATGGAGCTGCGCTTATTGTCATACCAACAACGGGCATAGCGAAGCTTGCCGATCACGCCGTCCTTGAGCTTGGCAATTCCTTCGCGGAAGGCCGGGGCACTGCGACGTTGGTTTCCCATTTGCACCTTACGACCGGTGCGTTTCGCGGCGGCGACCATGAATTCGGCCTCGCTTGGGTTATGGCTGCCTGGTTTTTCCACGTAGACATGCTTTCCCGCATCACAGCCGAGGATGGTGGCGGGGGCGTGCCAGAAATTCGGCGCGGCAATGGAGAGAATGTCGACTTCCTTGTCCTCGAGGATACGACGAAAATCAGTGACGGCTTTGGGGGCTTTGCCGCCTTGTTTTTCGGTGGCAAGTTTGGCTCCGGAGGCGAGGCGGTTTTTGTCGACGTCGCAGACGTAGGCGATCTCGACTCCCTCGAGTTGGGCAAAGTTGCTGATGTGGTTTTTGCCCCGGCTCAGTCCCATGACCCCCACACGGAGTTTTTGACCGGGTTTGGTGTCGGCGCGGACGGTCGTGACAAGCGAGGCGGCAGCGGCAGTGCTAATGAAGTGGCGACGGCTTTGCATTGGAGAACTCTAGACGCTTCAAGCGACGATGCGAGCTTTTCGGAGAGATTGGAATTGAGGCAAACGATAGCCCTCGAAGGCGACCTTGGCCGCTGGCCTTGTTTTCGGAAATCTCTTCATGACAGGGTGCTCACCGAGAGTGCACGAGCGATCTTTCGAGTTGATAGGAACATGCTCGTCTTTCCCTGAATAGCGTAGCTTGAGATACTCGGAGTTCTTTTCTCAATCCCGGAGAGGCCCTCTTGCCCATGTGACCGTGCAAAAAAAGTCCATCATGTCTGATGGTTAACAGTGGTTGGATGCGTAAAGAGAACCCACCCAATGAACTCTTTTAAAACAATTGCACTCGCCACCCTGGGAACTTTGCTCGTGTTTACCAGCTTATCTGCCAAGCGCCCCAAGCCACCGGTACGGGCATTCGATGCACCGGGAGCGCCGGCCTTTAAGCGTCTCAATGAGCAGTCCGGGGTTAATCCGCCGGTCGATGCCGTGGGCAACTATGTCATTGGACCCGAATACAAACCTGCTCCCGAACGCAAAGCGCTCAAGGATGGGCCGAAAGGGAAAGTGACTCAGTTCACCATCGATTCCAAAACCACCAAGCTTCTCAATCCGGGGATTGCCCGAAAGGTTTTCGGCACAGTCGATCCCAAGAACCCCAAGACCTTGATCGTTGAGACTCATGAGATCGACTATACTCGGAAGATTACCGTTTATGTGCCTGCGCAATACAAAGCGGGCAGTGCTGCGCCCTTCATGGTTTGTCATGACGGACCGAAAGGGAAACCCAACCAAACGATTCCAAATATCCTCGATAATCTCATCGCCCAGAAGCGTGTGCCACCGATGGTGGTCATTCAGATCGCCAATGGCGGTGGAGATGCCCAGGGTCATCAGCGGGGCAAGGAATACGATACCATGTCGGGGGTCTTTGCCGAGTATATCGAGACCGAGGTTCTTCCCCGGGTGGAGAAAAATTGTCAGGTCAAACTCACCAAAAACCCGGACGGGCGCGCCGTGATGGGAAGCAGCTCAGGTGGATCGGCCGCCCTCATCATGGCCTGGTATCGCACCGATCTGTATCGCCGCGTGTTGACCACCTCCGGGACTTTCGTGAACCAGCAGTGGCCCTTTGATCCCAAGACGCCGGGTGGGGCCTGGGATTTCCATGACAAGCTGATTCCTCAAAGCCCAAAGAAACCGATCCGTCTCTTTCTTGCGGTGGGCGATTACGACCTTCTTAACCCGAATGTCATGCGTGATGACATGCACGATTGGGTCGAAGCCAATCATCGCATGGCGAAAGTCCTGAAAACGAAGGGCTATGAATACCAGTATCTCTTCTGCCAAAATTCCGGTCACGGAATCGGCAACGCCAAGACCCAATTCCTCCCTCATGCTATCGAGTGGGTTTGGCACGGCTATCAAGAGGCGAAGTAGAAGCACCCCGCCGAATAGCGGGTTTTCAATGTTTGGTTGAAATCCCGCCTCCCTCGCTGGACAAGTCATTCCCGCTTCTCTAGCTTCGCGGCATGAAGTTGCTTCCCTTGCTCCTCTTGTCCCTTGCTACGCTCAGTCACGCGAAGAAACCAAACATCGTTTTCTTCTTTACCGACGATCACGCACCTCACGCCATCGGGGCTTATAATGGCTGGCTTAAGTCGGTGAACCCAACTCCGGAAATCGACAAGCTCGCGGCTGACGGGATGCTCTTCGAAAATTCTTTCTGCACCAACTCGATTTGTGGACCATCCCGCGCTGTTATCATGAGCGGCAAGCACAGCCACAAAAACGGCTTCATGAACAATGGGAACAGCTTCGATTGGAATCAGCAAATTTTCCCGAAAATTCTCCGCGCTGCCGGTTACCACACGGCACTCTACGGAAAGTCCCACCTCAAAGGAAACCCACAGGGCTTCGATTCCTGGGCCGTTCTTCCCGGGCAGGGCGATTACTACAATCCGGCTTTGATCACCCCCGAGGGTCGCAAGGTTGTTCAGGGATACTGCACCGACATTGTTACCGACATGGCCATCGATTTCGTGAAAGAATCCAAAGCTCTCGGTAAGCCCTTCATGTTGATGTGTCAGCATAAGGCGCCGCACCGCACCTGGATGCCCGCCCTCCGCCACCTCCATCTCTACGACGATATCGAGATCCCCGAGCCCGATACTCTCTTCGACCAATACGAGGGCCGCATTCCCGCCCAGCATCAAGAGATGGAGATCGATCGTCACATGTATCTCGATCACGACCTCTTCACGGATCTCACTCCCGATCTCAAAATTCCCAAGCAACGTCGTCCCAGCGAAGATCGCTCTGCATACATGAACATGAAGCGCATGACGCCCGAGCAACTCAAAGTCTGGCGCGCCGCCTACGGACCCAAAGACAAGGCCTTCCGTGAAGCCAAGCTCACCGGACGCGATCTCGTTCGCTGGAAATTCCAACGCTACGCCAAGAATTACCTCCGCAGCATTAAGGGCGTGGATGAAAATCTCGCCCGCCTCCGCAAGGCTCTCGAAGACGAAGGCCTTGCTGATAATACCGTCTTTGTTTACTCCTCCGACCAAGGGTTCTACATCGGCGATCACGGATGGTACGACAAACGCTGGATGTATGAAGAGTCGCTCAAGATGCCTCTCATCGTTTCCTGGCCCGGCAAGATCAAGCCCGGCTCACGCAACACCGAGTTGGTGCAAAACCTCGACTACGCCCAGACTTTCCTCGAAATGGCCGGAGCAAAAATCCCCGCCGACATGCAGGGCAAATCGCTAGTCCCTCTCTTAACAGGTAATACCCCCGACGATTGGAGGAAGTCCATCTACTACCATTACTACGAGTATCCCTCTTACCATCAGGTGCCCCGCCATAACGGCATCCGGACTGACCGCTACAAGCTTATCAACTTTTATGAATTTGGGGAGTGGGAATTCTACGACCTCAAAACGGATCCCGATGAATTAAAAAATCTCTACGGAAATCCCGAGAAAAAGGAACTCATCGAAGACATTCGCAAGCAACTCCTTGCGCTGCAAAAAGGCTATGGAGACGACACCGTTCTCCCCATCAAGCCAAAGAAATGGCAGGCGGAGAGGCGTGCCACCACCAGTGTAAAGACCAAGGCGAAATTTCCGCCACGGACGAAGTAAGGGTAAGCCTCTACTGGCGGTTGAGGATCAAAATGGGATCGCCGAGTTGATTGCGCTGGTAGACTTTGACCTGCCCCTGACTGATGAGGCTGCGAAGGTTGGCGTTGGGATTGGCGGTTGGGTCGAATTTTCCATAAGACCTTTTGAGATAGGGAACCAGCTTGTGTGCTTCGTCGATATCAGGAACGGGGCAGCCGAAGGTGCAGGGAATGCGGCCGATCAGTCGTTGGGACCGCCGTTCTTGGAGCATTTTACTGGCATCGGGATTATAGGAGTGGATGACCACTCCATTGGGGACGAAGCCCCGGCGCTTGGGGTCGGGGTAGGTCGGCGGAAAATGAATCTCCGCGTAGATTCCGGCCACGCCTTTTTTGGAATCTCCGGTTTGGATGGTATGGTTGGCGCCCTTGGCAATGCGGACCCCACCCATCGTGAAAAACCCGGGAGGGGTTTGGGCATGCTTGGTTCCCAAGCCACGTTTTCCGGTGCCGCAGCGGAGAGTCTCATGAGTCTTGCGGGTTTTGAGGGAAATGACGCGCATCCGTTGCTTCGCGGGATCAACGACGTAGAGCAACCCGGGATTGTAGTCGGGGTGACCGGCCTTGCGCTGGTTGGCGATGAAGGATTGCACGTCGTCCCAGTGAAGTTTGCTGGGTTTGGTTGGTGATGAATTACCGCTGCCGCAGGACTGGAGACAAATTAAGGCGAGACAGAAGATGGCGTGGCGGACACTCTTGGACATGGGGGATAGGTAGCATGAAAGTATTTTTGGTGGAAGCTTCCCTCGCGAGGTGATTCAGTGCTCTCCAACCGCAACGCGTTTGCCGAGGGAGAGGACGTTCTGCTGGTTATGTTGGACCAGGATGCTCGTGTTGTCCTTCCGAGATCAGCCGCTTTTTTGAATTAAATTGCGAATACGCGAACGTCCAACTATGACCCAGATTACTCTGATGAAAGATCCAATTAAATCCATCATTCTCGTGATCCTCTGTTGTGCACCCTCCCTGTTGCGAGCTGCCGAGGTTCGGAGTTCCCGAAATACAAATCCAGCACTACTCTATTGGCAGGCCGCTGCTGAGCTTCCACCCCTGAGCAAAGCGCAACTCAAGCACTTGCGTGAAATTGCCGATGGCAAGATCCCCTTCAAGGAAGAGATTATCGAAGAATTTGATTTCGGGCAGTCGGTGAAATTTTTGCGCAAGGCGGTCGTTTCTGAGGCTCCCTGCGAATGGGGGCTGGCCTGGGAAGAGGGAGTCGCAATGACTACCCCTCACCTAGCTAAGATGCGCGAGTTTTCGTCGATCGTGTTGGTCCTCGCGGAAGCGAAATTTGCCAAGGGCGAAGTGGCTGGGGGAATCGATCTTCTTTTGGTGGCTCACCACATCGCTCGCGATGCCGGAGTGACTCCCTTTCTGATCAGCAATACCATCCAGAATATTCTGGAGCGGAGAACGATTGAGACAGCGGCACGTCATTGCATGAGTTGGGATGCGGAAATGCGGGGAGACTATGCCCGCCGCCAAAGCGAGCTGCCCGATCTAAGTCTGTTACCTCAGGCCTTTGCCTGGGAACTCGCGTGGGTTGATGCTTGGGAGAAAGGGCTCCAAGAAGATTTTGATCAAGCGAGGCAGAAGTTGGGGCTCGCCGCCAGCAGCACAGAAAGTGATCCCTTCGAGGACCCCAAGCTGATTCATGAAATGACTGATAATTATCGCAAGGTGCATGCGAAAGGCATGGCCGCTCTGAAGTTGAAGGGTAGAGCGCGACGTTTGGCCGTGGCGGAATTCGAGGAGAATATGGCAGCGGATCTCACAGCTAACAAAAAACTGACCAAGAATATTTTGGTGGCGCTGGCGATGCCGACTCTCAATAAGATGGTCCGTGGAGAGGATCAGACTTCGATCGCACAGGCGATGTTGAAGTCCGCACTGAAGCATGGACCTGAGATCAGTGAGAAAGACCTAGAAGGTCAGCCTTTCAAATTGGTCAAGAAGGATGGCGGATGGCAGTTGGACTCGAAAGATCCGGAATTCTCCTTGAAGATCAGGAAGTAAGCTATGGAAAATTTATTTAGCGGGGGGATCATACCGATCCCCTGTATTCATCGGCTTGTTTCTTGGCTTGGTAAGCCCGGTGATAAGGGGGGCGAAGTGGGACCGTTTGATTCTCGTGTCCGAACGAACTATCGATTTCGGTGATAAGTGCGGGGGCTTGCCCCCGTTGAAAGGGGACTCAATGAAATCTGCTTCGACGCTCTCACTTGTCTTGACCGCAGTCCTGCTGACGGGAGGGCTTTCTGTGGCCGAGGAAAAGGTGCCTAAGGAGGTGAAAATTGAATTTCAGAAGAAGATTGAGCCGCTGTTGCAGGACTATTGTTTCGACTGTCATGGCGATGGGAGTATGAAGGGGGATTTTGTCCTCGATGAGTATGAGAGCACCGAGGCGATGCTAGAGGATCAGCTGACATGGCTGCGGATCTGGGAGAATGTCCGCACGGACCTCATGCCGCCGTCGAAAGGGAAGTTTCAGCCGAGCACGGAGGAACGGAAGGAAATCATTTCCTGGATTGAGAAGAGGATTTTCAAACTGGATCCCGAAAATCCCGACCCGGGTCGGGTGACGATCCGGCGTATGAATCGCGAGGAGTATCAAAATACCATCGCAGATGTTGTTGGAGTGCGGTTCAACGCAAATGATAATTTCCCTGCCGACGATACGGGCTTTGGATTTGATACCATCGGAGACGTGCTCACGATTTCACCGCTCCTGATGGAAAAGTATCTCAGTGCGGCCGGGCAGATCGCCGTCATGGCCCTGCCGGAGGATGCGGGAAAGCCGAAGCCCATCGATATCGATGCCGGGAGTTTCAAAGACCGGGGCGGAAGCCAGACGGCGCGGTTCATGGAAGTGAATCAGAAGCAGATCGTGACGGCGAAACGCCGCATCGATGCGGGCGGCGAGTATGAATTGGAGGTGGCCTACTCGCTTCAGAGCGAAGGGGGTCGTCCAAAGAAACAAACCGGGAAGTGGCAGATTTTTGTCGATGGCAAGATGCTCAAGGAGTTCGACATTAACTCGGACAAGTATGTGCGCAGTCGCTTTGTGGAGAAACTTCAGCTGCCGAAAGGTGAGCATCGGTTTGAGTTTGCGATCGAAACCGGGGAAAAGGGGGAAGGGAAAGGAACAGCGGGCATCCGCGTGGATCGTTTCCGATTGAAGCATCTTGGCTCGGATGGGGCCTGGGCTCTCTATCCCGACAGCTACAAGCGGATTTTGCCCGATGGCCTGCCGCCGAAGGATAAGAAGAAGCAAAAGGATTACATGCGCAAGATCGTCGAGAGCTTTACGACGAGGGCCTTCCGGCGTCCGCCGCGCAAGAAGCTGGTGGATCAAATCACCTCGCTTGCGAACGCGAAGATTGATGAAGAGGGAGCGAAGTTTGCCGACGGAGTTCGTCTCGCGGTCACGGCGACTCTGGCTTCGCCGAGCTTTTTGTATCGAAGTGAAGTGCAAGCCGAGCCGGATAATCCGGGCAAGGTGGTTTCGATTGATGAATATGCCTTGGCATCTCGGCTTTCGTATTTCTTATGGAGTTCGGCGCCCGACCAAGAGTTATTGGGTCTCGCGGCGAAAGGAAAGCTGCGTGAGAACCTGCGGAAGCAGGTCGACCGCATGTTGAAGGACGGGAAGGGGAATCGCATGGTTCAGAATTTCGTGGGGCAGTGGTTGCAGGCGCGTGACATGCCCGGACGGAACATCGATGTCCGGCGCATCATCCGCGAGCGCGATCGGAGAAAGGCGGCCCGCGTGTTCAATAGCAGTCATCGGGTGGACATGAAGAGGGAGACCGAGGAATTCTTCCGGCATATTCTTGTGGAGAACCGTCCGCTTCTGGAGCTCTTGGATGCCAATTATTCCATGCTTAACGAAAACCTCGCCAACTTCTACGGGGTGGGGGGAGTAAAGGGAGGGCAGTTTCGTAAGGTCGAGTTCGACCAGAGCGCGAGAGGCCGGGGTGGAATTTTAGGTCAGGGCACTTTCCTCATCGTGACTTCCCAATCAACACGGACCTCGCCGGTGAATCGCGGTTTGTTTGTGCTCGATAACATCTTGGGAACACCGGCTCCACCAGCTCCCCCCGACGTGCCGGAGCTTGAAGAGGTGGCGAAGGAGTTTGATCGAACTGCGACGATGCGCCAGCTCATGGAGGTGCACCGTGAGAAACCGCTTTGTGCCTCCTGTCACGAGCGGATGGACCCGATCGGATTGGCTCTTGAGAACTTTAATGCTATCGGTCAATGGCGCGACCAGGAAGACGGTAAGGACATCGATAGTGCGGGAAAACTCGTTACTGGAGAGGACTTTTCCAACGTCATGGAGCTCAAGAAGATCCTCGTGACTTCTCGAAAGCAGGATTTTTACCGCTGCCTCACTGAGAAGATGTTGACCTATGCGCTCGGACGCGGAGTGGAGTATTACGACGCTCCATCTGTCGATGCCATTATCGCTCAGACAGTCAAGGCGGGAGGGGGGCTCAAGGATCTCGTGAATGCGATTACTGAAAGTGTTCCGTTTCAGAAGCGTAGAGGAGATAGGGCTTTCTAGGCTGGTTTTGTGACTTCTGTTTGCATATTCTGGAAGCCGAGAGAAAATCTGACTTATTGAATCCATGAACAAACCATCGATCAATCTTGGGCGCCGTGCTTTTCTTCGAGGAGTAGGAGCTACCGTCGCGTTGCCTTCGTTTCGCTCATTGGGTGCCGAAACGAAAGCTGCTGAAGCGGTTGCCCGGAGTGTCACGGCAACGGGCGCGCCTCTTCGCATGGCTTACCTTTATGTACCAAATGGTGTGATCATGGACAAGTGGCGCCCCGAGGGCGTGGGTTCGGATTTCAAGTTCAACCATTCGATGAAGTCGCTTGATCCCTTCAAGAAGGATCTGCAGATCATCAAGGGAATGGAGCAGATTAATGGAACTGCCGGGCCGGATGGCGCGGGTGACCACGCGCGTGCGGGGGCGACCTTTCTCACCGGAGCGCGTCCGAGAAAGACAGCCGGGGCAGATATTAAATTGGGAATTTCGGTCGACCAAATGGCGGCGAATTACATCGGATCGGAGACGCGATTGTCCTCCCTCGAGCTCTCATGTGACGCGGTGCGTAAGTCAGGAAGATGCGACTCGGGATATTCCTGTGCGTATCAGTATAATCTTTCGTGGCGTTCGGCGACGCAGCCGATGACTCCGGAATCCAATCCTCGTTTGGTCTTCGAGCGTTTGTTTGGAGGTGGCTCAAATGAAGAGCGCAAGAAGAGCCTAGCCAAGCGGCGGGCAGAGAAGCGTTCCATTCTCGACATCGTTATGAGCGACGCCAAGTCGATGAACAACCAGCTCGGTCGGAATGATCGCAACAAACTCGATGAATACATGAC
The DNA here is from genome assembly GCA_018222765.1 of bacterium. Classification (GTDB taxonomy): domain Bacteria; phylum Verrucomicrobiota; class Verrucomicrobiia; order Verrucomicrobiales; family Akkermansiaceae; genus SW10. The sequence continues at coordinate 81,394 of JAAEZT010000003.1, read as the reverse complement.
CGGGGTTCGTGAGATTGAGCGTCGTATCGAAAAAGCCGAGGGGTTCGGCCCTCCACCAAATCCTGGTGTCGATGCTCCTGAGGAAGGTGTGCCGCGTGAGTATCAGGAGCACATTCGATTGCTCTTTGATATGATGCTCATAGCCTTCAAGACGGACCAGACCCGGATTTCCTCCTTCCTCCTGGCGCATGACGGTAGTAATCGCAACTTTACTCATTTGGGGGTGAACGAAGGGCACCACGGACTTTCCCATCATCGTAATGATCGGAGAAAGATGGATAAGATCGTTAAGATCGACACTTTTTATTCCGAGCAATTGGCATACTTCCTCGAGCGAATGAAGTCGACGGAAGACGTCGATGGCAAGAGCCTGCTGCACAACTCCATGATTGTATGGGGAAGCGGACATTCTGATGCCAATCGTCACACCCATGATGATCTTCCCATCATTCTGGCTGGAAATGCCGGTGGTAAATTCAATCCCGGCCGCCATCTGGAGCTTCCGGTTGAAACTCCCTTGAACAACCTCTACATGCGGATGTTGCACGAGGCCGGAGCGCCTACGGATCGTATCGGCGATTCCACTGGTGTGCTCAAGGGGATATAGAGACTCCCTCCGCTGAGTCTTTTTGGAGAGACCTTTGAGATGGATCCACCGGGCAGATTACCCGGTGGGTGACTAATCTTTTTTTTGGCGACCTCTCAGTCCAATGATCAGCTCTCCCTCAATTGGGGATGAGCCAGTCTCTGAAACTGAAAGTTACCCTGCGAAGAGAAACGGCTGTGTTTAAACTTTGCCGGGTGCCGGAATTTCGAAGCCTTTCCGATTGGGATCTTTAAGGAGAGCGTTGGCGGCGGCGGCGTGTTCGCCGGTGTGCTTTTCGGTTTTGGGGTCGAAGGTAAGCCAAGGACCGACCTTATATTTTGAGCCGTCTTTGGGAACGCCGACTCCATCGGCCATGATGCTGTGGAGGTGACCAAAGTGCTCGGCGGCTGGAGTATTATCGCCGAAGCGCCCGGCTTTGGAGTTGAAGGGAACGTCTTCCCCGAGGCGGTAAGAGTTGTTCATGAGGTGGCCGAGGACGCAGCCATAGTGGGCTTCGAGCACGTTGCCGTTGGCCATCTCTGGTTTGCCCGCACGGCAGGCGGCGATGAAGCTGCCCCAGTTTCCGCCCGGAGTGACGTCGCCTTTGTCCACTTTGACGGACTCTCCTTTTTTGGAGCCGGGCGCGTAGTATTTGTTGCGGATGATCTTTCCACCGTCTTCGAAGTAGTATTCGTTTTCGACCTGACGTTCGTAGCCTTTGTAATTCACGTTGCGGACGTTGAAGAAAGCCCATTGTCCGTTGGGATACTCGGCCATGCCCATCATGGTGTTGGGAGTTTCGCCTTGGTCGTTCCACTGGAACCGGCCACCGAGAGACATCACGCGGACGGGATTGGTTTGATCTTCATCGAGAGCCCAGGCTGCGACGTCGAGTTGGTGCGTGCCTTGGTTGTTCATGTCGCCGTTGCCGGTTTTCCAGAACCAATGCCAGTCGTAGTGGGCATAGTTGCCGTGGTAGTCATCGATCTGGGCGGGACCGCGCCAGAGATTCCAGTCGAGGTTTGCGGGCGGAGTGGCGATCTTGTCGTGGCCGATTCCGCCGCGTGGCTTACAACAGTATCCGTAGGAGATTTTGAGGCGCCCAAATTTCCCGGCGCGGATCGCTTCGCTAAGGCCGGCGATCCCGGCATCGGAGCGACGTTGCGTGCCGTGCTGAATCACGACGCCGTATTTTTGTTGGGCTTCGACACAGATGCGGCCCTCTGCGACATCGTGGCTCATGGGCTTTTCGACGTAGACGTGCTTGCCGGCTTGGGCGGACCAGATCGTCATCAGGGAATGCCAATGGTTCGGAGTTGCGATGGAAACTGCGTCGAGGTTTTTGTCGGCAAGTGCTTCGCGGATGTCCGAGATGCCTTTCGTGGTGAAGGGACGGCCTTTTGCTTCGACCTTCTTGCGAAGGTCGTTCATGCGACTGGCGAGAACTTTCTTGTCGGGATCGATCAGATAAGCGATTTCGACATTCTTTTGTCCCAGAAAACCATCGATGTGATTCTTGCCACGTCCATTGAGCCCGGCAACGGCAATACGGAGGCGATCATTGGCTCCGATAATTTGAGCACCGGCAAGGCCCCCCGAGATGAAGGGCGAAACACCGGCGGCTAGGGTCGATTTGAGGAAGTGGCGTCGTTTATTGATCATGGTTTTTAAAAGAAGCTGCCGAAGAGGCTGAGCCATCTGTATGACCAGAGCAAGGAGGGAATTTGAGAATTCCGGATTCCCCAGCCTAGCCCAATATGAGGTCGAGCAGGCGATCGCGAATCGAATCGTTTCTCACCAAGCCAGCGAAGTTTTCTGCCCCCGGTCCGATGGAGGTCATCTGCGTTGGATCGGAGGTGTGGCAAATGCCGGTCCAACCGACTCCAGTAACGTTGCCGATTATCTGCCCCAGAAGGCCGACCGGGTTGGAGAGTTGATTGCTCCACTGGGTAACTTTCTTTCCAGCAGTACGATCCATGACGGCTTCCAGTTCCCGGGGCGAGGGCTTGAAGCCATAGGTTGCTTCCATGAGCTTGCTCATCTCCGCTGTGGATTTTGTTTTGGTCTTTCCCCATTGCTGGAGAAACCACTCTACGGATCCTTTGATGCGGGCGATTCTGGAGAAGTGCTCATTGGTCTGACGATAGCCCGCTCCCGTGCCATTGAGCCCAGGGTTGGCATTCCCGTGATCGCTGGTCAAAACGAAGAGGATGTCGTTGCGTCCCTCGGTCATGGTCAGCATTTTTCCGACGGCATCATCAAAGGCCATTTGCTCGTTCAAAATTGCTCCGATGTCATTTTTATGCGCGGCATGATCGATGCGGGCTCCTTCGACTTGCATCAGGAAAGGGGCATCGTCATCTAAAAAGCGAGACAGTGCCGCTGCGCTCATCTCGGAAAGAGTCGGGACCGCTTTTTGTGTTGCCTCATCCTGATCACGATCAATGGAGTAGGGTATGTATCCGGAAGAAAAGGTGCCAAGAATCTTCTTGGATTTTGATTTCAAAAGCCCGTCCCGCGAGCGGATGACATCATACTTTTCTTTCGCGAAATCTCCGAAAAGGTCTCTTTTGTCCTTTCGCGTTTTTGCGTCAAAAAACTTTGAGCCCCCACCCAGAATGACATCAACGCGATTGAGGTATTGCGTCGCGATGCGATCCTCTTGGCCCCGTTTAATGACAGAAGCGGCGAAACCGGCTGGAGTCGCGTGGGTAATACTCGCCGTCGACACTAATCCGAGCCGCACGTTTTTCTTTTCCAGAGTCTCGCCGATCGATTCGAGTCTCTTTCCGTTCGCGTCGAAATTGATTTGTCCATTCGGCACGCGCTTTCCGGAACCCCAGGCTGAAGAGGCGGCAGCGGAGTCGGTCACCATGGAACTTGAGGACGCGGTATCCATGAGCCCCAGAACTGCTTTTCCGCCTGCCATTAATTCCCACCAATGGGTTCCCTTCCCACGCACTTGGTTCGAGAAAGCCTCCGTCATTGAGATTACGCCCTGGCTCATCCCATCCGAAACACAGAAAATAATCCCGCGTGGTTTTTTCCTCGTTACGTTTGCTTCGACAGCGCCTTGATCCTGGGCTTGGCCGAGCCCGGTCAACAGACCGGTAGTTCCACCAGCAAGACTTCCTTGGAGTAAACGGCGACGTGAGTAATTGATGATAGTCGCAAGATACGCCATCTTTCCAAAGGGGCAATCACCGAAACGGCCATTTGCCGATCAGATTGGTGAGAGGATTACCCTGCCAATTTTGACCCTTATCGGCTCCCTGGATCCTAGACGGGGTGATTCAATGCTTTGGGCTGACGATGAGTTGTCCTAGAATCATTGAAACAATGAAGGTTTCAGAAGTGATCATCGGAAAGCCCCAAGACAGGCTGGAAGGGATTGTTCAGTGATCGCCAGAGCTCCAAAGTTAGTCTTCAATATCCCATGAAATACCTCTTCTCTCTCGCTCTTTGCCTTTCGATGTCCGGCTCAATCCTCCGGGCTCAGGAAATCGATATCGAAAAGCTTGATCCAAACATGACCTTGGAAAAGGCGGATTCGAAAGGGATCGCTTGGTTTGATCCGCGCGCTGCACCGTTTCGACTCGTCGGGTTCCCTTGGATTGGCGGGGACAAGGTTTATCGCAGGTTGCCGGTGAAACCACAGTGGCCGATTCGCGGAGCCGTTGACAGCCTGGCGAATTCAACGGCGGGCGGGCAGATTCAGTTTCAGTCGGATAGCCCCAAAGTTTTGCTGAGGGTGAAGCTGCGTCAGGTGTCCGGGATGTATCATATGCCCGCGACCGGGCAGAGCGGCTTCGATCTCTATGTCGGCGGCCCCTTGAAGCAACGCTACCTTGCCACTGCCAGATTTAGCGCGCAGGCCAAGGACTATGAAGTGACGCTCGTAAATAGCACGAAAAGTATGCGCCACCTCACTTTGAATTTCCCGCTCTACAATGGCGTCGAGTCCGTTGAGGTCGGTGTGGCGGCGGGCGCGACGATTGCCTCTCCCTTACCGTATGTGGATGACGGTCCGATTGTTGTTTATGGAACTTCGATCACGCAAGGTGGATGCGCCGCGCGTCCGGGCATGGCCTACACCAATATCCTCAGTCGTCGCTTGAATAGGGAATTTGTAAACCTCGGTTTCTCCGGCAATGGCAGAGGCGAGCCGGCTTTGGCAAAGCTTATTAATCAGATCGATCGGAAGAAGCTCATCGTCCTCGACTACGAGGCCAACGCCGGAGAATCAATTCGGCAAACACTTGGGCCATTTGTGGATCTCCTTCGTGCTCAGGACAAAGACATTCCCATCCTCATCATTTCCAAGATCCGCTATGCGGGCGAATTATTCGGGCGTCCTCAACTCGCCGCGGTTCAGGCCCGGGCGAAATTTCAGGCTGACTTTGTGAAGGCCCGGCGAGCGGGAGGGGATGCCAACATCCATTTCCTCGATGGAGGAACGCTTCTCGGAGAGGATGCCGACGAATGCACAGTTGATGGCGTTCACCCAACCGATCTTGGCTTTATGAAAATGGCCGATGGAATCGAGCCGGTGATCAAAAAGATTCTGCAGTAGGTCCCCGGGGGCAGTGTCTTTCCCCATCCGGCTCTTTGCTTGAAGAGTGCTCGTGATTGCAAAATTCTCAGGATGTGTCCCGGTTCCCAGCGCCCGTTGAGGAGACTACGCGGATCAATCGCCTTGATTACAGCCCGCTTGAGCCAGAATTCCAGTTGACCGGGGCCTCCATCGAACCTACATAGGCCGCGTTCTTGAGATTGACCTAGCCAATCAGTAGGAACTTTTCTTCTAGCTAGGAAAAAAATACCATCATGGCCTCAACACAAGCGCGTAACAAAAACAGAAATCGTCCCACAAAGTCGAATTCAGCGAGAAACAAACGTCAAAACGACCATCGGAAGCGTCTTGTCGCTTTAGGGATGGATGAAGCGACCGTGGCTGCCATGAACCCCAAAGAGGTTCGCGAGAAGCTGAAGTACCCTGCCAAAGTGGCAAAAGAGTGTGCTCCCAAGTAATCCTCATCGGATTCTAAAAAACGCCCTTCCCAGTTGATTTGGCGAGCATGGCGGGTGTCACCTTTCTCAAACCTTCTTCGGGAGAGTATCGAAGAGAGCGATTTCCCGGAAGAGATCGACATGATCAATGGAGATTTCTGCCTGTGGCTCGGCGGCCAAGAGTTCATCGTAGACTTGAGTGAACTGTTCCAATAATTTCGTGGGAGTTCCGGCCAACCCCCGGACGACCATGCTCCATTTATAGAGGAGGCGCACTTCGTCTTCCACGGCAGAGACCAACTTGAGCATGGTGTGGCGGCTGTCAGCTTCGATCTTGGTATAGAGTTTTCGGACCGAGTCTTCGGCTCCTTCGAGAATCTGAAGAATCCGGTCATCGTTGACAATCAGGAGACCGGTGACGTCACGCTCATTGTTGGCTATGATCGATTTGCTCTCGATATCGTCGAGAACCTCAGCCGTGAAGGGTTTGGTGGGCTTACTGAGATAGCAAAGCCTGAAAATAGGGTAATCTTCCTTTTGCTGAATCGTTTCCCACAAGAGGTCTGTTCGCGATGATTCATCTGACATGTAACGAGTTTGGCACAGATGGAAGATGACTACGAGGAATTTGAGAGGTCAGGGTGGATGTCGGTCTCTGACAGAATACTTGTGGTGGGGCGTAAATGAGATGGCTTTGGCTCATGCTTTTTCTTAATCCCTGCCTGATGCGACTTCTTTGGCTTCTTTTTTGCCCTATTTTTATTTCGTTGGCATTGGCTGATGAGCCAGAGGGCAAGTTGAGCCTCAAGGTGGCCAAGCAGGTGGATGATTTACTTTATTTCTATTGTGACGATTGCCATGACTAGGGGAATTAAAAGGGGGATTAGCAATTTGGTTTCTGTGGGGGCTGACGAAAGGATGAGTGTGAGCTTTGTAGTCAATAAGGCGGGGAGGATCGTGGTGATGCTTTCGCTTGGAATGATGGGGGCCGGGCTGGGGCAGCATGTGGTGAAGCCCCAGCGGGTTGGGGAGAAGCCGAAGATTGACGGGGTTCTGAATGAAGCGGAATGGGGGCGGGCAGCGACGATTTCGAATCTGGGGCAAGTTGAACCGCGTGAGGGCGCCAAGCCGTCGGAGCGGACGGAGGTTCGTTTAATGCGGACGGACGAGGCGCTTTATTTGGGAGTGACTTGTTTTGACGGAACGCCGGCGGGAGTGCTCGCACGGGACCGACGGAGGGACTCGACGGGGTCGGGAGATGATCGCTTGCGAATTGTCATTGATCCCTTTGCACGGGGGACGGAGGGATACTTTTTTGGGATCGCGGCGGGCGGGAGTCTGGGTGACGGGATTGTACGGGCGGGAAACCGGCCTGAGATGGAATGGGATTGTATTTGGGAGGCCAAGACGCGGGTGACAGCGGACGGTTGGGTGGCGGAGGTGGAAATTCCTTTTCGAAGTATTTCCTTTGAGCCCAACCAAGAGAGCTGGGGATTTAATATCGAGCGGGTAATTCGGCGGAGGGAGGAGAAGTTGCGTTGGGCTTCGGCGACGAGGCAGAAGTCGCTGTATGCGTTAGAGGGAGCGGGTCGGATCACGGGGATGCGGGAGTTGAAGACGGGTTTGGGTTTAGATGCGCGTCCGACGGCGGTTGCGCGCTGGAGGGAGGACGAGAACGGGTCGGTGACAACGGAACTCGAGCCCTCGATGGATCTGTTTTACCGCATCACGCCGTCGTTGACGGCGACGTGGACTTGGCAGACGGATTTTGCAAACACGGAAGTGGATGAGCGGGTGGTCAACACGACTCGCTTTCCGATATTTTTTCCGGAGAAGCGTTCCTTCTTTTTGGAGGATGCGCGATATTTCCGATATGGGGGGATTCGTCGTAGTCCGCTGCCTTTTCATTCACGCACGATTGGATTGTCTGGGGATGGGGAGCGGGTGCCGATCGAGATGGGCGCGAAGTTGACCGGGAAAATCGGGAAGTGGAATCTTGGCTTGCTGGGAGTGGGCCTGGAAGACAAGGGTTCCTTGCTGGCGGATGAAGTGTTTGCAGGACGAGTGACTTACGATCTTTTTGGGGAGTCAACCGTGGGGGCGATTGTGACGGACGGTGATCCGAGGGGAAATGGTTCGGCGCGAACTTATGGTTTGGATTTCCACTTGAAGGATAGCCGATTTCAGGGACAAGAAGCGAAGACGGGGGAGTTGATTGGGTGGTACATGCAGACCGAGAATGAAGGGGTGGAAGATTATGGCTGGGGATTGACGGGGATTTATCCGAACAACCCAATCTACATGCGGGTGGGGCTCCAGCGGGTGGGAGAGGATTTGGATCCAGCGATGGGCTTTGTGAGGCGACCGGGGATTTATGAATTCACTTCGTTTTTTTCCTATGAAACGGAGCCGGAAGGGAGTCGATGGAATGAAATTGATTTTGATTTTTCGGCGGGGTTTGATGCAGATCTGGACTGGGAAATTCTCTCGGAAGAATATGAATTTGATGTGACTTTCGAGCGCAAGGGAGGTGGCGAGATTCAGTTTGGAATCGAGCACGAATGGGAGCGCTTTCTTGAGGATTTCGAAATTTCGGATGGGGTAGTGGTTCCGGTGGGAGATTACCGGAGCACGAAACTATTTGGCGGGATCGAAACGCCCTCGTCGTGGGAGTGGGGAGGTGAGTTGGAGGCCAGTGCCGGAGAATATTTGGGCGGGCAAAGACAGGAGGTCGAATTGAATGTCTTTTGGAAGCCCGGCCCGGACTGGGCCACCCGAATTTCGGCAGCCAATGCCTGGCATCAACTGCCGGGAGGCGATTTCCATACCCTTGTGGTCAACAGCGCGGTGCAATGGACGCCGACGAGCAATTTGCTGCTGACCGGTGACGTGCAATACGACAACGTTTCTGAGGAAGTTGGCCTCAACGGGCGGGTGCGGTGGACGGTGAAGCCGGGGAGTGACGTTTACTTAGTGGTAAACCAGAGCTTGGCAAAAGTGGGTGCGGAAAGACGCTATGAAAGCGTCGGACGGGAGGCCGTCGCAAAGGTGGGATGGACGTGGAGGTTTTAGGCGCCCCCCGGAATTGGATCGAAGATCATTTGGTGGTCTTCTTTTTCTTCGGCTTCTTGGCTCGTCCCTTTGCCCGGTTGGGGTCGTAGTTGGGGTTGGGAGCCATGGCTTGGGCGTCTACGGATTTTTTCCAGGCTTTGAATTTGGCAAGTAATTCCTGCGCCTTCTTCGGGTTCTTTGTGGCAAGGTTGTTCTTTTCTTGGGGATCGTTGGCGAGATCGTAGAGTTCCAGGTCTCCTTCTTCGTAGAACTCGATGAGCTTCCAGTTCTTTTCGCGGATCGCTCCGTAGGGCATGGTGCGGTGGTAGTGCGGGTAGTGCCAGTAGAGGGTGTCGCGCTTGAGTTTATTTTTCCCATTGAGGAGAGAGAGGAGGCTCACGCCGTCAGGGTGTTGATCGGGGCGGGCGGGGAGGCCAGCGGCTTCGAGCATGGTCGGGTAGAAGTCGGTGCCGATGACCATTTCGGAACAGGTGGATTTTGGCGTGATTTTGGCGGGCCACTTCACGACGAAGGGCTCGCGGACGCCGCCTTCGTGAGAGAAGCCTTTGAAACCTTTGAGTCCGGCGGTGGTGGTGTCGTAGTTTCCGCCGTTGTCTCCGGTGAGGATGATCACGGTGTTCTCGGCAATGCCAAGTTCATCGAGTTTGGCGACGAGGCGGCCCACACTGTTGTCGAGGGCTTCGACCATGCCGGCACGGCGTGGTTCGAGGTGTTCGTTTTTTGCATTATCGAAGGTTTTGGCTTTCTCGGTGTATTTTTTAACCAGAGCGGGGGGTGCCATCACCGGGCCGTGAATAGTATAGTAGGAAAAGTAGAGGAGGAAGGGTTCGTCCTGTTTCTTTTCGAGAAAATCGACGGCGGCATCGGTGAGCTTGTCGGTGAGGAAGTCGCCGGGTTTGCCATCGTCGAGGCCGGGCATGCCGAAGGGAGAGAAGTATTTCCCCTTTCCTTTGGGCTGGCCCCACTCGCGGCCGCCGACGTTGATGTCGAATCCGTGACTTGTGGGGTAGTGCTTATCGAAGTCGGGCTGGCCGATGGGCATAAGGTGCCATTTGCCAAAGAAGGCGGTGGCGTAGCCGGCCTCCTTGAGGGCTTCGGGAAGGAGGACACGTTTGTGGTCGATGCGCGTTTCCCACTTGGGAACGGAGAGCTTGGCGAAGGGTTTTTTGTGGCCGGTGATCCAGTCGGTGAGTTTCAGACGGGCGGGGTAGCATCCGCTGAGGATGGCCGCGCGGCTGGGCGAGCACACAGTGCAGGCAGCGTATCCATTGGTGAAGAGCATGCCGTCCGCGGCGAGCTTGTCGATGTGTGGGGTCTCGTAAAACTTCGCACCGTAACATCCGAAGTCGCCCAGACCGAGGTCATCGACGAGGAGGAAGACGAAGTTGGGCTTGGAGTCTTTGGCGGAGAGAAGTCCCGCGAAGGCGAGGCTGAGGAAAGCGAGGGACAGGGAGAGAATTTTTTTCATGAGACGTTGGAAAATTACTGCGTTGGGAGACGGTATGATGGGAACGCAAAAAATGGCCCTTTGTTTTCACATGGGCCTGAGTTTGTCGGTTTTGCGACGAAGGAAGATGGAAGCGGAGCGACTGCTTACCAAGAGAAAATGATCGGCGCGGTGATTATCTTGGGGCGGACTTTTTTGGTCTGCTCGCTGAACTCGGTGGTGCTGACATAGCCGTTCTCGAATTCGATAACCTTCTTGGATTTTTCCTCGGTGGTGGAGTGTGTGTATCGGCGGAAGTAGGCGCCGGTGTAGGGGTCACGGATGGTGGCGTAGTGTTTTTGAATTTCCTCCTCGAGAAACTCCCAGACCTGGGTTTGGCCTTTGGCGGTTCGGCGGAGGGTGGTTTTGGTGGGCTCGCCGAGGACCTTGGAGACTTCCTCGGGAGTCATACCGAGGGCAATTTCCTTGTCTTCGATCAGCTGGCGCACGGTAAGTTGGCGGGTGTGGACGGCTTTGAGTTTTTTGATGAAGTCGGGCTCCTTGGAGGAAAAGGCGGCAGGAGTAACCCATCCGGAAACTCCTTCGCCGTTACTGCGTTTTCCGCGAATGTAATAGGCTTTCTCGGTGAATGAAACGAGTTCGGCCTTGGTGCCTTCCTTGAGGGATCCGTATTTCCGCCCACCTTTTTTGGACTCAAAGACATAGCCCGGCTTGATGACCCTGAGGGTGATGCCTTCGGGGGCAAATTCCTCCGTGTAGACGATATCGGGCTCTAACTTGTGAGGAAGAGCCGCCGCGGGCAGGGTGAAGGCGAGGAGGGCTAAAACTTTCATGGTGTTTACAATGTAATCTTTATTTATGAACTTGTCGATAATTCTCTGACGAAGTGCAAAGTGATCGTATTCGAGCTTTTTGCATTCGCGCATCGGATATTCTCATCCAAGCTCCTCCCGTGACCGGATCATTATCCCAAAAGTTATTCGCCAAGGCCAAAACCCTGATTCCCGGAGGGGTGAATTCTCCGGTCAGAGCGTTCCGGAACGTCGATGGAGACCCCTTTTTTGTGAGACGCGCGAAGGGTTCCCGGATCGAAGACGTTGATGGGAAGCACTACATCGATTATGTGGGGTCTTGGGGCCCGAATATTCTCGGGCATGCTCCGATTGTGCTCACGAGCGCAATTCATGAGGCCTCCAAGGACGGTATTTCCTATGGAATTCCCAATCCGCAAGAGGTCGAGATGGCGATGATCATTAATGAGTGGGTGCCCTCGGTGGAGAAAGTGCGCATGGTGAATTCCGGAACGGAGGCCACAATGTCCGCAATTCGCCTGGCGCGGGGATTTACCGGGCGGGACAAGATTGTGAAATTCGAGGGCTGTTATCACGGCCACGCTGATTCTCTTTTGGTGGCGGCAGGATCAGGCGCACTGACGTGTGGCGAGCCGGATTCGGCAGGAGTGCCGCAGAGCTTTGCCAATGAAACGATCACGCTGCCTTATAATAATGTGGAGCGACTCGAGGAGGTTTTTCATCAATATGGTGAGCAGATCGCGGCAGTGATTGTGGAATCCTATCCCGCCAATGCCGGGCTGGTCTTTCCGCGTGAAGGCTATTTAAAATTGATTCGTGAGATCACCCGAAAGCACGGAGCGCTTGTGATCTTCGATGAGGTGATGACGGGCTTCCGTCTTGCGAAAGGCGGCGTGCAGGAGTTGGAGAATTTCGATCCAGATCTCACCGCGATGGGGAAAGTGATCGGTGGAGGATTGCCGGTGGGAGCTTTTGGAGGCAGAGCTGACATCATGGACATGCTTGCACCCGACGGTCCGGTGTATCAGGCGGGAACTTTGAGTGGAAACCCTCTCGCGATGATTGCGGGACTGACTCAACTTCGTGAACTCGAACGAACCAATGCTTACCAATACCTCTCCGAAGTGGGTTCGCAAATGGCGGAGGGCTTGCGAAGGATCTTCAATGAGAAAGGAATTCCGAATCGCGTGAATCAGGTCGGTTCGATGTTCTGTCTCTTCTTCCTCGATGAGGAAATTGTGAATGTTGATACGGTGACAAAGCAGGATTTTTCAATCTTCAAAAAGCTCTTCTGGGGATGTTTGGAGCAAGGGGTTTATTTGGCTCCGAGTCCGTATGAGACCGGCTTTATCTCCCGCGAACACTCGGCTGCGGACATCGATGACACTCTCGATGTGATTCAGTCCGTTGTGGCCAAGTGGTAGGATGCTTGGGCTAGCGGAAGCGCGCCGTTTTAATCGTCCCCTCACCCGGTGGGATTTCGAGGTAGCCGGTTCCGGACATGGCGCTGAGGAAGTCGCCGGAGTTTTGCGGAGAGAGGGCTTGGGCTTTTCCGTCCGCAGTGAACTTGGCGGGGAGGAATTGAGTGAGCTTGGGATGCTGTTTGACGGGCGAGGCAAGAGAGTGGTTGGTTGGAGGTGGTGATCCTGTGCCGACCATTTTGTTGAGGAGGGGAACGAGGTATCGTTGGAAAGTGGTGAGGGTAGAGTTGGGATTTCCGGGTAAAGCGGCGACGCCTTGCCAGAAGGCGAATGGCTTACCGGGACGTTGGGCCACACCGTGAAAGATTGGCGGGCCGATGAGGCTTTCAAGAGCAGGACGGACGTAGTCTTTTTTGCCTTTGGAAATGCCGCCGGAGAGAATGACAAGGTCGGATTGGGCAAGTGCTTTCTCGATCCCGGCGCGTGTTGATTCCAGGTCGTCGGCGAGATGATCGAGGGTGACTTTGGCAGGGCCCCAGGCGTTTACAGCCGCAGCAAGGGTGAGTCCGTTGGATTGCCGAAGTTGATAGGGGAGAGGAGTTTCTTCGGGAGGAATGAGTTCGTCGCCGGTGCTGAGAACGGTGATTCTGGGGAGGAGGGTAACTTTGAGTTTAGTGGCTCCGATGGTCGCGGCCATGCCGAGATGAGCTGGCCCGATTTTGGTGCCGGAGGAAAGGACGCGGGTGCCGGCGGGTGCGTCGGATCCCTCGCGGTGGATGAAGATTCCTTCAGTGGGTTCGCAATTGATGGTGGCGGAGTCTTCGTTGATTTCGACTTCTTCGTAAGGAACGACGGTGTCGCAGTCTGGCGGGAGAGAGGCGCCCGTCATGATCTGCCAGCAATGACCTGGCTTCAGGGAGTCTGGATCGGGCGAGCCTGCGGGATGGAGGCCCTGAAGCTTGAGGGGCACTCCGGTGTAGCCGGCATGTCGGAAAGTAATGCCGTCCATGGTGACGCGGTCGAAGGGTGGGAAAGGGCGGTCGGCGTGAAGGTCTTTGCGGAGGATACGGCCCAGGGAATTTCCGATCGAAATGGATTCCGATTCCAAAAGAGAGGCGTGATCGAGAATGAATTGCTCGGCTTCTGATGGCGATATCAAGGACATGGCGGAACTATGCCGTGTTGCTTGTGATTTCTCAACTGTTGGGAGCGGAGAACTTTTTCAGCTGAAGACCGAAGTCACTCATCTCCCATGATTTCCATTGAGGAAAAGGACCGGGGGAAGAGCTTGTGCCACTTTCTCTTGTGGTGGTGATTTCCTCCTCCGTGAGGGAGTCGTCATCGAGTATGGCGGTCAGGGCGTCGCAGTCCCTGTTGCGTCCGTTTAGCACAACCTCCCGACGGCCGGCCGTTTGTTGTCACGGTCACGGCGAAGGTGATTGAGCAGGGTAGTTTTCCCGATCCGAGAAAACTGGAAACAACCGTGACCGGAAGTTTGACTGAAGCATTGAGGAGAGATGCAAGGCTATGCGCATTCGCCGCAGGTGGCTTGTCGGCATGCGTGGGCGCAGCCACAGAGATTACCGATGTGAGCGACGATGAGAAAGACCCCTCCGAGAGTGGTGATGATGGCGGCGGGTGGAATGTGCAGTGACATTTCTCCGGTCTCGCTGACTTGCACGCTGGGGCAGCAGTTATCGATGCAGGCGATAGGCTCCTCAGACGATTCGGTCTCGGCCAAGGAAGGGCATAAATCACAAGTAGTCTCTTCACAGGTCGGGGCGTCGCAGGTGCCCTCTTCGGTTTCCTCAGTTTCGATCGGGGCTGCGACCTGAGGAGCGGGATTATTGATTGGCGTTTCCTTTGAGAAGGCCGGGAGAGCAGCCCCGACGAGCACGAAAAGAATTCCGATCATTGCGGAGACCATGACCCAGCGTTTTCCGTGGGTACGATAGCCTTTACGGATGGAGAAGGCTGCAAGTGGCACGATGAAAATCGCGACAAGCGCATGGGACGCGGGATGGGCCCAGATGCGTCCGAAGGCGGGCATGGCGATGAGTAGGACTGGCGCGAGTCCGCAGTGAATGGCACAGAGGACGGAGGCAGCGACGCCGATTCGATCGGCCTTCGGAAGATCGATCGCTGGAGGAGTTAGAGTAGTGGTGTTCATTTTTCTGGAAAGTGGCAATCGGGGTGGAGGGCCTCGCTGGTGATTCGGAGGATTTCGTCTGGTTGGAGGTCCGAGCCGATGAAGAGTGCCGAGCAGGGGACGGAGTCGACAGCGCGGACCGGAATCGGTCTGGGTGAGAGTTGCGTGCCAACTCGTTCATAGAGGAAGCGTTGGTTGGGCTTGGTGCTCAGGGTGAGGAGCGCCTTGGTGCGAATGACCGAGGGCGGAAGTTCTTTGAGCCAGGCATCGACTCGCGAGGGTTCCACGGCTTTTGGGAAGACGATGTTGCATCCGGTGAATTCGTGAGCGAGTTGATGTCGATCGTGAAGGTGCGGCTTGGCCGGGGGACGAGGAGAGAAGTCGGTGAGGAGATCGTGCTTGGATTTTTCTTTGGTGAGGGCGGCGTGATGGCGCCGGTTTTGTCGGACCGCCTGGCTGAGAGAGGTGGCGAGTTCGGCAGAATTAGTGCGGCTGGCGCGTGGGTTAATCGCCTTGATTCTTGATTCGAGTAGCGTGAGGTCTTGGGCCTCGGCGGCCTCGGTGTGGGCGAGGTAGTAGTGACTCGCGCTTTCGAGTTGAAGTCGTTCAAGTTCACGGAACTGATTTCGCTGACCGAAGAATCGGGCGTCGACTACACAGATCTGCCAGCGTGGCTGAAGCAAAAAGGAAGATTGCATGAGGGTGAAGGTCTCTTGCAGAGGGATAGGATCGGCCGTGCCGTTGAGCTCAATCAAAAGGACATCATGCTTGCTGTTGGATGCCTTGAGGATCATTCCGTAGAGCATGTCCATGCCTTCGCAGCACACGCAGGAACCGGTGAGGGCCTCGACTGAGGCTGCGCGGTCTTGTAAGGTTCCCCGATCGATTTCAGCGTTTTCGATGTCGTTTATGATAACATCGGCGAGAAGACTGCGGGAGGTGAGTTCTCCGAGGAGGGCCCTAAGCAAGGTGGTTTTTCCGGCACCAAGAAAGCCGGAGAGCATCAGCATGGGGCGTGATGCGATCACCGGAGGCAGGGATCTAAGAGTAGGACTTGTCACGTTAGAGATTATTTTTGCGCGCAAGTTTCCTGGGCCTGACTAGCAGTTCGGGAGAGTTGCGGAAGTTGTGAAACCATTTCAACGCGAGCGGAGGTTCGATCCATGCTTTGGCTTTGGGGACCTTCCGGTAGCTCGCATAGTTAGCTTGGCGATAGCCGGAGCCGAAGCGATTGACAATGGCCTTTTCATAGGAAAGGAGCCAGTCGATGAAGGGGAGTGAAGCCTGATAGAGTTCGTTCTTCCCCGCAGCTCTGTCGATGAGGTCGTTTTCCCACGCCCCGGGAATGGGGGTGACATCACCTGAAAGCCAGACGAAACAACGGTGACGGGGACGAATAAAGGTAAACCCGCCGTCACTTCCGTACCAACCAGCACAAGCTCCATAAAGTTCGATGGATCCGCCTTGCCATTCGCAACGATAGCGGCTGGTTCCCTTCAGCCCCATCGAGGGGAGGCGTTCGAAGCCATACTCGACCAAAAAATTTCCCTCCGGACGCAAAACATCCTGTCCCCAGAAATACATCTGTTGATGAATTCCGTCCGCGAGATCACGGAGGGAATGTGGTGCGATGGTTGGTGGGGCAGCGATCACGAGGTGCAAACTACTTGCATTCCCCCCTAATGCAATAAAATTGCATTAGGGTTTTCTTGGGGTGTTGACCTCTTTTCCTTCGGATCTTTCTTGGGGCCGTGAACCGGGAAATTCGCGCAAGAAATTCTCAACTGTCAGAATAGGGAACTTAAGTTAGGGTCCCGTTGTGAGGTTTTTACTCCTTCTTTTTCTAATGCCTTCCATCTGGGCTGCGCCCCAAATCCGTGTAGCGACCTACAATGCTTCCCTGGCTTTAAACACGAAAGGTGAGTTGGCGGCGGTCTTACGCCCCGGGACGTATTTTCGGGCGAAGCAGGTTGCCGAGATGATTCAGATCATTCAGCCGGATGTGCTTTTACTGAATGAGTTTGATTTCGATGTCAATGGGACGGCGATGACGCGGCTTAATGACAAATATTTTAAGGTGAGCCAGAATGGAAGGCCCCCGCAGAATTTCCCCTATCGCTATACTGCGCCGTCGAACACGGGGACTCACTCGGGCTTTGACTTCGATAACAATGGCGTGGTCGATGATACTCCGGGCGATCAAGGGTATGGAGGAGATGCTTTCGGTTTCGGTGAATTTGAGGGGAAGTATGGCATGGCGGTGTTTTCCAAATATCCCATCGATGTGGATGCGATTCGAACTTTTGAGGAGGTGTTGTGGAGAGATTTACCGGGAAATTTGTTACCGACTTCGTGGTATGACGAGGATGAGCGAGGGGTTTTTCGTCTCTCGTCGAAGAGTCATTGGGATGTGCCCATCGATGTCGATGGACGGCGGTTTCATTTTTTAGTGAGCCATCCCACGCCACCGGTTTTTGACGGTCCGGAAGATCGCAACGGTCGACGGAACCACGACGAGATTCGCATGTGGGCTGACTATCTTACGGAGGGCGCGAGTGGATACATGGGAGCCAACTTCCCCGTCGGAGAGCGCTTTGTCATCGCGGGGGATCAGAATGCCGACCCGGTTCGTGGTGACAGTGTGAATTCTGCTATCAATCAACTGCTCAATCATCCCAAGGTGAATGCGAGTTTTGTGCCCGAACGAAGTGGGACGAGTAGCGAGAGCGCAAAGTACGATACTGCAACTTTTAGTCTGCGGGTCGACTACGTCTTACCCTCGCTGGCCGGGTTCGAAGTGACTGGCGGGGCGGTGTTCTGGCCAAGCAGCCCTCAGCCGGGGTGGAATCTTTTTGGCGCCTCGGATCAGGATCACCGACCGGTTTATCTGGACTTGGAAATGCTGCCCTTTGCGCATGAAGTGATTCGAAACCTTACTCTTATCGTGGGTAACGAAATCGTGACCTTGGAGTGGGAAGGGGAGACGGACCTCGGCTACGAAGTTCAGGGAAGTTCCGATCTCGCTGAAGATTCGTGGGTGACCTTGGATGGACTGGAGATTGTGTGGGAAGATGGAGTCGCTCGAGTGGAAATAGCAAGATCGGCGGCGAAAGAGTTTCTTCGCGTCAAGTTGGTCGATCCATAGGGATTCTCTTCCTTTTATCGATCATGTGAACTTTCGAGGAGCTCGCGTTGTTTGATCCAGAGATGGATTAACGGGGTGTCGGGGAGCTGGAGGTTTTCGATGGTAAGGGGCTCGCCCTTTTTAATATCGGGGCGGAGGATGGTCGTCTTTTCGAGGAGAGTGGCGGGAACGAGGTCGTCGTTGAGGGGAGCGATTTGAAAGGCCATACCACGGGCCATGGCGGTGTCTCCGGCGATGCCAATACGGAGGTCTTGCGTGATTATAAATTGAGAGGAGGCATTTGCGAAAAAACGTCGGCCGGGCTCATTCCGGATTCGCGGAGGGCTCGGAGTGAGAGGGCATCGTGGCGTTTGGCAAGGCGTTCGCCTTGATCGTCGTGGACGAGTTGATGGTGATGGAATTTCGGCTCGGGAAGATCGAGGAGCTTTTGCAGGAGACGGTGTACGTGGGTCGACGGCAGGAGGTCTTCGCCCCGGGTGATGTGTGTGATGTGTTGGGCTGCATCGTCGCAGACGACGGCGAGATGGTAGGAGGTGCCAATGTCCTTGCGGGAGAGAATGACGTCGCCCAGTAGGAGAGGGTCGACGGTGGTTTCGCCATGTTTTAGGTCGTGGAAGGTTAATGCTCCGGCCAGAGCGGCGGCTTTTTGTGCATCGAGACGCCAGGCGGGTTCTTTGTCGGTGGGGATGTTTTTGAGATCACGGCAGGTGCCGGGGTAAAGTGGCCCTTCGGGGCCGTGAGGGGCATTGGTGAGATGGCTCAATTCGGATTCGATTTCCCGTCTGGTGCAGAAGCAGGGATAGACTACTTCGAGTGATTTCAGGGTTTCGAGGGCATTTTGGTAGGAATCGAGCCGGTCTAGCTGTCGGCATGGGGGAGCGTCCCATTTGATCCCAAGCCATCTGAGATCCTCCTCGATTGCGGCATAATACTCTGGTCGGACACGGGTGTGGTCGATGTCTTCGAAGCGGAGAAGGAAGAGTCCTTCGTTTTTCCGGGCTAGTTGCTGAGCAAGATGAGCCGCAAAGGCGTGTCCGAGATGGAGTAATCCGGTGGGACTGGGTGCGAAGCGGGTGATCATTCCTTCTTATGGTGAAAAAGTGTTAGCGTGAAAAGGATCACTAGTCTACCTATCAAGCGGTCATGAGCAGCCCACAGAAAGTCGTTATTATTGGAGCAGGTCCCGGAGGTTTGTCTTCCGCCATGATTCTCGCCAACCGGGGTTTTGAAGTCACGGTGGTAGAAAAGGCTCCCCGCGTGGGGGGTCGGAACGCGGAACTGAAGGTAGGTGACTATTCCTTCGATACCGGTCCGACCTTTCTCCATCAGAAATTTACCCTGGACGAAATCTTCGCGGAGACCGGGCGTTGCAGTGATGACTACATGGATTTTGTGAAGCTTGATCCCATGACCCGTCTGACCTGGGACGAGGAAACGTCGATCGAGACGACTTACGATATCGAGAAGATGGCCGCAAATATCGCGGAGGTTTTCCCCGGAGATGAGGAAGGATATCGCCGGTTCATGAAGGATCATGCGCCCAAGTTACGTGCGATTTATCCCTGTCTGCAGAAGCCCTACCACAAGATCACGGCCTATCTCCGGAACGAGTTGCTCAAGGTGATTCCCTATATTGCGACCTCGAAAAGTGTCGTGGATGTCCTCGATACTTTCTTTAAAGACGACCGCCTCAAGTTGGCTTTTACCTTTCAGGCCAAGTATCTCGGAATGAGCCCATGGAAATGCCCGGCCTTGTTCAGCATCCTTTCCTACACCGAATACAAATACGGAATCTACCACGTGCAGGGCGGGCTTTGCAAAATCTCCGAGGGAATGGCCAAGGCTGCGGAAGAGGACGGGGCGAAAATACTTCTCAGTACCGCGATGAAGGAAGTGGTATTTGAAAATGGCAATGCCAAGGGCGTGAAGTTGGAGAATGGCGAATTATTGGAAGCGGACCACGTCATCATGAATGCGGACTACGCTCACGCCATGGTCAATTTGATGAATGGCGCGAGCAAGCCCGAGGAGGAGATGGGCTCGAAGAAGTTTTCCTGCTCGACCTTCATGCTTTATCTCGGGCTCGACAAGATTTACGAAGACGAACCACACCATCATATTCTCTTTGCCGATGACTACGCGCAGAACGTGAATGACATTCGTGGCGAGAAAGTTGTCTCCGATGACATGTCGGTCTACGTGCGCAATAGCAGCATCACCGATCCCACGGTGGCGCCCGAAGGGCATTCGCAGCTCTATATCCTCGTGCCGACAATCAACACCCGGCATGGGCATGATTGGGAGGCGACCAAGCAAGAGTATCGCGACAAGGTGCTGCAGCGAATCGAAGAGCGAACAGGGATGAAAGACCTGCGAGAGCACATTGTGGCCGAGCGAATCCTCACCCCAACCGATTGGCGCGACGAGGGAGACATCTTCATGGGAGCGACCTTCAATTTGGCGCACACCATTGACCAGATGCTTTATTTCCGTCCTCACAATCGTCTCAAGGGATATAAGAATCTCTACCTTGTCGGTGGAGGCACTCATCCCGGAAGCGGACTCCCGACTATTCTGGAAAGTGGTCGTATTTCCTCGAACATGCTCTGTGATTCGGAAGGAGTTTCCTATTCAAGGGCGGATCTGGCCCCGGAATTTCTGGCCTGATGAGTGGGGAGATTTCCATGAAGCCCATCGGGGTGGTGGAAAGTTGTTTTGGAGAGAAATTCGGGACGCCCCGGCAAAGTGGCATTGTTGAAAGCGCGCGTGGGCGGATTGTGTTTTCGGATGAGGTGGACGACGAAGCCTGTCGCGGGCTGGAGGAGTTTAGTCATCTTTGGTTGGTCTTTTTGTTCGATCAGGTTGATGAGGAAGAAGCCCGTTGGTTGGTGCGTCCGCCCAGATTGGGGGGGAATGAGAAAAAAGGAGTCTTCGCGACCCGCTCGCCATTTCGGCCCAATCGCATCGGGCTCTCCTTGGTGAAATTTGAGTCGATTGGAGAGGGCTCCCTTGAAGTGAGTGGATTGGATTTGGTCGATGGCACGCCCATTCTCGATGTGAAGCCCTACCTTCCCTATGTCGAGGCGGTGCCGGATGCAAAGGGTGGCTTTGCCGAAGCGGCCCCGGTGCGAATGGAGGTTGTTTTTCAATTCGATGATCTGGAGGGAGGTGATCGAAGGCTCATTTCGGAAGCGCTGTCCCTCGACCCCCGTCCGGCTTATCATGATGATCCCGAGCGGATCTATGGCTGCCTGCTGGCGGGATACGAAGTGAAATGGCGGGCGGAGGAAGGAAAAATCAAGGTCTTAAGCGCGGCGAGAGCTTGAGTGTTTTGGGGATCCCGTTACCAAGGGGAATGGAAATCCGAAAGCGCGATGAGCAGGCTCCCTTCACTACCAAGGATGGCTCGACGATCAGGAGTCTGCTCGATCTCAGCAACGCGCCGGTGAAAAATCAAAGCCTTGCCGAAGCGACTCTTCCGGCGGGTGGCGAGACCGAACGGCATTACCACAAAGTGAGCGAAGAATTGTATTACCTCCTCGAGGGAGCTGGCGTGATGGAAATCGATGGTGAGGAACGGGAAGTGGGCCCCGGCGACAGCATTCTCATCCCCGCCGGAGCGTGGCATCAAATCAAGGCGACCGAGCCAATGCAATTTCTCTGCTGCTGCGCCCCGCCCTATGCCCATGAGGATACTTATTTTGAGTAAGCGATTGAATGAGCTGGTATCGATCATCAAGAAATCCGTAGCGGGAGTATCCCGCGAAGGACGTTTTTGATTTCTTCATTCGCACTGAGTATTGATAGAGGCAAACGAGTGAGGCTTGGTTGCTGATCGACAAACAAAAGTTCCTAATTCAAAGTTCACGGCGCGGACGGAAGAATCTATGACTCCACCCAAAGTATTTAAAATATCCATTGGAGACTCCCCAGGACTTCCTTACGAAGTAGAACTCCAGAAAGACGGGACACTTCAGTATACGAACAAGCTGTGGCGAGGTGGAGAAGTGCATCGAGGTATAGAAGTTACTGAAGATTCATGGATCACTTTCCGAAACATTTTAGATGAAATAGACGTGTGGAGTTGGAAGAAAGAATATAGCGATATTAGGATATTAGATGGTATTCAATGGGATCTAAGCATTCATTATATTGACGCTTCGGTAGACTCACATGGTGATAATAGATACCCTCCAAAACAAGATTTTGATAGACTTCTTAATGCTGTGACTCATCTTATTGGAGGTTTGGAATTTGGATTTCAGTAGGCAGAACAAGTCGTCGCAGATTAACGCACTGCCCGCTGCGAGTAGAAAAATCCAATGAACGCTCAAACCCTTAACCAGATTTCGGAGCGCGCTCTCGGCAGGGCGTGACTGGACTCAAACGTTACTCAAAAAACTCCAAGCTCCGCCACCTCTTCCGGAATAGACAATGCACATTTTACGAACCCTTCTGGTAGCCTTTTTAGCCACCTCGATCGCGCTTTCCGAGGAGGGTCCGGCCTCTCCATCGGGAACTGAATTGCGTGAGCTTGTTGTGAGCCATACCGATGAGAAGGGGATCCTCCAGCTATATCGCATGAAGGAAGATAGTTCAGACCGCCAGCAGCTTTCCCGTTCCAAGCGCGGCTGCCGGATGCCCGCATGCTCCCCGGACGGGAAAAAGCTGATCTATGTCCAACAGGTCGGCGATAGCCTTTCGCTCTGGATTTCCGGTCTTGATGGCAGGAACGCCCGCTCTCTCATCGATGAGGGAATGAACTTGTTACCCTCCTGGTTGCCCGACTCCCGGCACATCGTTTGGATGAAGGCCCGGCCCGGGAAAGATCCTTCGCGGGAGAGCCAGATTCATCTCATGAACACAGAGACGGGCGAATCGAGACGGCTGTTTTCCGATCCCGAGCAACTGAAGTTCAGCAACGCGATGCCGGTTGTTTCGCCCAAAGGAGATCAGATCGCCTTCGTCTCTGACCGCAGCGGCGAGATGCGCATCTGGGTCAGTGCGCTGGATGGAAGCAAGTCCAGACTGGTTTCCCCTCCAAAGGTGGATTTCCACAAAGTAATCGAGGCGCCCATCGAGCAAAAAGTCCCGGCCTGGTCTCCTGATGGCAAGTGGATTGCGCATTGGGAGGGCGTCGAGATGGTTCACATGAGCAAGTTCACGGGCGTTCCAAACCCGCAACGAGATCGGCTGATCTCTGAGACCTTTCACGTCTGGGTGGTGGGCAGCGATGGGAAAAATCGAAGAAAAATCGGGCGCGGCGACGACCCTACCTGGGCTCCCGATGGATTCGTGACCCGGGCATTCCCGGATCCCAAAAGGGGTGGCCCCAAGATCATGATCGAGACCAAATCGGGGGAAAAGGAATTGCCGATTGTGCCTGGCCGCAGAAATTGGGGTCGATTTACCTGGCTGCCCAACCGGGCTGAAAAGTCTGAAAGCGTGCAAGACAATGTGGACCAAGCCGATCCCGCCGCGGACTTAAAAGCGAGATGACAGTTTCAACCATTTTCATGAAGTCCGAGGCGATCCAGGTTGGTTTGAGATTGAGCGGACGCAAAAAAAGCGCGGGGTGAGCCGCGCCTTTTTGAGGTAAGAATTTGCGGCGAATTACTTCGCGATGAAGTCGACGACGAGGACTTTGTCCATGACGGGGACGAGTTGTTTCACGAAGGCGCCGTGGGCCTCGTGCGGGAGGTAGACATCGAGGCCGGCGCGGTCCTTGAAACTGACGATGAAGCAATGGGTGTAGCCTTGGGCGTGGTTTTCGGGGCTCACGTTGGTTCCCCATTCGATGCCGGTGATGGTGGGGATTTTCTTTTCCAGTGCAGCGAACTCTTTGGAGATGTGGGCCTTCTGTTTGTCGGTGGCGTCCTCCTTAAACTTGATGATGACGACATGACGGTAGGCTCCGGCTTCTTTTTTGTGATGATCGGCCATGGCGAAGATTGGGAAGAGGAGGGCGAGGAAGATAAGAGCTGATTTCATGAGAGCGAATTCTGCTCACGTTTCAGCGAGGGCTCTAGGAAAAAGGGCGCAAAAGGAATGAGAGCGCAGACGAAGACGAGGCCGGCCCGCTTGAGAGACCACTTGTATTTGTCCCAGCTAAAGAAGAGTAAAAGGACGAAGGCACAAAAGATAACGCCGTGAATCATCCCGGGAGTGCGAATGGCGTCCTCGTTGCCCAGGATGCGTTTTTCGTAGATCGAAAAGTAGAGGAGAATGACAAAGGAGAGTCCATCGAGGATGGAGAAGAGACGAAGGAGACCGAGTGGGAACATGTATTTAGGCGCGTTTTTGGGTGACCATGATTTCGTTTCCTTCGGTATCAAAGCAAAAAGCGAGGTGAATCACGCCGTCTTCTTCTTCGGGCTCGCGGACGAGTCCACCGCCGTTTTTCTGAACGAGTTCGATGGCGGCGGGAAGGTCGTCGCACTGGAAGCTCAGGCCGGTCCAGGTGCGTTTGCCTTCGCCTCCGCCGTGGATCCCGATGGTGGATCCGCAAAGAGTGAGTTCGCTCCAGACCTCCATTTCGAAGGAAAGGTCGGCTCCGAAGGTGTCCTGGTAAAATTTGATGGCGCGGAGATGGTCCGCGGCCCAGAGGGCGTATTTGACTTTTTGAACCTGCATGGATGAGGGGTAGCACCGACTCGGTGGGTGGACAAGTGGCAGTGTCTCTGTAAAGTTCTCCCCAATGAAGTTAGCGCCCTTTCCAACGCCCAATGTCCTGATTCGTCAGTGGCAGGATGGAGAGATCGAGCGGGAGGAGTTGCATGAGCTGATGGCGCATCACCAGAGGGCGCTTTTGGAGGAGGCAGAGGAGTCACGGAGGAATCCGATTGCGTCTTACGTCGAGGGTGTGATGAACAAGCGGGCGGCAAAACGCTTGATCCGTGATCATGGTGAGGCGGCGATTCGGGAATTGCTCGTGGCGATGGCTGAGATGGATGATTTTTCGCCGGCGGCGTACCTTTGGAATGCGGACCATTGGGATGTTGCGCTGCATTGTTTTGTTCGTCACAAAAGCGCGCCGGTTTTTCGGATCAAGGAGACGATGATTAAATCGCAGCGGGCGGTCATCTTGATCGAGCACGGCGGGGGGAAGAAAAAAGACACGCTTCGGGAGCGGGTCTCGTTCCAGCGCGACTGGAGGGGTGCGATGAAGGTGGTGAAGCGGGAGCAGAAGTAAACGCTTTCGGTCACTTTGTGGGGCTTGGCCTTGCTTTGCGGTGGGGGATTTTGTCATCTTCGAGTGATGCGAGCTTTCCTTTTATTGCTCTTGGTGGGATTGGTATTGAACCTCCGGGGACAGGAGTCTGTGGATCCCTTTCCGGCGAACCGGTTACGGGATTTTTATCGCAACGAGTCGCTTCGTTGGTTGGCTCACGAGGGAGAACCGCCGAAAATCCTGCCGCAGTTTCCCGGATTGGATGGCGGGGTGTGGGGGCACTGGGGGCAGAATCCCGAGTCGGATAATTTTGACGGGCGGCTTAATGAAATGGATTTTGGCGGTTTGCTGATGCAGGTGACCAGTCATGAGGGCGGAGTGACACATAAAGCGGTGAATGTTCGGGTGGGGGAATACACGATCTTATTTGATCCGGAGCGATTGACCTACACGGCGGCTTGGAAGGGAGATCTCGTCCTCTGGGAGTCGCGACGATACGGGATCACCTCAGGGGTGAAGGCCAAGGGAGAATCGATTGGTGATCTCTCAAAGTCGCGATGGGAGATTCCCGAGGGAATCAAAACGAAGTATCTTGGTTTTCACCGGGTGAAAGATCGGGTGGTTTTCGGGTATCAGATCGGAGAGGCCAAAGTTTGGGATACGCCGATGGTTCTGGATGGCAATCCCGTGCACGTTCTGAACATCGCTGGCGACTTGCCTGCGGGAGTGAAATTGAATTGCCCGCTTCCCCGGCTTGATGATTTGAAAAAAGTGAATTTGGAACCAGCAGGGCCTGCCCGTTGGGCGGACCAAACGGTGATGACAAGAGGGACACTTGGAAAAGAAACAGGGCCTTTTGTCATCGATACGCTGACCATTCCCTATCGTGACGCCAATCCCTTTAAGACTCCGATGCGGATTGGCGGGGTTGGCATTGTCGATGCAGACACCGTGGCCGTGTGCACTTTGATGGGTGACGTTTGGTTGGTTGATGGGGTAGATGAGGATTTGAATGAGTTGACCTGGCAGCGGATTGCCTCCGGACTGCACCAACCGCTTGGCCTGGTGGTTCACGACGGAGATGTGCACGTTATCGGTCGGGATCAACTCACGCGATTGGTGGATTTGAACGGAGATCGTGAGGCTGACTTTTACGAATGTCTCACCAATGAATTTCCAACCGCGAGGGGAAACAGCTTTGCGCTCACCTTGCATCGGGATGACAAGGGACGATTTTATTGGTTCACGCGCTCCGAGCAGTTTGGGATGACGCGTTGGACCCCGGGCAAAAAGCCGGAAGTGATCGCCACGGGATTGCGGGGGACGAATGGTACCGGAGTGTCGCCGGACGGCGGGATTGTTTTTGCGATGCCGCAGGAAGGAAGCTGGCAACCGGCTTCGGGGATTTTTGAAGTGGGCGAGGGGAGTTACCATGGGTTCTTTGGACCGAAGAAGGGTTACGGGAAACACGGTTATGAGATGCCGATGTGCTTTATCCCGCGCGGAATCGAAAACTCTGCGGGCGATATTGTTTTTCTCCCGAAGGATGATCGCCTCGGTCCGCTCTCAGGGCGGATGGTGGGGAGTTCGTTCGGATATTGTGAGCACTACCTTGTTTTGCGTGAAGAGATTGGCGATGGCGTTCAGGGAGGGGTGATGCCTTTGGCGGGTGATTTTCTCTCAGGCGCGCATCGTTCGCGGTTCAATAAATACGACGGTGCAGTTTACTTTGCGGGCTCTGATGGTTGGCAAAGTTATGCGAGAGAGAACGGCTCGTTGGAGCGCCTGCGTTACACGGAGAAGGGAGAGTCGCTCATCCTGCCACGTTCAGTTGAGACTCGGGGAAATGGTTTGATTCTCCACTTTGATGAGGCGATTGATCCAAAGTCTTTGACGGTAAAGCGGGCCTTTGCCGAGCAGTGGAACTATCTCTATAGCGGTGCTTATGGATCGGCGGAATATTCGGTCAAGCATCCGGGGTCGCAAGGGCATGACCGGGTAAAGATTTGTAGTCTGCAATTACTCAAGGACGGCAAAAGTGTGTTTGTTGAAATCCCGCAGTTACATCCGGTGATGCAGTTTCACCTCTATCTCGAATTGAAGACGGCAAAGGGACAAGCCTTTGCTCCGGATCTTTACTACTCTATTTTTCAACAGGGCGAACCGTTTACCGATTTCGAGGGCTACACCAAGATTAAGAAGGACGAGTGGAATGATTTTCCAATTCCAGGGAATAGTCCGGTCGATCCTCGCCTCACCAAACAGGAAGGCTTGAGTAAGATCGTGGGGGATGAGGCCAAGTTGGCTGCCATTCAGCGATTGGAGGTCAAGGCGGTATCGGGTCTGCAATTTTCCCCGAAGATTTTGAAAGCGAAAGCGGGTGCCCGGGTGGCGTTGACGGTAAGCAATGTTGATCCGAGTATGCCGCATAATTTTGTGCTCGTGACACCCGATGCGCTCCAGCGGGTCGGGGAAGGGTCGATGAAGCTGGCCTCAAGTCCTGATGGATTGGCCAAACATTATGTGATCGAGGATAAAGGAGTTCTGGCCTTTTCGCCCATCTTGCAGAGCGGAGGACGCTACATTGTTTATTTCGATGCGCCCAAGAAACCGGGGGAGTATCCCTACCTCTGCACCTTCCCGGGGCATTGGCAAATCACGCGCGGGGTCTTGATCGTGGAAGAGTAGTTCTTCGCCTACTCTTCCGCTGATTTTTGATAAACCCGTACGTAGTCGATGAGGTATTGGCAGGGGAAGATGGAGTCGTCAATTTTTCCTCCCCAGGTGCCTCCGAGGGCGAGATTGAGGATGAGGTAGTGTTTCTTGTGGAAGGGGTTTCCTTTTTCCGTATCAGCTTTGTTGACCCGGAAGCTGTGGTAGCGGGTGTCGTCGAAGGCGAAGTGAATCCACTCGGCGTCCCACTCGATGGAGTAGGTGTGGAAATCCTCCCATGGTTCGTTTCCTTTCCGCTTCTTGTGGTCTGAGGAATGTTTCCCATCGCGATGAAAATGAGCGTTGGCGTGGATGTGTTTGGGGTCCTTTCCAACGAATTCGAGAATGTCGATTTCGCCGCAGCGGGGCCAGCCGATGGTGCTTATGTTCTCTCCCAGAGTCCAGATGGCGGGCCAGACGCCGAGTCCTTGGGGGACTTTGGCACGGACCTCGACTTTGCCGAACTTCCAACTGGCGAGTCCTTTGGTCTGGAGACTGGCCGAGGTGTAGTTGATCCTTGGGAGTTTTTTGGTTGGCTCGTTTTTTAGGGAATCGAGGGATGGTGATTCCTTATGCCCTTCAATGACGAGATGCCCGTTTTCGAGTCGGGCGTTTTGGAGTCTCTTGGTGGTGTAGTATTGCCTCTCCTTGTTACGAACAAAGCCACTTTCGTAGCCCCACTTTTTAGGGTCGGGATGCCCTTTGCCATCGAATTCATCGGACCAGACGAGTCTCCATTCGTTAGCGGTAAGTGATGAGCAGAGGAGCGCTGAGAGCAGCAGGAAGAATTTCATAAGGACTCAAAGGAATAAGGTGATGTCGCCTATTTGCTTTCAAGATTTTGGCTGAAGATGAAATGGGTGCCGATAATGGGGTGATCTGTTTGAGGTTATTGCCGAGAGGAGGATGGGAATTGCTACCGCAACGCTATGGTGGGCCAATTTTGAATTGGCCATGGTGCCGGGGAATGCGTGGGAGGGAGGAAACCGTCCGAAAACTTTGAGGTTTGAAAATTGTTTCGGCCCGCTAGCTTGGCTTCAGACAAATTACACGATTATGGGAAGAGCATTTGAAATCCGGAGAGGAGCCAAGGAGAAGCGATGGGGAAAGATGTCGCGCATTTTCCCAAAATTGGCCAAGAGCATCACGATGGCCGCCAAGGAAGGCGGGCCAGATCCTGATTCCAATGCTTCGCTGCGCACGGCGATTCTCAATGCCAAGGCAGAGAACATGCCGAAGGACAACATTGATAAGGCGATTAAGCGGGCCGCCGGAAAGGATCTCGCTGACATCAGCCAGGTCAATTACGAGGGCAAGGGACCGCACGGCAGTCTTTTTTACGTGGAATGTGCGACCGAAAATACCAATCGCTCGGTGACGAATGTGCGCACGATTTTCAACAAGAACGGAGGAGAGATGGTGAATTCCGGATCACTGGAATTCATGTTCGATCGCAAGAGCGTGATCGAATTCAATCCGGAGGGGGTGAATCTTGAGGAGCTGGAACTGGAACTCATGGACGCCGGTCTCGAAGAGATGGAAGTCGAAGGCGACATGGGTCTCGTTTATGGCGAGTATTCTTCCTTTGGAAAATTGACTGAGACGATGGAGCGGCACAAGGTCGAGGTGACCAAGGCGGCTCTGGAGCGGATTTCCAATAACCCACAGCCTTTCACTGAGGAGCAGTTGGTCGAGATCGATGCTTTGGTGGACAAGCTGGAAGACGACGAAGATGTCCAGGCGGTGTTTATTAATGTCGAGCGTTAGTGGCTGATCAAGCTGGTAACGGCTCATCGCCGGCCTCGCATCTCCATTTGGTTTCTCAATTCCATGCTGCGAGGCCCCTGAGTTGGACAGGGCTGGATCTTACTTTCCTCCGAAGAAGCCCATCATCTGGAGTACGCCGAAGAAAAAGATGGCGAAGACGATGAGGTGCAGAGCGATGTAGAGCTTGGCGCCTAGTTCGATGTGCTTGCGAGTGAGCATGGCGGGAAGATGCACCTCGGGGGATGAATTGGTCAAGGAGATTGGGAATTGCGACTGATTTTACCTTCCTCAATTAATGGAATTCAGCGCTCCGGTATTGCGGATTGGGCTTCGGGGTGGCAGAACGCAGCGTGAGCAATCCTTTCCGAGAAGACTTGGTTTCCCGCAATCGCCCCGAAGCTTGCACCGTGGTGATCTTCGGAGCCACCGGTGATTTGACCCATCGCAAGCTGGTTCCGGCATTGTATAATTTAGCAGTTGATGGCGAGTTGCCCCCCGGCGTGCAGATTATCGGCTTTGCCCGGCGGGATTGGACCAATGAATTTTTCCGGGAGGGATTGGAGAAGCTTAATCGCAAGGTTTCCCGGACGGGGCACGACGAAGAACTCTGGAATTCGCTGGCTCCGAATATCAGCTATCACCAAAGTGAATTTCAGGATGAGGCCGGTTACGCTTCGCTGGCCGCCAAGCTCGATGCCGCCGATGAAGAGCGGGGAGCGAAAGGGAATCGCCTCTTTTATATCGCGAGCGCGCCAGAATATTTCGACGATATTTTGCTTCATCTTAAAAAAGCCGGCTTGAGCGAAGAAAGGGAAGGATGTTGGTCGCGGGTGATTGTTGAGAAGCCCTTCGGCACGACCTTGGCTACGGCACAGCATTTGAATCAGGTCGTCAATGGCACCTTCGAGGAAAAGGACACCTATCGAATTGACCACTATCTCGGAAAAGAGACTGCGCAGAACATTATGGTGCTGCGCTTTGCCAACGCCATTTTCGAGCCACTTTGGAACAAGCAATACATCGATCATATTCAGATCACTTGTGCCGAGCATTTGGGGATGGAAGGTGGGCGCGGAGCCTACTACGACGGAGCTGGAGCGCTGCGCGACATGGTGCAAAACCACTTGTTGCAACTTCTCAGTCTGGTAGCGATGGAGCCGCCGACTGATCTCAGTGCCGATGGAGTGCGGGATGAAAAGGTGAAGGTGATTCGCTCGCTGCGCCAGTGGGATACCCCTGAGCTGGTGAAGGAGAATGTCGTGCGCGCGCAATACCTCTCAGGAAATATCAACGGAAATGAAGTGCCGGGGTATCGCGAGGAAGATCGCGTAAATCCCGAGTCGGAAACGGAAGCTTACGTAGCGCTGCGTTGCATGATCGACACCTGGCGCTGGAGCGGCGTGCCGTTTTACGTTCGGGTTGGAAAACGTCTGCCCAAGAAGGCGACCGAAATTTCGGTCCACTTCAAGGAAACCCCGAGTGTTCTTTTCAATGCTGCTCCCGGTGGAGTGCCGGATGGAAATGTTCTCGTGATTCGCATTCAGCCGGATGAAGGGATTTCCCTGCGAATGAATTCGAAGCTTCCGGGCACCAGCTTGCGTATGGAGCCGGTGAAGATGGACTTTCATTACGCTTCGAGTTTCGGAAAGAGTAGTCCGGAAGCCTACGAGCGTCTTTTGCTCGATTGCATGGCGGGAGATGCCACCTTGTTTGCGCGTCGCGATGAAGTGGAAGAAGCGTGGAGGTTCGTCGATAACATCGAGAGGGCCTGGCACGAGAGTGAGAATCCACCGCCGATGGCTGAGTTCCCCGCCGGAGGGTGGGGACCGACCGAAGCCGACGAAATGTTAAGTGGTGAAGGGCGGAAATGGAGGAGGCTCTAGTAATGAGTGTGGAATTATCCAGTGCCGGATTGGGCCGTGCGGTGGAGGTCGCGGCCATTGATGGCGAGTTGAAGAAGCTTTGGGAGGCGGATGACGCGAGCACGAATGCCTCGCTGATGAATTTTCTCATCTACACCGAAGATCCCTCGCAACTGACGGCCAATTCGGAAACGATTTTGTCGCTGACCCAGGAAAATGCCTGTCGCGCCCTCCTGATTGCGATGGATCGCGAGGCGCCGGAGCCATCGATCGAGGCCTACATCACGGCGCATTGTCATTTGGCGCACGGGAAGAAGTCGATTTGTTCGGAGCAGGTTTCCTTTTTACTGAAAGGCAAATCCCTCGGGCGCTTGAGGAATACCGTGTTTGCGCATTTGAATAGCGACCTGCCATTGGTTTTCTGGTGGCAAAATGAACTCTCGGATCTTTTTGAAGAAGGGCTCTACCGACTGGTAGATCGTTTAATTTTCGATAGCTCGACCTGGGCGGATCCGACTGCGGGATTTGAGCGTATCGTGGCCGCCCGGGAGGATACGGGGCAGTCGATGATCACTCAGGACTTATCGTGGACACGGAGTTATTTCTTCCGTCTTGCCACTGCGGGGCTCTTCGATGACCCGGCAGCAAAGAAATCTTTTTCGGCGATCAATAAAGTGAAGATCGTAGCTCAGAAAGAACAGCGGACCGCGGCGCTTCTTCTCCTTGCTTGGGTCGTGGAGTTGTCAGGATGGAAATTGCTTTTGAAAAACGGAGATTCCTTCGAACTGTCATCAGGAGAGGGCAAGCTGATCGAAGCGAGTGTTGAGTGGAATGAGGATGGAGCTCCTTTGAGCGAACTCAGTTTTTTCTCGCCGGATTGTGAGATCAAAATAGCTCGAGAGAAGGGAAATCCGCATCTTTGTCAGTCGCTTTGCACGGATGGGCATTGTCTCTACTTCAGTGGTCCGGCTGATGCCGATGCGCCTGCTGATTTGGTAGCGAGTCAGCTGTCACGAGGCGGGAAGAATTCCCTCTTCCTGCGAGTGTTGCCGCAGTTTTTTGAGCTGCTATAGGAAATCTCTTAAGAGATGTGGATGGCCCCGTGGGATAGCGGGGTATCGCAACGGTATGGCCTTTCGATTATATTTGGAACAATGGTGGTTTGATGCCAGCTTGAAAGCCTCAATAGAGCAGTATCCTGCCCATCCTAAGCTGGTAGGAGTTCCAGATTTTTAAATGTAAATACATTGAGAATTCAAAATACAGGGCTATTTTCATACTTTGAATGGTTGTGCGCCTGAAATCGCTTCGTCTTTTGGTTCCGATTGCCTTGGTATTTGGGGGGTATGCCATCCTCTCGGAGGAGGACTCGCGTTCTGGCTCTGAGCCAGATGGGGTTCGTTCCACCGACCAGATTGTAGGGTCCGTGGATCCGGTATTTCGAGAATTGCAATGGGAGAGGTTTTTGGAGGACCGCTCAGAATTGAGGGAATACCGCGATAACCTGATGAAGATCGGGCCTCGCCTTCCTCTGAGTAAATTTGCCGGGCTGTCGCCGGGGATGCAGATGAGGTTAGCGAAGTTTGCCCGTCTTCGGGAGAATTCCCCCCTTCCTCCTTTTTCGATGTGCTGGGCTCCCGGAGTCGCCCCTGAAGCGCTTCAGGCATTTCATGCCGTGGAAGACCAGATGGGAGATGTTCCTGGAGAACCTCAGCCAGCAACTCAATTCGACGAGGACGATCGGTGGGGACGGACTGCGACCTACAATTCCTTCTTCGAAGGTAACGAGCAAGGAAAGCCGACGACTCTTCGTTGGAGTTTCATCCCCGATGGAACAAGTATTTTTGGTTTCAATGGTGAACCTACGTCGGACAGTGATCTTATCGAGTTTTTGGATGCTCGATACGGGGTGAGCGGTGGCGGCAGTGATCTTACCACGCGCCCTTGGTTTGCGGTTTTTCAAGCAGCGTTTGATAATATTTCTGAGTTGACGGGGGTGTCTTATGTATACGAAGCGAATGATGACGGGGCAGCATTCGCGCAATTCTCGCTTCCTTCAGGATCGATTGGAACCCGCGGCGACATTCGGATCGGAGGGCATTTCATCGACGGGGAATCTGGTTCGAATACCCTGGCGTATAACTTTTCTCCGAGTGCAGGTGACATGGTCATCGATACCGCAAATCCGGTATTTTATGGCAACACCTCGAGTAATTCTCTCAATCTGCGCAATGTGGTGGAACACGAACACGGACACGGTCTTGCGTTGAGCCATGTTTGCCCGATTAATCAGACCAAGTTAATGGAGCCTTTCATCTCGCGTCAGTTCCGCGGATTGCAGTTGGATGATATTTTTTCCCTGAACCGCCTCTACGGGGATTATTTTGAGAAGCACGATTCCAGTGTCAGGAACAATGACTCTCCCGGAAACGCTGCGCCCCTCGCCCTCTCGGTGGGAGATTCGTTTTCGCGAGACTATCTCAGTATCGATGATAACAGCGATCAGGATTTTTATCTCCTGGAGGATGTTCCATCGGAATCATTGATCACTTATCGTGTTGTTCCGGTTGCGACTCCGGGTGGCTTTGTGGAGGGGCCGCAAAATACCGATGGTTCATGTTCGTCAGGTTCCCTGTATGATTTTACGAGTATTCATGATCTCGATATCGCCATCCTGTCATCGAATGGCGCCACGGTCCTAAGCCAGGCAAGCTCGGAGCCGATTGGAGAGGGAGAGGAGATCGTTTCTTTTTCGGTGCCGTCGACAGGCGACTATTATTTGCGAGTGACGGGAGGGAGCGCCAATAGCGCGCAATTGTATACACTTGAAGTTGATATTGCTCCGTCTCCGGGTCCTCCCCCTGCGGCGCCGAGTGGTTTGATTGCTGACCTGTCGATTTCGGGTGAAGTTTCTCTGAGCTGGAACGATAACAGTGATTCGGAAGACGGATTTGAGATCGAACGAAAACTTGAGCGGAATGGGACCTGGGAGATTTATGATACCGTGGGGCCGGACTCGGAAAGCTACGTAGATATCGCTCCGGTCCCCGGAATTAATTTATTTTATCGCGTGACAGCCCAGGGAGTGGGTGGCAAGTCGGATCCATCGGGAGACGAAATCAAAATGGTGGTGGATCTTTCGGCCGAACGTTATGTTTACGACCTTGGGGGGACACAAAGTCCGGTTGCTTCCGGAGCCTTTCGGGTGTCCCGGCAGACGGACGGCGATGTGTCGTGGAGTGGGTCGGTGACCTCGAGGGACCGGGGCGGATCCGATCTGTTTAACAGAGATTACCTCTGGTCGAGCAGTGCGCGGACCTGGAGTCACCGGATTGCCAATGGAGTCTGGGAGGTGAGTGTTAGGCAAGGTGATGAAGATGATCCTCGGGAAAATATGACGATTGCCGCAGAGGGAAACCTCGTAGCGAGTAATCTTGAAACGGCCACCAACGAATTTTTGGAAACGACATTTCTGGTAGAGGTTGAGGATGGTTCTTTGGATCTTACTTTTGACGATACCGGAGGAGCTTCAGATCGGTGGGTGGTGAACCGGATCGAGCTAAATTTGCAGACGCCTTATCAAAGCTGGGCTTTCTCGGAAGAGCTTCCGGGTGGTCAGAGCGGCCCGGAGCAGGATGCTGATGGCGATGGAATTGCTAATGTTCAGGAGTACTATTTTGGCCTGTCGCCATTGATTGAAGATGACACCATCGTGATTGAGTCCGTACCGGCGGCAGACACCAGTAAGTTTGAGTTTATCTTCATGCGAGATCCGGAGGCGCAGGTTGGTGAGGTGGTTTTTGAAACCAGTGATGATCTCGTGGAGTGGAATGAATTCGATCCCTTGCCTGAAGAAATCGATATCTCACCGCAGGGTAGTCTCGAGAGAGTGACTTTGACGCTCTCAAAGGCGGATGATCAAAGGTATATCCGGATAGGGGTCTCAATTGACTAAGCTGAAGCCATCCAGAGACCTTGTGATCTGTGAGGGTTGGGAGAAAGCGGCGCAGTCGAGATTTCAGTGCCTGTTGTATTTTCTCAGGCGGGCGTCCTTGGTGAGGAGATCAAGAAAGTCGACGGGGTCACGTCCTGAGAGGGCGGCGGGATTGAATTTGAGATCGTTTTCGCTCACGGAGTGCAGGTTGAGGGATTCCTTTTCGCGGCCCAGAGTGTCGAGGACAAGGCGGGCCAGTTGGCGTCCGACGGGTTGGGAAAGGAGGCCGGGAATATGGAGGTCGCCGTAAGGATTGTTTTCGCCTTTTTTGTGGAAGCCGGCTTTGGCCATCCAGGTGGCGTAGAAGGCTTCGTTTGAGATGAGGGCGTGTTGGTCACAGATTTTGATTTCCGGATGACGGGCCATGACTTCGAGAGCCCAGGGATTGATGAAGCGCGCCATCGTTTTTTGCACGCGACCGGTGGCCTTGTTGGCTTCTGAGGGATTGGTAGGATCAGGGTAAGCACCTGGAATCGGAGTTGTGGTGACGAAGATCAGTTTGGCTTTGGTTTTTTTCAGTTGAGCGATGACCGCTTCGAGATCGGTCTGGTATTTCTCCTTGGTATTGCTGGAATCCCAATGGCCGAAGTTGAATGAGATGATGTCCCATCGATGTTTCGGCTGATCGTAGGGTCCGAGCCATTGCACGATATTGGCGAGCCCCTTGGAAACCGGTCCGCAATTGGTGGGCGGGTGGTAGATGTTGAGCTTGCCTTTGAGGGCTGTTCGAAGGGCGGCGTCGTAGTTGCCTGAGATGGAATCGCCAATGAAAAGATAGCGGCCAAGATTCGGGTCGTCTTGTTCGTTGGGGTTTTCGAGCATGCGGAGGCATACTTCGTGGGCATGGAAGACAGAGCCTTTCAGGCGTCCATGCACGAAGGCTTGTTGGACGAAAGGCTTGATGTCTTTTTGAGAAAGAAGGCCCATAATACGATGTTGCCCGTCGTGTCCCTGCGTGCCGATCTGCACGATCTTGTCACCAATTTGGACATCCATGAAGCGACCGTTTTCTTTGAGGAATTTCCCGGAAATCCATGGTTCTTTCTCAGTTGGAAGATGATCGGGGATGGGCTCGAGGTAGAGTTTGCCATCAAAAATTTGTTTGTAGGAGCTCTTGAGATATTTCTGAACGGCTTCGGCATCCTTGAAGGTGCGTTTGACATAAAGATCCATAGGGAGTTCGTGGGAGAACTTTTTTGATCCTAATTGAAATTCGACTATGCGGGCCTCGAAGCCACCGCGTTTAACCCGTGATTGCAGGCCGATCTTGGCATCGGGAGTGAGTTGGACTTCGATCGCTCCGTCGGCATTGCGAATGTAGAAATTCCGCATCTCCTGGTCGAGGGGTGTAATGATGCCATTGGTGACGAAATCGCCGGTGGGAGGATCGGCGTAGGATTTTTCGGGAACGACGGTGTTGAAGGCCTGAGCTTGAAGAAGCAGGACGAGAAACAGGAAGGTCTTCATGGGAACCTAATTGATGATCGCCTCGTAGATGATCGGCTTGAGAGTCTTCTCCATGTTCGAATTGTAGGGAAGGGTTTGCTCCATAGTGACGACGACCAGTTCGTCTTTGGGCGAGACCCAGTAATGAGTTGAAGCCATACCGCCCCAGCCAAATTCCCCGAGGCGGGCGTCCTTGTCCCAGCGATTGTCGATTGCAGTGCGGACCGAGAAGCCCAAACCGAATCCGGTGCCGTGTCTTTGTTGTCCGAGAATGATTGCCGGAATTTCTTTGGGGAGTTGGTTGGTGGTCATCAATCTTACGGTGTCCTTTTTGAGGTATGTTTTTCCCTGGAAGTTTCCTCCGTTAGCGATCATTTGGAGAAATCGTCCGTAGTCGGTGATGGTGGAAACGAGTCCACCTCCGCCTGATTGGTGGGCAGGGGATTTGAGAAAGGGCGATCCTTTTGCGGGTTCGGCAGTGACGAGGACTCCGGCCTTACCGGCATAGACATCGGCGAGTCGATCGGCTTTGTCGGCAGGAACATGGAATCCGGTGTCTGTCATGCCGAGTGGGGTGAAGAAGCGTTCTTCGAGGAAAGTGGAGAATTTCTTGCCGGAGGCGGCTTCCACCACGCGGGCGAGGACATCGGTGTTGATACCGTAGACCCACTTCTTTCCGGGCTGGTAGAGGAGTGGCACGTCGGCGACGGCTCGGGTCATTTCGGAGAGTGTTTTGTTACGGTCGAGTGGTTTGAATTTCTGATAAAGTCGATCGACGGGTGTTCCTCCCCAGCCGTAGGAAAATCCGGCGGTATGACGGAGGAGGTCACGGACGGTGGGAGCGGGTGAAGCTTTGATAGGCTCGGCGCCGCCCTTCCAAACAGTGAGGCTTTCGAATTCTGGAAGATGTTTGGAAATTGGATCGTCAAGTTTGAGCCTCTCTTCGTCGTGGAGCATGAGAGCGGCCGCAGAGGTGATCGCTTTGGTCATGGAATAAATTCTAAAGATGGTGTCTTCAGCCAGAGGTTTTTTAGCGGCGCGACTGGCGAATCCGAATTGCTTTTTGTAGATGATTTTTCCTTGGCGAAGGACGAGGACTGATCCGCCGGCGAGTTTCTTTTGCTTGATGAGCTTTTCAACGGCAGGGTCAATCTTGGCCAGCGCTTCAGAGGACATGCCGACATCCTCAGGCTTGGCGGTTGGAATCTCCTTGGCCAGAATTGGAAGAGCGAGAAGGAAGAAGAGAAATTTCATCGTAGGGGGATACGCTGATGTCATCCTAAGAGTTACAGCTTTTCACAACGGTCTGTGATAGGGGAGTTGTTACTGTTCGTAACCATAACCTATCGCGAAAGGCGCCCGGGCCGCCTTCACCCTTTTGGTATTTGAATTGAGGCACGACGGCATCGAGGCAGAGTCCTTGCCCCTTGGGCTTGAGCCTCGTTGGATTGCCATTCAAGGTACGATAGCTTTGAGCTAAGCTAAAGTTCGGCGAGTTCCTCGTTGAAGCCAGCTGAGAGGATGGGAAAACGACACCAGGTTTTGGGGTCGAGATTTTGATCATCGACGTGGAACGAGACGGCGTAGCGTTCGCGTTTCCATTGGTTGCGGCACCAGAGTTTGAAGAACTTGATGGTCCACTCCTTGAGCTTTTCGTTGGAAAATTCCGGGTAGGCAATCAGGACGACTTTTAGGACATCCTTGGGGCCTTTTTTATCACGGATGGCGGCCCGCTCCATCGTGTCGAGAACGGGATAAGGCATCAGGTCTTCCTCGTCGGTTTGTTTATTCGATTGCGGTCGAAGTTCGGCGGTGGGGTTTTGCACGTTGATGTGGGAGAGGGCGGAGATGGGGCCGGACTCGGGAAGTCCTGTGGTCTCCATCCATCGGAGCCATTCGCGGAGGTAGTGTTTGTCGATGCCGGCGATCGGGCTGAGGCCGCCAGAGGTGTCGCCGTCCATGGTGGCATAGCCGACGGCGGCTTCCGAGCGGTTGCTGGTGGCGAGGAGAAGAGAGTTTCGAATGTTGGCCATCATCCAAATACCCGGCGCGCGGACGCGGGCCTGGATGTTCTGGCGCGTAATGTCGTCTTGTTCCCAGCTGAGGGAGCGGCCCATGACGGATTCGATGGTGCTTTCGTATCCTTCGACGAATTGATCGACTTCCCATTCGGCGTAGTCGCAACCGATGGCCTCTGCCACGGCGCGGGCGGCATTGCGGGTGACGTCACCGCTATTCTTGGTTCCCTGATAGGCGCAGAAGAGGAGGGTCCTCATCCAATCTTCGGTTTTCTCGGGGAGGTCGAGGTGCGGGAGACGGGCCCGGAGCCTTCCTTCGCCCAGCTCAGCGAGGGCGAGGTCAAGCATGACGCGGGCGAGGCAGGAAACGGCGGCGGAGTCGGCACCGCCACTGAGAGAGACGACGAAGCCGCCGGACCAGCTTTTGCGGAGGTAGTCGAAGTAGGCCAAGGCCATCGCACGAGTGAACTCTTCGTCTTTTGACATGGGCGGGACGGGTTGGTGGCCGTCCCACTTGGTGACTTCGGGCCAGATGAAATCGTATTCGATTTCGGAGAGCCCCTGCACGTCGATTTGGCGACTGACAGTACGGGCCTGGTGAAGGCGGTTGCGCTCGATGTCGACGGCACTGACTGCGAGAGTGGTTTCCTCGAAAGAAAGGCGTGGGCCTTCGGCGACCACTTTTCCTGCGGAAGCGATGAGTCCGCCGCCGTCATAGATGGCGCGGCCGGCTTCGTTGCCGAGGAGGTTGGCGTAGATGTAGACGGCGCCGAAGGCGCGTGAGCCTTCGATGACAAATTGCTCGCGGACTTCTTGTTTCCCGAAGGCGAAGTGGCTGGCGCTTGGGTTCAGGATGACGTCGACTCCGCTGCCGGCGAAGAGGCGGCCGGGGCGGTCGGCGACCCAGGCGTCTTCGCAAACTTCGAGGCCGATACGAATACCCCCGATTTTAAAAATGGGATCTCCGATGGGGAGAAATTGGCCGCCGAATTCGTCTTCGACAATGACGCCCTCAGGCCAGGCGTGGAACCAGCGGGGTTCGTAGTGGAGCCCGTCGCCGGCGAGATTTTTCTTGGCGACAAGTCCGGCGATTTGTCCATCGGCGATGAGGGCGACGGCATTATAGACGGCATTTTTGACCCAGACGGGAAGACCAACGGCGACGACGAGGCCTTCGGTTTCGGGAACGATTTGAAGGAGGCTGTCCCAGGCGCGCTCGGCGACTTCGTGGGAGAGAAATTGGTCCTCGCACCCATAGCCTGTGATGGCGAGTTCAGGGAGGCAAAGGATCGAGACTTCGGCGTCGCGGGCCTGTTGGATCGTCTCCAAAATGCGGCGGCGGTTCCCGGACCAGTCCATGGGAATTTGATTCAGGCAGCCTGCGCCTACTCGGATGGTGTCAGCCATGGGGAGACTCTATCGTAGGGAGAGAGGAAAGCAAAGGCGGGGAATTACCGATCGGGAGAGGCTTTGAGCGGGCTGAACTCTGAACATTTAACGCGGAACTTTGAAGGGCTTGGGGGCTGGCGTTTCCGAGCGCGTATCACGCTGATATGGGTGGATCTGGGCTGGGGACTTTGGCCGCTGGCAAGGGGTTACTCTCCGGTGCCGCCGGTCCAGTTGTTAGTTTGGAAAGGGGAGGCGGGGAGTCCGGCTTTGTTGATAAGGTTGGGATTGGCGCTGCGGTGCCAGCCGAATTGGACGTGTTTTGGGGAAGAGACTTCTTTGGCGCTCACGAGGACGCTTGTGCCGCTGATCTTGGCTTGGGCGTCGACGAAGTTTCCGTCGGCTCCGGCGATTTTGAATTCGTTGAGATCTTTGCCGTCGCGGGATTTGAGGCCTTTGGCATGGGCGAAGGTGAGGCGGATTTTTGAGCCCTCGATCTTCATCGATTTGTAGAGTGGTCCGGAGTAAGGGAGGTCTTTTACGTGATAATTTTTGACGAGGGCCCAGCGGGCGAGACGGTCGCCCACGTCGTGTTTGTTTCGAGGATGGATGTCACCGATGTTGTGGACGATGTCGGTTGTCACGGCCATGCCGGTGTGGGGAAGTTTGAGAGTGGCGACCTGTGCTTCCCAGAGAGCAGGGAGCTGGCCGTCTGCGTATCGCTTGTTTCCCCAGGGGGCGATTTGGACGTAGTAGAAGGGCATAGTTGGATTGCGGAAGACCTTGCGCCATCCTTCGATGAGGTCTTTCATTTTACTCGTGTAGGCGAGGCCGTTTTTCTGGATGACGTTGGTTTCGCCCTGATACCAAATCGTCCCTTTGACCGAGAAGTTGGTGATGGGGGCGATCATGCCATTGTACATTTTTCCGGAGCCTTTGCCGGTGACGATCCAGGGTTCGATGGGTGAGCCGCCCCAGGAACTATTGATGAGTCCCATGGGGATTTTGGTTTTCTTGTGAATGTCTTTGCCGAAGTGGTAGAGGACCGCAGAGAAGCGTGGGATGTTCTCAGGCGTGCAGATTTTCCAGGCCGCCTTGACGTTGGTCTGCGGGGCGTTTTGCTGAACCTTGGGAATGTGGAAGAGGCGGACCTTGGGGTGCTGGGCCTTCTTAATGAATTCCTCTTTTCGTTCTGACTGGGTGAGGTTCCATTCCATGTTGGATTGCCCGGATCCGATCCAGACATCGCCGATGAGGACGTCGGTGATGGTGATCTCGTTGTTTCCCTTGACGGAAAGTTTGTGAGATTTGTTGTCGAGTTTTGGAGCGGGAAGTTCGGCGAGCCAGGTTCCGTCCGGAGAGGCTTTGGCGGTGGCTTTTTTGCCGCTGAATGAAACGGTAATGGCTTCATTGGCATCAGCGGTTCCCCAGACCCGGAGCGGGGCATCACGTTGGACTACCATCCCGTTTCCGAAGATGGCAGGGAGGGTGACGTCGGCAGTGAGAGGAAGGGTGAGCAGAGAGAGGGCAAAGGCGAATCTCATGGGGGGACGATGGCAGAGTGGGGAGGGGATGGCAAGGTGGCGGGATCGGGGAAGAGAGAAAAGCATCGGCCGGGCGGCTGGGATAGGTAGTTCGGGCTCTTTGGCCGTCGCCTAGTCTGGGCCAGTTTTTCGGCGGTGCCGTTGGCAAGCATTTTGGAGATGTCGTGGCCGGTAATTGTTTCGGCACTTGAGGTAATCCGAGTGAGCTGAGTAGAGGCGGAGAAGTCTCATTGTCCGATACAGGTTACTGGAAAATTTGTATGGGAATATGGTTTGTTAAAGTTGTCAGGCAGAGGGAAATGTGGAACTTTTTCAAACCATGCACACACAATCAACAAAATGGTGGAACGCTTTCTTGCTCGCGGGAGGGATTTTGGTCGCGCCGATGCTCCCGGCGAAAGTTTGGATTTTGGAATTTGTTGCGGCCAATGATGGGTCGGTGGTGGACGAGGACGGGGATGATGAGGATTGGATTGAAATCTATAATGACTCGAACGCGACAGTTGATTTGAGTGGCTGGAGTTTGAGTGATGATGCGGCGGATTTGCAGAAGTGGATTTTCCCTCCGGGGACTTCATTGGACGCGAAGAAGTTTCTTACCGTTTTTGCCTCGGGGAAAAACCGTCGCGTAGTGGGCGATGAATTTCATACTAATTTCAAACTGAGCAGCGGAGGCGAGTATCTTGGATTGATGAAAGCTGATGGGAGTACGGTGGAGCATGAGTTCTCTCCGACTTATCCGGCGCAGGTAGAAGGGGCGAGTTACGGCGTGGGGCAGGGCAGCGGAGCATCCACGATGATTGGGACCGGAGCTTCCGGGCAGGCCGCAGTGCCGGTTGATCAAGCTGATTTTAATGCGAACTACCTCAATTGGAATGACGCGCCTGAATCGACTTTTACGGGATCGACCTGGAGGGCGGTGACGACTGGAGTGGGCTTCGACAATGGGCCGGGCTACGCAGAGTGGCTGAGTGAAAGTGGAGATTTTATCAACGAGATGTTCGGGGGAAATACCTCGGTGTTTATTCGGTTGCCTTTCGATCTAGCCGATTCCAATGCCGTGAATGGGATGACGTTGAGAATGCGATACGATGATGGATTTATCGCATACATCAATGGTGTGCAAGTGGCTGCGGACAGAGAAGATACAACGCCCAATTGGAATTCTCTTGCTTCGGCCTCGCGGAGTGATGCTTTGAACTCGGAATGGGAGGTGTTTGCGATCAATCTCGAAAATGTGGATTTGGTGACCGGAACGAATGTTCTCGCGATTCATGGCATGAACCGGAGTTTAGGTAATAGCGATATGCTCATCCTGCCCGAACTCGATGTCGCGATTACCGGCGGAGTGACTGACACCCCGGGGTATTTTTCAGAGCCGTCATTTGGATCGGCAAACGAAGGCATTGCCGACGAAGTGGCTCCAGTGATCAAGAATGTTACCGACACCCCCGATCGTCCGGTGGGTGGGGGCGGGAGTGCCCCTTTGCTGATCACCGCGGAAGTTTCAGACGGAACGGGTTCGGTTGATGAAGTGAGGTTGTATAGCCGGATCATGTTTGGATCTGAAAATATGACTCTCATGAATGATGGAGGAACCGCCGGAGATGAGACTGCCGGAGACGGAATCTACTCGGCTCTCCTGGCTACGACTTCCCTGGATGATGGCGAAATGATTCGTTGGCGGGTTGAGGCTGAAGACGATGATAATGCGGTAGGCTTGTCTCCACCCTTTCCTGACCCCTTGGATTCCGACAGATACTACGGAACGGTAGCATTTAACCCTGATCACAATTCTTCCCAGCTCCCGATTATCGAAACCTTTGTTCAGAATCAGGCGGCAGTTGATACGGTATCGGGGACAAGAACATCGTTGTATTACCTGGGTCAGTTTTATGACAATATTCAAATGGACCGCCATGGTCAATCGACTGGTGGGTTTCCCAAGAAGAGTTACGATGTGGACTTTAACAAGGGGAATCGCTTTGAGTGGCGGGAGGGGGAGCGCCGGGTCAAGGACATCAATTTGCTTACCAATTGGGCGGACAAGAGCAAGGTAAGGAATACTCTAACATACGAATATTTGAATCGGACGGGAGCCAAGGGGCATTACGCCTTCACGGTGAGGATGGATCGAAATGGTGAGTTCTTCTCGACGACTGATATGGTGGAAGACGGCGATGAGCGCTATTTGGACAGGGTCGGATTGGATGAAGAGGGCACACTTTATAAAATGTACGATAGATTGGCCTCAACCAGTGGCGGTAGCAAGAAGACTCCCAAGGATGGGGACAAGTCTGATCTACAGGTCTTGATTACAGCTCTGGCTTCGTCTTCGGTCACCAATAAGCGTCGCTACGCCTATGACAACATCGATGTGGCTGCCACGATCAATCAATTGGCGGCATACGCGACGGCAGGAATTACGGACAGTGGACACAAAAATTACTATATGTATCGCGACACCCATGGGACGGGGGAGTGGCGGCCGCTTCCCTGGGATGTGGACTTGTCCTTTGGGCGAAAGTGGACAGGAACACTCAAGTACTTCGATGACAATATGGTGACCAATTTTGAGATTCCAGAGACGATTAATCCGCTATGGGCCCTCATGCAAACGA
This sequence comes from bacterium, assembly GCA_018222765.1. Classification (GTDB taxonomy): domain Bacteria; phylum Verrucomicrobiota; class Verrucomicrobiia; order Verrucomicrobiales; family Akkermansiaceae; genus SW10. The sequence continues at coordinate 37,231 of JAAEZT010000003.1, read as the reverse complement.
CTCCCGAATTTCGGGAGATGATGGTTCGGCGTATTGACACCTTGAGAGATGACCTCTTCCTTTCGGGTGCCAATGCGGCAGCCAATGGCGATTGGATCAAGGACTCGATCATTACGATCCGGAACCAGATTGGAACCGACGCCGACCTGGACTATGAAAAGTGGGGATCCTGGGGAAACAACTTCAATATGCTTCAGGGGTCGGATCGAATTATTAACACATTTCTGCCCGCGCGTCGCAGCTTTATCTTCAACACCGGGTTCGAGGTCAATAATGCACAGATTGCTTCGACCGAACCGACAACTCCCTCTGTCGATATCGAAAGCGTGGATTTCCTTCCGCTAAGCGGAAATCAGGATGAGGAATATATTGTTCTTAAGAATCGCGAGGGATCTGCGGACATTGATCTCTCGGGGTGGACGCTAAGCGGCGGGGTTGATTATACCTTCCCTGAGGGGACGGTGATTTTAGCTGGAGCAGGAACCTCGGCTTCGGGTTATCAAGGTCTTTTGCACGTGGCGCGTGACTCGGCAAGTTTCCGGGCTCGGACGACCGGCCCGAAAGGCGGTGAATTCCGCTATGTGCAGGGTGGCTATCAAGGGCAGCTTTCGGCACGCGGAGAGAGCATCGAGCTTCGTAATGATTCCGGCGTGCTGATTGATTCTTTCTCCTATGCTGGCACGCCGACGGTGAACCAACTTGCGCTCCGGTTGACCGAGGTGAATTATCATCCTGCTAATCCGACTGCTGCGGAATCGGCTGCTCTTCCGGGAGTGGTTGACTCGGACTTTGAGTTTGTGGAGTTGAAGAATATTTCCGGGGCCAGCATTGATCTTGGGAACTCATCCTTTATCGAAGGTGTCGAATATACCTTTGATGCTCCTCTCACGCTCGCAGCTGGAGGGCGAATCATTCTAGCTAAGAATCCGGCGGCATTTGCGATTCGTTATCCTGCGGTTTCCTCGCAGGTAGCCGGGCCATTCATTGGGCAATTGGACAATGATGGTGAGACCTTGCGACTCGTGGATGGAGTGGGAGAAAACATTCTCGTTTTCACTTATAATGACCGTTGGTATCCGCCGAGTGACGGAGGTGGGTTGTCCCTCGTGATTCGTGATGATGCGACGGCTTACAATGAACTGAGCGATCCTGCGATGTGGGCCGCCAGTGAATTGGCAGGCGGCTCTCCGGGAATCGGTGATACTTCCTGGCAGGTTCATTTCAATGCCTGGCAGGAAGGATTCTTCCCAAGCGCCGAGTGGCTTACCGATGGTGCCTTTGATGCCGACCCTGATGGGGATGGTCGCGAGAACTGGGAAGAGTATGCCTACGCCACCAATCCTCTTGTCGCGGATGCCGCCCAGGTTTCGGGGACGGAAGTCGAGGTCGATGGAGTCGACTACCTCGCCATTGAAGTAGGTCGAGTCTCCAATGGCGCGGATCTTGTGTGGTCTCTTCAGAAAAGTGCAACGCTGGCCTCCTGGCCACTGGAGCCGTCGGTTCTAGTGACCAATACCAGCAATGGAGACGGATCAGAGACGGCCGTCATTCGTGAGAGCTCTATCCTCGGCACCGATGAACGAAAGTTCATTCGTTTGCACCTCGAATTTCTGACTGAGTAGGAGGTTTTTCTTTCCCGTTCTTGATCCTGCTGCTTCCGCTCGTCACAATTTTCCGCATGGAAAAACGACGACTGGGAACGAGCGGCATTGTGGTCAGTGAAATTTGCATGGGAACGATGACCTTCGGAACTCAGGCCGACAAGGAAGAGAGTTTTCGCATAATGGATGCCTCGGTGGAGGCGGGGATTGATTTTTTTGATACTGCGGAGGTTTATCCCGTTCCGCCGTCGGAGGAGTTGGCCGGATTAACCGAGACCTGGATGGGGGAGTGGCTGGAGAATGTGCCCCGCGAGTCGGTAATCATTGCCTCGAAGATTGCGGGTGCGGCACATGGTTGGTTTTGTCCTCCGATTCGCCACGGCAAGGCGGCCTTGGACCGGGTGCATCTTCGGAAAGCGCTTGAGGGAAGTTTACGCAGGTTGAAGACGGACTACATTGACCTCTATCAAGTCCACTGGCCCGATCATGGCATGCGGGCTGCGGATACCCTTGAGGTGCTTGACGAGTTTGTGAAGGAGGGGAAGGTTCGTGCGATTGGGTTGAGCAACGACGATGCCTATGGCGTGATGAAGAGCCTCTGGACAAGCGAGCTAGAAGGGCTGACGCGCATTGACACCATTCAGAATAATTTTTCGCTGAACAACCGTCGGGACGAAGATCGACTCGCGGAATGTCTTCGTCAGGAGCAGGTGAGTTTGCTTCCCTACAGTCCGCTTGCGGGCGGGGTACTGACGGGGAAATACAACGACGGAGTGCCCGATGATGCGCGCTTTGCGGAATATTTGAACCACGGCGGGCCTCGTCAGAAAGCGATGGCGGGACGGTTCGTCAATGAGAAGTCACTGGCCTCGACCCGGCGATTTGGGGAGATTGCGAAGGAACTGGATCTGGATGTGACCACTCTGGCAGCTGCCTGGAGCAAGCAGCACGACTATGTAGCGTCGACGATTGTTGGCGTGAGCAAGGTTTCCCAGATGGCGCCGATCATGAGAGCGGCGGGCTTGGTTTTGGATGATGACACTCTGGCGAAAATCGATGAAGTGAGTGAGGAAATCATGTATCCGATGGGATAGTGTTGAAAAAAGCGCTTGCGAATAGTTGCATGCAACCATATCGGTCAGCATGAGTATTCAGGCGAGAGCAGATTTGCGAACCTTTGGGCGGAAGTTGGAAGGAATGGCGGCCTGTCTCCTTCCATTTGAAGAAGACGGACGGATTGCCCGGGAAGCATTTCAGGATGCAGTGCGCCGGACCGAAGAAGCGGGCTTGAAGTGCGCCGTTAATATGGATACCGGCTACGCCAATTATCTCACCGAGGAGGAGCGAAAGGATGTTCTGGCATGGACTCGTGAGGCGCTCGGACCGGACAAGCCATTTGTGGCCGGGGTTTTTGTGGAAGGGCTCGAAGGCGATTTGGTGGATCTCTATCGGACCGGTGGTGATCAAATCGCGGAGTTTGGCGGGACGCCGATTCTGTTTCAGACGACCCGTTTTCATGACTGGAATGGGGATGAGATCTTGAAGCTTTATGCTGATGTTTGTCAGAATTACGATTCCGTGTTGGGATTTGAGCTGGGAAAAATGTTTGCTCCGAATGGGATGATTTATTCCGAAGAGGTCGTGCGGGGCTTAATGGGAATTCCCTCTTTGAAGGGAATGAAACATTCCTCATTAAGCCGGGGAGAGGAGCTTAAGCGCTTGGCCTTGCGTGACGAAGTTCGGCCCGACTTTCGCATTTATACCGGAAATGATCTGGGTATCGATATGATCGAATATGGATCAGACTACCTTTTGGGCCTGGCGGCGTTTTGTCCGGAGAAATTCGCGGAACGCGATCGTCTCTGGGAACAAGGTGATGAGGCTTATCATGAATTGAATGACGCCCTGCAGTATCTTGGGAATGTTGCTTTCCGGGAGGACGTTCCGGCATACAAGCACAGCTGTGCGGTCTTTCAGCATTTGTTGGGTCGCATTCCCAGTAGCGAGCCGCATCCGATGTGCCCCCGTCGTCCAGAGTGGGAGGCTGGAGTGCTCTCGGATTGCGCGAAACGATTAGGCTACTCTCTCTAATGTCCAAATCCTCCCCAACTGTGACAATGGCTCGGATTGCTGAAGCCGCAGGTGTCTCCAAGGCCACGGTTTCACGCGCTCTCGGTGGCTCCTCGTTGATTGGAGGTCCGGTCGTGTCACATGTGAAAGCGGTGGCGGAGAGGATGGGCTATGTGAGGCGGAACCAACGTCGCCATTCCGAGCGTTCGATTTTGACGATCAAATTAGTCCTTCCTCCTGCGGCAAGCCGGACGGCCAATTTATTTTATAGCCTGTCTGATCTGGTGGATGGCTTGCGCGAGGGCTTGAGCCCCTCGGGGACGAACATTATCGTGGAAACTGCGGGGAAGGATTACGTGCCATTTCCTCACAAGAAAGGAGGAGAAGTGGATGCCTTTGTTTTTGCCTTCCATCGTCCTCCCGCTGGGGTATTCGAGGAGATTAAGGAGAAGGGTGCCAAGTGTCTCGTGCTGAATCGCGTGGTGCGGGGCGTACGACAGGTGGTGAGCGATCACTGCGATGCGATGCGGCAGGTGGCGGAACATTTGTCTTCGAAAGGGGTCGCGGGGAATTGTTGTTTTGTTGGATACCGTGGGATTGAGGATGTTATGAGGATGCGGGTGCAGGGCTTCACCGAAGGCTGCGCTGCAAATGGCATAACTTTTGAGGTAAAGAAGGATGTGTGGATCGCAGATTCGCCAGAGGGGATTGAGTGCGAGAAAATCAAAGCGGAGTATGAACGCGGAGTGCGGGTATTCGTCGGGGTCAATGACGTGGTCGGTTCATTGTTGGTTCAGAAACTACATGAACTTGGCTACCAGATTCCCCACGACATTCTCGTCACCGGCTGCGATAACAGCCCGCTCTGTGATGTGATTATTCCAAGGCTGACCACGGTGGATTTGTCGATCAGAACACTCGCGATGCGTGCCGGTCGGAATCTTCATGCCGGTATTGTGAATGGAGTGGAGAGCGAGCAATCCATTTTGGTGCGAGGCGAACTCCTGATTGGCGAAACAACTTAAACAATGAATTATCCCGAATTGGCGATCCACACCTTCACCACCAAGCCGTGGTCGATGAGTGAGTGTATTGAAGGCTATGCCCGACGTGGCATTGGCGGAATTTCAATTTGGCGTGAGACCCTCGAGGGTGAAGATTTGTGCCAGGTCAAGCAGCAGATCCAGGACGCGGGTTTGGATGGGATCTCATTGGTGCGGGGAGGATTTTTTACCGGAGCGACCGGGAAGGAACGTCGGGATGCTCTTGAAGTGAACCGCCAGGCCCTGAAGGAAGCGGAGATTTTGGAACTTCCCAGTATTGTTTTGGTCTGCGGGGCTACGGTCGGGCAGACGCCGGGCGAGAATTACGCCCAGATTCGCGATGGCATCGGCGCGATTGCCGATGAGGCCGAGAGGATGGGCGTGCGACTTTTGGTTGAGCCTTTGCATCCGGTTTTTGCCGGGGATCGTTCGGCGATCTCTTCGCTCAAGGTGGCCAATGATCTTTGCGAGGAATTGAATCACGCCAGTGTCGGAATTGCTCTCGATGTCTACCATGTTTGGTGGGAACACGATCTTGCGGAACAAATCGAGCGCTGCGCGCAAGGCGGGTGGCTCGACACCTATCACATTTGTGATTTCAAACCGGACCAATCCGACATGCTTCTCGATCGCGGGATCATGGGGGAGGGTTGCGCGGATTTGCGGGGGATTGATCGTATGATGAGCGAAGCAGGCTTCGACGGGCGGCGGGAGGTTGAGATCTTTTCTTCAAAGTGGTGGGCCCGCGACCAAAACGACTTTCTCGACGAGATCTTGAATGCTTACCACGAAATTTACCGAACACTATGAGCACTGAAACAATAGGGATTATTATGAACGGCGTCACCGGGCGCATGGGAACCAACCAGCACCTCGTGCGCTCGATCCTCGCGATTCGCGAGCAGGGCGGGGTGACCCTGGAAGACGGGACGGTATTGATGCCGGATCCGATTTTGACCGGTCGCAACGAGGAAAAGCTCAAGGCGCTGGCCGAGAAACATGGGGTGAAGAAATACACCACGGATCTCGATAGTGTGCTCGCGGATGACTCTTATCAGATTTTTTTCGACGCTTCGGGGACTCCCTACCGCGTTGGTTTCCTTGAAAGGGCCATCGCTGCTGGAAAACACATTTATTGCGAGAAGCCCACAGCGGTTCTCTCGTCGGAGGCGTATCGTATCGCGGAGGTTGCAGAGGCTGCCGGAGTGAAAAATGGCACGGTGCAGGACAAGCTTTGGCTTCCTGGAATCCAAGCTTTCAAGCAACTGAAAGAGGCCGGCTTCTTTGGTGAGATCCTATCGGTGCGCGGCGAATTTGGATACTGGGTCTTCACTGGTCATGATGAAGGTCAACCGGCCCAGCGTCCAAGCTGGAATTACCGCAGCGAAGATGGCGGCGGAATCATCATAGACATGCACTGTCACTGGCGTTATGTCATCGATAATCTCTTCGGCGAGATCACCGATGTCTTCACGCATGCCGAAACTCATCTTCCCGAGCGGATTGGTGAGGATGGGCAACCCTACAAGTGCACTGCCGATGATGCGGCTTACGCTTTGTTTAAAACCAAGACGGGTGTGATTTGTCAGTTCAACTCATCCTGGGATGTCCGCGTTCGTCGCGATGACCTCTTCACGATGCAAGTCGATGGCACGAGAGGGAGCGCCATCGTGGGACTGCGGAAATGCTGGGCCCAGAGTATGGAAAATACGCCTCGTCCGATTTGGAATCCTGATATCGATAGTCCGATTGATTTCAACGACAATTGGGAAGTTGTCGATCCCGGTCCTTGTGACAATGCCTTCAAGATTCAGTGGGAGATGTTCCTCAAGCACGTTGCTCGCGAGGAGCGATTTCCGTGGACTCTCCGCGAAGGCGCGAAGGGAGTAGAGCTTGCGGAGAAATCACTGGAGAGCCACGACAAGGGTGCCTGGGTTTCTGTTGGTTAAGGTTCTCTGTGAAAATACGGCTGTCATATCTTCAATCAAATGAGCAACGATCCTGATCGCAGGAGAAGTCGAGGAGCTCTACAACCTAAAGGAGGATCCGGAGGAGTTGATCAATCTTGCCCGAAATCCCGTCTATCGGAGGAAAGTCCTGGAGTTAAGAGAGAAGACGATTGCGGAGTTGAAGCGCACGGATGCCGGGGTGGTGGATGATTTGCCGAAGCCGGCGACCTTGCCGTGATGCTTCACCTGAGCGCTCTCTTCCGAAAGATGAGGGTCGAGATTGTGAGCGCCAATGGTTTGTTTTTCTTTAAAGCGTTGGGTTGGGTGGAATTCCATGAATGAACTTGAGGGAGGTCCTCGTAAGTACCGGGTCTCTATGTTGATAAAAAGATGTGCAATTTCCCTCGCGCTTGCCGGATTGGCCGGAAGTCTTTCTGGTGCCGAGTTGACGTCGAAAGAAGTCGAGTTTTTTGAAAACAAGATTCGGCCGATTCTTGCGGAGAGCTGCTACGAGTGCCACAACAGCGTGGACAAGAAAAAGGGCGATCTGGCGCTCGATTATCGTGATGCACTTTTGGAGAGCGACGTCATTGTTCCGGGCAAGCCGGAGGAAAGTCCGCTGATTCTCGCAATTCGGCATGGCGGGGATTACGAGGCGATGCCGCCAAAGTCACCGAAGCTTGCTAATATCATCATTAAAAATTTTGAGGATTGGATCCGCATGGGGGCTCCGGATCCCCGGACGAGGAAACCGACGAAGGAGGATCTGGCTAATCAGGTCGATTGGGAATCGGTGCGGGATCGCCGGAAAGAATGGTGGGCCTTCCAGCCTCTAAGAAAATCGCAGGCTCCTTCGGCGAAGCAGCCAGAGTGGAATGAGAATGTGATTGATCAATTTATCTCTGCGGGCCTGGTGAAAGAGAAATTGCAGCCAGCGGAGAAAGCCACTCCGGCCGCTTTGGTCAGGCGGGTGCATCTGATTCTGACGGGGCTGCCTCCAAAACCCGAGGTGGTGGAGGCCTTCGTTGCTGATCCAAGCGAGACCGCCTACGAAAAAATGGTCGATGACCTGATGACGACGAAGCAATATGGTGAACGTTGGGCGCGGTATTGGATGGATTGGTATCGCTACGCCGAGTCGCACGGGAGTGAGGGTGACCCGGCGATTCCCTACGCCAATCAGTATCGCGATTACCTCATAAGGGCGCTCAATGCGGATGTGCCTTATGACCAGATGATCCGGGAGCACCTCGCGGGGGACTTGCTTGAAAAGCCCCGCATCAATGCAGAGCTTGGCTTAAATGAATCTGCCATTGGGCCGGCGCATTTTCGGATGGTGCCACACGGCTTCGGGGTCACGGATGCCTACGATGAGCAAATCACTTTCACGGACAATCAGGTGGATGTTGTTTCAAAAGCGATGCTGGGGATGACTGTTTCCTGTGCCCGTTGTCACAACCATAAGTTCGACCCGATCAGTCAGAAGGATTTTTATAAGTTCTACGGCATCATGATCGGGAGTCGTCCGGCGATAGTGAATGTTGATTCGCCGGAGTTGAAGGAGTTACACCGCAAGCAACTTTCGAAAATGAAGCCCGCGCTACGTCGTGCCTTTGCCGATTATTGGCTTGGGATTGTGGACGGGGCGATTGGAAAACTTGAAGTGAGCAAGCTTGAAAAAATTAAAGAGACAGATCCTCTCGCGGCTTGGGCGAAGTTGAACGGAGTGAAAGATATCACCGGGAGGATTGCCGATCTTAAAAAGAAGCATCAGGAATCCTTAGTGCATAATGAGAAGACGAAATCCTCGGCGACTTTCTATGCTGATCTTCGCGATCCCAAGACCTACGCCAGGTGGTTTGAAAATGGTAATGGTCTGGGAGAGGGGCCCACTGATGCGGGTGCTTTCGCAATTGCGGGCGGTGGCGAGAATGCGTTGACGGGGATTTATCCGTCCGGCGTTTATAGTCATTTGATTTCGGATAAGCACAGCGCAACGCTGAGTTCGGTTTTTCACAAAGCGAAAGGTGACAAGGCGATGATGCGCGTGATGGGATCGAAAGCGCAGGCTCGCTTCGTGATGCGGAGCTATCCTTTGAGTCATGGCTTGGTGCATCCAGCGGCTCAATTGAATCCGACATTGGGTTGGGTCGAAAATCGCAAGTATACATACTGGAATGGCGAGAAGGGGTATTTCCAGGTGAATACCGGGCCGGATTCAACGACGAGAGGCGGCGGTGATCGATCGTGGTTCGGGGTTCTGGAGGCCTACGCGGGACAGGGCGCGATGCGTGATATCGGCGTTCCAATTGTTGCATTTCCGAAAGCGACTGAGCTAATTAAAGACCGGGCGAGTCTGCTGGAGTTTTATCGGACCATCTTGCGCTCCGCGTTAATGGCTTGGAAGAGCGGCTCGATGAATGATGACCAGGCTCAGCTTCTCAATGCATTTGTGAGTCGGGGTTTCCTGCCGAATGCGGTGAAGGCGCTCCCCAAAGGATTGCGGGCCCAGGTTGAAGCCTATCGTAAGCTGGAAAGTGAAATCCGGGTGCCGGTTCGGGCTCCGGGTGTGATGGAGGGAGAGGTTTGGGATCAGCCGCTCCTGAGTCGTGGTGATTATAAGAAAGAAGAGGAGCCGGTTGAGCGGACTTTTTTGGAGATCTTCGAAGGAAAGCCATATTCAAAAACCGAGAGCGGACGTCGTGAGTTGGCCGAGGATATTTTGCGGGAGAACAACCCGCTGACTTCGCGCGTAATTGTGAACCGTTTGTGGAATCATGTCTTCGGTCGCGGGCTCGTTGCTTCTGCGGATAACTTCGGACGTTTGGGTAAAGAGCCATCACATCCCGAACTTCTCGATACTCTTGCAATCGACTTCCGGGCCAGCGGCTGGAAGATGAAACCCTTCGTAAAACAACTCGTGATGAGCCGGACCTTCCGTTCGGCAAGCTTGCCTCCCCGCGCCAACGGTGACCGCGATACGGAAAACGAAATGCTCGCTTACTTTCCGCCCCGTCGATTGGATGCCGAAGCCATTCTGGATACCATCAATCATGTCGCAACCGGAGGAGGCGGTCAGCGGGCGATGTATCGGGCGGTGCGACGCAATCGGCTCGATCCTTTTTTGAAGGCCTTCAATTTGCCAATTCCTACTTCAACGGTTGGGGATCGTAATTTGACCAATGTTCCCGCTCAGGCGCTGACTTTGATGAATGGTCGCGAAGTCGCGCAAGCAGCCCGACAGTGGAGTCATCGGATTAAGAATGATCAATCGCTGAAAACACCGGAGGCGAAAGTAAGGCGTTTCTTCCTGCAAGCTTATGCCCGACCTCCGAGTGCGGAGGAGCTCGCGGCGAGTGTGGCTTACCTGAATGGCAAGGTTAATGATGACACCGGCCCGCTCCGGGAAAAGCACGCTTTTGTTTCAGATTCTCTGGCGGAGGTTGAAAAAGAGCGAGAGGCGATTCTAGGGCCTATTCGTTCTAAGTTGCAGGCAGAAGTTGATCGCCGGAACGCGGTAGCTGCGAAAAACAAAAAGCCGTTGGATTTGAAGCCAATCGGGCGCTGGGATTTTGAAGGAAATAGCGATGATTCCATCAGCGGCTTGAAGGGAACATTGAAAGGAAATGCGAAGGTCATCGATGGGGCGCTGCATCTGAATGGCGGCTGCCTGATGAGCGAGCCTTTGAAGACGAATCTCGGAGCAAAGACGCTGGAGGTTCTCGTGCAGCTCGACAAATTGAATCAACAAGGTGGTGGAGCGATGACGGTGCAGACCGTCGACGGGGCCACTTTTGACAGTATCGTTTTCGGGGAAAAAGATCCAGGTCAGTGGCTTTCGGGAAGTAACAATTTCGCTAGGACGAAAGGCTTTGACGGACCACAGGAGAAAGAGGCCAATATCAAGGCGGTGCGTATTGCCATCGTCCATCATCATGACGGCCGGGTTGAGGCCTATCGCGATGGACAGTTGTATGGGAAATCATATCGGAAGGGGAATACTCACAAGTATCAGGCTGGCCGATCACAGGTCGTGCTAGGTCTTCGTCATGGCGTGAATCCCGGGGGCGGACGGATGTTGACCGGGAAGGTATTTGAAGCGCGTCTCTATGATCGGGCGCTCACGAGGGAAGAGGTGGCTGCAGCAGCCTCGGGATCGATGGTGGAAATTGTGACCGCTAAAATGATCGAAGATTCATTGAATGATTCGCAAGGAGCGGCAGTTACTAAGTTGGAGTATAAGATCGCGAGTATTTCCAAAGAACTTGCCGGGATTGACCGCGAACTCGCCGAACGAAAAGCGGCCATGTCCGGCACAGGCGATCCTTTTTACCGTTTCGCGCATGCTCTCTTGAACTCCAAAGAATTGATTTATGTCCATTGATCTCAAAACCCGCCGGGAATTTCTCAAGCTGACTTCCAGCGGAGTCAGTGCCGTCGCGCTTTCCAGTCTCATTAACGGGAACAAGGCTTGGGGTGCGTCCAAGCCGAAGTTGCATCACGCGCAGAAGGCCAAGTCGGTGATTTTTCTCTACATGTCGGGTGGGGTTTCCCATGTCGATTCCTTTGATCCCAAGCCTGCGCTCAAGAAACGCCATGGTCAGCCGATGCCGGTGGCGGTGGAGCGAACGCAGTTCGACGCCAACGGGAATATTTTTGCGTCACCGTGGGAGATCGGGCGCTATGGAAAGTCCGGATTGGAAATGACTAACATGTTTCCCAAGATCGCGGAGCGGGCCGATGACCTGGCGATTGTCCGCTCAATGACGGCGAAATTTAGCGAGCACGCTCAAGGGAATTTCTTTATGCACACCGGCTTTCCTTTCCTGGGCTATCCGAGCGCCGGGGCGTGGGTGAACTACGGATGTGGCTCGATGAATCCCAACCTGCCGGGCTATGTCGTGCTGCAATCAAAGCGGGCCACGACTCCGCATGGCGGAGTGAGTATTTTTGGGAATGGTTTTCTTCCGGCGGCGACCCAAGGGTCGATTTTTAACATTTCGGGGGATCAAGCAGTTCCCAATATCGCGCCGGGAATGCTCAAGGTAGAGCAACGTCGCGCGCTTGATTTCATCGGTGGACTTGACCGGAAGTTTGCCGAACGGACAGCGGCCAAAGATGCCGTGATGGCTTCGGTGGAAAATGCCGAGACCGCGTATCTCATGCAGGAAGCGGTGCCGGAGCTCACCGACATCAGTGAAGAAAGTGAAGCTACCAAAGAGCTCTATGGTGTGAATAGTAGTAACGAGCACCAGGCTGAATATGCGCGGCAGTGTCTCATGGCGCGGCGCCTCGTGGAGCGTGGAGTGCGCTTTGTGGAGTTGTCGTGTTGCAGCCATGGGGTCGGTGGAGGAAACGGGGGAAATCCCTGGGACCAACATGGAGATTTAGCGAAAGGACACGGAAAGATGGCGGAGCAAGTCGACGGCCCCATCGCCGCATTACTCACCGATCTCAAGGAGCGGGGTTTATTGGAGGAAACCCTCGTCGTCTTCACTGGAGAATTTGGACGGACGCCCTTTTCGCAGGGAGGCAAAGGCCGGGATCACAATCCCTATGGCTTTAGTCTCTGGCTATCTGGCGGCGGTGTGAAAGGCGGACAGACTCACGGAGCGACCGATGAATTGGGCTACAAAGCAATTGATCAAGTCGCCACCGTTTATGACTTATGGGCGACGGTCCTGCACCAACTCGGAATAGATCATGAAAAGCTTACCTACCGCTGGGGAGGGAGGGATCTTCGCCTGACGGATGTGCACGGCGAGGTCTGGTCGGATCTGGTGGGCTGAACCCGTCGAGTCACTTCAGGAGGGGCTGCCCGGGGGGGACTTTTGGTCGGGGCTGGTTGGTGATTTCATGTTTTCCTTAAATCTTCGCGATAAGATGCCGGAAATGGAGCGTATCCAATTGTTCACTTATGAAGTTAGTCTCCACCACTTTACTGCTGGCGCTGAGCGCGATAGCGGCATCAGCAGCAGCCCCGAACGCGCGATATGTTCGCGTCGAATTGCCCGGAAACGATAAAACGCTTACTTTGGCTGAGGTCGAAGTGATCAGCAAAGGTAAGAATATTGCCAAATCCGGAAAAGCCACCCAGTCGAGCCTCGGAGCCGGAGGTCTTCCCGAGCGGGCCATCGATGGGAATAAGAATCCGTCCTATGCCAATGGGGGGCAGACCCACACCAGCGAAGGCAAGGCGAACCCGTGGTGGGAGCTTGATCTCGGCAAACCCCAGGCCATCGACAAAGTTTCGATCTGGAACCGGGGTGATGGTCTCGATGGGAGGCTCGCCAATTTCACGATTACCCTTCTCGACGCCAACCGTAAGGCTGTCTTCAAGAAGGATAATCTCGCGGCGCCGAAAGTCTCAGTGGATTTTGACTTTGGTAAAAAAGTGGCGGTGACCTATCGCGGAGGCAAGGGTGAGGCCCAGAAAGTGGCCAAGTTGGTCGATGTTCCTTCGGGCTATAAAGACCCCTCGCCATTCAAGTTCGCCAAAGGTGACGTGGTTTCCATCATCGGAAATGGCCTCGCTGACCGGATGCAGCATGATGGTTGGCTGGAGACCCTTCTTCATGCCGAGACCAAGGGGCTGCAGCTGAGTTTCCGTAACATGAGCCTCACCGGAGACCGCGCCAACAAGCATCCCCGCTCGAGAGGATTTACCCCGATGGCCGAATATCTTCAGCTGGTAAAAGCGGATGTCGTACTCGCGATGTATGGTTATAACGAGTCCTTCGACACCACTCCGGAGAACTACCGCAAGGAACTCGCCAAGCTGGTCGAGACCATCCGCAAGGCCCAGCCCAACGGTAAGACCTTCCCTCGCATCGTGCTCGCCAGCCCGATCGCACACGAGAATCTCAAAGATCCCAATCTCCCCAGCGGAAAAGCCAATAACAAGCGTCTTCTCGCGATTACCGAGGCGACCCGACTCGCCGCCAGCGAAAATGGCGTGGCGTTTCTTGATCTCTTCAACCCTTCCCTGGCGCTGTATTCCACCAGTAATATCCCCCTGACTTTGAATGGAATTCATCTTAATGAAGATGGCAACCGCATGATCGGTGAGGTGATTGCACAAGGACTTCTCAACAAGAAAATCGAGGCATCTCCAAGTCATCAGCCGCTGCGCGAAGCGGTCCTTGATAAGAACTGGCATTGGCACAATCGTTATCGTGCTACCGATGGTAACGATGTTTGGGGCGGACGCTCCGGGCTAAAATTTGTCGATGGACAGACCAATGCCGAGGTTCTCCAGCACGAGCTCAAGATGCTTGATGTCACCACGGCCAATCGCGACCAGCGAATTTGGGCAAAGGCCGCCGGTAAGGATCTCCGAGTCAGCGATGCCAATGTCCCCCCGCCTGTTCCGGTCAAATCTAACGTCGGAGGGAAGTCCCGCAGCTCAAGCAAGCAGAAGGAAGGAAGCCTGAAGTATCTCGACGGCAAGGAAGCGATTTCCAAGATGCACATTGCCGAGGGCTTCAAAGTGAACCTTTTTGCGGACGAGAAAAAGTTCCCGCAATTGGCCAATCCGGTTCAGTTGCAGGTCGATGGCAAAGGGCGCCTCTGGGCGGCAGCTTGGGCCACTTACCCCAAGTGGGAGCCTTTGAAAAAGATGAACGATGCACTTCTCATCTTCGAGGATAAGAACAAGGACGGCGTGGCCGATGGCGTGAAAGAATTCGCCAAGGTACACAATCCTCTCGGTTTCGAATTTTGGAATGGTGGCGTTGTTGTCACCAGCCAGCCGGACATTATTTTCCTCAAGGACACCGATGGTGATGACGTTGCTGATGTTCGTTTTGTCCTGATGCAGGGCATCGGATCATCCGACACCCACCATGCCGCGAACAACCTGATCTTCGGACCTGACGGAGGCATTTACTGGCAGAGTGGAATTTTCCTCCAGCACAATCACGAGACCCCCTGGGGGCCATCCCTGACGACCGGATCCTCGGGAATGTATCGCTTTGACCCACGTCGTTACACCGTCACCTTCCATGCAGGCAACAGCCCGAACCCGCACGGCACGAGCTTTGACAAGTATGGCTATCTCTACGCCAATGACGGAACCGGTGGTCGTTCTTATCAGGTCCGCCCCAGTGGCAAGGGCTTCAAGATGTTCCCTCTTTTGAACAAGGAGGTTCGCCCGGTGGCCGCCGACGTCATTGTTTCCAGTAGCCACTTCCCGGAAGAGATGGACGGAAACTTCCTCGTCTGCAACACCATCGGCTATCGCGGTCTCAAGCAGTATAAACTTCACCGCGATGGCTTCGAGGAGAAGAAGTACAAGTTGGGTGAAGTCTGGGGAACTCCGGCCGAGCAGTTGATTTATAGTGACGACGGAAACTTCCGTCCGACCGATGCGGTCTTCGGAGAGGACGGGGCACTCTACATTGCCGACTGGCACAATGTCATCATTGGCCACATGCAGCACAACGTGCGCGACCCGAACCGCGACAAGCGTCATGGTCGGATTTACCGCATGACCTACAACGGTCGTCCGCTGCAAAAGCCGGTCAAAATTGATGGCGCGTCCATCTCCGCTCTGCTCGATAACTTCAAGCACCCCGTCATGGAAGTGCGTCACCGTACTCGGGTCGAACTCAGCGAGCGCGACACCGATGCCGTGATCAAAGAGACGCAAAAATGGATTAAGCAGTTTAGTTCTTCGAACAAGGATCATGGCATTCCGCTTCTCGAAGCACTCTGGATTCATCAGCAGCACAATGTGCGGAATGAAGAGCTCCTCAATGCCGTGCTCGGTTCACCTGACCCCCATGTCGTGATGGGCGCGAAGACCGTGAAGCACTTCTGGACTGATGCTGATCCGACTCTTGGGAAACAGGAGATCGAAGAGGAAGAGGAAATGGTCCTGAAAAAAGGTGGCATCGAATCCGACACTGCTGATCTCACCACCATCCGTGTGAACACCGTCGTTGAGAAAATTCAGTATGACGTTAAGGAAGTGACCGTGAAGGCGGGCAAGAAGATCAAGCTGATCCTCGTGAACCCTGACTTCATGCCCCACAACTTGGTAATCGTGAAACCAGGAACCGCTGATTCAGTGGCCAATGCGGCTATTGCTCTCGGGGCCGATGGTTTCAAAAAGCAGTTCCTGCCAGATGATCCAAATATCCTTCACGCCACCAAACTTCTCGACAAGGGAGAGACTCAGGAGATCGAATTCACCGCTCCGGCCACAGCCGGAGACTATCCCTTCATCTGCACCTTCCCCGGACACGCCACCATCATGCGCGGCGTCATGCATGTGAAGTAAAGAGACCGCTTTAAACCAAAAGCCACCAGCCGCAAGGCTTGGTGGTTCAATTTACGCCGGCTGCCTTCCTCGCTTTGGCGACGCTTTCTTTGGAAAGCTGGGCCGCGGTGGCGCGGATCTTGGCGCCTTTGTCGGTTTCGAAGAGATAGACTTCGTCGTTCTCGATGCCGACAAGTCTGGCTTTGATCGCAGTGCCTTTCGAGCTGGTCCATTCTTCGACCTCACTGCCGTCGACTCTGACGATTTTTGGTTCGTTGCCGTCGCCGAGGGCGAAGGTTCCTTCCTGGATGGATTTGCGAATCTTGGCGCGGGCGTCTTTGAAGATGGTTCCGTATTGCTGGCTCTTCATTGCGGGATGATTATAGGATCCATAGATCTGGGTCATGCCGGGGTCGGTGAAGATGACGATGGGGATGGATGATCCGCCCCTCTCGTAGGCGTCTTTTACGAGCCCGGGGAGGGCAAACTTTTCGCCGGTATCAACGACGACACTTTGGGAGAATCCAAGAACTGCTTTGCTAGCCGACACACTGACGGCTCCTGGGCAGGCCACTCATGTGGCGATCATTGATTTTTTGGCGATGACGAAGGCGATGGGTTGCTTTGCCTTGGCGGCTTTTTTGGCGGCGGCTTCGAGTTGCCCGAGGTGGTACGATCCTTTGGGAATGTCAAAGGCCCCGGCGATCGAGCAGAGCGCGAGTGAGAGAGCGATGAGGTGTTTCATGGCGCCTCAATGTGGACCCAAAATAGTGAATTGTGAAGGAGGAATCTTTGGAGCGATTCTCTCGCGGGTGCGCTTGGCTTGTGAAATGATTTGGGTATTCTGCGGGAGTGATCCTTGCCGCCTCCTCTTATGAAGTAGCCCCTGTTGTGGCATTACTGGGTATGGTGTTGGGGAGTGTGGTGATTGTTTCGCTCCTTTTGGTGAGGGCAAAACAGTCGCTTTTGGTGGGGTATTTCGCCTGTGGTGTGATTCTAGCGAACATCGGGGCAACAATGTGGCTGGGGGATTCTTCGGCGGAGGCGATCGCAATTTTAGCGGAATTGGGAGTGGTCTTGTTGATGTTTACCCTGGGGATTGAATTTTCGCTTCGGGAGTTGGTGCATCTCCGAAAAGTGGTCTTCGGGGGAGGGGGAATGCAGATGTTGCTTACTACCTTGGTGGGGATGGCGGTGGGTTGGGCTTTTGGATTGAGCGGGACGGGATTGCTGGTGGTGGGGTTTGCGATGGCCTTGTCGTCGACGGCGGTGAGTATCAAATCGTTTCAGGATATGGGGCAGCCGGATACGCCCGGAGCGCGGATGGCGCTGGGAGTGGCGATTTTCCAGGATCTTGCGGTGATCCTATTCATGGTACTTCTCCCTTCCTTGGTGGGAGACGGGGCTGGCGGAGCGGGTCCGATTTTTCAGGCATTGGGAAAGGGGATTCTCTTTTTAACGCTGTGTTGGGGGCTGAGTGTCTATGTTGTACCGCATTTGCTCCATGCCGTGGCGACATCGGGAAGCCGGGAGTTGTTCACCGTGACGGTGGTGGGCCTTTGCGCGGCGATTGCTTGGGGTGCGAATTGGTTTGGTCTAAGCCTGGCACTGGGAGCTTTTGCAGGTGGGTTGGTGGTGAGTGAGTCGATCTATTCGCACAAAGTGCTGGCAGATGTGCTGCCGTTTAAAGACCTTTTCCTGACCGTCTTTTTTGTGTCAGTGGGCTTGTTGATTGATCTGGAGATTGTGATGCAATTCTGGTGGATTATCGGGTTGGGGGTGCTGGGAATTGTCGCGGTGAAGGGATTTGTCATTGCCATGATTGCCAGACGCCTCGGGCTTCGCTTCAGGCAGGCATTGATGGCCGGGGCCGCCCTCTCGAGTAGTGGGGAATTCTCGCTCGTTCTTTTGGGCCGGGCTTCGGAGTTGGGCGGGGTGAGCCCCGGGGTCGAGCAGATGTTGCTGGCGTGCACGGCAGTTTCGATGGCCTTGGTTCCCACCTTGATGCGTCTGGTGGGGCCGGTCGCGAAGCCCCTCGAATCACTTAAAATATTTCAGCCATCCAAATGCTGCGATGAGCTCCGTCTGGGATCCCAAGTGGAGTCGCTGCGGGATCACGTTGTTATTTGCGGATACGGTCCGGTGGGACAGGCGCTTCATGAGGCGATGGATCGGTTGTCGGTTCCGGTGGTCGTGATTGAGATGAACGCGGGGACAGTGAAGACGCTTCATGAACGTGGCGTGCAGGTGCTCTTTGCCGATGCGACAAATGTCGAGACGATGAAGTTGGCCCGGGTGGAAGATGCCCGGGCGATTGCCTTTACTTTCCCTGAACCACTTTTAGCGGTTGAAGGTGTCCGTGCAGCGCGGACTTTAAACGGTGGAGTGGTGACCTACGCCCGCGCTAAGTTTGGCAGCGGAGTGGACTTGCTGAAGAAGGAAGGTGTGCACCATATCTTCCACGATGAGGCGACGAGTGGCAAGGCGATGGTGACCGCCGTGCTAGGGTGCTATGAGGTCGAATGAAATGCGCTATTCCGGGAGGTCAGGGAGGTCAGGGAGGTCAGGGAGATCCGGCAGGTCTATCTTCCCTGGAAGAGGAGGGGCGGTGGGGGCCTTGGGAGTGGGGGCTTCAGCGGCTGGACTCAGCCTATCGGGAATGAAAACGGTGGGTCTGACAGGAGCCGGAGTATAGGGATCGGGTTGGGGAAGTTCGGCGAAGATTTTGTTGGTGGATGCGACGGTGGGTTGCTCGGGTCTCTTTTTGTTCCAGGTAAAATACTTGTCGGAGATGTTCTTACCGAATTTTTGAGTGGCAGAGGCCGCGCGCTTGGTGGCGTCGACGGTGGCAGAGCTAGCCTGTTGAACGATGCGGGTTGGGTTTTCGAGCAGACTGCAGGAGGTGAGCAAAAAGCAAATCGGAAAGAGTCGGAGCATGGAGGGATTGTTTCTTAAATTGTGAAGAGAGGGAGTAAAAAAAAGCCTGCAGGAAGATCCTGCGGGCTTTGAGAGAGGTGGGAAAGTGATCAATCCTTTCGCTTGAGCTGCGGGAAGAGGACGACGTCGCGAATGGTCGGTGCTCCGGTGAGGAGCATGATCAGGCGATCGATACCAATGCCGATGCCTCCAGCGGGGGGCATACCGTGCTCGAGGGATTCGACGAAGTCTTCGTCGATTTCCTGGGCTTCGCCTCCGGATTGCTCCTGGAGACGCCGGCGTTGGACGTCGGGGTCATTGAGCTCGGAGTAACCGGGGGAGATTTCCTGTCCGTTGATGATTAGTTCGTAGACATCGATCACTTTCGGATTCTCAGGATTCTCCTTCGCCAGCGGGATGAGCTTGGAATCGACGTGTGTCACGAAGCAGGGATCGAAGGTATGTTCCTCGACAAGCTTTTCAAAGACTTGTTGGGTCACTTCGTAGTCTTCGAGGTGGTCGTGAATCTCGAGCTTGAATTCGGACTGGGCTTTGGCGCGTCGCTCGTCGGGAGAGAGGTCGAACCAATCGTCTCCGGCGACGCCTTTGATAAGATCTTGGTAAGGAGTGCGCTTCCAGGGGCGCGAGAGGTCGAGGGTGCGGACGTGCTCTCCGTTTTCGTCATGATGTTCGATCTGCAGGGTTCCGAAGAACTTCTCAGCAAGATGGCAGACCATCTCTTCGACGAGGTCGGCCATGATTTCGAAGTCACCGAAGGCCTGGTAGGCTTCGAGCATGGTGAATTCGGGATTGTGACGGCGGGAGATTCCTTCGTTACGGAAGTTTCGGTTGAGTTCGAAGACTTTGGTCAGGCCGCCGACGAGGAGACGCTTCAGGTGCAACTCGGGAGCGATGCGCATGGTGAGCGGCATATCGAGAGCATTGTGATGCGTCTGGAATGGGCGGGCTGCCGCACCACCGGCCACGTCATGCAACATGGGTGTTTCGACTTCGAGGTAGCCGCGTTCGTGGAGGAAGTTGCGAATCTCCGCTACAATCTGTGAACGGATGATGAAGAGATCGGCGCTGGGCTGATTTGACATCAGGTCGAGGTGGCGCTTGCGGTACTTCGTTTCACGATCGGAAAGTCCGTGCCACTTGTCGGGCATGGGGCGAAGGGCCTTGGAAAGCATGGTGAGGGAAGAGACTTTCACGGAAGGTTCGCCTTTTCCGGTGGTGAAGGTCGAACCGGAGACGCCAACCCAGTCGCCAAGGTCGAGAAGCTGGTAAACGGACCAGTCCAGCTCGGGGACCTCCTTCTTATTAAGGTAAATCTGAATGCGGCCATGGGCGTCGCCGAGAGTTGCGAAGACCGATTTACCCATGTCACGGATGGCGAGGAGGCGACCGGCGATGGTCACTGGTTTGTCATCAGAGAATTCGGCTTTGAGTTCGCCGGGGGTGGTGGTGACTTTGAATTTGGCTCCGTAAGGGTCGATGCCTAATTCCTTCAACTTGCCGAGCTTTTCGCGTCTGACCGCAATGAGTTCCTCGGATGTGGATTGTGGAGACGGGTTTTCGTCGCTCATTTCGGGCGGGACTTTAGGGTTCCGGAGCCGCTTGAACAGGTTAATTCTGGGTATCTGAACAAGCTTATCGGCAAAAAATGAAATGTTTCATTTTTTTACTAGACGGATTCGGAAATTCGCCGATCATATGTTTAGTAGTAATTCATATCATTTGGGGGGAAGGCGGCCTTGTTTGATTTTTTAGTAAGTCGACAGGGCCGCTGTATTTTTGGTTATGAGGAAAAGTTTTCGCGAATGGGGAAGAGTTCTGGATGGTGATTTTCTACTCAAAATCAAAGACTTAGGAGGAAATCCGGTAAAAAATTGAAATTTCCCCGTTTTCCACTAGCCAATGGTAAAAACTGGGTCAGGTTGACCCCAGAACACTTTTCATAATATTTGGGGGGGACAGCAGCCCTGTTCGATTTTTTAATAGATCGGCGGGGCTGCTGCATTTTGTATGGGAGTCATTTTTTCGAGAGTGTGTTTGAAGCGTAGATTTGTAAGGAATCATCCGTGAGCAAAAAGGACACAGTGGAGAGGTTGCGGGAAGCCATTCATCAGGCGAGGGCTCGGGTGTATCGAGTGGGAAAAAGGACTCCGTTAGAGCAGTTGCCGCTGGAGGGGCTTCCAAAGCAGGTTTGGGTAAAGCGGGAGGACCTTGGACCGGTAAAGGCCTACAAGTGGCGTGGGGCATTTAATGCCATGGCTTGTCTATCCGAAGAAGAACGCAAAGGGGGAGTCGTGGCAGCCTCGGCGGGAAATCATGCCCAGGGAATTGCCATCGCGGCCAGGGAGTTGGAATGTCATGCGACGATTTTCATGCCTGAACCCACACCCTTGGTGAAACGCAAGGCTGTGATGGCTCACGGAGGAGAGAGTGTTACGATTGAATTGGTCGGGGACAGTTTTTCGGAAGCGCAGGATGCGGCCCTGGCATATGTCGGAGAAACCGGGGCGGTGTTCATTCC
This sequence comes from bacterium, assembly GCA_018222765.1. Lineage (GTDB taxonomy): Bacteria > Verrucomicrobiota > Verrucomicrobiia > Verrucomicrobiales > Akkermansiaceae > SW10. The sequence continues at coordinate 15,851 of JAAEZT010000003.1, read as the reverse complement.
CCCTTATGACTCCATTGAGGTGATGGCAGGGCAGGGGACCTTGGCGGACGAAATTTTTTCATCGGGTGAGGGACCGTTTGACCGGGTGTATGTTGCGATTGGAGGAGGTGGGCTTGCAGCCTCAGTTGCAACTTGGCTGAAGAGTTATTGGCCGGGAGTGAAAGTCATCGGGGTTGAGGGGGTGGATCAGGCCTCGATGTCGGCGGCTTTTGAAAATGGTGGACCCACCGCACTCGAGTATGTCGATATTTTTTGTGATGGGACGGCGGTGACCAAAGTCGGGAAGTTGACATACGAGATTTGCCGTCGTCAGCTTAACGAGATAATCACGGTGACTAACCAGGAAGTTTCGGCGGCGATAAAATTGCATTGGGATGGCTTGAGGGTGATTCCGGAACCCAGCGGCGCGATGAGCCTGGCTGGTTATCTCCAACAACAAAGAGAGGGTTTGGTTGGTGAAGAGGAGAAAGTTCTTACTATTCTTTGTGGCGCGAATATGGATTTTGCCAAGTTGAGTGATATTTCCCGGCAGGCGGGAGTCAACCCGCGGAAGGATCGAAGCTGGCGATTCACGATACCGGAGGAGAATGGTTCTTTGGTAAAGCTTCTCACAGATCTCCCGGGTGGCGTCTCTATCACCGATCTCCAATACGGGCGAAGTGCCCAGGACCCGCAGCTTCCTGTGTTGACCTTGGCGGTGCCGGAAGATGAGGAAGCGGAATTTGGGGAGTGGTTGTTAGAGCAGCAGGCCCAGGCAGTGGATGTCACGGGAGAGGCCGAAGTTTCCTACCGGGTGATACGTTATTCGCCTTCTTTGTTCCGGGCTCCTCTTTTTGTAGAGGTGGAATTTCCGGAGCGGGCGGGAGCTTTGCGGGCTTTTATGCGGGAGGTCAGTCCTTTAGTGAGCCTTTGTTATTTCAATTACACCTATTCCGGGGAGCGAGTGGGGCGGGCCTTGCTGGGGCTGGATTTTCCGGATACTGAAAGTCTTCGAAGCGGCCGTGAGCTTGTCATGGCCTGCGCTGGGAAGACAGTTCGCGCGGTGAAAGAAGTTTCTTTGGATCATCTCGGCGGGGCAAGATAGTTGATATAGGGAGCGGGCTGTTCTGAATGAACGCGATGGTGTTCTTGAAGAATGTCACAATCTTGCTACCTCTTCGGGGTGCAGAACAGTTTCTATCAGGCCTTCGATACCGAGAGGGCGTCGGGATATCGTGCGGAGGGAGATTTTCGTAGCCCTTTTCAAATCGACCGGGATCGTGTTCTGCATACGCCGGCTTTCCGTCGGCTTCAGAGCAAGACCCAGGTTTTTTGGAGTGGGGAGTATGATTTTTATCGCACGCGTTTGACGCATTCGCTTGAGGTGGCGCAGATCGGCAAGTCGATTTGTCGTTGGTTGTTGCATTCAAGTGATGATCTTGATGAGGGCTTTCACCTCGATGAAGATTTGGTGGAGGCGATTTGTTTGTCTCATGATTTGGGGCATCCGCCATTTGGACATGCGGGTGAGCGATCGCTGAATCACTTCATGGCTGAATATGGGGGCTTTGAGGGAAATGCGCAGACGCTGCGCTTGCTTAACGAGCGGATCTTTTCGCAAAGCCGGAAAGGGATGGATCCATCGCGTGCTTTTCTCGACGGGGTGCTCAAGTATAAGTCGCTTTGGACGGAGTTGAAGGCGGCGAAGGACAAGCTGCCAAAAAACCATTTTCTTTATGATTCGCAGGTGAACCATTTGAGCTGGGCGATGGGGGAACAGGATTTTCCGGTGGAGTTGGTTCCCGGGGATGTGCGCGACGGGTTCAAATCAATCGAATGCCAGGTCATGGATTGGGCCGATGATACGGCCTACTCTCTGAATGATCTTGCGGACAGTGTGCGGGCGGGGTTTTTGACGATTGAACGTATCGAGCGATGGGCGGAGCAACGAGAAGAATCAGTGGAAGAGGGAAGTCCCCTGGCTGAGTTGATCAAGGCGCTTCGGGGACAGCGAATCGAGCCCTTCATCGGGAAGCGAATCGGTAAGTATATTCAGTCGGCGCATCTGGAGCGAGATACCAATTTCCTGAGTGCTACCAGTCATCGCTACGCCTTTAAAGTGGTCGTGGATGAGGCGACGAGAGCAGAAAGTGAACTCTTTAAGAGCCTGGCGTATGAAGTAGTGTTCCTGTCTCCACAGCTTAAGCAATTGGAGCATAAGGGAAGCTACATGCTGCGGCGTCTTTGGGAATTGTTAGAGAAACGCTACGTTTTTGGTGAAGCGATCGATGGACAGGATTTCCAACTCCTCAATGAAGCGGACTCACAGGAGATTGATGAATGTGAGACTTCGGCTCAACGGGCTCGTTTGGTTTGTGATCATCTGGCTGGGATGACCGATGGCTATGCCGCGCGGACATTTCGTCGACTTTTTGAGCCCGGGTTTGGAAGCATCGGAGATTTGGTGGGGTAGGGATTGGTTATGAAAGTTTTGTTGATGCTGATCATTTTGGCAGGAAGTCTCTCCGGTCAAAATCTTGAGGGCATTCTGTTGCATCAACGAGATTCAGGAGGATGGCCGAAGAATAAAGATTATGAGGCCAAGATGGATCGAGAAAAGCTGCGGCAAGAAAAGGGCCTGAACGATTCTACTTTCGACAATGGGGCGACAACTTCGGAGATACGGATTCTGGCAAAGGAATTTCGAAAGAATGGCGGGAAGAAGTATCATGAGGCTTTTCACAAGGGGTTGAAGTTTTGTCTCGATGCGCAATATGAGAATGGCGGGTGGCCGCAGTATTTTCCCAAAGCGAAAGGCTACCGCGCACATGTCACTTTTAACGACAATGCCATGGTGAAGGTGATGGAGTTACTTCGGGAAGTGGCGTCGGAAGATGAGTTTTCTTTCGTCGAAGACAGCTTGCGGAAGCGGGCGGGGGAATCGGTGGAGAAAGGAGTGGCGTGTATTCTGAAATGTCAAATCAGGGTGAATGGTAAGCCGACGGTGTGGTGTGCCCAACATGATGAGGAGACCTTGAAACCGGCTAAGGCGCGGAGTTATGAGTTGCCGAGTTTCAGTGGAAACGAGTCGGTAGGGCTTGTGAGGTTTTTGATGTCGATCAAAGAGCCCTCAGAGGAAGTGAAAGCTTCGGTGGAAGGAGCGGTGCAGTGGTTTCGGGATCACCAGATTACGGGGTATCGTCTGGAGAAAAAGAAGGGTGATTTCCCGAAGGGGTATGATCGGGTATTGGTGAAGAATGCGGATGCCGAGCCGCTTTGGGCACGCTTTTATGACTTGGAAGAAGGCCTCCCGATTTATTGCAGCCGCGATGGGGTGCCCAAGCGGAAGCTGGAGGAAATATCCTACGAGCGTCGCAACGGATACAGCTGGGTTGGAACCTTCGCTGCCCGCTTACTCAAAACTGACTACCCTAAATGGAAAAAGCCCGTCCGGAAGTGATCCGAACGGGCTTTTGAAAAGGATGGTTTGGTTAAGCTTTCGACCACTCGTCAATGCGAGACTGATGAGCGGCGAAGAGTTCGTCGGTGGATCCGTGAATGGCGATGGAGTTGATCTTGTCTCCCCCGACGATGGCGTTGATAACGTCCTGTCCCGCGGTGGTCTCTCCAAAGACGGTGTGTTTGCCGTCGAGGTGTGGAGTGGGAAGGTGCGTGATGAAAAACTGCGATCCGTTGGTGTTAGGTCCCGCGTTGGCCATGGAGAGGATGCCGGGTTTGTCGTGGCGACGGTGGGCTTTGCATTCACATTCGAACTTGTAGCCGGGCCCACCCGTGCCGGTGCCGGTCGGGCAACCACCCTGAACCATGAAGTTAGGAATGACGCGGTGGAAGTTGAGTCCGTCGTAATACCCGTTTGAGGCGAGGTTTAAAAAGGAAGTGACGGTGACCGGTGCATCGTCGGGAAAGAGAGTGATGTTGATGTCGCCCTTGCTGGTGTTGATGGTGATGTTGATGTCGTCCATGAGTTTTGAGGAGATTTTTTTATCGGCAGTTTTTAAGGAGCTGGTCGACGAATGAGGTAATGTCGATGAGCGCGTCGCGGGATTCGGAGTCTTCGAGGAGGTCTAGGGATTGCCGCGCTTCGGCAACCATGACGCAGGCGGTTTGGATGGCGTCGTCAATCGCTCCTTCGTAATCGGCGATGCCGACGAGGACGGGGAGGTCGATTTCCTTTTGCTCGATGATGCGTTTGGTGAGCTTCTCCCTTTGCGAAGGTTTGGCCCGCTCAAGAAGGTTGAGGATAGGAAGAGTAAGCTTCCCTTTTTCGAGGTCGGTGCCGAGGGTCTTGCCGCTTTCGTCTTCGGAGCCGATAAGGTCGACGACGTCGTCGTAGATTTGGTATGCGGTCCCAAGCTTCATGCCATAGTCGTGCATGGCTTGGCACAGTGATTCGTCGCGCTTCGAGAGCTTGGCGGCGAGCCCGCTGGCGATGGCGAAAAGCGCACCGGTTTTCATCTCGATCATACGGAAGTAGTCCTTCTTCGTAATGGTGAGATCAAATCGGCGTTGGGTTTGGAGAACTTCTCCTTCGCAAACTTCACGGGAGGCTTGGCTGATGGCCCGACTGAGATCGAGGTCGTCGAAGTTGGTAGAAAGCTTGAGCGCGTGGGAGAAAAGGGCGTCGCCAAGAAGAACGGCTAGGCCATTTCCCCATTTCGCGTTGGCCGTGGGAACGGTCCGGCGGGTGGTCGCACCGTCGATGATGTCATCGTGGACCAGGGTCGCCATGTGAATGAGCTCGATCGTGACGCCGAGGCGGATGTGATCTTCGCAAAGTTCGCCGGTGGCTCCGCCGACGAGAGCGGCGAGGGCGGGGCGGATTCGTTTGCCGTTGGTTTGGCAGATGTATTCCATGTATGGCTCCACACCGGGGTCGAAGGCGCGAACCTGCTCGAGAATGAGGGATTCGACCTTATTGAGGTGGGGGCGGACGAGTTCGAAAGGGAATTGTCCGGTGGGCGTTTTTGTCTCTACCATAGCGAGAAAGGAGCTTGTGATAACTTTCACAAAGTCAGGCAATCCGCAACCGGAATGATCGAAAAAGAGGTAGAAACTCTCGAGTGCGACGAGAAATATCCAAGAGCGTCAAGGTATCCGAGGTTCAGCAATGGACGAGGTGAAGGCTCCAGCTTGTCGGAGATCACTGGATTATAAGCTCAATTGGGATTAGCTTTCCCGCTTTACCGAGGATTTTGAACGAGACAGGCCATCTTGTCCGATATCTGCATGCCGAGGGAACTTCGGAGGGAAGATTCCTCTCCCCATCATGCCCATCCCGGCGCCTCGCCGTGAACCAGATCATCGAGAGGGAATAAGCTTCCATCGCTAAAACAGATCAAAAGGATGCTTCGTCACTTGCGAGGTATTTCTCAAATCAGTGAGGATAGTCTGGTCTCGCGGCAAACTTGGCGGCTGCTCTACCGTGGAGCCACCATTGCTGTCGGAATCGCCAACGTTCCTGATGGGGATTGCGGAGGTTTTAAAATCCGACATGAAATGTGCCCCGCAATTAGCGCCACAGCGCAAAGAGGATTTGGGAGCGGTTGACGAGTTATCTCAAGAATCATCCTGAGAAAGGTCCAATTAGCGTGGAGTGGCACGGCGACCCTATTGAAAGCCGTAATATTTGGATTCGTAAAGGAGGAGACTGTGATGAAAAACAATGCCAAATTCCTTCCTAATCTGGCATTGCAAATGCGTAAAAATATTATAACAGACCCATGACCGCGGCAGTATTAAAACCGTTCCTGATTATGAAACTTAAAAAATTCCTCCTCCCACTAGTTGCTGGTGGTTCTTTCGTTTTTCTCTCATGCGGAGAAAAGAAAGACCCCGCTGATTCTCCCACCGATGGCGGGAATGATGAAAATAAGAGCGCGACAGCCACCACAACTGCAGCTGGTCCCTCTGATCCGGCCGATGATACACCGGCTCCTCCGGCTCCTCCGGTGCCTGAAGTGGCGATCGAAAAGCTAGCGGCAAGCGCCGGCTTCGCGGCTTTGGCTCCCAAGAATACCGAGGGCTTTCTGTCTGTTCGCGGGGCATACGACATGTATGAGCGCCTGCAGAAGACCGAACTTGGCAAGCTGATTTTGGGCACGATGGCCGAGCAGGGTATGGAGCTGAGCGAGGCGGAGCAAGCTGAAGAATTCCAGATGGTGAAAGCCGTGATCGGAGAAGAGCTTTTTGCGGTTTTCGGTGATGGATCCGGCGATCAGCTGGTCAATCTCAATGATCTCGGAAAATCATCGAATTACCACCAGATGAAAATGATGGTGGGGTTGGTTTCTTCAGAGCTGAATGGCGAAGATATCGACGCAGTGGCCTTTATGTCGATGTTTGCGGGAATGCTTCAGGATCCCAAGGGTGGAATTGATCTTGTCGAAAAATCGGAAATGCCGCCACTGCTCTTGGGTTTCAAGGTAAGTGATCAAGCGATGCGTGAGCAATTTTCGGGCATGATCGCTGGAGGAATCGGTGGGATGCTTGAGGCTGGTGACGAAGCTCCGATCACAGAGGTCGATACTGAAGCTTCTGGTGTCAAACTCACTGGAGTGAAGATCGACGGATCCCGTGCTGCGGCAATGGTTGACGAAGGCGCTCGTGAGCAAATGACGCAAATGTTTGGCGCCCGTGAGGACGTTGACCGTTTCCTCAATGTCGTCGAAAAGAAGAACCTCTTCGTCGCCACCGGAGTGAAGGACGATTATGTCCTGATTTATCTTGGTGGAAGCATGGATGGATTCCAGTTGGCTGCAAGTCCCGCCGACTCTTTGGTCGCTAGGGATGAGATGGATTTCCTTAAGCACTACGCTGACAAGGATGTGCGATTCCTTCTCTACGGAGAAAAAGAAGCCTTTAGTAAATTTGGAGAGGGTAATGAAGCCTTCGCATCAATGGCCCAAGGGATCAAAGACGGCCTCGCTGAATCCGACGCATTTGGAGATACTCGTGACGTGCAGACTCTTCTCGGAGATGTCGCCAGACTCGATAAGGAACTCTTTGGCATGATCAAATACGGTCGAACCGGATTAGTTGGATTTATCGAAGATGGATTCAAGATCGAAAGCCACAGCGGGGGCAATATGCCCTCCTTGGACCTGAATACACCGCACTCCTTTAGCGCTCTTGGTGAGATGGACGATGTAGTTCTCTTTACCAACAGTGTGAGTAACCCCGCATTCAACGGCAGGGTGCTCGACATGCTCGACTCGCTTGGGGAAGCCTCTTATCTGATGGCCGCTCAGATGGCCAAGATGGACGTTGATGACGTAGACTTCCTCAACTTCCAGGAAGTATTTGGAATGTTTGATGCCGAAATGAAGACTGACCTGACGAATATCTGGAAGGCCATTAGCTCGGATTGGGCTGACGGGACCGGGAATGAAGGGTCAATTGTCATCGATCTCAAGGGAACCCTGCCCAAGATCCCGGAAATTCCCGGACCAATTATCGAAAACGGCCTCATTCCCCGGCTTGCCTTTGTGACTCCGATTGAAGATCGCGAAAAATTGAGCAGTGCTTGGACCAGTATTGAAGGTTCGCTCACCAATCTCCTAAAGACAGCCGCAAAGTTGGGTGCTCCCGAGATTCCCATGCAGGAAATTGATGAGAGCGAAAAAGGTGGAATCGCGACCTTCTGGACTGCTGTTCCGACCTCGACCAAAGATGCCCGTCCTGTCGTGTCGCTGAGTGAAAAGAACTTTTACTTCTCCACCTCTCCGAAATTTGTTGGGGAGATCGAAGCTGCCATTGCGGCCGGAGAGGGCCCCGCGCGCAAAGGATCCTACGGGGTGGTGAATTTCACCGCTTTACAAAAGCTCGCGACCCACTGGGTTGATTTGGTGAAAGCCAATGGTGACGTGATCTTCGAAGGAAACGAGTTCGCCAAAGACGACTTCATGGAGAATGTTCCCATGGTTGAGTCTGTCATCAAGGCCTTCGGAGAGCTTGACGACCTGACCTGGCACGTTCGTAACGAAGGTGGAGAGGTTCGAACTTCGATTCACTTCGACCTGAACTAAGGTTTCGTTTGCGATTCAATCTCAACCCCGTCAGGTGTGATGCCGGCGGGGTTTTTTGTTTTTCCGGGTAAGGAATGGTTCCCCTTGCGAAATCAGCTGGCCATGGTGGTTTTACCCGCGTAGTTTAATTGAGCACGCATGAAAGAGATTTTTGTCACTGATGCCGATGACAGCCACATCGCGGCGAACCAAGTAGCGGTGAGGCAGGCGGTTGCCAATCAACGGCGGAAGGAAAGCCTGCAATCGGTCATAACCGGCTTGATTGGATTTTTCTGCGTTCTGGGAATTCTTGCGGTGATAGCTCTGCTTCCCGTCAGCAACGAGGTTCCCGCGATTGTGTCCTACAATGCTCCGGCGGAAGAGGATGATCCCAAGATCGAAATGAAGGAGCTGGCACAAAATGCCAAGCCCAAGCCGCCGGGAGCGAGCGCGTCGATGGCCCGGGTGATTGCTTCCACCGAAACGGCTCCGGTTTCCGTTCCCATTCCTGAGATGCCCTCTCCCGATTCCTTGTTTGGATTAGAGGAGTCATTCGGCACCGGATTTGGAACCGGCGATGGAGATGGCGACGGAGGAGGTGGAGCGACCTTTTTTGGTGGAAGGCGCACTGGAAAGAATGTCGTTTATATTGTGGATTTCTCGGGGTCGATGAATGACTCGGTAGAGAAAGGAGGAACGAGGATTTCCGCACTGAAGAAGGAGCTTACCAGATCGATTAACGCGCTCCCCAATGGCATGTCCGTTTCGATTGTCTTCTTTTCAACGGGCGGGTGGTCTCTGGCATCGAAGAAGGAGGATATCGGGATCAACGGATGGAACGGACTTTTGAAAACTCCTCCGGTGCCATGGTATCCCGTAAACGACAATACGAAGAGTATCATCACCAAGCAAATTGCCACGATGCCGATTGATGGTGGAACCAACTGGTATCCTCCCTTGATGATGGCTCTGCATGGCACGAGTCCCCAACCAAACATTGTCTACCTTCTTTCCGACGGATTGGGTCGTGATGCCGGGATGGTGATTTCCGACATGAAGGAGATCAATCCCCGTGGTATTCCCATCGATACGATCGCCTTCGAAACCCCGGGATCGGCGGCGGCCCGACTGATGGATGTCGCCGAAGCGACTGGGGGAAGATTCAGCATGGTTTATGAAGGGAAGCTTCTTCGAGGGAGTTTGGCTGAGAAATATACCAGCTCGCATTACGACGACGAATGAAGCTTGTTGTTTTTGATATCGACGGGACCCTGACCCAGACCAATGAGGTGGATAGCCGTTGCTTTGAGGAGGGGCTTCGGATCGTGTTGGGAGTGGAGGAATTTGATACCTGTTGGGAGAAGTATCAGTTCGTCACCGATAGTGGAGTCGCTCAGGAAGTCTCCCAACGATATCGCGACCGGCCCATCAACGGAGCCGAGATGACGGCCTTGCATGAGAAGATCGTCGAATTGTTGAAGATGAATCCCGTGTCTGCATTTTCTGAAATTCCGGGTGCCGTGGATTTTTTTCAGAGCTTGGTTGATTCGGAGGACTTTGCAGTAGCCCTGGCGACAGGGGCGAATGAATTATCGGCTCGCTATAAGTTGGAGATGGCGGGGATTGATGTTGAGGGGATCCCACTTGCGACTTCGTCCGATGCAGTAGTTCGGGAACACATCATGCTCCATGCCATGGACCGTGCGTCGCAGAAACACGAGAGGGTATTTTCCGAGATCGTCTATTTTGGAGACGCCGTCTGGGATGTGAAAGCCACGGAAAATCTTGGATGGCAGTTTATTGGCATCGGAGGAAAGGTTGCCGATGGATTCATCGACTATCGGAATCCTGAAGAGATTCTCAAACGTCTTTGCTGATCAGGAAGAGGGGGATTTTCATTTCGGATCCAAAGATGACAAAATGGTTATCCCAACTACGGCAATCAGAATGCTTAAGGTGAGAGCGAGTTCCGATTTGGATGATCTATCCTGTGAAGCATGGATGGGTGAGAGATGGCGTTCTTTTAAAAAGAGCAGCTTTTTCGGGACCAACCCCTACTCCTAGCGCAGGGCATCGAGATCCGCCTGCACGGTGATTTTTGGGTTGGGCTGTGCGTTTTCAACGAGAGTAGTGCCTTGGCCGAGGAGCTGGAGGGCGGAAACTTCATCGGTGATCTGCGCGTCTCCGCTGGCGACCTCTTGGTAGGCCTGCTTGATAAGAGCGCGGGAGAATATTTGCGGAGTCTCCATGATCCAGAGGTTTTCCCGGGAGACAGACTCGGTGGTAACTCCCTCTGGAGATGAGCGCTTGAGTGTTTCGGTGACCCGTCGGGCGAGGGCGGCAGCCCCGGTTTTTTGGGCGGCTTCGAATGTCGCAGTAATGCTTTGAGGGGATACCAAAGGGCGGGCACCATCATGAATGGCGACATGGGTGATGTCTGGATTGAGTGCGACGAGGCCGGCGTTGACGGAATCCGAGCGCTCTTTTCCGCCATCGACTCTGTGGAGTTTCCCTCCAAGATCAGAGAGCCATTCAAATCGTTCCGGAGGCGTCACAACGACGACCTGCGTGATTGATGAGTTGCTCGAGAAAGCTCGGACGCTATGCCAGAGGACGGGATTGCCATCAATCAAGGCGGCGAGCTTATCGAAGCCCATCCGTCGGCTGGATCCCGACGCGACAATGATGGCAGCCCGGCTCATGAGAGGTGCTTCATAACTTCTTGCGAAAGCGCCTTGCCATCGGCTCTGCCAGCAACTTTTTCTTGCACGACCTTCATGACCTTTCCCATGTCGGCGCGGGACGAAGCTCCTGTTTCGCTGATGGCATCGGCGACGATGGCGCTGACTTCTTCTGCGCTCAATGCGGCAGGGAGGTATTTTTCAAGGACTACAATTTCTGCCTTTTCGTTTTCTGCGAGTTCGGCGCGCCCGGCGCTCTCAAATTGTTCGATCGAGTCGTTGCGCTGTTTGATTTGCTTACGAACCAAGGCCAGAGCATCCGCGTCGGAAACGACGTTGTCTTTATTTCCGGATTCGATGGCGGCGTTGGTAAGTGCAGTTTTGAGTGCACGAAGAGTGGTCAGGGCAACGGTGTCCCGGGCCTTCATGGCATCTTTGAGGTCGGATATGACTTGGGCGGCGAATGTGCTCATGGGGAAAGGTTCTGGCGGGAATCGTGCCCGGGTGCAAGCACCAGTCTTGCGGGAAGCGTGGAATGTGTTACCAAACGCGCATGAAGGAGCATCGACATGGGGGATTGATTTACCTCTCTCTCATTGGCCTTTTACTGGCAATCATGGGTGGAATTTTCGTGGTCTGGCTGGGGCAGGGGTACTTAAGTGCCCGGGAAACGCGGTCGTGGGAGAAAGTTTCTGCGGAGATTATTGAGTCGAAAATCGGGGAGCGCAAATTGGGCCCGAGTGTTTCCAAGGAATTTTGTCACGATCTGGTGTATGAGTATCAATACGAGGGGAAATTTTATCGGGGGACGCGATTGAAGCGCCGGGAAAATCCCTTTTTCAAAGAGCCGTCGAAAATTTCCGGAGAACTTGATCGGTTTAAGCCAGGGCAGTCGGTTGAGGCGTTCGTCAATCCGAGGGATCCATCTGAAGCGTTGATCGACCATGAAACAAAGGCTCCAGGGTATTCAATTTGGTTTCCCGGACTATTTGTGATTGGGGGATTGGGAGTGTTTTGGGGGGCGATTTTGAAAATGATCTCTTTAAGAAGAATCTCGAAGACCGAGTGATAGGAATAGTGTCGTCCGGCGGTAAGGAAGGTCTATGAATGTCAATCTTCTGCGGGTCATTATCGCATTGGGCCTCTCGTGCAGTTTTGCTCAGGCCGATGACCTGCCGGATCATGACCTCACTGAATGGAGCGTTGGTGAGACGCTATTTGGTGAGGAGGCCAAGCTCAAAAAGCTGAAAGGCCAGGTGGTAGTCATTGAATACTGGGGTATCGGATGAGGGCCCTGCTTACGCCATATGCCCCATCTAGTTGAGATGGACAAAAAATATAGTAGCAAGGGACTCAAGATTATCGCCGCCGAAGTTCAAGGCAGTAGTAAACAAGCCATCGGGAAAATCATCGAAGAGAACAATGCCGCTTTTACGGTGACCAAAGGAGCGCAAGGTCCGGTCTCCATTGCCGGGATTCCCCATGCCGTGGCCTTTGGTGCTGATGGGAAACTTATCTTCAAAGGTCATCCTGCAAGCGAGGAATTCAAGGACGTTGTTAAAAAGGCTCTCAAGGATGTAGAGGTCGTTAAAGAAAACCCCGGTGGACTGGCAGCTTTGGGCGATGCCATTGAGCAGCGGACTTGGACAAATTCCGAGGGCGTCAAGATGGTAGCCGCGGTTACCAAGATTGATGGCGACAAAGTTATCTTCCGTTTGCAGAAGAATGGAAAGATTGTCCCTTACCCAATTTCAAAGCTTTCGGAAGAGGATCAGAAATTGATCAAGAAAAAGATCGGGGACGAGTAGACGTTCTCGAATTCGACTGAATGATCCGGCCCGGTGGTTGCACCGGGCATTTTTATGGAGTGATCTCAGTGGGAGATGGTGAAGCCCCGGCAGTTATCCATGGGATCAATGTCCCAGACCGTGTGTCCTTTAATGAATCCGGCAAGATCAGATTCCTCGATGATCTCGGTGATGAATTCATCGACCTCTTCTTGGTCACCCATCACCTCAAGTTGGACGGTTCGGTCGGGGAGGTTCTTCACCGTGCCGACAACATCGAATCCAAGAGCGAGTTGCTTTGTGGCGTAGCGGAATCCAACGCCTTGAACCCGACCGTGGAAGATGACTCTTTTGCTTGTCATTCGTTGAGTGGAGAATTGATGAAAGTAACGCGGGTGCCCTGAGAGGTGATCTCGATCTTCCGCTTGGGCTGGGTCTCTTTTATCGAGGGGGTAATCAGTCGGCGCACTTCTGCAACCAAAGTCTCGGCGGATTTGGCGGTGGCCATTTCCAAGTGCCAAATCAGAATTGGTTTTTCATTTTGTTCAATCAGTTGATATCGATCGCCCCGCCAGCTTTCGGCTAGGTCGCTCGCAGGTTGTGTGCCGAGAAATGCTTCCAGCCAAATCCGTAACCCAAGTTCGCCGATGCTGTCTTCTCCCAAGATAAGGCCGGATTTTTCCTCGAAGAATATCTTGGTATACTCAAGCTTAGGGCGTTCAGGGTGGATGATTTCCGCTGTGGTTTCGGCCGGTTCCCGGAACATCTTTCGATAGGCTTCTCGGGAATCAATGTAGTGATGCAAGGCGTGGTCCTGTCCGTCGAGGAAGGGGAAATTAGCAAACCCTTGAAGCGTAGCGGAAAGTTGATTGAGTAGGTCGTCCCGCGCTTGTTCGGGATCCTTCCAGGTGACGCCTCCCTCGGTCACGGAGCGACTTCGCTGATAGCGTTGTCGGGTTGTTTCAGCAGCACCCAGAAAGGTGGCTTCCCAGGCCTGCCAGGAGTCGCGGGTTGTCCACTCCTTAGGGGGATGGTTTTGGTAAGCCAGCTGCATTGCAAGCAGGCGTGCCAGAATGGCTGAGTCGGGAATACTTTGTGGGTCGAAAGATTCAGAGAGGAGAATTTTACCATTCGTGAGATCGAAAATCCCGCGGGTATCTTCGGTTTCAATAGCAATCCATTGGCCTAATAAATTTTGATCGGATGGAATGAATCCAAGAAGCTCCCAGGCGATGTTTTCCAACATCAATCCGCTTTCCCCGCGAGTGAATTTGAGGTTTTTCTCGGCGATATTTTTGAGAGTTGCAGGAGAGTCGCGTTTCACATTCGGAGCCTTGAGGAAAACCATGCCTAGGTCTTTTTCGACGTAAGCGATGAGATCTTCGGGAACTGGAAAAGGTCCCTGAGCAAGCATCGAGCGAACTTGGGCCAACTCGCCTTTCAGCTCATCATTCTCGAGGGTGAGCTCTGAGTTTTGGGCTCTTAGCGCGGTGATACTTTCGTCACTTGATTGCGAGGCTCCTGTTTTTTTCCAGTAGTCACCGTAGAGCCAGGCTCCCACAATAAGTCCTGCTGCGGACAGAGATTGGAAAATACGTTCAGGACTCATTCTTCGTTTTGAAGCTTCTTTTTCTTCTCCTCCTCAAAGGGATTGTTGAGGTCGGGTCGGGTCGAATCTTTCATTTGAAAGCCCTTATCCTCCTGAAAATGATCCAGCTCTGACTTTTTCTTCTTATCCTTAAAAACATCCTCGGCTTTTGCTCCTTTGTTCGGAACGAGGGCAATGGCTTTACTCTGGTTGCCATCGGCATCGTAAAAGTAATAAATCCGTCGTACGGGCATTTCTACGAGGTTCCCTTTGGGGTCGACTTTGTCTGGAAAGTGAAATTTTACGCGCTCGTCGAACATGTCCTCGGCCACTAGCAGTCCGGTTGTCTTGTCGTATCCGTAGCGGACCCGATAGAGCTGGTTGCCCTGCCCGTCGAAGATGCGCCCCAAGGTAAGGAAGCCCTTTTTGTTTCGGTAGTAGAGCGCACGCATCTTGATGACATCATTGATGTCACGCGTGGTCTTAATGAGTTTTTGGTCGTCGGGAGTGCGCTCGAAGACGACATAGGAGCCGTCTTGATCGCTTCGTTTGATGCGAACGTGGGGACCTTTGGATTCCCAGAGATCCTGATCGCTGTTTGATTGTCCGAGCAGGGTAGAGCTGATCGCAAGGACGGCGATGAGCTGGGAAATGAGAAGATTTTTCATTGTGATTTAATAGGTGTTATTGAGACTGTGTGAAATTCTATGAGGGAGTGCAATCTTGGAAGTTGTTCTGAATCAATGTGGGTCGCAGGGCAGCACCAGTGGGAGTTGTCGTCGAGGTCTTTGTTGATGGCGATCCTCAACGTCACTCCGGATTCTTTCTCCGATGGAGGCCGCTTTTCGTCGCAGGAACAAACGATCAAAGAAGGATTGTCCATGGTCGATGAGGGGGCCGACATTCTCGATATCGGTGGAGAGTCGACAAGGCCTGGCGCGAAGCCTGTCTCGGTCGAAGAAGAGCTTTCCAGAGTCGTGCCGGTCATTGGAGCCTTGGCACGACAATCGCCGATAGCCATCTCGGTGGATACCAGCAAGCCCGAAGTGGCCGCTCGAGCGGTGGAAGCGGGAGCCAGCATTGTTAATGATGTCACCGGTCTTACTCATTCAAAGATGCTGGAGTTTTGCGCCGGAAATGATTGCGGGGTGGTGGTGATGCACATGAAGGGAACACCCGAGACGATGCAGAGCGAGGCATGCTATGAAGACGTGGTATCGGAGATGCAGGATTTTTTTCACGAGCGATACGAGACCTTGACTGGAGCCGGGATTGCTCCCGCTCGAATCGTTTTTGATCCTGGTATTGGGTTTGGGAAAACCTTGGAACATAATTTGACCCTCTTGAGCCGTGTGGAGGAACTGCGTGTGAAAGAGCGCCCTGTCTTAATGGGTTTGTCCCGAAAATCATTCATTGGGGCTCTTTTGAACTCGAAGGAACTCAAGCATCGGGATGCTCCTACTGCGGCATTAACTGCGGCGTGCCGAATGCGAGGCGCGATGATTCACCGTGTGCACACGGTGAAAGACAATTTAGACGCATTGAGAATGATTGAGGCGATCAGTGAATCGGTTTGAACCGCTCGGTTTCATTGTGATTTGGGAGCAACCGCCTTGTTATTTAAGAATTACTAACAAAAAATAAGAAAATTTTACATCTCTTTGACCCGTTCGATCTCCAGTTTTTCCCTTAGGTATAGGGACTAGGAAAAAAACTCATGATGGAGACGAATTTTCTCTCCAAAAATATTGACGTAGTAATTGAAATGATTAGGGTTGCCCCGGCAGCCGCT
>JAAEZT010000067.1 GCA_018222765.1 bacterium | reverse complement strand
GTGAGTCTGAATTTGCCGCCGGGTTCATCGCCGACTTTGTGAGCGGCGAAGCGCCGAAAGACCAACGCACAGGGTGGAAAGTGCGAGGCGATCGTAACCGGGCCGCCCTGAATCAAAATTTTGCCCGTGAGTTGCCATTGGAATATCGCGGTTTGTTGAAGAACTACTACGAAAGGGTTGCTAAATGAATGATTTGAAAATGAGCTATCTCGCCACGGCCCTGTGTTTTCTCACGGCCTGTCTCATCGCGGCGCCACTTTCCGCGCAAGAAGAGCCTGCGGGTGCTCCATTGGTTGGTGAGGCGGAAGCCGAGGCTCCCGAGCTTACCGAGGAAGCCGAAAAGGCCATTGAACGTGGTTTGAAATTCCTGATCTCAAGTCAGAATAAAGACGGCTCATGGTCTTCGGCGGATCCTGAAAAAGGTGGGGGTGGAGGATATGCAATCGCGGGAACCAGTCTCGGGCTCATGGCATTTATGGTCGAGGGCCATTTCCCCGGATTTGGTCCTTATGGCAAGGCCTTGGATCGCGCGAAGGACTACCTGCTCAAAAGATCCAAGGATTCCCCATCAGGTGCGATGGGAGTGAAGATGTATGAAATTGGTCTCTTCACCATTGCGATGTCCGAGCTTTGGGGGATGACCAGTGACCCGGAAGACAACAAGGAGATTCAGGTGGCCTTGGAACGAATTGTCGAAGTCATCTTAAGATCGCAGAGCCCGCTGGGTGGCTGGCGCTACGCACCCCGCCCGGACGCCGGACAGGACACTTCGGTGACTGCGATGGTTTTTGTCTCGCTTGCATCGGCGCGTGAGGCGGGCGTTCTGGTTCCGGCGGAAACGATTGAGCGGCTGACCGGCTACCTTCGCGATCAGGCCTTCGACGAGCAAAGAGGCGGCTTTGGCTATCAGGGCAAAGGCTACACCATCGCCTGCACAGCCGGGGGTGTTTATGCGGCCCAACTTGCGGGCAACCGGGACACGGAATGGGTCTCGGCAGCGATCAACTCGCTGGAGAATGATCCCAAGATGTTTTCCAGAAAAGACAACGGCCACTTCTATTACTCGCACTATTACGCGATGCAAGCGATGGTCCAAGCGGGCGAAGAGCACTACGCCAAGTGGTATCCCAAGATCCGCGACACGCTGATCTCCCTGCAGCAGCCCAATGGGTCATGGCAGGAAAAGGAGCTCGATTATCCGCACAAGACGCCGATGTCGATTATCATTCTCGGAACTCCCAACCGCTATATTCCGGTCTATCAACGTTAAAGAAGAAGTCCGATGTTCGATAGCCGAAGAAAGAACGATCAGCTTGCGCCCCTGCTGCAGCTTGGCTTTGCCCTGGCCTTGGTCTTCATCGCTCCGGTATGTATGGGCGAGGAAAATAGGGGCAAACATTTATTTATTCTCTCGGGCCAATCAAACATGACTGGCGCGGTGAAAGCAGCGTTCACTGCTCATATTGAGGAGCGGTATGGGAAGGAGAACACCGTCGTGGTGATGCGAATGAAAAGTGGACGCGGTATTCGCTTCTGGGTTGCCGACTACGATCAACCGGCCGATCGCGGACTGACGGAAAAGAAGATGACTTCCAATGGTCAGGAATACAAACCTCTGATTGAGGCCGCATTGGCCGCCGCCAAAGATGAATCTTTCGATACGGTGGGATTTATCTGGATGCAGGGTGAGTCGGATGCCAACAACCAACTCTCCGAAGTCTACAAAGAAAGCTTTCTAAAGCTCGTCGGGCAGCTCCGGAAGGATCTCAAGCGTGAAGATCTCTACTATGTGATCGGCCGTATCAACGACTATGCGCGTAGCCGACCAGACAACGCGCACTGGCATCGTGTCAGGGAGACTCAGGTCAAGCTGGGCAAGATTTCGGGCAACGCCTGGATTGATACCGATGACCTCAATGGTGGCGACGCCGACAATCCAGATGGTGATATTCATTTTCCGAGAGATGGGGCAGCAAAGCTTGGCCAGCGCTTCGCGAAAAAAGCGATCGAATTGATCAGTAAGAGATCAGCAAGAACGGCGAAAGAACTAAAAACAAAAGAAGAAGAATGAAAACACCCTGTAAATCTATCAAACTGTTGTTTGGACTGATTGTAGTTCTCACGAATTTGTTCGCAGTTTCTTTAGCTTCTGGAAAAGAGTCGGTGCCAGTGCTCTCGAAGCAAGGGAAGGCTCTTGAAAAAGAGTATACCGGAGAGCTTGATGCGATTCAGAAAGAGATTACAGCAGCCCTGCCTGCGATCGATGCGGACAGGAAGTCGGCATTTGAAACCGCCCGTACGGAGTTGGGTGCGCTTAAGGCTCCGGCTGAAGATGCCGGGCAAGCGACACACAAAGCCTACCAAACGGCCAAACCGCTGGCGGAGGCGAAGGTGCTCGATAGTGCGCGGCCGCTGCTCGCCGACCTCAAGCCTCTGCTGACCAGCGACGCTTTGGATGGCAAGCTGATGAAGGCTGCGATTCTGCGGCACGGAACACCGGCAGGATTGGCCGAGTTCGCGCAACAAAGCGAGGCCCATAAGGCCTTACTCGATCAACTTTTTGCCGATGAGAAGTTGATGAATCAGATTCTTAAGTCGGGCGGCGCGAATGGAGGCGAATATGGCGAGGCTATGGAAGTCTACACCGCGATCCTCGAGGCGAGTGAGTTGGCGCGCAAGCCGGGCATTCTGCAACGTCTCGCTCTCGGCACCGCTCTTCACCAGCCGTGGTTGAACGGGAAGGAAAAGGGAGGAAGTGTGAACGGAATTGTTTTTACCGATCACAGTAATCCGGATGGTCAGGTCGCACGCTACTTGCATTTTGAAAAGGCCTACCTTGCCAAAGAGCTGGATCCGCAGTTCAAAGATTTTAACGCCTGGGAATGTCGCTTCATCACGAACGACCCTTACACCAATGAAGAGGCCACCTGGGGACGTGAGATGCTTCGTCAGTTCCGGCCGGACCACATCACCAACCCCGATCAGAAATGGCGCTACACGCGTATTGTCAAAAGTGACCTGCCGTATACCAGCACGCGACATGACGACTCTCTGGGTTCGCCTCAGCAGCAAGCTCTTGCCTTGGGCGGAATCTGCGGTCGCCGGGCCTTCTTCGGTCGTTTTATTGCCCGTGCGTTTGGAATTCCTTCCAGAAGGTCGACCCAGACCGGCCACGCGGCCATGAACCGATGGACTCCTGACGGCTGGGTCGTGAACTTTGGTGCCTGGTGGTCGTTGAATTGGTGCGGTCCTCAGGGTGGGCTCGATTTCTATCTCGATTCCCAGGCGCGCGAGCACGAAGCGGATTACATGCAGGTGCTTCGGGCCCAATGGATCGGCGATGCACTGGGACAGGAAGATGTCAGTCTTCGCCAATACGGACAGGGCGGTGATTTTTGGGACGGACTCGCATTCTATAAAAAGCGGGCAGTCGTTGAAGCGTCCAATCAGGAGCAGGCCGCAGCGGACGCAGAGCTGGCGGCGCTGAGTGCGGAAGAAGCCCGTCTGCTTGGTGAGTCGGATAAGGTTCTCGGCGATGGCGAGGTTCAGGAAATCGTCATTCCCGAGGAGGACAAGAAGATCGTCGTCGCCGAAGACGGAACGATCACCGTTCCTGCGGTGGCTTGCACCAGCCCGAAGAATAACACCGAAAAAGTTGCATTCCTAAACAGCTGGGGCGGCGGTATGCAGATTCACTACCAGCGTTTGGGAGCTCGTCCCGAGATTCTGCGATACACGATCGAAGTTCCTGCGGCCGGGAAATACGAACTAAGCTTTAATGCCAGCACCGTCTCGGAAAAGTATGAAGTCATTGCCCGGATCAACAGACGCACGATCGTCAACGCGATGCTCCCTTATACCAAGGGAAGTTGGCAGCGGACTGAACCCGAAGTCATCGACCTGAAGGAGGGGAGAAATACCATCATGCTGACCTTCCGCTCACCCAACCGAGGAGTGAGCATTAAGGACCTCCATCTCAAGCCAGTGAAGTAAACAAGCATCTACTCCCATGACCAAATTTCTTCGAATTGTTGTTATCTCGTTTGCCTTAGTTAGCGCTTCCTCGCCCGCGCTGGGGCAGAATCAGGCGGGAGGTATCCCAGCTGCTGAGATCACCGGACTGGATGCCAAGTTGGAAAAGGCCGGTGAATCCGCTTCCGCAGCCAGGAAGAAACTGGCGATTCGACGGGTCATTCGTGAGGCCGAGGCGCTGATCAAAAAGCATCCCACCGCGCCCAATCGCTACGAAGCCCTGGGTGTTCTTTTTCGCAGTCAGCAGGCCCTGGTGAGCTTGGATAATTCGACTGCGAATCGGAGGGCCTTTTTGGAAACGAGCAAGAAACTCGCCGCCGCGCCTAACGAGTATGCGGCGCTACGTCTCGATGCTGATCTGCTGCTCACGCAGGCCGAGTCGGCGCGGAAAGGGGCGGACTCCCACGCCCGTTCCGATGCTCTACGTCCCTTGGTTGAGCGCTACCGGGACACCGATGTTGAGCCCAAAGTGATCCGGATCGCGATGATCATGGCGCTGGAATTGGGGAATACCAAGCTCGTCAACGACCTCCGCAAGGTCGTGGCGGAGCGTTTCCCGGGGAATATGGATTTAATCAACTTCCAGCGCGAGAAGCTGGCGGGCCAGGTCTTTGGCGCGCCCTTCATTGGTGCCTTTGAGCGGAGCGATGGCACAATGGCACGCTTTCCGATGGACTTTCTGGGTATCACCACTGCGATCTATTGCTGGTCGAGGGAAGGCGATGGTCTCGAGGATCTTAAGGCTCTGGCTGCCGACTGGAAGAAGGCCAAGGTGGAGCATAACGCCGCAGGGCGGTTCCAGTTCGTGAGCATGAACATGGACGACCTGCCCGATGCCGGCGAGGGGATCCTGCGTGAACATGGGCTTGATTGGCAGGCCCTCAAGATGCCCAAAGGTCAGGAGAATCCGATCTATCAAACCTATGTCAAAAGAGACACCCCGACGATCGTGATCGTAAGCCCGAACGGCTATGTCGCGCTGTATCAATCCGGGGGGCGCAGTAACAGAACCTATGAACGGCGATTGCAGTCGATGTTGGCCAGCCAGTGGGCGCAGTCGCACAACACCAGTCTACTTCAATCGGTTTACTCGGGTGAGTTTTTGGTAATGCAGCCCGACGGAGATTTTGATCCAGCTGCACCGCCTGAGATGAAGGCAATCAAACAGGCTCCGATTTCCGGCTCTATTCCCGCGGATGAACTCCGCGCCATTCAGTCCTGCTTCATCGAACCGCCGTTTCGTTATAGCACTCCGCAGAATCAGGTCGTTGCGAATTACGAGAAAGCCAACTCGCTCTGTCTTGCTGCGATTGCGGCGTATCCGAAGTCCCCCGACCTCTGGATTGTGCGCAACCGACGCATCACCGCTCTGATGGGTTTGTGGAAGACACGGGGTGATCAAAAGGCCTTTGCTTCCGCCGTGGCTGAGGCAAAGGCTGCCATCGGAAGTGGCTATCCCAAGGGGGCCGATGTGGTGGCCCAACTTTGTTTGGCAAGGCAAGCGCTCCGGGCTTCCGACGCGAAACCGAAAGAGATCATCGAGAGTTTTGTGAAATCGGCAGGAGGAAAGGAAGCGTCCGCTCCGGCACTCCTCGCGGCCTCACTGCTCGCATTGGATACCGGCGCCCGGCGACTGCACGATCAATACCGCCAGACATTTCTGGCGAAGTATGCCACGGACCCGACGATGTGGACCGCTACTTCCTTCCTGCTGGATCGTTATCTCCGATACTGGCTATACCACCCGCCCTATACCGCCGGTTGGACATATGGCCGCCGTCAGGGACACTTCCTCGCAATCGGCACACCCGAAGAAGCGCGGCGCACTTTTCAGACCGAATTGAAAACACTTGATGGTGAGACGGTCAAAATCCCCGAGTCGTCCCACGGAAAGTGGACTTTGATTTCGTTCGTGCCGACCGCTGCGGGGAATGGGTATCTGAGGCGATACGCCTCCTTTGTTTCGGCCCGACCTTTTCAAGACA
>JAAEZT010000066.1 GCA_018222765.1 bacterium | reverse complement strand
AATCGGTGCCACAACCGGCAACGTGGTCTATGACCTCGTTTCGGTTGACGCGACATCCAACATTCCAGATCCCGATGGGGATGATGATAACGACGGACTTCTCAATGCTTGGGAAGTAGGCTATGGATTGGATCCTAATAGTGATGTCGGCGATGATGGTGCGGATGGAGATCAGGATGGTGACAATCTGACTAACCTCGAAGAACAGACTGCCGGGACCAATCCTACTTTGGATGATTCGGATAATGATGGATTGAAGGACGGTGTCGAGACAGGTGGTGGAACTTGGACCAGTTTGGCTGATACTGGAACTGATCCTCTGAATCCAGATGGAGATGGCGACGGTCTTCTCGATGGGGTGGAAAACAACTCAGGAGTTTATGTTGATGAAAATCAGACCGGGAGCAATCCCAATGAATTAGACACGGACGGCGACAGCCTTCCCGATGGTTGGGAAGTGACCAATGGGATCGACCCCAATGACAATGGTGGAGTGGACGTGAAGAATGGGGATGTCGGTGATCCGGATGCCGATACGTCTTCGAATCTCGAGGAGTTCACTCGAGGCACGGACCCCAATGATAATGACAGCGATGATGACACTGTTCTGGATGGTTATGAAGATCTTGGCGGAGTCTGGGTGAGTGCCACGCAGACGGGAACTGATCCTCTCGATACAGATTCCGATAATGATGGGATTTCCGATGGTGCCGAGACTGGTGATGGAAATTTTGTCGATGCGAATCAGACCGGATCAGATCCCAATAAGTTCGATACAGATGCCGATGGTTATCCTGATGAAAAGGAATTGTCTTTGGGCACGAATCCCAACGATCCTAATGACCCACTCGCCTTTCCTGTTCCGCTGGGGTATTGGTCCTTCGATGATCAAGGAGCCGTCACCACGGCTGATTTGTCTCCCAATGGGTATGACGGAACCGTGTTGGGCGAGGCGTCCTATGTCGCGGGCCACACCGGAGCTGCCGGGGATTTTGCCATTGATTTGGACGGCATTGATGATGCGGTGACGACCCCGCTGACTTTGAGCAATATCGCATTCTTTACGATGGCTGGCTGGATTAAGTCTGACGTTGTTCAGACGAATCGAAGTGGTCTCTTTGGTCAGAATGATATTTTGGAATTTGGATTTAGCAGCGGAGATAACGTGCAATTGTGGTCGAACCCCGGAGGAACGGTCGAAACGAATTCCACTCCGACGGAATGGACGCATGTTGCTGTTGTCGGCGATGGAACAGGCCGGATGATCTTCATCGATGGAGTGGAAGTGGCTCGTGGTGCGGCGGCGATTCCGCTCAATGCTTCCGACTTTTTCTTTAATATCGGAGGTGGTGGTATCTGGGATGCGACAGGAAACTTCTTCCAGGGACAAATAGACGATGTCGCCGTGTGGGATATTTCAATGAGTCCCCAGTTGATTGCCGACTTGGCCAACGGAACGATCTCTCCAATTCCATCAGACAGGGGGGAGTTGAGGATTTCGTCGATTGTTGTTTCCGATAATAATCGGGTTACTCTAACTGTCGATGGAACGATCCAGGGAGTAAACTATGCGGTTGATGGTTCTACCGATCTGGAGAATTGGCTGGAGGTTGACGATTTCTCGGGAGCCGCTGGTGGGTCTACTACCGAGGTGACCTTTCCTTTGAGTGCGCCCATTTCGCCGAAGACCTTCTTTCTGGTTAAGATATTGGATTAAGAATCGAATCTGCTCACGACAGCTGGAGCAGGTAAGATGATAATCTTTCAAGATTGCGTCGATTGAGTCCTTCTGTAGGTTTGCTAACGCATCAGAAGGAATTATGGAATTGTTACTTGAGCGTCCTGTTCTCGTTCTCAACCGTTTGTGGCAGCCGGTTCATACCTGCTCCGTCAAGCGGGCCTTGAAGCTGCTCTGTTTGGGGCATGCCCAAGTGGTGCAGACGGAGGGGGAGGCGCGCTACCAAACTCATGACATTGGGTCGTGGGTGGAGTATTCCGGTGATGAGGCTTCAACCCTCGCTGAGGAAGTGATTCGTTCGGTGAAGGTGGCCTTGCGTGTCCCGAAAATCATCGTCTTAGCCATGTATGACCGGATTCCGCGCAAGGAGGTGAAATTTACCCGGCAGAATATTTTTCTCCGCGATAAGCATACCTGTCAGTATTGCAAGAGGGTTTTTGAAGAGAGTAAGCTCAACCTGGATCACGTCATGCCAAGGGATCGGGGAGGGAAGACGGTGTGGGAAAATATCGTGACTTCCTGTGTCTCCTGCAACACCCGGAAGGCGAATCGTCTGCCGCGGGAGGCGGGGATGAGTTTGTTGAATGAGCCCGCCAGGCCGAGGTGGCGGCCTTTTTTTGGGATGAAGGAAACGTCGGCTGATGAAGTCTGGAATGAGTTTATTGCGCCTGATCGCAAAAGGGTGAAGATGGGAGTGTGAGAAAGTGAATCGGTCTTTTGTAATGAATCGACCGGATTCACTGGTCATCAGAGAGAAGTGATGATATTATACCAACGTGAACTTCTCTAGTGAAGCTGGCAGTTTGGTTCTGTGGATACAGGCCGCCGTGGGATTTGTAGGATTGATGGTAATGGTGGAGCGGATGATCTTCTTCCAGCATGCCCGCGGGAGGGTGGCGGATCTCCTTTTGGGGATCACCAATCACGTTCGTAAAAAGGCCTATGCGGAAGCTCTCCACGAAGCTTCGAGGGCGCGGGGGCCGGAGGCGAGGGTCGTTCATTCGGTATTGATGCGCCACAATCTGGATCGCACCAATTTGCGCGAGATTGCCCAGGAGGCGGGCCAGTTGGAGGTTCCCCGAATCGAGCGGAACATGCGGGTTTTGCTTGGAGTGGCCATGCTCGCCCCGATGTTGGGAATGTTTGGAACGGTTCTGGGATTGATCGATGTTTTTGTGAATGTCAGCGCGGCTGACCAAGCAGTGGCCCAGACGAAGCTGGCTGAAGGGCTTTTCCAAAGTCTCACTTCAACCGCGATGGGTTTATCGATCGCGATTCCGGCCTATTTGATTTATCTCTACCTGTATGGAAAAGGAAAGCGGCTCACTCATCGCCTGGAGAGAGCTGGAATCGAAGCGGTGAATATTATTTGTGACAGCCGAGAGCACGACCGTATCGTGTCGTTCCGGGAGGAGGTGGAATCTCCAAAGGTGGTCACTTCGAAGAAATCCAAGCACGAGAGCAAGGAGTCTTAGGGATGAAGTTGAAGATGTCACTTCCAGAGCGTCCGGGGTGGATCTTCGTGGTTCCGGGATTTGATTTTGTGACGCTCTTGTTGGCTTTGGTCATGTTGACCGGAGTAGTGGCCAGGGAGGGGTTGGTTGAGGTGAAGCTTCCTGCCACCGGCTTTCGAACCGAGCGAATGATCGATGTGAATCCGGTCATCGTAACGGTGCAGAGTTCGGCTGACGGACCAACATACTACGTGGGCCGTCGTCAGATAAGCCATGAGGAGCTGGAGGAAGAGATTTCGACTGTGGCGGAGGAACGGGAGACGCGGGCGGTGGCGATTGAGGCCGATCAATGGGTGTCGGTGAAAGTTAATCAAGAATTGCAGGAACTTGTGACTGGATTGGGTTTTCGCATTTATTTGGTGGTTCGCAACGAGGCTCAATTTTTGGAAGACGAGGAATGATTTGGCGCAAACGTCGGGTGATTCGTGATCGCAAAGCTGGAATGGTTTTCGATTGGCGTCGGGGTCATGGTTCGACCGGACGCTTGTTTTTTTCGGGAATTGTGAGCTGTTTGATTTTTGGGATAATCTTTGGCTATGTGCAGTTCCGGCATCCCGAGAAACCGGCTCTCAGGGAGCAGGTAGCGGATGTGACCTTCATTGATGTGAGCGAAAAATTCAATCGAGGGTTGGCTGACATCATTGATGAAGAGTCGCCCTTTGCCCATCGATGGGAGGTTGCCAGCTCGAAAAGTCTGGAGGAGGAAATCACCCGTCAGCTGAGCACGGTCTCGCCCCGACGTTATCAGCCTGCTCTGCGGGAGATTCCAGTTCCGAAGAAGCCTCTGACTTTGGTGAGTCTTCCCGGTCTCAGTCCGAAAAACTACCCGGCTCCCGAAGAGGTGGAGCGCAAGCCGGTGAAGTTGCCAAAATCACGTTGGGCACTCTCGGTTCAGCCAGTTTCCGGAGCGGGGGATTGGAAGGGGGCGATCATCGATTGGGATGATTCGGATGAGAATCTGAGTGAGGGTGAGGTGTGGATTATTCTGCTCGGACTGGATTGGCGCGGTAGGGTGCTGAATTGTTCGACCTTGTCCGGAGATGGCGATGAATTCACCCGCGAGGTTCTGGGTCTATTGCGGGCCGCGAGCTATCCGGCGTTGAAGCGTAATGATCCGGAACGGTGGATCACTATTGAGGTTCGTTTGGTTAATCTGGTAACCGAGGAATGATTTTTACCTACAGTCAGTTCCTGCTCGCAATCGTCATTCTGGCATTCTTCTGGATGATTTTGGATTGGTTTTTTGAGATTTTGCGGGAGCGGGGAGAGGCCAGACGGGTGTGGAAAATTAGCCGAGAATGCCATCTTTGCGGGAAAATTTACCGGGAAAAGAAACAGGTGAAGCTTTCCCGCTGTCCCGAATGTGAGGGAGAAAATATTCGCGGAGGCAACCGTCGGCTGGGGTGAAGGTTCGGAAGGTGGATAGATAGCCTTGCTTTTACGCGTGGAGCGGTCTACCCACGGGAAACTTTTCGAAGAGTAATGGGAGCAATCGAAGATCGACGTGTCGTAGTGACTGGTGTGGGGGCGGTGAGTCCTTTGGGTAATGACGCAGCCTCAACCTGGGAGGGAATGAAGGCGGGTCGTAGCGGAGTCCGTCTCCTGGAAAACATGGATACCACGGATTATATCGTGAAGATCGGTGGTGAAGTTCAAGGCTTTGACCCCCAGCCGTTTTTTTCCAATCCCAAGGATGCTCGTCGCATGGACCGCTATGCGCATTTTGGTATTGCGGCCGCACAGATGGCCCTGACCGATTCCGGGCTTCTGGAATCCGACGTGGATCGTGATCGCATTGGTGTCATGCTCGGAAGTGGCATTGGTGGTTTGGGAGTATTGGAAGCCAATCACACTGCGCTTTTGACCAAGAGTCCGGGCAGGGTTTCTCCGTTTACAATCCCGATGATGATTTCCAACATCGCGAGTGGAGTATTCTCGATGGAGCATGGATTAGGCGGCCCAAACATGGCCATTGTGACGGCCTGTGCGACGGCCAACCACAGTATTGGTGAAGCATGGCGCATGATTAAATTTGGAGATGCCGATGCCTTTATCGCCGGCGGAGCGGAAGCCTCGATTCTCCCGATGGGCGTGGCGGGCTTCAGCAATATGAAAGCGCTCAGCACACGCAATGATGAGCCTGAGCGGGCCTCACGTCCCTTCGATACCGGGCGGGATGGTTTTGTCATGGGTGAAGGCGCCGGGCTGGTCGTGATCGAAGAACTTGAGCATGCCAAAAAGCGCGGTGCGAACATTCTCGCCGAGTTGACCGGGTATGGCCTCAGTGCCGATGCCTATCATTTGACCTCGCCTCATCCGGAGGGAATTGGTGCAAGTCGTTGCATGGACATGGCGTTGAAACACGCCGGTCTGAATGCGGAGGATGTGCAATACGTCAACGCACATGGTACTTCGACTCCAATGGGGGACGTTTGTGAAACGAAAGCAATTAAGAGAACTTTCGGAGATCACGCCAAGGAAGGCATGATTGTTAGCTCAACAAAATCGATGACTGGTCACTTGCTCGGGGCTGCTGGCGGAGTCGAGATCCTGGCATGTCTTATGGCGATTCGCGACGGGGTAATCCCCCCGACGATCAATCTGGAAGATCAGGATCCTGATTGTGATCTCGACTACTGCGCCAACACCGCCCGCGAGGTGGAAGTGAAAGCGGCGCTGAGTAATTCCTTCGGATTTGGTGGACACAACGCCTCTTTGCTGGTGGAAAGATACTAGTGCAGCGGGAACGACAGATTGTTCAGGAACTCCTGGATTTGGGATGTGGGGAATTTGTCGTCTGTGGTGGAGCTCGCAACGCAGGGGTGGTGGC
>JAAEZT010000029.1 GCA_018222765.1 bacterium | reverse complement strand
GGATCGCGATGGTAATGATGGCCCAATCGCCACTCTGGAGTGCGAGAAGGTTCATACTTATCCTTGCTCACTGGCATCCTCGGTATCGCCATCGGCACTCGTGTCCCAGAATCCCAGGAAAAAAATCACCGCGATCGTGGCAGCCATCCCGGCTGGATAAATCCAATAGTCTTTCCATTGGTTCATCGCCGTGCTGATGGTCTCGGCTGGAACGCCGTCAGGATATCCTTTTCCAAACATTCCCAACAAGCTGTCAAGAAAGCTTACCTCGGCTTCACCGGAGTTCTCTTTGATTGAATCCATCAGTGCTCCATTACCGGCCGGAGCCGCCCCATAATTACCTGCCGTGTTTGGTAAAGGCGTCGAAGTAAAGGGCCATGTTCCGCCAAAGGCCATGCGAAAGCCGAAGAACATTCCAACTCCCTGCGTCAGGAAAACCAACAAGGACTGAGCCTGACCGCGGATCTCTTTTGGTGCCTTTTTATCGGTATACATGAAGCCGGTCACGAAGAAGAAGTCGTAACAAATTCCATGAAGGAGAACCCCAAGAATCAACATCCACGCCACTTGGTCCGGTGCGCCGAAAGCAAACAGAAGATATCGCAGCACCCAGCAACCCATTCCGATCAGGAGCATCTTTTTCACTCCCAGTTTTCTGAAGAAGAAGGGAATGAGAATCATGAAAAAGATTTCCGACATCTGGCCTAAAGTCATCGTCGAAGCAGCCTGGGTAAATCCAGCCGCTCCCAAATACGGTGCTGTCTGACCGTAATAGTAACCCAAGGGAATACAGATCAGCATCGAGCACACCGCAAAGACGAGGAAAGGCGGATTTTTAAGAAGCTTGATCGCATCCAGCATCAGAATGGAGCCAATATCAAGTGGCTTGTCCTTCGCCGGGGGAGGTGTGTGCGGCAGAGTGAAACTAAAAAATCCTAACGCGAGGCTGGAAATCGCTCCCAACCAAAAAATGTTCAACGAGGCAGACCATCCCACGAAGCCCAACGCAAGCCCAGCGACAATCCAACCGATCGTTCCCCAAACGCGCACCTTTGGAAACTCGACTTGAGCAAGGTGAGAGAAGGTAATTGTATTCCCTAGGCCCAGAGTCGGCATGTAACAAAGCATGTAAGCGATCATCACGTATACGATCTTGCTGCCAGACGCCAAGTAAGCACCCTCAGTTTCCTTCGCCTGCGCCAACAAATCTTTGGTGGCAGCCGGTAGGTCGCTCATCGGACTCATCGCAGCAATCAAATCAGCAGGTGGCTGCGCTCCAGCCAACAATGATTTAGCAGCCTCGGTATTCTTCAAAGCTTCCATCGCTTCTACCATCGCTGGATACAAAGCCTGCGTGCTCCCGGCCATTCCCGGAACAAAGCACATCAATACCCCGCCAATCAGCATAAGCACTCCCATCACTTTTTCCGATGGAAACAAACGGTCGGCGACCAAGCCCAGGAATAGCGGAGCGAAGATTGCAGCAATCGGCGCACTCTCATAAGCTGCTCCGATAAATGCTCCCAAGTCATTACTCCCCATTGCCAATGCCAATGTGGCAAACCACGCCCCCCAGGCAAAAAACTGAAGGAACATCATGATCGACAACTTCGTCGTCGGATTTCTTTTTTCTGTGCTCATAATTTTGAAAGATTAGTTACTAATTTTTAAACCTCAACCTTACTCCTCTTACGGTAAGCGCTCGGGGTGAGGTCATACATGCGGCGAAATGCCCGGGTAAATGAAGTGAGAGAGGCAAAGCCCGCCATGCGCGCTACGTCGCCAAGATCATGTTTTTGCCGCTCCAAAAGATGAGTCGCGCGTACCAGCCGAACCGAGCGCACGAAGTTTCCGACCGAGACGCCGGTTTCCTCACGAAAGACCGCCCGCAAATAGCTCTCCGAAACCCCCATCGCATTCGCGAGAACCGGCAAAGCCAAATCTCCCTCGAGATGGCTCATGACATGGTTCTTCACCTTCACCACCAGATCGCCCTCGTTAATGACCTTTCGCACCACCGGCTCGCTCCCTGCCAATTCCCGCAGAGTTTCTCCCAGCGTGAGGCTCGCTTGCAAGCCTTCGCCATTTTCGTATTTCTCTATAAAGTCGAAGAGCAATTCCCGGGAACGCCTTGACAGGCTTCTCCCGTCATTATTCCACCCGTTAAACGTTTGCTCGAGATCGAAAGTCACGTAGAGCCAAGTGAAATTCTTCGGCAGTTCGACGTAGTAATGAATCTGGTACGGCAACAACAAGTGCGCATCGCCTTCGTTGACCTGACAAATATCCGCCTCCACTCCGATCCGGCCGCTTCCTTCCAGCGCCACCAACAAAACATAGCGAGAGTGCTGGTCATAGCGGCCTGTCTGCGAGGAAATCCCCTGCCATCCTCCGATGCTATGATCCTGAGCCATCCGGCAAAAAGATACGATCTCGCGTGGAAGTAGTTCACCTTTCCAATCAAGGCCCCGGAAATAACTTCCGGGTTCCTTAAGTTGTTGGGATTTTTTAACTAAATCACTCATCATGCATCAATACCGGCTGCAGCATAGTCAAGAAACCACCCGACATTCTGGTGGCCTCTCAAATAGCTGGCCGGCACGTGCGGACCAACATCACCTGTTAAAGCCTCCACGACGATCTCTTTTTTTCCTGCTCCGCGAGCTATCAGAACAATTCTATTCGCTTCTAGAATCGTTCCCACACCCATTGTCATCGCGTGAGTCGGGACATATTCCAGCCCCCCGAAGGTCGGAGCAGCATCCTCTCGCGTCTCATCGGCCAAATCCACCCGACGCGTCCGCGTTTCGCCGTCGCTCCCTGGCTCATTGAAGCCGACATGGCCGTCGCGCCCAATTCCCAGCAGCTGCCAGTCAATCCCTCCCGCTTCCCGAATCCGCGCTTCGTACTCAGCCGCCGCCACTTCGGCGTTTTCAAAATGCGAGGGCGGCACGTGAACTTTTTCCGGATCAATATCTACATGCGAAAACAAATTCTCCCACATTTCGGCCCAGTAACTCCGGTAATTATCCCGACCAATCCCCTCGTATTCATCAAGATTAAAGCTCGTGACCTTGGCAAAGGACAATCCCTCCTCACGGTGCCTGCGAATCAATTCCGCATACAAAGGCAGGGGTGTACTTCCCGTCGCCAAGCCAAGCACAACCTCCTCCCCTCCTCGCAAGAGAGCCTCCACCTCGTCCGCCACTTGGGAGCACAGGTCATCACAATCCGCCACGAAAACCCTTTTTTCACCAATATTCACAAGATTCATAAAAGTCGAAATAGTCTCGAAAAGAAACTCGTAGACATTTTCGATGGTTATTCAACTGTGAACTTTCAAAAATGATCCCAACCGCCCACCAACGAATCTTCCTGTTCTGCGGTCAATTCACCAATCTTGGTCAATCGCAAACTAGGAAAACACTCGCCCCATTTTTCCGGTAATTTACTCCCCTGATCACAGGTGAAGAGGAGCTCATAATCTTCCCCATCTCCGAGCGCTCCCTGAAGTGACGCGTCCTCCGAGCAAGGAACAGATTCTTTCTCGATAGAAAATCCACAGCCACTGGCTTTCGCCAATCGAGGAAGATCTTTCGCCAGACCATCTGACAAATCCATCATCGCGGTGAGGGAAAAATTTTCGGTCAACCATGTCGCTTCACGAAGGCGGGGATGAAAATCCAAGTGCTTTCCATTGATCGATCCACCCAACACCCCGGTGACAAAAATTCCGTCTCCCGCCTTGCCACCGGACCGTGTCACCAATCGCTTCCGCGAAACCCTCCCCCGCCCCGCGATAGAAATCACGGTCGGAGAACCCACTGGCAACGAACTCGTTTCGCCACCGACAATCACTCCCCCGAATTGTTCCAGACAGGATTTCATTCCTTCATAAAGTTCCGTGAGCCAACGCACTTCGAGCTCTCGCGAGACCGCTACCGTCACCAAAAGTTCACCGGGCTCCCCTCCCATCGCGGCAAAATCACTCAAGACTCTCGCCACTGCTTTCCAGCCGACTCGCTTGGAATTTTCGCCTGACAAGTAATGAACGCCCTCCACCACCGCATCGGTTTTCAAGAGAACCCATTTGTCCCCCACCTCAACCACCGCACAATCATCCCCCGGACCAACGACCACTCTCTCGGTCGACGGAAGGCCTTCACACAATTGCGCGATCAATCCATCCTCTCCCAATTCTCCAATCGTTTTCATGACGCTGGAACTGGGAAGTATTTCAAAAACAACATGAAGAACATCTGCATCCCATTAAAGGCCATGTGACATAATATTGGAGCCCACAAGGAACCAGTTCGTTCATAGAGAACGGCCAGAGCTACTCCCATCAAGGCGAGAATGGGCAAACCAAGAAGGTTCATGTGCACCACCCCAAAAAGTACTCCGGTAAACAAAGCGGCAAACCAGGTGCTGGTGTATTTTTTAGCCACCGGATAAAGGTAACCGCGGAAAATAATCTCCTCGGCAATCGGAGCTCCGATTACAGCAGCGGAAATCATCGCCGCCATCAAGGCTACGTCCTGGGTCTCCTTGATCATTTGCACCATCGCCTGCACATCACCGCCAAAATTTCCCTCCACAAACTTCTCCCAGCCCATAGTCATAATGATGGTAGCGATCACCATCACCCCCACCAAAAAACAAGGCACGATCAGAAAAATCCACCGCCACTTGGGCCAGTTCAGTCCAAAAAACTTTTCCGGACGAATCCGCCAAAACATCACCAGCGGAACCATCGCCGCAAACATGAGCATAACGAGGGAATTCCCCGCGATCATCCAGGCATTCGCCTTCGATAACGTCTCCTTTTGATCCACCGAACCGGACAATTTCCAACCCGCAACGAAAAAGGCAATATACCCGCTGGCAACAACCAAATCGAGCGGTTGAAGCGGCCAAGTCGCCACTTTCTCCAAAACCGGCGGACCAGAGGCAAGGGTTCGATTTTTCCGCAGAAAATAATACGCAGGTAGGCCTAATAAAAAGAAGGCCCCAAGCGTTCCCATGAAAACATACCCGATCAATTCATGTTCAGTCATTTCTCCTTGAGAAAGCTATCGGGGTCTCCCAAAAACACCAGCCCTGCCTATTCTCCTTCCTCGGGGGTGTTTCGCAAAAAATCCGCAACCTGCGCAAAAAATTCCATCAAGGCGTCCCGCACTCCGGCATCCGCCACCACTTCTTCAGTAGCCTCTCCCATTAACAACACCCATCGGTCCCGC
This sequence comes from bacterium, assembly GCA_018222765.1. Lineage (GTDB taxonomy): Bacteria > Verrucomicrobiota > Verrucomicrobiia > Verrucomicrobiales > Akkermansiaceae > SW10. Next base: position 37,056 of record JAAEZT010000029.1, on the reverse strand, counting down.
TCCGCAATTCCGATCCGAAACGGCATGTGCCTTGCTCTCAACCTCGGATGCCCTCTCTTTTCCAAATACCTCGTCACGGCCCCAAATCGAAACAAAAGAAACTCCCGTAGCCGCTCTTCAGCGCCAGCCCAATCCTGATCGGGATACATCGGCCCAATTAGCTCATCCTCCCGCACCCGCCGATAAAATGCCTTCGTTAATTGTTCAAATCCTTTTTCACCAAGCGTCGCAAAGATTAATTCTTCTGTTATCATATCTATAGTTTATGCTATCATTTATTCCATCCAGCAGAATTCAAGGATTGCCTAAGACCCCATCCTGCCCCCAAAATACGCCAGCCCATCCTACTTTCCCAATTTTAAATGAGCGACCCAATTGCATTTGATCCCCCGGAACCACAAGAACTGAGCGACTTACTCAGCGGTTACGATGTGAGTTCCTTGATTGCCACCGGTGGAATGGGAGCCGTCTATGCCGCTAAACAAGTTTCCCTAGATCGTCCCGTCGCCATTAAGTTACTCCCTCGGGAACTCGGTGACGAAAGCTTTCGCGAACAATTTCAGGCCGAGGCCCGCTCGATGGCCAAGCTCAATCACCCTAATCTCATCGGAATCTACGACTTTGGTCAGGCCGACGGCATGCCCTACATCGTCATGGAACTGGTCGAGGGAAAATCCCTCTACTATTCCTGCTACAAAACGGCTATCGAACAACGCACTGCTTGTGAATTGATTATAGAGATTTGCGAGGGTCTCGCCCACGCCCACAAAGCAGGAATTATCCACCGCGATATCAAACCGGCTAACATTCTCCTCGACCCGGAAGCCCACGCCAAGATTGGTGATTTTGGGCTCGCTAGTCATTCTGACAGCGTTGGCGGCGAGCACATGGCCTTCGGAACCCCGGGCTACGCCGCACCGGAAATCCTAGAAAACCCGACCGCCATCGGGGTGCCTTCAGATATTTTTGCCGTGGGGGTCATCCTTTACGAACTGCTGACCGGGTTTATTCCCGAACAACCACCCCGCCCCGCTTCCTCCATCAGTGGCAGTGATCAACGCCTCGACACCATCATTCGGACCGCAACCCGCCGCAACCCGCGCATGCGCTTCCAAAATGCCCAGGACATGGCGGACGAACTCAGAAACCTACTTCCCCGCCTGAGAAAAACCTCAAGGAGTGGCCGTGGATCCGGCGGGAACACCAAACTCAAGCTTGGAGCCACCCCCAAAGCTAGTAGCCCCAAACTGACTCGTAAGGAATCTTCAGGAGTCAAACTCGCCCAAAAAGAAACTTCCGAAGGTAAGCTTACCACCGCCAAGCCATCTACTCCCGGAACCAAACTTACCACGGTAACCCGCGAGAAAAGCGAAAACGAAGAAACCATCGCGGCCCCCGCCCCGGCTCCCGCTATTGCCATGGCGGATTCAGGCAACTGGCCGATCATCCGGAACCTCATCATTATCGCCGCTCTTATTCCGGCCATCATTTTCGCCTGGGGAAAATATCAGGAAAAACAAGAGAGGATTGCCATTGAGGAAGAAGAAGAACTCCGGGAAAAACGCCGTAAATCTGACAAAGCCGCCGCCGAGCGCAACGCCGCCATAGCCGAAGCCGATAAAAAGAAAGCCGCTGAAGAAGCCGCCAAAGAACGCGCCAGACAACTCGCAAAAGAACACGCTGAGGACATTCATAGCCCCACGGCCAAGCGCACCCCCGTTGAAGAGTTAGCTTACCTTAAACCGGATCTCGCCAACGGAAAACGGGAGCGCTTCCCCGAGGGGTCCATCGAACGAGGAAATAACTTCCTTTTTCTGGTCGACTCTCCCATGACCTGGTCACAGGCAGCCCAGTTTGCAGAGGACCACGGCGGCCATCTCGCCACCGCGGAAACTGCGGCCGATGTCGCCGCTCTTGCTTCAACCATCAAAACCCACAAACGCGCCTGGATCGGCGGCGGTGCCCTCGGAAGAACCGACTGGGGATGGGTTACCGGACAAAAATGGCTTCACTACAAGCCTTCCACTAATTTGGGCTCTTGCGCCGCGCTTTCTCAATCAGGATTGATCAAAGCCCGCCCCAATGGCGAAAAAAACCCCTTCATCCTTCAGTGGTCCAAATTCGGAGACAACAAAGGATCTCTTTCAGCCCAACTCGCTCGCTTGCAAAGTACCCTAGAATCCCCCAGCCCATCCTGGCCACCGGGGACAGTCGTTCAGCAAAACCGACACTATCTCGTCGTCAATCGCCCCCTGACCTGGGACGAAGCCGACCTCACGGCGAGCTCCGGGAAAGGCCACCTCGCTGTCGCCTCTGACATTCTCGAAATGAATTTCATCCGGGACACCTTGATTGCCGCTCTCGGAGTTGATGAATCCGCCTGGCTCGGCGGACGTCGCAAGGACGAAACATGGTATTGGGTCACCCGGGAGGCCTGGAAGCAGGCAAGTTGGCAGGAAAACGCGCCCGATGGCGGTCCAAATGACAATGCCTTACATTTCAAGAACGACTCATCATCACCGGGCTGGAATAACACCTCGCCTGATTCCCGGGAAGTCGAAGCCTTCCTCATTGAATGGAGTAATGACGCAACAAACTTTGCAAATTCCAACGAGGCGACAAACACAACCGACGCTGGAGACAATGGTTCCGCGCGCGCGAATGTCCTCACTTGGCGGAAGATTATTCGCAAGTCCCTCGTCAAGAAGGTGGAGAATTATACTCAAATGCTCACCGAGAACAAAAAGTTTGTCAGCGGGTCTATGGGACAATGGTATAACAATGCTCCAAAGTCCCAGCAGCAAAAATTTGGAGCCCGAATTCAAACGATCAAAGATACGCTGGATAAGGAGGAAATGATTCCCAGTAGTCCTGAGTTCATAGACCTTCTTCCTGCAGAAATCACAAAGTATCTTATTCGGGGGCTGGAAACTCAAAAACGCCAACGAGATAAATTTAATGCTGAAGTCACAAGCCTAAGAACCAGCTATCTCTCTCGGCTCATGACAGAGCTTGACCGTCTCAAAAAGGCCGGCCTCAACAGCCAGGCCGCAGTCATCCGCACTGAGATCGATGGAATGGGCCAAACCAGCGAATCATTCCGGGCACACCTGATGAACTAAACGCTAATTATTTAGCTGCTGTTCCAAAAACAGAAATGAGCGGGCTGGGAAACTCGATTTTTGTAGAAGAGAAAGGTCTTTTTTAGCTAATTCCTTATCTCCTTTCATCGCGAGGGCCAATCCACGATCAGAAATCAGAGTAAGATCAGGCCGCTCCGGGTTAATCCGCGTTTCTAACTCCGCCAAAGCCACCTTCAAGTCTTTACGCATTTGCTCTTTAACTCCTTGTAACTGAGCAACCCGGGCGCGTCGAATCAACCAAGCTGCCTTGAATCTGGAATCCGCCAGTTCTTTCTGAATCACAGGCCAAACCGGCTCGATTTCTCCAGCCAACAATGAGGCATCAATCCAAGAATTGCGTAAAACCACACCATGGGTCCGGCGATAGGCCTGTTGTAATAGTTGAGCCGCTGCAGATGCCTTCCCATCCTTAATCAAGAGATAAGCATGAAACAAATCAATCGTCTCATCATGATCAGGGAATTTTTTTTGAATATCTTCGCAAACCTTCAGCGCCTTATTGTGATCTCCACGCATCTGTGCGAGTTCCGCACTAAGAAAGAGGGCCTCAATCATGCGGGGAAGGGTGGAGGTTGACCTTAAAAGCTCGTCAGAAAAAGTACGAGCTTCATCGTACTTGTTCGACGTCATTAACAATCGTGCCAAGGCCATTTTCGAAGAATGATGATCGGGTTCCAGCCGAAGTGCGGCTCGCAAATCGTGCTCACATTCTTTGCTCTTTCGAAGCGCGCGATGCTCGATGGCCCGCTTGAAATAAAGTTCGGGGGTAGGGGACTTGGAGATTTTTTCAGTGAGTTCCTTAATCGTATCCTCAACACTGTGATGCCCCCAAACCGAAATTGGCAGGAGAAGGCCAGCAAGGAAGATCGATCTACTCAGGCTCTTCATTAACGATCTACTTTGCGATCAAGAGGAGGGGATGAATTGTAAAGTCGGAGCTTTTGATATTCGCGTTGTGTCCCTCAATCGCAAGGACATTGGTCCCACCGGGCTCTAATAACTTGGCAACATTCTTAAGAGGGAAGTAGTCAAATTTATTATCCGCTTCATGCAACGTAAAGCCATCAGCAGTAGGTCCTTGTCCCTTGTCGACTCCCACCCGGAGAACCTCTTTACCATTCAAATAGGCAATGAAGGCGTCATCATAGGAAACAGAAAGCCCTATCGAATCAAGCTTGGCTCCCTCGGGAAGATCAAACTCACGACGCAAGTAAACGGTGGTGTATTTTCCTCTCATTTTACTGAGGTAAGTCACATCATCCTTATCGCCATATCCAAATCCGGCCGTGCCAGTGGGCCAACTGGAATGATCGAATGCAGTTTGCGTCCAGTCGGTCGCAGATCCCCCTGGCTGCTTGCCGGCGAGATAGGACCACTTGGCATTTTTCGGAATCAACGCAGTGGTGTTCTTGGGAACTTTCCCACTCGATTTTTCGGCGACCTCTCCCTTTGGTTTCGGCTGCCAGGGGTTAACAATTGGTGTGTGTTCGACGACACCTTTTTTTGTAATAGCGAAGGTGTCGCGAATCTCGCCATTGAGATTGAGCATTTCACCGATAATGGTGTCACCCTTGATGGTAAACAAACAGGAACCATTTTCTACGATGATTCGCCTCATCAAAGGAAGAGTTCCAACCCTGCGGACTCCGGTTCCACCGTGTCCGGTCACGACCTGAACAGTTCCATTATTCGGAGTCAGTCCTTTGCTCTTGCGATAAGCTCCGTCTCCAGCCGGATCGCCATCACCATCATCAAAAACGACCCCTTCCGCGGTGGTTGGTGTTTGATAGGCGCCATCGATTAGCATCGAACGCTCGTAGATATGAGAGTGGCCGGTGAACACGACATCAACCCCGCCGCTTTCCAGAATTGGCATGATGTGTTCGCGCATTTCAATCAACTGCCCCTCCCGATCGGAGTCATGCGAACCCTTGGTGTATGGAGGATGGTGAAAATAGGCGATTAAGAATTCTGCTTTGGTTTTTTCCAAATCAGCCTTCAGCCACTGGGCCATTTCTCCACTGGGCTTTCGGTCAAGATCGTGGGAATCAAGACAGATGAAATGAACCTTACCGTAATCGAAAGAGTAGAAGGCTTCTCTACCGGAGGGCAAACCACCGACTTCGCCTTTGGTCGGACAAATGTAGGCATCGTAATAGGGGCCTATTCCGGAAGCCCCTTTGGAAGTGCGACCCTCGTGATTTCCCATGGAAGCCCAACACACCGTATTTCGAAGGGTCGGCTCATACATTTTGAAAAAGCGATCAGAGAATTCTTTATTAGTCCCTGACCCATAGGCCATATCGCCAACGTGGAGATAGAGGTCGAGCTTGCGTCCGGTCTTTTCATTATGTGCGATCATTGCGTCATGGACTTTGGCCTGCGCCGAGCCACCTGTTCCCGAATCACCGACAACCCAGAAATAAACAGGAGCTTCCGACCCTGGAATGGGATGCGTTTTAAAATGATGGGTTCCGTCAGCCACTGTGATCTGCTTCCCATCTTGAAAAATCCCGTAGTGATAAATGGTATCCGGACTTAACCCTTTGATGGTCGCTTCAAATTGATGTGTCCCTTTAGGAGTATCATGGAATAGGGGAGCCGGTCCTTTTTCATCCGGATGAAGTCGGATTAAAATCTGGTCGGCGGGAACTTCTTCGGTGAGTTGATCGGCAGTCTGTCCATATTTTACCACTGGTGTGCTGGGTCCTGCTGTCCTCCAGACAACAGTGGTCATTTCATGATTTGCCAATTGCACATAAGGCGCTCTTGAAAATTCAGGATAGGGGGCCGCTGCTGAGATAAGACTCGTTACGAATAAGATAAAAATTTTACGCATTGCTTGGTAAGGCCAGTCTTACCATTTCCACGCAGAGCGCAATCCACAACTGTCGCCGAGAATAATGAATGCAGGTTTGACGAATTGGGGAAGAGGGGGGTATGGATTCACTCTGATGAAGCTACTTTCTGTTATCTTACCCTTTGGTATCGCGATTTTTCTGTCTTCCTGCGGATTACTCCAAACTGCAACGCAGGTTCCGGCTGGTCTCCTTAAGAGTGTAGGACGGACCGTGGGTGTCGGATTGGAACAAACAGAGGAGATTTCTCCGGATAAGTGATTTGTTTCAAGTCTACTTGATACTGAGACAGATAGCCTGACCTTTGTTTGTTCTGGCAAATAGCTTTCCTTCCCCAATTGCGAGCGGGGCCCAACAAAGTTTGGACAAAACCTGATGGCGGCCAGATTCCACAAATCCTTTTTCGGTCGCTTTTCCAAAAACCAGAGAGCCTGTCTCACTTAGAACTACCGTCGTTTCACCAACCTGTAGGGTCGATCCTCGTGTTCCAGGAATACGGTGCTTCCATTTTACCTTACCGGTTTTGAAATCCATGCGGAATAATTCTGCTTCGAAATTTTTATCTCCAAGTGTTCCTACAATGTCTGATCCGATGGTATAGGCATTTTGAAAAATCATGCGTAAATCGCGATCACTGTGAAGCTTCTTGGGCTGGGGTCCGGAAACATCCAACACCGCATAACCCATGCCATAACCGGATGAAATATAAACTAAGTTATTTCTAATTAATGGGTTGGATGCATTGACGTCATATGAGGTCCGCCAGGGATGCTCAAAAATAACATCGCCTTTTTTGCTTAAATCATAGGCAACCAATTTGCGTCCGTGAAAAATGAGTGCGGCATCATTCCCTTGGTGAGAATAGAAAACTGGAGCCGCATAACCGGGTCTCGCGGTGTTACTTGATTTCCAAAGCAAATCTCCGGTTTTTTTGTTGAGTGCGATTAAAGCAGACCCCTTGGCACAAGGGAGGCAAAGCAAAGAATCTCCGTAAACAAGTGGCGAAGCTGAATACCCCCAAGTTGGCATGTTTCCTTTGAAATCCTCCCGAAAATGTTTCGACCAAACCTCTTTGCCGTCTTGAACCTTTAAACAACTTAGCTTTCCAGATTTCGAAAGAACGTAAACTAAATCGCCGTCGATAGTTGGCGTTGCTCCGGGACCGCCGTCATAATACTTGGGTGCCAATTTTTCCGAGTAAGTTTTTTTCCAAAGAATATCTCCACTGGAAGCATTGAAACACCAAATGGTGTCCTCGTTGTTTTTATTTCCCACCGTAAACGCCCGATTGTCCGCAATTACAAAACTAGAGCAGCCAATTCCCACCTCGGCTTTCCAAAGAGTTCTGGGACCATTTTTTTGAACAGATTCGGAAATCTCTCCATCAATCGTTCCATTACCATTGGGACCCAGAAATTGGGTCCATTGCTGGGCAGAAATAATTGCGTTGCAGGCAAGGAAAAGCAGAACGATTTTCATGTAGTTAAGATTGATTAATTTGATGGAACTATTCTATTCCTTTTCGAGATTGTTTTCATAGCCTCAATTAATGAGAATTCTTCCCCTTTTTGCTATTTTTTGTCTCTTATTTGTTCTTCGTGCGCTGTGATGACGACTACAATATATGACCTGTCCGGCGGCAAACAGGATTTTGGTTCGGGAGTCGATGCGGTCACCCCAAGTTCTAATGATGATGAGAATGAGTGAAGTAGCTATAAAGAATAAGTTGTTCCCCACTAGTACGGGCATTGAATGGAATTAATTTATTTTCTTCTTCTTCTTCTTATTGCGAACAAGTCATGCAAAACAGAGTTCCACCCCGCCATGATCAGTGTTCCACCGGGAGAATAAGTCGCGAATGAGTATGCTAAAAGGGATTAAAGAATGAAGGGTTTTGGGAAGAGGCTAAGTTAATCCCGATTACCAAGGCCTTATTCACAATTTTGTTGGGTATCTTTAAGGATTATTGATGGTGAACATTTCGGAACATAACTATTGGATGCGATTGGCTTTGAAAGAAGCGCAAAGGAGCATCGGTCTCACTTCACCGAACCCTGCGGTGGGGGCAATTATAGTGAAAGATGGGGTGGTGATTGCGAGAGGGAGGACTCGTCAAGTAGGCGGAAATCATGCGGAACGGGATGCTTTGAGCGTTTTGAAATCGGATGATGCAAAAGGTGCGACAATTTATGTGACTCTGGAACCTTGTAGCACCCAGGGACGAAGTGGTGCATGCACTGATGCCATAATCGAGGCCGGAATCTCTCGAGTCGTTTATGGTCTTAAAGATCCCAATCCTTTTCATGCCGGGAGAGCGGATGGAATATTGAATGCAGCGGGTATTAAGGTGGAACGGGGATTTTGCGAGGTGGAATGCCGTCATCAAATTAGAGGATTCATTTCGGTGCAGACAAAGGGGCGTCCTTGGGTCATTGCAAAAACGGCGATGAGTTTGGACGGAAAAATATCGAGACCAAATGGAGAAGGGCAGTGGTTAAGCAATGAACAGTCGAGGGAAAGGGTTCACCTATTACGTGGTGAAGTAGATGCCATTGTGACCTCTGGTGAAACAGTGCGTCGGGATAATCCTTCGCTTACAATTCGAAGTCCTCAAATATCAGAGGAAAAAGAGCAACCGCTCCGAGTGGTCTTAACGAAATGCGGCTTGGATCAATCTCGGTGGAAGCTTTTTAACGACGAGTATAAAAATCGAACACGTGTTTTTGAAAATATAAAATTACGAGATGTTCTAAGTCAACTCTCTGAAAATGAAGGTGTTAATACCGTAATGTTGGAATGTGGAGGGAACTTGATGGGGGCATTTCTTGATTCGAATCTCATTGATGAGTTCATGATTTTCTATGCACCGATGGTGACCGGGGGCTTGCATTGTGCGACTGGAGGAGAAGGTATTTCCGAGTTGGAGGACCGTTGGGGGTTGGAAAATCCCTCGGTTGAGCAAATTGGAAACGACCTTTGTCTGCGTGGATTGGTTTCCACAGAATCGCGGAGAGAATTGGAGAGATAACTTCCTAACCAAACATCTGAGTCCAGTAGCGCTCGTATTGCCCAAGCCCAATTCGCATATGAGTATTTTTGAACATGTTTTTGTGGTGACCTGGAGAAAAAAACCATCCTTTATTAGCAGAAGCCGGAGTTTGGGAACCCATATAGATATTTTCTCCGGTAGCTTTTGTTCCAACTTTTGCAGCCCGTTTCCAGGGGGTTTCTTTGCCGGCGATGGGAGATTCATGTGCGAAGAACTTGTGCTTGTTCATGTCCTCGGAATGTCCTCGACTGGCCTCACATAATTTCGGGTCCAGGTCGAGGGCATTGAGTCCGAGGAGCAAACGCCACTCATTGACCTCACGAATCCCTTCACGTTCTTTTATAGGGATCTGGGATTTACGAGCAATCTCGTCGTTCTTCTTGATCGTTCTCAACCCGTCTTGCGGCAGATCACTCAGTGCCGAGACCGTTTGTTTTTCAAACTCGAGGACAGCAACCAGTGATTCTACTTGGTCCGGAATGACAATCGCATCGACAATCGCATCTCTAAAATTTGCAAGGAGATGGACAATTTTTCGTCTTGATTTGAGTTGGTCTGGAGCTGTTGCGAGTGTCTCTTTTGCGCTGGGCATCAATAACTTGCGAAGTTCTTGAAGTGCAGGCATGCTGATTGATCTGAGTTTCTTTTTCATCGCCCCCTCGCCGAGTATGTAGACGCTTCTGAATTGTTCGCGATAATTTTTGATGGAGCGTTTTCGGGTCAATTTTGCATCGCCGGAATAGAGGCTTTGAGCATGTTTTTGAAACGATTTGTAATAAGCTTCCCGAAGTTTAGGCCAGGTTTTGTCGTATTCCTTCAGTAGGAGAGAGAGTTCCTTGTTGCTGAGATCGATAAGACCTTCCTCTATTTCCGTGGTGGGACGATTTTCTTCAATACAGTTTTGTAGGCGTGTGAGGATTTCATTGGTTGTCAATGAGGCGTGAAGAGAAGTTATTGAAAACCCAAGGGAGAAAGAGAGAGAAATAATCAACCGGTGCATGAGTCAAAAAGGTGTTCGCACCAATAGACTAGGTTTTGTGGTTTTGTCGTGAAAAAAAAGAGGCCTTCTCGGAATAAGAAGGCCATCTTTGATCGGGTGAAAAGGGAAATTAGCGTCGCCTTACTACGAACCCCGCCCGGGTGGACGAAGAGCATCCGGGAGAACGGTAATGACTCCGGCGATAGTAATGCCCTGGAGTGACATAAGCCCGGCGTGAGTGGTGATACGATCGGTGAGGGGTATGGCTCAGATAATGTGAGCGATGGGATGAGTGTCCGCTTACCCGGTAGTATCGGTAAATGGGGTTATTTCGGCAATCGAATCCCACGACAACGCGCTTGGTGTAGATCGGAGTTCCGCAGGATAGGTAGCCACTCATGTAGGTATAGGAATGGCCGACATGGAGACCGCAAGGTGCGGCGGCGGCAGATTGGGCGAGCCCTCCGCTCAGGAGGGTGATAGTGAGTATCAGGATTTTCTTCATCTTCTTGTTTTCTCAATGGTTTTTGGTGCTGGTGGATTTGACGCAGCAGTGGCCAGAAGAATTCGAAAATTTTTCCAACAGATCTCTCAAGAGTGTGTCGAATTAGAAACAGCAGTGGTCGGCTTTCCAAATTCACTGGAAAATTATAATGAATGAAATCGCAAAGATGTGGTCCAATACTGCAGAACAAAACTGAAAAACAATGAATCCAGAAATACCACCCGTAGAAGAACAGCCGGTCGAAGAAAAAGCAAAACGCCAGTTTGATACGATGGGCGATGCGTTTCAGGCCGGAAAAGATGAAGGCTCAGCGAAGGCCCGCGAAGCGGCCCCTAGTTTAAAATCCTGTGTTGCGGAGGCTTTCCATGATCTCGCTTACGGTGTTGCCTACGGAGCGTTTTTCACTGGATCCTTTGCTAATGAACTAGTTCCGAAGACTGTTAAAAGTGGCTTGGCCAAAGGGGCTAAAGCCGGAAAGGCCGCAGCGCGTAATGCTCGCAAGAAAGCTTCAGAAGCATTTTCGCCGTCAGCCGAGGAAGACGCTGTCGAATTGATTGGAGAGGGATCAACAACCCCTCAAACTATTTGAACAAAATTTTACTATCTTAACGTTACCTCAGTGTAACAAATCTTTTGTTGTTGCGTGTGTGCTCAGCAGCGGTTTTTCCTTCGGGGAAAGCCGCTGTTGATATTTTGGGGCCGGACCTAATTAACCCAGGGGCGAGCTTGCTTTATAACTAGATTACCATCTTCGGTAATTTTGAATTCCACTTCTATGGCAAAGTCTGAGGGGACAGGTCGATAGAGAGAGCGGAAATGGGAGTTGAGTTGCTTTAAAGCATCGACGAGTTCCAACACCTGGGCTTTCGTGAGAACCGTTTCTCCGGCCGGGAGTTGATTCGAGAAGCGAATATACTGAATCTCGTATGGTTCATCGCCAAGAAGATCTGCTGCGAGAAGTTCTTCGGGGGTAGAATTTAGTTCGGGATTGGTGACCAGATCCTCGCCGATCTGTGAGTTGACGTAATAGCCTTCCCAATTTGGATCAAAAATATTGCGCGCAACGGCGACACCGTTGGCTTGTTCATTTTTGAAATTGGGATGCACTGTAATTCCCATTGCAGCGGTTAGGTGGTCGATGCGGTAGAATTCGCGCTCTTCGTAGGCGCGGTAATTCCAAAGCGATGAGTAGACTTGTCGCACGCTCTTGATGATGTGCCCTTCGTCTTCTTTGTGGGTGTAGGAATCATAAAGTCCGGCTCCATTAAAATCGATTGAGTCCTCGGCATTGGCGCTCGAGCGAAGGCGTGGAGTCACTTCGGGTGGAAAGGAATTTTGGAGATCGGTAAGTGCTGAAATCATCCAGATAGGAAAACTGCTTTCTGTTTTGATGCGTTTGCGAAAGTCCTTGAGTCGTTGTTCGCGGATGGTGGGATCGTTTTGAAAATCCTCCTCAGCTATCATTGCAGTAACCTCTGCATAGTAGCCGTTGTGCTTCATGAATTCGTCATAAAAATGGAAGGGGATTCCGTATCCAAAGGGTGCTTTGTCCGGCATTAGGTCATGGAGAACAGAGAGGTTGGTTGTCTTCCCTCCGAAGCCATTGGTGTCGGAAAAGGCGATAGAATTGAAAGGCCGGATGGTGGTGTAGCTGAGGTCTCGTTCAGGATAGCTGGTGGTAGTGGGGCGAATGGAATCGAAGTAGTTATCGAGTTCGGACTGGCTCGCCAAACGAATTTCGAAGCCGTCCGGAGAGACTTGATAGAAGACGTTTTCCCCAATGAAGGGAACGATACGCGGATCTTTTGAAGCATTGATAATAAATGAGTTAGGAGTATTATTTTGTTTTGCTTTCAGGTTAATATGGGAGAGGGGAGTCTGAGGGATCTCGGTAATAATGCCCGCAATGTGAGTGAGGTCATTGGGAAGATTTTCGAAGATGACAATGTCTCGCGCGGAAAGGGTGGTGGTTGAAGAAGCCAGAACGAGACGCCCAAATGAGGCTTCCTGGTTCATTGGCTGATAGTCGATGTTAGAAAAAAGATCATCGGTTTCAATGATTTCTATAAATGAGTTTTTAAAGCGTTCTTGGTTGGCGTTCTGAATGACTCGCTGGGTCTCGCTCGGTGCGTGGTAGGCCAGGCGATCGATGAAAGGAGTGGTTCGGTTGATCATCTCGTAGGCCATTTGGATGTGCTCAAATGAAACCGGATCAGTAGGCCAAAACTCCATGGTATAGATCCCGCGTTTTCCATCTGAAGCGACGTAGTTTTCATGGGACACTAGGGAGCCAGCTAGGTTGATCCGGTTGTTGTTGAAGTAGGTCTGGCTGCTAAAGACTGAGTTTCCAGTCCAGAAATCATAGTCCCGATATCGGCCCAAGACGTATCGAGCGAAATCGTAGTGATATGAGTTTTCGTTGACGTTGATGAAGTGCAACCGTGGATTTGTTTTGACATCGGTGATGAGGAATTTGACTTCCTTGACACTTTGCGCCCCCGGGAAATTGTCGCGCTTCGCAAGCGTGTTGTAAGTTTCGACATCTTTGAGAAAAAGCGCACCGTCGACTTCATTGAATGGATCGGCCGGATTGAAGGCGGCTAAATAATTGTTGTCTGCAGAGATCTCCGAGAGGTCATCCCGTCCATCCGAATCGAGGTCGCCGGGGGAGAGTCGATGATGATAGCGGATTTCGTAAAACCCGTTTTTTCGGGGAAGCCCTGGATCATTGAGAATCCGGTCGGAGCTGTTCCACCATTGCGGAACCAAATCGACAGGCCTCCAATTTTGTAAATCCCGTGAGCGATAAAGGACGGCGTAGTGATCCGGATCTGGGGGAACCGCGATGGAATGCTTTCCGTTTTCTTGAGGAAGTATTTGGTTCAACTTTTGAGCATCCAAATTTCCAAGGATGCCTAAAAGTAAAAGTGTCGGTAGATTCAAATTGTTCACGCTGTGAATGGGCCGCAATAAGAAGAAATGATAGGAAGAGAGCAACCGCTGTATTTTTAACCCCTAATTCTAGAAGAGGCTAGGGGATTTCTCAGGATAGATGGTCGTACCATTCTTGTCATCCAAAGGCTTGCTGCTAGGGTGCCGCCTCTTCCATGTTTTGCTATCCTAAAGATTACGACGTCCTTGTGATTGGTGCCGGACACGCCGGTGTAGAAGCTGCTCTTGCTGCGGCCCGGCTTGGGGCTCAGGTGGCGATGTTGACTCAGAATCTCGACACCATCGGACAGATGAGCTGTAACCCGGCAATTGGGGGCTTGGCTAAAGGTCACATGGTTCGGGAAATCGATGCGTTGGGAGGTGCAATGGCAATGAATACTGATGCAACGGCCATTCAGTGGCGCATGTTGAATGCGGCTAAGGGGCCATCGGTTCGGGCTCCCAGGGCCCAGTGTGACAAAAAGGCGTATCAGTTTCGCATGAAACATCTCATCGAGGGGACGAAGGGGATTGATCTCCATCAGGGCAATGTCGCCAAGATCCTCGTTGAGAATGATCAGGTGCAGGGGATTCAAACTTCGCTGCAGATGAAAATTCGTTCGAAGACTGTCGTTCTCTCGGCGGGAACCTTCATGAGGGGCCTTATGCACGTTGGACTGAAGAATGAAAAGGGAGGAAGAATGGGGGATGCGACCTCGACTGTTTCGGAATCCCTCAAAGTCTTGGGGTTCGAAATAGATCGCTTCAAAACCGGTACACCATGTCGTTTGAACGGCCGTAGTATTGATTTTTCAAAATGTGAACGCCAGGAAGGTGACACGCCTCCACCGCTGTTCACTCACTTTAGGGACCGGATTAGGAGGGAAAAGAATGATATCTTCACCCTTAATCATTGGGCGGATTCATCGTTCCACGTGGAACAACTTCCATGCTGGATCACTTGGACTACCCCGAATACCCACGATGTCATTCGCAATAATCTTGATCAGTCACCGATGTATTCCGGGGCCATTGAGGGAGTGGGGCCTCGTTACTGTCCCTCGATTGAAGATAAAGTCGTGCGCTTTGCGGAGAAAGATCGTCATCAAGTTTTTTTGGAACCTGAAGGTCGCCATACTACTGAATTCTATGTGAACGGTGTTTCGACCTCCTTGCCTTACGAAGTACAGTTGAATTTCCTCCGCGAGATCCCAGGATTGGAGAACTGTGAGATGGTTCGTCCCGGTTACGCGGTGGAGTATGATTATTGTCCGCCGACCCAACTTCATCCGACTTTGGAGACTAATAGGGTGGAGGGCTTGTATTTCGCTGGGCAGATTAATGGGACCTCCGGATATGAAGAGGCAGCCGGACAGGGATTGATTGCCGGTGCCAATGCTGCACTTAAAGTGGGAGGGAAGGGAGATTTCGTGATCGGTCGTGAACAGGCTTATCTAGGAGTGATGATCGACGATCTCGTCACCAAGGGCTGCACCGAACCTTATCGCATGTTTACCAGCCGGGCTGAGTATCGGTTGCTTCTTCGCCAGGATAATGCTGATGAGAGGCTCAGTCCCTTGGCCGCCGATCTTGGAATGTTGGGAGAGGAGCAGGGGAGTCGTTTTAAGGAGAAGCTTTCTGGACTTGAACAAGCGCGGCAATTCATTCGCGGGACAACCCATGAGCGAATTAAACTGGATCATTGGTTCCGACAGGAAGGAAACCATTGGAAAGGTTTACCTTCAGATATTCTCAATAAGTTCCACGTGGAACTCTGGCCGACTCTCGAAGCGGATTTTAAATACGAGGGTCATATCAATCGTCAGCTTCAAGAGGTGGAGCGCTTCAAAAAGCAGGAAGCGACCCTCCTCCCTGATGATCTTGATTATCACCGATTAACCGGATTGAAGGCTGAGGCCAAACAACGCTTTTCGTCGATTCGTCCCAGAACCTTGGGCCAGGCCGCGCGTATTTCCGGGATTACTCCAGCTGACGTGACTTTGTTGATGATTTGGCTCGAGAAGCGCAAAAAAACTTCAGCAATTTCCGAGTAGCTACCTCAGCGAAAGCTGGCGTTGCGCTTCGTAGAGAACGATCGCAACTGAGGTTGCGAGATTGAGCGAGCGAGTGGAATCTTCCCTCATGGGAATTTTGATGGCTGATTCCGGGGAGCCAAAAATCCACGATTCGGGAAGTCCTTTTGACTCGCGTCCGAAGAGAAGAAAATCATCTTCCTCGAATTTCACATCCCAAATTCCTTGGTTTGCCTTCGTGCTGAGAAACCACAATCGTGCTCTGGGATTGGCGACATGAAACTCTTCGATATTTTCCCAAATTTTCAGATCAACATCTCTCCAATAGTCCAACCCGGTTCGGCGAACCGTTTTTTCGTCGATGGAAAATCCCAGCGGTTTGATGAGATGCAGCGTCGACCCGGTGGCCAGAGCAAGCCGCCCCGCTGCGCCGGTATTTTGAGGAATCTCTGGTTCGACGAGGACGATGTTCATAGGAAGATTTGAAAAGAAGAAGACGGGTTTCAAGCAGTGCTGTAACGAAAAATAATAAACGACTTATGCAAAGCGTATTCTAGCCACACATCGGATGTTAGCGACTCTTGGAGCACAAAAAAGACGGATCATTGATCCGTCTTTCTAAATATAAGTTACTGATTATCAGTATTTAGTCAGCAAGTGCTACGTTGATTCGGCGGCCTTTCTTGTCGAAGAAGACGTTGCCATCTTTAAGCGCGAAGAGAGTGTGGTCCTTGCCCATGCCGACATTGGCACCTGGATGCCACTTTGTTCCGCGCTGGCGAATGAGGATGTTTCCTGCGATGACAACTTCGCCACCGAACTTTTTCACGCCGAGGCGTTTGCTGTTTGAGTCGCGTCCGTTTTTAACGGAACCCTGTCCTTTTTTATGAGCCATGACTAGTAAGTGGTAAGAGGATTGTGTTTAGCCTTCGATCCCGGTGATCTTAAGCTTGGTAAGGTGATGACGGAATCCAATGGTTTTGTGGAATCCTTTGCGGCGCTTGAATTTGAAAGCGACGCCTTTTTTGCCGCGGTGTTGTTCGACGACCTGTGCGGTCACGCCGGCTCCGTCAACGGTAGGAGCTCCCACCTTGGTGTTGGAACCGTCGTTCACGAGGAGAACTTCGCTGAGCTTGATCTCGTCACCAGCGGCCACGGGAAGTTTGTCGACACTGATGGTGTCGCCTTCTTGCACGCGGTATTGCTTACCGCCGGATTTGAAAATTGCGTAGGCCATGAATAGAGATCGTGGATAGTTAAACGCCACCGGAGCGACGCGGGGCGGGAATTCACCACAGAGCAGCGTTGCGGTAAAGGTTTTTTTCAAAAAGAAGACAAAGAAATTGCCCTTGGGCGTGGGTCACGATTGGTTGGTGCCGCCCTATTACTATCATGTTGGAGTTTTTACCTACCCATCTTGCCGATCCTGCCGCCACCGATCTCTTGGGAGAATCGTTGGGAAAAGCGGCGCTTGCCGGTGGCGTGATTGCTTTGGTGGGAGATCTTGGATCTGGTAAAACCACTATGGCTCAAGGGATTGTTCGTTCCCTTGGTTATCAGAACGAGGTGACAAGCCCGACCTTTTCTCTCGTTCAAGAATACCGTGGAGGTCGCTTGGATATTTTCCACTTCGACTTCTATCGCGTGGAATCAGACCACGAACTCTTGGATTTGGGCTGGGATGATTATCTAGAGCAAGGAGGCTTGGTCATTGTAGAATGGCCCGCATTGTTTCCTCATCTCCTCCCGGAAGGGACAATCTGGATTCAGCTGACCCACGAAAATGACGGTCGCCTGGCTGAAATCATCCCTTCTCCCTGCGGATAAGCGGGCTTCTTTTTAGGAAATCGTTTTCTTTGGGCAGACCGATCGCAAAATTCTAAAGCGCCGGGGCTCCGAGAATCTCAAAGATGTTTCCGACTCGTTCCGCAAGTTTGAGGTCGTGAGTCACCACGATGAGCGTCACACCTTGTTCTTTTTGGAGCTCGAGCAAAAGTTCAACTACTTTGTCTCCAGTCTCGCTATCGAGAGCGCCGGTTGGTTCGTCTGCTAGGACGAGCTTCGGTTGATTAATGAGCGCACGCGCGACGGCCGTCCGCTGTTTTTCTCCTCCGGAAAGTTCGGCTGGCCGATGACTTAAGCGATGACCCAGTCCTACCCGCTCCAATAATTTTCTGGCGCGTTGGCGCGTTTCTTCTTCATTTTCACTCCAGCTTCCGGCGAGTCGCGGCACGAGAACATTCTCCAAGACGGTGAGCTGGGGAAGGAGTTGGTGTTGTTGAAAAATGAATCCCAACTTTTGATTTCGAAATTGCGCGGCCTGTTTTTCGTCGAGTTGGGCGATGTCCTGATCGCCGATGACCACCTTTCCGCTCGTTGCGGGAAGCATCGCCCCGAGCACATTAAGGAAGGTTGTCTTTCCGCTTCCGGAGGGGCCAACTACCGCAGAAGATTCTCCCTCAGCGAGTTCGAAAAAAAGATCCTCGAGAACTTTGATTGTTTCTCCGGGAGTTTCGAATTCGACACACAAGTTTTGCACCTGAATCATGGGCATACTTTACGGGATATCGCCTCGCCTGAAAGCGATCATTGTGCGAAAGACTAAAAATGATTTCGAACTGCCATCTTTGCGAACGCCGTGATTTTTTAAAACGAGCGACATTGGGTTCCGCTGCTTTTTTTACTGTGCCCGGGGTTTTTGCTGAAGCGCTTGCCGAAACCCCGCCAATGACGGAAGGACCTTTTTATCCGGACAAGCTTCCTCTGGATACGGATAATGATCTTTTGCGAATCAACGATGGGATCACGCCAGCCGTGGGAGCGATCACCCATCTTCATGGCAAGGTGACGGATTTGAAGGGCAATCCAGTTTCCAACGCGCGGGTTGAGATTTGGCAGGTAGATCACAAAGGCGCGTATATTCATTCCAAAGACGGAGGGCTCACCGGACCGAAGCGCGATGCCAATTTTCAGGGCTTCGGGCGCTTCATGACCGGGCGCGACGGACGTTATTATTTTCGAACGATCAAGCCGGTTCCCTATGGACCGCGGACTCCGCATATTCATGTCGCTGTCTATCGTGGCAACAAACGCGCGCTGACGACCCAGTGTTTTATCGATGGGGACAAAGGAAATGCCAAAGACGGATTGATCAAACGTCTCGGTGATCCGGTGAAACATCTCATGGTGAAATTCGCTCCCATTCCAAATTCAAAAGCGGGGGAGTTGAGTGGCGAGTTTAATATTGTGTTGGGAGTGACCCCTGACGATGGCCATGAATAGGATGCTCAAATATTTCTTTTGGAGCTGGCTTGTTTCCTTCTCTTCTCAGGGACAGGAAAATGAGAAGGTCACCCAGACTCGCGACAAACTAACGCTTGATAAAGCGCGGGTTGCTCTTGCGGAAAGCAAGGAGGGCCCCGGAGAGATTTTTATTCCGCTGTTTGATCTACCGAAGAACGTCTATCCTGAAATTATAGATACAAAACTCACTTATCGAAAGGCTCTTGAGGCTCTCAAGCGCGAAGATCCAGAGATCAAAAAGCTCTCCGCTCTGATCCGAGAGAAACGAAGCCTTCTGGCGAAGATGATTGGAAATACCTTTCACGAAGATGACGATGGGAAGATGCGCCTCGTTCCCAATCCTCCCTATACGGAGAAACAATACGATGAGGCAAAAGCTGTTTACGAAAAGGCCCAAGAGGAGCTCTGGAGAGCCAAGGCGTCAGGTGACAAACGGGTGCTTTTCAAGAAGGCTCCGGAGAAGTGATTTGTTATATCAAGCCCACTGCTCTGCGAACGCGATCGATGACCTTGCTGGCTTCTTCCCGTGCTTTCTCGGCACCGGCAGCGAGGACGGAATCTACTTCGTCGGGATTGGCGATGAGCTCTTCGCGTCTGGCGCGCATGGGAGCAAAGTAATCCCAATAAGCTTCTGCCAGACGCTTTTTAAAGTCACCGTATCCACATCCGCCATTCTCGTAGTCGGAGATCATTTGTTGGTATTCTGATTCGCCGGCGAAGAGTTGGTAGAGTGCCAGAATGACGGAATTTTCCGTGGGCTTGGGATCTTCCACGGCGGCGGAATCGGTCTGAATTCGCATGATGAGTTTCTTGTTGGGCTTTTCGTCGCCGAAGATCGGGAGTGTGTTATTGTAGCTCTTGCTCATCTTCTCGCCATCGAGTCCGGGGACCTTGGCAACGCCTTCGCGAATGCGGGCCTTCGGCATGACGAGAGTGCCTTCGCCGTATTGGTCGTTGATCTTGCCGACGAGATCGCGGGTCACCTCAAGGTGTTGTTTTTGGTCGTCACCGACGGGTACGATGTTGGAATCGTAGAGCAAAATGTCCGCCGCCATGAGCGCGGGATAAGCGAAAAGCGCGTGATTGGCCGAGATACCCTTGGCTATTTTGTCCTTATAAGAGTGGCAACGTTCGAGAAGTCCCATGGGACAAACGGTCGAGAGAATCCAAGCCAGTTCGTTGACCTCAGGAACCGCGCTTTGCTTAAAAAAGACGCCTTTCGACGGGTCGAAACCGCAGGCGAGGAAATCGATAGCCACGCCGAGGACATTTTCGCGGAGCTCGGCGGGATTGTGGGTCGTCGTCATCGCGTGATAGTCCGCGATGAAGTAATAACCGTCGCCTTCGCCCTGGGCATCGATGGCTGGTTTGATCGCGCCAAAGTAATTTCCCACGTGAAGACGTCCGCTTGGTTGCAGGCCGGTCAAAATTCTCATATGCGGGACTTACGCCTTTTCCGCGAAAAGCGGAAGGGTAAACGCGCGCGATCCAGTCAATCCGTGACGCTTTTTTGGATGGTGTTAAGGCGTCACCATGCCATCTTCCGGCCATCTTCTGAAAATATCGTGGAAGAAAACGACGGCTTGGTCCCTCCAACGGCAAATCAATACCCAGCAATGATGCAACGATCACTGATTCTCCTCCTCACCTTTTTCTTCTCATCTCTGGCCAATGCGCAGTTTGGTGGTGGTGATAAGTCCACCTTCAAAGCGGTCTCTGAAGTCACTGAGATTGCTCCGGGCGAGACTTTCAAAATTGCCCTGCAACTCAACCATCCCGATCACTGGCATTCCTATTACGTAAACCCCGGAATTCTTGGGACTTCGATGAAGGTTGATTGGGCGCTCCCCGATGGGTTCACGGCGAGTGAGACGATTTTCACTATTCCCCGTGCGATCGAAACGAAGGCAATTGGGCTTGATACCGTGCTCTATGGATACGAAGGGGAAGTTGTTTTTTACTACGAGATTACTGCTCCAAAAGAACTGGCTCCCGGAAAAGATGTCACAATTAGCGGAAAGGCAGGTTGGCAGATTTGTGATGAAGGCAGCTGCGTTCAGGAATCCGGAGAAATTTCTCTCGTAATCAAATCTGCGGACACGACCGTTCCTGATGCCGCTGGTGCCGCGGTTTTTGAAAACCCTCCGATTGCAAAACCTGCGGATGGCTGGACTTTTGAAGTTGTTGAGGAAGAGGGCTCGTTCTCTCTCACTGCGATCGCTCCGGACGGAATTTCGATTCAGGAAGAAGGGATCTACTTCTTCTCTTCCGACCAGCAAGTGGACAGCCAGTCATTGCAGGACGCCGAAGTTGATGGGCAAATGATCATTGCGTATTTTGACCGCAATTTCGGAAATGAAGATCTCTTCATCGATAAAGGACCAACCCTGGAAACCATGTCGGGAATGTTAGCTTACCAAACGGAAACCGGCAGAGCGGCGGTGAATGTGTCGATTCCGCTTTCGGCAAATCTTGATGCTGCCGACCCTCCAGGAGTGGACAAAGCTCCGGCTCCGTTAGTTCATCTGGAAACGGTGAAAGCCACGGAAGAAGAGATCGCGGCGGGAGCGGAACTTTACGATGTCGATGCCAAGCTTGAGATTGTCCTGCCGGGTGGAATTGAGGAAAAGAAAGTGACTTTTGGATCCTCTCTTTTCTTCGTCTTCATCGGCGGTCTGCTTCTAAATTTGATGCCCTGTGTATTTCCGGTCCTTGGCCTGAAGGTCATGGGCTTTGTGGCTCAAGCCGGAGAAGACGAAAAGAAGATCAAAATTCATGGTCTGGTATTTGGCCTGGGTCTTTTGGTGACAATGTGGATTTTGTCTGCGGTCATTATATCCCTCAATTTGAACTGGGGAGAACAGCTGAGTAATCCGGTTTTCCTCGGCGCAATTATTGTTCTCCTTTTTGTGATGGGCCTGAACCTTTTTGGTTTGTTTGAAATTGGGACGAGCCTCACCGGGGTTGGTGGTGAATTGCAGGGTAAGAAAGGTTACTCAGGATCATTCTTTTCCGGAGTGCTCACTACTCTCATTGCCACGCCGTGTTCTGGACCATTTCTCGGAGCGGTGATGGGCTTTGCGCTCTCGCAACCCAAGCCAATTGCCTTTGCCGTTTTCACCGTTTTTGCACTTGGTATTGCCAGCCCCTACATCGTCCTCTCGTTCTTCCCCGCATTGATCAAAAAGCTTCCCCGCCCGGGAGCCTGGATGGAGAGCTTCAAACAAATCATGGCCTTCCTGGTCTTTGCGACGGTGGTCTTTTTCCTCAAGAGTTATCTTACCCTCGTGGGAGAGGAACACTTCAATTACTTCCTCTTTGCTCTGACCTTGATTGGGCTTGGGGCCTATATCTACGGACGTTGGGGAACTCCAATTACCTCAAAAACCAAACGGATGGTGACGGGGTATGCTCTCTCCGGTCTGATGATTTTCGGTGGATTGACTTGGGCCTATTCGGTGTCGAAAAAGCCTAAGGACGGGCTCGCTTGGCAGGAATGGTATCCCGGAGTGATTGAGCTTTCTCGAACCAAAAAACGAATTGTCTGGGTCGATTACACCGCTGATTGGTGACTCACCTGTAAAGCAAATGAGGGCCGTGTGTTCTCAAGCAAAAAAGTTTTGGAGCGTCTTGAGGAACTCGATGTTCTTCTCGTAAAGGCAGACAATACCCATGGTGACCCGGCCATTAACGCTGATCTTGAACGCTACGGGGAAAATGGACGGTCTAATTTGCCCGTGAACATCATCGTGCCGGCGGATCCCGATCAGAAACTGATTATCATGCCTGAATTCTTCGGTGCCGAGGAAGCACTTGAAGCGCTCGAGCAAGCCACAAAGTAAGAGGATGCAACGATGGCGATTCCATGTCCGGCGTGGCTCGGAGCAAATCCCGTTCTTTGGTGAATTTCTCTGAATTATTGGATTTCGAGGAGTTCCGGAATGCTCTTCTTTCAGCTACTGTAAACTAAAGGAGGCTTCCTGTTCCTTGTGGGATCTTTGAGGGGCCGCTATACTTCAGGCACATGAGAGGCATTTCATTCATCTGTAAAGGCGTTCGGCATTATCGGGCGGCTTATGTGGGCGTGGTCGCTGGGGCGGCGGTGGGGTCGATGGTTCTTTTGGGGGCCTTGATGGCGGGGGACTCGGTGAAGGAGAGTCTCGCAAAGGCAGCTGAGTTGCGGACAGGAAAGGTGACGCAGATTTTTTCCGGCGGAGAGCGCTTTTTCCGGGCCGATCTGGCGGAGCGAACCGGAGGGTCTTCGATGATCTACTTGAAGGGGCAGGTCAATGTCGGCGAACGAGGAGAAGGACAAGTTCAGATTCTTGGGGTGAATGAGAGCTTTTGGAAATTTGCTCCTGAGGAAACGTCGATTTCCCTCAGTGGGCGTGAGTTCGCCATTAGCGCCCAGTTGGCCTCCGCACTCGATATGGAGGTGGGAGACGAGATGGTGGCGCGGGTGCAAAAGCCGGGGCTGCTGTCTCGCGATGCGCCGCTTTCGGGCGAAGGAGAAACGATCGAGTCTCTTCGTGGCACGGTGGCGTATATTTTGACGGACAAACAATTCGGGCGTTTCAGCTTGGAGCAATCACAGGTTGCGCCTTCGACAGTTTTTCTTCCGCTTTCCCGCTTGCAGGAAGAACTGGAACTCAAGGAAAAGAGCAATCTTCTCTTGATCGGTGAAAAGTCCTTCGATCCCGAATCACTGACGATGGAGGATTATGGCATTTCCATTGTCGATGTCCCGGGGGCGGTGGAAGTGCGGTCCGAGCGTATCTTTTTTGAGCCACGCATCGCCGACAAAATCGCGGGGGAACCGATTCTCACCTACCTGGTCAACACGCTTGCAACCGAAGTCGGAGAAACGCCGTACTCTATGGTGACAGGCGTAAGTGGGGATTCAGCTTTGTTTCTTCCGAAGGCGCCCGGCAAGAATGAAGTCGTCATCAACGAATGGCTTTCGGAAGATCTGAGCGCGGGTGTGGGCGACGAATTGACGATGGACTATTTCGCCATCGAAGGTGGGAGTAAACTAGTCGAGCGGAAGGCCGTGTTCACGGTGGTAGGTGTCGTCCCGATGGAAGGCCCGGCGGCGGATAAGAACTGGATGCCCGACTTTCCCGGCGTGGCCAACGTCAAGAGTGCGCGGGATTGGGATCCCGGTTTGCCTCTTGATTTGAAACGTATTCGTGACAAGGACGACGACTATTGGGAAAAATACAAGGGAACGCCAAAAGCTTTCGTTTCGGTGGAAACTGCGGAGTCGCTTTGGTCAAACCGTTGGGGAAAGTCCACCGGTATTCGGGTGCCAGGAGGCGACAAGGAAAAGGTGGCGGCGCAAGTTGAGGAGATCCTCGCGCCGGACTTGGCAGGGATGCATCTGCAGGATTTTTCGGCGCAAGCGAAAGAGGCCGCCAAGTCGCCAGTGGATTTTGCGATGCTCTTTCTCTCCATGAGTTTCTTTCTCATTCTCTCCGCGATTGCCTTGGTAACGATGCTCTTTCGTTTCAATGTCGAGCAACGTGCGGAAGAAGGTGCACTGCTCGCCGCGGTGGGTATCAAGGCGAAGAAGATTTCAAATTGGCGCCTGGGCGAGGCCTTCTTTGTCGTGCTGATTGGCGCGATCTTTGGAGCGGTTCTGGCGATTGGATTTTGTGTCCTTGTCCTAAAAGTGATTGGGTCAATTTGGGGCGCAGGTGGAACGGTCTTCGACCTACACTTGAGATCGGGAACGGTGGTAACCGGATTGTTGATCATCGTGATTTTGTCTTTGCTTTCGGTTTGGTTGACGACGCGAAAGCAGGCGAAGCAAAGTGCGAGTTTCCGCTTGAATTCGGGTGCTGAAGAACAGGTTGGGACGAAGAGCAAATTTTCCATGGTCCTGATCGTTCTTGGCCTTCTGATGGTGGTCGGGGGGATTGCGATGAATTTCGCGGTCGGTCCGCAAGGCGCGTTTTTCTTGATTGGTTTTGGTGTGTTGTTGGGTGGACTGGGAGTCTTCCGAAAGAAGTTGGGGAGCATCGGTTCTCTGGGCGAACTCAGCACAAAGGGCTTGGCCAAGGTGAATCTGAGCCGACGAGCGTCCCGGAGTTTGACCGTGGTGGGCGTGCTTGCAGCAGGGGTTTTCCTAGTGCTTTCCGTGGCGTCGTTCCGCAAAGGGGGGGGCGATAATTGGAAAGATCTCAAGAGCGGGGCGGGAGGCTTTGCCTGGTGGGTGGAGACGAGCGCGCCGATGAATCGTCCCGCGGATGCCAAGGGCGAGG
Source organism: bacterium (assembly GCA_018222765.1). Taxonomy (GTDB): domain Bacteria; phylum Verrucomicrobiota; class Verrucomicrobiia; order Verrucomicrobiales; family Akkermansiaceae; genus SW10. The sequence continues at coordinate 11,992 of JAAEZT010000029.1, read as the reverse complement.
TCGAGTGGTTCGGCCTGAGCCCGGAAAGCGTAGTTCCGTTCAGAATTGGAGCGGGAGACGATGTAGATTGTTTCAATCTGAATGCTTCCAATCGCCCGCGTTTGCTCGGGGTGAATGTCGATCAACTGGAAGGCCAATTTAGAACGGATGTTGATTGGTCAGAGCTCAAGGGTGGAACGAGGGCTTTCGTTGATGAAACGACGATGATGTGGGTGCTGAAAAAGAAGGTGGGCGACGAGTTGATTTATGAAGACGAGTGGGGGAACGAATTCCCTATCGTGATCGCGGGTGTGATTAAGGATTCTATTTTTCAGGGAAGTCTGGTGGTCGATGAAGAAATGTTGGTGGAGAAATTTCCTTCGATGGGCGGCTACGAATTGTTCCTCGTGGCGGACGAAGAAGCCCGCGAGGATTTGCAAATTGCCACGGCAGATTTGGGTGGAAAAGTCACCGCCACGAAAGATCGGCTTGCCGCTTTTCACGAAGTGGAAAACACCTACATCGCAATCTTTAACGTGCTGGGTGCGCTCGGTATGATTCTCGGAAGTGTGGGCGTGGGTGTAGTGACGGCGAGGAATTTAGTAGAGCGGAAAGAGGAGTTTAGAACTCTCGAGGTGTTGGGAATCTCGAAAGCCTCTCGCAATGAAATCATGAAGAAGGAAGTGAGTTCGATGGTGATCTGGGGGTTGGGAATCGGCTTGGTCTCGGCGCTTGTTTCCGTGATCCCGGTTTTGGGGGGAACAGTGGGAGTTTTGGACCTTTTGTGGATGTTGGGCTTGGTGGCGTTGATGGCTATCATCGCGATGTTTGTGGGGACCCGGCCGTTTCGAAGCGCGATAGACTAGTCTGTCGGAGAACATCTTTACTGTTAAAGATTTCATCGTGAGCGTAATCGTCTCTGTCGATTATCATCGTCAGCAAGCAGCTTTTTCCGCTGAAATACCTTGGGGATATGACGACGAGGTGAAAGAGCATCCCGAGGTGGAAGTCCCGGAAAAATTGCGAGGTCAGTTCGCCAAGAAGGCTCCCGTGACGATGGGTTGAGTGTTTGGGTCTTCGTAAAGAACGCGGATGGAAAGGTCCGGATGGATGTTGGCGAGTTGAGCCGGGTCGTCGATCAGACAGGCCGCGGTGGCAAGAGGGTCAGTGAGCTGTGCGAAGGGGGCGATGACGGAGGCAGCGCGGCGTGAAGTCATTCCCAATCCGGTTTTGGGGTCGATGAGGTGGGAGTATTTGCTCTCTCCAATTTGGACGTTTTGGTAGAGGTCGCCCGAGGTGGAAATGGCGCAGTTTTTGAGGAACATAGGCTCGGAAGGAGTGAGGCGAAACGTGCGGAGGGCGATGCCCCAACCTTCTTTGTCCGGGGGGGCGTCTCCGAGGCGAATGTCCCCGGCAGCTGCGACCAGAGTTTGGTGGTATCCGGCGTTTTTCAAATGTTCAAAGATGAGATCCGCAGCGTAGCCTTTGGCGATTCCGCCGAGATCGAGTTGCATTCCGTTAAGAGCGAGAGTGGCGGTTTGATCGTCGGGATTAAGGGAAAGATGTTGGTATCCGCTGACACGTTTGGCGGCTTTGAGCATTTCTTCATCGGGGAGAATTCCTGAGTTTTTTGACTCGCGCCAGAGGTGGGTGAGTGGCCCCAAAGTAGGGTCATAGACTCCTTCGGTATCGATCGCAAGTTGGTGGGCGAGAGCAAGAACTCCGAAGAGATGTTCGCTCAACTTTACTGGTTCTCCGGCGGCGGATTTGCAGAAGAGGTTGAGTTCCGAGTCGGCTTCGTAGTCAGTGGCTGCTGTTGCAAAGTCTGCCGCAATCTCGAAGGCTTCGTCCATGGCCTTGCGGCCGGCTTCATCATCGTCGACATAGATGACAACTCTGAAGAGGGTTCCCATCAACGGACGTTGACTTTCCTTGCGACGCGGAACGGAGGCTTCTTCTTCCTCTTTTTCTCCGCAGCTGGTCAGAAAGATGAGGCAGGCAAGAGCGATCCACTTCATAGCGCAGCAGTAAATTCGGTCATGGTGGCAAACTGGAACTCGGCCTCGTCAAAGTTGATACAAGCCGTGATTCGATTTGGGATGGCGACCACCGGGCACCCGGCGAGATGCGCGGATTTCATGCCGTTGAGGGAGTCTTCGATGACGAGACAATCTGAGGCGGGAAGATTCATCTGTCGGACCGCCTCGAGGTAAAGGTCGGGAGCGGGTTTTATTTTTGGGGCGTCGCCTTTGCAGACGATGGTTTGGAAATAGGAAGTGAGCCCGAGGTGCTCGAGCCATCCGTCGACCCAATTGTGGTCGGAGCTGGAGACGACGGCACAGGGGATGTCTTGTTGTTGGAAATGGGCCAAGGACTCGCGAATTCCGGGAACTGCATCGAGTTTGCCGACTTCTTCTCGGATGATGACGTTGCGGGCCGGGTTAATTGTTTCCCAATCGAAATTCAGCCCGGTAAGAGATTCGAGGTAAGTTTCGGGCGACCAAGTGTCGAAGTCCGACCCGATGCATTGCACGTAGGTCTCGAGGGTGAGTTCCTGTCCGTGTTCTAGAAAAAGGTCACGCCAGGTTTCGTAAATGGGCCACTCGGTATCGAGAATCACTCCGTCGAAATCGAAGAGAACGGCGCGGGGGTTGAAGGAATGCGACATTATTGAGCGGCTTGGTAATCGGACTTCCCACCCGTCTTGGTGACGAGTTTGAGATCGGTGATAATGATGGTCGGGTTGGCGGCCTTACACATGTCGTAGAGAGTGAGAGCAGCGGTCGAGGCTCCGGTGAGGGCTTCCATTTCCACGCCGGTGCGTGAGGTGGTTTTGGCAATCGCGGTGACGAGAAGGGTTTCCTCGTCGTGCGGAGTAATCTCGATCTTGGCGGAATCGAGAGGAAGAGGGTGGCAGAGCGGGATGAGCTCGGAGGTTTTTTTGGTGCCGGAAATGCCAGCGAGAATTGCGGTGTGGAGGACGGGCCCTTTCTTGTTTTTTAGTTCGCCGCCGTCCATCTGCGAAATGAGTTCGGTCCCGATCTTGACGAGACAGGAAGCTGTCGCGATACGGATGGTGGGAGTTTTGGCGGAGACATCAACCATGTGGGGTTGGTTACTCTCGTTAAGATGAGTCAGGTCTGCCATGTGCGGAGCTTGGCTCTGGGATGGGGGGAAGTCAATTGTGGGGCCGATAGGACTTATGGGACCTATTTCAATGGCGTGTAGCAGGACCGTATTGATGGAACTCCAGCGGTCGACTCCGCGCGTGAGACCATTCCCGATTTCGATAGTTTCTGCCGAGCCAAGACTCACCAAAGTGATTGCATCGGGTTGGAGATCAGGTGGTCAACGATATTTGTATGAAATTCATACTCCCAAGGAATCTTCTCTTATCAAAAATATCTTTTCATTTTAGGAAAATCACTCTATCTGCAGTCAACAAGTTGTCTCGCGAAGGGAATTTTATGGCTTCGGTCGTATTGACCTTCCTTCGTCGGGGTAATATTTGTTGTTGTGTATGAAAACCCATCCGTGTTCGCACGGGTGGGTTTTTATTTCAGATCGTCCGGCAACACTCGCTTCCTCTTCGTGCGATAGCAGTCAGTTTTGGTATTCTTTGACCAGTTCTTCCAGAGTTTTGTTGTTGGCCGAACCTCTCCAAATGAGGGGATTGTTAATTCCCTTACGGAAGGATCGGCAGGCATTTTGGAGGAGGATTTCAGTGTGTTGGGAAACGAGCCAGCTCAGAAACGCGGCACTCTCCGCGTGTCCGGAGAGTGCTTTGGATCGGGCTGGATTCTGGGGAAAATTCCGGGCCCAGGTGGAATCGGGAATCTCGCGCTTTCGGAGGTAGTCAACTATTCCAGTGGCGAACCAATTTGGAGTGTCGCTGGAGAAACCCTGAAAGTGGGTGATGAGATGTTTGAGCAGCAAATCTTCTGCATCAGGTGCCGAGAGGTTTCGGAGCTCATCCGGATTGATTGTTAGGATTCCCTCGCGTGTCTTTGTTTTCTTTCCAAGGCGGATTTTGAATATGACGGAATCCTTCTGTCCAATCAATCCCGCGACTTCCATAATCCGTGGGCCTGAGGAAAAGAAGCGTTGTCTCATTGCTTTGATCTGCTGGCGGAGTTCCGGATGATCGGCGAAGTTGGCTTCGAAGGTGAGTTGGGCTCTGAAAGGAAGGCCCTTGTCATCGACTTGGCTGAACTCGGTGAATCGGACATCTTGGACGACCGGGGGAAGGAGTTTTTCTGTAAGGGAAAGCTCGTTGACGAGTATAGGTTTCTCCTGAGCAGCGGTGACTTTGAGGCGAAGAAATTTTGACCCCTCGGGAAGAGTGATGGCAGCAACTCCATTTGCAAGAGTCACCGGGGCGCTCCATTTTATTCCGTCGATGGAAGATTCCAAAATGCCATTTTTCAGGACACCTTGTTCTTCGCCTCCGGTTGGGAAGGTAATTTTTCCTTCGACTGGAAAGGGGAATTCGAAAGTCAGGTGGTTGCCTTTACTGACTCCTCCGTGAGATTGGAAGTAGCTATCGAGGTCGCCATCAAAGGCGAGCTCCGGCCAGCGAGCTCCGGCGTGTTTCATGTCGGTGGTTACCTTGGTTCCCTGAAGGGCGCCTCTTTTCGGGGGCAGGTAGATATCGGCGACCTCGAGATTGGTATTTTGGTAGAAGTTGAGAATGGGAAGCATTCGGGTATGGAATTGTTCGAACTTGTCGGTTGAGGGCGCCGACCAGGCGGCTTCGGCGAACGCGGCGAGGCGGGGGAAGAGTTGGTAGATGAGCTTCTCTTCGTCGTGAACCAAGGGAGACCACAGGGTGGCTTGCATCGCGGGTGATTTTTGAAATTGATAGACCTTTGAGATGGAGATCATGGGGGTGGCGGCCTCGCGGGTGGGGTCTTCGGCGAGCTCGAGTTCTGGGGGGCGTTGGTAAGTCGAGAGGTCAATCGAGGGGACGCTGGCGGGATCAAATCGCTTGCGTTTATGGGTTGCTAGGATGGCGTCGATTTTTGTCAGGAAGTGGCCTTGCAAGGCTGCGGGCGAGGCAAGTTTGTTGGCTTTGAGGTAGGTTTGCGCTCGCGGAGAATTTTGCCATTCGATCCAGGGAACGTCAGGGGCGTGAATTCTGATTTCCTTATCAGAAAAGAGAGTAGCAACTTCGGCAAATAGCGTACCGAGGAAGGCGAATGTTTCCGGGGAGGGAGCCAGGGTATCGGGGAATGTTCCCCAGGTACACTGCACTTCTGGATTGTAGTCTGGCAGGTCCTTATTCCCCAATTCGGGATAAGCGGCAAGGATTGCGGAGGCATGGGTGGGGAGGGAAAATCCGGGGATGACCTTGATATGAAATTTCGCGGCGTGCGACAGGAGTTCTTTGATGTTTTCCTGGGAATAATATCCTCCGTATTCCTCCGAGTTTTCGTCGTCAGGATGGTCGGTGTATGGTGGCGTCGAATTACGGAGAGAGCCGATTCCGGTCAGCTTCGGGAATTTTTTACTCTCAAGCCGCCAGCCCTGGTCGTCGTTGAGATGAAGGTGGAGTTCGTTGAGTTTGTGGTAGCTCATCCAGCTGAGAAGTGACTTCAAGGTCTTGACCGGGAAGAGGTGTCGGGCGGTGTCGATGAAGAGAATGCGACGTTTTGCTACCGGGGAGTCTTTGATTGTGAGGCAGGGAATTTTTGACGATTGTTGCGGTTGGGCCTCGATGGGGAGGAGCTGGGAAAATGTTTGAATTCCGTTAAGAATGCCTTCTCCGTCTCTTCCGCAAATGACCGCGACTTTTGGATTAATGGTGAGGGTATAGGCACTTGCCGGCAGGGACTCGTCAATTTCAAGGATGATTTTTTGCGGGACCTGGCGACCTTGCCAGGGTTCGAGAAGACGGTGTTGCAAGCCGGTGAGTTTCCCCAGAGAAGAGCTGAGGATTTGAGCTTCCTGTGCAAGGGAGTCGGGGGTCACGATTGCGGTGCGGTAGTCGATGGGCATGGTCCCTTCGCCGGGAGTGGTTTCGCGAGGTGCGGGGACTTGGGCTGCCAATTGGGAGCTGAGTAAGAGAACTCCAAGGAGGAAGTGACGAAGCATAGCGGGACGATGGCGCGGGGACGAATGTTGTGCAAGTGAGACATTGTTAAAGCTGGTTGCTTGACCCCGCGCTGATAAAAGGAATATTCCTCCTCCATGAAGTTATCTCTTCCTTTCCTAGTTCTCGCCTCATTGCCGGCGTTCGCTGAACTCAAGGTCCCTCAGTTCTTTTCTGATGGCATGGTCCTCCAGCGTGATGACTCCGCCAAGATCTGGGGTTGGGCCAAGCCGGGTGCCGATATCAAGGTCAGCCTCGGAAGCCAGGCTCTCACGGCCAAGACGAGCAAGTCGGGTGATTGGGTGGTGGATTTCAAAGGACTCAAGGCCTCGGATGTCAGCCAAACCCTCACCATTGAAGGAGACGGAGGCAAGAAAGAGATCAAGGACGTCTTGGTTGGAGAAGTTTGGCTCGCCTCGGGGCAGTCGAATATGGAATGGCGTGTTTCTGCCAGTGATGGAGCTGAGAAAGAAATTGCAGGAGCTAAAGATCCTCTTCTCCGAGTCTTCGTTTCTTCCAACGTTGCCAAGGGCGAGCCGCAGAAAGATTGGAGCGGAAGCTGGAACCCGACGGAGCCGGACAATACCAAGAATTTTACCGCAGTCGGTTATTATTTCGCAAAGCAATTGCGGGCCGAGCTCGGAGTGCCGGTGGGCATTATCGAATGTGCCTGGGGCGGCAAGCCGGTGGAAGCGTTCACCAGCATGGAGGCCTTGAAAGCACTCCCTGAAGCCAAGGGTGTCGTTGAGAAAAGGGCGAAGGCCGAAGCTGCTTGGGACCCGAAGAAGGCCATGGAAAATTTCAATAAGCAGAAAGCCGCTTTCGACGCCAAAATGAAAGAATGGCAAAAGGAGAAGAAGGGTAAGAAGCCGCGGGGTCCCCGCAAACCCACCGATCCCGGACAGAACCCCAGCCTCGCTTCGACAATCTACAATGGCATGATTTCCCCGCTCGCGGGTTATGGAGCCAAAGGTGCGATTTGGTATCAGGGTGAGTCCAATGCCAACGGAGGCACGGCCAGTGTTTACGAGGAACTCCTTGGTTGCATGGTTGCCGATTGGCGCAAGCGCTGGGGAAATGAGATGTCCTTTTATTGGGTGCAGCTCGCCAACTTTCGTGCGCCAACCACCACTCCCGGAGTTGAGAGTGATTGGGTCGTGGTGCAGGACGAAATGCGCCGCGCGCTCAAGTCGATTCCTAAAGGTGGCATGGCTGTCATCAATGAGATCGGAGCCGCCAATGACATTCATCCCCGTAACAAGCTGGACGTCGGCAAGCGCCTCGCACGTTGGGCTCTCAACCAGGACTACGGGAAGAAAGACGTCGTCGTTTCCGGTCCGCTCTATTCGGGATCAGAGATCAAGGATGGTAAGATCATCGTTTCTTTCGACCATGCTGTTGGCTTGAAGTCCCGCGATGGCAAACCGCTGCAACGTTTCGAAATTGCTGGAGCGGACGGCAAGTGGGACTGGGCGCAAGCCAAGATCGAGAACGGCAAGGTCATCCTTTCATCCAATACCGTGAATGACCCGAAAAAGGCTCGTTACGCTTGGGCTACCAACCCAACCGGGGCCAACCTCGTGAACGCCGAAGGCCTTCCTGCGAGTTGCTTCACCACGGAGTAAGTTTCGCTTTAATCCCCAAGCGGGCCGCTCTTTGGAGCGGCCCGTTTTTGGTTGATGAGACGATTGGAGAGAGAATTTTTTTACAGATTGCCTTTCTTCATTTCACTCACGGCGTGGTCGACGGCTCGGGCGGTCATGGCCATGTAGGTGAGTGAGGGATTGGTGCAGGCGGCGGAGACCATGGCAGAGCCGTCGGTGCAGAAGACGTTCTTTGCACCCCAAACCTGGTTGTATTTGTTGAGGACGGATTCCTTCGGAGAGCTACCCATGCGGGCGGTTCCCATCTCGTGAATGCCAAGTCCGATGGAAGGCTTGTTATTGTAGCCACGGATGTTTTTGGCACCCATCGCTTCGAGCATTTCCATGGCGTCGTTCTTCATGTCTTCGCGCATGTTGAGCTCGTTCTGCTGGAATTCGGCATCGGCAACGACGAGGGGAAGTCCCCACTTGTCGGTCTTCTCTTTGCTGAGCGTGATGCGGTTGTTGTCGTAGGGGAGACATTCTCCGAAGCCACCCATGCCAACGCGCCATGGTCCGAAGGAGGTGAGTTCTTTTTTGAAGTCCGCGCCGAAGCCACCGATGTAGCGGGACCATCCCTGACGCTGGCCGCGTCCCTGATAGCCAAAGCCGCGGAGGTAGTCGCCTTTTGCTTTCTCACTGAAGTTGCGGAAGCGGGGAATGTAGAATCCGTTGGGACGACGACCGAAGTGAATCTTGTCCTCATGGGTGTCGAGGGCTCCGCTGGCCCCCACTCCGAGGTGGTGGTCCATGAGGTATCCGCCGAGCGATCCGCTCTCGTCCATGCCATTGGGATAACGCTTGGAAGTGGAGTTCATCAAGATGGCGGTCGAGGCCACGGTGGAGGCATTGAGGAAGATGATCTTGGCGTAATACTCGACCGTTTCCATGGTGATCTCGTCGATGAGACGCACGCCGATGGCTTTCTCCGCTTTGTCATCATAGATCACCGAGTGCACGATGGAGTGCGGACGAAGCGTCATCTTGCCGGTCATTTCGGCGGCTTTCAAGGTCGCGGCCTGACTGGAGAAATACGCGCCGAAGGGACAACCGCGGCGACACATATTGCGGTAGAGGCAGGTACCACGGCCGAGAGCGGTTTGTTCCTCGGTCGGCGCGGTGAGGTGGGCGACACGACCGGGAATGAGGGTGCGGCCTTTAAACTTTCCTTCGATGGCAGCCTTGAGATCGAGCTCGGCCGGAGTGAGGCCCATCGGGGGTTGGAATTCGCCGTCGGGCAACTGCGCCAGCCCTTCCTTGGAGCCGGAGATACCTGCGAATTTTTCGACGTGGGAATACCATGGTGCGAGTTCCTCGTACTTGATAGGCCAGGGAATGGCGATGCCTTCCTTCGCATTGGCCTCCATGTCCATCGGGCTGAGGCGGTAGCTTTGCTTGCCCCACATTAGGGAACGTCCGCCGGTGTGGTAGCCGCGCATCCAGTCAAAGCGCTTCTTTTCCTCGTAGGGATGATCTTCGTCATCGACAAAAAGGTAGCCCGCGTCGGGGCGCACGGTATAGCCGGTGCGGGCCTGTTTGTGCTGTTGTTTGAGTGTTTCTCGCGAAGGCTTGTTGAGGTAGTTAAGTTGCCAGGGCGCGGAGTTGCTCGTCTTGTAATCGACGATGTGTTTAATGTCGTGACCACGTTCGAGGACGAGCGTCTTGAGCCCTTTTTCGGTGAGCTCTTTGGCGGCCCAACCGCCTGAGATTCCTGAGCCCACGACGATGGCATCGTAAGTATGATCGGCTTTGCCTTTGATTGAGAGATTCATGATCTTGGCGATTTAACTGTTACATCGCCCAAGCCTTTTGGCCGGGTTTCAGAGGCATTGAGGGAACCCACTTGCCCGGGACGAGATGGTATTCGAAGGCCTGGGTGGCTCCGACTTCGGAACTGCAGTAGCAGAGCTTGGTGAGGTCCTTGAACTGCTCGAGGAAAGTACGGCGTTGCCAGCCTTCCTTCTTGGCGCGTTTCTTTTTCTCGGTCTGCGTTTCATTGTTCATCTTGTTGAGGAAGAAAACCTGCTCCTCGCCGCTGAGTTGATCGATGCTCTTGCCGTGGGCCTTTTGGCAACGGCGAGCGAGGTCGGCGAGACCGTCGATGATGATGTCTTGGTCTACCTCCTCGAAACAATCTTTCACGATGACTTCGATCCACTCGGGGACGCCGGCTTCGATTGCTCCCGGGGTATCGGTTTTAGGAATGATGGCTTCGGCAATCATCGCGACCTGGGCGCGTTGCGCGGGGCGGAAAAAGTTGAGATCGCCTTGGTTGAGGTCTTCTCCCAGTCGGGCATAGACCGCTTCCGGCAATGCGATGGAGCCACCGACCGTGGTGGCGATCATTTTCATTAAGTCTCGTCGTTCCATGATAAAAAGAGCCTAGAGAATGAGAAAATCGGCGCGAGGAAAAATCTCCAGATATCGATTCTTGAAAGGGTGGGGGATTTGGAATGGTTTAAGGGCCATGATAAAAACGATTTTTCGGATGGGGCTGTTTTTGGCAGCCGGATGGAGTTGGGCGGCGGAGAAGCCGAATATCATTTTGGTGATGGCTGATGATTTGGGCATTGGTGATATCTCGCCGACCAATTTGGAGTGCAAAATTAAGACGCCGCATTTGCAGAAGATGGCGAAGGAGGGGATGACTTTCCTCGATGCGCATACGCCGAGCTCGGTGTGCACCCCGACGCGTTACGGTTTGCTGACCGGACGCTATAACTGGCGGTCCCGGCTTGCGCGGGGCGTGCTGAGCGGACGGAGTGCTCATTTGATTCCGGCGGATCGTCCGACGCTTGGGCATTTGTTGAAGGGAGCGGGTTATCATACTTCGATGATCGGGAAATGGCATCTGGGATGGGATTGGGCCAAGGACGGGAAGGAGATCGACTTTACCAAGCCAGTGAAAAACGGGCCAAACATCAATGGCTTTGATCAATACTACGGGCACTGCGGGTCACTCGATATGCCGCCCTATGTCTGGGTGGATACCGGCAAGGTGACCGCGCAACCGAAGCGCGAAGAAGGGGTGACCAAGAAAGAAGATCCCTACGGCTGGTATCGCAAAGGACCCATCGCGCCGGATTTCAAGATCGACGAAGTCCTGCCTCATCTTTTCGACAAGACAATGGAGCGCGTGAAGGAACGGGCGAAGGAGGACAAACCCTTCTTTATCTATCTTCCACTTCCGGCACCGCATACGCCCATCGTGCCCGTGCCCCCGTTCAAAGGCGCGAGTGGTATCAATCCCTACGCCGACTTTGTGCAGCAGATGGATCATCATATGGGGGACTTGATTGCGGCGGTGAAAGCAGCCGGCATCGACGAAAACACCATGATCATTTTCACGAGCGACAATGGCTGTTCGCCTGAAGGGAATTTCGAAGTGCTCGGGAAGAAAGGGCACGATCCCAGCGGCGTGTATCGCGGCCACAAGGCTGACATCTATGAAGGCGGCCATCGCGTTCCTTTGATCGTGCGTTGGCCCGGCAAGGTCGTCGCGGGAGTGAAGCGGCAAGACCTCGCCTGCCTCACCGACATCTACACCACTCTCGAAGAAATTACCGGGCAGGAGCGCAAGGCACTGGGCGGCGAAGATGGCTACAGCTTGTGGCCGGCTTTAAATGGGAAAAGCAAGACCGCACGCAAGAGCCTCATCAGCCATTCCATCGGCGGGTCATTTGCGATTCGTGAAGGCTTCTGGAAATTATGTCTCTGTCGTGGAAGTGGCGGCTGGAGTGCTCCCCGTGAAAATGTCGCCAAGAAAGAGGGCCTTCCCGAGATGCAGTTGTTTAATCTCGAGGCCGATCCCGGTGAAACCAAAAACCTCCTCAAGGATGAGCCGAAGAAAGTTAAGGAACTCCTCGCTCTGCTGGACAAGCAAGTCAAAGAAGGTCGCTGCACTCCGGGTGAAGTGGTGAAGAATGACCGCGAGGTAAAAGTGAAATAAGCTGCGAGCAGAGAGCATGCGGGTTGCCAGCCAATTTGGAGAGTGGGTTCCCCCGCCCGCTTTTCTTAAATTTTGTGCACTAAAATTGCGCTGACGTGTGGAATACCACCGAAGGTCCATCCTCACGCTAGTCCAAGTCATTTTGCGATTATTGATTATAAGGAAATTGATAGCGGTACTAACCGCCGAAGGACGATTCGGGTTCTCTTTAGTTCCTGTAAAGTCAAGAATATCAAACCGAGTAGACTGGAGTTGCTGATAGACAAACAAAAGCTCCTCGTTCAAAGTTTACGAAGAGGACGGAAGAAACGAGGGAGGCCCCCCCAATCG
>JAAEZT010000065.1 GCA_018222765.1 bacterium | reverse complement strand
TCACTGAGATGAAGGCCAGCTACCCCTACCTCAACCCGAACTACAAACGTCCCCTTGCGAACAAGGAAAAAGTCCCCACCGTCACCAGCCACAAGCTCACCGGAAACACCGCCACCTTCGTCCTCAAAAACAACGGTGCCCATGTCACCCGAGCCAATCTCCTCTACACCGACAACGGCGGCCATCGTTACGAGGAGTGGTATCGGACCCCCGCCACCCTCAAAAGCGATGGAACCGTCACCGCCACCATCCCAAAAGGGACCACTCACTACCTCATCAACATCATTGATGAGCACAACTTCCTCGTCAGCTTCCCCGGCGGCTTCAAGAAAGATGGTCGCGATAAACAATACTCCGAGTATGCCCTGAAAGCACGACCTCCTAAAAAATGAGGAGATAAGCCATTGAACAACCTGCGTATTACTTTCACAAGCCCACCAAATGAAAGCACTCACCATCATCAGCCATCTCTTCCTCCTCGTCGTCTTTAACACTGCCGCTTTGGCCCAGGAGCCACTCAAGAAAAACGACCGCATCGTCTTCCTCGGCGACTCCATCACCGCCGCCGGAGTCCGAAAGACCGGCTATATCACCCTGAGTTCCGCGGCCATTGCCAAGGCACACCCCGATCTCAATATCGAAGTAATCGGAGCCGGCATCGGCGGGCACAAGGTTCCCGACTGCCAAAAGCGTCTCGACAAGGATGTCCTGCAAAAAAAGCCCACCATTGTTTTTATCTACATCGGAATCAACGATGTCTGGCACTGGACTCATCCCAGAGTCATTGCCCGAGGCAAAAAAGGGACGACTCCTAAAGAGTTTGAAAACGGACTCAAGGACATGGTCGCCAAGATTAACAAAGCAGGTGCCCGGGTCATCCTTTGTACTCCCACTGTCATCGGAGAAAAATCAGACGGCAGCAACTCCGACGACAAAAGACTCGACCAGTACTCCAACATCAGCCGGAAGGTTGCCAAAGAGACGGGCTCCCAACTTCTTGACCTCCGAAAAGAAATGATCACCCAACTTAAAAAGGAGAATCCCAAAAATGCTCCCAAAGGGATTTTCACCTCGGATGGCGTCCACCTAAATGAGAAAGGTAATCGCTTCCTTTCGAGCCTTGTTCTCAGAGCGCTCAAGGTCCCACTTCATAAGAAATAGCTCTACTCAGGTTTTATTCTCCGTTTCGAGGTGATCTCTTTTTGATCCGCGAACGGGATGGGTTTCTCCTGCCAATTAAAAACCGTAGTCCCGGCTCTCTGTAAAACAAAAACCTTCATGATGAAATTCCTCCTATTATTCATCTCAATTGCGGCAGCAGCCCCCGGCCTACTCGCAGCTAGGCCAAACATTATTTTCATCTACGCCGATGATATGGGCTACGGGGATTGCGTCGTCTACAATGCGGGCATTTCCATTCCCACCCCCAACATCGACCAACTGGCCAAAGAAGGGCTACGGTTTACAGATGCCCACGCTCCTCACGCCACCTGCACCGGGTCGCGTTACGGATTTCTGACTGGAACCAGTCCAGCCCGAACTGGCGTCAAAAACACCTTGGCCAGTGCACGCGCGGTCATCGATGAAGGGGAATCAACCATCGCCCAACTTCTGAAAGATCAGGGCTATCACACCCGCATGGTTGGTAAATGGCATCTTGGATTCAACCTGCCGGCAGGAACCTCGAAAAAGACGATCAACGACAAGTCAACCCTACGAGGCGGGCCAATGGATCACGGGTTCGAATACTTTCATGGAGACTACGCTGGTCTCAGTGAATTTCCAATCCGCGGCCGTAACCAAGTCGGCCAAGCAATAGACATGAGGACGCAAAACCGGACTTACTGCGAAGATGTCGTCAAGATGATCAAGGAACACGCGAAGTCTGATGGCCGGAAACCTTTGTTCCTCTATTACGCTTTGCATGAGCCTCACAACCCACACCTCCCCGAAAAAAACTTCGTCGGGAAAAGCGGCGTAGGTCCCTACGGCGACTACCTCGTGCAAATGGATCACTGGGTGGGCGAAGTTTTGAAAACTCTCAAGAACACAGGGCTCGATAAAAAGACGATGGTCATCTTCGCCAGTGACAACGGTGCCTCCAAAAAGAACATGTCAACCTGCCCGAACCACCTCGCCAATGGGGTGCTTTCGGGCTACAAGGCCATGCCCCTGGAAGGCGGACACCGCACACCGCTCATCGTGAAGTGGCCTGGAAGAGTGCCGGAGAACACCACCACTTCTGCTCTCGTCAACCACACCGATTTTTTCGCGACCTTCGCCGACCTTCTTAAAGTCGACTATGCGAAGCGCTACCCGAAGAGCGCACGCGATAGTCACAGCTTCCTTCCTGTTCTTTCAAATCCCTCGGCCCGGCACTCACGCCCACCGATGGTCGTCCTCGGGAGCTATCGCATCGGTTCGTGGAAACTCATTGCCGACGGTTATCGTGGAAATGGAAAAAACGCAAAGGCCACCGCTCTCTACGACTTAAGTAAGGACCTCTCGGAAAAGACGAATCTCTTGAAATCGCATCCCAAAAAAGCGCAATCACTGCTGGCTGGATACCAAGATTTCCTGCACTCACGTGACTTAAAAACAGACCCTAGAAAGTAAAGCCCTCCGGACCCTCAACATGAAATTCTTCCTATTATTTATCTTAATTGCGACATCAACCACCAGCCTGTTTGCCGCCAAGCCAAACATCGTCCTCATCTACATCGACGATCTTGGTTACGGCGACATCGGATGCTATGGCTGCAAGGACATCCCCACTCCGAACATTGATCGGCTTGCAAAGGAAGGAGTCCGCTTCACGGCTTCCTACATCACCAACCCTCCCTGTTGCCCGAGTCGATGCAGTCTGATCATGGGGCAATACGCCCAGCGATTTGGAAAATACGGGATGTCTCGCGGACTTCCGGTTCCGGAGGACCGCCCCACCCTGGCTAAATTTCTGAGCGGGAATGGCTACGTAACCGGGCACATTGGTAAATGGGATCTCGGGTCGAAAAAACAAGGGCCATTGCAAGTAGGATTCGCTGAAGTTGCCAAAGACCCGCCCAAAAAAATCTACACCAAGAAAGAGCTCGCCGGGCAATCTGCAAAAATTCGCAAACTACGCACCTCGAAATACTTCTGTCTCAATGAAGCTGGCGAGACGGTTTGGCTGACTGATTACGATGGCAACTCGATGGTCAATTTCATTGAGCGACATCAGAAGTCCCCCTTCTTTCTCTACTGGTCCCCGGCAGCAGTCCACTCACCCAGCACCGAAGCCCCCGAAAGCTTGATGAAACGAACCACCGCCAAGGGAGAGCGACGCAAACTGGCCGGCGCCATCGTCTCGGTCGATGACCAAGTCGGCAAACTCATCCAAACACTGGAAAAACAGGGTCTGCGAAAAAACACGCTGATCATTTTCTCCAGCGACAATGGTGGCAACGGTGGCGAAGGCGCATCATCGGCGCCCTACACCGGCGGCAAAGGAAAGGGCACGCAGAAAGAAGGCTGGGTCCGCGTGCCCACGATCTTCTCCATGCCTGGCACACTCCCCGCAGGAACTCAACACGATGGCATGATTGCCAATTTTGACTTCTATTCCACGATCGCCGCGCTGACGAGCAAGTCGATTCCAAAGCATTGTGATGGAGTGAATCTGATCCCTTACCTGAAGGGGGAAAGCACCAACGAGGCGCATGAGTATCTCTTCTGGCTCAACAACGAACCGGGAGATGCGGAGCGGAGACATCTCATTGCCGCCCGATGGAAGAACTGGCGTCTCTACAAAAAATACGAAAAGGACACGTGGCAACTTTTTGATCTAAAAAAGGATCCCATGGAAGAGACCAATCTTGCGAAGAAACACCCCGAAATTGTCGCTCAAATGGCCTCCAAACATGCGGCCTGGAGACGAACCCTGGCGCCACTCGCCAAGATTCCAAAGATCACAACTGACCAACCAATCATTCCCAAAGGCCATGGCTGGGCCCGTGCTCCAAAGAACAAGAAATAATGCACGTCACTCACCACCAATCATGAAATTACTCCTCTCATTTCTATGCGCTCTTGTCACCTCGAGTGCCCTCGGCGCGGATCTGGAACGCGGCAAGACCCTCTATTCCCAACTCTGCTTCAACTGCCACGGGCCGACCTTGGATGGCGGACAGGGGCCGTCTTTAAGAGATCAATACTGGCGTCACGGTTCCTCGCCCGCGGCCATTCTCGAGGTTATCAATAAAGGTGTGCCCGGCTCGGCGATGATCGCCTACGAGGAGGTTTTTCCTGAAGCCGACCGACTTGCTCTACGCGATTTCATTCTCTCCGAACAAGAAGGAATGCGCGAGACGGTGCGCTCGGTTTATCCCGTTGAGTATTTTAAGGGCAAGCGCTTCGCCCCAAAAGACTTTGCATCGGTGGAATCACTTTCACAAACACCGCTTCCCGAGAATCATTATTACTTCAAGCGGAATGGTGTTGGCGTTCTGCGTGGAAATTCCAAGCTCTATATCAAGACCGCCGGTGAATACCGCTTTTCAATCGGGCCAATTGGACGGACTTCCATTTTCTTGAATGGAGAAGAGATTCATTACTCGGATGCGAACACCGACAAAAAAACCCACTTCAACAAGACGGTCACCTTACAGCCCGGAGTCCATGATTTGGAAATCTTTCATGAGGAGAAAAAGAGCCATAGTTACCGGTTCCGAGCGGTGCTTCAGCAGGTCGGCGGCAAGAGCTTTGCGCTGACGGGTCGCAGTCTCGAAGGAAATATTCCCAAGTTCATCAAAGCTCGACCCGGAGAAGCACTCGTCGTGCGCAAGTGGATCAAAGACCTTCCTCCGCGCACTCTCATGTGCCTCTTATCCAACCAGGTGATCGTCGCGCTCAATCCGGTGGACGGCCAAATCATCAAGGCCTGGCATTCTGCCGAGATCAATCAGACGCCCTCCCTGCCCGACCGAAGTGCCAAGCCTTCGGAAGTCACAGGCACTCCGATTGACCAGTTCAAATCCAGCCCGCTTAAGTCGGATTCGCTCCGGTTTCTCCGCTATCAAATCAAGGGCGAATCCGCACTCATCTCCTTCAAGACCCAGGACGGCGAAAAGACCGTCGCCATTTCTCCCGAAGGAGCCCAATCCTTCAGCATCTCGATCCAGTAGTATCGCATGAAACACATTACTCTCATTCTCCTCTCCCTCACCTGCGTCGGACTTGCCCAGATTCCAGCCGGCTATCGTATCGAAACCGTCCCCCTTCCCAAAGGCGCAGTGACCATTCTCGGACTCTGCCACAAACCCGACGACACCCTCGCTGTGGTCACCTGGGAAGGCGAGGTCTGGGAATACAGAGACAAAACCTGGACTCGCTTTGCCGAAAATCTCATGGAACCCAATGGGATCTACTATGATGCAAAAGAAGGCGCCTATTACGTGGCGCAGAAACCCGAACTCACCAAGTTGGTTGATGAGAACAAAGACGGTGTCTGTGATCGCTACGAATGCGTTACCGACGCCTTTGGCATCTCCGGGGAATACCACGAATATCACTACGGCCCGGTTGTCGATTCCCTTGGCCGAAAATACGCCTCGCTCAATCTTGGGGCCCGCGGAGATTACACCGTCCCCGATGGTAAACCCAAAGGAAAGGGCGGCGGCAACATGTCCTATAATGCCCCGTGGCGGGGATGGATTTATCGCTCGGATCGCACTGGTCATTTTCAGCCACTGGCCTGCGGGTTTCGCTCGCCCTGCGGCATTGGCATGAGCCCGCAAGATGAACTTTTCATCACCGATAACCAAGGAGACTGGGTCGCCGACTGCTGCCTCTATCACGTTCGTGAAGGAAACTTCTACGGCCACCCCGCTTCTCTTCCCGCCCGACCCGACTTCACCAAGGAAGAAGTCCAATCTCTCAAAGCTGCTGACTTCGCCAAACTTCGCACGCCCCCCTCGATTTGGTTTCCCCGGGAGGTCATCGCAAACTCACCCGGCAGCCCGATCTGGGACACCACGGGCGGAAAGTTCGGCCCATTCAAAAATCAAATCTTCGTTGGAGATCAACGGCAGTCGAACTACTTCCGCTGCGGACTCGAAAAAGTCGACGGGGACTATCAAGGATGGTGTGTCGACTTCCTTCGCGGACTGAAATCCGGCCCCGTGAAAATGTCCTTCGACTCCAAGGGCCGCCTCTGGTCGGCACAAGTCGGGCGCGGATGGTTCAGCCTTGGGGGTAAACGCACCGCCTTGCAGTATGTCGAGTGGGACGGCAAAACCGAGCCCTTCGCCATCAAGTCAGCCAGTCTTACCAAGAGCGGATTTCAGGTCGAATTCTCCCAGCCGATCGGCGAGGAAATCACCCCCGCGGTCAGCAACTATCACTACTATTATTACAGCACCTACGGCTCGCCCAGGGTCGATGAAAAGGAGCTGAAAGTGTCCAATCTTAAGCTCTCCAAAGATCGTAAGACCGTCATCTTCGATGTCCCGCTCACCGCCGGAAAAGTCTACGCCATCAAATTCCCCGAGCAAAAGAACGCCAAGACCCGGCCCCTCGACTTCGACACCATCTACTACACCGCCAACAAACTTCTTCCCGCCAAACAAGCGCGCCAGAAAAAGCCCCACGCCATTAAGCTTGTGGGGTCAGG
>JAAEZT010000064.1 GCA_018222765.1 bacterium | reverse complement strand
GAATACTGCGACCATCTTTCAATTTTTCTTTCTCTCGAGCCACTTGGTGCGGCTTGCCCTGCAAAAACAATTTCGTGAAGATTTCGGAAGGACGGTCCATTGCAGGAATCATGACCCCGTTCTCGGTGTAGGACTGACTCATTGCTCCATCACTACTGAGTGACAAGGAAGGAAATCGGGTGGTGTATCCCAGTTTCCCCGCCGCGTGTTGATCGACTGAAATGGAGTTTTGAAAGCCATCGCGCCCGGGATTGCGCGCCGCACTCAGCCAAGTCATTTCACATTGATGCTCACCGCCCTGATCCGGATGGGATAAGCCGGAAAAGACCGTCAGATCGTCACGATGCTCCTTGAGCAAGGAAAGATAGTCGGAAGCCTTGTAATTTGCCCCAGGGTTTGCCGGATAAAAAGCCGGTGGGTAAAAACCCAGTGTGTTGCAAATAAACAAGGCCCTCTTCGGTGGTGCCTCAGCGGATTTTCCAAAGACCTCCAGCCAAGGAATTGCCAACGAGACACCAGAGGTCCGGAGGAATGTCCTGCGATTAAGATTACGTGTATTCATGGCTTTATCACTTGTTGCGAAACATCTTGCTCTGCACCACGGCATGAATCATTCCGCGTATTCCATAGTCTTCGCGTTGTGCCTGTTCAAGAAGCCGGTCTCGCTCTTTACGATCGGCGTATTGAACCTCCGCCCCGGTAGAATAGGCAATCAACTGATTGAGGAAATGACGGGCAAGTTGATCTTTCTTTGGCTTCATCAGCCGTTTGAAATCCCGAATCCCGGCAAAGGGTTCGCCATCACTTGTTTCTCCGGAGGCATCAACTGGAAGCCCTAGGCGGTATTCGCGGACCGGACGCCCGAAGAGTTTTGTCAAAGGACGGTCCCCCTGCCCTGTCGAGCGATATCGAGTTCGGAATCCGCCGATAGGATCAAAACTCTCAAGTGCAAATCCCGGTGGATCAATCTCTTGGTGACAACGATTGCAACTTTCCATTTCCCGATGAGCGGCCAGCTCCTCCCGAATCGTGGTGGCTCCACGCGTGTCCGGTTCGACCGACCCAACTCCCGGAGGTGGCGGACTGGGTGGGGTGCCGAGCAGGTTTGCGAGGACAAAGCTCCCCCGCGGCACGGGCGAGGTGTTGGTGCCGTTGGCCGTGACTTTCAAGATACTCGCCTGGGTCAGAAGACCACCTCGGGGGCTCTCCGCGGGCAAAGTCACTTTCCTGAAATCCAGTCCCTGGACGCCAGGAATTCCGTAATGCTCGGCGAGACGACGATTCAAAAAAGTGAAGTCCGAATCAATAAACTCCCCCACTCCCAAATCACTTCGTATCATCTCGGAGAAAAACCGCCTGGTCTCCTCCAACATGGCCTGCCTGAGAACATCATCATACTCGGGATAGAGTTTTTCATCCGGAGTGGTGGCATCGATATCTTGAAGATCGAGCCATTGATCGAGAAAATCTTCAACAAAGCGCTGTGCCTTCTCGTCCTCGAGCATGCGATCAACTTGGGTTGTGAGAACCTCCGGATCATTGAGTCGTCCTCCGGCAGCGAGGAATAGAAGTTGATCATCGGGCAGACTCTTCCAGAGAAAATAGGAAAGCCGCGTTGCAAGGGCAAAATCGTCAAGCGCGCCGGGTGCGGCCTCGTGATAGAGAAACTCGGGCGAGCTCAACAGGGCACGTAGGACGACTCGAAGCCCTTCCTTGAAACCACGACCGCTCTCTAGAACTGGTTTCGCAAGCGCCGCCCAAGTCTTGGGTTCGTTCTCTCGAAGTGGACGACGCAAGGCCCGTGGTCCAATCCGGCTCACTACCTCTTCTATTTGCTCCATCGGGCTATTCCCCAGCACAATGGAATAATCGCCTTTCGGACCGATTCGAAACTCAACTTCGCCAAGGAGATCACGGGAGCGCTCGGGAGGCCATTGTTTCTCAAGCGGACCCTCCAGCGTCAGACGGCGAATCGCGACTCCTTCGCCCGGATAGTCTTTCGCACCGATGCTGAAGACGTTCCTTCCCTGCGGGGTCGCGTCGAGATCCGAGGGGGCGAGAAAGAAGAAGTCCCCGGGCCTGAAATAGTGTTCAATTTCAACCTGCCGCAGCTTTCCTGGATCGAGCTGCCAGCTGCCGATCAGCTCCCTTTTCGCGGCGAGATCGTTCGCCCGGTAGAGGCAGAAGGTCACCGGGGTTTTCGCCTGGTAGGCGTATGCTTCCGCCACGATACGATAGCGGCCCGGGACGGAAAACCGGATACCCATGTTGTTCGATTGGTTCGTGTGCGGACTCCGCTGCGGGCGGTTGTCGAAAAGCACATAGGCATCATCGGTTCGCAGCACGGTATTGCCACCACGCCGAAGCTCCCTCTCGAACCACATACTCGAATAGAAGTTGTTCCGATAGTCAATCAGTCGTGGTTCCATGCGGGGTTTCCTTCCCAGTTCGATCGCCTCATCGATCGCCGCGTCCGCTGCCGCGAGATAGCTGCGGATGTGCACCGAGGAAATGCCCTGGTTTGAAGCAATCGTGTCGAAGGTGGAAGTCGAGCTTTCCGGCGGTAGCTTCGAAGCAAGATCACCACCAATACCGAGAAGGTCGTGCAAGGTATATTCATATTCCGTCCGTGTCAGACGCCGAACCAGAGTTCGCCCGTCCTTTGTCTGCTTCGCTAAACTCGTTTCGCGAAGGTGGTGATGAAGCGTTGCAAGCGCCTTGTTCCTAATTACAGGATCTGGACGTTTTTTCTTCTTGGGCGGCATTTCGTCCTTTTCCACCTGGTCAAAGATTTTTTCCCACATCCGAAAAACTTCCGGTTCGGATAGGTCGTGGGAAAGATTCTCAAAGTTCAGTGATGTTTTCGTATCCCCATCGTGACAATTGATGCATGATGCCTCAATTAGGGGGCGAACTTTCTCTTGTTCAAGGCCGCGAAAAGTTGCCGTCTGGAGGGCGACGAAAAGGACATTTAGGTTGCCCTTTCCAAAACCGGGAGAACCCAACAACAAGAAGCATAGAAATGAGAGGACGAACTTGCTCACTTGGGTGTATCTTCGAAGTGTGGATAACGGTAGTCGGCTTTGTCGTTCGTCGAAACCTTGTCCGTCGAACCGTCCTCAGGCTTGTAAATGTGAAGCTTGCCGCCAGCTTGATAAACGATCGAAGATTCGTCTTTCGACCAACGCGGGTAGGCGAACCAGATCGGTTTCCCGTCCTCGTTTGCAAAGGGCTTTGCGTTGGTGATCTTGCGGCTCTGGGCGTCGAAGTCCGCGACGTAAAGCGTGCGTCCCGGAACTCGTCGTTTGAATCCGCGTTGAAACTCGAAGCAGACTCTCGTTTCCGTCGGGGAGAGACTGACTCGGTCTAGCACTCCCGAATTTGCAAGCTCACACTGAATCCGTTCGAAGGTCGGTTTGGCATTCTTTACAGGAGTCATCAGGTAGTAGCCCATGCCTTGGCCTGGTGGGTTGGATCGGACGAGGATCCGGCCGTCGGTAAGACAGGTGTAGGCCCAGGTATGATATCCCTTGTCGGTGAGAGGGAATTCCTCACCGGGTTTTGCGCCCACCTTACTAGCCATCACCACGTAGCCACCAGTTTTGGGGTTCTTTCGATTCCAAATCGGCGTATTCCTGCCGTCTCGCGTCCAGGTTTGATTGAAGTCGGTGTGCGTGCCGTCGGTCAGTTGGTGGAGCCCGGTTCCATCCGCATTGATGATATGGATGGCAGTTTTCCATTTCGAGACATCGGGGTCGTTCTTCACCCTACGAAAAAAGACGAGCATGTCGCCGGTCTTCGACCAAGAGGGCTTGAAGTCGTGGTGACCAGTGGTGAGCGGTTTGCCCTCGGATTGACCGTAGGTGTTGACGTGGATTTCGCCGTTCATGTAATACGAGCCTCGATTGGTTTTATTCCGGACTGCGGGAGCGCCTCCGGCGACATGGGTGAGGATCCTGATGAACGAGGCTCCTCGGTTGGGCATCTTGGGATCGATACGGCGTTTCTCTTTCCAGAGTTCGCTGACCAAGGCTTGCTCTTCTGGTTTCAGTCCGGCCAAGACCTTCTCGACGTAGGCTTGGTGCCGGCTTCCGTGATAATCCTTAGGAAGTGTAGTTTTATCGATGCGAGCAAGGAGCTTTGCCTTGTCGGAAGCCTTGGCGGTGGGCCGAGCTGGCATCTCTTCTTGGAGATTCTTCGCGGAAGACTGCTCCCCAGGTGCGGGCCATTCGGGAGCATCCGCCATGACGCTCCGGTAGATGGCGGAAGCTTGCTCTTTCAATCGTGCGGCGAGTTCGGGGCGCTTGAGTGCGATGTTGTCTTGCTGACCGGGATCCTTGGAGAGGTCATAGAGTTGAACACGACCAAGTTCGCTCTTTTTGAGCTCCGGGATCCAGGACTCCTGGAAGTAATATAATTTCCGAAATTGCGCCCTCAGTCGATTGGCTTCGGGATTGGCGAAGTTCCCATTGAACATCCGGGAGCGAAGATTCATTCCGTCCAGTTCTTTCTCAAGAGCATCGCCGAGGACTTGCTTGACCTGTTCCATGAGCCGATCCGCAGCTTTAATGTCAATTGGCGATCTCGCCGTGGAGGAGGCGAAAAGTGTGTGATCCCCTACTCTCATGACCATGCTTGCATCACTCATCACAACGAGAGGTTGATGCCGGGAGAAGGTTCCCGTCTCAGTAAGCAGAGGCGAGAGGTCGGAGCCGTCGAGATGGACTTTCTCAGGTTTGCCGATGCCGATCAGCCCGCAGAGGGTGGGCAGTAGGTCAACCGCTCCGGCCGGCTCATCCTCAACCCGGCCGCCGGGGATTCCGTCTTTCCAGCAAACAATACCCGGGACGCGATGCCCCCCTTCGAAGAGCGACCCCTTCTTACCACGCAGTTCACCGTTTCGCTCCTGCAGGTAACTGCCGTTGTCGGAGGAGTAGATGATGATCGTGTTGTCGAGCTCGCCGAGTTTTTCGAGCCTGGCAATAAGGCGTCCGATGGCCCTATCCGTATTGTCGATGGTGCCACTGTAAATTGCTTCTCGTTCGTTGAGTGCGCCATACTGGGAAACGATCTCGTCAGGCGCCGCGATCGGGTCGTGGGGTTCGTTGAACCAGAGATTGAGAAAGAAGGGTTCATCGCCATCGCGCTTTTGATCGAGCCAGGTGAGAGCCTCGTCCACAACGATCTGGCAGGAATAGCCTTCGATCTTGCCGACGCGCTCTCCGTTGCGCATGAAGTTGGTCGGGTTCTTGTGACTGGGGCCCGGGCCATTGACGACGCCGAACCAGTAGTCGAAGCCATGATCGTCGGGAGTTGGATTTTCGCGATTTTGGACGGGCATGCCGAGGTGCCACTTTCCGAAGTGAGCGGTGGCGTAACCGTTTTTCTTGAGCACTTCTGCGATGGTCGTCTCGCTCTTCAGGAGATGCATGCGGTGAAAGCGCTCGTCGAGGACGGAGTAGACACCGGTGCGAGGATTGAGGCGACCTGTGAGATAAGTAGCGCGCGAGGGAGAGCATGTCGGGGCTCCCGAGTGGAAATCGGTGAAGCGCACGCCTCCGTTGGCCAATTTATCGAGAACGGGAGTCTTCACGGGACCGCCGTAACAAGCAAGGTCCCGGTAACCGAGATCGTCGACAAGTAGAGTGACAACATTGGGCGCTTTATCCTTGGCCAAGCCGGAAAAGGTCAGCGACAGGAAACTCAGA
The DNA here is from genome assembly GCA_018222765.1 of bacterium. Classification (GTDB taxonomy): domain Bacteria; phylum Verrucomicrobiota; class Verrucomicrobiia; order Verrucomicrobiales; family Akkermansiaceae; genus SW10. The sequence goes on along the minus strand of JAAEZT010000064.1, from coordinate 1,087 downwards.
AATGTAAGGACGTTTTTCACGATCAGCTTCTAATCTTGATGAAAATCACTCCGATCGAACGCGGAATTTGAAATTAGAAATACTGCCACCTTTGCGGACCGTAATTTCCTCGCTTTGCTCACCCAACTTTTCATGCCAGGCAGAAACCTCGTAGTCTCCTGGTGGGAGATCTGATATCTCAAACTCCCCTTCCGCATTCGTCACCGCATAGAAGGGATGATCCATGACCCACAGGTGAGCTTCCATCCACCGATGAAAATCGCATTTGAGCGTGATCGGACCTTCGGCCTGATCGAAGGTCTTTTTGCGATCGGGTGTTCCTTGCGGCTGGACGATATTAAATTGACGGTTCTTCCTCGAAAGTGAACGAACATTGTGAATGAAAGGATCGCCGTTTTTCATCAGAAGTTCCTGACCAACGCGGACTCCCTGAACACGGGGAGTGAAGATCGAGCCTTGTTGATCGAGAATGGCTGGCTCGCCGGGAGGCTTGTATTCACCGGGAGGAGGATTTTTCACGTAGACGAACACGTTGGCGAGTCCACCGGATTTCCCGACGAGGACGCTCTCGTCGCGTGGCTGGCTTTGGTGGAGTTTACGACTCAACTCGTCCATGCGAACCGGCGCACGCTTGGGCTGCGGACCTTCGAAGCGAACACTTCCCTTGAGCGATGGCGCCGCCTTGTCACCTGAAGTTGGTTTCAGCTCTTTTGTGACGTCTGTCACTTTAGCTTCGAGCACAAGATCACGGAAACGTTTGTCGTTCACGTCACTCAGTGAGTATAGAAACGAAACTAATCCGGGGACTTCTGCCTCGTTGATCTTCAAGCCGGCGTAGGCTTGGTCGCCTTCAGCCGCCTTGGCCATTTTTGCACGGATGATGGACTGCATCTCAGTGTCAGTTACCTTGAGATTACGCAGAGATCCCTTACCCGATGGAAACTCCGGTCCGCTGTGACAAGCCATGCAATTGGAGATGGCCGGGTCACCTTCGGAGCCCAAGAACGACTTGAATCCCTGATACGCTGCGAAGTCCATTCCCGGTGGAAGTTTGAGTTGAATCCTCCCCTCCTGATTGGCCAAGCGG
>JAAEZT010000063.1 GCA_018222765.1 bacterium | reverse complement strand
GAATACTGCGACCATCTTTCAATTTTTCTTTCTCTCGAGCCACTTGGTGCGGCTTCCCCTGCAAAAACAATTTCGAGAAGATTTCGGAAGGCCGGTCCATCGCGGGAATCATGACTCCGTTCTCTGTGTAGGACTGGCTCATCGCTCCATCACTACTCAGAGACAAAGAAGGAAAGCGAGTGGTGTATCCCAGCTTGCCCGACGCGTATTGATCAACAGACATCGAGTTCTGGAACCCATCCCGTCCGGGATTGCGCGCCGCACTCAGCCAGGTCATCTCACATTGGTGCTCTCCCCCTTGATCTGGATGGGATAAGCCGGAAAAGACCGTCAGATCGTCACGATGTTCCTTGAGCAGGGAAAGGTAGTCGGAAGCCTCGTAATTTACTCCTGGATTCGCGGGATAAAAAGCAGGTGGATAAAAGCCCAAGGTGTTGCAAATAAACAAGGCCCTCTTCGGTGGTGCCTCAGCGGATTTTCCAAAGACCTCCAGCCAAGGAATTGCCAACGAGACACCAGAGTTCCGGAGAAATGTTCTGCGATTAAGATTACGTGTATTCATGGCTTTATCACTTGTTGCGAAAAATCTTACTTTGCACCACGGCATGAATCATTCCGCGGATCGGATATCCCTCGCGCCCTGCCTGCTCGAGAATCTGGTCGCGCTCTTTACGATCCGCAAATTCTACTTCCGCCCCTGTGGAGTAGGCGATCAATTGATTGAGGAAATGACGAGCAAGCTGATCTTCCTTTGGCTTCATCAGCCGTTTGAAATCCCGGATCCCGGCAAAGGGTTCGCCTTCACTTGTTTCCCCGGAGGCATCAACTGGGAGTCCTAAGCGGTATTCGCGAACCGGGCGCCCAAAGAGTTTCGTTAAAGGCCGGTCGCCCTGCCCTGTCGATCGATATCGACTTCGAAATCCGCCGATGGGATCAAAGCTCTCCAGTGCAAATCCCGGCGGGTCAATTTCGCGGTGACAACGGTTACAGCTTTCCATTTCCCGATGGGTAGCTAGCTCCTCACGAATCGTGGTGGCTCCGCGCGTGTCCGGTTCGACCGTTCCGACTCCCGGAGGTGGTGGACTGGGCGGGGTGCCGAGCAGGTTTGCGAGGACAAAGCTCCCCCGCGGCACGGGCGAGGTGTTGGTGCCGTTGGCCGTGACTTTCAAGATACTCGCCTGGGTCAGAAGACCACCTCGGGGGCTCTCCGCGGGCAAAGTCACTTTCCTGAAATCCAGTCCCTGGACGCCAGGAATTCCGTAATGCTCGGCGAGACGACGATTCAAAAAAGTGAAGTCCGAATCGATGAACTCCCGCACGCCAAGATCACTTCGTATCATCTCGAAGAAAAAGCGTCGAGTCTCCTCCAACATCGCTTGCCTAAGAACATCATCATACTCGGGATACAGTTTCTCATCTGGAGTCGTGGCATCGATGTCCTTTAGCTCGAGCCATTGATCGAGGAAGTCTTCGACAAAGCGCTGCGCCTTCTCGTCCGCGAGCATCCGATTGACTTCGTTAGTGAGAACCTCCGGATCATTCAGTCGGCCTCCGGCAGCGAGAAACAAGAGCTGATCATCGGGCAGACTCTTCCAGAGAAGATATGAAAGCCTCGTCGCCAGGGCATAATCGTCAAGTGGGCCGGGTGCGGCCTCGTGATAGAGAAACTCAGGCGAACTCAACAGGGCACGCAGGACGACTCGAAGCCCTTCCTCGAAACCACGACCGCTCTCAAGCACCGGTTTCGCAAGCGCCGCCCAAGCTTTGGGCTCAGTATCCCGGAGTGGACGTCGTAAGGCACGTGGTCCAATCCGGCTCACTATCTCCTTAATTTGCTCCATCGGGCTTTTCCCGAGAACGATGGCGTAATTGCCTTTCGGACCGGCTCGAAACTCAACGTCACCGAGCAGCTTCCGAGTGCGTTCAGGAGGCCATTGTTTCTCAAGCGGGCCCTCCAGCGTAAGACGGCGAATCGCGACTCCTTCGCCACGATAATCTCTAGCGCCGACCGCCAACACCTTTCGACCATTTGGGTCACAGTCGAGATCAGCAGGTGCCAGGTAGAAGTAATCGCCCGGAGTAAAGTAGTGTTCAACTTCGACCTGCCTTGGTTTCCCCGGATTGAGTTGCCAGCTGCCGATCAACTCACGAACCCCGCCCAGATCGTTCCCCCGGTAAATGCAAAAGGTGACAGGAGTCCTTGCTTGAAAAGCATGCGCTTCTGCCTTGATGTGATACCGCCCCGGCACCTTGAAGCGGATGCCCATATTGTTGCTCTGAGTGGTGTGCGGGCGGTCGTCAAAAATCACGAGTGCGTCCTTTTTTCGCTTCACAGTATTGCCGCCGCGTCGCAGCTCCCTTTTAAACCACATCTGGAGATAAGGATGATTAGGGTAATCGATCAGGCGTGGTTTGCGATCAGGTCTCGGTCGTAGTTCGATGGTCTCGTCGATCGCTTGGTCTGCCGCCGCAAGATAGCTGCGGATGTGAACCGTGGAAATACCTTGATCCGCAGCAATCGTGTCGAAGGTGGAGGTCGTGCTTTCCGGCGGTAGCTTCGAAGCAAGATCGCCACTAATACAGAGGAGATCGTGCAAGGTATATTAGTACTCGGTCCGTGTGAGACGACGAAGAGGAGCTCGTCCTTCCTTTATCAGCTTCGCCAGACTTGCATCGCGAAGGTGTTGATGAAGCGTTGCCAGCGCCTTGTTCTTAATTACACGATCTGGACGTTTTTTCTTCTTGGGCGGCATCTCGCCACTGTCGACTTGGTCAAAAATTTCCACCCATTGCCGAAAGGTGTTGGAATCCGATAGATCATGCCCGATCTTTTCCAGATTGAGCGGCGTATCGGTATTCGCATCATGGCAATCGATGCAGGAAGCTTCCACCAAGGGAGCCCATGCCTCCTTGAAAGCCTGTCCATAAATTGGCAGGGCAAAAAATAGAAGAGCGATGGTTAAAAATTGATTCATTTTGAGGGCCAGTCCGGCGCATCGGTCATGACGTCCTTGTAGAGCGTCAGCAGCTTATTCTTTAGACGATTGGTAACTCCCGGGCGCTGCTTTGAAATATCCTTTTTTTGAAACGGATCAGCCTTTAAGTCGTAAAGTGCGAATCGACTGAAACCACCTTTTTTGATGATTGGGATCCACGCTTCCTGGAAGGTTCTTAAACGAACGAACTCGTTCTTCAGTCGCTTGTATTCGGGGCTGGTGAAGGTTGTGTTGCTGACGCGGGAAGCCAGATTGGGCATCGATGGATCAATGTCCGCCAACTTGGCCATCTCCTGCAACAACTCGTTTTTCCTGACCTGATTCGCAGGCAATTTGTAACCACGGTAACCCATCAACGTGTAATTTCCTTCCCGCAGGGTGGCCAGATGGCCCGATGAGGGGGCAAGCCACAACATGGGTTGCGAGCGCTTAAACGTCCCTTTCTCAACCAGCAAAGGTGACAGGTCGGAGCCATCGAGGTGCACGCCTTTAGGTTTATCAATGCCAGCTAAGCCGCAGATGGTAGGCAACAGATCAACCGCTCCCGATGGCGTGCTTTCAATCCGGCCGCCGCGAACGCCATCGGGCCAGAAGAAAATGCCGGGCGAACGCAAACCGCCTTGGAAATTTGAGCCTTTGTTGCCTTTCAGTCCGCCATTGCGATCGGCTCGGTAGCTCCCGTGGTCGGAGGAATAGATGATCAATGTGTTGTCCAACTTGCCTGTTTCCTTGAGCTTTGCAACGAGACGACCAATCGCGCGATCAGTATTGTCGACCGTGGCCGAATAAATGGCGGCTTCATCCTTGGGGTCTCCATAGGTCGCCGTGATCTCAACGGGTGCCGCGAGGGTGGCATGAGGCTCGTTGAACCAGATGTTCATAAAGAACGGCTCATCGAGATTTGCCTTGGTTTCCAACCAGTTGATCGCATCACTGACGACGATCTGGCAGGAGTAACCTTTCATCGGCCCGACTCGCTTGCCGTTGCGCATAAAATTCGTGGGATTCCTGTGAGTGGGATTTGCGCCATTAGACAAGCCAAACCAGTAGTCAAAACCGTGATCCTGGAGGGAAGGCTTTTTCCGTTTACCGGAGGTCATCCCGACGTGCCACTTGCCGAAGTGGGCCGTTCCATAACCAGCCTGTTGCAATACTTCGGCGATCGTTACTTCACGCTTCAGGAGATGCATATCGTGCATGTGATCCTGCAGGACACCATAGATTCCCGTTCGTAAATGTTGTCGTCCCGTCAGCAAGGTCGCCCGCGAAGGTGAGCAAATCGCGGCGCCAGCATGAAAGTCAGTGAACCTGACGCCCTTCGCAGCCAAGTCATCGAGCACCGGTGTCTTCACCGGCCCTCCATAGCAGCCAAGGTCTTTCGACCCCAGGTCATCAGCCAAAAGCACGACGACATTCGGTCGCTTCCGAACATCTTGTTTCACCGTAGGGGCTTTGACATGTTGGGTGTTTTGAGGAAGCCATTTCTTGAGTCGGGTTTTTGCGTCGGCAAACCGCTGATCATTGGCGAGATTCTTCCACTGGTGCGGATCTTTGGCGGCATCGTAGAGCTCTTCACCGCCGTCGGCATAAGTGATGTAATGCCATTGTTTGGAACGAACGGCATGATCGTCGCAGTGACTAATCACCGCCGGAGTTTCCCACTCGCTTTCCGGCAGGCGAAGCAAGGGCACAAGACTGCGTCCATCCAATCCATCCCGCTTCGGTAATCCACAGAGCTCGACAAGGGTGGGATACAAATCAATCAAGCTCACTGGCTGCTTGCATCTCTTGCCTTGAACCGCTCCAAAGTCCGGAGAGGAGATGATCAGCGGCGTTTTCGCTCCATACTCCCACAGAGTGAGTTTGGAAATACGATTTTTCTCACCAATGTGAAAACCATGATCTCCCCAAAAAACCACGATGGTGTTATCGGCGTGTTCACTTTTCTCCAAGGCATCCAGCACGACCCCAACACAGGCATCCGCGAAAGAACACGACGCCAGATACCCCTGAACCGCATGCTTCCATTCACCATGCTCTTGGATGACGCCAAAGGCCTGGCTCCCGCCGGTCTGTCGACGCCCCCTTGGCGGAACGTCGTTCAAATCGTTTTCAAGTGTGACCGGCAGCTCAATTTCGCCCAAGGGGTGCATGTCGAAGTATTTCTGTGGCGCATACCAACGGAGGTGCGGACGAAAGATACCGCACGCCAGAAAAAAGGGCTTTTCGTGATCGCGCCGCAGGAACGCAGCCGCGCCCTCGGCCGTTTCCCAGTCGGCAGTTTCTTCTTCGGAAATAGCCAGAGGCATCCAATCCGCCCAATCTTTATAGTAGTCGAGAGTGAACTCGTCGCTCATCCCGTGCAGTAACCGGAGTCCGTTTCCAGGAAAAGGCGTTCCTGTTTTGGTCGAATATTGACGATCCCACGATAAGGGATCCGAAAACTTGCCGTGTGCTTGGTGGAAAATCTTTCCACCAGTCACAGCCCTATATCCATGCTGACGAAAGTACTGCGGGATCGTCACCCAATCCCTGAACTCCGGCTTATCCCGGAACCACGAAGTTGCTCCTGGACGATCATGGGTTCCGCCGTTGCCCCAGACTCCAATCGTCGACGCCCGCAATCCGGTCATCGTCGCCATCCGCGAGGGATTGCATAAAGGCGACGAACAATACGCCTGCTCGAACAGCACTCCCCTCGATGCGAGACGATCGATATTGGGAGTCCTAGCCTGGGGATGCCCTCCAAGGCAACCAACCCAGTCGTTCAAATCATCGACTGCGATGAAGAGGACGTTTGGCCTATTGATCGAGGTGTCTGCCCAAACTTGTTTGAAGCCAAGGATCGAAACAACAAAGATGGCGATCGCCAGTTTAGCTTTGATCTCAATCGGATAAGATTTCATTTTGCTTCGGTAAAAATTTTGTGAAAACAGGTGACTTACTTTATTACGTCTTCGAAGTGTGGATAACGATAGTCAGATTTTAATCTTAATGAGAATCACTCTGACCGAGCCCGGAATTTAAAATTGGAAACACTGCCACCTTTGCGGACCGTGATTTTCTGACTCTGCTCACCCAACTTCTCATGCCAGGCAGAAACCTCGTAATCTCCTAGCGGAAGATCCAAAATCTCAAACTCCCCTTCCGAGTTCGTCACCGCGTAGAAGGGATGATCCATGACCCACAGGTGAGCTTCCATCCACCGATGAAAATCGCATTTGAGCGTGATCGGACCTTCGGCTTGATCGAAGGTCTTTTCCCGATCGGGTGAACCCTGTGGTTGGGCAATATTAAATTGGCGGTTCTTCCTCGAAAGTGAACGAACGTTATGAATGAAAGGATCCCCGTTTTTCATCATGAGCTGCTGGCCGACGCGTACGGCTTGGACACGCGGGATGAAGATCGAGCCTTTTTGATCGAGGATGGCGGGCTTAGTTGGAAGTTGATATTCTCCGGCTGGTGGATTTTTTATGTAAACAAACACGTTGGCAAGACCACCAAATTTGCCAATGAGGACGCTCTCGTCGCGGGGCTGGCTTTGATGAAGTTTACGGCTCGACTCGTCCATGTGAACCGGAGCGCGCTTGGGGCGCGGACCTTCAAAGCGAATCGTTCCTCTGAGCAAGCGCTTTTTTTTCGGTCCTTCAGTCTTCTTCGGCGTTGGCTTTTTCGTAACGTCAGTGACCTTGGCTTCGAGCACCAGGTCACGGAAGCGTTTGTCGCTTACATCATTCAAAGATTGCAAAAACAAAACCAATCCAGTGACTTCCGCGTCGGAAATTTCCAAACCAGCATAAGCTTGGTCGCCACCAGCTGCTTTGGCCATCTTCCGCCGGATGACGGCCTGCAACTCGGCGCCAGTCTTTTTGTGATTACGCAAAGATCCTTTACCAGCCGAGAACTCTGGCCCGTTGTGACAAGCCATGCAGTTGGAGATGGCCGGGTTACCTTCAGAGCCCAAGAACGACTTGAATCCCTGATACGCTGTGAGGTCCATTCCCGGTGGAAGTTTGAGTTGAATCCTCCCCTCCTGATTGGCCAAGCGG
>JAAEZT010000062.1 GCA_018222765.1 bacterium | reverse complement strand
CCTCTCTACCGTTCATCCCATGAAACTCCCCGGATTTTTCCTCATCTTTTTCTACCTGGTTCAAGGCGCCCGTGGCGAGGAAGAGCTGAAAGCCATCATTCAAGAGCTTCAGGCCAACTTTGGCCAACTTGAAGGCTACCAGGCCACCTATGAGTCCAGAACCGAAGCCGGAAAAACCGCGACCTTGAGGCAGGGCGAGGATTACGAATCCGGTTGGGCCTACACCATCAGTGAACTGCGAGATTCCGATGGAACGCCACTTGGCAGACAAGAAACGTGGTCCACCGGTGGCGATCAGTATCTCGTAAAATCGGGAGAGGAATTTCATCAATTCAACGGGATTTCCAAACTCATCGAGCAGGTGCAACAATTCACCAGCATCCTGAAACTCGACCCCTCCCTTCCAAAAATTAATAGGTTCAGCTCAAGTTATCTCACTTCCACGCATGTTTTTTTAGGCATCCAGGTGAGTTCGCAGGGTCCGGTCTGGCTGACGAACATCGAGAGGCTCGTCTCGGCGACGGACAAGGAGGTCACTCTGGATTGGGGTGAATTGGGAACCATCACGGTCGACCGGCAGAGCGGACTCCTGGCCTCTCAAACAATCAAGGTCAAGGAGGGGGTCCGCGAAATGAAACTGACCAAATGGGTAAAGAACCCCGGGAAGGAACCGATCGCCGCGCTGATGAAACTTGACCCCGAGAAGGCCATCCTGAACGGCGATGCAGGGGCGGTCATGGTCACCCCGATGCTCTATCAAACCTACGAGGCGCTCATCCGTAAAATCGGCGAAGATCCCGAATTCGGCGATACCCTTGAGGAAACTCTTCCAAAAACCGAAGACCAGCTTGTCTCTTTTCTCCATCAACAGCCCCTCTCCGAAGAACGCAAAAAACGAATCATCTCGATGATTGCAACCGTCGACAAGATCGGTGCGGATCTCGAAAAGTCAGCCGCCAAGCAGGGACAGAATCTCGACCGCAGGCAATTATTGTCCAACGCCAACCTGGCCAAGGAAATCGCCAAAAAAATCGCGCACAGTTCCGCAAAAGACATCAAAGAATCCACTCGGAATGCGTGCCTCGAAACGGCACTGGGCGATCGGCTCAAAGCCAAGGGTGCCATCGAGGAAAAAGCCCGCCTCCTCATCGAAGACGCCATCCTCGGGGCCTACTTCCGCACCGAATTTGAGAAAGCTATACTTCTCTACCTCAGAAACTAATTTCTCTCTCAAACTTCGTGATACCCCCGGCTTCATTACTGCCGACTTCCTTCGCCTTCCCGCCCAGGTCCTCCTCATCCCCAATTGGCGGGCTCGTGACATGCGCCCCTCTGGCCTCCGACTTCGTCCGATAAGCGCTGAGGCTGCTCTGTCAGGGGCTCCTCAAAGTTGATCAATCCCCTTTCTCCCCCATAAACACCGCATAGACCTGCCTCTGACGGCCTTTTTCAAAAAAAATCCCAGCTGCAAGTTTCCCTTGATTGTGACAGCCCAATAAATTTAAATCCACCACATGAAATCGGTTGAGTTTGCCATTCTAGCCACTGCTCTTTCCACCCTCCCGATGAATGCGGCCATCTCGATCGTCGGCGGTCTGCCTAACGAAGCCTTGTTCTCCAACCCCAGTGTGGCCGAAACCGGAGAAGGCGACGGAACCACACGCCTGGGAGCCGGCAACTGGGTCACTAAAGGTGAATCCTTTATCCTACCCTCGGCGACGACAATCACCTCGGTATCTTTTCGCATCGACGAAGCCGGCGCTACCTTTGCTGACAGCTTGGGCAGCGTGGCACTGGACTTCTACAACCTGAGTGGAACGCCGGACGACATCCAGAACACCGGCCAACTTCCCACCGGCGCGACACTTTACAACCAAACCGAGACGCTCCCGGCCATCGCCTCCGGCGACTATCTCACCATCACTTTGGATGCACCGCTCAACCTTGATGCGGGCAACTATGCCTTTGCCCTGACCGGCATCGATATCGACCTCCACCTCGATATTAATAACGAACTATCCAATACCACCTTCTCGCCAGGGGATCTCGTTCGCTTTCGACCAAACCAGAATCTCTGGCAAGACCGGAACTTCGACCTAGTCTTCGCCATCGGCGCGGTTCCCGAGCCGGCTACGAGCCTGCTCGCGGGCATCGCCCTTCTCGGAGCCCTCCGCCGCCGCCGGTAATCGAGCCGGAGGCCGTCTTCTCACACCTGAACAAGACACGTAGCACGGACCGCTCTCAGACAGCGTGTCCAGTGTTCCTGTCATCAATCCCACAAACCCATGCCTCCTCATCGGCTCCTCCTTGTTGTCCTCACCGCCGCCATCCCGCTCTACGGAGGAATCACGGTAGAAACTTCCCTTCCTACCAACCCCCTGATCTCGAACCCTGACGCGCTGGACGGAGCGGGTAACGACGACGGATCCTCACGGTTCGCCTTCACTTCCACCACCAGCGATTACTTCACCAAGGGCGAGTCATTCACCCTCGCTGAATCGGCCGATCTCAGCGCCATCACGATCCGGGTCGATGAGAACGCCAATATTAACGATGGCGTGGGTGACATCACGCTACGCGTCTACAATCTCAGCGGAGTTCCGGATGACACGCAAGGCACCGGACAAGTGGCAATCGGCGCCGCACTGGTGTCGCAGACCGAGACCCTTCCGGCAATCGCAGCGGGTGATTACCTGACCGTTACCCTAGACACGCCGCTCAACCTTACCGCCGGAAGCTATGCTTTTGCATTCAGCACCACCAATGTTGACTTCTCGATCGATATCAACCGCCCGGGTGCCACGAATGCCACCCGCAACGGAACCTACCCCGGCGGTGAGATAGTCCGCGCCAACGGCGCCGGCACCTGGCAGGATCGAAATTTTGACCTCGTCTTCGCCATCAGTGGCACAGGGGCCAACTTCACCCTCGGCAACCCGTCCAGCTGGCCGGCGGCCTTTCTCGAAAATGGCCCACAAGCCACCGTCGACTCGGCCGCCCAGTCACCCTCCGTCCGGGCGGGCCAGTCATTCACCATCGTCGGCGAGGCCGCAGTCGATTCAGTCGTCATCCAGCTCGACGACGACGCATCCGCCAACCTCGATGGCTCGCTGACCCTCGAAATTTTCGAGGCAGATGGCGGCGGCCTGCCCGCCGGCTCCGCCCTCGCGTCACTGACTGGAGAACTTCCCGGCGGCCTCACCACCGGGTCGTTCGTCGAGTTCGATTTCCCCGGCTTGGTCACGCTTCCAAGGAATGATTACGTCCTCACCCTCAAAACCAGCGACGCCGATCTCCTCCTCAACTCCACCTCCGGCAACCTCCTTGCCGATGGCACGCTGCTGGAAAATTCCGCCGGAGGTTGGGCCACCTCGGCTCCGGCAGGCCGCGACCTCGTCTTCGGCCTCACCGGCAAGCTCACACCCCCCGTCACGCGGCCCCCGGCCAGCAGCGGCCCCAACATCCTGGTCATCCTCGCCGACGACCTGGGATGGACCGACCTCTCCACCGGCAAGACCAGCCTCGACAACGGGTCGGACTTCCACCAGACCCCGCACATCGACCGGCTCGCCAACGAAGGGCTCTCGTTCACCTACGCCTTCGTCCAGCAAAACTGCGCTCCGACCCGCGCAGCCCTTCTCAGCGGCCAGTATGCGGCCCGCTCCGGCAACGGCGTCTACAACGTCACCAGCCTGAAACGCGGAACAAACTCTGCCAATCCTGCCCTCACGCCACCGGCCCAGCGCGAAGACGTCCCCTCCGCGCATTACAACATGGCCGAGATGCTCTGGGATGCCGGCTATGTTACCTGCCATGTCGGAAAATACCACGTCGGAGGGAAGGACGAGGGAGCCGCCACACTGCCGCAGAACCAAGGCTTCGACCACAACTTCGGGGGCGACCAATCGGGCGCCCCCGGCTCGTTCTTTGCCAACTCCTCGGGCATCTTCCAAAGCCCCTCGGACACCATCGACGCCTTTGGCGCCCCCTATGACTCGGCCTACACGACCAACATCCTAGCCCCAATTGCCAACAACAACACCCCCTCAACCCTCGATGCTACAAACAAGCACCTTACCGACGCGGAGGCCGACGCCGTTCTTAGCTTCCTAGACGACCACCAGGACGGCCCGCTTTCCGACTACCCGTTCTACATCCAGTATCACGCCTACGCAGTCCACACCCCAATCCAGCCGCGTCCGGACCTGCAGGCAAAATACAACGGACTCGCCCCGGGCACTCGGCACGACAACGACAATTACGCCGCCCTGCTCGAGGGGCTCGACCAGTCGGTAGGCCGTATCCTGAACTACCTCGATACCAACAACCTGACCAACGACACCCTCGTACTGTTCCTCAGCGACAATGGTGGCCACGAAGGGCCCACCGACAATATCCCGCTGCGTTCCCGCAAGGGATCGCTCTACAACGGCGGCCTGCGGGTCCCCATGATCGTCCGCCAACCCGGCACGGTTCCGTCCGACCAGATCACCGACTCGCTGGTCCATGCTGTCGACCTCTTCCCGACCCTCATGCAGATCGCCGACGGCTCGACCTCCGAGATTCTCGACGGCACCTCATGGTATGACCACGCCCTGGACCCGGCAGGCTCCCCACGCGACCGGAAGCCGATCTTCTACCATTTTCCCGGATACCTCGACAACCGCGCCCGGCCCTGCTCGGTCGTAATCAAGGATATCGATGGCACCCGCTTCAAGCTGATTTACAACTACGACTACACATACGATCCAAACACCAACGACGATGCCATCAGGGTACTCTCCCAGCCGTGGGAACTCTACAACATCACCGACGACATCTCGGAATCACAAAACCTGATCACCGGCAATTACTGGGACTGGCTGCTCTACGGCACCATCGCCGACAACCTCGCCTCCGACCTCGCGGCCTGGCTCAATCAATCCGACCCAACATGGAATCCGGTCCAGGCTCTCGACAACGGATCACCAGTCCCCTTTCCCCCGGCCGACGCCCCCGATGTCACGGTCCCTCTGAACCAGACTTTCCGCATCACCGACCACACGGCGAACCGAGACACTCTGCAGACCACCCTGCAATTCACCTCCGCTGCGGGATACCTTTACGACATCGAGGGCTCGGACAATCTCGTCAACTGGACCCCTCTCGCAACCGGCATTGCCGGACAAGCTGGCTCGACCAGTGAAGTGGTTAACGACCCGAATCTCGCCACCTCCACCGAGCGTTTCTACCGGGCCGTCCTCACCGCCAGCCCCCTTTCTCCACCTTGAATTCCGCCCAACGCTGCCTTTTGCGGCCTTTTCTCCAAGAGCAAATTCCTAGCAGCAAGCCACTTCCGCGGCCCGTAACCCTGCAGGGCACCTCCTACCACCAAAGTATGCGCCAAGGCCACTTGACCACGCAGATCAAGCGCGCACAGAAAAAGCTTGGGAGTCGGGTAGCTTACTCGCCACCCTCATTCGGAGGGCGCAGATTTTGCAGACCTCCCATGCCTTCCATAATGGAGCGGAATCCAGTGGTCATCTTTTTCGCACTTCCGATGGCACCATCAAGCTTCTCAAGCTCCATGGTGGGCATTGAAGTAATGTTCCCATCTCGCTTGGGCTTTTCTGCGGCTTCGGCAGCCTCGGCTTCGCGATAGGCCGAAAACTTCTCGGCTTGTTCGGGATCGAGAATCTCTGCGAATTGACTCATCAGTTTTTCGTCAGAAGCCATGCGGCGGTCTCCCCGGAAATTTTCCCGATCAAGAGGGTTGATGATGTTGGCCAGCTCTCCTACCGCGTTGTCGCGGACAGCCAAATAGTCGTTCTCATCCATCTCCCCACGTTCCTTGGCATCACCAGCCAAGAAAAGCTCCATGACGGCGGTGGGATCATCGCGCAAGTCCGAGGCTGCTTTCTTGGACTTCTCGAGCTCACCTTTTTGCCACTCATCGTAGAGTGCAAGAGCCTTGTCCTGCTGTTCCTCATTCAGCTCGATGCCCATGCGGCGGGTTATTCCACCCACCATGCCACGGCGACCAATCCCCATTTGCTGGCCACCCTTGACCATCAGCTCTCCTACCGCGATGACATCGTCAAGAATTCCGACCATATTCTGGGAAACTTCCCGGGCTCTTGCGGTCCGGGCCTGGCCGTATTTCTTGACCAGCTCTCCTTGGCGCGAGGTCTTGCCAGTCCGGGGAGAAATCTGACGAGCGGAGCCGCCTGATAGACCGGAAGCTCTCGAATCGGATGAACGGCCTGAAACGGATTGCTCTTTCTTGGGTTTCGATGAGTCGGCGGTTTTCGGGTCTTCGGCATCATCTTTTTTAAGAATAACAATGGCCACAGCTCCGGCAATGAGGAGAAAGGCGGCAGGAATGGCGAGATTTTTATTCATAGTATTTGAGTGAAAGTCGATATGGTTTGAAGCAGACTACGCAACCGATTCCGGAAAGGTCAACCCCCTTTCTTCCTCATGAACTCATCCCAACGCTGACTTTCACGGCCTTTTCTCCAAAAGCAAACCCCTGGCAGTAATCAATGATAACTACTCCACACCCTCTCAGATTTTTCATCCTCTATTTAATCACTGTGTCCACCTTCACATTACAAGGAGCTCCGCCTAGCGCCATCCAAACTCCGCACCGACAGCAAGTGCCGCACACTACCAAGAATGGCAAGCTACTCACCAAATACGATCCCGAACGTTCATTTTTCCCGATCGGCCAGTGGGGAGTTCCAGAATCGCGAGTTTACAAAGGGGTCGACTACCGCTGGCATCATCTAGTCGCGGCAGGATATAATACCGTATGGCCGTGGGCGATGGGTGGTTACTCCAGTGAGGAGCAGTTAGCACAGGCTGCAGAACACAAGCTACAGGTGGTAGTTATGCGCCGCCCAAAAGGAGAAGCGCTGCTCCGTATCAAAGACTCACCTAATCTGTTTGGGATCGTCTGGCAGGACGAGCCTTTGATTAATTTTGGGGTTGAGCCCGAGAAACAAAAGCCCAAGCAAGCCGAATTTCTTGCCTACAAGCAAGAGGTCACCGAAGTCGCCCCCGACTTGCCTGTGTTCGTCAACACCGCATCATGGATGGTAGGTAACGGGCGAGACCCTTGGATCGCTTGGCATAAAATGGGAGATCTAAGTTGCCATGATAACTATGTGATCTGGCCGGAGACGCGATCACTCAATCTAGGATCATATGGCACCGAAAAAAACGGGATTGCGGATGCAACTTCGTTAGCGGTCGAGGTGACTGAAGGAAAGAAACCGGTCTGGCTCGTAGTTGGCGCCTTTGAAAGCGACACACCACCAAATTCGAAATTCCCATTCCGGTATCCTACGCCAATGCAACTACGTGGGATGGTATACAGCGGCATCATCCATGGAGCGACCGGCATCACATATTACGCTTGGGATAGCAATATCACCCGTTTCGGTATGGCACCTGATATCCGCACCGAAATCCCTGGCCGTCCGCGCG
>JAAEZT010000028.1:24858-46886 GCA_018222765.1 bacterium | reverse complement strand
AAGTTTGATGGCGCCAGTCCATTGTTGTTTTTCTTCAAGGAGCTTGAGTGCTCCCTTGCCGCACTCGTCAAACCACTTCCACTCCAGGTCGCTCATTCGCTCCGGGTCGACCTGTCGATTGACCACAGCGTAAAATGTTTCGAGCGCTTCATCGAGCCGGTCGAGATTTTTCAGACTTCGTCCTTTGAGAAAACTGGCCCTGTTTCTTGTGCCAATCGAGATGTCTTTCAGGGCGAGAAGTTCGGAGTATGATTTCAACGCATTTTCGTCATCATTGAGCTGATAGTGGGCTTCTCCTTGCAGAACCAGCGTGCGCCAGCGATGACTGGTAGTAAGATTGTTCTTTTTTAAGATTTCTTTGGCGGCATCGAGGGCGTTGTCTTGTTCAGCTTGGTCGATAAACAACCGGGTTCGGAGAATCGCAGCCTCGGTAGCGAAGACACCTTTGGTGGCCATTAATTCTTCGAAGCGTTTAAGCGCGTCTGCTTTCGAGGCGTCAGTTCCCGTTGCCAGGGCGGAAATGGCACTTTGCATCCGGGCAACCTCCACGAGGGGGTCCTCGGGGTAAGTTGCGAGAAAGGATTCGTAGGTCTGATAGGCCTTGCCTGGCTCGTTGGTCCGTTGATAGGCGCGCCCTTGCTGGAAGACAATTCTGGGGGCGAACGGATGGTCCGGGAACTTCTTGAGGAACTCAGCAACGAACTCCATTCCCTCGTCGATCTGCAGGTATGCAAGGATGCGTCGGACTGCGAGATCTGCCTGATCATCGAGATCGAAATTCAGAGCTTTTAACTGATCTCGAGCGAGGGAGGTTTTTCGGGGGAGTGAGAAAAGGTAGCTTTCCGCCAAGGAGAGTGAAGCCTCGTTAATGCGTGGGTGCTCGGGATAACTAACAAGGAAGTCGTCGAGAAGAGCCCGGGCAGAGGGATCGTTAATGTCTGAGAGACGCAGCCCCCGTTCAAGGAGCAAATCGGCGCGTGAGCTTCCTGCTTCGAGGCGCGAGGTGATTTCATCCAGCTCCTCGGGATCAGCAATGCTTAGTAAGCAAATGCCGGCATTCAGAGCGGTAAGACGGGAGAGTCTTTTGTTCTTCGCTTCGTCAGCGAGTGATCGGGCATCAAGGAAGGCCTCGCTTGCCATTCTCTTATCAAGAAGTGCGTAGGCGGCTTTTCCCATCAAAGCGCTGGCAGTAGATCGACTGGAGAGTGAAGGGGATTCTTGCCGCAAGAAAGCAAAGGTTTGAAAAGCCTGTTCGAATTGGCGATCAGCGAGGGCTGCTAATCCGTATGTTGTAAGAGCCTCGCTTTTGATCTCCGGGTGGGAGGAGGGTGCGATGATCTGCAAACTTTCGAGTTGAGCCAATCCGAGCGGTTTACTTTCTAGTTCTTTAAGGTTTTCTTTGGCTACAATCAATAGGGCGAATGCGGCCCGGGGAGGAAGGATGCGATTGCTGGTATAATGGTAGGTCAGGGTGGACGCTGATTCACCCTCTGGTGCCCCCAAAAGTGGCAGGAGGACGGGTTGGGGAATACTTTGAGTCATCCACTCACCAAGCTTTTGGCTGACTTCTCTGGATTCGCTCTGGGTAATCCATTGGTCGAGACGCTGGAATAATTCGACGAGTCTTGGTGAGTTGGGGAATTTCCCAAGAGTAGTCAAAACTGAATCAATACCTTCTTGAGTGTTGCCGTCGAGAGCGAGGCTGTCAGCAAGGGCCAGGTGTAGTTCGTGGACAAGTGGGGCTGATAATCCGTGGTTTTCTTCCTCGGTTTTTTTCAGAAGTGCTTGAAAAATTCCGACCGCCGCGATCCGATTCTTTTTTGCTAGTTCAAGTTGTCCCTGCAAAAACTGCCGATGAGACTCGTAGCGTTGATTGCTTAGTTTGAGAGATGACAATTTCTCCTCCGCTTCTTCAAGTCGACCGGTTGATAGTAAGAGGGAAACAAGGCGAAGCGCGGCTTCCTCTCCAATCTCTATGTCTTCGGTTTTTTGAAGTTGCTCAAGTTCAGTCAAGGCCGCGTCATTGTTGCCAATCGCGATATTGAGGATGGCGATCTGCAGCTTGGCCCGGGGAATTAAACTGCTCCGGTCTACTTTTTGGAAGGAATCGATCGCCTCCAGATAGTGACCAAGTTGGCTCAAGGTGTAGCCGCGCCAAATGTGAGCCGCGCTGAATTCGACCAGTAATGGATCAGCCAGAGTAATAAGAGCAGCTCCGTGCTTTTGTGCCCTCAATTGGGCTTCTCCGAGCTTGGAAAGAAGAGATGCTTTTGCTGTGGTGTCGAGTCCTTCGGTTTCAAGAAGTTTTTCAAAAATCGGGATGGCGAGATTGGGAAGGGCATCCGCTAGGTGTTCTTTGGCGATTTGGTATTCCGAGTTGGACTCGATCTTTGACCAGTTGACGGATTGTCCCCACGACATTGAGCCAAGGAAGAGAATTCCGAGCAGAGTCCTTCTGATCACGAATGGACTATAGCGGTAAATTATCAAAATGAAATGCTCAAAGTGTCCCAAAGGTCCTGTCGCCTGCATCGCCCAGTCCTGGCACGATGTATCCTTGCTCGTTGAGCCCATCGTCGATGGTTGCGCAGGTGATGATGATCTCGGGATGGTCATGCTTCAGCAGGGCCAGGCCTTCGGGGCTGGCGACGAGACAGACAAAGTGGAGGTGTCGGGCTCCTCGTTTTTTGAGCCCGTTCAGAGCCGCGACCGCACTACCTCCGGTGGCGAGCATAGGATCGAGGACGATGACTTCGGCCTGATCCATCTTGGGAGGGAACTTTTCGAGGTAGATTTCAGGTTCCAAAGTTTCCTCGTTGCGGGCTATTCCGTAATGGGCGACCGATGCTTCTGGAATCAGCTGATGAAAGGCATCGCTGAGTCCAAGGCCGGCTCTCAAGATTGGAACAAGAACGACTGGGCGGGAGAGTTTTTGGCCCGTCATTTCCTGAAGAGGAGTTTCGATTTTGGTTGGTTCAGTGGCTAAACCTGCAGTTGCGGGAAGGACGAGGAGTTTCGCGACATCCGAAACATACTGCCGGAACTCACGGGAAGGACAGGAGCTATCGCGCAGCTTGGCCAAGCGATCGGCAACAAGGGGGTGGTCACTTAAATCAGACATCACTTTCCGAGGGCATCCATTTGCGGAGGGTGGGAAGAGAGACGCCCAGAAGACGGGCTGCTTCCTTGGGGTCGTCTTCCGATTGATCGAGGGCGTAGCGAATCAACTCGTTTCGAGCAAAGCTCAAGGCGCTTTGTCCGTTTTTTGCTGAAGATTCGATGAGGACAGCAAGAGAGTCATTCAGAGTTCCTCCACCGGTCGAAGGGCCTCGTCCGAGAGGGATATCTTCGGGAAGAAGAATGTCATTAAGTGAGAGCGCGCAGGCCCGGGCCATGGTGTTCTCGAGTTCACGGACATTGCCGGGCCAGTTGTGTTTTTGAAGATGCTCAACCGCTTCGCCGGTCAGCCGCATCCGAGCGGTGCCGTTTTTTCGTGCGATGCGATCGAGGAAAAACTCGGCCAGGATTCCAATGTCCTCCTGTCTCTCTCTCAATGCAGGCAAGGAGACTTCAACGACATTCAAGCGGTAATACAGGTCTTCGCGGAACCGTCCGGCGGAGACTTCGGAAGCGAGATCCTTGTTGGTCGCAGTGACAATGCGAACGTCGCTTTTGAGAACCTCGTTGCTTCCGACCCGGGAGTAGGTGCCATCTTGAAGCACGCGCAGAAGCTTCACTTGAACACTTGGGGGCAAATCCCCGACTTCATCGAGAAAGAGTGTGCTCTCGTGGCAATCCTCGAAGCGACCCGGCCGTCTGGCGATCGCGCCGGTGAAGGAACCTTTCTCGTGGCCGAAGAGTTCGGATTCCAGCAGATTGTCAGGGATGGCTCCGCAGTTAATCACGAGCATCTCTTTTTTTCGGCGCGGGCTGTATTCGTGCACCGAGCGGGCGATGAGTTCCTTGCCGGTGCCGCTTTCGCCACTCACTAAAACCGGAGCGTCGGAGCGGGCAACACGGCCGACGATTTTCATCACATCCTGAAGCGGGCGGGAAACACCGACAATGGAAGTTTTGCCAACCAAGCCTGGAAGCTCACGGGAGGAGGGCCCCAGTTCACGTCGTTGATCGATGGTTTGGAGACCTGACTCGACGATTTTTCTGAGTTCGAATCCGACAGACTCTTTTCTGAGAACATCGTGGGCCCCTTTCTGGGTCGCTTCGATGATCTGAATCGTGGAGGGGGAGACCGCGGTCAACATTACGATGGTGTCCGGAGAGTTCGCGCGTATCTTGGTGAGGAGTTCCACTCCGTCGAATGGGTCCAATTTTATATCGGAGATGACGAGATCGACGGAAATTTTCTCGATTACCTTGAGCGCTTTGTCTGCACTATCACAGCGGAGGATTTTCAACCCGTCGGCAGCAAGGTGCTTTGTCGCCCAATCCAGATAGTCATGATCAGGATCGACCAGAAGTAGGGTATTTTCCGGGGTGTCTTTCAAATGGAAGTGGGGCTTGGCTTTAAACTCTCCCGAAGCGGCGGTGACGGCGAGAATAATTTTCCACGGCTTCCTGAAAGTCACTTTTTCGGAAGTCGGGCCAGTTCTTCGAAGAAATAAAGATTTCGGCGTAGCTCAACTGCCACAGGAGGAAGTTGGAAAGTCGGAATTCACCGGAAGTTCGGATAAGGAGATCGGGATCGGGGAACTCGGCGGTGTCGAGGTGTTTGGAGATTGTGTCATTATCGATATCATTCGGAGAAAGCTCGCCGGATTGGACCTTGAGCGCGATCCGGCGGCTCGCGTCCGCAATTTCTTCCCGGCTGCCGTAGGAAAGAGCGAGGATCAAGGTAAGAACTTTGTTATCCCTGGTTTCCTCGATGACTTTGTTCAGCTCGTCCCGGCAGGAGTCTGGAACCAGATCCCTCCTTCCGATGGCGGCGAGACGCACGCCTTTTTTGGCGATCTCGCGCGCCTTTGTCTTCAGGAAACGCTCGAGCAATTTCATTAAGGCGTCGACCTCGGATTTGGGGCGATTCCAGTTTTCGGATGAGAAGGCATAGAGCGTGAGAAACTCGACCCCGGATTCGTTGCAATAGTCTACTGCCTCTCGAACCGCTTCCGCACCGGCGCGATGTCCGGCTTTTCGTGGGAGTCCCCGGGATTTCGCCCAGCGTCCGTTGCCGTCCATAATGACAGCCAGATGGCGGGGGGTATCATTTGGCGAGTCGTCGCCCATATCGGTGGAGGTAAGTCGTTAGCGAATGATGGTCTGTTCGCGATCAGGTCCGACGCCCACATACTTCACGGGAGCTCCGGTGAGTTCTTCGATGCGGGCCAGATAAGCTTTTGCAAGTTCGGGAAGTTCGTCCCAGGTCCGGCACTTCGTGGTGTCGCACTGCCATCCGGGAACTTCCTGATAGACTGGATTAATAACGTCCCAGTATTCGCGTTCGGCGGGCGGGAATTGGTGAATCTCTCCGTTGATTTCATACCCCACGCAAATCTTGATCGTTTCGCGTTCATCAAGTCCGTCGAGAATGGTGATGGCAAGGTCCGTGATGCCGTTGACCATGACGGCGTATCGCACCAGGACGGTATCGAGCCAGCCACAACGCCGGGGGCGTCCGGTGGTCGCGCCGAATTCCATCCCACGGTCATGGAAGAATTTACTGATGTCATCGTTTTCGGTCGGGCAGGGTCCCGAGCCCACGCGGGTGGTATAGGCCTTGCAGACGCCCACCACGCTATCGATGGCGTGCGGTGGAATTCCCGATCCAGTGCATGCTCCGCCGGAGGTCGTGTTGGACGAGGTGACGAAAGGATAAGTCCCAAAGTCGATATCGAGGAAGGTCCCTTGCGCTCCTTCAAAGAGAAGGGTTTCGCCTTTTTTCCAGGATTCGTGAACGACCGGGATAACGTTGGTGAAGTGTGGACGAAGGCGATCGATGGCCGCTTCCACCTCAGCGTAGACTGATTCGGTTTCGAAGGTCGGGAGATCGTGATATGCCAAAGTGCGATTGGCTTCTTCAAGACGAGTGGTGATGAGGTCTTTGGCAATCGCGGGATCTCGGAAGTCGGCGAGGCGAAGTCCGATGCGGTTGGCTTTGTCGGCATAGGTCGGACCGATGCCGCGTTTGGTTGTGCCAATCTTTTTATCGCCGAGAGACATTTCGCGGGCGGCATCAAGTTCACGGTGGTAAGGAAGAACAACGTGTGCTCGGTCGGAGATCAAAAGACGTGCAGGTGTGATTGTAATTCCCTCGGCTTCGAGGCTTTCGATCTCCTTGCAGAGCCCGATAGGATCCATGACCACGCCATTGCCAATGACGCATTGCTTGTCACCCCAAAGGATTCCTGACGGAATGAGATGGAGGACGTGTTTCTTTCCGTTGGCGATGACGGTGTGCCCGGCGTTGTTTCCTCCTTGTCCGCGAATCACAAGATCCGCGTCTTCGGTCAGGAAATCGACAATCTTGCCTTTGCCCTCGTCTCCCCATTGGAGACCACAAATGATGGTATTCATTAAAAAAAATTGGGATGCGTGTTACTTGGACGCCTCGATGAGATCTGCGAATTCTCCGAAGAAGTTCTTCGCGTCGTTGGGTCCCGGAGCAGCTTCAGGGTGATGCTGTACGGAGAAAACAGGGTCCTTGGTGCTGCGGACGCCTTCGACCGTTTGGTCGTTGAGGTTGATGTGAGTGACTTCAGTGTAATCGGGTAGGGAGTCATCATCGGTGGCAAAACCATGGTTCTGCGCGGTAATGGCGATCTGTCCGGTGCGAAGATCTTTGACTGGGTGGTTTCCTCCGCGGTGTCCGAATTTTAATTTGAAAGTCTTTCCGCCGAAGCAGTGCGTAAGGATTTGGTGGCCTAGGCAAATACCGAAGATGGGCTTCTTGCCGATCAGTTGTTTGACCTCATCGTGAATGTAGGTGAGGGCCGCGGGATCTCCCGGACCGTTTGAAAGGAAGATGCCGTCGGGGTTTTTCGCGAGAACTTCGGAAGCCGGAGTACGTGAGTTGACGACTTCGACATCAAATCCCGACTGGCGAAGCGAGCGGAGGATGTTGTATTTCACTCCGAAGTCGTAAGCGACGATGCGATACTTGGCCTCAGGGAGGTCGATGTAGTTGGTTTCCTGATTGGTGGTGACACTTGGAATCGTCCAGAGGCGCGATTCGCCGTCCCAGTGGTAATCTTCCCGCGTGGAGACTTCCTCGACGTAATCCATGCCGACCATTGAAGGCGAGTCCTTGGCGGCCTGGACGGCCTCTTCCTCGGAAAGCTCCGTGGAGATGACCGCCCTCATCGCTCCTTGCGAGCGGAGGTGCTTGGTCAGGGCCCGGGTGTCGATGTCCTCGATCCCGATGATTTTGTGTTCCGCGAAATATTCCGAAAGCGATTGCTCTGATCGCCAGGAGGAAGGGATTTCACAAAGCTCTCCGATAACGAATCCCCGGACATGCGGCGAGGCTGATTCAGCATCGGCGGCATTGATTCCGTAATTTCCCTGGAGAGGATAGGTCATGGTGACAATCTGCCCGCGGTAGGAGGGATCTGTGATGATCTCCTGATACCCCGTCATCGAGGTATTAAAGCAGACTTCCCCGGCAGTAGTTCCGGAATGACCAAAGGCACGCCCGCAAAAAGTGCGACCGTCTTCAAGGGCAAGAATTGCGTTCTTCAAGGCGGTGCGGATTAGAGGTCAGGCGGGGTCAAGAGGCAAGAGTAAGTGTGTAATACCGGGGCTTTTTTGAGCCGGGAGCCCGGAGACACGAAAAAAGCGACAGATTTTAGGTCTGCCGCTTTGTGAGGAATGATCTAAATTCTTGATTCTAGGTTGCCTGACTGCCCCGGGCCATGACGACTTTTCCGGTGCGGACAGTTTCGATGACTTCGAATTGCTCAAGCATGATGACGGCGGCGTCCAGCTTGCTGGTGGTGCCGGTGAACATGGCGATCATGGAATTCGGGCTGAGATCAACGGTTTTTCCAGCGAAATGCTCGATGACTTGGAGGGCCGAGGACCGTTCTTCTTTGTCAGCGAGGATTTTCACGAGGAGCATTTCACGAACTACCGAGTTGGCAGCGGTATGCTCGTAGCAGTGGATGACATCGATGAGCTTATTAACCTGCTTGATGATCTGCTCGAATCCTTCCGGGCTGCCGGAAATGTCAATGGTCATGCGCGAAAAGGCGCCGGTGCGGCCTTCTGAAACAACGAGAGAGTCGATATTGAATGCACGCCGGGAAAAGACCTGGCAAATGCGCATCAAGACTCCTGGGCTATTGTTCACGAGAATCGACAGGGTGTTTGAGGTTCCGCGCTGGGAGTCTTCAAGAGGTGTGTCTGTGGTGACGATAGTCTTGGACATTGGAAGTGGTTGTTGGGTTATTGGGTTAATAAATGATCCCTGAAAAATTTCTAGGTTGAGCCGACGGGCTTAGCCATTTGGGTTTTGGGAGGCTCTGTAATCATGTCTTCCAGAGCAGCGCCGGCGGGGATCATTGGGAAGACGTTTTCGGTCTTCACGCACTCAGCGTGGATGAGGATTGGTCCGTCGTTGTAGGCGAGAGCTTCCTCGATCTTACGCGCGCAATCGACAGGTCGTTTGAAGTGGACGCTCGGAATTCCGTAGGATGCTGCGAGCTTACTGAAGTCCGGGTTGCCGACGAGATCCACTCCGGATTCCCGGTTTTCGAAGAAGAGCTCCTGCCATTGCCGAACCATGCCAAGGTAGTGGTTGTTGAGAACAACAATCTTGATGGGCAATTTGTGAATCGCGGCGGTGGCGAGTTCGAAGAGGGTCATCTGGAATCCACCATCGCCTGAGATCGAGATGACGGTTTTCTCCGGATGAGCCAGCTGCGCTCCGATGGCGGCGGGGAAGCCGAAGCCCATCGTTCCAGCTCCGCCCGAGGAGAGCCAGTGGAAGGACTCGCTATTCTTGTAGAACTGCGCGGCCCACATCTGGTGCTGTCCCACGTCGGTTGACACAATGGCTTTCCCTTGGGTTTGTTCGTAGAGTTCTTCAATGACTTGCTGCATCCGCAGGCCGCCTTGCTTCTTGTAGGAAAGAGGATACTTCTTCTTATAACCATCCAACTTGGCGCGCCATTCGGTTGTTTCCAAAGGAGTGGTGAGGATTTCGTTCAGCTGAATCAAGGCTGCTTTGGCGTCTCCGACGATCTGGACGTCGGGACGGATCATTTTGTCCATTTCGGCTGGATCGATATCGATGTGGATAATCTTGGCGTCAGCGCAGAATTTGTCCGGTTGACCAATGATCCGGTCATCGAAGCGAGATCCGATATTCAGGAGAAGGTCGCACTCGACCATCGCCTTGTTGGCGTAAGCGGTGCCGTGCATTCCTAGCATACCGAGAGAAAGCTCGTGAGTTTCGGGGAAGACCCCTTTGCCGAGAAGAGTGGAAGTGACCGGAATATTGAGAGTTTCAGCCAACTGCATCAGTTCTTTGTCCGCACGGGAAATCATGGTTCCCTGACCGGCGAGGATGACAGGGCATTTCGCGGCGGCGATCATTGCGGCGGCTTCTTCAATACCTTTCGGATCGATGTTGTGAGCTTCGTATGGATCGTAGCCGGGAAGATCGAGTTCCGGATTCATCTTGGCGGTAAACATTCCCGAGGAAACGTCCTTTGGCACATCAATCAGAACGGGGCCAGGGCGACCAGTGGTGGCAATATGGTAGGCTTCCTTGGCTACACGAACGAGATCGTTGGTTTCCTTGACGAGATAGTTGTGTTTCACCACGGGAATCGTGATTCCGAAAATGTCAGCCTCCTGGAAGGCGTCCTTGCCCAGCATCCAGGTGACTTGCTGTCCGCAGACCACGATCATGGGGACGGAATCCATTTGAGCAGTCATGAGTCCGGTGACGGTGTTTCCTGCTCCGGGTCCAGAAGTGACAAGGACGGCAGCGGGTTTTCCGGTGGCGCGGGCGTAGCCGTCAGCCATGTGCACGGCGCCTTGCTCGTGACGAACGAGAATGAACTTCATCTTCGTTTGCATCGTTTCGAGGGCGTCGAAAATTGGAATCGCGGCTCCTCCGGAATATCCGAAGATGTATTCGATTCCCAGGTCATCGAGTGTTTTAATGAGAGCCTGCGCTCCGTCGAGTTGCTTCTTGCTCATAAAGATTGCTTGTTACGGGGGAAATCTGCATTTTCCTCGCTGGAAAAACAAGGAAAATGTCCCATTTCGAGGAGAGTTGGGTGATTTAATCGATTAAGACCGGTTGAAAATCGCCAATTTTATGTGAATAAGGTGATTTCTCAGGACTTGATCCGGTGAAAATTGCTATCTTCCTTGGTAGGCAGCCTCTCGATCGATTTTGAAGGTCCACTTCATCTCTGGCTCGAATGACTCGGCTTCGTTGAGCTTCCATTGGACGGAAACTTCACAAAATTTCTGACGTAAGGGGCGGGTGACTCTCCAGGCGAGGGAGTGGGTCGTAGTGTCAAAATCGGCTGGGACCTGCCCAAAGCCGGACACTTTCATTCTAAGGGATTTTGGATCAAGGTTCTCCACTTTTGAGAGATCTGCAGAAATAAGCGGCAATCGGTCTGCCACGAGATTATCGGGGGCGGGTGACACAGGATGAGGGAGGGTGACCGGGACATCGGCTACGCGGCTGCCATTTCGGAAAACGAGCGCGGCTTTGAAGGCTGAGTCGTGGTTCCCGAGCACGATGTAGCGCGGAAGAATGTGTCCGTCGGTATCCCGGCGGACCTTGCCGGGTTTGACCGTGAAGAGGTTGTCGTATCCCAGCTCGTCGGCGAGCTCGAACATCTCGTCGGTGTGATAACCACCGGGATAGGCATAGGTCGTGACAGTTTGCTTAAATTTTTCCTCGAGGAAGGTTTTGGAATCTCCCAACT
Source organism: bacterium (assembly GCA_018222765.1). Taxonomy (GTDB): domain Bacteria; phylum Verrucomicrobiota; class Verrucomicrobiia; order Verrucomicrobiales; family Akkermansiaceae; genus SW10. The sequence goes on along the minus strand of JAAEZT010000028.1, from coordinate 35,979 downwards.
CGGTTCGGAGAAACTTGTCGTAGGGTTCCTTTCCGGCTCGCTCCGCTTTTTTGACCTTACTGGGGAAAGGATGGCTAACTGAGTGGGAGCCGATAGTGCAGAGATCACTTTGGATCATTTCCTGGATCATGGCGTAGGACATGGCGCGTCCTCCGCGGGAAGATCCGACGTAGTTTTTGTAGAGGTAGACCGTGAAGGGGAATTGAAATTCCTTCATGATAGGGAAAGCTTCGGTGTAGACCGAGCGCCAGCCGTCATCCATCGTGAGGAGAATGGATTGCGGAGGAAGCTTGGCTTCCCCACGTCGCCAGGCCAGAAATTTGGCCAGGGTGATGACGGGGATTTTTGAAGCTTTGACAGCCTCCATTTGCTCACGAAATTTTGAGGTCGGAATGAGCATCTCGGTGGCAGGCTTCGTGGGATGGAAGACATGGTAGCCAAGCACGGAAACTCTCGCGCCATCGTCTCCGATAATTTCGGCATCCTCTTGAGCAAGGCAGAAGGAAGCGAGGAAGAGTCCGCTGAGGATGATAGAGAGGAGTTTTTTCATGGGTGTTTCTGAGGGTTGGGAAAGGTGCAGTCGCCAGAAAATCTGTCGCACGTTGTCAGAGGAAGGGGGAATACAAAATAAGCGGGTCTCATATGTGTCGTAATCGGTGGGCTTCCCAAATATCTACCTCTGGTCCGAGTGCATTCCCAGAGCGTGGACCTTGAGCCGGCCAGACCCGATGCATTGAACTCCGGTTGTGACGCCGAAGGTCGCATCGATTGTATTGGGAGCGACAACGAGGGGAGGGGTGGAAAGAGCAAGCGAGAATCTTACGGAATTCTTAACCATCAAGATCAGGAGAACTTCTTACAAACGACAAAATTTGCCCGCATATAGCAAGCGAAATGAAATTAGTCGGACAGGCCAGCTATGAGAGCGCTAAACCATTCAGCGCCTTTTTCGAGGTCTGGGATTTTGATGAATTCGTCTGCGGTATGGGCTTGATCAATGGATCCCGGGCCGAGGCAAATCGAGGGAATGCCGGCATTTGCAAGATGGGAGGCATCGGAAAACCATGGAGCGCCGGTGAGGATTAGGTCGGGGTGGATGGTTTCGAGGCGAGTAATCCAGGGGTGGTCGGATTTAAGATCCATGGGAGGAAATTCCATGGCGTTGGTGATTTCCGCATGCGTGAGGAAATCTCGAAGCTGGTCGATTCCGGATTGATTCTCGACAAATGAGGGCACAGTGCGGATGTCGATCTCAGCGCTGGCTTTGTCGGGGACAATGTTCGCGCGGGTCCCTCCTTTGATTTTTCCGATATTGATTGTGGAGGAGCCGAGAACCTGATGACTGTGGTTGGAGAGCTGCCCGGCGAAGTCGTTGACGAGTCGGTTGAGTTCCTCAGTGAGCTTCATGATGGCATTGTCGCCCAAGTGAGGCTGGGAGGCATGGGTTGAACGTCCTCTGGCCTCGATGGTGGCCCAAAGACAACCCTTTGTGCAATAGACGGCCTCGAGTGAGGTCGGTTCGCCCGCGATGGCAAATTCGTATTCGTCGGCATGATGTTTCGCGAAGTGTTGGGAGCCCGGCTGGCTTGATTCCTCGCCCATGAATCCCACGAAATCGACGGCGACCGGGAGATTGGCAAGATTGGCGGCATTTTCTTTGAGTCCCCAGAGCATTGCGGCCATGGGGCCTTTGGTATCAGAGCTGCCACGGCCCCAGATTTTCCCGTCTTTGATTTCCGCTGAAAATGGCTCGATGCTCATTCCGGCGATGCTAACGGTGTCAAGGTGGGGGCCGAGCAGGATGCGTGGTCGATTTTCCGGGCCAGGCGCGCGCGCGATGAGATTGGGGCGACCGGGAAGAGCTTCCTCTTGGGTGATTTGAAAACCAAGCGGTTCGAGAAATTCTCCGATAAAGGTGGCCATCGCGGATTCTCCTTCTGGCGAGACGTCCGGGTCGCCATCTGGGTTTACCGAGGGAATACGAATGAGAGCCTGGAGGAGTTCGATAACGGAATTCATGCTGGAAACCTAACCTAAGATCGTTCATCTGGAAGTTTTTCGTCTTGGCAATTGAGGGGAAGATCGGTGAAACTCCCACATGAGAAACAAACTAACTCTCGGATTAGCCGTTATGGCGATGTCTTGCCTTGCCTATGTCGGTCTCGCAAAGAAAGTTGAAGGAGGAGAAGATAAGCTTCTCAAAGTCCTTATCATTGACGGGCAAAATAATCACAAGTGGGAATCTACCACTCCTGTGATGGAGGATGCTTTTAAGAGCAGTGGTCGCTACACCGTGGATGTTAGCACAAGCCCGGGCAAAAATGGTAGCGAGGAAGAGTGGGCCAAATGGCGTCCTGACTTTTCCGAATACGACGTCGTCGTGAGTAATTACAATGGTCAGATGTGGCCCGGCGAAGTTCGCACTGCATTTGTGAGCTTTGTGAAAAATGGAGGGGGATTTGTTGTGGTTCACGCGGCCGACAACGCTTTCGGAATGTGGCCTGAATATAACGAAATGATTGGTCTCGGGGGCTGGGGCGGGCGCACCGAGAAAAGTGGCCCTTATGTCTACTACAAGGATGGCAAGCTTGTCCGTGACACCTCCAAAGGAAAAGGCGGAGGCCACGGTCCACAGCACGAATTTGTTGTGACGAATCGCGACAATACCCACCCAATCACGAAAGGAATGCCGACCGAATGGCTTCACACCAAAGATGAGCTTTATGACACTCTTCGTGGACCAGCCAACAACATGAAGGTTCTTGCTACCGCTCCCAGCCAAAAGAGTCAGCGCGACGAGCCAATGCTGATGGCTCTCGACTACGGAAAAGGTCGCGTCTTCCACACCACGCTTGGGCACGCCGATTACTCCATGAAATGTCGTGGTTTCTATGACACCTTGAATCGTGGCACGGAGTGGGCTGCCACTGGTGAAGTGACCCTTGAATGGTCCGAGGACTTTCCAAGCAAGGACAAGATCAGCCCCATCAAGTAGGGCTGTATGGATTGGTTGAGCGGGGCGATTTTGCTGCCATTTATTGGCGCGGTCCTCCACCCAATCCTCGGATGGTGTGTTCAGCAGGGAACCGCTGTCGGAGTCCGGCTATCGATTATCGTTGCGGTTGCTAATTTGGTAACCACAGCGATTTTTTTTGCCTACTTTCAGCCGGACGAAGACTGGCGAATTTCCGGAAAAGATTGGTGGGCCATTGGGAATGGAGTCCTCTTTTTTATGGGGCAGTGGTTTTCCACGCAATCGGTGAAAAGCGGAGACCTTGCGGTTCATTCCTCGGCCCTCGGTGGAAAAGTTGTCGTGGTGGGGCTCTTCTCGGTTCTGGCGGGTTTGGAATCTGCGACGTGGAATCTTCTCGCGGGAGTTGTTCTCGCTGTCATAGCGGTTTTCCTCGCTGCCGGAGCTTCCTTGGAAGGATGGCGGAAACATCGTGTAACGGTTGGGCTTACCATGCTGGCGTGTCTCTTTTTTGGGATTAATGATTTTCTCACTGGTTGGCAGGCCCGCGAGATTGGTCCTGCCCGATGGCTTATTTTGATGATGGGTACGGGGTCGTTGATATCGATTGTGGTCCTCTTTATCAAGCGCTCCCAGATCATGGTCATGATTCAGACGCCGCGCGCCGGAATGATGGTGTTTGGCGCAGGCCTGGCATTGGGGCTCCAGGCGCTCGCGGTGAATCTAGCCTTCAGTCAATATGGTCAACCGACCCTGAGCAATGTTGTCTACAGCTCACGAGGAGTAATGGCGGTCGGCTTTCTTTATCTGATTGGGAAACAAATGAACCGGAAGTTTGCCCGAAGGCAAGCCGCCGGAGCGATCCTGATGATGGCAGCTCTGGCGATCGTGCTTCTTTAGCTCCCTTTGGGCGGAAGGATGTCAGTGGGTATCGCGTGCACGCGATACCTCCTCGGCTTGTTTTTGTAGAACCACTTGATGGAAATCGGAATCATCAGAATCAGGATGATGAGTTTCACGACCGCAAAGCCGGGTAAGGATGCTCCTAGGAAAAGGATTAGAAATGCTAGGGTTAGCATCGAACCGATGAGGAAGGTTGCGATGAGGTATAATGAAGTTTTCGTGATTCCAGAGTGGTATGTGCAGTTCGGGCTCAGCTTGGCGAGCGCGACATGAAGAGCCACCACGAACTTTCGGTAATCGGGTGAGCGATCTTCAAAGTCAGCGACACCAAGGTAAAACTGATTGCCGATCTTGATCTTTATTCCCCCTTTCGCTTGCAACAAACACTCAAAGCGATTCAGTTGAAAACGGGTGGGGTAGTAGCGACATCGAACATCGAAGATGTCGCTAAGTAAAACTTCGGTGGTGCGACCTTCCTCCGCAATTCGTATTCTCGCCCTATCAATAGTGAAAGTTCGCACTTTCTCGAACAGGGTGAGACGATTCTCGTAGGAAGTCGCAGCCGTTCTTGGGGGGGGCTGTGAATTCACGCTCGCCCAGATAGAGGGTTTATTTCGTGAGAGCAACGATGAAATTAAGAACGTAAATCACAAAAAAGACGAGCTGTTAGAAGCTCGTCTTATGAGAAGAATATAATTTGGTAATCTTTCTTAGCCTTTGATTTCCATAAGCATTTGCGCATTGCTTGGAAACTTCTTCGTGAAGAAGAGGAGTCGCTCCATGGCTTCGATGGGTTTGTGTCCGGCGAGTCCACGACGGATGAGGCGCAGCTTGTGGAGGTTGTGCTCGGGAAGAAGGAGTTCCTCGCGGCGTGTGCCCGATTTAAAGATATCCACTGCCGGATAAACATAGTGTTCGGCAATGCGGCGATCGAGAACAAGCTCCATGTTTCCGGTTCCCTTGAACTCCTGGAAAATCGCTTCGTCCGCTTTGGAGTTTGTTTGGACGAGAGCAGTAGCGATGATAGTGAGCGATCCGGCCTCCCGGGTGTTGCGAGCGGCCGCGAAAAGACGACGGGGCATCTCCAAAGCTCCCGCGACGATACCGCCGGATTGATATCCCCGGCCACGGCTTTGACGGCTGCCACCCATCGCTCCGTTGTAGGCACGGGCGAGGCGGGTGATGGAATCCATCAAAATAAAGACGTGCTTTCCTGATTCAACAAGGCGCTTTGCCCGCTCAATGCAAAGCTCGGCGAGGCGGCAATGGTTGCGGGGGGATTCGTCGTTGGAGCTGGCGTAAATTTCAGCGTCCGGAAGTTGGCGACGGAATTCCGTGACTTCCTCGGGACGTTCGTCGACGAGGAGGACTATGAGGTGAAGAGTTTCCTCATGGAGTTCCTGCACGGCCTGGGCCATGTGCAAAAGCATGGTCGTTTTTCCTGAACGAGGAGGGGAGACGATTAAGCCGCGCTGGCCACGTCCTACCGGAGCCATGATGTCGACGATTCGAGTAGTGTGACGGTCAGGGACAGTTTCGAAGGCGATCCGTTTGGAGGGATTGATTGCTTTTAATTCCTCGAAAGCGGGAAGCCTTCTCGCGTCTTCAGGCGCTTGATCATTGATCGCAGAGAGTTCGACCAATTGCGGTCCCCGGGTGCTTTCACGGGCCATTCCCTTGATCCAGATTCCTGGACGGAGCGCGTTTTTACGCACCATATCTGGGCTGACGAAGACGTCGTCGCTGTTCTGTTCAAAGTCCTTGCCGGGCTTCCTTAAGAAACCGAATCCTTTCGGGGCCATTTCGAGGAGACCATCGACTTCGACAGGTTCTCCGGTGAATTCAAGAGGTTTGCGGTCCCGCTGCTCGCCACGACGTGGGCCGTAGCCTCTTACTCGTCCTTGTTTTTGGCCGTCTCCTTGACCTCCATCATTTTGGTTTCTGTTGCGGTTGCGGTTTCTGTTGCGGTTCCGATTGTTACGGCGTCGACGGTTGCCGCCACCATTGGGGTCATCAGAGGAGCCGTGTTGGCGACGAGACGAGGTGTCCGGAGAATCGGAGTCTGGAGGAATCATACGATTAATTGAAGATAAGAGGGGGTCGAGGGCGGATCTTACGGAACCAGAGGAAAAGATCAGCGGAAGAGATTCCGAGGACTTGGCTCACAGCACCGTGTCAGTTCACGGAAAATCCTGGTTGGAGAACCGAAGAATCGACCGTCGCAAAATGGATGAGGATTCTCCGGAAATGAAAGATTGCAGGAGCACTGATGTGCTCACCACCTTCAACGGAAGTGACCCTGCCTGTGAATGCTCGTGAAATCAACGATTTTTTATAAGCTTTCAAATGCCTTAACTTTCCTCGAATTTCCCTTGACGATGGGTGAGATTTCCATAGGTTCCGCGTCCCGATTTCGATCTTACCAGCATCATGCCACGCGACATCATCATTTTAGAATGCACTGAGGCCAAAGCCGAAGGCAAGCCGACTTCACGCTATACCAGCACTCGTAACAAGAAGAGCCTGAACACTCCGGGCCGTCTTGAGAAGAAGAAGTATAATCCCTTCTTGAAACGTCGCACCTTGCACCGCGAGCTTCGCTAGTCTCTGAAGTCCTAACCCTTTTACATCATGTCCGAACCAAAGACCGTTCAGCGCCGCATTAATTTCCGGAAACACAACAAGGCGATGACCACCAAGCGTCTCGACCTTCCTTTCGAGAAGATTAGCTACCAGAACCCTGAGATTCTCGCCAAGTTCACGACCGATACCGGTCGTATTCTTCCTCGCAAAGTCACTGGCGTTTCTGCTAAGATGCACCGTGCGATCACTCGCGAGATCAAGCGTGCTCGCGCTGTGAATCTGATGCCGTAATCGGGCTTCTAATTTCCCAAGGAACGAAATTTTACAGCCTGTCCGGAATCATTTCGGGCAGGTTTTTTGATTTAGAGCGAAAAGATGAGTGAACTCAAAGATACCCAAAACGAACACGACGACCGCCAAATTGCGATCGATCGGGTTGGGGTGAAGGCCCTGAAGTTCCCACTGGTGGTGAAAGACAAGGGTGGGGACGAGCAACGAACTGTGGCAACTGTGGCTTTGGCCGTTGACCTTCCGCATCACTACAAAGGCACTCACATGAGTCGCTTCGTGGAAGTTCTCAATGCGCATGGGAATTGTCTTTCGGTTCACGATATGGCCGGACTTCCCGGGGCGCTTCTCGAACGGCTCGACGCCCAGCGTGCTCATGTTGAGTTTCTGTTCCCCTTTTTCAAGAGCAAGCCTGCTCCCGTGACAGGAAACGAGGGGATGATGGATTATGAGGTGAAATTTGAGATTGAGGCCGAGAAGGGCGGCGCTACCGATTTCATCGTCACGGTGATGGTCCCTGTTGCCACACTTTGCCCCTGCTCCAAGGCAATCAGCGACTACGGTGCCCACAATCAGCGCGGAGTAGTGACCTATTCAGTTCGCTTTAAGGATCCGGTCTGGATCGAGGATCTCATCGCGCGGGTGGAATCCTGTGCCAGCTGCGAACTATACAGTCTCTTGAAACGTCCCGACGAAAAAGCGGTTACCGAGCGAGCCTACGATAATCCGGTTTTCGTAGAGGATCTTGTCAGAAATATCGCGCTGGCTTCAAATGCCGACGAGCAGCTCCGTTGGTATCGTGTGGAGGCTGAAAACTTCGAATCCATCCACAATCACAATGCCTACGCGGTGATCGAGATGGATTTGGTAAAGGAGGAGTGATTGAACCTTGTCGAGTGAGGGTGAATCACTCAAAGTTCGCCGGTCATGCAAAAGCTGTTTTGTCTATTTGGACTCTTCCTCACCCTTTCAATCGGATCTTCCGTCGCCCAAGAGCTTTCTGCAGATGAGCCCAAGGCCTCAGAGGAGCCTAAAAAGGAGTTGGGCTGGATTGAGAAATTAGACGCCAGAATTGATAGCGCATTTCAGCCTGTTTCCGAGTTTGTCGACAATACTGTTTTCTATTCCATTCCAGTTTCCACTGATGCGGAAGGAAACCCAATCAAGATGCCGTGGGTTCTCGCTTGGTTGGGGATCGCGGCTATTGTTCTCACGATCTATTTCAAGTTCCTCAATTTTCGTTCCTGGCGACTTGCTATGCGGACGCTTCGGGGGAAATACAGTCAGCCAAACGATCCGGGAGAAATCACCCACTTTCAGGCTCTTTCCGCAGCGGTCTCCGGCACGGTCGGTCTGGGTAATATTGCGGGGGTTGCAGTGGCCATCAGTATTGGCGGCCCCGGGGCGACTTTCTGGATGGTTTTGATGGGATTTCTGGGAATGGCGTCAAAGTTTTGTGAGTGCACGCTGGGTGTGAAGTATCGCCGCATTGAGAATGGAAAAGTTTACGGCGGGCCAATGCAGTATCTCACGAGCGGCTTGGGAGAGATGGGAATGAGGCCACTTGGTGTCATACTTGCGATCTTTTTTGCCATTATGTGTATTGGCGGATCATTCGGAGGTGGCAATATGTATCAAGCCAACCAGGCCTGCGAGCAGCTCGTCGGAGTCATGGGTGGTGATGGGTCCTTCTTTGATAACAATCGCTGGGTCTTCGGGTTGATAATGGCTGTTGCTGTTGGCATGGTAATCATTGGAGGAATTAAAAGTATCGCGACAACGACGGCGATGCTCGTTCCCTTCATGTGCAGCATTTACATGATTTGCGGAATAGTCGTAATCATTGGGAATATTGGTGAGCTTGGGAATGCCTTTGGATTGATTTTTCAGGGGGCTTTTGCTCCGACCGCAGTTGGCGGTGGTTTGATAGGAGTGCTCATTCAGGGAATCAAAAGGGCGGCTTTTTCAAACGAGGCGGGAATTGGTTCTGCTCCCATCGCGCACTCTGCTGTGAAAACGAAGCACGCTGCCAGTGAAGGTATCGTCGCTCTCCTTGAGCCATTCATCGATACTGTTTTGGTCTGCACTACAACAGCCTTGGTTATCGTAATGTCGGGGACATATGCAGACACCAGCCTGTCTGGAGTTGCGGTAACTTCTGCGGCGTTTGAAAAGACGATTAGTTGGTTTCCGTTAATTCTGGCGGTTGCTGTGATTCTCTTCGCATTCTCAACCATGATTTCCTGGTCCTACTATGGACTTCAAGCCTGGGCCCACTTGTTTGGGCACAGCAAAGGTGCGGAGTTAAGCTACAAGGTGATCTTCTGCTTCTTCATCATTGTGGGGTCGGCTGTGAGTGTGAAAAGCGTGATCAACTTCTCTGATGGCATGATTTTTGCCATGGCGATTCCCAATGTGGTCGCAATGTATCTCCTGATGCCGAGGGTGAAGGAAGAGCTTGCGAAATATTTGGCCTTCACTCAGAAGGTTGATCAGGGCATCCCTCCTAAAGATGCCGAGTAGGTTTTCCTATGGCTCGTAAGTATCAGCTGGATCAAAAACCCCGGGGAGGATCTTCGGGGATCGATTATGAGGCTGAATTGAATGTCCAGCAATACGCTGCGGTGAGTTCTCCTCCCGGGCCGGCTCTCGTGATCGCGGGTGCTGGATCCGGAAAAACCAGAACGCTTACCTATCGCGTGGCTTACTTGCTCGATCAGGGAGTTGAGCCGTCGAGCCTGCTCTTGTTGACTTTTACTAATAAAGCGGCCAAGGAAATGTTGGAGCGGGTGAGGGAGCTCATTCCGCAAGATCTCAGCGAGCTATGGAGCGGAACTTTCCACTCGATCGGAAACCGCATTCTTCGTCGTCATGCCGAGTGTGTCGGGTTAACCCGATCCTTTTCCATTCTGGATCGAGACGACCAGAAGTCCCTGATGAAAACCGTCATCGCGGAGTGTGACATCGATACAAAGCAAAGACGTTTCCCCAAGCCGGATGTTCTTATCTCGATCTTTTCCCTGGTGGAAAACACCGGAGTCACTTTGGAAGAACTTTTGGAATGGCGGTATCCCTATTTCGAAGAATGGCTCGAAGAGATTGCGCAGGTCGGGAAGGCTTACACCGCAAAGAAGCTGGAAACAAACTCCGCCGATTTCGATGACCTTCTCATTCTTCCGCTGAAGCTCTTTAAGGAGAACGAAGATCTTCTCGAGCTTTACCAAAAGCGATTCAATTACCTTCTCGTTGATGAGTATCAGGATACCAACATGGTCCAGTGTGAACTCATCGACCTTCTGGCCCAGCCCCGGATGTCTCTCATGGTAGTCGGTGACGATGCACAATCGATCTACTCTTGGCGGGGCGCGGACATGGATAACATTCTGTCCTTCCCTGATCGCTATCCCGACGCGAAGACCTTCAAGATTGAAACCAACTATCGAAGTGTTCCCGAGGTGCTCCATCTGTCGAATGCTGCGATCGCTGCGAACACCAAACAGTTTCGCAAAACGCTCAATGCCTCGCGGGAAGGGGGCTCCATGACCCCGGCTCTCGTTCCCTTGGAAGATCCCCGCGCGCAAGCCAACTTTGTTGCGCAGCGGATTCTCGAATTGCGCGATGAAGGAATCGAGATGCAAGAGATTGCTATTCTTTATCGGGCACACCACCAGAGCCTTGAAATTCAGATGGAGCTGACTTCGCGGAATATTCCCTTTCAAATTACCAGCGGACTCCGCTTCTTTGAGCAGCAACACATTAAGGATGTCGCAGCCTTTCTGCGATTCGTGACCAACCGTAAGGACGAGGTAAGTTTTAAGCGATTCTGCCTTCTTCTTCCGGGAATCGGAGGGGTGACCGCAAACAAGCTGTGGCGTGCCTGGCTGAAAACCGGAAAGGCTGGGGATGAAAATCCACCCAAGAGCTTTTCCGACATCATGCTGAAATTCAGCATTCCGGCGAAGGCCAAGAAGGACTGGGAGCAGCTTTGCTACGTTCTCGATGAGTTGGCGCCGGAAGGTGAGTTTGCAAGGCCCGCGGAAATGATCACGAGTGTCCAGGAGGGGATATACGATGAGTTCATGCGGCAGAGTTTCGAGAACTACGACAATCGCCGACAGGATGTCGAACAACTCTCGCTCTACTCAGAGGGATTTGAGGATATTCAGGAATTACTAGGGCAACTCTCATTGATGAGCTCGGTTGACGGAGAGCCAAGCGGCAGTCAGGCGGCGCAGGACGAGGAACAAGTCGTGCTCTCCTCAATTCACCAGGCGAAAGGTTTGGAATGGAAGGTGGTTTTCCTGATTTGGCTTGCTGATGGCATGTTTCCGAATGGTCGAATTCTTGAGGCGGATGATCTCGATATGCTCGAGGAG
>JAAEZT010000028.1:0-24848 GCA_018222765.1 bacterium | reverse complement strand
GAACGCCGCTTGTTTTATGTCGCCCTGACCCGCTCAAAAGACGAACTTTATCTCACTTATCCCATGGTGAATCCGAAGAGCTATACCGGGGAGATTTTCCAGCGACCATCGAGATTTTTGGAAGATTGTCCCGATGAGATGCTCGAAACATGGGAGGTTGGACCTGCATGGTGATTTGAGTGATTGCAGGAATGTCAACTAAGGTTAGTTTTCTACTTCATGTGTTGTTCTCGCATTGCCTTCCGCCTGCTGGCCGGTGTCTTTCTTTGTCTCTTCCTGACCCAATGCTCGGGAATTCCGGGCCTATCCGGGCCGAGTCGGAGTGGTGCCCTCCATCGACTTGGCTATGAATCCGTGTCTCTTCAAAAGATAGGGGGCGATAAGCGTTTTTCTGCAATCTTCGAGGTCAATGGCAGTCCACTGAGATTTCTCATTGATTCCGGAGCAAACAGCACAGATCTCGATGAGCATCTGGCTAAGGGGGTGGGATTGGAACCAGATTATTCGGTGCGTGTGGTCACCCGCGGAGCCTTAGGGCGCGAGGTCAAAAGTGGAAGGGGTTATGGCACTCTCGAGGTGGGCTCCATGGTTGCCCGGCGTTTTCCGTTCACAATTGCCCCGGATCTGAATCGGAAGACTTCAACAAGTCGCTATGCCGGTCAGGTGGGATTGGACGCTCTTTCCGCTACGGGAGCATTGATCGATATTCCGGCAGCCAAGATGTGGGTTCCGGGAAAGGGATCAGATCGAGCGATGGGGCGCAATGACGGACAACTTGGACCAAGAACCGGACTGGGAACCTTCGCCCTACAAATGGGCACGGCTGGTCGCCTGCCTCATCTAATTTTGAGAGGATCAATTCATGGGAGAATCGTGACGTGGGTGGTCGATACCGGGGCAGAGGTTTCGGTGATGGCTGCGGAGAGCTATGATCGTTTGGGACTACCCAGCCGTCCAACCAATACCAGAATGATCGATGCCTCGGGTGATCGGGTTACTTTGAGGAATGGGCGTTTGTATAATGTTCGATTCGGAAATGTTCATGTGACGGAATTCGACGTATCTATTGCGCCACTTCGTACCGTCCGAAGTTTCTTTCGAGATTCGCAAGGAAGACCGGTGGATGGGATTCTGGGGATGGATTTCCTGACCCAGGGGAAAGCGTTGATTGATTCAGGTTCGGGAATTCTCTACATGGGAAACCCTTAAAGGGCCGAGAGAGCTTTCAAGGCCCGCCAGCAGGCCTCGGTATTGTGCACCCGAAAGAGGTGTGCGCCCTTATGGACTCCGTGGGCAAGGAGAGCCAATGTTCCTGCATCCCTTTTCGTGGGATCTTCAATATCGAGAGCTTCACCGATGACCGTTTTTCTTGAAATAGGAAGGAGGAGGGGGAAGCCGAGATGGATGAGTTGATTCAGTTCTCTCAGCAAGAGGAGATTATCTTCCTTCTGTTTCGCGAAATCGAGACCGGGGTCGAGAATGATTTGTTCTCTGCTTAAACCAGCCTCAATCGCAATCGCTGTTTTCTCTTCGAAGAAATCCGTCATCGATTTCATCAGCCCTCTCCACTGTTGATGCGTGTGTGGCATTTTTGGCTGACCAACTGAATGCATGATCAGTAGGGGTGTTTGATGCTTTGCGCAGAGTAAGGCATTGCGATTGTCCGGTAATGCGCTCATATCATTGAGAAGATCAACTTCCGGCCCCAGGATTTGCTCCACCACTTCAGGTCGCCAGGTGTTTACCGATAGAAGAGGCGGCGATAATTGCTCTTTATCCTTGGGTTTGAGATCGCGTATGGTGTGCCATTGTTCGATAAAAGATCTCAGACGCGAAATTTCTTCATCGATGGAAATTGCCTCCCTGTTTGTGCGGGCCGACTCCGCTCCGATATCGATGATGTCCGCCCCATTTTGATAATGCGTTCGCGCTTGTTGAAGCGATGTTCCGGGATCGAGAGAGCCATCTCCGCAGAATGAATCGTCATTGATATTCACGATTCCCATCAGAAGAGCACGACGAGGAAAAGTGATGGTTTGTGATGGTAACTTGAGCTTCATGGTGCCGTGACGGCCTGACCGTTTTGACTAACGGTCAATTTTAGGAGGAAAGGCGCTGCGGTAATGGCCCAGGCCTCGGGGGTTTGGTAATCCTCGGCGTCCGGTCCATAGCAGGTTCGTAGCATGTCGGTGGCAATGACACCCGGGTTTAAGGAAATTGCGGCGAGTCCTTCGGGTAAATCCTGGGCGAGGGATTTGGTGAGGCCTTCTATGGCCCATTTGCTTGCACAGTAAGGAGCGACATCAGGCGATGTTGAACGCCCCCAGCCGGATGAGAGGTTGACGATGATTCCTTTGTTCTTGGCGATCATGGAGGGTAGAGAGTGGCGAAGAATGTTGGCAACTCCGTTGATATTAGTGGCTGTTAGACTGTCGAATTCTTCGGCTGGAACTTCCCATAGCGGCGCGGGATCGTTGATTGTCGCGGCATTGTTAATCAGAAGATCCGGTTCGCCTGCGGCCAAGAGAGCTTGGTCGCAAAATTCTCGCACGCTTTCGTCGCTGGAGACATCCGCTGCAAAAAAATGATTATCCGGGTAAGTATTCCTGAGCTTTTGTAGTGCGATTTCATTCCGTCCGCAGCCCACTACGGTGTGGCCCAAACCACTAAATTCCTTCACGAGCGCTCTCCCGAGGCCGGCAGTGCATCCAGTAAGCCAAATAATCATCACACCAACGCTAGCAAGCAATTCATTGACTGACAATCGTGCTTCCTAAAATCAATCTCCGGTTTTTAACTTAGAGGAGATTCCCCGCTTTCAAAATTGGCCAAGGGTGTCACAAGCGGAGCGGGCAGAGGAAACTGGCGTTCGAAAATACCGGGCGCAACTTCATTGGCGCTGGCGTAGGCATCCTTCACCATTTCAAGTTTTGCATCGAGATTGTCGATGTAATGCAGGGCGTGCGCCTCCGGAGTTCGAGGCAAGGTTGGTGAGCCGAAATCATACTGCCCGTGGTGAGAAGCAATGAGATGAAGAAGGTGAAGACGAACATCTTCACTATTTGGCTCCAATTCCCGCCAGTCATCCAAGGGGAGTTCACGCCAGAGTTTGTTCACGAGTTCGAGGCCCAAGGGAATATGCCCAAGCATTTCGCCATGAAGAAGGTGAAGCTGATTGAAGCCACTCTCAGGGTAGGTGTTTTCCCAGAGCTTGCCGCAGTCGTGAAAGAGGACTCCAGATACGATAAGGTCGCGATTGAGTTCGTGGTATACCGAGCACACAGCGGTGGCACTTCGCATCATTTGGGCGACATGTTCGACCAGTCCGCCTCGTCGGGCATGGTGATTTCTTCGGGCCGCCCCGGTGCGACGGAAGCGCTTGCCAAACTGGGAAATAAATTCGTCATTCAGCGTCTTCAATCTAGGGTCGGTGACCTGCGAAAGCATCTTCAAGATGTCATGCCAGTCGGCGTCTTGCTTCTCGCGGGTTTTTGGATCGCCCGCCAGGAATTCCGAGGTCTCTGATTCATTGAGGAAGCGGAACTTCCATCCCATGCCATCGACGCCGTATTGGTTTTGTGTCCACTGCCCATGTATGTGAATCAGTGTCTCGGGATCTAGTTCGCAAGCGGCGTCAAACTGAGGATGATTATTCCACACCTTCAATGTGAGGTTTCCGGTGGAGTCGGCAATGGTCCATTCGAGATATGGTTTTCCTCCCTTGGTTTCTCGTTGCTTGATCGCTTGCAGTTGTGCACAAAAGGAGGCTTCGAGTGGGCTCTCGCTCGTGGTGGAAAGGAGTTCGCTAATAGACATGGTTCAGCAAAGCCGAATCATGTCCTTCATCGACTGAATCCAAAGGAAAAAAAGGCCTCTCGTCGAATATCGAAAGCGCCCGTCGTCAGTGAACTTGATTAAGCCACATTTTTCATTGTGCTGAATCTGTTGGCGCATTTCTTTTTCGATCTGCTCGACGACATGATCGGGGTCGGGAATGAGAAGATCATTGGGGGTCAGCTTTTTCCGGGCCAAGTGCTTCATATGATCGTGACGGATCAGCTCAAAACGATTTTTCTCGCAGGGTAAATGGGCCCATTGGGAATTAGGACCCCTCTTGAGTGTTGGGGAGAACGGGTAGTTGGTAGTATGAATAATCTTACCGGAACTGGTACGAGAGGTAATGGTCACGAAAGCAAAAGCGACATTTCCATGTTCGCATAGGCAGACCGAAGCGATGGCTTTGGCTTCGGCATGCCAGAAGATCCGGAAGTATTGTTGCATTCCGGCCCAGTCCCATCCGCTGTCGGCAATGTGCTCAAAATCAGCCTCTTCGATTTCGTTAATCATGCGGGCGGCATTGGGAAAGTGATCTTCGCGGGGGGCGTTCCGGAATTTAAGACGATTATCGAGTGGAAGGCGGAGGCTCCTAATGCGGGTCAGGAGGTCGACCCATGGAAGGAAAAACCAGAATACTACCCCGATGAGTCCGGCCCACCAGCAACCGAAGAAAAAGAAGAAGGTAAGGAAGGAGGCCACCAAAAAGGTCAGGGCACCCAATTTACGGAGGAAAAGGGTCCGGCACGAGCGCAAGGCTACCCCAATGATCAAGCAGGCCAGGACAATAAGAAACTCGCGCATGTTATGGGGAAAAAAACCAAAAGATTAAGTAAAGATTGAAGAGTTTTGCCCAGATTTCAGAAATTTCCAGCGGTTTAACGGCTTCTCTTGCGAAAAATCATCTTTTTTTTAATGTCGCCCCATGGCAATTGAACCATTCGAGGGTATTTGGCCTCAACTCCCTGATTCAGTTTTCGTAGCAGCGAGTGCTGACGTTGTCGGAAGGGTGACTCTGGAGGAGGAATCCAGCATCTGGTATAACGCCACTCTTCGCGGTGACATTAACGAAATCAGCATTGGCCCCAAAAGTAACGTGCAGGACAATGCCGTGATCCATCTCGCCGATGACTATGGGTGTCACGTCGGGGAGTTGGTGACCGTGGGACACAGCGCGATTCTTCATGCCTGCACCGTCAAAGACGAAGTCTTAGTAGGAATGGGGGCTTGCGTGCTTGATGGTTGTGTTGTGGGAGAGCGTTCTATTATCGGAGCAAACGCACTTGTGACCGGAGGGACAGTCATTCCACCCGGATCGCTCGTTCTTGGAAGCCCCGCCAAGGTCGTCAAAACCCTGGATCTTAAAGATCAGGGGGAGATCAAGAAATGGGCCGAGAAATACGTTGGGAATGCCAAGAAGTTTATGGCCCGTAAGTTTTAGCGGTCGATCCAATCTTTCCTGGCGATCAAAGCGCTGGCATAGGCAGCCATTCCCTCTTTCCTCCCAACAAAGCCCATCGTCTCGTTGGTGGTGGCTTTGATGCCGACCTGCCCGGGATTGATATCAAGTGCTTCTGCGATGTTTGCTTTCATCGCTTCGGCGTAAGGAAGAACCTTGGGCGCTTCTGCCACTAAAGAGGAGTCAACATTCATCAGTTGATATTGGTGCTCCTCACAAAGATCGCGGCATTTTTCAAGGATGCGCAACGAGCAAATGTCCTTGCAGGACTCATCTCCTGGAGGGAAGTAGTGCCCAATATCGGGTAATCCGAGCGCGCCGAGAATGGAGTCGGCAATGGCATGACTCAAAACATCGGCGTCTGAGTGGCCATCGAGTCCGTGAGTGTGTGTGATTTCAACGCCACCCAGAATCAAAGGGCGACCTTCGGCAAATTGGTGGACGTCGTATCCAATTCCAGTGCGGATCATAAGATTTCCTTGATTGGGATTTTTCCGTTGGAGGCCACGATGGAATAAACATCGGGATTGTCGGAATGGGGAACCAAGTCGACTTTTCCTCCCGTGGCTTCAACCATCAGTTGTCCAGCCGCGATATCCCACAGCGAGATGCGGGATTCGATATAGGCATCGAGGCGACCACAAGAGATATAGGCCATGCCCAGAGCAGCTGATCCCATCATGCGCATCTTGCGCGCACGGAGGGAGCCTCTCTTAAATCGTTCCAGGCCGGATGTCATCGCTTCCTCGTCCTTTCCGCATCCGACGAAGAGGATCGACTCTTCGAGTTTTTCGCGGGAACTCACTTCGGCCGGTTCTCCATTGAGGAGCATCGCGCCGCCTTTTTCAACGGTCCATAGCTCGTCGACCATCGGATCGTAAATGACCCCGAGAACTAGTTCCTCACTGACGCGTTTGGCGATCGAAATGCAAAAATGGGGGATACTGTAGAAAAAATTCACCGTGCCATCGATGGGGTCCACGATCCATTGGTGGTCGGATGATTGATCTCCTGCCAGACCTTCTTCACCATAAATGGCGTGGGTTGGGAATTCCTTGAGGATGATTTCGGTAATGAGATCCTGGGATTCCCGGTCGAGTGCCAGTTTTAGGTCGTGATGGTGGGCTTCGTCGACATTCTTGGGCCGATTAAAATTGGCGCGAAGCATCTTGCCCACTTCCTTGGCTGCGTGGACGGCGGTTTCTAGTTCAGTCACGGGGGGGAGATTGCCTCAAAGAATTGTAGATGCGAAGCTTTTCTCTAGAGTTGTTCGATGACTTTCACAAGGTGGGAGGCGAGGTGCTCCTTGCTATTCTGGGGTAAAGCCTCTGATCGATCCTTGTAGACCAGCGTGACCTCGTTTTCAGAGGAATCGAATCCGATGTCCTTTTGGGAGACGTCATTGGCGATAATCAGGTCACAACCTTTACCGATGCATTTTTCACGGGCGTTTTCTTCGACGTTCTCCGTTTCTGCTGCGAAACCGACGAGAGTTCCCTTGAAGCCCATGGCTCCACGGGTTGAACCAAGGACATCCTTGGTCTTCTTGAGAGCGAGAGTGAGTTCGTCGCCGGATTTTTTGATTTTTTGGTCGGCGACAGATAGCGGTGTGTAGTCTGCAACGGCCGCGGCAAAGATCGCGATGTCCATTCGGCCAACTTGCGATTCCACTGCTTGATAGAGGTCTTCGGCGCTTTCGATCGGGATGAAATCCACTCCTTCGGGAATGTCGAGCGAAGTGGGCCCGGAGATAAGGAGAACGGAATGACCCCGTTTCTGCGCGGCCTCCGCTAACGCATACCCCATCTTTCCGGATGAACGATTTGTCAGGTAGCGAACAGGATCGATGGGTTCCCGGGTGGGACCGGCCGTGATGAGGACATTCATGGAAGAGGGAATCTTGAGGGAGAAGGGCGGGAGAACAAGCCTTCGTCTTTCGGATCTCTCATTTGTTGTCGCGGATTCCCGAGGAGGGCGTGAATCTTGCTGAAATTTGTTTGCCAATTTGGCGGGACGGTGATTTCTTCACGCCGAGCGCGCGTGGCGGAATTGGTAGACGCGCATGATTCAGGTTCATGTGGGGGCAACCCCGTGGAGGTTCGATTCCTCTCGCGCGCACCATCCCCACGGAATGGGTTTGAGCTGGACAATTTCGAACTCTTTTTTGGGTCAGTTGATGCTCCAAGATACTGTTTTAATGGAAGGCGGGGTAGTATTTTGTTTGGTGGGGATTGCCGAAAAACAGGACTTTGTGAAAAAATTCACAAAGTGGTTGAGGCCGGAGCTGGGACGGGTATCCTTCAACCCGAAGCCATGGTGGAAGAAAATCTCACTGTCTCACATGCCGCTTACGATTCCAAGATCGAGGGCAACATCATTTTTACGCGCGTAGACGCCGCGATCAACTGGATGCGCAAGAATTCGCTCTGGCCCATGCCGATGGGATTGGCGTGCTGCGCGATCGAGCTGATGGCGACGGCGTCGTCCCGTTTTGACATCTCCCGCTTCGGGGCGGAAGTCATGCGCTTTTCGCCGCGTCAGGCTGATGTGATGATCGTAGCCGGGACGGTAACTTACAAGATGGCGCTGGCGGTGAAGCGGATCTGGGATCAAATGCCCGAACCCAAGTGGTGCATCGCAATGGGCGCCTGTGCTTCCAGCGGTGGCATGTATCGTAGCTATGCGGTGCTTCAAGGGATTGACCGGCTCATTCCGGTTGATGTCTACATCTCGGGTTGTCCGCCACGCCCGGAGGCCTTAATCGAGGGTCTTCTCAAATTGCAGGATAAGATCGATGAGGAAGAGTCATTGATGGCCCAGAAGAAGGATCCGGTGCACCAACCTATCAACGCTTGATTGAGATGAGCCTAGCGGAAGATATCAGAGCGATCGGAATTCAGGATTCCGTTGAATTTCGAGGAGAGACTACCGTGACCGTTGGTCTGAGCCGACTGAAGCAGACTCTAGAGAAGTTTGCCGAGCTGGGCTACGAGCTTTTGTTGGATATATCCAGTGTCGATCACATGGGTGAGACGCCTCGTTTCGAGATGGTTTATGAATTGGCAACGCTCGATGATTCAAAGCATGTTCGTGTGAAGGCCAGGGTGGCCGAGGATGTTGAGGTCCCCAGTGCAGTGAGTATTTGGAAAACAGCCAACTGGCACGAACGCGAGGTTTACGACATGATGGGGATCAAGTTCAAGGGGCATCCCCAGATGGAACGTATCTTGATGTGGGAGGGCTTCCCACATTTTCCATTGAGGAAAGATTTCCCGCTCGCCGGAAAAGAGAGCGAGATGCCCGATGTGGCCTTTAGTGGAGTTGCTCCGCTGGAAGGTGGTCCGTTTGTGACCAGTCCCGGAAGCACCCGTGAAAGTGGCGAACCAAGGGCTAAGGGAGAAAGCTAGGTGGGCGCTGTCAGCGCCGAACGTCCAAGTGCCCGTCTTTATGGATTAGAGTCGGAAGAAGGACTCTACGACCTCCTCGGTTTCGAAGATAAGGGATTCCAGTGAGATATTTCGCTGGGAGGCAATCGCTTCAGCGGTGTGTCGGGTGTAAGCTGGTTCACAGCGTTTGCCGCGATGAGGAACGGGGGAGAGATAAGGGGAGTCAGTTTCTAACATAAAGGAACCGGAGGGAGCGGCTTTGACGGTGTCGACAACGGCCTCGGCTTTCTTGAAGGTGGCGATTCCTGTGAAAGAGATTAGTCCTCCCGTGGCGAAAACGCGCTCGGCAAGTTCTGGTGGGCCCGGAAAACAGTGAAAGACAGCGCGAACGTCCTTGGTGTATTCTGCGGAGATGCCCAAGGCGTCATCGAAGCTGGCGGTGCCAGATTTGTCGCGGGTGTGGATGACGATATTCAGTTGGGCCGCTTTGGCTAATTCGAAATGACGGCGGAGGAAGTCGCGCTGACGTGAGTGGTAGTCTTCCTCAGTCCAGCCCTCGGGGGCCGGGTGAAAATAATCGAGTCCGGTTTCACCAATCGCTGCGACTTTGGAATCATCGAGGTGCGGCTCGATGAGTTCCTCGAAGTTATCGGGCGCATTGTGGACATCGCAGGGGTGAATGCCGATACAGGCGGAAATCTCCGGGTGCTCGCGGGCGATCAGGAGATTGATCATGAGATCATCAGGATCCGTCGCCAGAGTGATCATGCGATTGACGCCAGCTTCCTTCGCCCTGGCGATGATCTCCGGAATTTCTTCGGGCGCAAATTTGTAGGAACCAAGGTGGCAATGTGAGTCGGTCATGGAGGATAGTGAGCCTTCGAAGATGTGCGGTTTGTGGAGGAGGGGCTCTCTGCCACACATGATGCAGGTTTTGTGGGAAGAGTTACCGTAATCTCCGCAGCACGGGCAGCGAAAATTTGTTGGCTTATTTCACCGTCGTTTTTCCCGTTTCTATTGTCGACTTCTCAGGCCTTGGTGCGGAGGTTGATGCTGACTATCGTTGATGAACTCAAACATTGTTTTTAACTCTGAAGATAGGTCCGCTCTTTGTAGAAGAATGAGAAGGGGATGAATAGGATCGCGACTGCGGCCATGAGTTTCGTGAAAAACCAGAAGTAGGAAGCTCCTTCTAGTTTCGTTCCGCCTCCAATGACATGAGATATCTTGAGTGGGCTTGCGTCATCTTCACCACCGATAAGACCCTTGCGCAGTTTTGCTTCGTACAACCAAGTTCCTTCTTCTTCGTTTTTGTTTTTCTTAACGGTAATATTGGTGTTGATGTCGTCTGAGGTTTTGAGTTCTCCGTCCGGACCTGCTGAGGATAGGCGTGCTGCTCTGGCATGAAGAAGTTGGTAGGTGATTGGGTTTCCGTGTGGGCCATCGTTAGTAAGCTTCAATTCGAGGGGAAGTTTGTCATTCTCTTGATAAAAGTCGCTGACGGCTTGAGCTGGCGCGACAAATTCTGCGTGATCTTTATCAACAGGAGTTTCAGGGATACGAATATAGTCATTGATGAGGCCGGTCATGGCGTTTCCTACAAAGACGGAAAGAAGGAAGAGCGACATGATAAAGGATTTCATCTTGGGCATGGCTTGGGTGTAGGCAAATTCAAGACAGACAATGGAGATGAGAATCTCCGCTGAGGTGAAAATTAAGTAGGCCAGTAGTTGCCAGGCCACTGTTGGTGTTTCACCACGGTCGATTGCTTCCTGAGCCCATGAAATGATGGCGAAAGAAATCACCATGAGGATGAAACCTGCGCCTATCTTTTTCAATGGAGTGAGCTTAACGAGTTTTCCGACTTTTGGATAGATGACCAGGGTGAAGAGTGGAATCAGGATGAGAATCAAGAAGGGGTTGAATGCTTGAATCTGAGAGGGGAGAACTTTGATCCCCAAAATATTAAGATCCATTTTCTCAGCCTGGAAGACGAGTGTGGTAGCTGTCTGATCGAAAAGACACCAGAACATCGAGACGAAGACGTAAAAGAGAAGGGCTAGTTTCCCCATAACAATGAGTCCTTCTCTGCTGAACACCTCCTTAAGGAATGGAGTTCCTTGCGCTGGAACATGAATAAATTCGCGACGGCCCATCCAGAAGCAAACTGTTGCAAATGCCATCAGAGCGCCTGGAATTCCGAAGGCCCAATGAGGGCCGTACCATTTGAGAACCCATGGAATCATCAGATTTGAGATGACGGCTCCGGCGTTGATGGAAAAATAGAAAATGTTGAAGATCTTTGGGAGTAAGTGTTGGTTGCTCACTCCAAATTGGTCACCGACGTGGGCTGAAACACAGGGTTTAATTCCTCCACCTCCGATGGCAATCAAACCAAGTCCGGCCAGAAGCCATATTTGGACGACTCCTCCAACCCCCATAAACGCTAGGCAAAGGTGACCAAGGCAGTAGACAATAGAGAGTGTCACGATGGTCCGATACTTTCCGAAGAAGGTATCGGCGATCAGAGCACCTAACAGAGGGGTTAAATAAACAGCGCTATTAAAGTAAGAGACATACGAGGTCGCTTGGCTCTCGGTGAGATTACTCCCCCCCAGAACACCGAGGTAATTGGCGAGGAAAATGGCGAGAGCAGCCTTCATCCCGTAGAATGAGAATCGCTCGGCGGCTTCGTTGGAGATGATGTAAGGGATGCCTTTAGGCATTCCCGTGGTGTCGGTCGGGGTGGAGCGGTATTCTGTACTCAAAATGGTGAAATGCGGTTACGGGGCATTTCAGACGATCAGAGCGCCGGGTCAATGATCGATTACCACTCAATCGCGGCCGCGGCCCAGGTGAGGCCTGCTCCAAAGGCGACCATGACGACTTTGTCGCCTTTTTTGATCTCGCCGGTGCGATGGGCTTCGTCGAGGGCAATGGCGATGGCGGCCGCCGAAGTATTACCGTATTTGTGGAGATTGACGAAAACCCGCTCGTTGGGGACATCAAGACGGCTCGCGATAGCATCGATGATGCGGAGATTCGCCTGATGGGGAATAACGATGGAAATGTCCTCGGCTTGAAGTCCCGCCCGCTCGATGACGGTATTGGCCGAATTTTTCATTCGAGTGACCGCGTGCTTGAAGACCTCTTTGCCAAGCATGGCCAGAGTCGCGAGACGCTCGCCGGCATTATCGATCGTGATGGGGCATGCGGAACCCCCGCCGGGGATGTTGAGAAGGTGGGTTTGCTTGCCGTCAGTACCGATATCGGTCGCGAGGATGCGCCCTTCGCCTTCCTCGGCAGCGCGGAGAACCGCTGCGCCTGCTCCGTCGCCAAAAAGAACGCAGGTGGTACGATCCTTCCAATTGACGAAGGATGAAAGTTTCTCAGCTCCGATGATGAGAGCGTTCTTAAAGGATCCGGATTCAATGAGATTCTTGGCCAGTTTCATGGCGTAGAGAAATCCGGAGCAAGCTGCGGAGACGTCGAAGGCGACGGCTTTGTGAGAACCAAGTTGTTGTTGGACGTAACAGGCTGTCGCCGGAGTGAGGGTATCAGGGGTAATGGTGGCCACGATGATGAGTTCGACATCTTCAGCAGCGATGTTGGCTTGCTCGAGTGCTCTCTCGGCGGCCTTCGAAGCCAGGTGGGAAGTATGCTCGTCGTCAGCGGCAATGCGCCGTGCCTTAATCCCGGTGCGGGTAACGATCCATTCGTCGGAAGTGTCGACAAACTTGGAAAGTTCGTCATTGGTGAGAATTTTTTCAGGAAGATAGCTCCCAGTTCCTGCGATGGTGACGCCGTGACTCATTGCCGGAGTGAAAGTCAGGATGGCCGCTCCCGCAAGTCTCGAAAAATAAGTATTTAAGGTATCTTGCGGGATTTGGAATGAGGCGTAAGATGCCGCATGACGATTGAATGCTCCGGAAGAAGCTGCCAGGCCCCAGATTGGATGGGCCCGGTGCTCAAGTTAGCCGGAGTATACAATATTCTCTTTGGAATTTGGGTCATTGGCTGGCCAGGGGAGTGGTTCCGGCTTTCAGGGATGGAGTCGCCCCGATATTTGTTTCTCTGGCAGTGTATTGGGATGATTGTGGGGGTCTACGGAATAGGCTATTTGGTCGCTTCGAGGGCTCCCTACAAGCACTGGCCGATTGTGCTGGTAGGGTTTTTAGGGAAGGTTTTTGGTCCCATTGGCTTCTTTTACATGGCGTTTCGAGGGGAGATCCCCTGGCAGGCGGGTTGGATAAACCTGTTCAATGACGTGATTTGGTTGATTCCCTTCGCGATGATTCTCTGGGGAGTTGTTCGACTTGCCGTCGGGAGACCGGTTAATGGAGAGCCATTAAGTGAGGAAGTGGCAATGAACTCATTTCGCCTCTCCAGTGGTGAATCGCTCAAAGAGGCCTCGAAAGAGCGAACTTTGGCTGTCGTTTTTCTCAGACATTTTGGTTGCACCTTTACCCGCCAGTTCCTTCGGGGGCTTGAAGAAATGCATGCTCGATCAAACGAAGAGGGAGCACGGCTTGTTCTGGTTCACATGCTCGAAGAAGGAGATGAGCTCCCTTATGTGAGAAACGAGGGAGTGGCTCGGATTGCCGATCCCTGGTGCGATCTTTATCGGGCCTTTGGTCTTGGGAAGGGTGGTTTTTGGGACCTTTTCGGTCCGCAAGTGATGTATCGGGGTGCCGTGGCCTTCTTCAGGGGATGTGGAGTTGGCTTGATTCGAGGTGATGGTCTCCAAATGCCAGGGGCTTTCTTGGTCAAGAATGGGCGAATCCTGCGGTCCCAGATCGCTCGAAATGCCTCCGATATGCCAAGGGTAGGCGGTCTCTTCGGTGAGGCTTAGCCGGCCATCAAGAGAGGCATCCGGGGCAGTTTTGCACCTGATGCTCTGGAGCGACTTCGAAAAGTTGGGGAGCCTCTGTAGTGAGGCACTTACTGGCGTCTCCCAGGGTGTTACGCTCCTGAAAGGAGCAGGAATTGGGGGGCTCGGAGAGATTGGGAGGTAATCCCGGAATGGTGTAGAGCTTGTCGCCTTTCTCGTGAGTTGAGGGAATGCTTTTCAAGAGCGCCCGGGTATAGGCGTGGCGGGGATTGGAAAAGAGGTCATCAGACGCGGCGGATTCCACGATCCGTCCGGCATACATGACATTGACCTGATCGCAGCTTTGCGACACGACGGCGAGATCGTGGGTGACAAGGATGACAGCGGTGCCAAGTTTTTCCTGCCGGTCTTTAATGAGATCGAGAACTTGCTTTTGCACCGTCACGTCAAGTGCGGTAGTCGGTTCGTCGGCAATGAGGATTTCCGGACGGGTGATGAGAGCCATCGCGATCATGACGCGTTGGCGCATCCCGCCGGAGAATTCGTGGGGATAGGACTTAATGCGCTTTTCTGGTTCGGGAATCCCAACTTCAGCGAGCGCATCGATCGCTTTGTGGAGAGCCTCCTTCCCTTTCATGCCCTCGTGAATCTCGAGGGGTTCGGTCAGTTGCTTCGAGATCTTTAGGTAGGGATTGAGCGAGGTCATGGGATCCTGGAAGATCATCGATATTCTCTTTCCGCGAATCTTTCGGAGTTCCTTGTCCTTGGCTTGAAGAAGGTCGGTCCCCTCGAAGAGGGCTTTGCCCGAGTGGATTTTTCCGGGAGGCTGTGGGATGAGCCCGAGAAGAGAATAACAGGTGACTGATTTTCCGGAGCCGGATTCGCCGACGATGCCAAGAGATTGGCCTTTTTCGAGTGAGAAGGAAACATCCTCAACGGCGTGAACGATTCCGTTTCGGGTATGAAAACGAGTGGTGAGATTCTGGACGTCGAGGAGAGGCATGGCGTTTTCTAGACCCTGTCCTTTTGAGAGCGGGAACGGAAGGACAAAGGAATCGGGAGTCCGTCAGTGGGGTGTTTTTCCTGAATAATGTTGGTCAGGTAATTCGCGAAGGATTCCACCACGAGTTGCTTGTTGTTTACGAAGAGCACGTATTCCGGAACAGGGATACTCTGGTAGCGATCGTTGACGGCGGTGGTGGCATAGAAGAGCTTGAGGCGCTTACGGTGGCGTTTGTGCTCGGGTGGGGGGTTCTTGATAAAGGCGTCCTGGAGGAGGCGGTTGAGCTGGCCGGTGCCAATGACTTCTTGGGCATTATCGCGAATGCGGGTGATTGTTCTGAAGATGTGTTGGATAGCATGCCCTTTCATGGCTGATACACAGACAAAGGGAGCGTATTTCAGGAAGAAGAGCTCGTTGCGGATATGCTCATCGGCATTCTCGATACGGGCCGATTTGGAGGCGTCTGGATGATAGAGATCGAACTTGTTGGCGATGATCAGGCAGGGCTTCTTTTCCTCCTGAATCATACGGGCGATCTTACGATCCTGCGCGGCGACGCCTTCGGCAAGATCGACAACCAAGAGGCAAATGTCAGCGCGACGAATTGATCGCTCACTGCGCATCGCGGAAAAGACTTCCACTGAATCCGACATGCTTGAGCGTTTCCGGAGCCCCGCAGTGTCGATGAGGTTATGTTTTTCGCCTTCCCGAACGTAAGGGATGTCGACGGCGTCGCGGGTTGTTCCGGCGACATTGGAAACCATGGTTCGCTCGTCTTTGAGGATTGCGTTGATGAGAGATGATTTTCCGGCGTTGGGTTTTCCGACAACTGCGATCTTAAGTCCATCGGAGAGATCTTCATCCGATTCTTCGAGTTCCCGCGCTTCGAGTTGGGAGAGGTTTTCGTCGATAGACTCAAGAAGAGTATCCATGCCTCGACCATGTTCGGCTGAAGTAGGGATTCCGGTGCCAAATCCAAGGCGGGCAAAATCACTTCCAGCGTCATCGTGGTCCGCGCTGTCCGCTTTGTTGAGAACGAGAATGACTTTTGAGCTGGCCTTTCGAAGAAGTTTGGAGACTTGTTCATCGATCGGGTTGATCCCGGCGCGGGCGTCAACGACGAAAATAATGGCGTCAGCGGAGTCCATCGCGATGCGAGCCTCGATGGTGACCTGATCGGCAAATCCGTCGTCATCGAAAGCCCCGATGCCACCGGTGTCGATGAGTTCACAGGGAGTCTCAGTGCCCGTGCAAGTCGCGGCAATACGATCCCGTGTGACTCCGGGCATGTCGTGCACGATGGCAATGCGGCGTCCCACAAGACGATTGAAAAGCGCGGATTTTCCGACGTTGGGACGTCCGACGATGGCGACTTGGAATGGGCTGACTGGCATTGCTTGAAAATGTTAGGCGCTTCCACGCTGGCGCTCAACATTGGCGCCGAGTTGAAGAAGCTTTTCGTCAATCATCTCGTAGCCGCGATCGATATGGTAGAGGCGATTGATTTCGGTCACACCGTCTGCATTCAGGGCTGCGAGAACAAGCGCTGCTGAAGCGCGGAGGTCAGAGGCCATGACCGGGGCGGCACTAAGCCTGGTAACACCATGAATGATAGCGCGGCCATTATCGACCTGAATGTCCGCACCCATGCGATTGAGTTCGGCGCAATGCATAAAGCGCTGCGGGAAGATGGTGTCTTCCACAATCGAGATGCCCGGAGTCGTCGCGAACATGGCGGTGAATTGGGCCTGCATATCGGTGGGGAATCCGGGGTGAGGGGCGGTGGTGATTTGGCATCCCCTGGCGGTGTCACCTTTGGAGACGCTCACGGAAGTTCCGCAGTCGGAGAATCTTACGAAGTGACCAGATTCGCGAAGCTTCTCGGTCGCGCCGAGTAGTTGATCTTTGCGGACCCGATTGAGGATAATGCCACTCTCGCTGGCCATTGCGCCGGCGACCATGAACGTCCCTGCTTCGATACGGTCGGGGATGACGGTATGATGGGTTCCGCCGAGTGAGGTAACTCCCTCGATAGTGATTTGCCGGGTTCCCGCGCCCGTGATTTTGGCGCCCATGCTGTTAAGGAAATCGGCAAGATCGACAACCTCCGGTTCACAGGCAGCGGATTCGATGATGGTCGTTCCTTGGGCAAGAACGGCAGCCATCATGAGATTGTCCGTTCCGAGAACGGTGGGGCCATGCTTTCCGCGAAGGTCTACGTGCCGTCCCTTGAGGCCGCTCTCAGCCTCAATGATCATATTGCCGCCTTCGGTGTCAATCTGGGCACCGATGGCTTTGAGTCCCTTTAAGTGAAGATCGATGGGGCGGTCCCCAATCACGCATCCGCCGGGCATCGAGACGCTGGCTCGTCCCAGTCGGGCGATGAGTGGGCCCATCACGCAAATGGAGGCGCGCATCTTACGTACGATCTCATAAGGCGCCTCGGAAATAATATTGGCTGCGGTGATTTTGACAGTGCCGCTGTAGCGCTCAACCTCGCAGCCAAGGGCGCTGAGGATTTGCAGCATGTAGTTGGTATCGGAAACATCAGGGACGCGCTCTATGATCACCTGCTGATCGGTCAGCAAGGAGGCGGCGAGGATGGGGAGGGAGGCATTCTTGGAACCGGAAATATTGATCGATCCGGTAAGCTTAGAGCCGCCATGAACAATGAGTTTATCCATAGAACAGTGTTAACGAGGGGGTTTGGGTGACGGGTTTAAGGCTTTCGTGCAAGTGGAAAGCGTTTGATTCCACACAGGTCTTCCCGGACTTCGACGTCGTCCAGTCCGGCCTTTCGCAGAAGTTCGGCAACTACCTCGCCTTGCTGATGCCCTACTTCCAGTGCAATGACTCCCTTGGGGCTGAGATAATTGAGGCATTCGGAGGAAAAGCGTCGCAAGAGATCAAGTCCGTCTTCGCCACTGAAAAGAGCCATTTCCGGGTCGTGCAGCACTTCTGGCTCGAGGGAATCTCGCTCGGTTTCGGGAATGTAGGGGAGATTGGCGACGATCAGGTCGAACACTCCGGTGATTTCGTTAAAAAGATCACTGTGTATGATCTCAGCTGGGATCTCGTGAGTCTCGGCGTTCTCCCTTGAGAGACTGAGGGCATCTGTGGATAAGTCCGCCAAAACGAGTTGTTTACAGCTTGTTCCCAGCTTATTCACAATACTCAGCCCGAGGACGCCTGAACCGCATCCCAGGTCGAGGATCCGCGCGGGTTTGGGGAATTCGAGACCAAGAGCGATCTCGACGAGCTCTTCGGTTTCTGGGCGGGGGATCAATGCCCGATGGTCACACTGAAAATCGAGATGATGGAAGCTAACATTTCCGTTTAAGTGTTGCAGGGGAGTGTTTTGGCCTCTTAATTTCAGTTTTTTCCGTAATTGAATAATTTGCGTTTCTTCGAGCGGCTGGTCGAAGCGAAGATAGAGATCCATCCGCTTCAATCCGAGTTCGTGAGCTACGAGAAGCTCCATATTGAGCCGGGCGTCTTTGATGTCCTTATTCTCCAGGAATTGGGCTCCTTTCTCTAAAACATCGAGGATCGTCGTCATTCAAATAAGCTGTGAATAAATTGTGAATAACTTGAGAACAAGATGGGGAAGAGTTAGGAAATCTCCTCTTCAGCAAGTCGCTGCTCCATTTCTGCTTTTTGCAGGTGATCGGTGAACTCGTTGATCTCACCGTTCATAATTCCCTCCATATTGTGGGAAGTGTGATTGATTCGATGATCAGTGACGCGGGATTGCGGAAAATTGTAGGTGCGAATCTTCTCCGAACGGTCTCCTGATCCCACGAGAGACTTACGTTGGGCTGAGTAGCTATCTTGTGCTTCGCGTTGCGCGATTTCGAAGAGCTTTGCGCGGAGAATCTCGAGGCCTAGAGCTTTGTTCTGGGTTTGGGAGCGTCCGTCTTGACACTTCACCTGGAGGCCGGTGGGTAAGTAGGTGATTTGAACGGCGGAGTCGGTGGTGTTAACGTGTTGTCCGCCGGAACCACCGGAGCGGGTGGCCTGAATGTGGAGGTCTTCTGGGCGGAGCTGGAAGTCGATCTCTTCCGCTTCGGGGAGTACTGCCACGGTGACAGTCGAGGTGTGGATTCGGCCCTGGGTCTCAGTGGCTGGAACCCGCTGAACACGATGAACACCGGACTCGTATTTCAGGAAGCGGAAAACCTCTTCACCTGTGACCTTGAGAATGACCTCTTTGTATCCGCCGACGTCGGAAGGACTGCTCCCGAGGTGCTCACATTTCCAGCCCCTCCCTTCAGTGTAGCGTTGGTAGAGCTTCATCAGCTCACCAGCAAAGAGAGAGGCCTCGTCACCGCCGGCGCCCGCACGGATTTCCAGTAAAGCATCACGATCTTCGGTGGGATCGCTGGGAAGAAGGGCGTATTGAACGTCCTGAGCGAGTTGAATATAGCGCTCGCGGAGTGGCCCGAGTTCCTCCTCAGCCATCTCGGCAAACTCTTCGTCGCCTTCCTTGAGAAGTTCCTCGTTTCCGGCGATTTCCTTTTCGGTTTGCTTGTATTCGTCCCAGAAGGCGATGAGCTTTTTGAGGTTCCGGTGTTCCCGCATGTAATTGGCCGAGGTCTTCTGATCGTTGAAGAATTCGGGGTCGCCCATGAGCGTCTCGATTTCAACGAGACGCTGGCTTCGTATTTCAATGAGTGGGGCGTAATCCATGAACGAGAGGAAACTCACGATTTCCACCGCCAAGGTCAAGGAAAGCGTGTCTTTGTTGAAAATAAGCCTGAGTTAAAAATTCATGCCGGAAATGTCATTTCGGCCTTGCATGAAATCCGCTCGGAGACTAATCCTCCGCCGCGCGTGCGCAAGTGCGGGTAGAGCGCCAGTCCCATGGTGTAATTGGTAACACAGCTGATTTTGGTTCAGTCATTCAAGGTTCGAGTCCTTGTGGGACTGCCACTCCCTCCAACCGGTTGA
Organism: bacterium; assembly: GCA_018222765.1. Classification (GTDB taxonomy): domain Bacteria; phylum Verrucomicrobiota; class Verrucomicrobiia; order Verrucomicrobiales; family Akkermansiaceae; genus SW10. Next base: position 5,385 of record JAAEZT010000028.1, on the reverse strand, counting down.
GTGGCTTACTTGATGAATTTGATGGAGAGCAGATAGTCGAAATGTTCTCCGTTGGTCGCTTTGATCGTTCCGATGATTCCGAGTATAAATGATCCAATGATCAGGATGCCGAATACCGGGATGGCGAGGATGAGCCCAAGACCCAAGGTGAATACACCTATAAGGATGGTGAGAATCGCACATGCTCCATAATAGATGAGCATGGAAATCTGAAAGTTTAAGGATTCACGGGAATGACGTTCAAGAAAGGCAGATTGAATAGTGCTGGTTTGCTGGATGAGCAGGGGGCCAAGAAAACCAAGCATACCCAATCCTGTTACCGAGGCCAAAATCGGAATGAGATGACACCACATGGAGAGATTCACCTCGGTTCGGGTGAGACCGGAAGAGTGAAGGAGAGGTGGAGGTTGTGCTGGGGTTTGAGGAGGGGGTTCCATAGGACGAAGGCATTCAGTTGTTAATAAATTTCACTAAATCGAGTCGCATTTTCTTTAGGTCCGGTTGATTGAGGTAGAACATGTGTCCCGCTTCATACCAGGCATACTCGATGGCTTTGCGTCGCGCATCTGGAATTCGGAAGAGGTGATCCACACTATATTGCATTCCTGATGCCGGAGTAGCGAAGTCTCCGTAGCCGACCATGACGAGGACGCGAAGATTGGGGTTTTCCCGCAAAGCGTTTTCCAGTGGAGAGCTCATGTTGAGGACGCGGTTATTTGAATTCCAGTCCCATGGGTGCACATCACCAGTGAGGATTTTGTAGGGGTGGTGTCCTTGCCAATTTAGCGTGCGGCTGAGGTAGTCATTCATTCCGGTGGCAAAAGCGCCATAAACAACAGAGTAAGATGGGTCGTATCCGGCATAGTCGCTGTCCTGGGAAATTGCAGGCCAGGCGGTGCGGGCGTCAAAGCGTCCGATCACCTTGCCCTCGGAGCGCAGAAGTTCTTTGCGGTAGCGGGTAGGGGAGAGGCGCAGGTTTGTTTCCAGAAAGAGTTCAGCCGGGAGTCCGGTGAACTTGGCGAGGTTTTCGGCGACGGAGGTTTTTTCGTCCTTGGAAATCGCAGCCCCTTTCAGCAAGGCCTTGGCGTAGTCTCCGTGGGCATAGGCACGGGCTTTTTCGACAAGTTCATTGCGGTCACCGGCAACTTTCTGGTGATAGTGGGAGATACCCGCCATCGCAGGAAGGAAGATTTGATAGCTGAGATCATCGCCCCGCTGCGAGCGGAGAGTTCTGAAGTCAAGGAGCGAGGAAAGCATGACGACGCCGTTCAAAGTCATTCCGTGTTCGCTTTGGAGGTGCTCGGAAAGTCCGGCTGCGCGAATTCCTCCGTAGCTTTCGCCGAGGAGGAATTTTGGTGAGGCCCATCGGTCATTTTCGCTAACCCATCGCCTGATGAAGTCTCCGACAGATTTGATGTCGCCATTGACGCTATGGAATTCACCCGCCTTGGTGTCGCCAGCGGTCCGGGAGAAGCCGGTGGAGACGGGGTCAATGAAGACGAGGTCAACGAGATCGAGAATGGAATGGGGATTCTCGACAACAGCATTGGGTGGAGGCAAAGTTTGCGTTCCATCTTCTGTTGTGGGGACGATGCGCGGGCCAAGGGCTCCGAGGTGAAGCCAAACAGCTGAGGATCCCGGGCCGCCGTTGAAGGCGAACATGATCGGACGTTTACTGCGGTCCTTGATGCCCAGGCGCTCGTAAGAGACGTGGAAGATTGAGGCGCGATTTTCGTCTTTGGAATTTTTGAGAAGGAGATTGGCGGCAGTCGCGCGGTATTCAATTTTCTTACCGTCGATTGTGACGCTGTCCTGATGAGTGGTTTTGGTGGTCTCTTCTTTCTGAGAGTCCTTCTTTTTCTCTTCGGCCTCGGCGTGGAGAGGTCCAAGGCAAAGGACTGCAATTAGGGCGGAACGCATGATGCGAGATTGAGCGAGATTTGGTGATGCGTATAGCAAGAAACAAAAATGAGGATAAAGAATGGCAAGACGCTGCCTTCCGCAAAGGGTTTTCAGCATTGCTTGAAAAAGGGTAGCTACATGGATTGTCTCGGAGTGATATTCGCTGACAGGTGTGCCTAACCACACCATCGTGAAAAGTAAGGAAACCCATCACCATAGGAATCCAATCATCTCCAGTTCATCGGAAAGTGCCTGAGCTAAGGTTTGCAGGAAAAATGGAGTAAACATGGTGAAGTAAATCACAAATTCAGTCGTGATATTCAAAAACTCATGAGATATGTTCAAGCTATTCTTCTACTTAATTATTTAATCTGGATTGGTGTAAGTCACTTCAAATGAAGCCACCATCCTAATCAAGATCGTTCGTGTCTCGCCAGTTGATTGAATTTGAAGCCTCGACGGCAGTGGTGTTGGTAATTGGGATGGGAGATCTAGGGGCTGACTCAGTGAGTTGGCGGGTGATTTTGACGAAAATCTCCGATTTTTGCAAAGTTGCTCATTCCGCAAAGAGTCTCACTGACGACGCTGAGTAGAGTGGCCCCTTTTCATTGTCACGCGGGCGCTAGCGACTTCGATTCGCTTTTCAATTTACTGGTTGGACCTTCAAAAAGTCTATCTAGATTGTAGTTTAGCAAAAAAAAATGACGGTCGAAATTCTCCTTGGAAGCGCAACGCTCAAAACACCAGTCTGCAAAGCTGGTCGGCCCCTAAGGTGTTGATATGTTTGCCTTTAAGTCTGTCGTTTTGCACACACGTTTACGTTTCACCATTCCATTTTTTTTGTTTATGTCATCTCGAATTCAGAAAAATAAAAAAAGATATCATTTAAGTGTTGCGTATCTGCGTGAGACGTCTTAATTAAGGCCAACGTCCAAGCAACGTTCAACCAGTCTTACACCTATGAAAGTAAAAAAAGTCCTTCTCGCTGCGGCAGTTTCCTCTTTTGGTTTTGTCCTTACCGCTAACGCTGATGATCCGTTCATCGAACTGGGGCCTGGTGTGAAAGTTGTTTTCACTCAGGTTGTCATTGACGGGAATACCGTAACCCAGGCCGTCGCGACGGTCACTGAAGTTGCCGGGAATGTAACGACTGTCAAGCGGCAGATCGAAGTGACTGTTCCCACCGGGAATCCGGCCTCTCCATTCGAGAAGCGGGTGACGCAGGAGACGACAGTGGCCACCTTGGTCGGTGGGGTGTATACCGTAGAGACCACAACGGACCTCTTTACCACCCCGCTCGACGTCAATCAGGACCCGACGGGCCCGGTCGTGGAAACGCCCGGAACCCCGATTGTCGAAAATAATGTAGACCCGGGTGATCTCGATCTTCCGCCAGTCACCACTTTTACTCCGGTCGACGAGTCTTTGGATGATCCCATTGTGTTCAGCCCCATGTAAGCCGCGGTTAAAGCATTTTTAAATTCGTAAAATTTACCAATCTCCATCTGTCAGCTAAATATGCCTCCCAAGTCTTTTTCTCTCCACCTTGTTGGATTGTCCGCCCTCCTCAGTTCCTCTTCTTTTGCGGCGGTCACCGCCTCCTTTGATTTTGAGTCGGAAACATCCAACGATTTCTTCTCGGACAGCGTGACCGGCTGGTCCCAGGACCAGAGCAACCCTTCTGCTTTTGGCAGTGAAATCCCACTGGCCTATGTCGCAACGACCGATTTTGGTTCTGGCTCAAGTAATACCGGACATCTCGGCACCCAATTCGGTAACCTTTCGCCTAACGCCGCGACCACTGTAACCGGTGTTTTTAACTTTGCTGGAGTCGGGACGGCTCCCAACCCCCAGGTGACTCTGAATCTCGCGATCATTGACCCTGGCAGTGCTGCCTTCCCTGGACGCGATGCCTTCAGCGTTGCAATCACCGACGGTGTGAGTGCGACCATCGCGCAAATCGATTTCACCCCTGACGCTCTCGATGATACATCATGGGATGTTGGGGTGGGAGTTAACGGCGCTCCGGTAAGCTCGTCTTTGGCCTCGGTGACAGCCGGCTCTGCATACGAGTTTAAGATCGAATTTGGCGCTGCCTCGACCAACTTTCGCTATGGATCCGCCTTGGGCGGAGCGACCACGGGGATTGGGAGTCGCGGGCCAGCCTCAGGCCAACAAATGGCGGAAATTGAGATAACTCATAATCCTCTCGCTGCTGAAGGGACTTCGGCCAACACCTTTGTTTTTGACAACATTGACGCATCGGTGATTCCTGAGCCGTCCAGTTGTGCCTTGCTTCTTCTGTGCCTTCCTCTTTTTGCCGCCCGTCGTCGCTCGTAAAGAGTGGCAACTGGCGAGTGCGTTTTTCCGGAGCCTCGGGGAGGTGGACGAGAAGATTCGTGCCTTGTTAGAACTCAAGAACGATGCTAACTTCAGCCGTGACGCGATCAGCCTTTTTTCTGGTATACTCATACGCAGGCGCTCTCAGCGCGCAGAATCAGGCGAGTGAGGCACCCAGCCTTGCTTCTGGCTTCTCGAGAGAGACCTCCTTGAGCTCTCTTGTGTCGGCATCAGGGAAGAGTGACAAAGGACTGGAGATTACCCTTGGACTATCCTCTCTCTACGATTCTAATCTCACCCAGCTCCCGGACGAGGAAGAGTCGGACTGGATTCTTACCCCTGAGATCGCCGCTGAATATCAGTTTGGAAATAGTCGCTGGAATCTCGGCGCTCGGGGCAAGCTAGGCTATGATTCCTATCAAAAGCGGGATGACTTCAGTGATACCAGTTATTTACTAGATTTTTTTGGAGGCTATCAATCCAAGAAAGTGGACGCTTCATTTACGACAGGCATTTCCTCCGCTTCGGGAATTAACCGCTTGGCAGCAGGTTTTATCGAACAAAACTCCTTCAAGAGTGGGCTCAAGGCAAGCTACCGCTTCAGCCGGAAAACCTCTCTGAATGCCAATTGGAGCCAGACGCTGACCGAAAGCCAAAGTGAGGGCTACGGCGATACTTCTGCCGAAACGGTCGGTTTTTCTGCCCTTTGGCAGGCCACACCTTTGATTAGTATTGGTCCGGGCATCCGCTATGGTGTGAGAACTGGAAACGATAATGAAAAGTTTATCGTAGTGGGACCGACTCTCAGTTTGAACTACAAGCTGTCCACCAAGGTAATGCTCCAGTCAACGATCGGAATCGACGATTCCGACTCACCTTATTCCAGAGATGACAGCCTCCTGAATTGGTCTCTTGGCTTGAACTATCGGGCGTCTTCACTCTGGGGTTTTGATTTGGAGAGCATCCAGGATACCCGGGCCACCTTGTCGACCGGTGGAGGCTTTGACGAAATTTCGTCCTTTCGCTTGAGCTACTGGAGAAAGGTTCGGCGGGCCCGCATTCAGCTGGGTATCGCTTACGAGGATCGGAGTGCGACAGACTCTCAGCCAACGTTGGCTATCCCCAGAGATTTCGAATATTTAA
>JAAEZT010000061.1 GCA_018222765.1 bacterium | reverse complement strand
GCAGCTGCCGTGACCGTGTTGCCCCTCCTGATCACGGGATGCGGAGAGCCAAAGGACTCTGACTCTGTAAGTTCGGAGGATTCTGCTCCCAACGAATTGATTCGGATTTCCGTAACGTCGGTTGCCCGAGACTCCTGCTCTACTCTAAAGTAGACCCTTGGAACACCGTTCAAGGCGGAAATCGCCGAGAGATGAAATTCCTTGATGGTGGTCTCACTATCGTCTCCAACAACACCGTCGTCAAAATCAGCATCCCAATCGATCATATCCAGCGAGCATGACACGGAATAGATTCTTCCCGGGTTCGAATTCCAGGTCAGCGCCAATTTGAAATCCGACGATAGGCCCATTTCGGTGATGGCTAAAATGGACGGGGCCCCGAACGACCATCCCATGACCAAGCCGGTCATCTGTTTCAAGACGTCATGCGCCAAGAATTTCACGATCGAAAATGATAGAAGCGCGCTTAATTAGATGCGATTCATGCTTGGCAAGTCTTAGCGCCGTTGGTGTATAGCGCTAGTATGCTTCTCCCCAAACTTCCCCTCGTTGGCGCGCTGGTCCTTTGCTTCCTCGGATTGGTAAGTAACCCTGTCTCGGCATCCCCGGATGGCGTTGTCGTATTTAATGAGGTGCAATACAATCCGGCGGGATCTGATGAGAGCGGCGAGTGGATCGAGTTATTCAACCAGATGGGGATCATCACCGACATCTCGGGGTGGCGAATCGACGGCATCGGATACACCTTCCCGAACGGCACCTTGGTGAATCCCGGAAGCTACGTCGTGGTTGCCAAGACGCCTGCTGTCGGTGAGTTCGGCCCGTTCACCGGGAGTATCGATAACGGTGGCGAGCGATTGAGGCTTTACAATCAGAGCGAGCGTCTCATGGACGAGCTTGACTTTGGTGACGACGGTCGATGGCCGGCCGCGGCAGACGGGTCGGGGGCGACACTCGCCAAGCGTAAGCAGTATACCGCCAGCGGTCGAACAGACCGGTGGACTTATTCCGCGCAACTCGAGGGGACACGGGCAGCAGTCAACTTTCCCGAAGCCGGTGACCCTCCTCCGACGACGACCGTTGGATTGATCACCCTCGCCGACATCTGGAGATATAAGGATACCTCGACTGATCCGGGTGCCGGCTGGGCAGCGAGTGCACATCCGGTAGGCGGCGATTGGAAATCAGGGTCGGGCGGGATCGGCTTTGAGAGCGGCACCACCATCTCGCTTGGGACCGTGTTGCCCCCCCCGAATTCGAATACGCCCTACGTGATGACTTATCACTATGAGCGGGAGTTCAGCTTGAGCGCTGCACAGCTGGGGGGATTGCAATCGCTCAAACTCCGATACGGATTCGATGACGGCGCTGTCGTCTATCTCAATGGTGTGGAGGTGCTTCGTGTGAATATGCCTTCCGGGGTCATCGACGCTGGCACCGTGGCGCTCGGGGGGGTGGAAATCGACAATCTTTCAGCAGATACCACGCTCCCGACCGGAGCACTTATTTCGGGGAGCAACCGTATTTCGGTGGAGGTTCACCAGCAAGGTCTTGGCAGCAGCGACACCGTGTTCGGAGTTGAGCTGGATGCGGAAATCGCCGGTGTGAATCCGGGTTCCGGGCCAATGCTTGTATTCAATGAGGTGCCGTCTGCGGCCGAGGCGAGCTTTTGGGTGGAGTTAAGAAACACCGGTCCGGCCGATATCGAGCTCGCAGGGATTGTCATCTCGGCGGGTGCTGATCCTTTGCGCGAGCACCAGCTTGAGGCCGGGCAGCTTGCCCCTGGTGCTCTTCTCCTGATCGACGAGGTGACTCTCGGCTTCAGGCCGGCTAATGGCGAAAAACTTTTCCTCTTTGATGCTGCAGGGACAGCGGTTCTCGACGCCCGCGAAGTGACTGACAAACTCCGCGGTCGTGCCGAGGAGAGAAAGGGGGCCTGGCTCTATCCGAACACCGCCACGCCGGGTTTGCCTAATGTCTTTGTGCTCAATGAAGACGTCGTGATCAGCGAAATCGCATACAGCCCGCCAGGTCTTGGCGGCAGTCCGGGGGTGCCTTCAACATTCGATGTCACTCCGCTGGTCAGGATGGGAGACACATGGCGCTACAACGATACCAACGCGGATCTGCCAGCTGATTGGTCCACGGCATCGCATCCAGCGGGCGGCGACTGGAAAACCGGAACGGGGCCTATCGGGGTTGAGAGCAGCGCACTGCCCGTGCCGCTCTCCACGGTTCTCACCGGTTACACTTCTGCGACGGTGACTTACTACTTTGAGATTGATTTTACCGTCTCGGCGGAGGTTTTTAACACCGCCGAGACGCTGGAACTCACCCATCAGATCGATGACGGAGCCGCATTCTACCTCAACGGTGTGCGCGTTGGTGAAGTCAATCTGTCTTCGGGTGCGCTCAACCCGGAGACGCTTGCAAGTCCGAGCGTTGGCAACGCAGGCCTCGGCACCCTGCAGATCCCAATATTAAGTCTTGTTTCCGGCGTGAACCGGCTCTCGGTGGAGGTTCATCAGAGCAGCACGAGTAGCAGCGACATGGTATTCGGGGTTGGTCTTGATGCGCGCGTGCAAACTTCCCCCGGCCGACCTGCGCTGCCGTTCCGTAACTCGGATAACCAATGGATTGAGATTGCCAATCGCGGAGCGAGCGCAGTCGACCTTGGCGGCTGGGACTTCGACAATGGGATCGCATTCAACTTCCCAGCGGGCACGATGTTGGCACCAGGGGAACACGCTTGTGTTGCCCGTGATCCGGCTTTGTTTACTGCTGCCTTTCCGGGGGCGCGACTCCTCGGCGAGTTCGCTGGCTCGCTGTCACGAACCAGCGAATATGTCCTTCTGCGTGATGCCAACCGCAACCCGGCAGACGAACTCAGATACTTCGACGGTGGGCGTTGGCCCAAGGCTGCGGACGGCGGTGGCTCGACGATAGAGCTGCGCGATTTGCATGCGGACAACAACGATGCAGTCGCTTGGGCAGCAAGCGACGAGGCTAGGCGGACGGCCTGGAAAACTTACACTTACCGTAAGAGCGCCGCGAGTAGCCGCGGGCCGGACAACCAATGGCGCGAGTTCAACATGGGGCTGCTTTCCGATGGCGAGATGCTGATCGACGATATCAGCGTGATTGAAAACCCCGACGGCGCTGCGGTGCAGAAGCTAAGCGACACGACCTTCGACAATGCCGCCGCCTGGAAACTTGTCGGCAACCATCGCCATGGGGAAATTATCGATGATCCCGACAACCCCGGGAACAAAGTGCTTCGGATCGTTGCCACCGGTGCGACTGAGCATATGCACAACCAGATTTTCACAAAACTTTCGTCGGCGATTTCCAACGGCACCGAATATGAAATTTCGTTCCGCGCTCGTTGGGTTTCGGGGTCTCGACAGCTCCACACGCGGCTCTATTTTAACCGCTGTGCCAACGTGAACATCATCGATCGCCCCGAAGATGTCGGCACCCCCTCTGCTCCCAACTCACGTGCTGAGATGAATATCGGGCCGACCTACTCGGGAATGAAGCACTCTCCGGCCGTCCCCTCGGCGGGCGAGCCCACCACTGTTTCGGTCGTGGCAAATGACCCGGATGGCATTTCTAGCCTCACCTTGTTCTACTCGGTCAACGGAGGGGCATTTCAAACTGTTTCGATGGGTGGCGGTGCGGGTGGATTGTATCGCGGAGAGGTTCCCGGACAGGCATCCGGCGCGCGGGTGCAGTTTTACCTGACGGGTGTCGACTCGATGGGGGCGACGCAGACCTTTCCTCAAGAGGGGCCGGATTCGCGGGCGATGTTTCAAGTGGACGACGGTCTGGCGGCCACCAACGGCTGGCAGAATTTCCGCATCATCATGACTGCGGCGGACTCCAGCTTCCAGCACCAGTCGATTGAAGTGATGAGCAATGACCGTCTCGGTGCCACGATCATTGACCGTGAGGGAGACATCTACTACGGCTGCGGAGTGCGATTGAAAAGCAGTCAGCGTGGGCGCGCAAACCTCAATCGCGCCGGCTATAGCGTGCGATTCCCATCGGACGGGCTCTATCGCGGTGCGCTCTATTCAGTGGCGATCGATCGCTCGGAGAGCCAGACGCCGGGGCAGCGGGAATTGCTCTTCGATATCATGATTTCCAACTCCGGGGGTGTCATCAGCCGCTACTATGACTTTGTCAAAGTGCTTTCCCCGAATCCATCACTGACCGGTGGAGGGCTGTTGCAAATGGCGCGCTACGGTGACGTCTTTCTCGATTCGCAGTTTGACAACGGCGGAGACGGACAGCTCTACGAATACGAACTGATCTATTACCCGACCAGCGAGGACGGCAACGGTTTCAAAAGACCACAACCTGACAGTGTCACCGGTTCGAGCGTTTCGAACCATGGTGATGATCCCGAACTATACCGCTGGTTCTTCCTCAACAAGAATAACCGCGAAGCCGACAACTTCGCGCCGATCATGGCCTACAATAAACACTTCAGCAAATCGGGAGCTTCCTTCGACGCTGGACTCGAGGAAATCGTTGATGTCGACAGTTGGTTCCGCGGCATGGCCTACGCCGTTCTTAGCGGAGCGGGAGACAATGCCGGATCTGGCAGCTCGCACAACGGGATGTATTATGCGCGCCCAGACGGTCGCGTGATGTTCCTTCCTCACGACATGGACTTTGGTGCTGCCGGAGGAAATGCCACCGCGTCGATCTTCGCCAACGGACAATGCAACAAGTTGGCGAGTGTTCCCTCACGCCGGCGCATCTACTTCGGCATTCTTCACGACATTGTCACGACGACATGGAACAGCGCCTACATGTCGGACTACACTACCCATCTGGCATCGCTCGATCCGAGTCAGAACTGGGGTGGCAAGTTGAGCTTTTTCGATGCTCGCGGCAATTACGTCCTCACCCAGATTAACAACTCCATCGCCCCCATCAACTTTGGGCTCACCACACCCTCGCCACTGACGGTTTCATCGAGCACGGCAACGATCTCCGGCGAAGGGTGGGTAAACGTTCGGGAGATTCGCCTGAGCGGCGGCTCCGATCCGCTGACGGTGGAATGGACGGACGGCGATTCCTGGACGGTGGACATCCCGGTGGCTCCCGGCTCAGACATCTACACCATAGAAGCGTATGATTTCTCCGGAAACCTCATCGACACCGATACGATTACGGTCGACAACAACGGCACGGTCGAACCTGCATCTGCCTCGAACCTTGCCGTCTCCGAGTTGATGTATCACCCCTCCGCCCCCACGGCGGCAGAGGTGAGTGCTGGATTCACCGATGTGGACCTGTTTGAATTTATCGAGTTGGCCAACATCGGGGCACTGGACGTTGACCTCACCGGCGTGAGCTTTACCGCCGGCATCAATTACGATCTCCCGGCGGCGACAATTCCCGCCGGAGGGCGGGTCGTGCTTGCCCGCAACCGTGCCGCCTTCCTGGCACGCCATCCGGGCGCGGGCGCATTCTTACTTGCGGGTGAATACGGGATCGGCGACACCAACAAGCTGGCCAATGGCGGCGAACAAGTTGTCATTGAAAATGCGCTGGGAGGCGATATTCGTCGCTTTACCTACAATGATCAATTCCCTTGGCCAAATGCATCTGACGGCGACGGACCGAGCCTGGTATTGATCGCGCCCGATACGGACCCTGATCACACCCTCCCGGTAAACTGGCGGCCCAGCGTGTCTTCCGGCGGTAACCCGGGCTCTTCAGACGCTGTGCCCTTCGCCGGTGATCCGAATGCTGATCTCGACGGCAACGGCATCCCCGACCTCGTCGATCACGCCTTGCTTGACGATGGGATGCCGGTTCTGAGCTTCGGTGGCACGGCGGTCGTTTTCGAATACGATCGCGACCTCGCTGCAGACGATGTGATTGTCGGATTTCAGGTCTCAACGGACCTGTCAACTTGGACGGATGGCTCCGGGCTGTTCTCGGAACTGGAGCCAGTTGATCTCGGAGCGGGGGGGCAGCGAATTGGCTATGAAGCCCAGAGAACGGCGCTGCCAGCAGAGCGCTTTTTCATCAGGCTTCAGGTGGCGCTGGCCGAGTAGAGACGGAGACCGGCCATTCAAAAAATCTTAATGGTTAGGGGTCCCTGAGAAGACTTCGCTAGTGGAGTCCACTCTTGAAGGTCGTTAATTAACGGGTCTGGTAATGTGCGGCTGGTTTCGTGCGATGGAATTCATGAGAGTCGCTGCAATCAGTCAAGCGGATTACAGTAGCCACAGCACTACCCCCAGTTGGGCAGATCAACGCGGCATCAATTGAACTCGGTAGAAGACATGCGGCCCGGTGACTACTAAAAGAAAGTCGACGTAGGTGCTCTCGTCCCCTTCGGCTTCAAAACCGTCGTCGAGTTCCACCCATCCTCCGGGTTGTCCTTCCTCCAGCAGTGAGGTGGAAGCCTCAATCTTGTAGGCGCGGCCGGGGATTGAATTGAAAGTGAATTCTACCTTTGGACTCTCTCCGTCGAGGTATTCGATGCTGGTGATCTGAGGCTCCTGTTGTGAGCCTTCCACTACGTTGATTTCGAATGCGTAGGTTCGGCCGAGCCCGGCATTGCTGAAATCACCAACCATTTCGCCGACCGCAGTGGGCGCGATGAAAGCACTGTCGTGATCAGTCGAACTGAATCCGGAGCCGGAGTTGTCAGCGTCCGTCGCGATAATCTCGGAACCTTGATTGGTCGTGAAGAATCCGGCGTAGACATCTGTCGGAGCATCCAGAGTGAAGCTGCCAGTCCCCGGCGCAGTTTGAATCCCATTGACCTCCGGATCGAACGCTGTTCCAAGCCACAGAATCGTGTAGGACGGTGGCGATCCGGCGAGGAGCATTGGCGTGACCTCTCCAGTGCCGGCATTGCTCATGATAACGTTGAGTTGCCAGTCAGTAATATTGTAGCTGCCGGCAGGGAGTGTCGTGAAGGTGCGGTCGATGTTGAGTCGCTCCTGATCGACAATGTCATTCCCTGTAGCCTGTGTGATATCGGCACCTGGTCCGATTCTGCTGCCTCCAACCACGGGGATGCGGGTGGCGAAGCTCCAGGTCGTGTCATTGTCGATTCCCGCAAAGCTGTTGCTCGCTCGGTCAAGGATCGCAGTGGGCGAGATCTGGAGAGCGTAGTTTTTTCCGAGCTCAAGGTCATTCGTCGGGTTGATCGTCAAGACGGCACCGGAGATCGAAATTTGGGAATCGCCAACCGGGATCGCGTTCTCTGTTCCGTCGGTTAGGTTCTTTAGCACAATATCGCCGGTGCCTATCACGACGGTTTCGTTAAAAGTCACTACCAGATTGCTTGCGAGGGGAATATTCATAGCACCATTTTCAGGACGGAGTGTTTCTATTTCCGGGGCGGCGAAGTCAGGCACAACTGTATTGAAATTCCACGTCACGTCATCATCGATTCCAGCAAAGCTGTCTCCTGTCGTGTCGTCGATAGCGGTCGCCTCGATCTGGATGGCGTAGGCCTTGCCCGCCACGAGAGGTTGGGCAGGGGAGATGGTCAGGAAAACACCCTCGACGGTGACTTGGGCGTCGCCCACCGGAATCGCGATTTGCGTCGAGTCGGTCAGGTTCTTGATAATGATATTGCCGGCACCGGTCACGATCACTTCATCGAAGGTCACCATCAGGTCACTGCTGACCGCTACTTCGCTCGAGCTCGTACTTGGTGTGAGACCGGTGACTACCGGGGGCGTCGGGTTGGAGTCCTCGACTGGTTCTACCTCAATATTGAACGCATAAGTCCGCGAAAGGTTTGCGAAACCGAAACTGGTGAGCGTGTTTCCGACACCGGCCGCATCGTCA
>JAAEZT010000002.1:249865-302812 GCA_018222765.1 bacterium | reverse complement strand
GGAGCCATACCGATCTGCCTCTTTCCATTCGTCCGAACAACATTCTCTCGCTGATAAAAGTTGGGCTCTTCAATCTTGATCTGGTGAAATATCTCGTCGAACAGGGGCTGCAATCGAAGTCATCCCGCATGCAGGAGCTTTACAACTTTTACCCCGATGCCCGGGAAGAAGATTGGGAGGTGATAGATGCCGGGATTCGTGTGCAGGCGATCAAGCAGGAGCCCGGTGAAGAACCGGGGATCGTGCATTACGGCACCGAAGTTCTCACAAGCGAAGACCGAAGCATCTCCGCTTTGCTTGGCGCTTCACCGGGAGCTTCGGTTTCGACGCAGGTCATGTTGGAGTGTGTGGAGAAGTGTTTTCCGGAGCTTCTCGAGAGCGAGGAAGGAAAGTCCCGCATGTCAGACATTATTCCTAATTGGGATGAAGATCTGATTGCTGAAGAGTCGCGTGACCGGTATCTTGATCTTCACGCGAAGGCGATGAAGGACCTCAATCTTATCTAGGCATGTCAGTTTCTCTCGCGATTGATCTTGGAGCTGGCAGTGGTCGGGTCATCGCGGGTGTGGTGTCAGGAGGGAAGTTTTCGCTCGATGAAATTAACCGATTCGAGAATGTTCCGGATGAACGGGACGGGGGGTTATTTTGGAATTTCGAAAGTCTTTGGAGCGGCGTTGTTGAGGGGTTAAAGCTCTCAGTGGCGAAGTATGGCGCCGAAGCGATTCGCTCGATTGGGGTCGATACCTGGGGAGTGGACTATGGGTTAATTGATGAAAGCGGAGAGCTTATCGCGGTGCCTCGCCATTATCGTGATACCCGAAACAAGCAGGCGATGGACGGGGTTTGTGAAGCAGTTTCGCGTGAGGAAATTTACGAGAAGACCGGCCTGCAATTCATGCAGATTAACACCTTGTTCCAATTGGCCGCGGCCAGGAGGGACGAGCCGGAACTGTTGGATGATGCCGCGCAGTTTTTGCTCATTCCTGATCTCATCAATCTACGGTTGACCGGGAAGGCTTTCTGCGAACGGACCAATGCAAGCACGACCCAGTTCTATAACCCGGTGAAGAAGCGGTGGTCGATAAAGCTCTTCGAAAAGATCGGTGTTCCTTTGGAAAAGACTCCGGATTTGATCGAAGCTGGTGAATCGCTTGGGCCGGTTAAGGATGACATCGCCGCCGAAACCGGGCTTCTTTCACATACTCAGGTTGTCACGGTGGGCAGTCACGATACCGCTTCGGCGGTCGCAGCGGTTCCGGCTGATGGGGACAAAAACTTCGCTTACCTAAGCTCGGGGAGCTGGTCTTTGTTGGGAGTGGAATTGGATCAGCCAATTTTGAGCGAGCTTGCCCGGAAGTATAATTTCACCAACGAAGTGGGGGTCTTCGATACCATCCGTTTGCTGAAGAACATCAACGGAATGTGGCTGTTGCAGGAATGCCGCCGGGTGTGGGCCGAGAATGGCGACGTCTGGAGCTTCGAAGAGCTGGCGGGCATGGCACGAACTGCCGAGCCACTGAGATCTCTGGTGGACCCCGACGATCAACGCTTTTCCAATCGAGCCGACATGCCTCAAATGATCGTCGATTTTTGCCAGGAAAGCGGACAGGATCTTCCGACAGCTCCGGCGCAAATTCTCCGTACGCTGATCGATAGTTTGGCAATGAAGTGCGCCTTCGTTCTCGAGCGGTTGGAAGAAGTGATTGGCCATCGTGTTGAAGTCCTTCACATTATCGGCGGCGGTGGCCAGAATGACATGCTTAGCCAATGCATCGCCAATAGCATCAATCGCCCGGTCGTGGTTGGCCCGTATGAAGCAACCGCCGCCGGAAATCTCATGATGCAAATGGTGGCATGTGGTCAATTGGATTCTCTCACGGCAGGACGTGCGATGATTCGCTCGTCATTCGAAACAAAACGCTTCGAGCCACAAGATGATACGAAGTGGAAGAAAGCTTACGAACGATTTTGTCAGCTACTTCCGACTTGATCCGATTTTGTGCATGATCCACTCAAGGTCGATTTGATCTCCAACTGGAAAGCCGTATTCGCCGATTTTTTTGAAGCCGTGGCTTTCGTAGAATCGAATAGCCCGTTCGTTTTCGCTGAAGACACTGACGTAAACTTCAGGGGCTTTTCGGAGAGCGAATTGTTCTTCGGCCCAAGCCATGAGCTTTTTCCCGAGTCCCTGCCCGAGAAATTCCTGACGAACGTAGAGCTGCCAGAGCTCCATCGCCGAGGGGGCCGGATTTTCAGCTGGGACGTGGACTGGGCCGATTTTGGCGAAGCCGACGAGTTCTTCTTCTTGAGTGAGGACCTGAAATTGAAGGTCGGGATTGTTGAGTTCCTCCGAAACTGATTTTTCGCTGTAGACTCCGGTGAGGAAGGCGTGGAGATCTTCAGGGGTGTAAAGATCTCCAAAAGTTTCGACGAAGGTGGCTCTTCCCAATTCTGTTAGCGCGCCGAGGTCGTTGAGACTTGGCGTGCGAAGTTGGAAGGTGGCTGGCATATCTGCCTAGATCCCTCTGAGTTCGCGAGAGGCTTCGCCAACTTTTTGCTTGGAAACGCCGAGGCGCTTGAGCATGCCGACGTAGAGACTGCTCAGGTCTGCTCCGTTGGTTTCGAGGTGACGGCCGGTCTTAAGTTGGCCCTTGGCTCCACCCCCGAGAACAATGGGAATGTCTTTGGTGGCGTGGGCGTTTCCGTCGCGAATGCCGGAACCGAAGAGAACCATCGAGTTGTCGAGCAAGGTCGCGCTTCCTTCCGGAATTTCTTTCATGCGCTGAAGCATATAGGCGTATTGCTCGGTGTGCCAGGTGTTGATGATCTGGTACTGATCGAGCTGTTTTTTGTCGTTCTTGTGGTGCGAAATCGAGTGGTGACTTCCGCTCACGCCGTCGAGGAAGGAAAAGTTCTTTCCTGAGACCGCGTTGCCGAACATGAAGGTGGAGACGCGTGTGGAATCCGTCCAGAAGGCGAGGACCATAATGTCCATCATGAGACGAACGTGCTCGGTCGGGTTGAGTCGTTGCAGCGACCCGAAGTCGTTTTTGCTTCCGCCGCCTGCTTTATTGATGCGTTCGCTGAGAGCGGCCAGTTGTTTGAGCGCTTCGGGTGTGAGGTTTTGTCCGGCCCCTAGTTGGGAGGCTTCGTTTTCAATGCGACGTTCGACCTCGCGCACGCTCTCGAGATACTGGTCGAGCTTGTGGGTGTCTTCGTCGCCGAGAGAACGCTTCAAGCTGTTGGCGTCATCGAGAACGATATCGAGGATGGACTTGTCGGGATTCCCGGTAGCGGAGCTCCCGGACTTGTTGCGATTGCGGAAGAGGCGATCAAAGGCGATGCGTGGATTAATTTCGCAAGGAAGAGGAACGTCGGGCTTCTTCCAGGAAATGTGAGAGCCATAGAGTCGCGTTAAATTGACATTGCGGTCGATACCGCTGGTGATCGGCTCGGTGCCCAACTCCATGGAAGGAAGACGGGTGCTGTTGCCAATTTCCTGGGCCGCGACTTGGTCAATAGAGATACCATTTGAGCTGACATTGGACCCAACGGTTTTTTCAATCGTGGTGCAGGTCAACCAACTGGCGGTCTTGAAATAGTGTCCGTCGCCGCCGTGGGAGGCTTTGTTCGTCAGGCCGCTGATGACCATGATCTCCTCCTTGAGCGCCTCGAGCGGAGAGAGGATGGGGGAAAGCTTGTAGGTTTTTCCCGAGCCGGTGGGTGTCCACTTGTCCGGACGCACGCCATTGGGCATGAAGAGGCAGGCCATGCGGACCGGATCACCGGACGCAGTGGATTGCCCGTGAAGCGGGCGCATCGCTTCCAAAAAAGGAAGCGCCATGGTGGCGCCGAGGCCTTTGAGCGTTTGGCGTCGTGAAATCTGCCAGCGGTTGGATTGAATGTTGGCCATGGTTATTGGGTGCTTGAGCGGTTGAGGAAAGGGCGGGAGTTTACGATCTCGTGCACGAGTGCTTGGGTAGAATAGCCGCTTTTTTTGAGTTTGGCGACGATCTTTGTTACGACGGCTTCGTCGTAGTATTCGAGGCCGCGGCCGGTGGCATAGGAGAGCATCTTGCGCGTCATGTTGGCGGCGAACTTGTTCTTGGCTGACATCAGAAGTTGCTTGAGCTCAGCTGGTGAGGAGAATTCAATGTCGCCAGGGAGAGCGGCTGAGGAATCGATTGGTTTTCCGTTGGCGTCTTTTTCGCGCCAGCGGCCGATGGCGTCGAAGTTTTCCAAAGAGTAGCCGAGAGGATCGATGCGGTTGTGGCAGTTGGCGCACTTGGGGGCTTTGCGGTGAATGTCGAGTTGCTCACGGAAGGTGAGCCCGTCGGCCTTGGTGTCGTCTGCGGGGAGTTCGCCAGCATCGGGCGGTGGTGGTGGGGCGGGATCGCCGAGCAGAGTGTCGAGAATCCAAACACCACGGAGCACCGGGCTGGTTCGAAGGGGAAGGGAAGTTGAGGTGAGAACGCTGCCCATCCCGATGATGCCGCCGCGTTGTTTGTTGTGTAGGGAAACTTTCTTTATCTCGCTGCCCGTCACTTTTTCCTTGAGACCGTAGTGTCGGGCCAGCGTGGCGTTGGCAAAGGTGTAGTCGCTATCAATGAGGTCGGTGAGCGGTTGGTCCTTGCGAAGGAGGTGGGAAAAGAATTCCACGCTCTCGTAATACATTGCTTTGCGCAGATCGTTGTTGAAATTCGGGAAGCGTCTACTGTCGGGATCGACAACGCTGACCATTTTGTCGAAGCCGATCCATTGTCCGGCGAAGTGACGGGCGAGGGCGGTGGACTTGGGGCTGGCGATCATCCGCAGGGTTTGCGCTTTGAGGACCTTCGGGTCGCCAAGCTTTCCGGCATCGGCGAGACGGAAGAGTTCGCGGTCGGGCATGGACGACCAGAGGAAGTAGGAAAGGCGGGTTGCGATTTCGAAGTCGTTGAGTTTCCACTCGGTTTTGCCGGGTTGGTTTTGCTCGGCGCGGAAGAGGAAGCGCGGGTTGATGAGGAGAGCGGTGAACGGAGCGCGCAGGGAATCGTCGAAGGACTTCCCGGATTTCAAATCTCGTTTGAAGGCGTTGATGAGCGGCGCCATGTCTTCTTTGCTCACACGACGGCGATAAGCGAGGGTCGCATGGTAGCTGAGAATTTCCTTTGCCGTTGCTTCGGCGTCTTTGGGCGTCTCCGGCTGCTTTATGATGGCACGCTTTTTGAGTCCGGGATTGGCGTAGACGGACGCGATCACTTTTTTTGCGGCGGCGAGATATTTTTCGAGCAGAGCCGGGCTGGAGAAAAGTGCATCGGCAGTGTTGTCGAATCCCTCGCCGCCGGCCCCGTCGGCAGGAAAGTCCTGGCTTGGATTGAAGTTCACCCCGAAGAGGTCACGGACGGTATAGTGGTATTCGTGTCGATTAAGACGACGCAAGGTGACGCGTCCGGCCTTTTGCGGAACGTCACCGGTTTTGATGCGCTTGTTGATATTCGAGACAACCTCGATGAATTTTTTGCGTTCGTCATCGGTGGGGATTACATCCCCGTCATCGGGCGGCATGTCGCCGTGTTCGACCTGATCGATAATATTTTCGAGGAGACGATGCTTTTTGAAGGCCGCATCGAGGCTATTAATGTCGTGAAGAACGATATCGCCCTTTTGTTTCTCCTCTCCGTGACAAGATATGCAATATTTCTTTAGAAATGGTTGCGTGGCGTCACGGAACTCATCGGCCTTCAGCGACGGGAAGGCGGAGGCGGAAAAGATGAGAAGGATGAGCAGGCGCATTTGGACAGGATACCGGATGGGTGGAGGGTATTTGTCAGAGAATATCTCTCATTTCAAGTGATTCGGATCAGCGGGATTTGTTTGTGATTGAAAACCCTGGCGGAATGAGGAGGTATTGAGATCACCATGATGCGTCGATTTCTCCTCTCCATCTCCTGTCTGGTTTTTTCAGGGACAAGCTCCGTCGCCAAGCAGCCCAATATTCTCATTCTCTATGCCGACGATTTGGGTTTCGGAGATTTGGGTTGTTACAATGCCAAGAGCAAGATTCCCACGCCGCATCTTGATCAGTTGGCCAAGGAAGGAGTGCGGTTCACCGACGGTCATTCGTCATCGGGGATTTGCACGCCGTCGCGCTATGCCTTGCTGACCGGTCGGCACCACTGGCGGGATTTTCATGGCATTGTAAATGCCTTTGGCGGATCGGTGTTCAAACCCGAGCGCTTGACGATGCCGGAGATGTTAAAGGAGAAAGGTTATGATACGGCGGTGATTGGGAAATGGCATCTCGGCTGGGATTGGGAGGCGCTCAAGAAGCTAGATGCTAAACCGACGGAGGTGACGCAATGGAATCGTAAGAAGAAGCAGTGGGGTCCGGAGGCCTTTGACTGGAGTAAGAAGATTCCCGATGGTCCGCTGGCGCATGGTTTTGATTATTACTTTGGGGATACCGTGATCAACTTTCCGCCCTATTGCTGGATCGAAAATGACAAGGTCGTGAGCCCGCCGGATGCCATCATGGACACGGCGAAGTTCAAGAAGATCAAGGAAGGAAACTGGGAGTTTCGTCCCGGTCCGATGATCAAGGGCTGGGATCCTTATGAGAATATTCCGACCACGACCCAAAAAGGCGTCGAGTATATCAAGGAAAAGGCCAAGACGGATAAACCCTTCTTTCTCTTCTTCGCCTATCCTTCACCGCATGCGCCGATCATTCCGAATGACGAGTTCGATGGGAAATCAGGAGCGGGTCCTTACGGGGATTTTGTTCATGAAACCGATCATTCGATCGGGCAATTGCTGACGGCGCTCAAGGAATCGGGTCAGGCCGAGAACACCGTCGTGATTTTCACCGCGGACAATGGGCCGGAGCACTACGCCTACGCTCGGGATCAAAAGTATGATCACTGGTCATCGTACCCGCTGCGGGGTTTGAAGCGCGACATTTACGAAGGTGGCCACCACGTGCCCCTCATCATCAAGTATCCCGGCGTGACGAAGGCGGGGACGGTGAATGAGTCGCTCGTTTCGCAGATTGACTTCATGGCGACGATTGCCTCGGTGGTGGGATTTGAATTACCCAAGAAAAATGCGGCGGAGGATTCCCATGATCTGATGCCTCTTCTGAGGGGCGAGGTGAAGTCGGTGCGCTCGACACACATTCACAATACGAGTAGCGGTCGCTACGCCATTCGTGATGGCGATTGGGTCTTGGTTGATACCAAGAGCGGATACGTTTCTCGTCGGGATAAGAACTGGGAGAAGAAGCATGGCTACCCCGAAAAGGAAAATGTGGAAGCGAAGCTCTTTAATTTGAAGGAGGACATTGGGCAGAGAAATGATCTCGCTGCGAGACATCCTGGGACGGTGAAAAAAATGCAGGCGCTTTTGAAAAAAATTCGCGAACAAGGCCATTCCGCGCCGAGGTTGGCGAAGTAGATGCGGGCTCATCGCCATCTTGGCAAATCGGGAAAGGGGATCCTCCCCTCCGGCCGGGCTGGAAGCGCTGAGCTCCTTACTGGGTTGTCAGGATTGTTCTGAGCTTATTATTCCAAAATTGAGTCGATCCGTTTGCGGTAGTCTGACGGGGAACATTGCATGATACGCTGGAAGCTGCGGCTGAAGTGGGCGTGGTCGTGAAAGCCGCAGTCAAGGGCGATGGTAGAGACGGTTTCATTGCTTTCCTGTAGCTTCCGGACTGCTGCGTCGACCCGGATTTGCAAGAGGTATTGTCGGGCGCTTGTTCCAAAGGCCTGACGGAAGCGGCGGTTGAACTGGCTCTCTGAGATGCCTGCCATGCGGGCTAGGTGCGGGGTGGCAATGGGTTCGCCGTAGTGATTGTGCAGATGGGAGACCACCTTCGCAAAGCGGCCGATCATGCCGGAGTGATCCCGGAACTCCTCGACTCGGCGAGAGAATCCAGCGACGCCGATCACGTTTCCTTTGGCGTCACGCATGGGGATTTTACTGGTGATGACGAGGCGGGGAGAGCGAATGGATTCGGGCAGGGCTTCGATGCGATTGAACACGGGTTCCCCCGACGTCATGACAGCGTAATCGTCTTCCTGATAGGCCTTCGCCCGGTCCGGTTGGAAGAAATCGTAGTCCGTTTTACCAATGGCCTCGGATTCGTTCGAGACTCCGCAGAATTCGCATCCCCGTCGGTTCAAGGCGATGAACTGTCCCCGGGTATTCTTGAGGAAGAAAGAGGCATTGGGGACGAGATCGAAGAGCATCAACAACTGCTCCCGGGGAAGTTCCTTCAGAAAAGTGGTTCGTAATTTTTTTGTATGATTCATGCGTTAATTTTACACAAACAAGATTTTGCAATGCAAGACGATTGCGACCTTTCGTGGCACACTGTCTTACCATGTTGAGAGTCGGCCTCTTCTTTTTAACCTCATTTGGAATCACGATTGATTCTAGTCAGGCGGCGGTGGATTTTAATCGCGACATTCGTCCTATCCTTTCGGCGAACTGTTTCGCCTGTCACGGTCCCGACAAGGAGTCGCGTGAAGGCAATCTTCGACTCGATACCGCGAAGGGAGCTAGGAAAATGCTTGGCCCGGTGGAAGATAGCGAGTTGATCTACCGGATTGAGACCGATGATGAAGATGATCTCATGCCACCAGAGGACACAGGGCATGTTCTCACCGAGGCTCAGAAAAAACTGCTGCGGGCCTGGGTCGCTTCAGGAGGAGCATACGACACGCACTGGTCCTTTGAGCCCCCCGTCAAAGCTGCCGTGCCGGAGGGCAGGCATCCCATCGATCACTTTGTCGGTGAGCAACTAAAGAAAACGACCGGGCTTGCGCCTGCAGACGAGGCGGATCGTTACGCGTTGATCCGCCGGGTTTCGCTCGACCTCACTGGCTTGCCTCCGACGATTGAAGACGCGGATGCCTTTGTGAAAACAGGAGATTTCGAAGCGGTGGTTGATCGCTTGTTGGCGGCTGAGGATTTTGGTGAACATTGGGCGCGTATGTGGCTCGACTTGGCGCGTTATGCGGACACGAAAGGTTACGAGAAAGATCGTCACCGCGACATGTGGCGCTATCGCGATTGGGTGATCGATGCGCTTAACCGTGACCTACCCTACGACCAATTCACCATCGAACAACTCGCTGGCGATCTTCTGCCCAAGCCCTCGACCGAGCAGATTTTGGCAACCGCGTTCCATCGCAACACGATGGAGAACGACGAGGGAGGAACAGACGATGAGGAGTTCCGTGTCGCCGCCGTGAAGGATCGGGCGGACACCACGATGCAGGTCTGGATGGGGCTGACCATGGGCTGCGCCAAATGTCACACGCATAAGTATGACCCGATCACGATCGAAGATTACTATTCGTTCTACAGTTTTTTCAACCAAACCGAAGACGCCGACCGGGTCGCGCCCGTGATGTCCACTCCCACGGTCCAGCAACGCGCACAAGTCGCGAAGTTCGAAGCGGAGATTGCGGCTCTTGATCAACAACTAAAAGCAAAACCAGCGGGCTACGCGGAGGCTTTTTCTCAATGGAAAGCGGGCTTTGAAAAGGCACCACTTTGGCAGCCGCTGAAGCTGGCCGGCGCAAAGTCGAAACACGGGGTGAAGCTTGTCCAGGCGGGGGACGGGACGCTCAGTGTCACGTCGGAGAACCCGGAGAAAGATACTTGGACATTGACGCTTAATTTACCGGCGGGAGAGGCCTTGACCGCATTGCGCATCGATGCGTTGCCCAAAAAAGCGGGTGGCAAGTGGCCGGACAAGAACGTGGCCTTGCGTGAATTGAGGGCAGAGTTCATTGCCCCGGGAGGCAAACCCGAGAAACTCAAACTCGCGAACCCGCGCGCTGACTTTTCGCAACGTGGCTGGGAAGTCGCCAAGGCGATTGACGGCAAGTCGAGAGCGGGCTGGGCATTTTCACCAAAGGCCGCCGAGCCACATGCCGCGGTCTTCGATTTTGCCAAACCGATCTCCGGCGGACAACTGCGTCTGACGTTGGAAATGGAATATGGACAGGGATTGCTTTTCGAATCGTTCAGGCTGTCGGCGAGCCCGCATCCTACCAAGTGGCTGACGGCGGATGTCGACCCGGTCGCCGGGTTGGAAAAGGTGTTTGCCGAACAAGTCGACGGAGCGACGCGTGAACTCCATGCGAAGTTGGCCGCAGCACGCAAAAATCTGGCAGGGGTGCAAGGGGGCATCTCGAAGACTCCGATCATGCGAGAGCTCGTCGGATCGAAGCGTCGCCAGACTCGTATTCACAACCGAGGTAACTTTCTCGATCAAGGCGACGAAGTCGAAGCGGGCGTGCCGGAGGTGTTCGGTAAGCTACCCGGTGAATCGCCAGTGAACAGATTGGGCGTTGCGCAGTGGCTGATGCAACCGGAGAACCCGCTCACCGCACGAGTTATGGTAAACCGAGTCTGGGCGCGGCTTTTCGGCATCGGCATCGTCGAGACCGAGGAGGACTTCGGCTCGCAAGGATCGGTGCCATCGCATCCTGAGTTACTCGATTGGCTGGCGGTGGACTACCGCGAGAATGGCTGGTCCCTCAAACAATTGCTGAAAACCATCGTGATGTCGGAGACCTACCGTCAAAGCGCGGTAGTGACGCCCGAAAGACTTGCCGCCGACCCTCGCAACCGGCTCCTCAGTCGCGGCGCGCGCTTTCGTCTGTCGGCCGAAATGGTGCGCGATCAATCACTCGCCGCGTCCGGTTTGCTGACGCGAAAACTCGGTGGTCCGTCAGTAATGCCACCGCAACCGGATGGTGTATGGAAGTCAACCTACAGTGGAGAACGATGGAAAAACGCGACCGGGCCGGATCGCTACCGGCGTGGGCTCTACACCTACGCCAAACGCACCAGTCCACACCCCGCGATGCTCTCCTTTGATGCCGGCAGCGGTGAAGTTTGCCAGATCCGGCGGGTTCGCACCAACACGCCGCTGCAAGCACTTGTAACCTTAAACGGCACGGCCTTCGTCGAAGCAGCCGGTGCCTTGGCAAAGCGGATGACCGACATCGAACACGGCTTCCGGCTTGTCCTAACACGCCCACCCACCGCGGAAGAAGCGAAGCGACTGAATGCGCTCTATGAGACGATGAAAGCCGACTTCGCGTCGAAACCTGAAGAGGCTCAGGCACTGCTTCAGTCCGCCGGACTCAAAGAAGGCGACGCGGCCCGGGTGTGCGTGGCGAGCGTCATTCTCAATCTTGATGAAACTCTGATGAAACCATGAACCTCAAACTCGAGCAACTTCGCGCCAATACGCGGCGCCACTTCTTCAAGCAATCCGGTCTCGGCTTCGGTGCAATCGCCCTGCAGCAAATGCTCTCGGCTGAAACGGCGACACCCACCAAACCGCGGTTCCGCATTCCCGCCAAGGCCAAGTCGATCATCTATCTGCACATGGCGGGTTCGCCATCGCAGATTGACTTGTTTGAGAACAAGCCTGCCTTGACCAAGTATCACGGTAAGGTCTGCCCCGACGAATACCTCGAAGGAAAACGCTTCGCCTTCATCAAGGGGAAACCAAAGATGATGGGACCGGTTTTCGACTACGCCCAGCATGGCGAGAGTGGCCAGTGGATTAGCAGTCTCCTTCCCGGTCTCAGTTCTGTGATCGATGATGTCTGCGTTATCCGCTCAATGCATACCGAGCAGTTCAACCACTCGCCCGCGCAGCTTCTTTTGCAGACCGGAAGCCAACTCCTTGGTTCGCCATCGATGGGGTCGTGGGTGACCTACGGACTGGGTAGCGAGAACCAGAACCTGCCCGGTTTTGTGGTGCTTGCCTCAGGCGGTAAAACTCCGAGTGCCGGCAAATCCTTGTGGGGTTCGGGATTCCTACCGACCGTTTACCAGGGCGTGCAGTGCCGCACCGACGGTGGTGATCCGATCCTTTATCTTTCGGATCCGAAAGGTATGAGTCGCCAAATGCGTCGGAAGACCCTTGATGCTCTCAACGACCTAAACGAGCTCCAGCACAAGCAGATCGGCGACCCGGAAACCCTCACCCGCATCTCGCAGTATGAGTTGGCTTTCCGCATGCAAATGTCGGTCCCGGAGGTGATGGACATCAGCAAGGAGCCAAAGCACATCCTGGATCTTTATGGTGCGCAACCGGGCCACGTTTCTGCCGCCGAGACCGCCGCCGACCCACGCCAGATATACAAGGGCGACGATCCGACCTTCGCCAACAATTGCCTCCTGGCACGGCGACTGGTCGAAAACGGAGTGCGCTTCGTGCAGCTCTACGATTGGGGTTGGGATCACCACGGTTCGTCGCTGGGCGAATCAATCGATGAGACTTTGCCGATTAAATGCCAGCAGATTGACAAGGCCATAGCAGGCCTCATCAAAGATCTAAAACAACGTGGGCTGTTCGAAGAAACCCTCATCGTCTGGGGCGGCGAGTTTGGACGCACCCCGATGATGCAGAACAACGTGCGCAACGAATTGAAAAAAGGCTTCTACGGCCGCGACCACCACCCGCACGCCTTCACGATGTGGATGGCGGGCGCGGGAATCAAGCCAGGTGCTTTCGGTCAGACCGACGACATTGGATATTACATCGGAGAAAATCCGGTGGGTATTCGAGACCTGCAAGCGACTATTCTACACCTTCTCGGACTTGACCCGAACCGCTTTAGCTTTCCCTACCAGGGCTTAAACCAGCGCCTCATCGGCCCGACGGATGACGGTAAGATAATCAAGGGAGTGCTGTCGTAGGTCTGGTTTCGAGCAAAGGGAAAATTAGCTTTTTCTCAAGATTCCCAGAGATCGTATTTGCCTGTTTTCTTAGGGCCTTTCTTGATGATGAGCTCAGCCTCGAGGAGAGGGTTAAGAACATTCATCAGGTCTTTACTTTCCGGGTTTCCACCAAGCGTCGAGGGACTTTCTGAGGGCCGTGATTTTCTCGGGGTGTTTGTCGGCGAGGTTGGTTTTTTCGTGAGGGTCTTTGGCGAGGTTGTAAAGTTCGGCTTTGCCTGCCTCATTACCGGGGCGTCCGGTGTAGCGTCCGTTGTATCTCTTTACGAAGGAGGTGTCGTTGATGTGATCGATGAGTTTCCAGTCGCCTTGGACGATGTAGCGGGATTCGCAGTTGCTCGGGGTGTTGTTGACGTCCTGCATGTCGTGGTTGCCGTCGAAGCCAAAAACGACATCGCGTTTGGCGAGGGCTTCGGTATCGCGAAGGTCGAGTCCGGTCATTTGTCTGGGGACCTCAACTGCGCAGGCTTTCAGAATGGTGGGTGCAAGATCGATGGCGGAGACGAGTGTCGTCTTGTCCATCTTGGGAGTGATCTTACCGGTCCAGCGAACCATGATGGGGGTGCGGATTCCGCCTTCGTGAGGTTCTTGTTTGGATTGCGGCGCGTATTTACCGGAGTCGCCGGATTGAATCCAGCCATTGTCGGTGACGTAGAGCACGATGGTGTTTTCGGCGAGGCCGCGGGTTTCGAGTTCGTCGAAAAGCTCACCGCAAGTTTGGTCGAACCATTCAACCATGGCGTAGTAGCGGGCGATGAATTTGTTAGGCTCAAGTTTGAGATATTTGTCGTAGAGTTCTTTGGGTGGATTGTGCGGGGTGTGGGGAAGGAAGGGGGCGTGCCAGATGAAGAAGGGCTTTTCTTCCTGCTTGGCCTCATCAAGGAAGGACTTGATGGGAGCAATACCGTTGCGGGAGATCTTCAATCCGGCGTCGCCGTGACGCCCGCCTTTTTTTGGATCGGCATGAGTCATGGCGTGGGTGAAGCCGTGCCGTTGGGGTTTTCCTTCCCAGAATTTTCCGGTTTGCAGCGAAAGATATCCGGCCTCGCCGAGGAGGCGGGCGAGGTTGGGCTGCTTTTGAAAATTAGCGTAGAGTTTTTCGTGGAAAGGGGCGGTTTCGGGATTGATGCGAGAGGCACGGCCTTTGGCTCCATTGACAAGAAGGTCATTTCCGGTGATGCCATGAACGGGAGTGTGCAGCCCGGTGAAGATGCCGGCGAGAGAGGGACGGCAGAGGGGTGAGGTGACATAGCCGCGGGTGTAAGTGAGGGACTCGGCGGCGAACTTGTCGATCCGCGGAGTTTTGATGATTTTGTGGCCGGTGAATCCGTAGTCGGTCCAGGATTGGTCATCGGAGAGAATGAGGACAACATTGGGTTTTTCTGCAAGACCGAGTTGGGTCAGGCCGATCGTGAGGATGACTAGGAGGTGTTTCATGAGTGGATTTAAGTAAGACTTTAAGAGAGGAATAGAACGTCTGGAAAACCTTCGGGTCGGGTCAATACGATACCGTTCTTATGAAGTTTTCAAAAATGGGCGTCCGATGAGGAATTTGCTCTATCGGTCGAGGGAAATGGCCTCGGCGTAGGCGAGCTCCCCGGTGCGGCCGTCGTAGTATTGGAAGATGACCTGCGGATGCGGGTAGGCCACGAGCCGCTTGTCGCCGAGCTTCCTGGGCATGTTGAAGACGTTGTTGACCTTAACGACGCAGAAGTGCGGGTAGAGGCGTTCGAGGCGCGGGAGGTCGGGGAGGATGTAGGAACTCCAGCGGATGTCGCATTTGCGTGGACCCCAGTCGAAGATGCCGGTGGCTGGGCGATCCATCTCGTCGTTTTTGGGAACGTGGTTCACGCTGTTGTGCGGGCCGCAGCAAAATTCCCAGACGTTGTCGGTGATCTTGATGGCGAAGCTGTTGTGAAGGTCGCCGGTGAGGACGAAGACTTTTTTGCCGAGCTTGTCCCATTCGTCGATGAGCTTTTCGCGTTCGTGGAAAAACCCGGTCCAGGCTTCCTCTTTGTTGCCCGCGGCTTCGAATCCGCCCGCGCCGCTGTGAGGGATCATGAAGGGGACCGAGGAAGTGAGGAAAAAGAAATCGGCGTCGCTTTCTTTCATTGATTTAAGAAGCCACTCGCGCTGGGATTTCCCGATCATAGAAATGCCTTCCTTGCCGCGGTCATTGACGTCGTGCATGTCGCGCGAGCTGCGGGTATCGAGGAGGAAGAACTCGCAATTCGCCACGCGAAAATTTCCGTAGGAACGTCGGGCGATGGAGTAGCTCACAGTGTCGCTGACCTTGGCGGGCATGTGGAGCTGCAAGGTGTGTTTATCGACGACCTTGGCGATGTCGTAGACGTAAGAATTTTTGTGTCCCTCGTCGTTGTCGAATTTGAGGTCGTTGACCCCGGCTTCGGGCGTGCCCCAGTGGACGTGGAGGTTGCCCATTTCATTGAGCGGGAGTTTGGTGAAGTCGGTGTTGGGGTCGATGAGGAGGTCGCTGTCTTTTTTCATTTGGCCGCGGCCAATGTGGACTTCGTTGGAGTGAGCGACGGGATTAGCCCAGCCGAGATAGTCGTAAAAGGCACGCGTTCCGATATCGCGGAAGACGGTGCGACGGTGGCGCTTGCCGGTTTCGGCTGAGCCCCAGATGTCGTTGACGAGTTCGTGGTCATCGAAGGTGAAGTAGCTCGGGACGTTGCGATGCCATTTGGCACGTTCGACACCGCGGCTCATGTAGAGTTTGTAGTTTTCCCAAACTCCGACGATGGATGGAGCATTTTTGACGACGGGCGGGAGGGTATTGACACCCTGGGTGAGGCGCCAGGCTTCGGCGGGATAGGTGCGGAGCTCTTCGTAAAGCCAATCCCCGTTCATGATGTGAAAGTGAGTCTTGTCGGCCCAGTCCTGATTGAGGTTTTCGTAGACGGGTGCTCGGTGGCCGATGCCGTGAATCGGGTTTTGGTTGGCGCAGGAACCGACTTCGAACCGGAAATTGAAGAGGCCCTCGGGATTGTGTTCGGGGTGGATGCTGTCTTTCTTGGAGGGAAGAGTGAGGAAGGATCCGGGGAGGCCGTGAGGGTTTCCCTCGACGAAGATTTGGTAATGGTATCGGGTGTCGCCCTTGAGTCCGGAGAGCTGGGTGAAGCCGGTGAGGTCATGTCCGATCTTGGTGGTGGCCGGCTGGCTGGTCTGATCGAGGGCGTTTTCGGCGAGGCCGTATTTGACGATGAATTCGCCTTCCTCGGAAGTTCGGCCCCAGACGAGGACGGAGTCGGTGGTGGGCTTTCCGAGCATCGGGCCGTGGGTCAGGCGGATGGGATCGCGGTGGACTTGCGCCGAGACGGACAGAGAGAGGCAGAAAAGGAGAACTACTGTAGGCCTGAACATTTTGCTATTCTGAATAGCTTGCCGAAGAATGCACTGTCATTTTTCAGGAGTTGAGTTTGGGGTAGGAATCTGGAGAGACAAAGTAAGGGGCTGGGTCGACGCCAGCATGGATCATAAGGCAGCGATCGATTGGTTCATTGGGCTGCCAAGATTCGAGGGGGATGTCGGTGAGAAGATTGAATGGCATGGGCCAGAGGTGTTTTGGGATGAGTTGGAATTGAGTCTCTTTGGGGAAATAGGAAGAGAGTTCGTATTGGTGGAGCCAGCGGCCCCGTCGGCAGGTGGGGGAAATGAACTCGGGGTTCGCCAATTCGTTGGCATGGATATGATCGAAGAGGCAGCCGTAGATGAGTTGCTTCGTCTCGATGGCTTCGCTGCGATAAGTTTCCGGGAAATAATCCGGGAAGCGTGAGGGAAGAGTGAGTTGGTGATTGCGGAGTCGGGTAAGTTTGCGGCGGTAGTTGTCGCGGGCATCGGGGCCGGGGAGGGTAAGACCATCCGGGGTGTCGACGGCGAGGTAGAACTTGGTGGCGAGTTCAAGGTGGATGAGATTGCCGGTGGATTTTTCGCGGAGGAGGAAATCCAGTTCGCCGACGGTAGTGTGGATGTCTCTGCGGATTTGGAGGTTTTCTTTTAGGAGATCGAGGGTGGGTGATTCCCGCAGGAGGATGGCAAGGGCGTCCTCGTAGAGGTGACCGAGTTTCTGATGAAGATTGAGAGCAGGGATTGTATTGGGAAGGGCGAGATGAGTGCGGGAAAGGGAAGGCGCTTCGGGGAGGTCGTCGATGAGGAGTGGGCTTTCGAGGAGTGAACGCAGGAGGGCATTCGCGATGGGTTCGGTGTCGGTCGTCATCGGGAAGAGGGTCCGCTAATCTTCGTGAATTGTCGCCAATCTATTTTAATTCGTTTTTTATGAAAATGAAGCGGGTCGATTGTCGTGACTTTTCACCTGAGGTGAGGTAATGACCTCTCTATGGTATTTCGCTTGATACTTTGTTTAAGTTTTTTGCTTCCTGCCGCATTCGCCGACGAGCGGATCAAGGAATTGAATTCCTATTGGGCGGAGGTTTCGCGGGCGGTGAAGGCGGGGGATTTTGAGGGATACAAGGCGACTTGTCATCCGGACGGGGTCTTGATTTCAGGGAAGAAAAAGACGAGCTACCTGTTGGCGAAGGCGCTCGAGATCTGGAAGCCGGGAATTGATGCAACGAAGGCCGGGACAGTGAAGGCGGCGGTGGAATTTCGTTTTTCGAAAAGATGGGGCGATGCCACGACGGCGCATGAAATTGGGATGTTTCGCTATCAACACGTCGATGAGAAAGGCGTGGCAAAGACGGAATACATTCACCTCGAGGCTTTGTTGGTGAAGAAGGATCGCTGGCTCATTCTGATGGAAAATCAGAAGAGCAGCGGGACCAAGGAGGAGTGGGAGAACTTAAAGAAATAGGCGGGAAATCTTTGTCTGTCTTTTGAATGGTAGGAAGCAGCAGCCTGTGTTTGCTTCCTTTCCATGAATCGACGCTCATTTCTCAGGACCTCGGCTGCCACTTCTATTTTTGCGGGAACTGCCAACACCCTCAGCGCACTCGCCGCGAATAATAAATACCGCGCGAACATCGGGATCCAGCTCTATACCATGCGCGATGCGATGAAAAAAGACACCGCTGGTACGATCAAGGCGATTGCCGAGGCAGGCTACAAGCAGGGCGAGATGTATGGCTTTCCCAATTGCGATGATATGATCAAGGCCTCGCAGGATCACGGACTGGCCATGAATTCGACTCACTTCGAATGGGAGACCGCCGTGAATCCCTCGGACGAGGGCTTTTCTGATTTCAAGAGGATCGTCGAGAAGGCCAATAAGATTAAACTGACTCATCTCGTGGTGCCTTACCTCCATGGCAAGGACCGCAAGAATCTCGATGGCTACAAGCGGGTTGCCGGGAATTTGAATAAGGCCGCCGTGATCGCGCAGAAGGCCGGGATTCAGTTGGCCTACCACAATCATTCGTTCGAATACCAGCCGATGGGTGGTTCAAATGGCTTTGAAGTGTTCATCAAGGAATTCGCTCCGGAGATGAAGTTCGAGCTCGATGTCTTCTGGGTGAAGGCAGGAGGTGTGGATCCGGTGGGTTTGATTAAAAAATTGAGCGGGCGGGTTTCCCAGCTGCATCTCAAGGATCTCAAGGCGGGGGTGAAGCTTCCGATTTACGGAGGGATGCCGAAGGAAGCCTTCAAGGAGCTGGGCAATGGAATGATTCCGATGGAGCCCATCATTGAGGCCGGTAAGGCTGCCGGAGTGGCACATTGCCACGTGGAGCAGGATCACTCACCCAATCCGCTTGCGAGCATCAAGGAGAGTGTCGCATATTTGAAGAGCCTGTAGAGGTGAAATAGAGAACCCGGGCATTCAAAAGCTCTGGCTTATGGCTTCATAGTTTGCCTTCCTCCGAGGGCAAACCGATGAGCTTCGAAAGCTACCCCACGATTTTTAGCGGAAGAGAAAATCGGGGGATGAATTTCAGAACTCGTCAGAGGTAAGAGGGCGCGGTAGAACCCGCTGATGAGACGATTTTTTCTTCCTCAAGCACTTTGCCTATTATTACTCACTTCGCTTCATGCCCAGGATGCGAGTGCCTTCGATATTCCGAAAACCGACGAGGGCCTGCCGGGAGCGGGTCCGATCAGGAGATATGATTGGTTTCAAAAATTGTGGACAAGGAAGCGCAGCGCGTGGGCCAAGGAAGTGGATGTGAAGCAGGGTGCCTTGGTGTTTTTTGGTGATTCGATCACGCAGGGTTGGGGCGATAATATCGGCGGCGCTTTCGATGCCGAAGTAGCTAACCGGGGGATCAGCGGAGACACCACTCGCGGGATGTTGCTTCGTCTCAAGGAAGATGTCCTATCGCTCAAGCCATCGGGCGTGGTGATGTTGATGGGAACGAATGATCTGGAAGAAGGCGCTGAGCCAGCGGTGATCGCGGGGAATCTCAAGTTGATCATTGCGGAGCTAAAGGCGGCGAATAGTGAGATGCCAATTGTGCTCTGCAATGTCTTTCCGAGTCACGAATCAAAGAAGCGACCGGCGGAGAAGATCAAGGAGATCAATAAGCTCTACGCGGCGGCGGTGAAGGGGGACCGGCAGATCACGGTGATCAATACCTGGGCTTTGTTTGCAAATGAAAAGGGGAATGCCCGTAAGGCCGAGTTTAACGACCTTCTTCACCCCAATAAAGTTGGGTATCAAATGTGGGGGAATACTTTGCGTCCGGTATTGGAGACGCTCAATTTGGTGGGAGTTCCCGTCGATGACTTCAAACCCGAGCCGGGATATGAGATGTTATTCAACGGCAAGGATCTCACCGGCTGGGGATATCGTCAGAAAAAAACGCTGAAAAAGACGGAGAACTTTGATGGGAAGATCAACAGTAAGGAGCATCGCTACCTCGCGAAGCATGGTCGCTTGATCGTGACCACTCCACCGGAAGGTCGGGCTTTTACGCAGCTTTGGACGCATCAGGAATTTGGAAGCGACTTTACTCTGAAGTTGGAATTCCGAGCCAATGCTGGGGCGGATAGTGGTGTCTTTATTCGGAAGCCACAGCTACAATGCCGCGACTATTTGGTGGCCGGGCCGTATAAGGAGTTGAAGAAATACAAAGCAGGTGATTGGAATGAAATCGTCGTGGAAGTCAAAGGCCGGGTGGCGCATTGCACCTGCAATGGCGAAGTCCTCGAATCGGAATTCAAGCTGCCACCGAGCGGACCGATTGGTCTCGAGGGCGACCGGGGGCAGATGGAATACCGCCGGATTCGGTTGAAGAGAAACTAGGGATTCGCACCAAAAGCAAAGTTTTCGGCTACTTTTTTAGGAGTTGGTAGTTGGCTTCGGCGAAAGCTTTGCCGATTTGGCCGAGGATTTTGGCGGAGCCTTTGTAGTGGTAGTCGGCGTTGGTGATGCCTGTGAGGAGTTTTTCGTCGCGCTCGGTGAGAGTTTTTGCGGTGAACTTTTCAAGCTCTGCGGCTTGTTCCTTTTTGGAGAGTTGTCCCTTTTGGAGTTCCTTTTTCTTATTGTTGATGAGGTTTCGCTTTTCGGCGGCGGCATCGAGTTCGGGGTCCCAGCTGTTCTCGGTGAGGACTGCGATGACGTTGTCTTTGAACTCAGGCATGGAAGCCGGAGCAGCCATGGCTTGGCGGAATCCATCGTGCGTTGATTTGTAGCGTTGTTGGTTTTTGCCGTAATCCTTGGTGGGGCCACCGGCTCCCATTACTCCGATGATAAAGGGCATTTTTGGCGCGGTAAGATCCTTGCGGACGTCGCGGATAAAGTGGGCGAGTACTTCGCTGTATTTATCGTATCCACCAGGCTGGCTGCGGTTGGGGTAGGTGCCGGAATCGACCATATCGTTCCATCCCTGGAACCAGACGAAGCCCGCGAGTTCATAGCCGTCCTTGGCATTGTAGGCGGGATGCACTTTGCCGGGATCGGCGAGAGTCTTTTTAACGTGGTCCACCATGTATTTGTAGTAAACTCCGGCGGCTTCGTTGCGTGCTGCGAGCTCGGCTTTCACGTCTTTGTTTTGTTTCTTATAATTTTCGATTTGTTTGTCGTTGAATACGTAGGGTCCGGCGCTGGGAGGACGGAAGTTAGTGTTAATGGACTTGCCGCCCCAGGCGGTCTTGATGATGAGGATGGGTTCGTTGAGGAGCTTTTCCATGTAGATACCGAAGGTAAATTCGGGCCCGATTTTTTCGCCGTTTTGGGTCGGGTCTTTTCGTGATCCGAATCCTGCTGTGAGTGGACCGGTGCCGACGCCATTTACTTTTCCACCGGTGAGGTAGGAGACGCGAACATTATCGAGAACGCGCGGGTTGCCGTCCTTGTCGCGCATCTCCCTGAGCATGGGCGCAGTCTTGGGATCCATTCCGATGTGATCGAAGGAAGAGATCTTGGCGTGACCTTCCATGTTGGATTGTCCGGCAAGAATGAAAACCTTGAGTGGTTTGGCGCAGGAGGTGGAGGCACAAAGAATGAGCGAGAGAAAAAGTGGTTTCATCCCGATGATCGTGGACTCTTGAAGATTTAAGCCAATCAATAAATTGGCAATCCGGATTGCTCGCTCTAAAACCTTTTTATGAAGTTGCTTCTCACCCTCATCCTCTTTCCGGCCTTCGTGATGGCTCAGGCCAAGCCGAAGAAGAAAAAGAAATTCAGTCCCAAGCTCGGTGCCGGGGTGGCTGCGGATCGCTTGCATCCGCTTGTGAAATTGGAAAACGTGTATCCGCTCGATGAGGTGGAGTTGAAGATCTCCGCGATGGCGTTTCAAGGGGATGATCTCTTTGTTTCCGTATTTACGCCCGATCGGCAGAACAAGGCGCCCTTTAAAAAAGGGGAGATTTTCAAAGTGACCGGCTTGGTGGGGAATTCGGAGCGCGCCAAGATCAAAGCACACCGTCTGATGGGAGACCTCTACGAGCCCACGGCGATCGCGGTTTTCGAAGGGAAGATTTATGTGGGGGAGAAGGATAAGATCTCGCGTCTCGAGGACAAGAATGGCGACGGGGTATTCACGGTCGATGAAAAAGTCGTTCTCATGGATGGTACGTCGCAGCCGAATTTCCATACTTATACCGTGGGCTTTGAAACGATCAAGCGGGAGGGGGGGACCTACCTTGCGGGGAACTTCACGACCTCGATTCGTCTTGGTGGCTCGCGTGATTTGAATGTCACGGTAAATCCGAAGACGAAGCGGGGGTCGACCTTTTTACTTGGCCCGATCACGGGGACGGAGAAGCCGTCGGAGGTGGACATTTCCTACTATGCCGGTGGATACCGGACCCCGAATGGCTTTGCGGTGGGCGACGAGAATGAAATCGTGGTGGTGGATAATCAGGGCGTGTTTAACCCCTCCAATGAATTTATCCGCCTGACCCAAGGTGGGTTCTACGGGCACTATTTGCTTAAGAAGGGAAATACCAATATTGCGGCCTTTCAGCCTGAGAATGTCGATTCAAATACTGGTGGTTCTCGGTATCAGACGCCGACGACGGTGCACCTGCCACAGGGAATTGTGAATCGCTCGCCGACCCAGCCCATCAAGCTGAAGGGGTTGAAAGGCGCGCTTTCGGTATACAACGACCAGTGGTTGATGGGCGAGTTGACCTTGGGTCGTCTCAATCGTGTCTTTCTCGAAGAAGTGGAAGGAGTTTGGCAGGGAGCGGTTTTTCTGCACTCCGGCGGACACGATGCGGAGGGGAAGAAAGGATTTACGGCAGGGCCGAACCGCATTGTGAAGGGACCGGATGAAAAGTATTACCTCGGCCATATCGGGCATGGGGGACTCTGGCAATTTCTTCCCAAGCCCAATGAAGAGCCTAAGCCGCACTGCGGATTACAGCGGCTGTCGTTTGTTTCAGATGTCCCAGCTGATTTCAACGAGATGGTGGCGATCCGGGATATGCCCGGGGGCCTGGAGATCGAGCTTTTCAAAGCGATTGATCAATCGCAGTTGGATGGGATTCAATTTGCGACCAAGCAATGGACCTATATACCGACGAATGGTTATGGTGGGCGCAATTTTGGTGAAGAGGGGCTTGAAATCACCAAGAAGCAATTGAGCAAAGATGGGAAAAGAATTCGCCTGACCATGCCTGGCATCCGTGACAACTCGCCACCATTTGTGACGCATCAGAAATACAGTAACGAGAATGTCGGCTGGGTCATCGAAGTAAAGTTGAAGAACCTGCAACTCTATAAAGACACCGGATGGTATACTATGATTCGGCACCAGGGCGGTGGCAGCACCGAGCTCGTGGCAGCAGGTTTGGATGTGAGGAAAGACCCGATGAAGTATGCTCAGGCGCAATACAAAGCGATTTGCGCGGCTTGTCATACGCTTGATGGAAATCGCCTTGCCGGTCCGTCCTTCAAAGGGCTTTTTGGAAAGAAGCAAACCGTGATTCGTGATGGCAAAAAAGTGACGGTCACGGTGGACGATGATTATCTTCTTCGTTCCATCGGCACTCCACTGGCCGAGACTCCGGAAGGCTACCCACCTGCGATGCCTGCGCTCAATCTTTCCGTGTTGGAGCAGAAGGCGCTCGTCGGTTGGATCAAGACCTTGAAGTAATACGGGTTTGCCGAGCCCGGTGGGATCGGCTAGAAGTTCTTCATGGGAAAATTATTGCTGACGTGTCTCTTGGTCGGGGTGGTTGCGGGCCTGGCTGGGGCTCTGTGTGGCGTGGGCGGAGGCATCATCATGGTGCCCGCTTTCGTGCTGATGTTGGGGATGACTCAGAAGACCGCGGTGGCGACTTCGCTGGCGGTCGTGGTGGTGTCCGGACTTTCGGCGACGGCGAATAATATCACCTCCAAATCAAATTTAATCGACTGGAAGATCGTTGGGATTACCGCCTTGGGTGCGGTCGTGGCGGCCTGGTATGGTTCGGATTTGATGAGGAGCTTGAGTAATCAACAGCTGACGAAGATCTTTGGAGTGCTTATGATTGTGGTGGGTGCGAAAATGCTCATCATGAAGTGATCGAGGCCTGACAAATCGGAAACCTACCCTATTTTCCCGCCGTGGATTCCATTACACAAGCCGCCTTGGGTGGTGTCGTTGGCGAGCTTGTTCTTGGTCGTAAACTGGGTTGGAAGGGGATGGCCTGGGGGCTATTTTTTGGGACGCTGCCGGATCTCGATATCATTGCCTATCCGTGGTTGGATGAGGTAGCGAGATTGAAATGGCATCGCGGGATTTCCCATTCGTTGTTCGCCATGATTGTGGCCAGCTTTGTCTTTGCGAAACCGCTGGAGCTCTTACATCGCAAGAAAGGAGTTTCCGCGAGGCGGGCCAGTTGGTTTGTGTTTCTCGTTTGGAGCACCCATGTCTTGATCGATGTCTTCACGACTTATGGTACCCAAATCTACGAACCTTTTTCGGATCACCGGGTTTCCCTTAACAATATGGCGATCATCGATCTCTTTTTCACTCTACCACTGTTGTTCTGTCTGATGATTCGTCCGATCAGAGGCTTGGTGTATTTTTTAAAAAGAATCTTCTGGGGTAGAAAGTGGTCCAAGGCGCGGGCAGAGTTTTCTGAATCCGATGAGATCGGGTTATCCCCCGAGATGGAGGAACTGGTGGAACAGAAACCCGAAATCGAACCGACGAGCCAGCGATTGGCGAAGATCGGGATTTCGCTGAGCTGTCTCTATGTGGTCTTCAGTTTCGTGATGAAAGGTTGGGCCTGCAGCCAGGTAAGCAGCCGAATAGAGGAAGAGATTCCGGGCGCGAAGATCGTGTCGGTTTCACCGACATTTGCGAACGTGATTTTGTGGCGGGCCTTGGTTGAGACTGAAAAGGGATACTGGGTGACTTATTGGTCACCTTTTGACCGGGAGCCCGGGAGGTATGATTATTACGAGAAGAGACACGAGCTCGCGCAAGCCTTCGAGGGCCAGGAATTATTTGGGGCATTGAAGTGGTTTGCGAGGGACCATTGGCTTGCTCGTCGGGGACCAGATGGGAAGGTCATTCTGGTCGATATGCGCTTTTCCGAGCACCGAGATCCGAGCCACGATTATCAGATACCGGTCTTCCAGTGGCATCTCAGCTACGACGATGAGGGCAAGATGGTTGCGCCCTCCTATCGCCCCGGCGAAATGGATTACAAGGGGGCCCTGGACTTGGTTCTGGAGCGTCTCTGGGGAAATCAGCGTCGTTGGGAGGAAATGAAGCCGTTTTGAGATTGGCAATGGGTAAATCGATGACCTAGAAATGGCCGTGGGGAGGATATTGGCCATAGGTGATGTTCATGGTTGTGCATCATCGTTGCAACAACTTGTTGATTGGGTAAAACCTAAAAAGGGGGACATTGTGGTCATGTTGGGTGATTACGTGGACCGGGGGCCGAATTCCAAGGGCGTGGTCGAATACCTCCTCGATTGGAAGCTGGAATCAGAGTTGGTTCTCATCAAAGGCAACCATGAGCAGATCATGGAAGAGGCCACGAAGTCTTCGGAGCACTTTGGATATTGGTGCGATGT
Source organism: bacterium (assembly GCA_018222765.1). Taxonomy (GTDB): domain Bacteria; phylum Verrucomicrobiota; class Verrucomicrobiia; order Verrucomicrobiales; family Akkermansiaceae; genus SW10. Next base: position 277,623 of record JAAEZT010000002.1, on the reverse strand, counting down.
CGGAGGTCTCGAGACAGTCATCTCCTATGGTGCCAAACTGGATAATGTTCCTAAAAAACACTGGGGCTTCATTAAAAACGGTCTGCCTTACTACGAAACCGGTCACTGTATTTTTGTGCATGGAGGGTTGGATCCCGATCTTCCCTTGGAGAAGCAGGACCCTGAGGAAATGGCCTGGCGTCGATTCCCCGATGCCCGGCCCCATATCTCAGGCAAGCAGGTGATCTGCGGACACACCGTGCAACGTTCCGGCTATCCTAACGACCTCGGTCACAGTATTTGTATTGATACCGGGGCCTGCCGTCCGGATGGCTGGCTGACCTGTCTCAATCCGCTGACCCGTCGTTACTGGCAGGTGAATGAAAAAGGAAAAACACGCGATGGAGTTTTGGATACCTAATGGGCTTGCCCTAAGGCCAAAAAAGAGTGGCTGGGGATGGTTTTAGCGGAAAAAAGAAGATGCGATTAGAGCTCTTCCATCAGGGCATCGACGGCTTCATCCATGGCCTTTCCGCGGGTATTCTTGTATCGGATCACGCCCTCGGTATCGAGGATGTAGATCGTGGGCCAACCCCGGACGGCCCAATCGGTTGCGATGGGGCCACCGGTTTTTCCGCCGTCCCAAAATGAAGGCCAGGTAATTTCGTTTTCTTTGATGGCGGTTTTGTACCTTTCGGCAGAATCACTGTTCACACCCAGGATGGTGAAAGGCTTGTCTTTCATCCGCGCAACGAGCGACCGCTCGTGGGGATACATTGCTCTGCAGGGGCCTCACCAATCACCCCAAAAGTCGAGGACGACGATCTTCCCCCGATAGTCGGAAAGTTTCATTTCATTGCCATCAACATCTTTTCCAATGATCTCTGGAGCCACTTTCCCGATGGCGAGTTTCTCTTCGGCCTCGCGTTTGGCTTTGATGGATTTGGTGACGTTGCGGCCATTGATGACAAGGTGGGGATGCTCGGCGAATAATTTTTTGGCAAGCGCGGTATGTTCGTCTTCTTTTTCTTTGTCGCGCTCGATTCTTTTCATGAGGGAGAGAATTGCGGCACCACGGACATCTTTAATTTTGCTTTTCTCGCTGACCGTGGTGAGAAAGTTTTGCGTTTCGGGAGTTCGACTCCGGACCATTTTCAGAACGATAGCTTGGAGCTTGTCGCGGTGGAGGTGATGTGTTTCGAGCACCTTGTAGAGGGCGGGATCGAGCCCTTTTTGGCCTGAGTATCTTAGAAGCCAATCGATGCCATCGAGGCTGGCGGAGCCTCCCGGATTTGCGGTGACGAGAGCGGTGATTAATTCAATTGCCTGGTCAGGTTTGGGGTATTCGGCCTTGTAGAGCTTTTGTTGTTCTTCTCGGGATTTTCCGCGCATCTTCTCATAGAGGACCTCGACGGCGTCTTCGTGAGTTTTAATGATTTCGGAGATCGTTGGACCGGAGGTGTCTTGAGCCATGGACGCGACCGGAAGGAACCCGATCATCATCGCGAAGGTCAAGGAGACGACTGTTCTAATCATACTGTTCTTGTAGAGACAGATGGAATTGGTGTCGATGAGAGAGTTGGGATCGAATTGAATTCGATATTGCGAATGGGACGGAATTTCGTCATGAAACGATTTTGCAATGATGAGTAGATTGCTCTTTTTAAGCTGGATGGTGTTTTCACCGATGGGGGGAAATGCAGAGTCGATTCCCAAAGAGATGTTGGGTGATTGGTCGCTCAATCTTAAATCGGGTGAAGCGGGATGGCTGAGCGTGAGTGAAAAAGATGGGCTTCCAAGTGTCGCGATGGCGGTGGATGTGGGGAGTATCAAGCCACTCTCCAATGTGACGGTGAAGGAAGAAAAGATTTACATTCCCATCAAGAAATTTCGCAAGGGCGGGAAGAATGGGAAATTGGTCCGAACGACACGAGCGGTAGTGTGGTCTGAGAATGGCAAGCTTGTCGGAGAGGTGATTTCGTTATTTCCGGATGGTCGTGAGGAGAAGGATCCCTTCACGGGAAAGTTTGTTCCGCCCATGCCGCCTAAGCCTGATCTTGCCAAGGTGAAATTTGGAAAGCCCGTTACCCTCTTCAATGGCAAAGATCTCACCGGTTGGAAATTGCGCCGCCCCGAAAAGCTCAATGGCTGGTCCGTGAAAGATGGCTTATTAGTGAACGAAACACCTAAGACGGATTTCTCGGCGACGGGTGCTTATGGAAATCTGCGCACCGAAGCGGTTTTTGGAGATTTCAAATTACACATCGAATTTCTCGTCGAGAGGGATCGCAACAGCGGCGTCTATCTTCGTGGGATGTATGAGGCCCAGGTCGTGGACCGTGACAGCCGCATGCAGGGTCTTCAGGGAGTTGGCGCGATTTTTGGTCGGGTGGCTCCATCCAAGAATGCGGGCTACGAGGGAGGAAAGTGGCAGACCTATGATCTTACCTTGGTGGGCCGCCATATCACGGTGATTCTCAATGGAGAGAAGGTTGTCGATAACCAGCCCGTGCCCGGCCCGACAGGAGGCGCGATGCATACCGATGCGATGGCTCCAGGACCGATCTATCTACAGGGCGATCATACCTCGGTAAAGTATCGCAACATCGTCTTGAGGCCTGCGGAGTAGATTTTTGATCTCATTTTCTTTTTTCAGTGATTCATGGGTTTTGATATATTTTCTCCCTAAAGACTTGCAAAAGACCTCTCAGATTTGAGACGCTCCTGTGCAATCCCCTCTAAAATCATGAAAAAATCTTTGATAACATTCCTTGGATGCCTGGCCATGGGTCTCCCAGCAGGTGCCCTGGAACAGCGCACCTTCACAAGTTCAGATGGTTCGAAAACTTTTGAGGCAACCCTCACAGGTTACGATGAAAAAAAGGGGACGGTGACCGTTCGGAAGTCACGCACCAAGCTTTTGACATTCCAGCTGAGTCGCCTCAGTGCCAAGGATATCGCTTATGTCAAAGAAAATGCAAATGCCGTGGCCGCTTCCAATGCGATCCGCGTCGACTTTGATCTTTGGCAAGATAAGCCAACAACGACTCGGTCGGATACCGAACGCACTAAAACGACTCCGGCAGGATACACCGTGGAGCTCCGAAACTGGAGCAAGCAGAACGTCAAGAATGTGAAAGTTCGCTACACCATTTTTCATCGTAAAGATGCCGAGAACGGTGCCGGTTCAATTGCTCAAACAAAAGGAACTCTCAATGTTGCAACTCTCTATGCGAGTAGCACTGATCCCCAGAGAACCGCTCCTGTGAACTTAGTCCGTTACTCCCGTCAAAAATCGGGTGGCGGATGAGGCGGCGCACCTTGCAAGCCTGGCGGTCGCCGGGTTGACGGACTCCTTGGATGTGTTGCTGAAATCATCGTTGATGGTGTCGTTGTGGGCGTCGAAGCTACCGACGATAAGCTCATAAATGAGCTTTCACAAAGCTAAGAGGGGAGCAACAAACATCGTTTGCTGGCCTGTCCTGATGGACAGGCCATTTTTTGGAAGCTATTCATTGGAGTGGTAACAGGCATTCGGAGAGGGTTTCTCAGTATGAGAGGATTTCGGATGCCAAACTGCAATGGCCCCACTCCCCCCCGGCTTCCGCATGGCGTGGTGAATCACGGAGAAGGCTCACGGACACATCTCGTGATTGATGGCTAATGGAATGATTGGCTTGAAGAGAAGTTGATCGTGCAAGGTGGAATAAATTAAACCTTCCACGTAAACGCATTATTTCGCCCAGATCACTAGGAACACTCCAAAGGGGGTCAATAAATGGTGCGGCCACAGGCTAAACTTCTTTGACTGGCCTTGAATGAAAAGGAATGGAGTCGCCGTATTTCATGGACGTGTGTTGTTTGGTGAAAATGAATAGGCTCGTGGCAATGATTCGGAGAGCCTTTGGGATCTTTCTGGTTCTGGCTTTTGCCGGGGGTCTGCAGGCTGCCGAAGGTGTGCTGGGGGTATTTCAGGAGAACTGTATCTCCTGTCATGGCAAGGACGGGAAAGTGAAGGGGAAGGTGAATTTATTGGAGATTGGGAGTTTGGAGGAGTTGAAGGCGCAGCCGAAGTTGCTGGAGAGTATTGTGGAGGCGATCGATTTTGAGGAAATGCCGCCGGAGGATGAACCGCAGCTGAAGCCGGAGGCGAGGAAGAAGTTTTTGGGAGATCTGGAGGATTTGCTCCATCAATCGGTGGCGGGGAAGAAGGAGTATCTCCAATCTCCGATTCGGCGGATGAACCGCTTTCAGTATAACAATGCGGTGACGGATTTGTTTGGCCTGAAATGTAATGTCTTCACGCTGCCGGAGCGCATGATGCGGGACCACAAGGGATACTTCAAACCGGAGACTGGGAAGATGGCGGACCGGGTGACGGTGGGGAGCCGTCCGCTCGGGAAGTCCCAAATGATCGAGCCACGGCTGGCGGGAGTGGCCGCTTTTCCACAGGATCTGAGGGCAGAGCATGGTTATGATAATCAAGCGGATCACCTTTCGCTTTCTCCGCTCTTAATGGAGTCTTTTCTGAAGTTGGGTCAATCGATTGTCGAGAGTAAGGACTTCGGCCCGAGGCGGGTGGGAATTTGGAAGGAGTTTTTCTTGCTCCCTCCCAAAGGGACGAATCCCGAAGCGTTGGTGCGGCCGAGATTAGAGAAATTTTTGACCAAAGCTTTTCGCCGCCCGGTGACTTCAGAGCTATTGGATCGGTATGCGGGTTATGTCGTGGGGCAGATGAAGAAGGGGGTGGACTACACGCAGGCGATGAAGATGGTTTCGTCGGCAGTGATTTCCTCGCCGAAGTTTTTGTATCTCTACGATGGCGCGAGCGAAGGAAGCGGGAAGGTGGACGGCTTTGATCTGGCCTCGCGTTTGTCCTTTTTTCTCTGGGGAAGCTTGCCGGATGAAGAATTGCTCGCGCTGGCGAAGTCTGGCGAGTTGATGAGGGAAGATGTTCTCTCGGGACAGCTCACCAGAATGTTGAAGGACCGGAAGGTGAAACGATTTTGCGATAGCTTTCCATCGCAGTGGCTGCAATTGGAGCGGATTATTTCCTCGGTGCCGGACCTCAAGAAGTTCCCGAAGTTTTACTTTAGCAGGTATCGCGACAGCATGCACATGATGCTGGAGCCCTTGCTTTTATTCGAGACCGTCCTGATCGAGAACCAGTCGATCACGCAGTTGATTGATTCGGACTTCACCTATCGATCAGGCCATCTCGAAGAGGCCTATGGCGAGTTGGGTGAGGTCGCTAAAAAGAAGCGGGGCGGAGTTGGTGTGTTGAGTTTTGATCGCGTTCCTGTCACTGACCGTCGAACCGGTGGAGTCATTACCAATGCCGCCGTGATGACGATGACTTCGGGTCCGGAGAGAACCCAACCTATTACGCGCGGGGCGTGGATCGCGGGAGTGATTTTCAATAATCCGCCCGAGCCCCCGCCGGCTGACGTGCCCCCGCTCGGCGAGGAACCGAAAGACGGTGAAGAACACCTCACCTTGCGGGAGCGTTTGGCAATGCACCGGGAACGGGCGGATTGCCGTGGATGTCATGAACAGATCGACCCACTGGGCTTTGCACTGGAGAACTACGATGCCGTAGGGCAATGGCGGGAGAAGTATGAGAATGGCCGCAAGGTCGATATGGAAGGGGTTCTTTTCAGGAAGCATACCTTTTCCAATGTGGTGGAATTTAAGGATGCCGTTCTCGCTGAGAAAGATCGCTTTACGAGGGGGTTGGCAGGACATTTGTTGGCCTTCAGTTTGGGGCGCGAGTTGGGGGTGACGGATGGATTGGCCTTGGATAAGATCTCAGAAGTGACCGCGAAGGACGGTTACCGGATACAAACGCTTTTGAGAGAAATCGTGACGAGCGAGCCGTTTTTGAGTAAGATGAACCCCAAGACGAAATAGATGATGAGAGGGAATACACGACGGGATTTTCTGCGCGGAATTGGTGGCGCGGCTCTAGCCTTGCCATGGTTGGAGAGTATTGCGGCTCCTGCGGCGGCTTCCCGGGTAGCGAAGCGCATGGCGCATTTCTATGTTCCGATTGGTGTGGTGCGGCGGGGTTTTTTCCCGGGCGAGGCAGATGATGTCATTCCGAAGGGAAATCTGGGTCAGTTGGGCAGGTCTCTCGGAAAGCAGGATCCGAATTATTCCGTCAAGAAACTGGAGCAGCTCACTCCGACGATGCAGCCGCTTGAGCGGTTCAAATCCGAGATCAACCTCATCACCGGAATGGACCGGACTTTTCAACAAGGGACAGATGTTCACGCGCAATGTGCCTCCTGTTACCTGAGTAGCGCCCCACCTTACACGATTAAAGGAACGGCGTGGCCATTGGACCGGACGCTCGATCATTTGGTTGCTGATGTGGTGGGGACAAAGACGCCCTTTTCGACTCTTGAGTTCAGTTGCAACAGCCACAAGGACAACAAGGAGTCGATCTACTTTGACAATATTTCTTGGTATGGAACCGGGCATCTCGCGCCGTCTATTCGTGATCCTCGCAAGATGTATCACCGTTTGTTTTCGACTCGGGAGATTGACAAGTATCGTGATGTCACCGACCTCGTGTTAGAAGACGCGCATTCTTTAAAGCGGGACCTGGGATATGAGGACGGGCAAAAGTTCGCGGAGTACTTTGATTCCATCCGTGCTATTGAAGTGCAGATGGACCGTCTTGAAAAAATGAAGGGTGAGCTGTCGAAAGTGAAATTCGATGAGCCGCCTGAAGCGTATTTGCCGCGTGGTGAGTATATTCGCCTCATGGGCGATCTCATGGTGGTGGCTTTGCAGACGGGGCTGACCAATGTGACGACCTTCATGGTCGGACCGGAGCGATGGGATACGCCTTATAAGTTTGAAGGTTTGTTCGACAAGCCGCGGAGTCACCACGGGATGTCACACAACCAAACTAAGATGATTGATGATCTCCTCAAAGTGGATCGCTTTCACATGGAGCAATACGTTTATCTTTTGGAAAGGATGAAAAGTGTTGAGGAAGCGGATGGATCGACCTTGCTCGACAATACGCTCTTCACTTATGGCTCAGGCTTGGGCGATGGCTCGACTCATCAGTATAATGACCTTCCGATCATTGTTGCCGGTGGCGGGAAAGAGACCAAGAGCGGGCAACACATTAATATGCCCGAAGGCACGCCGTTGGCGAATCTCTGGCTGACCCAGGCTAAGATGATGGGAGTTGATAAAGAGCGCTTCGCGGATAGTACTGGCGAGATAGGTGCGATGAAAGCATAGGGCGAAGAGTCCCCGTCCGGGCGATATGATACTCCCGCGGTCGAGAAAAAATGGAGAGGTGCCGTAATTCCGAAGTGCGAGCGAATCTTTCAGGTAAAGTGAAATTTTAGTGCCTCGGCTCGACGCCAAGGAGGTGTCTGACGAAGTAGTCTTTCTGGCGCCGCCGGCCGTATTTCGTCCCGGCGGCTCCGTGACCGGCGCCCGGGATGACGAGGAGGTCGAAGTCTTTGTCGGCTTTGACGAGGGCGTTGACGACTTGCATTGTGGAGGCAGGATCGACGTTGGTATCGAGTTCGCCGACGATGAGGAGAAGTTTTCCTTCCATGCGGTGGGCCTGGGCGGTGTTGGAGGAGGCTTCGTAGTGTTCCCCCAGTGGGTAGCCCATCCATTGTTCGTTCCACCAGATCTTGTCCATGGCATTGTCGTGGCAACCGCAGTCGGCGACAGCGACTTTGTAAAAATCGTGGTGTGCAATGAGGGCGCGCATGGCGTTCTGTCCTCCGGCGGAGCCTCCGTAAATCCCAACCCGGCTGAGGTCCATCCAGGGACGGTCTTTTCCTGCGGCTTTGATCCAAAGAACGCGGTCGGGGAAGCCGGCGTCACCGATGTTTTGCCAGCAGACGTCGTGGAAGGCTTTCGAGCGGAGCGAGGTGCCCATACCGTCGATTTGCACCACGATGAATCCAAGTTCCGCGATAGCGTGGCCGCGTGAGGAGAAGCGTTTAGGGACGTGTGCGTCGTGGGGGCCGGCGTAGATTTGTTCGATGACGGGATATTTTTTCTTAGGGTCGAAATTGCTCGGGCGGCGGATGAGGCCGTAGATATCTGTTTTGCCATCACGGCCTTTAGCGACGAAGCGTTCGGGGGTTTTCCAACCGGCTTTTTTGAGAGCCGAATGATCAGCCTTTTCAAGGACGGTCACTAGCGAGCCGTCTTCGGTGCGTCGCAGTTCGGTGACGGGCGCGAGGTCGACGCGGGAGTAGGTGTCGATGAGAAATTTTCCATCGGGCGAGTAGTCAATGTTGTGAGTCCCGTCGCCTGCGGTGAGTTTGACCAGATTGGTGCCGTCGAAATTGATACGGGCGAAGTGGACATGGTAAGGATCCTGATTGGGATAAATTCCTCCGAGCTGAAACCAGATTTGGCGCTTTTCGTGGTCGATACGATCGACTTTGTGGACGACCCATTTTCCTTTGGTGATTTGGTTTTTGGGTGAGCCGGTTTTACTGTCGAAGAGGTAGAGGTGATTCCAGCCGTCGCGTTCGGACATCCAGATGATTTCGTTGGTTTCCTCAAGCCGATGGTAGTATTTTTTTCGGGAGTAGCAGACGAAAGTCTCCGGGGTTTCGGCGATGAGCGAGGAGGCCTTGCCGGATTTCGCATTGATGGCGACGACGCGGAGGACCTGATGTCCGCGTTGGTTGTAGAGGAAGGTGAATTGCGAGGAGTCGGAATCCCAGTTGAAATCCGAGAGGCTCCAAGGATTCTTGAAGAGCTCGTTGTTGAGGGGGATTTCTTTTTTGGTGCGAAGATCGAAGAGGTGCGGGTGGGGGTGGTCGATGGTGTCGCCGGGTTTGACGTAGGTGATCGTTTTGAGTTTGGGTTGCGCTTGGTCTTTGGGGGAGGATTCCACGATATGAATCTTCCGCTTGTCTGCAGTTTTACGCTGGATGGCGACGATTTTACTTCGGTCGGGCGACCAATAGATTTGACCGGTGAAGGGATTGTCTTTGGTGCCGGATTTGGAGAGGGGGATGGTTTTTTTTGTCTCGAGATTGGTGAGAGTGAGATTGTAATTTGAAATCCCGGCGCGCCGTTTTTTATCGGGCGGGGTCTCGCTTTTTTTGCGACGTTTGGGTTGCTCCTTTTTTTCTTTTGACGGTTTCCAGGAGCCATCGATCACGGCGAGGCCCGGCCTGGCGGTGGCTTCAAAGACGCCAAGGGTTTTGTTGTTTGGTCCTTTGGCGATCCAAACGTGGCCGGCATAAGTATGCTGGTCGATTTGCTTTCCAGGTCCCGCTTTTCCATAGGGCGTTGGGCTGTTGAGATTGCCGAGCCAGAGAAATTGCACCGGGTGCTTGGTTTTATTTAGAAAGGTGATGGTGGTGGAATCGCCAGTGGATTTGTGAGTGCGGGGGGCGGGAAGGACTATGACGGTCGAGCCATTCGTGGAGGGCTTATTTTTGTTGGGGAGGAGTTGGTCGAGCTTGTCTGCTTCCTTGCGGGTGCCGGTGGAGGGATCGATGAGGACATATTTTTCGGACTTGGGACCGGTGCGGACGCGATACCAGAATTGCCCGGTGTCCTCGATCCACTTGGGATCAACACGGTCTCGGAAGACTTTTCCGGAGAAGCGTTTTCCGAGGTCGTCGGCGCGTTGGTAGTCTTCCTTGGAGCCCTGAGCGAGAACCTGGAAGGTGAACATGAGGATAAGGCTGAGTGCGCGTGAAATCATGAGGGTCAAGCTACGGAGTGACGGGAAGCTGTCTTTCCCTTGATTCGAAAGAGTTAATTTGATCTTTGCCAAGTCAACAGATGCTGAGCAGCAGCGTCTGCTATTCCATTGTTTCCCGGTTTTTCATGTGACCGCTGTAGGTCAGGAGCGGTGGAGTTGAAGCAAAGGAAGGAAATCGGTGGAGGTGAATTGACAAAGGCGGCGCGATGCGTTTTCTTCGGTCTGTGAAAAAAGCATTGGCCCTCCTTCTAGGTTTGCGACTCGGACTTTAAAGTCTGATGTCGCTTTTTGTTCTTTGGCCAACTTTCCGGAACTGCGTTGAGTGCGGAACCCCACCGATCCAAGGATCAGAAGACTTAGAATCAGGATCATCTCCTTCATTCAACTCCATCTCTCCCAGACGATGAAAACTGAAACCATAACCAAATACCGTCCCTTTCCGGCCGTCGAATTATCCGATCGGACCTGGCCGGATCGCACTATCGACGCAGCTCCAACTTGGTGTTCCGTCGACCTACGGGATGGCAATCAGGCGCTGCCTATTCCGATGAGTGTTGAGGAAAAGCTGGAGATGTTCGATCTGCTCGTGGAGGTTGGATTTAAGGAGATCGAGATTGGCTTTCCCTCGGCGAGCGACACCGAGTTTGCCTTTATGCGTCGCTTAATTGAGGAAGACCGCATTCCTGACAACGTTACAGTGCAGGTCCTGGTGCAGACGCGTCGCCATTTGATTGAGCGAACCTTTGAGGCGATCAAGGGTGCTCGTCGTGTCATCGTGCACATTTATAATTCCACCAGTACGCTGCAGCGTCGCGTGACTTTCCACGATGCCTCCCGTGAGGACATCAGGGCGATTGCGGTGGAAGGAGCGAAGGTGGTGAAGGAATTGGTGCCGACGATTCCCGAGACTGAAATCGTGCTGCAATATTCGCCCGAGAGTTTTTCCGATACCGAATTGGATTTCGCACTTGAGTGTTGCGAGGGCGTGATGGCGGTGTGGGAACCAACGCCGGAGAAGAAGATGATTTTGAATCTCCCGGCAACAGTGGAGTGGACTACCCCCAATGTGCATGCCGATCAGATCGAGTGGATGTGCCGTAATATCTCGGCGCGGGATTCGGTGATTATTTCCCTTCATACCCATAATGATCGTGGGACGGGCGTTGCGGCGACAGAGTTAGGTTTGATGGCTGGTGCGGATCGGGTGGAGGGAACTTTGTTCGGCTGTGGCGAGCGGACGGGGAATCTTGATATCGTGATCGTGTCGTTGAATATGAATAGTCATGGTATCGAGACAGGTTTGGATTTTTCGAATCTCTCACGGATGCGCGAAGTGTATGAGCGGACTACCCGCATGACCGTTCCGGATCGTCAGCCTTATGCCGGGGAGTTGGTGTTCACTGCTTTTTCGGGAAGTCATCAGGACGCGATTAAGAAAGGTCTCGATCGGCGGAAAAAGGAAGAGGCTGGGAATTGGGGCGTGCCTTATCTGACCATCGACCCCCACGATATTGGTCGGAGTTACGAAGCGATCGTCCGGATCAATTCGCAGTCCGGGAAAGGTGGGGTGGCCTACATTCTCGATCAAGAGCACGGCTTTGATTTACCCAAGACGATGCATCCCCAGGTTGGGAAACGCGTTTATGATTTGGCGGACGAACGCGGGAAGGAGCTTTCGGCGGAAGAGGTCGGGAAGGTGTTCCTGAAGGAGTTTGCCAATGTGTCATCCGAGATGAATCTCGTGGATTACGTGTTGGACCACCATGCTGCCGGACGTGGTGAGGTTTCTTGCAAGGCTCAGGTCGAAGTAGGTGGCAAGTCGCGGACCCTAGAAGGAATAGGAAACGGCCCCATCAATGCCTACGTTCAGGCGCTCGAGGTGGGTGGGTTGAAGGATTTCACTTTGACCGATTACCGCTCGCACGCGGTGCGTGGAGGTTCGAGCTCTGATGCGGCGGCATATGTGCAGCTCCGTCATGACGACGGACGTATTCTTTGGGGGGTGGGGGTTGACCCATCGATTGAGATGGCAGGCGTGAAAGCTCTCGTGTGTGCGTGGAATTTGCTCCGTTAGGAAAGGTGTTTGGTGAAGAGTTCGCCTACCACCACATCCTGAAGGATCTCCTCGGAATCGACTCATTTTTCGCTTACCCCTACCACTCATCGGAGAGAGGACTGAACAAAAATATAAATGGAATCATTCGGTAATATTTCCCCAAGAAATCGGATTTCTCAGAGCTGACTAAAGATGGTGTATTGCAAGTTCAAAACCTTCTCAATTCCAGAAGAAGAAAAACGCTAGAATACGTGACATAAAGTGATATGTTCTTAAATCAACCTGTCGTTGCGCTACCAAGTTGAATCCGCCTCCGTTGTTGTTTCCGCTTATCAACGCATTCTCCCCGGCCGTGTAATTTTTATCCCAGCTACCATATGAGGACTTTATCATTATTTGTTTGGGCATTTTGGGGGACGTCTGCGTTTGCGGTTGATTTAGATAGTGATGGTCTTTCTGACATTTGGCAGCAGAAATTCGGGGCGCAGGCCCTGCTGGCGACGGCGGACGATGATGGCGATGGGTATACGAATGGAGAGGAAGCGACGGCGGCAACAGATCCCTTCGATTCATCGGATTATCCCAAACAAAGAGGTATGGCGGGAGGACCGGGGGGAAATCTCAAGATATTGGAATTCCCGACGAAGGCCGGGAAGTGGTATCAATTGTCGGAGTCGCGTAACTTGCAGAATTTCGTTCCGGTAGGTCCTCTTTTGGGTGGAACCGGGCAGATGATGCATCTCCAGGTGGATACGCAAAATGCTTCGAAGCGGGCTGCCCAGATAAATCACGAGCTTTGGGCCAATGTGTCGGGAATAGAACTAAGTGGACTGACGGGTTTGGCGACCTTTCCGAAAAATCCCGACGGGGTGACGACATTAGATCAATTTGAGGTTCCTAAAAGTTTTGCCTCGGGTTTTGGTGGAAGGTTTCAGGTCTTGATCTCTCCGCCGAGCAGCGGGGATTTTCAATTTTATATTTCTTCAGCCGGAGCGGCTGAATTGAGTCTGAGTTCGGGGGCTGGAGAGGAAGGGTTGGAAGTGATTTCACGGGTGCTTTCGTCGCAGACGGATGTGGGCGAGGGAGAGTGGTTAAAATATCCGGGACAGGCATCCGATCCCCTTACTCTGACGGCGGGGGAATCGTATCTGATGGAGGTTCGTTATCTGGCGCCGGTGTCGAGAGCACATTGTCAGATTGGTTTCACTGGCCCTGGGATTATCGAGCCCCAGTTAATACCGGTCAGCGCAATCGTGCCGGTAGAATTTCTCCCGCAAGAGACGCCTCTTTTGCCGCTGAAGAGCCATGACTATGATTCCGCTTCGCAAACCGGCTTGTTATGGAATTCCGGAACCTCTCTGGTCAGTGGCGTTGCCGGGATGACTGGTAACGCAGAGCAAGTCGAATCCGATCCGGTAGGTGGCGATGATTTGACAACATTCCCAACTGCTGCGACCGAAAATTTCTACGCTTCTTTTCTCTTTCAGATGACTTTCAGTCACGATGATGTCGTTCTGTATTTTCGGAATGCCGATACCTCATCCCAAGATGGCCCGCGGATTGACATTGAGGAGCTTGGTCCCAATTACGAAGAAGGTGTGCCTTTTGATCCCTCAGTACATTTTGCGGTGGTTCGAGTCGGGGGATTGAGCGGAGATAAGCAGATCAATGTGACCTATGGTGATACTTACCGAATTGAAATTGTGGCATCGCTGCAGCCCGAAGGTTTTCCCTACCGGGCGGGCTTGGCCAGTTACGTCGTGGCGGAAGATACCTATGATGTCTACGTCAGCGATTTGAATGGAAACCTGATTGGGAGTGTTAGGGGAATGACCTTTCAAGATGCCAGCAACGGGATCGAAGTTTTGAAACTTGATGCCGTAAGAATGGCCTACGTCTTGCGACCGAATCTCGTTTTAGATGAGTGGGAATTCACCGGCGGAAATATTTCTGGGAATGGATATTTGGCTGCGAATACCGGCGGATTCACTCCGGACGAAGACCAGCATTTTTTTCGGATAGGCATCATGGATGGAGATCAGGATGGCGATGGTCTGATGGACTGGGAGGAGTTGGCACTGGCAAAGAACCTTCCTTATTTATTTTTTGATGCCACTACGATTCCCGGGCAACAGGATAGCACGGAGGCAGCTTCTTTGTTGGGTTCCCTTGGGGAAACTATCGAGGTTTCCCTGGCGGCCTCGGATACAACGGCTTTTGAGAGAAATTCGCCCAACTCAAGCGAGGATTATGGCGAGGTGACGTTGACGAGAACGGGGCCTTTGACCCCCTTGGAAATTCAGCTGTGCGTGCAGCCGCTGGCGGAGACCGGAAATACCGCGACGGTTTGCGATGGAACGTGTTGCACTTTAGTGGGAAGTGCGGGGGATGAAGTAGCCGAAGTCAGTGATTATGAAATTACGGACGCGGACGGAAATATCATCGTCAATAGTGTGATTTTCGAATTTGGCGAGATGACCAAAGTTCTCAGAGTGCGGGCAATTCCTGATTCGATTGTGGAATACCCCGAAACTTTGAATCTTGCGATTGAGCCTGCTGAAAGCGACGAGTATCAGATTTCTTCAACGACCAACGGGGCCTCGATTCAGCTCTTTGACCTTCCGAACAGCCCTGAAAACCTCGCGATCTTCACTGGTAATTTCGGGCCTGAGAGCGGCGTGGTTTCGGGAGGGTCTGGATTCACCACCGCGACCTTGAATGGTACTAGGACACAGCTTTTGCTCTATACTGAATTTGGTGGTTTGACCTCGGCCCAACAGGATTCACACATTCACAAGTCGAATCAGATCCCGGGGAATCCACCTTCGTCTGGATCAATCATTTATGAAATTACCCAGATACCAGGGGATGGGGAAAGCGATCCCTTGAACGGAGCCCTGACGGCGTATCCCTGGGACCTGACCGATTCGTCGGGAGCGATACCCACCAATGGTGGTCCGGCCAGTAAGCAGACGATTATTGACTCTCTCTTCGGTCAGAATGGAGAATCGCCACTTTATCTCAATATTCACACGGTGGATCATCCGGGGGGAGAGATTTGGTCTTTCCTTGTTCTTTCCGGAGGGTCGCAGGTTTCTCCGGGTGCTCCTAATCCGGACGCTGACCCTGGTTCGGCGGAGTATCCGCTATTGACAGGAGATGAATTGGAATCGGAAGTACGACGTTTCCTGAATCAGGCGACATTTGGAGCGACTGATGCTGAAGTTGCTACGATGGTGTCTACAATTGAAAACGAAAGAATTTCAGATCCGACCTATCATCGTTCTGAAGCTTATGACGATTGGATTGAAAGTCAGGTTTCTTTGCAGCAGAGCTATCATCTTGATTACGCCCTGGCGGCTGATTTCCAGCATTACAAGATTGCCGGAGTGTATGACCCGGTGAGAAATCCCAGCATCGGGAATGACACCACACCCTCTTTGCCGCCGGTTTGGCCGACGGTTGACCGCAGTGCAGCTCATCCCGAGCACTGGCATTTGAGCCATGCATATCCCGTGACCCGCGATGATGCTGCACTTGCAGACGATAATGGTCTCAGAGCGGAACCGGGCCTTCTCAGCCAGCGCCAAGTGCTCTGGCAGATGATGATCAATTCAAGAGATCAGCTTCGTCAGAAAATGGGCTTCTCGCTGCAACAGATTGTTGTGGCCAGTTATTCTTCCAGCACACTCGATGACCAGCCATACGGCATGGCCAATTATCAGGACATGCTCAACTTCCATGCCTTCAGCCACTACCGGGATATTCTCGGTTATGTGAACTGGAGCCCGATCATGGGGCGCTGGTTGTCGAGTTTGCAGAATCAAAAAGCCGCAGACCTCAATGGTGACGGCGAGGATGACATTTATCCTGACGAGAATTTGGCTCGCGAAAATATGCAGTTGTTCTCAATTGGATTGTTCGAATTATGGCCGGATGGGACCTTGCGCCTGGGGCCGAATGGACTTCCTATTCCAACTTATACCAACGACGATATTCGGGAGTTTGCCAAGGTTCTCACGGGCCAAAGTTTCGGGAGATCCAATAATACCTCGGATCCGTGGGGAGGAACTCCATATGCCAACATGGTTGAGAATAATTACTTTGCTCGCAACCAGGTCACAGATGGTCTCCTGTCGATGCGTTATAGCTATCCGATGAAAATGTTCGGAGAATTTCACGATACGAGTGTCAAAACTTTCGCTGGTGTAACCATTGATAATACTGACCTTACCGATCCTACCGCGCAAGGTGTGGCTGACATCGAGGATGCTCTTGATTGGTTGGCGGGCAAACCGGACGGACAGCCTGATTATGATATGATCAACAGCCACCGGAGTACTCCGGCTTTCATTTGCAGGCGCCTCATTCAGCGCTTCACGACATCAAATCCTTCCCGCGATTACCTGCACCGGGTGGCCACGGTGTTTAAGGAAAATGAGGGTAACTTGAAACTCACGGTCAAAGCGATCCTTTTGGATTCGGAGGCTCGAAAAGTTGATTTGAACAACACGACCTTCGGGTTGAAGAAATCGCCATTGGAAGGCTACCTTCAGATTCTGAGATCAATGGAAGCATTCACATATATCCCAATGATCGATCCTGCCGGAGCGTCTCCTTTCGACACCGCGCCGGGGAACTTCGATAATCCGGATTTGTATCTTGGAAACTTCAATTATCCTGCCGCGCAATTGGCGAATCAGGAGAGGAATTTTCGCTTCTTGCAGGCGAATACATATACCACGGGTTCGGCGGGGCTGCAGATGATTCCGATGACCCAGGAAACCGTCTTTAACTGGTATGTTTCCGATTATTCACCGGGTGGTGCCATTGCTGAAGCTGGCCTTGTGTCGCCAGAACTTCAGTTGGCGAACGAGCCGGACGTGATTCGGAACATCAACTATTTTGAGGACGTTACCAGACAGAATAGTGGGACCCCGGGATATCCACTGGCTGGGTCGAACGGAAATCAACGGCTTGCTCTTGGAGTGTCTAACAACAGTGCGGATTCGAATGACCGAATTCGCCTGGATCGCTTGGGGCTGGGCTCATCCCTTTATCCCGTGACAGCTCCGACTCCGGTGGGGGGGCGGAATTCCGAATCTCTTGCCGATGAGATATTGGTGGATGAACTTGATCGTCGCCTGACGCTGGGATACCTGAAACGGAAATATCCTTACGATCCGGCTGATGACGAAGATCCTTCGGGCCCTGCCGGGAACGACTTTTTGAAGAATCCCAGAGAACTCATCATCGATGCTTTATCGATTTACGGAGGTCCCTTTAATGGGACCAATGATGATATTGATCGGCGCAACAAGCTGTCCGATGCCCTTTACCTCCTAAGTTTGACACCTGAATTTCAGATTAAAAACTAACCAATTTAACATATGGCTGATCTCTCAAATTTCAATCGTCGCAAATTTCTTGCAACCGGTTCCTGCGGGATGATGGGATGGGGTTCGTTAATTAATACGGTCACGCAATTGCAGTTGATTAATTCCGCAGCGGCATCCGCCGGGAATGTTGATGATGATCCAGCCACTCCCTACAGGGCGCTCGTTTGTCTTTTCCTGAGAGGTGGTTGTGACATGAATAATGTCCTCATCCCTATCGGGGGAAATCCCCAAAAAGCCGGCTATTTGGCGGACCGTGGAGTAGTCGCGGTTCCCGAGGTGGACATTGCCACGGCGGGGACAGAAATCAATGTGCCGAGTGCAGGTGATCAGCAATTTGGTTTACATCCATCGCTTCCTAATCTGGCCTCAATGTTCAATGGGGGCGATGCCGCTTTCGTGAACAATGTTGGAACGCTGGCCTACCCGACGACTCCGGATACCTATGACAGTGTGGGATTACCGCGGCAGTTGTTTTCGCATTCAGACCAAGTGACCGAGTGGATGTCGTCGATCTCCGACCGCCCCTATCTCTCGGGATGGGGATCGCGGGTAGCGGATCTGTATCATTCAACATGGAATCCCGATACCCAGACCTCGATGATGATCACGGCAGCCGGAAACAACCAATTCATGAATGGAGGGTCGGAGAATCAGTATTCGGTGACTTCGTCCGGAGCGATTAGCCTGGCGAGTTTTGGTACGCAATATAGTAACGCATTAAATGGAGACGGGACCTATCGTTTGAATCGACAGGAAGGGCAAAGGCTGAAGGCCTTGGAGAGAATCATTAATTACAGTCATGCGCATCTTCTTGAAGATGGGTATTCGGCCGTAGTCCGAAGAGCTCGGGAGAATGAGGCCGTGATCACGGAGGCATCGGCTGTAGCAGATGGATTGGGATTGGATCTCGATGCCATCTGGGACAGCTATGGTGCGAGCGGCGGATTGGCCAGTGAGCTTAAAGCCGTTGCCAAGATGATCGTGGGGCGGAATTGCTTAGGGAATCGGCGTCAGATTTTCTTCGTCGATTCCGGCGGCTATGACAACCACGCCGATATCAATGATGACCTTCAGGGAAACCTTGCTTCGCTCGATGCTGCGATTGGCGCGTTCAATCAAGCGATGAAAGATTTGGCGTCTCTGGATCCGAAATTTGACTACGATCAGGTCACGACATTCCAGGCCTCGGACTTCAACAGAACTTGGACACCCAATAGCGAAAACCCGGCAACGGCTGGAACGGATCACGCTTGGGGCACTCACTGCTTTATGTTTGGTGGCGCAGTCAATGGTGGGCAGTTTTACGGCGAGTTTCCGGAACTGGTTGTCGGCGGTGCGAATGATACACCACGCGGCAGCCGGGGGCGTTGGATTCCCACGACCTCGGTGGACCAACATTGCGCGGTGCTGGCCAATTGGTTTGGGGTGCCTCCAGGTAGTTCGGAGATGGAAACGATTTTCCCTAATTTGAGCCGCTTCGAAGATCCCTTCGGAGGTTCTGCAAATCTAGGCTATCTCTAGGGAATGAAAGTATTTGGTGGATTGGTTTTAGCGGTGGCTCTTGTTTGGTTTCTCGTGGGACTGAAGTGGGAATCTGTTGCTACTATTCCGGGGCCAGTAACCCCTCAACTTGATCAGGACGAGGCGACGGTGACGGGCTTTTCGATTGGCCGGATCGAGTTGCGCCACCCGGCAGCGATCGATGAAAGCAACACCGATGCCCGCCTGACCCGGTTTCGGGACGGAGTGAGTTACTGGCATCCCAGTGTCAAACTTGGCGGTGATCTCCATCATGAGAACGAGACCACCTATCGGGATCTTGAAATCATTGATGAGGTCCTGAGCAACTATCGGTTGGTTTATCAGGAAAATCCGGTGGGAACGGACAACGAGGAATTCGCTGCCGCCCTGACGGGAGAGAACCCGAAGAAGGTCGTCTTTATCGATCCTGGCCTTCTTTCCGATGGTGAGCTTTTGGATCGCTACGGAAATCCCTATATTTTTCATCCCTTGAAGGCTGATGTCATGGACCTTCGGTCACTTGGCCCGGATGGTCAGCTCTGGACCGGGGATGATGTCTCGCTTGATGTTGAAAAGACCAAGAGCGAGCTTGGTCTGGCGCGGGAGAAATAATCCCGGAAGCTTTGCTTTCCCCCTGAAGCTGATTGTGGCCGAGATCGTATTTCGTCTTTTGTTTTTTTCGAACGTGCTTCCAGTGGTGCAGAAAATCCTGAGTCTGATGACAGGGAGGGCAGCAGTTAGGCGATATTTTCGTCGCACCAGCGACAGTTTTTTACTCACAGTTTGAAACCCTGATCGGGAATCAGGCTTGCTGCCACAGGAAG
Organism: bacterium; assembly: GCA_018222765.1. GTDB lineage: Bacteria > Verrucomicrobiota > Verrucomicrobiia > Verrucomicrobiales > Akkermansiaceae > SW10. Next base: position 258,129 of record JAAEZT010000002.1, on the reverse strand, counting down.
CTCTCCCTCTATCTTGATTCGGCATTGGTGGAACGTCTCGATGAGTCGCTCATCGGTCTCTCCGGTCAGGTTGGGAAGGAAGGGGCGGATGATCGCTAGCGAATGACTCCTCGCTCGGAGTTGGTGATAAAGGAGAGGAGCTTGGCTACGCTGGCCTGCTCACTGAGCTCAGTAGGAAGGCTTTCAATGACCTTGGAGAGATTGAGGTCCTTTTTTAGGAAGAGTTTTTTATAGGCTGTGCGTAGGGCCTTGATGTTCTCGTCGGAGAACCCCCGGCGTTGCAGTCCGACTTGGTTGATGCCGCGGACCGATGCGGGATTGCCATCGACGATGGTGAAAGGTGGGACATCCTGCACGATTTTGGTGCAGCCTCCGACGATGGAATGTTGTCCGAGGCGGCAAAATTGATGGGCGCCGGAGAGCCCGGAAACGACGACATAATCCTCCACGATGGCATGGCCGCCTAGGGTCCCGTTATTGGAAAGGATGACATGATTGCCGATTTGACAATCGTGCGCGACGTGTGAGTAGGCCAGGAAGAGATTGTCGCTGCCGATCTTGGTGAGGGTGTCTTCCAGGGTGCCTCGATGGACGGTGCTGTTTTCGCGAAAGACATTGCGGTCACCGACTTCGAGGCGGGTCGGTTCTCCGGCATACTTGAGGTCCTGTGATTTGATGCCGATGGCGGAGAAGGGGAAGAATTCGTTTTCCGCTCCGATGTTGCTTTCACCGTGGACTACAACGTGGGAGTGGAGCTTGCAGCGGTCTCCCAGTTGCACGCCTGCTTCAATGACTGAATAGGGACCGATTTCAACATCAGTACCGAGTTCGGCTTTTGGGGAGATAATCGCGGTGGGGTGAATCATGTTGAGGATCAACTGGGTATATCCTTATCTTCGGTAAAAAGCGAGCGCGCTTCTACCGAGGCTTCGATCAAGTCCCATTGGCGGTCGAGGTTGAGCCTGAAGCTGCCAAGATGTTTCTGTGACCATTGCTCCGGACCAATCATGGAAAGATGGTTTTTGTTCCGCATGGAATAGAGGTGATAAACCTCTCCTACAATGGGCTCAAAGTTGATTTCGGCTTCGTAAACAAGTTTGTTCCAGTTGAAATGCTCGACGGTCGCGATGTATTCCTCGCGCATTTTCTCGAGCTTCAATTGCAGGTCGCGTTCGATTTGACTAATGCCACGGGATTTGAAGTTGGACAGGTCGTTGGGGATAATTCGGGGACTTAGGGTGGAGGTGGGGTAGGGGAGAAAGGCTCCGGAGTTGGTAGGGGGTAGTATTGGGTGTTCTGGCATGACTAATTGACTAAGGATGGCAGAGTCCGCTGATCCGGCAACCGACATTTTCGAGAGCATAAAAAAACGGACCTCCGAAGAGGCCCGCTTCTGTTATTGAATCGACTTGCGAGTCAGCGATTACTGAATTGCAGCAGGAGCCCTCACAATCGCCTGATCAGTGCTGCCCCACATGGTGCCCTCACCGTTGGTGGTGATCGTAGTCTTGCCCTGTCCTTTAAGGAGGGCTTTGCCGTCCTTGATTTTACCGGTTCCAACCGAGGAGTCCAACTTGAGATAAACATACTCGTTATTGTAAGCACCTTCGTCGAAGACGGGGTCAATGCCGCCACTTTTCAGAGGAGCGCAAACGACTGGAATCGAACTTTGTCCGTAGCTTTGGGAGAGCCCGGTCCCATCATTGAGCATGATGTAGCCAAAGCCGTTTTCACTTTTCTCAAGGGCTTTATCGCGGGTGTTGAAGACGTCGTCTCCTTCGCGGACCCCTCTGACACCTTTTGCGTAAAAGACCTTCTCACTGTCCAGAACCTTGGAGATCAGGAGCTGTGCGAGGTAGTCGTTCGCGCTGTCGCCAATGGGCACCTCCTCACCCTCGTCCTCAAGGAGGTCGCGCGTCACGTCGGAGGGAAATTCTCCGTACTGGTTGTCGAATTCTGTCATCGCAATACCAATTTGCTTGGCATTACTAATGGTCTTCGCTTTGTCGGCACTCTTCTTGGCTTTCAGAATCGCGGGTGTCGCCAGTCCCGCAAGGACGGCAATAATCGCAATCACCACGAGGAGTTCCACCAAGGTGAAGCCCTTTCGCATCTGTTTTTTCGTCAGTTTCATTTTTTAGCTTATGGTTGTTTGAGGGTGTCCCCTCCAGTTTTTTATCCGGAGGTGAGCAGTCGCCCATCTCTTCGCGTAAAAGTAGACTTGGTCGTTGTCAGGGCAAGATAAAAGCTCGGCTCAGGGCTGAAAACTTGCCGCCAATCCGTCCAGGTCGCCGGACGAAGGTTTATCTGCCGCGATGATGGCTTCTTTTTGAAGCCCAACGAGCGTGGTGATCCCATCTTGTGAGAGATCGAGCATGGCGGTCATTTGCTCGTTGGTGAAGACGTCTTCCTCGCCGCTGCCCTGTAGTTCCACAAACTCACCGTTTTCGGTCATCACGACATTAAAATCGACCGAAGCATCGCGGTCTTCCGGGTAATTGAGATCGAGGATGGCTTCGTTTTGGTAAATCCCGGCGCTGACCGCCGCGACTAACTTACGAAGAGGGAAATCCTTGAGGAGTCCTTTTCCCATCAGGCGATTAAGAGCAATGGCGACGGCGACACAGCCACCGGTGATTGAGGCCGTGCGGGTGCCTCCATCGGCCTGCAGAACATCGCAATCGACCCAGATCGTGCGTTTTCCGAGCTTTTTAAGATCAATAACGGCGCGGAGGGAGCGTCCGATGAGGCGCTGGATCTCGGAAGAACGTCCATCGAGTTTACCACGGCTGATGTCGCGGGATTTCCGTTCATGGGTGGAATAGGGGAGCATAGAGTACTCGGCGGTGACCCATCCACCCTCGACACCCTGGTATTTCATCCAGCCAGGCACTTTTTCTTCGATGGTGGCCGCGCAAATGACGCGGGTATTACCAAATGACACTAAAACAGAGCCCGTGGCGTGCGGGGCGACGTTGGGAGTGAAGGAAATTGGGCGGAGGTCGGGAATTGCGCGTCCATCGGGTCGGTCCATATCGGGAGGTAGATTCCGGGGTAGAACAAAGCAAGGCGATATCAAAGGGAATGGAGATTTGTTAATATCACTTAATGAATTGGCATCGAATCATGGCGAAATTCCAGATTCTCAAAAAACTTCTTCAAAAAGATCAAAAATTCCTTGCTTCATCGGCGATTCTGCCTATCTCTCGCCCTCCCATGGCAAGAAAATGCTGGATTGAGCGCGATAAGCGCAAAGCTAAGACCGTCGCTAAGTTCTCTGACCTTCGTCATCAATTGAAGAAGGAGAAAGATTATATTGGTTTGACCATGCTTCCTCGTGACGCAAGCCCAACACGTTTGGTGAATCGTTGTGAAGTGACCGGCCGTCGCCGTGCCTTTCTGCGTCGCTTCCGCCTTTCCCGGATTACCTTCCGCGAAATGGCTTCCGCCGGCCTGCTTCCCGGAGTGACAAAGTCCTCCTGGTAGGTTAGGTTATCGGTCCGGTTGATGGGGCGTTGCTGTCGCCCCGACCCCATCTGCCCTACGCCCATGCCGATCTACGAATATCAATCCGAATCTCCGGACGACCCGGAGCGAAGTTGTCGCGTCTGCGTCAAAGGCTTCGAATTACAACGTCCGATCAATAGGGAGGCTCTGGAGAAGTGTCCCCTTTGCCGTCACCCGGTCCGCAAGCGGGTGAGTCAGGTTAGTACCAAGGTCGCCACCAAAGAGCACTCGGACTCCGAGGCAAAGGCGTCCGGATTTCATGTCCTGCGCAAAAACTGCGACGGGGGTTACGATAAGGTGTAAGTCTGCCCGATGATGATAGAGTCCTTTTCAATATTGGCGGCGAATGATCACGCGGTCTATTCCGAGCCGATGGAGCTCTGGAAGGTGGTCGTCTATCTTTTAGGGATCGTTTTCTTTCTCCTTCTTAATGCCTTCTTCGTGGCATCGGAGTTTGCCATTGTTAAAGTTCGTCCCAGCCAGATCGAGGGTGAGTTGGAAAAGAAACCGCGGCGGGCCAAGATTTCCAAACACGTTGTCGGGGAACTAGACGGCTATCTCTCGGCAAACCAGCTGGGCATCACCATCGCCTCTCTGGCTCTTGGTGGATTGGGAGAACCCTTTGTCGCCAAATTAATTGGTCCTTTCCTCTACAACACGGGAGCGATCTCAACATTTTGGATTGGTTGGATCTCTTATATCGTCGCCATTCTCTCGTTTACCTTCCTCCATGTGGTCATTGGTGAGTTGCTTCCCAAGTCCATCGCTATTCGCAAGTCGCTCCAAACCACCCTGTGGATTGCCCGGCCCTTACATATTTTCTATGTGAGTTTCGGATGGGCCATTACGGTCTTGAATGGCACCGCGAATTTCTTACTGAAGAAAATCTTTCGCATCGATCCGGTCTCCGAAGGGGAAGCGGTGCACAGTTCAGAGGAGCTGGCCTTGTTGGTGGAAGAAAGCGAGCGTCAGCAGGAGGTGACGGAAACTGAGCGTGAGATTTTGATCAATGCTCTCGAGCTTAACGACGTTTCAGTGAAGGACGTAATGACGCCTCGCGGCGAAGTGGTCTTCCTCGATTTAGAAAAGGAATTTGGGGAGAACCTTGAGCTGGCGATTGAGAGCAAGCACACCCGTTTTCCTTTAGTACAAGGGCACCTCGATCAAACGGAGGGCTTGATTCATATCAAGGACGTCCTTCGTTTGATGAGCGCGCATGATCAGGATCTCCGTCACATCAAACGAGAACTGAAAGTGGTGCCGGAGACGATGCGGCTCGATGACCTCCTGCAGTTTTTTCTAAAGGAATGTGCGCAGCTGGCCTTGGTGGTGGATGAATTTGGAGACCCGGCGGGCTTAGTCTTCATGGATAATATCATGGGCGAGCTTGTCGGAAATATTCACGACGAATTTGATGAAGAGGAAGAGACGGACTTCTTGAGAATTACCGAAGATGAGTTTGCCGTGGAAGGGGGACTTCCGCTCAATGAGCTGTCCGACCATGAACCGGCTATTGACTTGGAAAGTGGCGAAGTGAGCACGATCGGTGGATACATCGTTCAGCAGCTGGGGCACCTTCCCGAGCCCGGCGAAGCCGTCGAGGTGGAAGGTTTTGAGGCGACCGTGACCAGCACGGACGGTCGTCGTATTGAGCAACTTCGCTTCGTCAAACTTCCCGAGCCCGAGCCCGAGGAGGAAGAGGCTGAGACGATCTAATTTCACATGCCTGTTAGAACTGTCGAATTAGTGCTCACTCCCGGTGAAGCTGCGAATGAAAATCTTTGGCCTGCGCGCCTCGCCAGGAAACTTCGCGTTGCGCCTGAGCACTTGAAGGGGCATCGCTTGCTAAAGCGTTCTCTCGACGCCCGGAAGGCTCCGGTGAAATACCGTCTGCGATTTGAGGTGGGAGTCGATGAGGAACTCGAGCCCAGTCCTGAGATTGCGTGGAGCGCTACCTCTCCTAAACCCGACACGAAAAAAATCGTCATCGTAGGGTGTGGTCCGGCAGGGATGTTTGCGGCCTTGCGGTGTTTGGAATTGGGACACAAGCCGATCATTCTGGAGCGCGGGAAAGACGCCTCGGCGCGTCGATTTGATCTCGCACCCATCATGCGGGAGGGACGTGTCATTGAGGAATCAAACTACTGCTTCGGAGAGGGCGGAGCGGGAACCTTTTCCGATGGCAAGCTCTACACCCGTGCCAAAAAGCGCGGCCCGGTGGCGGAGGTTTATCGCACCCTCGTCGCGCATGGTGCTCCGGAGAAAATCCTCGTGGAAGCCCATCCGCATATTGGCTCGAACCTCCTTCCGAAGGTGGTCATGGCGATGCGGGAGTCTGTCATTGCCGCAGGTGGCGAAGTTCATTTTGGGGCCAAGGTGACGGAGTTTCTTCTTGATGACGGAAAGATGAAGGGCGTGGCGACTTCGGATGGCCGTGAGTTTCGCGGAGACTCGGTGATTCTGGCGACGGGACATTCCGCTCGCGATATCTACGAGCTTTTACACGAGCAAAAAATCCTTCTCGAAGCCAAGCCCTTTGCGGTTGGTGTGCGGATTGAACATCCCCAGGGATTTATTGATCGAGCGCAATATCATTTGAAATCGGGAGAGAAGCGCGATGAGAATCTTCCCGCCTCTCGCTATGCCCTGGCGACTACGATCAAGGGACGAAGCGTGCATTCCTTCTGCATGTGTCCGGGTGGATTTGTGGTGCCGGCTGCAACCGAGAATGACGAAGTGGTCGTCAATGGCATGAGCCTTTCGCGTCGTGACTCTCCCTTTGCCAACAGCGGCATGGTCGTGGGGATCGAGCCTGAGGATTGTCCAGGCGATGACGTTCTTCGCGGGATTCGTTACCAAAAGAAAATCGAGCAACTGGCCAAAAAGGCTGGTGGGGGAGGACAGGTAGCTCCAGCGCAACGCGTGACTGATTTTCTGGCAGGCAAGTTGTCGAAAGAGCTTCCAGAGACGAGTTATTTTCCCGGTCTTATGTCAGTGCGGCTTGATGAAATCCTTCCCAAGCACATCAGCGAGCGCCTCGCCGGCGGCCTGCGGAAGTTTGGTAAAATGATCCGCGGCTACACCGGTCCGGATGCCCTCCTAATCGGCTTCGAAACGCGGACCAGTTCTCCGGTGAGAATTCCCCGTGGTGATGATTTGCAACACCCTGATGTAGCCGGCTTTTATCCTTGTGGAGAAGGTGCGGGCTACGCCGGAGGAATTGTATCGGCAGCTCTGGACGGCCGGCGCTGCGCGGAAGCCGCGCTCGCTTTGTGAGAGGATCAAGAAGTTTCTTGTTGACGATTACCCCTTCGTTAGATACCACTCGAAGCGGGAAAAGCTGAAGACTGATCGACTAGGCATTCCTCCCCAAATACCCAACAGAATAAATCTAATGAAAATAAAAAATACAGTTTTCTTAGGCATTCTATCAGCCAGCGCCCTGTGTGCTAACGCCGCCGTTTTCTACACCATTGGTTCTTTCGACCACAATATGGTCTCGGCTAATCCGGGCGGTGATTCCAACCTGGCTGGTGGTCCTGGCGTCGGATTCAATACTGCTGAGCCCCACAACAAGACCGGCGGAGCCAATAATTGGTACACCAACGCTCCTGGCGGTTTTCCTTCTGACTATATTGCCGTGCACGCAGGCCCGGAGTATGTCTGGTTTGATCTCGGTTCCGATGTCCCTTTGAACGAAATTAGCTATTGGGGATACTCGCTCGGCAATGCCAATGGTATGCGTGAATTCAACCTCAGCTTCGCATCGGATGCCGAGGGTGGGGCCGCAGGGCTTGGCGACGAGTCATACGGAACGTCCATCACGCTCAATCCATCCTTCACTGCCCTTCAGGAGGACACCCTCCGCCAGAGCTTTGGTTTCACTCAAGTCGATGCCCGCTACGTGCGCGTTGAAGCCACATCGACCTACTTTGGTCAGCCGGGCGCTGGGGCCGGCGGCGACCGCCTCGGCATTGGTGAGATCGCCTTCGAAAACAACCCGATCCCGGAGCCTGGATCAATTGCACTCCTTGGCCTAGCCAGTGCAGGTCTCTTGCTCCGTCGAAAGCGCGGCTAGAAGCGCCTCGAATACGATAAAATCTATTTCAGGCGTCCTTACTAGTTCGACTAGTAAGGGCGTTTTTTTTTAAGATCCGACTCCTCGTTCAGCTTATGAAATTCAGCATCCCTGCCTTTGCAATCGCCCTTGGCTTGTCGCCATTTTGTTCGATACAAGCCGCCGACTTCCGACCGATCACAGCTTTCGCCCATAATATGGTCTCGGATAATCCGGGCGGTGATTCCAACCTGGCTGGTGGTCCTGGCGTCGGATTCAATACTGCTGAGCCCCACAACAAGACCGGCGGAGCCAATAATTGGTACACCAACGCTCCTGGCGGTTTTCCTTCTGACTATATTGCCGTGCACGCAGGCCCGGAGTATGTCTGGTTTGATCTCGGTTCCGATGTCCCTTTGAACGAAATTAGCTATTGGGGATACTCGCTCGGCAATGCCAATGGTATGCGTGAATTCAACCTCAGCTTCGCATCGGATGCCGAGGGTGGGGCCGCAGGGCTTGGCGACGAGTCATACGGAACGTCCATCACGCTCAATCCATCCTTCACTGCCCTTCAGGAGGACACCCTCCGCCAGAGCTTTGGTTTCACTCAAGTCGATGCCCGCTACGTGCGCGTTGAAGCCACATCGACCTACTTTGGTCAGCCGGGCGCTGGGGCCGGCGGCGACCGCCTCGGCAT
>JAAEZT010000002.1:46110-249765 GCA_018222765.1 bacterium | reverse complement strand
CATCGACCTACTTTGGTCAGCCGGGCGCTGGGGCCGGCGGCGACCGCCTCGGCATCGGCGAGATCGCTTTTGCCGACACAGAAGTCCCCGGCGAGGCAAATATTATCATCCCAGATAGTGTCTTGCCGACCTTGGTTGACGCCGTGACCACCGACTTTACTATCTCGGTTTTCAATTCCGGTGGCTTGGAACTCGCCATTTCCGGGACTAATCTCATCGGGCCAAATGCGACTGCATTCAGCGTCCTCGGCGCCCCGGCCATCATCGATCCGACCTCCTCCGCGGATATTACGCTCCAGTTTGATCCCGCAGGGCTTGGCGGTCCGATCTCCGCCACTCTTCAGATCACGAGCAATGACCCTGACACACCAACCGCCGAAGTTTTGATCAACTCGTCGCTACCTGCACTTGGGCCCGATATCTTGGTACCGGCCGAGCTTGCGCTCACTGCGGGTGGGCTAGCTGAGACGCTTGTTATACCGGTCGACAATCTCGGCCGTGCGCAATTGGATATTGCCAGCATTAATATCACCGGACCCAACAAGGCCAACTTCGTTGTCACCATTCCTCCCGCCAACATTGCTGCGCTGTCTTCGGATAGTGTGGAGATTACCTTCGATCCAGCCGGTCTCTCCCCAGGAGCAATCAGCGCGACTTTTCAAATATTGAGTAATGACCCCGATACTCCGACAGCGGAAATTCTCCTCAGCGGTGGGATTGCTGAGAGTTTCTATCCAATCTCGTCAGTCACGAGCGCCACTGAACTGGGTGGTTCCGATTTTTACCTTGCTACGAATCTGATTCAAGGACCAGGGACAGGCTTCGATGCCCTCTGGCCACACGATGCGCTCGGTTTTGCGCAGGCCTTTGCTTGGGTGACCGATGCCCCTAACGGAGGGGCTGGTGACTACTTCGCCCCCGTTCCAGCAGTTCGGCCTAACATGGTTTTCGACCTCGGCAGCGATGTGGGTTTGGGGGAGATCAGCTTCTGGGGATACTCCGACGACAATGCAAATGGTGCCAACTTGTTCGGCCTTCGGTTCGCTACCTCAGCGGATGGGCCAAATGGATTTGGAACTTCAATTTCCTACAGCCCGGAATTTGCGCCCATTCAGGATCAGACTCAGCGGCAGAGCTTCGAATTCGATCAGGGCGTATTTGCCCGCTACGTGGAGTGGGTGCCGCTCGATAATTTTTTCGGCATCAATCCTCCTGGTGGCGACCGTGTCGGAGCTGGTGAAATCGCGTTCGCCGTTCGTGCCGTCGACAACGAAATTACAATTCTCAGCATTGCCAGAGGGGCTGATGATGTCACGCTCACTTTCAAATCGCGCGACGGTTTAAGCTACGCAATTTTCCGCAGTCCGGACTTGGGCGAAACAGGCTGGCAGGAGCTGGACGATTCTTTCGCTTCTCAGGGCGATGAAACGGCTTTTGTTGATTTCAATGTTCCGGAGGGCATCCAGCGCATGTTTTATCAAGTCAGGAACGCCGGAGAGTGATCAGTGCTTTTGTATTGAGGCGTGATCGGCTATTTCGTCTGCATGGACGATGAGCTGGCGATTGATTTCCAAAGCGATGGGTTTTTCATGGGGCAGGCTTTGCGAGAAGCGACGCGTGCTTATGAGGCTGGTGAGGTTCCGATTGGCGCTGTGGTTGTTCGAGGGAATGAAATCATTGCCCGGGCGCGTAACCAGGTGGAAACCCTTAAGGATGCCACCGCCCATGCCGAAATGTTGGCGTTGAGTGCAGCTCAGATTGCCTATGGGGACTGGCGACTGGAGGGGTGCACCTTGTATGTCACGAAGGAGCCCTGCCCGATGTGTGCGGGGGCGATTGTGCATTGTCGGCCCGACCGGGTGGTCTATGGCGCGCTCGATCCGAAGGGAGGAGCGGCCGGAGGCTGGATCAATCTATTGCAGAGCAATCCGCCACTGAATCATCACTGTGAAATCACTACCGGAGTGATGGAGGAAGAGTGTGTAGGCATGTTGAAAAGTTTCTTTCGGGAAGCCCGAGAAAAGAAGGCTCGTTTGAAAGCAGATTCCGCCGACTAAAATTAGACCAATGAAAATTTTTGTGATCCTCAGTGTTCTTTGTGTGAATCTCATTGCCAAAAATCGGCTTTCTGAAAAGCAGGCGGGCGAGTTTGTTGAGTTGGCCTTGTCTGGCTTGAACAAGGAATTTCCGAACAAGCCGGGGATCTTTTTGAGGACGGCCGAGGACTTGAAAACCCCGCGGGAGATTTCGCCGGTGTTTTTTGGGCACTTTGATTGGCATTCGTCGGTGCATGGTCACTGGACTTTAGTGAGATTGGTGCGTTTGTTTCCCAAGGCGGAGTGGAACGCGAAAGCGCGGGCGGCCTTGGATGAGAAGTTTACCAAGGAGGGATTGCAGAAAGAGGCTAATCGCCTTCGGAGGTTCAAATCGTTTGAGCGGATGTATGGTTGGGCCTGGGCGCTTCGCTTGGGGATCGAGCTGCGGGCTCTTGATGATGAGCAGGGCAGGAAGTGGGCCGCAGCCTATTTGCCGGTGGAGAAAATCATCGTGGCGAATGCGAAGGCCTATTTGCCGAAGTTGGATTGGCCGATACGTTGTGGGTTTCATCCTGAGACGGCGTTTCCGCTGGGTCAGATGATTGATTGGTCACGGGCAACGGGAGATGAGGAATTTGAAAAATTATTGATCGTAAAGGCGCGGCAATTTTACAGGGGAGACCGGGCCTATCCGGTGCGCTATGAGCCCAGTGGGAATGACTTCTTTTCGGCGGGATTGAATGAAGCGGATTTGATGCGGCGGGTGTTTGCGAAGGATGTTTATCGTAAGTGGTTGGGATTGTTCTTCCCTGATTTTGATTTGGGAAATCTCAGTCAGCCGGTCTCAGTGAGTGATTTGAAAGACGGTCATCTGGTGCATTTGGTGGGCCTCAATCTCAACCGAGCCTGGACGATGCGGGGGATCGCCGGTGCTTTGGATGGAAAGGAAAAGGAGATCTTTTTGGTGGCGGCGCAGAAGCATGAGGCGGCTGGTCTGAAGGATACTTTCAGCGGGAGCTATGCCGGGGAACATTGGTTGGGATCGTTCGCGGTGTATCTTTTGACCGGGGTAGGCCAGTAGAGAGGAAACGGTGAATCAGGCGAATCATCGCTCATCTTGGATTCTCTCCAGGAGGATTAGCGAAAATTAGCGTGATTCGCGGGTGAAAAATATCTCTCAGATTTGATGGAGTTTTGGGATGGCCATTTACAGAGAGGCCGGTTTTTGATCTTTTGGGGGGCGATGAGCTTGGAGGAGATTCAGTTGGGTAAAGCGAACCGTCTTCTGGCGGCGCTGGAATCGAATCTCTTTTACCGTGAGAAGCTGGATGGCCTCGGTGCGGTGGAAAGCCTTGCTGAGTTTTCTGAGAAGGTTCCTTTCACGACTAAATCCGAGCTAGCGGCGAACCAATTGGCCCGTCCTCCATACGGGACGAATCTAACCTGGCCGGTTGAGAGGTATTCGCGCTTTCATCAGACGAGCGGAACAAGCGGTCAGCCGATGACCTGGCTGGATGATCCCGAAGGCTGGGACTGGATACGCGGAAATTGGGAATGGGTCTGGCAAAAAGCCGGCGTCAAAGCGGGACAGGCGGCCTTCTTTCCCTTTTCATTTGGTCCCTTTTTGGGATTCTGGGCGGGCTTTGAATCGGCAACGAATTTGGGAATCCGCGCGATTCCGGCGGGTGGATTGACGAGTGAGAATCGGGTCAAGATGATGGCGCGATTGCGTCCGGAAGTTTTATGCTGCACGCCTACCTACGGATTGCGTCTTGCCGAGATCGCGGATGATGCCCGCTCGCTTGGGGTGCAAAAACTAATTGTGGCTGGAGAGCCTGGTGGGAGCTTGCCCGAGGTGCGGGCGCGTTTGAACGAGGCTTGGGATGCCGAGGTGATTGATCATCATGGCATGACAGAGGTGGGGCCGGTGACGGTGGGAGATCTCAAAAATCCCTCGCAGCTTTTGATTCGACATGAATCGTATTTTTGTGAAGTGATCGAACAAGACGAACGGGGAGTCGGGGAGTTGGTCATTACGACTCTGGGGCGTCATGGCTCGCCGCTTTTGCGTTATCGGACGGGAGATTTGGTTAAGCCGGCTGATCAACCTGATGGCTTTGCCTTGGATGGCGGAATCATCGGGAGGGCAGACGATATGGTGGTAGTACGTGGGGTGAATTTGTATCCCGGGGCGGTTGAAGAGGTGGTGCGGAGCGTATCGGGTATTTTGGAATACGAGGTGCTCATCGAAGAAGTGAATGCGATGTCGGAAGTTCGCTTGCGCATCGAAGGGGAGGGCGCGGAGGAGTTGGAAGAGAGACTTCGAGAAGTTTTCAGTTTACGGATTCCGGTTGAGAAAGTCGCGGAGGGAACTTTGGAGCGCTTTGAGATGAAATCGAAGCGCTGGCGGAAATGAAGCGAGGCGAAGGCTCCTGCGGAGGGGGACAGGTGAGATCGCGATGATTACGATTTCGGCTTGGCTTTGGTGATGTGAGGTGGGCGAAGGTAGAAGGCCTCGGCGGGGATTTTTTGAATGGCTTTTTGCTCGGTGGAGCTGCGGGAGAGCCAGGCGTCGAGGAGGGTTTCGGCGGTGGCGGTGGATTCGACCACCTGATGGCCTTTGGGGAGTTTGAGGCGGTCGGGATTTTCGAAGGTCGCGATGGGGCCATCGCAGGAAGCAAGGCGGGAGAGGAATTCGGAGTGCTCGAGGAGTTCGGGCGTGGAGGAGGTTTTCCCCTCGATGAGCTCCATGAGGAAAAAGGAGCCGCGTCGGGCATCTCCAACGGCCCAAGAGATTGGCGCGTCCCGGAGTTGTGTGACACCTTCGAAGGAGCAAAGTCCGGCGACGGAGCAGTTGTGAGTTTGTGCGATGGCTTGGGCGGCGGCGATGCCGACACGGGCTCCGTTGTAGCTGCCCGGACCGGTGCCGATGACGATGCTTGAGAGGCGTTCACCGGAGGGGAGGGAGGCGAGAATCTCTTGCAACGGCGGGAAGAGGTCGACCTCCTGAGAGCGTTCGCTGGTGAAATCTGCGCGGGCGTTGATTTCACCATCGCAGGCCAAAACGAGCGAGGCATCGATGACGCTGGTTTCCAAAACAAGGATCCACTGAGGGCTCATGGCATGGAGTGTGCGCAGACTGTTAAGGGTGCCGAAATAAAAAAACGCATTCTGGTTGCGGGAAACCCTTGCGCGGGTTCGGCGCTCACCTTATCTCTTCGCGACTCAGTTTTCCACACTTATACTATTCTAAATTATCATGTCTGATTACGCCAAAGGTCTCGAAGGAGTTATTGCCAATGAATCCGCACTCTCAAAAGTGGAGGGGGCGGAGGGTCGCCTGTCATATCTTGGATATTCCATCGATGATTTGGTTGAAAATTGCACTTATGAGGAAGTCGTGCACCTTCTGCATCGGGGCAAGCTTCCGAATGCCGAAGAACTGGCATCTCTGGAAAGTGCTCTTCGAAATGACCGTGAGATCCCGCAGGGGGTGATTGATTTTTTGCAGGCTGCTCCCAATGACGCCAATCCGATGGACATACTTCGCACGGCGATTTCCATGCTCGGACTTTACGACAAGCGTGCCAAGATTGGTGAGCCTGATCAGGTCTCCAACCGAGAAGTGGCTTTGGCCGTGGTGGCGCAGACTCCGGTCATCGTGGCCTATTATCACCGGGCCCGTCAGGGGCTGGACCTTCCGCCCGTGCGCACAGATCTCTCGGAAGCGGGACATTTTCTCTATCTGATGACTGGTGAAGAGCCATCAGCAGCGGCGACTAAGACGCTTGATATCGCCTACATTCTTCACGCAGATCACGGCATGAATGCCTCCACCTTCTCGGCACGGGTGACTGTGGCAACTCTCTCGGATTTTTATTCCGCGATGACTTCGGCAATCGGAACCTTGAAAGGACCTCTTCACGGTGGTGCCAACGAGGGCGTGATCAAGATGCTTCAGGAAATCGGCGACCTCGATAAAGTGGACGCCTACGTAGAAGATTGTCTGGCCAATAAGAAAAAGATTATGGGCATCGGTCACCGAGTCTACAAGGTGCTCGATCCTCGTGCGCCCCATCTGCAGAAGATGGCGATCAAGCTGACTGAAGAGTTGGGTGAAACAAAGTGGATTGATATGTCCGAGCGCATCGCGACGATGATGCGTGAGCGCAAGGGATTGAATGCGAACGTCGATTTCTATTCCGCGACCGTTTACTACTCTCTCGATATCCCGACTGACTTGTTCACCCCGATTTTTGCGATTTCCCGTATGAGTGGATGGTCAGCACAGGTTCTTGAGCAGTTGGAAGACAACCGCCTCTACCGACCGTTGACGAAGTATGTTGGGGCAGCGGAACTTTCGCCCGTTCTTCCGATCTCCGAGCGCTAGGGTTTCAGAGGAAATTTTTCCAGCCGTCGCTTTTCCGGAAAAGCGGCGGCTTTTTTCGGCTTATTCTCCTTCGACGGTGAGAGTCCATGTGCCGTTCTCGCCCCCGTCTTTAACGTCAGGTGTTTTGAGGGACACCGTTTCTTTCTTCAGCGGTCCGGTGAGTTGGGCGAAGTTTTGGAAGCGGACTTCATTGTGATGGAGCAGGACCGCATCGGGATTACTAGATTCCTTCCCACTCACTTCTATTTGCAACAGGCTCTCGCCTTTTTTTGCAAGGCGGGCGACGACACGGACGCCATATTGAATCGGAACGGGGCGACCTTCAGCTTTGAGATCGAGCACCTCGCTGAAAGTGAGGGTCTTTTCGTCCAAAGGAGTGGTGGAAAACCAAGTGAGTTCGCCGGCTCCGGCCGCCTTGTAGGAGATCGATCGCATATTGGAGGCGGTGATGCTTTCTTTTTCTGATGATTCATCACGTTCGAATAGGATGAGGTATTGATCGCCTTTGATGAGAACCACGGTGGGTGCCCATGACTTGGAGAGCTCTCCATAGCTATCGATTTTATAGTTATTTTTCCCCGCAGGAGTTTGAATATTCAGGGACCGTTGAGATTTATCCACCCCCACTCTGGAGCTATACCGGCTTTTCGCCTGATGATTTTTTCCGGGCGCCTTCCACTTGATGGACTCGACCTCCCGCACGGTTTTTTTAGTCACGAGGGCTGGTAGCTTACTAATGATTTCTTGAACGGTGTCGTTTTCACCTGCTTTGGATTTACTTAGAAGATAGCTGCCAAACTTCTTGGGCATTTCGAGTAGCCAAGCTTCCTGGGCTCGGAGGCTGGCGCTTCCGAATAGCGCCAGAGAACCGAAAAGGGCAATATATGTTTTCATGCTTATTAGTGCCTCATGATGAGACCCGTCTTGTCGAGCGCAAAGAGGCAAGGTATGGCTGGTGGCGGATGGAATTACTTCGCGCGACGAGCAAATTTGATGTGCCTACCCTCAAGCTTGGGTCGGCGCTCCACATGCGATACCGGCATCCGGTCTTTTTGGTGATACGCTATTTTTACCTGCTTCTTGTTCCCGTTGGAATGATGATCGCCTTTATGGCGGGGACGGACAATCGTCTCGACCGAATTCTGGGGCTGATGATGGTGGTGGCGGGGCCAGTCTTGTTCATCCGAAAATATTTCTGGCAGTATCGCCTCATTCGGGGTGCCAAATCGTCTCCCCAGGCTGGACAGGAAGTGCATTGGGAATTCACGGAGGACGGGTTTCAACAGCATTCCGAGAGTCACGAGAGTGAATTCAAGTGGTCTGATTTTAGCGACCGCTTTCTTTCTCCAAAGGCAATTTTGATATACCCGGAAAAAGACCTCTATTTTATTTTGCCCCGTGAGGCGTTTGGGTCGCAGGACGACTTTTTAAAAGTAACGAAGTGGTGTGAGACGAAGATAGCTCCCGGGAGATAAGGTCTCGACTCATTGTTTGGTAGTCGTCAGCTTGTGGTGTATCGAAAGTGAAGGAGGCAGGGATTTGAAAAAGGTTGTCGTTTATACAGATGGAGGAGCCCGGGGGAATCCGGGGCCGGGCGGCTATGGCGCGATTTTGACTTTTGGGAAGCACCGCAGGGAGCTGAAGGGAGCCTTTGATCATACTACAAATAATCGCATGGAATTGATGGCGGTGATCAGCGCCTTGGAAAGCCTGAGTGAATCCTGTCAGGTCTTGCTGCATTCCGATTCCAAGTATGTTATTGATGCCCTGACTAAAAATTGGCTGAAGGGATGGAAGAGAAAGGGATGGATCAAGTCGGACAAAAAGCCTGTGCTCAATCAAGACCTTTGGCGTCGTCTCGACGCCGCGGCAAGCCGTCATGAGATGACCTGGAAGTGGGTCAAGGGTCATGCCGGGAATCCCCTGAATGAGCGTTGCGATGAATTGGTTCACGAGGCAATTGATGCAGGGAATTTGCAGACTGACCAAGGATACCTTGATCAGCAAAGTTCTTCTGACGAGGGGAAGTTATTATGATTATTTTTGGGGAGAGAAATGATTTAGAGGACACTGGGAGATTTTAGGCTAGAGTAGAGTTTGTGAAAGTCGCGGTTCTCTCTGTAATTTTTGCGTCTCCAGTTTCGGGGATGATTTTTTTTGATGCCGCCAGTATGCCGGCGAATACGGAGACCGCGCCAACCGGGCTTTATGCGAATAGCGGGTGGCAGTTCCAGATTGTGACGACGCGGCAAAACGGAGCAGAGCAGTATCTGGGGACGATTATTTCACCCAAGCACTACCTGACTGCGGCTCATGTGGGACTGGGGTCGAGCGGGACGATGGACCGTGAGATCGTTACTCAGCCAAGCTATATCACAGGTGGTGCCGTGAAAGTATTTACCATCAGGAATGGCGGGAACCCGCAGACCATTCAGTGGTTGGATCCTGATGATGGAATGATGAAAGATACCGATCTCCGGGTTTTTGAAATTTGGGAAACCTTTTCTTCATATGCTGAGATCTACTCTCAGTCTGGGAGTCCGGATGTTGAGGTTGCGGGTGACATTATTAGTTTTGCCGAGGATGGGGAGGGCTTTGTCATGACTGGGCATGGTGATGGTCGTGGAGCTACGGTGACTATAAGTGGAGTGACGAAAGGTTGGCTCGGAAATGCCGCTGATCGTAAAGCTCGCTGGGGAAGAAATATTGTCGATGGTGTGACGACATCTTCTAGGGGGCTTCTATTGTATTGTGATTTTGATGGAGCTTTGGGGCAGAGTGAATGTCAGGCTGCCAATAAGGATTCCGGTGGCGGATGGTTTATTAAGGATGGCGGGACCTGGAAAATAGCGGGAATAAATTTCGCAGTGGATTCCTACGAATACGGCCCGCCAGATCCTAATTCGAATGGATTTCGTGCAGCCATTTATGACGGAGCCGGACTTTATTATGGTCCGTCGGATGACCTGATCACTCCGGGCAGCACATACGCGAAGTCTCACACTTATGCCAGTCGGGTCAGCGAGCATGAGGCTGCTCTGAACGCCATCATCCAGTCGGCCAAAGATACTGTCCCTCTTCCGCCGGAGGGAAGACTTGGAGACTGGGCGACGGGCTATGGTGTGGCCTCGGAAACTAGTCCGGAAGATGATCCAGACAAAGATGGTCTTACCAATCTGGAGGAATATCTTACCGAGTCAGATCCAAGTGATTTTCAAATTAGGAGGTCGCCTTTGGTGGTGGAGACGCCGGTCGCCGGGACGCGGCAGTTCACCTTGATCGAAACGCTTGATCTGGTTGGGCGGGGGATCACCACGATCTTGCAGCAGAGTACGGATTTGATTACTTGGACGACGGTAACGGGAACGTCGGAGGATTCCAATGACTCCGATCCCGTTCTGGGAGTTCGCACGCGAGTGTTGACGCTGACTCCGGTGAGCAATGATGAAGTATATTACCGATTGAAGGTGGAGCTTTAGAGAATGCCGAGTTCTTTGAGCTGTTTCGTGGCGGTGCCTGCGAAGTCGCGGTTGGCAGCGGGTGAGGCTGGCGAGGGATGAAGGATGCGTCCGAGAGAAGCCTCGCCAGGATTGGCGGCGGCGAGTTGCTTTTCGGCAAAGCCGCCGACTCCGATGAGCTGGGTGGGCTGCAGGATCTCGATGATCTTTTTGAGATGAGCCGAACAGGCTTCTTCGACCGGGATCATTGATTCGCGAGGGAGTTTATCAGGAGTGAGGTTAGCTCCGCTGTCCTTCATCCAGACGAGCGGGCAGAAGTTGGCGATGAAATGATCTTCGAAGAAGGTTTCGGCTGTTCCAAAGAGTTCCGCAAAGAGTCCCCAGAGGCGGCGACCCGAAACCTCGGAGCGTTCGCAGTCGAAGCCGGTGATGGGGCGCTTCTTGTGTTCTGGGTCGGGCTTGCCGACGGGGCCGGAAATACCCAACCAATCGCGGACGTGGGGGATCTCGCCAAATGGCACGCCGGTTTGAGCCATCCCATAAGGGCCGGGATTCATTCCGAGAAAGAGGACTTTCTTTTGTCCGCTGCCGAATTTTGTCAGGTAGTCGCAGTGTCGGTCCCACGCGTATTCGAGTGGGTTGTAGGTGCAAGCAACGGGAGCGGGAAAGGTGAGGTCCCGGAGCTGCTGGCGAAGATCATCAGCGGCTTTGACGAGGGGATGCTTCATTATTTTTCCCAAGAGGGATTTTTCTCCACGTGGCCTTTGACGGTGGGAGTGTTGCGTTTTCCGGCGGCGAGCTCGGCTTTTCGGCGCTTGAGGTAGGCGTGGGAAATGAGCTTGGCTTTGGCCTGGTCGGCCTCGTCGTAGTCCCAGAATTCCTGAACGACTTTTTCGACTTCAGGGAAATGCGAGCCATCGTCACCGACGCGCTTGCGGGTGGCGGCGAGTTGCCCTTTGAGTTTGTTGACCAAGTCAGCGCTCGAAGGATCATGATAGAGGTTTTTGGTTTCGTAAGGATCCTTGGCGAGATCGTAGAGTTCCCAGCCCGGAGGAGTACGGTAGCCGCCGTCGTAGTTGCAGCCGTAGTAGTAAATGAGCTTGTGAGTCTTGGTGCGGATGCCGACGTGGGCCGGGTTGTCATGGTGCGCCATGTGCATCCAGTAGCGGTAGTAGGCGGTTTCTTTCCAATTGGCGGGGGTCTTGCCGGTTTCGAGGTGATCTTTGAAGGACTCTCCTTGCATTGAGGAGGGGACTTTGATCCCGGCGAAGTCGAGCATGGTGGGGCCGTAGTCGACATTTTCAATGCAGCTGTCGATGCGCATCCCGGCTTTGATTTTTGCTGGGTAGCGGATGAGGAAAGGCATTCGCTGTGATTCTTCATACATCCAGCGTTTGTCCTGAAAGTCGTGTTCTCCGAGCATAAAGCCTTGGTCGCCGGTGTAGATGATGATGGTGTTGTCCATTTGGCCGCTTACCTCTAGGTGGGCGAAGAGACGGGCGAGATTGTCGTCGATTCCCTTCACGCAACGCAGAAACTTTTTCACGTAGGCATTGTAGGCGAAGCGGGTGTTTTGCTCGTCGGTGAACTTCTTGGGATCAAAGTTTTTCGGGAACTCGTTTGGGAATCGCTGCGGGAGATCGACCAGGTAACTACGGCGGGGGTTTCGTCCGCCGACGGAGGTTCCGACGTGTGGAATGAGTTCGTCGTTGTCGCCACGGGTGGCGATTGAGCCCCACTGCGAGCCACGGGTCCAGAGAGTCTCGGGTTCGGGAAGGTCGATTTCGGCGAGGTAGGATTCGTAGCGCTCGGCGTTTTCAAAGTAGTCGTGCGGAGCCTTGTAGTGATGCATCAGAAAGAAGGGCTTTTCCTTGTCCCAGCCGTCTTTGAGCCATTTCAAGGTGATGTCGGTAATGGCGTCGGTGGAGTGTTTGCCATCATATTTGACGGTATTTTTCTTCCATGGCTTATCGCCACGAATCCGGAATTCGGGGTTGAAGTAGGACCCCTGCCCGGCGAGGACGGAGTAGTAGTTGAAGTCCGCGGGTTCGTCCTTGAGGTGCCATTTTCCGATCATCGCGGTATCATACCCGGCCTTACCGAACTCAATGGCGAGGGTTTGCTTTCCGGGAGGGACCCGCCCGGAGAGGTCGAAAGCACCGTTGGTGTGATTATATTGTCCGGTCAGGACGCAGGCTCGGGAAGGAGAGCAGATCGCGTTGGTGCAGAAGGCGTTGGTGAAGAGGGCGCCCTCCTTGGCGAGGCGGTCGATCGTAGGGGTCGGGGCGACTTTGGCAAAGCGACTGTTGTAGGCGGAAATCCCATGTGCGGCATGGTCATCGGACATGATGAAAAGGACATTGGGCCTAGACTGGTGGGTCTTGTGATGGTCAGCCAGCGTCAGGCATGGTAGCAGTGAAAACAGGAAAAATCGTTTCGTCATCGCGGCGAAAGTGTCTGACAAATTTCTCGGGAGCAAGGAAGAAGAGATGCATTGGCCAATTAGTTCCTCGTCGCTTGACCTCGATTTTAATTCCGCCAAAGATTGTGGAGGTATGGTTTGCAGGATTCGCATGGTATTCGTTTTGATGTGTTTGTGCATCTGTGCGGGAGTTCCGGCCTTGGCGCAGGAGAAGAAAAGCGAACCTGAGAAGAAGATCACGAGACAAGAGGGATACCTACAGAGCCTGAATGAGGCCTGGGGATATTTTATGAGTCAGAAAATGTTGGTCGAATTGGTGGCTTTGCGGTTTCAGGAACTCAAAGTGCCCTCGGTGCAGGCTTGGGCGGATTTTAAGAAGAAGGAAATCGGGAAGAGTCTGGCCGGCTTGGAGGCGATTTTGAAGGAAAGCAAAGGGAAGGATTGGGAGGATTATCAATTCATGGTGTTGGGTCAAATGAGAGCCAAACTTGCTGATAAGGAGATTAGTGAGAAAGCAGCCATAGAAATTGTGCGAAAGATAAAGGAGCTGACCGCGGCGCAAGTTCCTCCCGATGTTCTCATGAATCTGGTGTCAGCGCATCCCAAGTTCGTGGCCGATCCGGTGGAGGAAATTAAGAGCGGATTCATCCGGCGGATTAGCTCCAAGGGGATGAAGAAAGCGGTCGGGGTGGAGCTTGAAATGCAAATTCCGGCTAGTTGGAAAGCGCTGGAAGGGGGAACGCCCCGGATGGTTTGGCGGATGGTCAGCAAGGCGGGATTCGGAATGGTGGTGTCAAACCTCACCGTATTGAAGCTCTCGGAGAAGATGCCTTTGGAGCAGGTCACGGCGGCACTCAAAATGCCTGCGATGAAAAAAATGGCTCCGGAAAATTCGGCGCTCATTTCAGCGAAGGAAATGACCCTCGGGGGGGAGTCGGCCGGGATGTTGATCTACGACATGTATAATCCAGCTTATCCTGGAGAAAAAATCACCTTTCGGATTGTGCAGATTTCCTGCGTCAACAAGGGTGCTCTGGTGCAATTACAGTTTGCGATGTCTCCGGAGAAAGGCTCGAAGCTTGATCTCAATGAGGTCACCAAACGCAACATGCCGGTCTTTCAGTTTATGGCCGAGAGCGTGAAGTTTGCGGAGTAAACGACCCTAACAAAACCGCTCGCGAAGGTGCGCGAGATAGGCGTCGGGTTTGGTCGGAGAGCCGGTCGCGCTTTCCATGAGGTCTTGCGGAAGGAGGGTAGAGCCTTTGGCGTGGATCTTTTTCTGCATCCACTCGAGAAGGGGAATGAAGTTACCTTGCCGGTTACCCCCGGCGACCTCGGAGTCCTGCGCGGCGCAGTCGTGAAGTTGGGCCGCGTTGAGATTACCCAGTGAGTAGGTGGCGAAGTAGCCCAGGCCTCCCATCGACCAGTGGATGTCTTGCAGGCATCCTTCGCGGTTATTGGCGGGACGAAATCCGAAAAGAGATTCGAAGGTATCATTCCAGACGCCGGGAACATCGGAAACTTCCAGCTCCCCGGTGAGGAGGGCGCGCTCCAGTTTGAAGCGAAGGAGGATGTGGAGATCGTAGGTTGCTTCGTCGGCCTCCACGCGAATGGAGGAGTAGGCGGCGCGATTAATGGCGGTGAGGAATTGATCGAGAGCAATGTTGCGGAGATGCGGAAAGAGTTCTTGGGCCCGGGGAAGCCAGCGTTCCCAAAAAGGCCTGGATCGGCCGACGTGGTTTTCCCATAGGCGGGATTGCGATTCGTGAATGCCGAGCGAGACAGCTTGGCCCGAGGGAAGGTGAAAGTCGTCGCCGGGAAGACCTTGCTCGTATAGACCATGGCCGGTTTCGTGCATCACTCCGAAGAGTGAGGAAGTGAAGTCGTCTTTGTCGTAGCGGGTGGTGAGTCGGATATCGGCAGGCCCCAAAGTCGTGCAAAAGGGATGCTCGGTGGTGTCGATGCGTCCGGCCTGGAAGTCGAAGCCGAGGGATTCGGCAATTTCCCGATTGAGCGTCACCTGCTCGTGAATTGGAGCCGGACCGTGAAGGAGGTCGGCGGGAATGGTTGCTGATTTTTCGACAGCGGTGGCGGCGATTCGAGCGAGATCTTCTGAGATGGAATCAAAGAGCCCGGCCACCTCGTGGGTCTTTGCGGCCCGTTCATACTCTGAGAGGAGCGCGTCGTATGGTTCGTCCTCGTAGCCCCAGTGATCGGCCTGCTCTCGAGCGATTTCGAGGAGTTTGGAGAGATGGGGCGCGAAGAGAGAGAAGTCGTCTTTCTCGCGGGCCTCGGACCAAGCGGCCTTGGCGAGGGTTGAAGTTTCGGAAGCCCGCTCGACCAGTTCCTTGGGGAGCTTGGTGGCGCGATCGAACTGGTGTTTTAGCTCGCGTTGATTGGCCTCTCCGAGTGAGGCATTCTCAAGTCCTTCCTGAAAGGCGGGCGAGGTTTTGAGCTCGTGGATTTTTCCGGCGAAGTAGGCCATTTGCTTCGAACGGAATTCGACGGCCTTGGACGGAGCGTAGGTTTCCTGATCCCAGTCGAGAGTGGCGGAGGTGCTGTTCAGAATAGCGATTTCGCGCAGGAGGTCTTGCATGGGCGCGAAGCTAGGAAATTGTTGCTTAAAAAACAGCCAAGAAAGTCGACAGGGTGGATTTCAGATCTTCGGAGGCTGACAAGAATGGAATCAGGGCCTATCTTACGTCCCTCCCTCCACTCAATTGATGAAAGATACCCTGAAACGAATTGTGGTCCTTGGTCTCGTCTTTGCGTCGGCCTTCTTTAGTGTGTCCCTGTATCGGGCATGGCAAGGGGGATATGGTGTCTTTGGAGACGGCGCGAAACAGGAGGAGGTCGGCGACTACGCCCCGGAGAACGCCACTCTGGCAACAACCTCGGCGGTTGATCCCAGTCAGGTGCCCGGCCTGATTCGATTCAATGACGAAATGGTGGAGCTGGTCGCCCAGGTAACGCCTTCGGTGGTCAGTATTGATACCGAGATTGTGAAGAAGGAACGCTGGCTTGATTATCGCGGCCAGGTTTGGGAGCGGGACCGGCTGACGCCAGGTTTGGGATCAGGCGTGATTGTTTCGGAGGAAGGACATGTCATTACCAATCATCACGTTATCGAAGGGCATCAACGAATTCGGGTGACCTTGCAAAACGGTCGGTCTTTGCCGGCCACGTTAATCAATTCAGACAAGCTCCTCGATATCGCGGTCTTGAGGATCAAGGGGCAGGAAGGGGAGCGTTTTCCTCCCTTGAAATTTGCCGATTCCGATCAAGTGCGGGTGGGCCAGCTGGCGATTGCGGTAGGGAATCCCTTCGGGCTGGGTGAGTCGGTTACGGTGGGCCGGATCTCAGCACGTGATCGTTCATTGTCAGATATCAAACGTGATTTGTTTCAAACAGATGCGGCCATTAACCCCGGGAATTCCGGTGGCCCCCTGTTGAATCATCTGGGTGAGATCATCGCGATCAATGCCTCGATCTATACCTTGGATCGTGAAAATCCGAGTTTCCAGGGGATTGGCTTTTCTATTCCATCGAACGACGCCAAACGGACCTTTGATCATATTCGAGAGAAAGGACGTCCGATATATGGATACCTTGGATTCCGCTTGAGGGAGGTGAATGACTACCTCCGGGATGTCTTCAGCTACTCGGGAAAAGGCGTAGTGGTCTGGGACGTCGAGCCAGATGGCCCGGCGGACAAGGCGGGTCTGAAGCCCAATGACATCGTCATCGCGTATGACAATGAGGGAGTGGAGAGTGCGGAGGTTCTCCTGAATCGAGTGGAATTATCGAAGGTGGATTCCGAAGTGAATATCAGTGTGTGGCGGGGTGACAAAATCGTGAATCTGGTCGCGAAAATCGACGAACTGGACCCCTTCGCGGTTCCCAGCGAGATTCAGAGCGGGCGCCTGGCTTCGGATACCGCGATTATTGAGGCGGTTGGCCTGAGGGTTGTTGATCCTCCCAAGGGTTCCCGTTATCAACGATATCGCGGGGTCTTTATTGATGAGGTTTTGGAAAAGAGTTTGGCCCATCGAGCCGGACTCTCCCGGATGGACAATCTTTTGGAAATAAATGGCTCTCAGATTAAAAATGCGGAAGATTTTTATCTCAGACTCGTAGCTACAGCAGCGGTTCAGAAAACTCGCTTAAAGGTGACCCGTGGAACGAGCCTTCCAGTGGAGGTTGTCCTCCCCCCCATTCCCCGAAAAACCGACTAGTCTTATGGGAACTTACGATTCATACGAACCCCGTTCCAGTTTTGGACTTTATTTGTTCATCGCCGTGGTGGTGGCTGCGGTGGTCTCGGTGGGATTTTTTGTGAGCAAACTTACTCTGGGGAGCAATGATGATCCTAGGCCGGAACCGGAACCGGAACCGAAGCCGGTGGTCAAGGTCGAGGAGCCAGCGCCCGTTGAGCAAGAAGTTGATGGCGAGCCAGACCCCTTTGTAGATCGGACCAAAAAGCGGGTAATGCCTGCGGACTCGGTGATGCCGGATACGGCCGAGGAAATGCTCGCTGGTCTGGGGTCAGGATTTTCCGAGGTGGATCCGGAGGTCTTGTTGAAAAAGATTGGCGCTTCCCTTGAGGGGGGAGACATCAGAAGTGCGGCGGGCATGATCGGGAAAAATGCTATGAGTGAGAGTCACCTCAAAGCCTTTCGCCAACTTTCCGAGTCAGGGAAGCTCAAGCTTCATTTGGTGAAGCCGGTTTCTGAAATTGGCGAACTGGAAGCCAATCGAAGAGCTCGCTGGGCTATCAATCTGGACGACTTGATGAAGTCGCGGATCTTTTTTGATCTTGAGCGTGGCAAGACTGGAAAATGGGCGGTTGATAAGGTTAATCTTCCCTCCGGTAAAGAATCTGGGGCTCCGGGTAAGGCCATGTTGGTCGATTCGCTGGGGATCACCGATGCTTTTCTCCAGTCCGCGTTGCAGCAGGATTTCGATGTGGCACGTTCTTTTGTCGATTCATCGAAAGTTTCCGATGCCAAGATCGCCGGGCTCTGCATTATTTTCGAGGAAGCGAAGTATCATTTGCGCGTAAAGAAACCTCTGCGCGCCATGTTCAATCGTGAATTGACAGCAGGCTTCATGGCGTACGTCGAAGACGAAAGCGGTAAAAAAGCCGCCGAATTTGGAGTGAACGTACAGCGTTCGGCTCCCGACCAACCCTGGCAGATCACCGAGGTGAATTTGGATTCCCTGTTGGCTGACTATGCGACCCGGGTGGCTGGCGGCGATGTGCACTACACGCCTTTGATTAAAAATCCTACCGGAGGCGACACCTTGATTCTTTACTTCGGGTTCGATGAAAACGAACTCACTCCACGAACCGAGCGGCAACTCAACATCGTGGCAGGTTTATTAAAGTTAGATCCGTCGAAAAAACTGACTCTCTCGGGGCATACCGATGCCTTGGGCAGCGATGCCTATAACAATGAATTGTCCGCAAAACGCGCCAAGGCCGTAGAAGAATACCTTCTGGGATCGGGCGTTCCCAGGAGCCAAATCACCGCGCTGGCGGAGGGCGAAACCAAGCCCCGCTTGCCTAATGCCACTGAGAGCGGCGAGGACAATCCAACCGGTCGCCGGGCCAATCGCCGCACCGAGATCTATCTCGACTTTTAAGCGTGCGCGATGGGTGGGTCAGGCGGTGTATTTGAGCATCTCCCAGGTTGCGAGGGCGTTGTTGACGAAATGCATCCAGACCGGAACCCAGATGTTGCTGGTCCACTCACGGGCGAGGCCGAGAATAATTCCGAAGAAGAAGAGATACCAGAGGATGATCGCGGGGTATTGCACGTGCAGACTGGTCCAGATGAAGGAAGTAAGGACAAGGGTGAGAATTAGCCCCAGTTTCGATTCCCGCCATCCCCGGAAGAGAACGCCGCGGAAGATGAACTCTTCCACCAAGGGCGCGGCGATGGCCACGCCGAGAAAGAGGAGAATGGGGAAGTCGGTGGTGTCTGCCATTTCCACCATGGAATCGTCCATTTCTTCGACCCCGAGACTGGGGCTAAGATAGCCGAAGAGAACGCCAAGTCCACAGGTCACGGCTCCCCAGAGCGGCCAATGCCACCACTTGACCCGTTCCACACCAAGGTATTCCCAGCCTCCCCAATGCGGGCGGACTTTGCCCAGGAGCCAACACACCGGGCAGATCACGAAGATTGTCGTGAAGGCGGCAAATCCCGCAACATCCCCGTCGAGCATGTTGTTGAAGAGGAGCTTCGTGAATTGATCGCTATCGAAGAGATCCCAATCAAAAGAGCCGTCGGAGAGGGTTGAAAATCCGGCGGCCACCATCAGGGCCAGGCTCAGGGTCAGTTGCCAGACGATGATGAGCGCGAAGGCCCAGAGGAAGGTCCACCAGACATTCCAGGCCGTTTTTTCGTAGGGAGGAAGCGGTGGAGGGATCATCAGGTGGGAAGATAAAAGCCCGGAGGCAGGTGTAGAGTAAAAACGGTTGGCCTTTTAGCAAGGCCTCGTCAATTATCCGGCATGCTTCGCGTAAATGGAGAATTGATCGATCCGAATCTGGTGGAAGAAACCTTTTCCCGTATCAAGACGGAGGCCGAGCAACGGCTGCAAATTTCTTGTTGTGAACGCGACCCGGAATTTCAGGAACAAGCCGAGCGGGAAGTGGCGGACTCCATTCTCATCGCTCAGGAAGCCGAGAAACGCTACCCCGAGATTTCCGAAGACGAGATCACACCCAAGCTCAAGGAGATGATTGATCTCTATCGCGAACACGGTGCGTCCTGGGAAATGCTGGAGTCCCAGCGCGATATGATGCGGCACGAAATTTCAGCATCAATGCGGATGGATAAGCTGATCACCGAACTCACTGGTGGCGACGAATTGGCGACCGAGGAGGAGATTGATGCCTTTTACCAGGAGCACATCAATGAATACCGGTCGCCTGCGGAGGCTCGCAGCCTCCACGTCATGAAAAATCTCAACGAGAAGCTCGCTCCGGCGGATGTTTTTGGGCGGATGTGCGAGTTGCGTGAAGAAGCGCTGCAGGAGGATGCTGATTTTGAAAAAATCTGCGAACGGGAAACAGACAAAACATCCAAAGAGATTGACCTCGGTTGGATTCCTTTCGACAGGCCCACTAATCCCTTTGAGTCTGTTCTCTTCTCGCTTCGCGAGGGTGAAGTCTCACCTGTCATCAGCTACGAGCACGCGCTGCACCTCATTAAGATCACTGGACTCAAGCCGGCTGAAACCGCTCCGATGGAGGAAATTCGTGAAGAACTGGAGCAACGCACCGTCGCCCGAAAGAAGCGCAAAGTTCTCCAGACGCTCGCCGAGGAACTTCGGAAGGACGCCACCATCGAGACGGTGGATTACTCCGAGGAGATGGAGGAGTAGATTTCGATGGCAGCTCCTTGCTGCTTGTGATAAAGTCCGCCGTGAAATACGTTTTTGGCGCACTTCCGGTTCTCAGTACGGTATCCACTTACGGGCAGGACGCCCTGAAGTATCGCTTCCAGCTATACGATGAAGAAGACGGTCGTATTGATGTCGAGTCCCACTATCTTGATTATCGTTTGGAAGGAGAGTCGACGAGTTTCAGTCTGCGCCTTGCGGTCGATAGTCTTTCGGGAGAGACTCCAACCGGGTCGCATTCAAGGAGCGATCCTGATTTACTCAATCCTACCCAATGGGATTTTTCTTCAATCGAAGATGAGCGCCGGGTTGTTGTAACTACGCTGGAGCAAGAGGTGGATGAATACACGCTGACTTTCGAATATGCCCGAAGCATTGAGGATGACTATCGCTCGAGTGCCTTCACTGGAAAAGTGAGTCGTCAATTCAACCAGAAAAATACCACCGTTACTGCGGGGGTCGCTTATGCTGATGACACTGTGATCGCGACAGGCTTTACAAGTATTCCATTTGACCGAGACAAAGATACCCTTGATTTGAATCTCGGATTCTCACAGATTCTTTCGACCAATACCATATTAGATCTCAATATTGGCTATGGTCGCAGTGAAGGATACCTTGCCGATCCCTACCGCTTGATCTCTGATACTTTCATTCGAAATGATCAGCTGAGAGCTCGGGAGGTTCCCGAAAATCGACCGGATGAGTTAGATCGATTTGTCGCAAAGGCGACATTACGGCACTATGTTGAACCAGCAAATGCCGCAATACAGGCTTCGTATCGCTTCTTTGCCAATAGCGATAGTATTGAAGGCCACACTGCGGAACTGAAATGGATTCAGCAGGTCAACCCGCGTTTGAGTGTGACGCCCTACGTGCGTTATTACCAACAAACCAAAGCCGATTACTATTACCCAACACTGACCGGAACTGGAATTGTTGGTCATGGGAGTAATGATGGAAGTGGTGCGCATTATTCATCGGATTACCGTCTCTCTGCATTTGATTCCCTAGCCTATGGCGTGCGCCTGGCATGGGATGTTCGTAATGATCTGACCTTGGACATCCAGTGGGAGCGTTATGAAATGGATGGCCGAAGTTCGGGGACACCGGACATCTTTTTTCCGACCGCAAATGTGATTTCCTTGGGAGCACAATGGACATTTTAGGATGTCCGCTGCTGATCTCACCGCTGGTCTTTTTAAGCTTCGCTTCAAGGCGTTGGGGACGGAGTGTATCGTGCAATTCCGAACGCCTTCGGTCGAGGGCGCCAAATCTTTTCGGGCTGCCGCTCTGGCTTGGATCAAGGAGTTTGAAAATACCTGGTCGCGATTCAAGCCGGACAGCCTCTTGAGCCGGATCAATGCGGGTGCTGGAAAGCAGTCTTTCGAACTCAACGAAGTTCAGGAACACGTCTTGAAGCTTTGTGAGCACACCTATCGCTTCACCAATGGCTTGAATGATCCCACCTCATTTCCCCTGACCCTGCTTTGGGATCAGGCTGCAAAGGAGGACCGGCTCCCGGCTGAAGAAGAGATTTCCGAAACCAAAAAGCTCGTTTCGTGGCCTTCGGTCGAATGGGGAGAGGGAAGTGTTTTTCTGCCAGAGAAAGGAATGGCGCTGGAGATTGGTGGCTTCGGAAAAGAATACGCGGTGGATCAGTTGATTGCCTTGGCGAAGCAGCATGAGATTCCCGATGTCCTCGTCGATCTCGGTCGCGACCTCGCCACCCTGGGCGAGCCCCCGCACGGGCCATACTGGGTGGTCGGGGTCGAGGATGCCACGAAGGAAGACACTCCGCTTCATCGTCTCGCCTTTACAGGGAAGGCGATGGCCACTTCCGGGAACGGCCGGCGATTTCGAACAATTGGAGGGAAGAAGTTCGGGCACATCATGGATGCTCGCTCCGGTGCTCCTGCTGAAACTGACGTGCTCACCGCATCCTGTCTCGCCGACGATTGTCTCACTGCCGGATTGCTCTCCACAAATGCCTGTATTTTGGGCGTAGAGGGGGGACTAAAAGAAATTTCGCGTCATTTCGGAACAGATGCTATAATTCAAACGATCCAACAAACGCACTACACTACAACAATTCACCGCCATGTCCTTGCCCGCTAGACTCCTGATCATATTACCATGTCTCCTGACTTCCTGTGCCGTGGTCTCCACACCGGCGGAACGGGCCAACCTCGCAAGTAAAGTGATGAAGCCCGAGCGCGACCCGCTTGGGGCCGCCATGTCTGATCACATGTTTTTCTCCCGGGAAGCCTCTCATGGTGGAAATGGAATTGGCGGCGGCGGCTGCGGTTGCAACTAATCTATTAGATTAAAATAATGAAAGCACGTCTCTACTACGAGCGCTCGATGCATGCGCTTACCAGTTCGTTGGCCATGTTCACCCAACGCCTCCCTTTTATTAAGAATATTTGCCCGCTTCTGGGCTCGCCCTTGAGTTTGAAAGTTACTACCCCAATGGCGGTTAGTTTTGTGAGTACACACAGCCTGTCGGGACAAACGATCGTGATTGAGCCAGAAGATGATACCTTCACAAATCCTACCGAAGCCCAACTCAATGAAGAATTTTCATGGAGTTTTACGACCAATAGATACAACATGCGGGATGTGTCCTTTGAGGGGCTCCCAGAGGGATTGTCGATAGAAATTGGCACTGGAATCGATTTTGGATTTTCCAAGATCGTTGGAACTCCTACTGAGTCTGGTGTTTTTGACGTGACTCTTGTTGCCTGGAGATTTGCAAATCTTGGTGGGCAGAGCACAGCTCCTTATTCTCTCACCATCAATGTCGCCGGGCCGGCCGATCCCTTTGCAGAATGGCGCGAGGAAAATTGGAACGGAGCTGAGTTAGATGATCCGGCTATCTCGGGACCCAATGCCGACCCGGATAATGACGGTTTGGAAAACCTTCTGGAGTTCGTTCTCGATCTTGACCCCAAAGAACGCTCCCAAATGCCGGGTGAGTTTGTGGTCGATCCTGATGACGATTCGATGTTCCGCTATGAAATCCCTCTGCGTGCCGACGCCGAGGAGTTGAATATCGGTTTTCAAGAAAACAGCACTTTGGATCCCGCCCAATGGACCGATGTCAGTGAAGCCGGAATCATTCGGACAGAATCAAACATTGTCTTGAGTATTCCGAGAGCGCCGGGCCGGAAATTTTATCGCTTGCGCGTTACTCTTTAGGCTTACCTTCCCTTGGCGGCCTCGGCGATTTTACCGATCCATTCGGGGGTGTCTTCTTTTTTGGCGTTGGCGACGACGCAGATTCCGGTGTTTTCTCGGAGGTCGATGGTGACACGGGCATACCACATGGTGTTGCTCCCATCGTGGGTGAGGCGGACGACGTCGCTGTTACTGTTTTTAGAGATTCCCCAGCCCAAGGCGTAGCGGTCCGTGACCGGCGTGTGGAGTTTTTGGTAGCTCTCGGTTTGGAGGAGTTTGCCTTTGCCCAGATGACCATTGAGTTGGTCTTGGGCGAAAATGGCCCAATCACTCAGCGAGATATGAAGCCCGCCGGCGGGACCGTAGATCGCCGGGTTGTCTCCCTCATAGCCGGTGGGTCTGGCCCGGCCGTTGAAGTGACCACGGACGACATTTCTTCCTTCGGGAGCCCCATAGCCAACGGATTTGATGCCAAGTGGTTTGAAGACCTCCTGCTCCATTGCTTTCTCCCAGGTCGTGTTGAGAAGCTCTGCCGCGATCGCTCCGGCTCCGATGTATCCCAGATTGGAATAAAGATAACCCTCGCCCGGTTTGTCTTCCAGAGCTTCGAGAAAAAGCTCAAGGCGGAGTTTTCGATTGCTCTCTGCTCCCTCTTTCCGGGAAGCGGTTTTATGTTTTACTCCCGGGTTGGCAGGGAGTCCGGCGGTGTGACCGAGGAGCTGGGTCATCGTGATTTTGCTCGCATCAGGATGAAAGTCCTTGGCTTTTTTTGGGAAAATGTCCGCCACCGTGGTTTCCCAAGTGAGTTTCTTTTTTTCGACCAGCCGTGCGATCAAGGTGGCGGTCATCGCCTTGGCATCAGAGCCAATGTGCCAGAGTGATCCGGGCTTGGGCTCCTCCTTGCTATCGACGTGGAGAGTTCCCGCGTAGGTGGGTTTGGAGATGGTATCGTTGGTGAATTGAATTTGGCCAACGCCGGGAATTGTTCCCTCCTCGACGGCTTGCGTCAGCGTCCTCGCAAGTTCATCGGCAGGAAGAAGACAGGTGCAGAAGAGGAGGGCAAGGTAGGTGGGTTTCATCTTCGATGAAGGGGGCGGGATGTGGGGGCGTTCGTCAGAACTGGTTTTTGTGATTATTCTAGGAGAGCTTTCGCGGCCTCTTGAACACGGCTGGCGTCAGCGGCGTCAAGTCCGCTCAGGAGAGGAAGGTGCGGCCCGGTTTGGGCGATCCCAGCTGAGGACACAGCTTCGTGGAGGACGCGAATCGGGTTGATTTCGTTGCGGAGATCTTCGAGGGGTTGGAAGGTATTGCGGATACTCTCGGCGAGTTCAAAGTCTCCGTCGTTGATGGCCGCGAGCATTTTCTGGGAAAGATCGGGACGGACGCAGACACAACCGGAGGTGAAGCCATTGATTTGAAATTTGGTGAGGTGGGTGATGGCGGGTTGCTCGCCAATGCCGCTGACGATGAGCCGGGGATCAACGACTTCAATGAGGCGGGAGAGGTAGTCGTCCTGGGCCGGGTCCTCGCGAACGATGGCGTATTTGATCCAAGAAACGAGTCCGTCGTCGACAAGTGAGGCGACGGTTTCGGGTTCAAGATAGCCTTCGAATTTGATGTAGAGCACGGCGGGTTTCCCGTAGGCCCCGACGAATTTTCGAAAGCCCGCAGCCACTCCGGCATCGGTGGTGAGACCTTGCATGGGAAGGACCATGACAGTGGGGAAATCGAAATCGCGGAGGATCATTGTTTGATCCATCATGGTGCCGTAGGCAGGGCCGACGGAGGGAACGACGAGGGTCTTATCTGCGCTTTCCTTGGTGAGGATGTTGAGAGCTTCGGTGTATTCGCTGGGAGCGATATGGTAGAAGTTGGCGTTACCGCCGTAGAGGAGCGTGGAAACGCCGCCAGATTCAATGTGACGAATGATTTTCGCGTTTTCCTCGCGATCGATTTTGAGATCGACGTCGCGGGCCAGAGGCGGGACGGCGATGACAGAGGAGTTGAGTTGCTCGGGTGTGACTGGTGAAGTTTGCATGATGATTTTCTTGGGAAAGGCGTTGAGGGGCCCTCGCCGCGTGGATTGTGGAGTCTTGCGAAGTGAAGCGGCGGGGTGCCGCGATTCCTTTGTTAATGGATGCCGGGGTCGGGAGTGCAGGAGCCGTCATTGTGGAGGAATTTGAAATCACAACCTTCGTTGGCTTGAGTGATTTCTTCTTCGAAGAGTTTCCCGTAGCCGCGGGAGAAGCGTTTTTCGGGAGGCGTCCAGGCTTCGCGGCGAGTCGCTAATTCGGCGTCGCTGACGTGTAGGGTGACGGTACGGCTCTCGACATCGAGTTCGATTATGTCGCCATCCTCCACCAAAGCGAGGGGGCCGCCGACAGAGGCTTCGGGCGATACGTGCAGGACGCAGGTGCCATAAGAGGTGCCGGACATGCGGGCGTCGGAGATGCGAAGGATATCGCGGACGCCTTTTTCGAGAAGGTATTTTGGAATGGGAAGCATGCCGGATTCGGGAATGCCGGGCGCGCCAATGGGGCCGGCATTTTGCATCACGATGATGTGCTTTTCGGTGATGCCGAGGGCGGGGTCGTGAATGCGCTGTTGCACGTCGGGATAGTCTTTGAAAACGACGGCCGGCCCTTTGTGCTGGAGTAGCTCGGGCGACGCGGCGGAGGTTTTGATGACGGCGCTCTCAGGAGCGAGGTTGCCTCTAAGGATGGCGGTGCCGCCTTGTTTGAAGAGTGGTTTGTCGAGAGGAACGATGACGTCGTCATTGAAAACTTCCGAGCCGTCGAGGCATTCGCCGAGTGTTTTCCCGAAGACGGTGGGAGCGTCGAGATGGAGAAGGTGTCGCACGCGGTTGAGAAGCGCAGGAAGTCCACCGGCGTCGAAGAAGTCGGCCATGACGTATTTCCCGGATGGGCGGAGGTTGGCGAGAACAGGCGTTTTGCTGGAGATCTTGTCGAAGAGTTCAAGCGGAAGATCAACTCCGGCGCGTTTGGCCATCGCAGTGATATGAATAATTGCGTTCGTGGAGCCGCCGATGGCCATGTCGGCGGTGATGGCGTTTTCGAAAGATTCGCGGGTGAGGTATTTCGATGGCTTGAGGTCTTCCCAAACCATATCAACGATGCGTAGCCCGCAAGCGGCAGCCATGCGGGAGTGGGCGGCGTGAACGGCGGGGATAGACGAGGCTCCGGGAAGAGTGAGTCCGAGGGTCTCGGTGATCGAGGTCATTGTGGAAGCTGTGCCCATCGTCATGCAGTGTCCGGGGCCGGGTGTGATGTGGTCTTCGAAGTCCTCCCAATCTTCGCAAGAGAGATTGCCGGCCCCTCGTTCGGCCCAGTAGCGCCAGACGTCGGATCCGGAAGCGAGTTGTTCGCCTCGCCAGGATGCCCGCATCATCGCTCCGCCGGGCATAAAGATGACTGGGATATCGACCATGATCGCTCCCATGAGAAGGGCGGGCACGGTCTTGTCACAGCCGCCCATGAGAACCGCGCCATCGACGGGGTGGGCGCGGAGAGTTTCCTCTACTTCCATCGAGAGCATGTTGCGGTAGAACATCGAGGTGGGCTTCATGAAGGTCTCGCTGAGACCCATCACGGGCATTTCGACAGGGTAGCCGCCGGCTTGCCAGATGCCGCGTTTGATTTCTTCGGCGCGTTGGCGGAAGTGGGAGTGGCAGGGGAGGAGGTCGTTCCAGGTATTGAGAATGGCGATGACCGGCTTGTCCTGATATTCCTCGTTGTTGATGCCGAGTTGCTTGTGGCGGGAGCGGTGACCGAAGGAGCGAAGGTCATCGGGTCCGAAGAATCGGTGGGAGCGAAGTTGTTCGGGTGAAAGTCGGCTCATGGATGGGCGGAGGGTGCATGAAATTTTGGGAAGGGGAAAGGGTGGAATCTTTGAACGCCGAACATTGAACTCTGAATCCCGCACTCCGTGCATTGAATTTAAGGGTGGCTCCCGATTGATTAATTAAAGAGAGTAGAGAGATGGGAGCTATTGAAATCTGTTTGGTGGGTTTGGCGGTGGTGATTGTGTCGATTTTACTACTGCGATTACATGCCTTCCTAGGATTGATTTTGGGAGCCTTTGTCGTGTCGGTGTTGACGCCGGGTGTAGGGACGGAGGCGATGGCGAAGGTGGCGGAAGGCTTTGGCATCGGTTGTAAGAAAATCGGAATTCTCATCGCGCTGGCGGCGATCATTGGCCAGTGCCTTTTGCTGAGTGGCGCGGCGCAGCGGATTGTGCAGGGATTACTGGCTTTGTTTGGAGTGAAGAAGGCGCCGATGGCGTTTTTGGGGAGTGGCTTTGTGTTGGGGATCCCGGTGTTTTTTGACACAGTGTTTTATTTGATGCTTCCATTAGTGCGGGCTTTCGCGAGGACGAATCCGAAGGTCTATATTCTGGCTCTTCTAAGCGTGGTGGCGGGAGCGAGTATGGCACATTCCCTGGTGCCGCCGACGCCGGGGCCGCTCCTTGTGGCGGCCGGACTCGAGGTGAGTCTGGGGGTGCTCATTCCGGCGGGCTTGTTGTTGGGGTTGGTGACAATTTCAGTGGGCTATGTCTACGCGCGCTGGGCCAACGAGCGCTTTGAGATTCCATTCCGGGAGGTGGATCTTCCTGAAGTGGAGAAGGAGGAAGAGAGAAAGCTTCCTGAATTAGGTTGGTCGATTTTTCCAATCTTGCTGCCGCTCATTTTGATTAGCGTGGGAACCTTTGTGAAGATGCAAGGGGAGGTTCCGGATTGGTTGGTGATATTGAGTGATAAAAATATTGCGATGGCGCTCGGTGCGGGGGTTGCGATGATTTTGGCGTCGCGATATTGTGAGTTGAAGAGAGTGGTGAATGAGGCGCTCTCGAGTGGCGGGGTAATTATCTTGATCACCGCGGCGGGCGCGGCTTTTGGGTCGGTATTGAAAGGGACCGGAATTGGCGGAGAGCTTTCGGGGATGGTTGGAAGCGGAGAGAGCGTGCTTCTGCTGGCCTTTGGGCTGACCGCACTCGTTCGCTTTGCGCAGGGATCAGCGACGGTGGCGATGATCACATCGGTAGGCATCGTTGCGCCGATGGTTTTGGAGGCCGAACTGGGATTTCACGCAGTCTATGTCGCTCTCGCGATTGGCTGTGGTTCCAAGCCACTCCCATGGATGAACGATAGCGGCTTTTGGATTATCTCAAAAATGTCCGGGATGAATGAAAAGGAAACGCTTAAGACCTTCTCGGTGATGCTTTCCCTGATGGGTGTGACGGGTTTTGCCGTGGTGTGGATCGCGAGCCGGGTGCTGCCGATGGTTTAGGTTTCCCCCAGGAGATTGAAAAGTGAGAGCATGAGTGGCTTTTTCAAAGTGGAGAAAAACTGGTTCGGTCGGGAATTTAAAATTTCCAGGATCGAACGATTGAGCTGCTCTGGGATTGGAGTTTCAAGGAATCAACTTTGATGGTTTGATTGCCCGCTGGTAAATGGAGGCGGAGGATGCCGAGGTTATCTTTTGCGGGGAGGTCGAGGGTGAGTTCGGTCCACTTGCCTGTTTTGAGAGTGAAGGGGACGGATTGGGGGGTAGGGGTGTTGTTGGCCCAGGAGACTTTTCCCTTTCCGCCTTTGGGGGAGAGGACGCGGAAGGTAATTTTTGTGGGGCCGCTGAATTGACCGGCGCCAGTGCCAAGGAAAGGATCGGGGGCGGTACCTTTGAGGGTGATTATTCCGTCTTTGACGGCGGCTTGGCAGTTCCGGGCTTTCCAGCCTTGAAGTTCTTTGCGGAAGGGATCGTCTTTGGCGGGTTTCTTTTTGTTGCTGCGATCTTTGCCGATACCGACTAATTCGGGTTGGTATTTTTTAGGATCAAAGGAGGGGTTGGGGACTGGAAGGACGGCTTTGCTTTCCTTGAGAAATTCCGCGATGAGTTGATCGAGTTCGCGCACGATCTTGGGGTTTTCTTTGGCGAGGTTATTCTTTTCGCCGATATCCTCGTTTAGATCGTAGAGATGATAGTGATGGGCTTGGTTTTCGCCTTGGAAGAATTCGCGGATGAGCTTCCAGTGGTCGTGGTGGACCGAGACGGAGGGGGGAAGCCAGTCGGGGACGGGTGGGTTGTGCGGAAAGTAAGTGAAGATGGGACCGCGTTCTTGTGAGGCTCCTTTGAGGGCTTTGGCGATACTAACACCGTCGAATTTTTGACTCTCTTCGGTTTTGAGATCGAGGAGTTCGGCGAAGGTGGGGAAGAAGTCGATGGACTGAACGAGGGTGTCGTTGGTGGAAGCCGGTTCGATGTGGCCGGGCCAGGAGACGATCATGGGCACGCGCACACCGCCTTCGAACATAGTGGCCTTGCCGCCGCGAAGAGGCGTATTGCTGGTCGGGGTGGTGCCATCGACTTCGTTATACATGTTGCCGCCGTTGTCGGAAAAGAAAACGATGATGGTATTGTCGGTGAGTTTGAGCCGGTCAAGAGCGTTCATCAAGGTGCCAACGGCATCATCCATTGATTCGACCATGGCAGCGTAAGTGGGACTGCGCTGCGGGTCTTTGGGATTAATGAGGCTTCGGTATTTTTCGATGAGGTCTTTCTTGGCATCGAAGGGAGCGTGGACGGAGAACATCCAGTAGTTGAGGAAGAAGGGTTTGTCTTTGTTCTTCTCCATGAAGACCACGGCTTCCTGGGCCATGCGGTCTTCGATGTGTTCGTTGGGCGTATTGGGATCGAAGTCGGGATATTTCCAGGGGGCGACGAAACTCCCGGCGGGTCCGGGTCCGTGCCAGTGTGGGATGTCGAGGTCGAACCCGTGTTCAAGCGGTGAGTGAGGTTCGGCGCCGAGGTGCCACTTGCCGAAGTGGCTGGTGGCGTATCCGGAGTCACGGAAGGATTCGGCGAGGGTATAGTAGTTTGTGTCAAGTCGGTTGACGGGGATGGGCTGGATCGCTTTGTTTTGCGGGGCTGATCTTTTACCTTCGGCCGCGGTGAGGATAGGTTTTCCAGTGTGGCAGTTGGGGGTGGTCAGCATGGTGGTGGCCGGGTTGAGGCCCGTGAGAATGCTGGAGCGGGTGGGCGAGCAAAGCGGGCTGGCGGCGTAGGCCCGGGTGAAGGTCATGCCGCGCTTGGCGAGCCTATCAAGGTTGGGGGTTTGGTAGAGCTTGGTGTGACCGTAAATCGTGGTGTCGGCCCAGCCAAGGTCGTCGGCAAGAATGTAGACGACGTTGGGTTTTTTTTCAGCGTGCAGGAAGGTTGCCAGGAAGAAGGTAAGGAGAGGAATTCTCATGTGTGGAAATGATACGGCTTTGGAGGATGGATGCCTTCAATGGAAATTAGGTTTCTTGAGGACATTGATCAGGCGCTGAGCTTGTCCTCTTTTTTGTCCGCGAGAAAGCTAAGAGCACGACGCTAAACCCTCATTGTCAGCGTCGTATGCCTTGGTGTTCTGTCTTTACCTTATTCGAAGCGGAACCAGTCGAGGTTGGTGAGGTGTTTTTGGCCGGGGTTGGTGAAGGTGAGGCGGAGGTTGACGAGGCCGCCGGGGAGGTTTTCGAGGGGGACGGTGACTTCCTGCCACTTGTTCCAGTCGCCGGTGGGCTTGAGTTGGGCTGTGGCGATTTTTTTATCGTTGGCAGTCACGGTGACGGTGGCTCCGGGGCCGGCGGAGGCATAGTAGAAGGTGATCTTTTGGCAGCCCCTGAGGCGGAAGCGATGATACTCGGACCACTGGTCGTGGTTGATGGCTCCGATGAAGGCTTTGCCGTCCTTGGCGGATTCGTTGAGCAATTTAGGGCCTCCGTTTTTTGAAAATTTTTCGGCCTGGATGGTGCGGGATTGTAGTCGGATGGTGGTGGTGCCGGAGAGGGGTGAAGCCTTACCAGAGTGGGCGCCGAGGTCGGTGTGATTGGCGGAAAGTTCGAGCGTGCCTTGGTGGGAAGGCGTGACGAGGCTACCGGAAACTCCGCGGGAGATTTTGGGTGCCGTGGTTTCGCTGAGGGAGTAGATCCAGCTAACCATTGCAGTGACTTGATCGCGGGAGAGATTGGGATGGGGAAGCATGGGGACTTCTCCCCAAACTTTGGCGGAGCCGGAGATGACACGCTGCACGGATTGGTCGAAGGAGGTGGGATTACCTTTGTAGCGTTTTGCGATTTCGGTGAAGGAGGGGCCGATGAGTTTTTGGCTGGCGTGGTGGCAATTGAAACAATCGGAAGCGCGAATGGCCGAGAGGCCGGGTGATTCCTTGGCGAGAGGAGCGAGTGTGATCACGCTCGCGGCGAAGGCATCGGGTGACTTCTTTGAGTCTCCATCTTCGGTGTCCGTGATGTGAAGGCGATAGGCGAGGGGTTTTCCGGGAGTGAAGAAAGAACCGTCAAGTGGTTCTTTGAAAGTGAGGGCGGGAGGATTGTTGCCTGTGGTGATGGTTTGGGTCGTGGTGGCGGTGGCTCCGGATGGGTCGGTGACTTTGAGGGTAATGGGGTGGTCGCCGGGTTCAATGAGGGTGAGAGCTGGTTTTTGGGAGGTGGAAAATTCGATGTCCTGAAAAGACCACGAGTAGCGGAGCTTTTCTCCTTCGGGGTCTTGAGAGGAAGAGGCATCGAGTTTGATTATGAGGGGAAGCGCGCCGTGTTTTTTATCGGCCTCGAATCGTGCAAGGGGTTTGAGGTTTCCATGGAGGTAGGAAATGTGGAGGAGTCGGGCGTCCGTGTTGTCGCCCCAGGTGGCTCCGTAGTCGAGGAACCAGAGGGTTCCGTCGGGAGCGAAGACGGCATCGGAGGGGCGACGGATTTTGACGGGGAGAGGGAAGTCCTCGATGCCGGCGAGATTTTGGTTTTCATCGAGGCGAGCCCACTTGATGAAGGGACGGTTCCAGTCCCAGAAGAGAAGGCAGTTGTCGTAGTGGGCGGGCAGGCCGTTTGTTTTTTCGAACTCGGGGCGGTGGTGAAAAACGGGACCGGCGCAGGCGGTGCGGCCGCCTTTCTTGAGG
Organism: bacterium; assembly: GCA_018222765.1. Classification (GTDB taxonomy): domain Bacteria; phylum Verrucomicrobiota; class Verrucomicrobiia; order Verrucomicrobiales; family Akkermansiaceae; genus SW10. The sequence goes on along the minus strand of JAAEZT010000002.1, from coordinate 217,902 downwards.
ATGGGGAATTCCTCTGAGTCGGCGTAGGGATAAAAGATGAAAGCAGGTTTCGCGGGTGGGAGGTTGTGACGTCCGGTGTTGAGGGGTGAATCGTTGATCGGTTTGGCAGGGTCGTATTTTTTACCGACCTTGCCATTGGTGAAATCGACGAAGGCATAGGGTCTGTTGTCGGCAATGAAGTAGGGCCAGCCGAAGAATCCGGCTTGGCGGGCCTGATTGATTTCGTCGTGCCCGCGCGGGCCACGGGGGCCGTCCTTTCCTGCGTCGGGTCCAACGTCACCCCAGTAGAGGTGGCCGGACTTTGGATCGATGGAAAACTTCCACGGGTTGCGGCATCCCATGATGTAGATTTCCGGCTTGGTTCCTGGGGTGCCCAAAGGGAAGAGGTTGCCTTCGGGAATGGAATAGGAGGCGTCGGGATTGACTTTGATGCGGATGATGCCGCCGCGAAAGTCGTTAGGATTGGCGGAGGATTTTTCGGCGTTCCAGGGTTCGCGTCCCGGGCGGCGATCAATGGGGGCGTAGGAAGCGGAGTCGCCAAAGGGATGGGTGTTGTCACCAGCGGAGGCGTAGAGGCAGCCGTCGGGTCCGAACTGAAGCATGCCGCCGTGGTGGCAACACTCGCGACGTTGAATGCCCCACTCGAGGACTTTCTTTTCATCGGTAAGTTGGTCGCCCTGGAGCGTGAAGCGGCTGATGCGTTGGCCCACAAAATCGGCGGGTGAGTAGAGGAGGAAGAGGTGTTGGTTGTTCGCAAAATCTGGATCGAGCGTAATTCCAAGAAGGCCGTTCTCTTGTTCGCCGAAGACCTTGATTTCGGCGATGGTAGTACGGTTTCCTGTAGTGGGATCGATGCGGTTGACCTTGCCCTGAAGTTCGATGAGAAAGATCGAGCCGTCGGGCGCAAGAGCAAATCCCATGGGACGGGCGAAGTTTTCTGCGACGGTTTTGGATTGAAAGCGGAAAGCATCCACTCCGTGAACAAGACCGGTGAGAGCAAGAGCGAGGATGAACTTGAGAAATGAAGTCATGTTGATGACCTTGTAACTAGCAGTTTGTCTATTCGTTCAGCAAGAGGATAAGACTAACAGAATTGATCGAGATCGAATAAGTGCTTCATTGCAGAGGAGAGCGCGCGAAGCTCAGGAGCCAATTTCCCTTGGCTGAAGATTGTGGTAGATTTTTCGATTTTGTTGAGATGGTCGGTTTCGAAGAGAGGAAGCAAAGCTTCACTTTCGTAGGCGCAATTTGGGAGTGTCGCTTTGGATATTTCTCGGATTTGGCTGCTGTAAATCTCTTGAGTGCCTCTTTGAAATAGCCGGGAGATAAAAAAAGATTCAAATTCCGGCAATAAAGTAGATGAATCCCCGTTAGTGCTCTCTGAACCCCTGTGGATGACTCTCTCTTAATCCGAAAATTCTGCAGCGATGGGGATGGCAATGCTGCCGTCGAGTTGCTGGGGAAACATCAACGGGCGCTCTATCAATTTATTTGGCAAATGCTACACCACTCACAAGATTGCGAAGATGCGATGCAGGAGACTTTTTCTAAGGCTCTTCTCGCACTACCGCGCTATCGGGAGGAAAATCACTTCAAGAGTTGGTTGTTTCGAATTGGTCGTAATGAGGCTATCGAAATTATTCGTCGCCGCCGTCGTACCTTGGTTGCTGAAGCGCCGGAGGAATGCCTCGGCGCCGATCCCTTGATCGATCGTCAGCCTGCAGCAATGGAGGTGATGGTGCAAAAAGAACGTCTGCAGTCTCTCGATAGGGCCATCGCCCAACTTCCAGATGCTGAACGGGAGGTGCTGGCCCTGCGTTTGCAGGGCGACCTTCCTTTTAAGGAAATTGCTGAAGTAATTGATGTTCCAATCGGAACGGTGCTGGCCAGAATGCATCGCGCCAAGAAGCGCCTGAAACCCCTCCTGGAATCTGAATCGAACGAATAGGACGATGGACTCAAAGACCGAAGATGATCTGTTGCTCTATTGGAGTGGTGAAGCGGATTCCAAACTCTCTGCTGAAATTGAGGCTCTTTCCGAAAAAGATCCGGCTGCTCAACGATACCTCGGTGAGCTGGATAAGCTTAATGTTCTTCGTGATGAACTCGTAGACCTACCGATGATGAACTCGTCACGTTCCTTCGCTCTTGAAGCGGTGACTGAGAGGTTAGTTGAAAGAAAGGTAACCCGATTCCCTCTCCCTTGGATCGCAGCCGCAGCCGCAGCCGCGGCCGCAGTGATTGCAGTGATTGCCGTGGGCATCAAGTCGTGGCTTCATGAAGGAACCAGCCAAGTCGAGGAAGTCGTCGTTAAAGAAAAGGAAAGTTCAAATGAACCTGCTACGAGGGCGAAGCTTTCAAAGCGTCTTTTTTCTACACGTCCTCAAGATCCCGCTCTGGAACGAATTTCTATCGCCCGTGACCGGGCCCGCAAACTACGAACCGAACTCAACCACTTACCCACCTCCTAATCGTGAAAATGTTAAAAATGAATTCCTTGATGATTGCTTTTGTTGTCGTTCTCTCGGCTTTCGGATCTCTTCTCCGCGCCGAAGAAGAGCGCCCGACCGTTGAACACGTCCTTGATTTCTTGAAAGAGAAAATGCCTGAATCAATGGACTTGCTCGAGCGCGTGAAAGAGGAAGAGGGTGAGGAAGGCTATGCGGAGGTCGTTGAAAGTGCCGCTGATCTTTTAATGGAGTATCTTGAGATCAAGCGCGAAGAGGGCGCGGAAGCTGCCGAAAACTTTTTGGATGAGGAACGAACCCGGGTTCGCATGGAGTCTTTGGTAGAAGCCTGGCACGAGGCTGACGATGAAGCCGGAAAAAGGGAGATTAGGAAGGAGATCGGAAAGCTTGTTGGCGCGCAAATTGATCGCGAGATTGAGTATGGACATCGGGAGCTCGAGAAGTTGAAAAAGGAAGTCGAGGAAATTGCAGAAGAGCTTGCCGAGATGCAGGAAAGCCGTGAGCGAATTATCGCGGAAGAACTCAGGGAGATTTTATCCGATGAGGAAGAGCGGGAAGAGGGAGAGCAGGAAGAGGAAGGCGACGGGGAGAATGCGATCAAGCAATCTTGGTCACAGGAAAAAAATTATGCGCGTCCGTATTGGGTGAATATCCCGAAGCTTGATGATGGAGAAGCATTGCCTGTGATCATCTTCCTACATGGCAATGGCGGGAATGCCCGGGGTTTGCAAAGAATGATCCTCAACCGATATCCGAAGGTTGCCAGCCAGTCCATCACGGTTTTTCCCGAAGGCTACCGGGAGAGTTGGAACATCGTCTCGGAACGATCAAAGGCAGATGACCGGGAATTTGTTGAGGCGATTATCCGTGAACTCGCCGAGCGGGACGACGTAAAGGAAAATGACTTCACGATCATGGGGATTTCCAATGGAGCGGCGTTGGTCAATCAAATCGCGATTGAGACGAAGCTTCCCAATATTAAGAACTACATTAGTGCGGTCAGTCCCTTGAACGGATTTCAGTATGACGGGAAGAATTTTAAATCGCGCGGGGAAGAGAATAATTATGAGGAGGTCGCGAAGCCTCTCGTAGGAAAGCGCCTGCTGAATATTTCTGGAACCAATGACCCGTTAGTTCCCTATCGCGGTGGTCCTTCCAAAGCGATTCCGGCGAAAGGAGGAAAGCTTCCTTTTGTTGATGCGGAGGAATCGATTTTTCTGTGGGCCAAGCGGATGGGATACGGGGGGAAAAAGCTCAGGGAACCGAGCACGGTGAATGGGAAGATTGAAGTCTTCTCCTATCTCGATGGAGATGTCGTGCACTTTAAGGTGAACGATCATGGTCACAATGCCACCCAGGCCCTGAGTCAGGAATTACTCCTGGAGTTTTTGAAAGGGGAATAATTCGTTAAGCTGGCAGTTGATGAATGAGAGTGAGTCTGGCGTCAGGATCATCCTTGGGATGGTGGCGTTGCTGTCGGGATTTTCCTCTTGGGCTGAGCCGCTTGACGAAGAGACAAAGGCCTTTCTTAAGCGTCGGGCTACGGGCGTGTTGGCGGCGATTGAAATGCATGAGGGCGAGGAGCTGGAGGAAGCTCGTGAGCGTGGCGTTGAATTGCGGGAGATGTTTCTTGAAGAGAAGGAAGAGCATGGCGAGGAGTGGGCGGAGGTTCTGGTTGGCGTGGAAAATGTGGAGGCTGAGATTGAGGTGCTGGCCTGGCGATTTCGAGAGGATAAGATTGGCGAAGATGAAGGAGAGGTAGGTTTGCTTCGCTTGTTGAAAAAGCAGATCGCGTTGCAAAATAAAATGGACCGATTGGAGATGAAACTTTTTCCTGAGGCGGCTGAAGAAATAGAAGAGGAATTAGAGTGGCGTCTTAAGAATCCCGAGGTGGCGTTGCGCGAGCGATTTAGGGAAACGCTTGAGGATTTTGGATTCGTCGAGGAGGGAGACGAGGAGGAAGAGATGGATGCAAAGGAGATCTCCGGGCCGGCTTATATGCCTGCTCCGAAAGACGGCGGGGAGGGAAAGGATGAGCTTCACGGCATCACCTTCAACTTTGAAAAAGAGATTCTTCCGATACTTGAGGAGCATTGTTTTGGCTGTCATGATAATGCCAGTGCGAAGGGCGATATTAATTTGGAAAGGGCACTCACACAGATCCCGCTGGTTCGCAATCGACTGCTTTGGGAAAATGTCGCAGAGCGGGTGAAGATGGGCGATATGCCGCCTAAGAAGAAGCCGCAACCGGCTGACGCTGATCGCCTGAAATTGCGAGCTTGGCTGGCGGCGGAGATTGAGGGTTTTGACTACAGCAAAGTGCGAAATCCGGGCTATGTTCCGGCTCGTCGTCTTACCCGCGAGGAATACAATCGTACGATCCGCGATCTTGTCGGGCTCGATCTTCGGCCGGCGGATGACTTCCCCATGGATTTCAGCGGGGCCAGCGGATTTTCCAATAGCGCGAATACTCTCTTTCTGCAGACGGCTCATCTTGATCGATATTTCACCGCCGCCGAAGGGGTGATTGATGAGGTGCGGGCAGATAAAAAGGCGTGGAGCTATTTGGCCGGCAATCCCGAAGATGCCGTGGGAGCGGTCGAGAGATTTATGCGCCGTGCCTATCGGCGCCCGCCGACTAATGCTGAGATTAAGGAGATTACGGCTCGCTATGAAGTAGCGCTGAAGACATCAAAATTCCAAGCGGATGCTCTGGCCCTTGCTTTTAAGACGATTCTCGTTTCCCCGAAGTTTCTGCTTCGTGTCGAGGAGGCAGCGGAGAATGGAAAAGACCAAGTCGTGTCAGATTTTGATTTTGCGACGCGCCTCTCCTATTTTCTGTGGGCGTCGACTCCTGATGATAAACTTCTCAATGCGGCTGCTGCCGGCAAGCTTTCCAATTCCGCAAGTCGTCAGGCCCAGATCAAACGCATGCTCGACGATCCCCGGAGTCTCTCGCTTGGGGAAATCTTTGCGGCGGAGTGGCTCAGCACCGATGATGTGGGTCCTCGCATTCGCAAAGATCCGATCGACAATCCCTGGTGCACCGAGAGCCTGATGGCGGCGATGCGTGCCGAGACGGCTTACTTTTTTTATTCCTTGGTGATGGATAACGCACCTGTCGCGCGATTGATCGATGCCGATTATACTTTTCTGAATGAGGAGTTGGCGCGCCATTATCGGATCGACGGAGTCGAGGGGACGGCGATGCGGAGGGTCAAACTTGAAACGAATCAACGTGGCGGTATCTTCGGACAGGCCAGCGTCCTTGCTACGACTTCTTTTCCCGATCGCACCAGTCCGGTGGTTCGGGGAAAATGGATTCTCGATACTCTGTTGGGGACGCCTCCGCCACCGGCTCCGCCCGATGTCCCGGAGATTGAAGTGAAAGGTGGCGGCCGCCGCGCGGTGATGAGCCTACGGCAGAAGCTCGAAGCACATCGGGAATCTCCGCGTTGTGCCGGATGCCATGCCCAGATTGATCCGCTTGGTTTCGGCTTGGAAAGCTACGCTGAATTTGGCCAATGGCGGGATGGGATTGATGATCGCGGGACCTTGCCAAGCGGAGCCAAATTTCGTGGGCCTGCCGGACTCAAATTGGCCTTGATTGATGAACGGCTCGATGATCTTGGCTCACAGGCGATCCGCAAGATGTTGGCCTACGCGCTGGGTCGGCAGCTTGAGTTTTACGATGAAGCGACCGTAAACGAAATCGCGGCCAGGCTGAAGCCGACGGGATATCGTTTCGGCGATTTGGTGCTCGCTATTACCGAGAGTTATCCGTTTACAATGAAACGCCTTCCACCCGTGGCTGCGGGAAAATCAGATGAAGAGTAATCCGAACCGCCGTGCTTTCCTCAGAGGAATGGGAGCTTGTCTCTCACTTCCTGCGATGGAGAGTTTTGGGGCTTCGATAGCGACCTCAGCCAAGACCGGGATCCCTCCTCGTCTGGCCTATCTCTACTTTCCAAATGGTACGGCCGAGGGGAGTTGGGAACCGGAAAAAGTTGGCCCTGCTGGTGAGTTGCAGAAACTCAACCGCTGGATGGAGCCATTGGAGGAATTCAAATCAGATCTCGTGGTCACCAAAAATCTTTGGACTCCGCGAGGGAATGGTCACGGAGCGGGAACCGCAACCTGGTTGACTGGTGGCTCGTATGATCATCGTAAGAATGATGTGGGAGCGCCTTCCGTTGACCAAATCGTGGCGCAGAACCTGAGTGACTCGACGCCCTTGCCTTCGCTGGAATTGAGCACGGCAGGCGAAGGGAGTTTTTCCGGGAGTCTGCCACGCAATTGCCTTTCTTGGACGCGACGCGATGTTCCGGCTGCCCGCGAGACGAGGCCGCGGGCGGTTTTTGATAAATTGTTTCGTCGCGGGGGTGAGGGATTCGTGAACCGGAGTGTTTTGGACCTTGTTCTCGAGCAATCGAAGTCTCTTAAGCGTCGGGCCAGCTTAGCCGATAATCGCAAGATCGATGAATATCTCGATGCAGTGCGTGCGGTTGAGAAGCGTCTTGAATTTGCGGAAGAACAAACCCAGCGAATCGCGGATGACAAGGCGCTTACAGATACCCTGACCCGTCCGGCGGCCGGGATTCCTGCTGATCATCAAGAGTATGTGCGGCAGATGTTGGAATTGATGGCCTTGTCATTTTGGTCGGGCGCGACACGTGTTTCGACCTTCATGCTCGATCATGGACAGAGCAATCGCTACTTCGATTTTGTGCCGGGAGTGAAAGGGACATGGCATGCGCTCTCACATTGGAAGGATGCGAGTGGCCGCACGGAGGACGACGATGGCAAGACCAAATGGGATAGCACGAAGTCAAAGCTCGGGATGTATAACTCGGTCACCCGCTGGCATCATGCGCAGCTCGCCTATTTCCTCGGGCGGTTAAAAGAACTCAAGAATGCCGATGGCACCAGTGCTCTGGATAGCTCCATGATCGTTTACGGATCGAGTATCGCTGATGGCCACGCGCACGAGGAAAAGAACCTTCCCATTCTTCTCGCCGGTGGCGGATCGGGCTCTCTCAGAACGGGCCACTATTTGGCACCTCGTCGATCAACTTCGATGTCGCAATTACATCTCACCTTGCTGCAGCGGATGGGGCTCCCCATGGAGAAATTTGGGGAGACGAGAACTCCTCTCGAGGGACTCTCGGTTTAAGCCACTCACAGGGAACAGCGGACGGCAGCACCGATGGAAGTGAGTGCGCCGCGGAGGTGGTGTTTTAGCGGTGAAGATGGCATGGCGGAGTCGTAGAGCTTGAGACGGTCGAAGCCGTTTGTGGGACCGTGAAAGAAGCCGACCAGGCTATCGACGTTTTTGTTTTTTGGAGCAGTGCCGGAAGTTATTGAGTCCTTGGTGTTGATCCTAGGCCTTAGATCGAGACTTTTCCGAATTTGCTTTCCCATTCCTCGACGGTTGTCTTGAGAGAATCGAGGGCTTTTTGCAGCGTGGCGCCCTGCCGGTCTTTCTTTGCGCAGCGGGCTTCTAGGTTGGATTGGATTCGCTTCATGCTGGCGATGAAGGGGCGTCCTTTTTTACCCAATTGGGTCGCGGCTTTGGCCAGGCCGATGTTGCCCCAACGGGCGCCGATGATGGTCCAACTCGCGGGGAGAGCTTCCATGGACGGGTAGGTGCGCTCGATGGCCGGAAGAAAGGGAATGGCATTTTCCGGATGCTTCTTCATGTCGATGTAGCGCAGGGTTTCAAAGATGTTGTTCAAGTCGATGGGCTGCTTGAAGCCCTCACGGAGTTCGAGCTTGTTGACTGACTTTGCCATGCCGGCGACGAGGGGCTCTTTGAGTTCCGGGTTCTTGGCGATGGCGGTTTTGAACAAGGTGGTCGCGCCCCAACGGCGGCTCGGGAGATTGCTGTCAGCATCGTAACTCTGCAGCATGGCAGGCAAGGCAGAGAGGAAGGCGTCGGTTTCAGGGATGAGAGCTTGCAGCGCCGTAAAGGCCGCGGCTCGTAGCCACCATTCCTGATTTTTGAGGTAGGGAGTGATGGTGTCGAGTTGTTCGGTGATGGTCGCGGCATCAGCGCAACTCAGCGCCATCAAGGCGTGCCGCTTTTCCCACATCGGAGCTTTAGGGGCTTTGAGTGGTTTGAGAATCTGCGGCAGGAAGTGCGCCTTGATCATTTCAGGAGTGATGTTCGAGGTGGTTTTGCCAATGCCCCAGCCGGTGGCACAACTGATGGCATCGAGTCCTGCCACGCGAAGGCGTCCGTCTTTGCTGGCGAGAGCTTTCTTGATTTCAGGGATCGCTGACTCACCTTGAAAACCCAATCCATGAGCGGCCCAGTCGCGGACGGTGGGTGAGTAGTGGCGCATCATTTTGGCATACCACTCGACGGGCATTTGTCTCTTTCCTTTGGTGTTGATGGAGGCCTTGGACTTGGTCGATTTGATAGAGCCGTCTTTGTTGTAGATTGTTTGGAAGACAGCGGCGATCTCGTGAGGTTCTTCCTTGATTTTCACTCCGTCGATAAAATCGACGCGATGGAAGTCGTCTGTTTCGAGTGAAAGTTCAACGGCGGTGGGTTTGTGGGGGACACTGAATTCGGTGCGTGGCTTGCCACAGATGCGGAGGTTTTTGAGATAGGAAGTGTAGGCCATTGCGATGAGGCCGGTTTGGTAGAGGGGTGCTTTTCCGATGGTGCCATGACCGGGATGCCAGGGCGTCCGGAACCCTCCGCCGGGCATGCGGGATAATTCATAGAACCAGACCATCTTGTCCTTGTGTCGCCAATAGGAATCGAGGTGCTCGGCAGGGACGAGAGCATCGACGATGTTGCGCCACGTTTGGTTGCCAAAGCAGGAACCGTGCCCTCCTTCGCATCCGAAATAGGTGTCGGTTTCACTGAGGGCGAGGAGTTGGGCACCCGCTTGAAATTTCTTTTCCGGCAACAAGGTGAGAGCCGAGGCCAAGCCGCCGTTCTTGCCATTCGATGACCACCAAAGTTCCGGGTGATGATCTCCGTATGGCACACCGCCGCGGCCGGCGAAGCGGAAGAAGAAACGCAAGGCGTCATCATAGGTTTTTTGGTTTACCTCTACGCCACATTCGCGGGCAAGGATCAAGGTAGTTAAAGCCTGGTCGCCCGCGGCATTGAGCAATCCGCCGGTGACGTAACCCGGGCCGCAGTGGGAGGCTCCGTGTCCCCAGCCGCCGAAATACTGGCCGGAGCTGAGTGTTTCGCATCGTTCCTTGAGCGCAGGCAGGACCCGCTTGTCTCCGGTGGCGAGGTAGTATTCGCCGAGGAAGATGCCACTGTAACCAATTCCCCAGACGCTGGTTCCGGCTTTTTTCCCGGCTAGAGCGACGGCGTATTTTTCGACAGCGGGAAGGTATTTCTTGTCACCGGTTGAGAGGAGGAAAAGGCCTTCGAGGTTCCCATTGATGCCGCCGCCGGGTCCGCCGTGTTTTATAATGAAGGCGGCGGTTTCGTTCACGATACGCTGCGATTTTTTGCAATCGACGGGATAGGTTGAACCATAGCTGCCGGATGGGGCGAGTTGAACTAGGACGCTCTTCTTTGCTCCGCCTCGTTCGATGGAAAATTTCATTTTTCCGTCGCGTCCCTCGGCGGCGTTGATGGCGAAGCCGAGTGGGTGTCGTGGATCCTGAACCTCCAATGAAGTGCCATCGACCTCCAGCAAGACATCACCTTTTTCAAGTGATGCGGCCGCCGGGGTGTCCGGAGTGATTTGCGTGACTTGGAGTTCGCCGCCTTTGATCGCGACAAACATTCCCGTCACTCCGACCATGATGTCTTCGGTGTCCTTGCCAGCCGGCAGGGTGTTGGCAAAAGCGGGAAGAGCCAGAAGGAGGATGAGGAGATGTTTGAAAGCAGACACGAGTGCGATGGGAATTCGTAGCCATTGAGATACGGACCAAAATCGGCCTGTGTTGCCTGATTCCTCGTCTTTTTTAGGGCGAGGGTTTTAGTGCGCTTACTTGGCGTCTTTCGGGGCTTTCTCTTTCTTCGCCGGAGGAGCGAACTTTGAGAAGATGAGATTCACCTTGGTTCCGACATCTGGGACCTTGGCTTCGTTGATTTCGATTCCTAGGTTCTTGCCTTCGTAGGGATTGCCGTTTTCGATTCCGTATTGAATCACGGTGCTGGGGTCGGGCCAGATCCCGACGATGATGCCGCTGAAATTTGCGGTGTAAGCCCGCTTGCCAGTCTTCTCGTCGGTGTGAAGGAAGGACCCGGTGAAGACCCAGGCGTCTTCGATTTTTTTTGCAGGCGCATCTTCATCGGTGAGGTCCTCAATGTCTTCGCGGCTTTGAAGCATTTCGGTGAGATTGACCCGCTTCATTTTGCCCTCCTTTTTCCATTCGGCTTCGATTGTAACACGGGAGTTTTTTTGCTTCAGCGCTTTCTCAAACCAAAGCCCGGGGAAATTCCGGGGGAGCGGAGTTGGAGTGACGCCACTTAAGAGCAGGGCGGCGTGGATCAACTCCGGCTTGGTGGTGGTGGTGAAGATTGCCTCGTGTTCGAAGGTGTTGGGCTTGCAAACGAGGTATTCGAGGATGCCGGACTTGAGGCAAACGGTGGCTTCGACCCGGACTTCGCGGGTCTCGCGGTTCACGGTGACGCCGGGGAGTTTGACTTCTTTTTCAGAAACCTCGAAGTCCTTGTTGGGCACGGGTTCTTTCTTGGGGTCGGCGAAAGCAAGGCTCTGCAAAGAGAGTATGATCCAGAGCCATGTTTTTACCGTTTTCATAATTTTCACCAAAGGGCCGATCCGAGTCCGCAAGCTAACCAAGATGGATTGCAGGTCTAGCTAATTTCAATTCCTAGGGAATCTCTCCTTCGAGTTTGACATACTCGTGGCTGAGTTTGCCTTTTTCCTTCGCAGTCCATTTGCGGAATCCCAGCGGGCGTTTGTCGAAGTTCTTGCTCGTGGTTTCTCCGTTGACCATCTGGATGCCTTTGTAGTCGTTCTCGATGAACTTGTGGGTGTGCCCGGCGAGCATGGCGACGACTCCGTGGCTTTCGAAGAGGTCGAGGAGTTCCTTTCGCTTCGCTGGTTCGATGTTGTAGTAGTTCTCCTTCTCATCAGGAGATTTCGTGAAGAGCGGGTAGTGGGTGACGACCACCACCGGGCTGTCTTTTGCCTTGGCGGTTTTTAGAGCGGCCTTGAACCAGGCATCATGCTTCTCGGATTCGCCTTTGAGGGGGGCTTTCCAAAGTTGGGTATTGGCTACGACGAAGGAGTATCCTTTGTGCTCCACCACGAAGTAGTCTTTGCCAATTTTCTTCCGATAGTTTTCGAGAGACTCCGGGGTGGGTTTATTCGCAACGTCGTGGTTTCCGGCGGCACAATGGCAGGGGATTTTGAAGCCTGATTTGATCCGATTGAAGTCGGCGAAAGATTTGTCGTTGGCCTTACCGACAAGGTCGCCACAGATGAGGACGAAGTCGGGAGCCATTTTATTGATTTGCGCGACCGCGAGTTCGAAGGTTTTCACATCGTGATCATAGCCGCCCATGCCCAATTGGGTGTCGCACATCTGGATGAAGGTGAATTCATTGGGAGAATTCGTCTTCCTGGTCTCCTGCGCTAGTCCGGGTCGATTGGAGAGCAGCAGGACGCTGGCTATCGCAGTAGCGATGAATAGAGGGAGGGCGCGCGACAGTTTCATGATTATGGATTGTTTACAGAGCGGTCTAGTTGCCTGGTGTGCTGGCCTTTTCAAAGGGAACGAGTTTTTCAGGTTCGCCGCCTTCCACGGCTTTGACCATTTGGTCATACATCCGCTTCCAGCGTCCCGAGGTCAGGAGGCGGGTGAGGTTTTCATCTGCCCGGATCTTTTCGAGGTAGGGTTTCGCGCTGGGGCCATAGGCCTTGAGGATGGTGAGAATGGCGCGGGCTTTGAAACCGGCTTTTCCGTCCTCGGCTTCGAGCATGGCCCAACTCCATTCGAGTCCTTCTTCGATGTCGAGTTCCGCAAGAACGAGGGCCGCCGCTTGCACGCCCGCCATGGGGTTGTGATAGGAATGGTAATTCGGGTCGTTATTACGGACCACGTGTTTGACCTTGCCGGCGACGAGGTGGAAGTCTTCGGCTGGGATGGAGTGGAGCATCTTCATGCCATCGGATCGCGCTTCTTGACGAGGGTTGTCGGAAAGTTTGAGGGCGGCTTGGTAGAAGAGCTTCTTGTCCGTGACCAGTTCGGTGGCGAAGGGATCGGGAGCAAGAATGTTGAGGCTTTTGGCAAGTTCCTTGTCGATGAGTTTGAAAGGGTCGTTTGGTTCTTCTGCCACGACCAGCTTCAACATGTCCTCGTAGAATTTTTGGGCGGGCTTGCCGTGCCAGCAGAGAGCATAGGTGGCGGCGGAACGGACTTTGGGATGTTCCTTTTCATTACGAAGGACGGAGCCGATGAGATCGATCTGTGGGAGAGCCCATTCGGGCGGGCACCGGTATCCGAAGAAGCCGATGGCGCTGCGTTTTTCAATGTTGGTTCCGTTTTTGATGAGCTTGGCGACCTTTGGAGTGAAGTCGCCCTTGCGGTCCCGGAGAGTCCACACGGCGCGGCGCGTCACTTGAGGCGCGGGGTGGCCGAAGAGGGCGATCAATTCCTCTTCGCTCAAGGATGCGTAGTCGATCTGCGAGGCATTGATAATCTTGCTGACTTGCCCGCCTTTGGCCCAAAGTGATTCGTCGGCGTCTTTTCCGGTGATGAAGAGTTTTTTTCTGGGAAGGCAGTAGGCCAGAAGGAGTGAGCCGTCGTCGTTGGCGGCTTTTTGGTTTTGGCCGTCGTAGGTAAAGCGGTCGTTCCAGGCACGGTAGAGGGTGCGTACCCAGTTGCCTTTCTTGAAGAAGGCCTGCGAGATTTCCGGACCAGCAACATTGGCGCCGAGCGGAGTCCAGAGCACGTTGAAGTAATGAGTGGCGTGTCCGGTTTCCTGAATGTCATGCGCGGCGGCGGATTGGTGGGAAAAGAATTGCGCGGCTTCTTTTTCGCCAGCGAGGCTCATCACCAGGGCGGCCATGGCGCTGTTGCCGTTGTTGTTGAAGATGCGGGTGTCGGGATCGTGGACCCCGTAGGGGATGGTGCCTTCACCGACATAGGTTTTGTAGAAGGCGACGCTTCGAGCGACTCCGGCTTTGATTTCCGGATTGTCGATACCGCATTTGAGGGCCATCTGCATGCCAATGAGTGTGCTCAGGCTGGGGTTGTTGATATGAGCATATCCTGGAAGGCGGCCGTTGCGTTTGACGGTGGCGAGGCGATGACCCCAGATGCCGGCAGGATCCTGACCGCGCGCCATTGTGAGGGCGTAGGCTTCGAGAGCGGGGAGGACCGATCTGTTGCCGGTGGCGAGGTGATACTCAGCGAGCGCAATCATTTGATAACCCCAATACCAACCGATGTAGCCAAAGTCTTTGTCTCCCTCCAGCAAGGCGGCGAGGTCAGCGGAATCAGGAGCCTGCGCCCATGATTGTTTGGGAAGTTCTGCCTTCACGAAATCGAGGTACTTCTTTTCACCGGTTGCGAGGAGTCCGATGTAGCCGACGGGCATCTGATTGTTGACGAAGGTTTTCGACTCCAACATCTGATCGGCGATGCGGGTGATGATGGCGTCTGTTTTTTGACAATCCCATGGAGCGGTTTTGCTGTAGGAACCTAGGGCTTGGAGTTGCAGTGAGATTTTCCGTCCGCCTTTGAGCGTGAGGGGAAGAATGCCTTTGGAGGCCTCGGCCCGGCCAATCGCCCGGGCAAATTCCTGGCGGGCATTTTGCGACAAGGGTTTCCCGGCCGCTCCGGTGATGATGTCGCCTTTCTTTAGTTTTCCTTCAGCCGGTGATTCGGGATCGATGCTCTGAACCAGAAGTTGATTCCCCTTGGCTTGGGCCATGATTCCCGTTGGCCCGAGAAGGTGCTCTTTGGCCAGCGAAGGAGGGCCCGTGGAAAGTAAAATGGTCAGGAAGGCGAAAGATCGGAGAGTCGGCATGGCTTTGTCAGATGAGGAACCCATGCTGGCATTGATGCGACGGCAGAGCGATCCCGCATCCGGGAAAGGGTTGGTTGACCCTGCCTATAAAGAGTCAGGTTTTGGTAGTGAAGGTATGGGCAGAGGGTCTTGGGAAACCGGGTGTGTCCTCAATCTAACCTAGCTATTTCCGCCCTCCGACCAGAGGGTTGCAGCCCGTAGCAGGGCAGCTCCATCTGGTAGGGCCAGTTTCTTTTTCAGGTTCTCCCGATAAGTTTCCACTGTTTTGGGGCTTAATTTTAGGTGGCTGGCAATTTCAACCGTACTCCTTCCGGCGCCCAGAAGTTGGAATACCTGGAGTTCGCGGTCGGACAACTTAGCAAGGTCCACGGAATTTGAAATCGGATCGGGAAAGATATTCTGGAGGAGCTTGGCAGCCATCACGCTGCTGAGGTGGATTCCTCCTTTCATGACGGTCCGAATTGCAGCTAGAACCGATTCGGTGGCTTCGGATTTCATCAGGTAACCTCGGGCTCCCGCCTGAAGGGCCCGGTGGGCATAAAGGTCCTCGTCGAATTGTGACAATGCGACGATCCGGATCTCCGGATGTTCTGGCGCCAGTTCTCGGGTGAGTTCCAGGCCTTCTCCATCGCCAAGCCTCAAATCCATGAGGATCACGTCCGGCTCTGCCTCCTCGACTGCCATTCTGGCCTCGGCTACCGAGCCTGCTTCCGCACAGCTTGAAACCAGCTCTTGCTGATTTAACCATTGTATCAGGCCGCTCCGGAAAAAGGGGTGATCATCTACGACTAAAACGCTAATTTTTTTCATCGGGAGGAGCTGGGGTTACTTCCGTTTCAGTTGGATAGGGAAGTATGCAGATTGCTTCAGTGAGGCCATCGGGTTTGGCGTGAATGGTGAACGATCCACCGAGACCGGCGGCCCGGTGCCGCATGGTTCGCAGTCCCAGTCCCAGCCGGGGTTTTTCCTCAGGATTCCATGGCACGCCGTCGTTCGCAATTGTCATCGTCAGGCAGTCTGCGTCGCATTGAATGGAGAGGGATACGTGCGGGGCTTTCCCGTGCTGCACGGCATTGCGAATGGCCTCCTGAGCGATGCGGTAGAGCTGCATGCTTTGCTCCTGAGTGAGAGGCGGAAGCTTACTGGAGAGATTCACTTGGCAGTCGATTTCGAAAATCGTCTCCATCTCTCGAGCGAGCCCGGTCAACCCCGCGGCGAGGCCCCCGGAGGCGACATCCACTGGAGAAAGCAAGCGGGCAAAATTCCGGACCAAATTGATCCCGTCATTGATTTGGCCTACGAGTTGCTGGGCGTGCTCTGCCTCGGGAATGGCTCTGGTCTTCAGGGTCTCTGCCATTGTCTTACAACGGAATGCAATTCCAGCGAGATATGCACCAAGGTGGTCGTGCAGCTCGCGTGAGAGACGTTCTTGCTCATGGCTACTGATTCTCGCCACCTCTTGTTCCAAGAGAATTCGTTCCGATACATCCCTCATGGCGACTGTGACCAGTTTGCAGTCTCCCGTTTGTATCGGGCTGAAGCTGATCTCTAGGGGGAATTCCGTGTCGTCCTTGCGCCTGCCAGAGAGGCTGGCATTTTCGGTATCTTCCGAGATATTGAGCTGTTCCCCAGGAAACTCACCCCGCAAGAAGGGAAGAAGGATTTCTGCCGATTGCCCAAGCAACTCCTCTCGTTTCCATCCGAAGATCCGCTCGGACTGGAGATTGGCCAGCTGAATCACGCCAGCCTGATCGGTCATGACCAGCGCGTCAGGCGCGAACTCAAAAAGGTCTTGGAACTGACGCTGGGACTGCTCGAGTTCTGCAGTGCGCTCAGCGACCCGCTGTTCGAGGTTTGCGGAGTATTCCTCAAGAGCATCCCGACGCTCGCGTTCCACCCGTCGATTCATATCCAAGGCCTCCGCCAAATCAGCGGCCCGTGCTTCAAGGTTCAGGTTGAGGGCCTCGATGCGCTGCTGGTCGGCTTGCTGCTGTTTTGCGAACTGAAAGCCCCTGATAATCGTACCATAGGTGGAGAAAAGAAGGTCAATTTCTTCGACAATCTCTGGGTCGTAACCACCTGGACGATTGGACACGCCCACCATACCGATTATTTCCTCACCTTGCTTAATGGGCACTCCGAGGAAAGAGTTCATGGGGGGATGACCTGGTGGTAGCCCACCCCGTCGCGGGTCCGTGGAGGGGTCGTTGGAGATGACCGTCTCACCAGTAATCAAGGCTACTCCAAACAGCGTTTTGAGATTACGGAATTCCAGGCCTGCTGCCTTGTGCTTCTCGTAGAAAGCACGCATTTCATCGTTCCAGGCAATGTTGGTGATGGCATGGGTCTTAAGGTAGGGGTCTCCATTTTCATCACGAAGTACCTCGGCCACAAAACCGTATTCGCTGTCGGTGAATTTCAAAAGAAGTTGCAAGAGGGCGTCGAAGGTTTCCGCTGCTCCGGCATGATCCCGGCTGATATAGCCCGATTGGAGATGGCCTACGGCGGAGAGTAATTCGCTCGTACGTTTGAGCTTCGTCTCGGCCTCCTTGACCGCACTAAGGTCGCGAATGAAGCCGCTGAAGAAGGGTTGGCCCGACACCCGGACTTGGGAGATCGTCAGCTCGATGGGGAATTCCTTGCCCTCCTTGTTCAGCGCGGTCATTTCAAGTCGGCGATCGAGAACCCTCGCCTCTCCGGTTTTGGCCAAGTGGTCGAGTCCCCGTTCATGGGCCTCGCGTTGGGAAGGAGGGATAATGACCTCCGACATCCTTTTCCCAATGACTTCCCCGGCGCTCCAACCGAAAATTGTTTCCGCTTGCGGATTCCAGCTGACGATCAAGCCGTCCATTCCCATCGTGATGACAGCATCTAGCGCGGAGGCGATGATCTGTTCGGTCCGCTCATTGCTTTCCCTCAACTCCTCAGTGTTCCTGATCAGTTGCATCCGGTCATGGCGCACTTCGAGCTGTCGCACGACCTGAGCAGCCAAGCGCTTAAGGCCGTCACGCTGCTCTTCACGGAGCTCCCGTGGAGACTGATCGATGACGCAGAGTGTTCCGAGGTTTTGGCCGTCTGGCGTGACGAGAGGAGCGCCTGCATAGGAACGGATGTGTGGCTCTCCAGTGACAAGAGGGTTTGCAAGAAACCGTTTGTCCTTTGAGGCGTCGAACACCTCAAATAGGTCTTCACTCAGAGTGGCGTTCTCACAGAACGAGATGTTTCGCGGCATCTCACAGAGCTCCAGTCCCACGGTGCTTTTGAACCACAGCCGCTCTTGATCTACGAGGGAGATTAGCGCAATGGGCGTTTCACAAATCTGCGCTGCAAGATGCGTGATGTCGTCAAATTCCCTCTCAGGGGGCGTGTCGAGTATTTCGTAGCGCTTAAGCGCCCTGATTCGTTCATGCTCACTCATTCCTTAGGCTGCTGATACCAAACAGGGAATTCCCATCTTGGGCCATATTTTTCAGCACTTTTTCGGTCTTGGATTGGAGTGCCAGCCCAAGTTTCATCCTATCTCAAATAGATGATGGCCCAATTGATTTCGATGATGGTTCGTTTACCACGGTTTGTCCTGCTTGACAAAGGACGGCGTTGGGCGGCTGTCATCGTAATATCGATGGAAGACCGGGCAGGCCGAACCGGACATTGGAGGCACCAGCCACGACCAGTCGCCGGGCACTGGGCGCCCGCACTTTTCCTCTCGCTGAACATGCTGCATGAATTGTGCCGAAGCAGTGTGGTGATCTACGATGGCTACTCCTGCTTCGCGGAAGGAGTGCAGCACCGCCGTGTTGAGTTCCACAAGGGCTCGGTCCTTCCACAACATGCACCGCTTGGATCGATCGATTCCCATGCGGTCTGCCACTTCGGGAAGTAAGTTGTAACGCGTCTCGTCACCGAAGTTTCGCGAAGCGATCTCGGTGCCCATATAGAAACCGCTGAAGGGGGCGGCAGTGAAGCGTTGACCGTCTCCGATGAGCGCTAAATTGCAAACAGAGGGTAGCGCGTGCCACCTCAGCCCCATCTCTGCAAACCAACTAAATTCGGGATGGGAAATCTGGACCTCCATGACGGTCTTCCTCGGGAGCTCAAACCAGCGTGGCGCATGGCCGGGGAATTCCACCACGACCGGCAGAAGATCGAAAGCGGAACGGTCGCGGGGCGGCTGCCATCCCATTTCAATTGCCCGAGCCGTAAATTCGGTCTCGGCCGGATCACCGAGAACTGTTCCGTCGGCAGCGCGGTAGCCAGCGTATCGGATGAGTTGGCTGTTCCATAAGCGGATGCCTTTCTCACTCGGTTCGGCGGACGCAAACACGGTGATGGTGGGGCGGATGCATCCGTCGTTGGTAGCGAAATCAATGTGACGAAGACAAGCCTCGAACACTTCGTCAGGACTGTCTGCAGTCCGCGCGTCAAGAAGGTGTAGCGTTTCCCAGAGCAGACGTCCGATGCAGTGTGCGTTGTTACGCCAAGCCAGTCTTGCCATTTGCTCGAGGGCGCTGCCGGACAAATCCCCTTCTGGGAGGTGAACATGGGGTGGGGTTTGAGAATCGATATTTGGAGTGGTCCTCATTGGGAGATCTGTATAGGGGTGCGTCTGACTCCAAGTTTGTGAAGTCATGCATACAAGTGCATCAAGAAAAAAAGGGTGGCTAGAGAAAGCCTTCTCGCTTTTCCCTAGCCACCCAAGAAACGATAAGATTTCCCGAAGACTTCCTTTTGTCTCATTGTTCCCTCCCGGAACGTAAGACTGCAGGAATCTCGGTAGTGAAACCTCATTTATGTTTCATCCATCTCAAGCAGGAGAAAAGATACAGTTTTGAGAGCCGTTTACAATCAGGTGGCCTCCCTAAAATGAATGGGGGAAACCCCTAGTCGGCAAGATGATCCCAATTGGCAAGAGACTAAGAGTAGTCTCTCCCGGACTCCTTGCGATTGGGTCTTGAGGGGGAGTGCCCCTGAAGCCCGCCGGAAGCCTCCTGTTACAGGGTCGGAACCAAGACAAGGCAATCACCTTTTGGCGCAATCCCGTCACCGAAGAACTATTTCCTGCCATTTCATTAAGTTTACCAAAATTCTTAAAGATCACAAATTCTGGGCGTCACCTTCCTTGTGATTGGAAAAGAGGATAACATCAAAAGGAGCTCCAGGTGAAGGAGGGAAAGTCAGTAAGGGAAACCGAGGCGCAGATGAAATTCGTGCATATATAGTATATGTTTATGAGGGATAAGGTCTAATCGGTGGTTATTATTTCATGTGGCGCGCTGTCATCACCAGTAGTCACTTTTACTTGGGCGCTTTGAGGGAGGCAAGGTAGGCGACGAGGTCGCGGATTTCGGACTTTTCGAGGATGCCGATCATGGGGGGCATGGTAGACATGGCTTGGGAGATTTCTTTGATCTCGCTGCGGGGGTAGGTTTTTGATTCTCCGTTGGCGAGGTCTTTGAGAGTGACTTGTTTGGCGTTTTCTTTGGTGAGGGTTCCCGCGACGATGTCGTCATTATTGAGGGTGAGGGAAACGGTGCCGTAGCCGGGAGCAATGTGGGCGCCAGGGTTGACAATAGAGTCGACGAGGTAGGCGCGGTTGTGGAGGCTGCCGACATTTTGTAGGTTTGGTCCGGCGACACCTCCTTTGCGACCTTTCTGTCCTTTATGGCACCGGGTACATTGGGCGGCTCCGTGGTTGTAGAAAACGGAACGGCCTCGGTTGATGTCTCCGCCGTCGGCCGTTACGGCGTATGCGGCGAAGGGATTAGATGAATCTAGTCCCGCCTCATAGGCAACGAGGGCTTTTTTGATTTCCGGCTCACTGCGTTGGGCGGCGGCATCGAGGATATCGAGGTGGATGGCGGGGTCTTGGTTCTTAAGACCCTTGAGCTTGGTCAGGATGAGACCGGCGGCATTGGGGAGTTTTTCCAGAGCGGCGAAGGCGCGTTGTTTGTCGAAGATTTGACCGGTGGCAAAGATGGTTTTGGCTTGTGTAACAGCGGCCACGGGATCGAGGGATGTGAGGGTTTCGAAGCTCTTGGCGCGGATCTCGCGGTCGCGATCTTTGAGGGTTTTGTCGAGAAGGGGGCGTAGGCCGTCTTCTTTGTTCTTCAGAAGAGTTTCGAGAGCGGCAAGACGAATGCCCGTGGCGTTCTTCGAATTGGCGAAGTGGGTGAGCAAGGTCGCAGGTGTGATCTCGATGCCAAAGCCTTCGGTGGTGCGGATGACTTCGGCGAGAAGTGCTCCGGAACAGGAGTCGAGGAGAAGCTTCAGTTTTTTGGTGATATCGGGACGAAGCTTTGCGAGCGAGCGTTCATTGGTGAGAGGGCGGTGCATACCGGTGGTGGGATCGGCGGCAGGTGGGTTTTCCCAACGTTGCAGAACGAAGAGGGCTTCCATGCGGATTGATTCCGGGTAGTTGGAATTTGTCGCAATGTTCAGCGCGCGGCGGGCATTTTCCTCATCGCCCATGCGGTAGATGGAATTGAGAATTCGGTTGTCGACCATGGTGCTGGACTTGCCGAGCAAGTTAGTGGCGCGGGCGACGGCGGAGCGGGCTCCCTCGATGTAGTCATCGTTGATGGCTTGGATCGCTTCGACGGCGATGCTGGGATCGGGGTCAGTGACGAAGGCGGCGAGCTTGTCGCTCTTCAGGCGCCGGAGAGCGATGACAAGGCCGCGCCGGACGGCGGGAGAGGAACCTCTGGCGTGCTTGATTGAGGCATCGACGTCGGCAATGCCGATCAAGCCCTGGATGGCTCCGTGACGAAGGTAGACGTCGGCATCTTTGTTCTTTTCGAGGAGGGAGATGAGCGCAGGGATGTATTGCGGGTTCTTGGATTTTCCGAGGGCGATGGCGGCATGGACTTGGGTGTTCGGGTGTTTATCTTTTAGGAGAAAGGCAGCGGTGCTTTGGAATTCTTTCGGAAAGGAATCTCCGAGGGCTTTTGCGGCCTGGCTGCGGATGCGCCATTCGGAGTCCATGGTGAGTTTGGAAAGAGCTTGGGCAGATTTGAGGTCCTTTAAACTGCGGGCGAGTTGGCCTAGTCCCCAGAGTCCGTGAAGGCGGTGGACGAGCTTGTTGCCGGCGTCGGTGGCTTTGAGAAGGTGAGGCCGGTTGGTGGTGTCTTTCGCGAGGGCGAACTGGGCGCGCTGACGAACGCGCATGTCGGTGTGACCGAGGAGAGAGGCAAGCTTTTCGGGGGCGAGTTTTTCGATGCCATTCGCGAAGAGCGAGCGTACCTCAGCGATGATGGGTTTGGCAGTTTCCTTTTCGTTTTCGAATACAAAAATGGTGCCGAGGTCGTAGGTTCGCCAGCTGCCGGTGAAGTCGCTAACGTAGACTTTGCCATCGTATCCAAATTCCATGTCGGTATTGAGGAATCCCTGGATGAAGGTTTCCTCGCGTTCGAGAGCGAAGGATGCGCCGGAGGGTTTCATCTCGAAGGCGATGACGCCGCTTTTCGCTCCGCGGTAGTCGCAGATGAAGAAGTTGTTGGCCCACTTGGGATCTAGGCCGGTGCCGGGATTGTAAGTGAGGCCGGATGGCCCGGTGCTGAGATGATCGGTGGGAGGAAGGTAGGCTGCGGGTCGATTTTTTCCTTTCACATCCCAGCCGCTTTCTTCCATCCAGGGGATTTCGTGGCGATCGTTGACGTCGATGGCATGGCGGAAGTTGCGCAGGTTTTGATTACCGCGATGCCAGCCGGAGGTGGCCCCTTCGACGATGTGCACGATGCGGGCTTTGTCGCCCATGTCGGCGTTGTTATCGACGGAGAAGGCTTCTCCGTATTGGTCGAAGGCAATCTCCTTGGGGTTGCGGAGACCGTAGTGCACGACTTCGAGACCGCTGCCATCGGGCTCCATGCGGAAAATGGCTCCGGCGTATTGATCGTAGAGATGGCGACCGTCGTCGGTCTTCAGGTTGTAGCCGCGGTCACCGATGGTGAAATAGATGCGTCCGTCCGGCCCGAATGCGAAGCCGTTCAGGTCGTGTCCGCTGAGGCTCACGCTGATGCCGTAGCCTTCTTGAAGAGAAGTGCGCTTGTCGGCTTGGAGGTCGCTGTTGGTATCTTCGAGCATCCAAACGTGGGGGATGCAGGCGTAGTAAACTTTGCCATTGGCAGCCATGATGCCGGCGGCGGTGCCATCGAGGGGATCGTTGAATTCGTCGGCGAAGATTTTGGAGACGTCGGCTTTGCCATCGCCATCGGTGTCTTCGAGGACGCGAATCTTGTCGGAGTATTCGGTGTAGTAGGAGAGAGGTTTTACCTCATCGTGCTTTTTGTACATCTCCAGGCGCTCGTCGGTGGAGGTGAGAGCAATTTCATCGCGCAGCCAATGTTGGTTGCGCCGGTTGTCTTCGATACCGCGGTCGAAGCGATGGGTCTCGGAGGCGTAGAGGCGGTTCTGTTCGTCGAAGCAAATGGCGGTGGCGTTGAGGATGTCCGGCTGCCTCGCAAAGACACCGGCCTTCATTTCGGCAGGATAGGTGATGGTTGAGAGAAGAGCTTCGTCGGGATCTTTGGCGGGAAATTTCTCGGGGTTGGCGGTCCCTTCAATTTTCTCAGGCTTCTTTTCTTTTTCGGGAACGGCTTCGATGACAGAGGGAGTGAGAATAGCGAGAAGGGCGCAGAGCGAGAAGGAAGTGCGGGTATTAAGAATCATGAGATAGAGATCAGAAGTGTTGATGAGGTGAAATTATTCGGCAGGTCCGATGGTGCCGCCTTCGATGAATTCAGCTTTGGTGAGAGTTTGATGGTGGTCAATTTTTCCTTGGGCGAGATTGCGGGCCCAGCTCTCGATCCGCCGGGTGACGGGACGGTGATCCCATCGGATGAATGAGACGGAGGGCCTGCACCAGGCAAAGGTCGTATCAGGTTCACAGCAGATCAGAGAAATATTTGCCGGTGAAAGCACTCCGCGTTGCGCGAGGTGGGTCATGGTAGCGTGGAAAATGAAGGCTTCATCGATGATCAAGGCGGTGGGCGGCGTAATTTGTAAAAGGTTATCGAGGAGTTGTTGCAAGCCTTCGGCACTCTTTTCCCATTCGGGCATATTATAAGGTCCGACCGAGAGACCGTGTCGGGACATCTCGTCGAAAATGGCACGCTCGGGGCCGTCGCCGCCGCCTCGTCGGTCGTTTCGGGTGATCAGGACGATGCGTTTGTGTCCGAGTTCGATCAAGCGCTTGGTGGCATCCCGCGAGGCGGAAATGTGATCCGGTCCCACTCCGGCAATGGGGAGTTCCCGCCTTCTTCCGAAGAGAGCCATAACGGGCGTTTCCTGTTTGGCGAACCAGGAGAGAATTTCGCGTGAAGCGGCGCAGACGATCCAGGCGTCGGCGGTGGTTTGTCTGACCTCCTGGATCACCCGCTTGGGATTCATCTTGAGATCGAGGAGGCTCTTCGAGGTGTAGAAAGGTTGGTGCCCGGCTTTTTCCAGACGGTGGAGAAGGTCAACCATGGTGTCTTCCTTTCTTGTGGCCGCCTCATAATCCAAAATGGCAATACGCATTGAGCAGGCCGCCCCGCTCTTGGGTTGAGCGGCAATGCGACGTCTTCGCCCGGCTCCTTGTCCGATGAGGATTCCTTCATTTTCCAGGAGAGAGAGGGCGCATTCGACGGTCTTGGGGCTGACCGAGAGTTCCTCGGCGAGGGAATTTCTTCCGGGTATCACTTCCTTCCAGCGTCCATTCGCGATCTCAAGGCGCAGGTGGTCGGCGACTTGTGAGGCGATGGACGAGAAGTTGAGCGAACTCACAAATGAGACCTGCCTAAAAGGATACTGGTTGTCGATGATAAATCCGACCCAGGGAGTTGGCGATCAAGGGGAGGGCGGATACCGGATACCGTTATGTGTCATCGTCGAAGCTCCATAGGGCAATCGGTGCTGGATGAGCGGGTGCTGAAAATCTCCGAAACCTGTTAACGCCGCAGCGCAATTTGCTCCCCCAGGGCCTAACACGAACGTCCACATAGAAAGCATTTATGAATTCCAAAATAACTTCCCACTTGATAAGTCTCATGTTGGACAAGATTTGATACTGTTTCTTTTGGCAGTAAAAGGTGGTGAACATGACCTCAAACCTGTCGTCTGGTTGACTGCTCGCGAAATACCGTTTCGCGAAGTGAAATAGAATCCGAATTCACCCGTAGGTTTCAGAGAGTGAGAGGTTTTTTTGTCAGAGGGGTTTTCCTGCTTGGGCTGTCGTCGCTGGCGAAGGGGGAAGTGGACTTTGTGCACGAAGTGATGCCGGTGCTTCGGAAGCATTGCACGGAATGTCACACGGGCACCAAGAAGAAGGGCGGGCTGTCGATCAACACGCGCGCGGAGCTTTTGGCGGGGTCGGAATTTGGAGAGGTCGCGATTTCGGGGAAGGCGAAGGAGAGCTTGATGATCAAGTTGATTCACTCGAAGGATGATGATGAGTGGATGCCTCCCAAAGGGCCGAGGCTTGAGGCGAGGGAAATTGAGGTCTTAGAGAGGTGGATCAATGAAGGTCTTCCCTGGGAGGAAGGGATTACTTTGGGTGAGTCATCGTGGGAGCCGCCCTTAAAACCGCGGAAGGTAAAATTACCTCCGGCCCATCAGGGGCGGGATCATCCGATCGACCGGATTTTAGATGCCGGGATGGCGCAGCAGAAAGTGACAAATCCGGGCCTGGCTCCAGATGCGGTTTTTCTGCGTCGGGCTACTTTGGATATTGTGGGTTTACTGCCGACGCCGGCGGAGTTGGAGTCATTCCTGAAGGACTCGGATGTGGATAAGAAGGCCAAGGCGATTAATCGCTTGCTGGCACGGGATATTGCCTATGCCGATCACTGGCTCACGATGTGGAATGACCTGTTACGGAATGATTATACCGGGACGGGCTTCATCACCGGAGGGCGGAAACAAATTACGGGGTGGCTCTATCAATCGCTGCGGGAGAACAAAGCGTATGATCAGTTTGTGAGGGAATTGATTTCGCCGACGGCAGCTTCGGAGGGATTCATCAATGGGATCAAATGGCGGGGCGATGTGAATTCGAGCCAGACGCGTGAGATTCAGTTTTCGCAAAACATCTCGCAGGTCTTTCTCGGTATCAACATGAAGTGTGCGAGTTGTCATGACAGCTTCATTGATCGATGGAAATTGGAGGAAGCCTATAATTTAGCGGCCATCTTTTCGGATAAGAAATTGGAGCTGCATCGTTGCGACAAACCGACGGGAAAAATGGCGACCGCGAGGTGGATTTTTCCCGAATTGGGAAATGTTGATCCAAAGGCTTCGAAAAACGAGCGATTGAAGCAATTGGCCGCGCTCATGACGCATGAGGAGAATGGTAGATTTACGCGGACCCTGGTGAATCGATACTGGGAGCGATTGATGGGGCGGGGGATTGCTCATCCGGTTGACGCTCTTGATTCCAAACCGTGGAACGAGGACTTGCTTGATTATCTGGCGGTGCGATTTGCCGAGGATGGATACGATTTAAAAAAACTCGTTCGTTTTATCATGAACTCGAAGGCTTATCAGTCGCGAAGTGTGATATTGGAAAAAGAACTTGGGGAGGATTATCAATATCGCGGTCCCATCGCGAAGCGGATGACGGCCGAGCAACTGCTAGATACGATCTGGCAGGTGAGCGGGGTTTCTCCGGATGAAGCGGCGGGAAAGGTTGATCGGACGATTCCGGATAAGAAAGAATTGATGAAGACGAGTATCAAGCCTCAGCCGATTTCGGCTAAGTGGATTTGGCACCAGGGGAAGACCGGGAAAAAATCGCAGCTTCGAAAGACCATTAAGCTCACCGAGGTTCCCGTATCAGCAAGGCTGATCGCGACTTGCGACAATGCTTTCGTGATGAAGGTGAATGGGACAAAGGTGGCGTCTTCGCGGGACTGGCAGAAGCCGGTGGTGGCGGATCTGACCAAGGCCTTGAGGAAGGGGGATAATTTGATCGAAGTGGACGCCGAGATGTTTGGTGGCTCGGCGGGTTTTATTAGCGAGATTATCATGACTCGGGGAGGAAAGCAGGTCGCAGTTGTTTCTGATGGCTCGTGGCAGGCCCGGCCGCCGGGAGGCCAATGGAAGTCGGCGGCGGAATTGCACGATCACTCGACGGGACCCTGGGGGAAGATTCTAGATCCGAAGCAGATTCTTGCGGTGAGTGGAGGGGGTAATATCCCGCCGGTGAGAGCGGCCTTGGTGAAGAATGATTTTCTCATGCGGTCACTCGGACGGCCGCATCGGGATCAGGTAGTGACCTCGCGACCTCGTGATTTGACGACTTTGCAGGCGATTGACTTGGCGAATGGAGACTTGATGGCGAATCACATGCAGAAAGGCGCGCAGACATTCGCGAGAAAGGGTGAGGAGAGTGGCGAGATGGTCGATTGGATTTTCCGTCATGCCTTTTCGCGTGCTCCTTTGGAGGGAGAGCGTACGGTCTTATCGAGTGTCATTGGCGATGGTCGTGATGCGCAATCGATCGAAGACCTGCTCTGGCTCGTCTTCATGCAACCTGAATACCAAATCGTTCGTTAAGATGATGACTCCGGAAGAACAAAGAACGCGACGAGATTTCGTCAAAAAGTTGAGTGCTGCCTCGCTGGCCGCATTGGGTGGTAGCGGAGCGAGAGCCCTGGCGGATGCTGCCGAGGTGAAGCATCCCGAGGCGAAGGCCGATTCCTGTATTTTGATCTGGCTCGCCGGTGGAATGGCCGCGCCGGATACCTTTGATCCGAAACGCTACTTTCCTTATGAGAAGGGGCTGGAGGTCGATAAGATCCTGAGCACTTTCCCGGCTATCGATACTGCGGTGGACAACATCAAAATCACTAAAGGGATGGAGAAAATCGCCCAGGTGATGGACCGGGGCACCTTGATTCGGTCTGCAGTGCAACCCGACCTCGGGCACATTTTGCATTCGCGTCATCAGTACCACTGGCATACCGGGTATGTTCCGCCACTCACGGTGGCCGCTCCGCACATCGGGGCCTGGATGGGCAAGGTGTTGGGTCCAAAGAATCCTGTCATCCCGCCTTTCATTAACATTGGGCAACGACTCGAAGGAGTTGGCGAAAAAGAGGAACTCAAGGCTTTCACCACGGGTGGTTTTTTTGGCTCGGAATTTGGGCCGATGAATCTTCCTTATCCTAAAGATGCCGTGCGCTCGGTGCAGCCGCCCAAAGGGATGGAGCCAGGGCGCTTTGCGAATCGTTACAAGCATTTTAAAAAGCTCATCGATCAAAATCCCAACAGGGAATACATGAGCGACTTTCAGCAGGAGTCGATGTTGCGTTCGATGGAGTCGGCGCATCGCTTGTTGCAATCGGAAGAGAAAGGCGCCTTCGATCTGACACTTGAACCCAAGGAATCGGTTGAGAAGTATGACACCGGTCGTTTTGGACAGGGTTGCCTTTTGGCGCGTCGTCTGGTTGAGGAAGGCGCGCGTTTTGTCGAAGTGACGACGGAATACATTCCTTTTGTCCACTTTGATACTCACGAGAACGGGCACTCTACGGTGGATCGTTTAAAGAAGGAAATCGATGCGCCGATTGCGCAGTTGATTCGGGATTTGGAGGAGCGGGGATTGCTCGACCGGACGCTCGTGGTGATCGCGAGTGAGTTCAGCCGGGACATGATGATTGAAGGAAGGCCCGGGTCGAATGCCAAGGATCAATCCCGTGCCCGGACTGACAAGCTCACGGAGATGAAGCAATACGGCCTTCACCGGCACTTCACCGGTGGAACGAGCGTGGCGATGTTTGGCGGTGGAGTGAAAAAGGGCGGACTCTACGGGAAGACTGCGGATGAACGACCCTTGCTCGCAGTGGAGAACCCGGTTCCTGTCGAAGATCTGCACGCCACGATTTTCACGGCGATGGGTATCAGCCCCAAGACAGCTTTTGATGTCGAAAAGCGCCCCTTCTTTGCAACCAAGGACGGTCACGGAAAAGCGGTGATGGATGTCTTCGCGTAATTGGGCGAAGTGAATAATCCTGATCGTTTTTAAGCAGGGTTGGTGGACCGATTTTAGTTGCGGAATGCCGCTTCCCCTCGTTGATTTACGGTGTCACGGCTGATTGCCATTTTTTGTTTTTTCTCTATGGCTTTTCGATCTTTTTCATTTCGCCTCACTGGCATGAGGAAGCGATGGAGCATCATTTTTACGGCTTTGTCGTTCGGGTCCGCGATGGCCATCGAGCCGGAGAAGTTTCTCGAGAACTACTGTCATTCCTGTCACGACGAATGGGAGCAGAAGGGCGGTCTCCGGCTGGATCAATTGGACACGCTTCCGCTGGAGGTGCGGCTCGATGTCTTCAACAAGATTCAGGAGCAGCTTTATTTCGAGCAGATGCCTCCGAAGAAGAAAAAGAAGCAACCGGGCGTTTCGGAGCGCAAGGAAATGCTCGTTTGGGTGGCGGGTGAGTTGAAGAAGCGCAATGCGTCGACTTTGGAAGATAAGTTGCGCTATCCCAATTACGGAAACTATGTGGATCATGAGAAACTCTTCAGTGGCGAGATTAAAGAGAAGCCCTTTACGCCTTCCCGGAGATGGTTGGTGAGCCCCCAGATTTTTATTGAGCGAGTCAATGCGGTTTTTGGGCTTGAGGCGAAAGGGCGTCAGCGGACTTTTTATGGGGTGACTGTTCCGATCATTCTTCCGGACCATGCCGGTGTTCGTTATTACGATACCACGACTCTGGATGGTGGACATTTGTTGACGATGTTGACGAACGCTGATTGGATTTCGCGAAAGCAGCTCAGGGAGGCGCGGGTCAAGAATGGGGAGCTGAAGGCGAATGAATTTGAGAACCCCAAAGATAAGTGGCATCCGGGGAATACTCCGGAAGCATTCACGGTGATTGTTACTAAGAAATCAACTCCGACTGAGAAGGAAATGACTTCGGCGATCCACGCGCAGTATCACTGCGTGCTCCAGCGTCGGGCCAGCGAGGAGGAGTTGAAGAATCACCTCGCACTTTTGAAGGAGAGTATTGCGCTGGGTGGGAATACGGAAGGCTTGCGCCAGATGTTGGTGAGTGTGCTGCTGAAGTCGGAGTTTATGTATCGCCTTGAGTTCGGGGATGGCGAATTGGATCAAGAAGGGCGCCGCAAACTGTCTCCCCGGGAGGCGAGCTACGCTATTGCCTATGCTCTCAGCGACCGCAACCCTGACGAAGCTCTGGTTAGGGCGGCGGAGGAAGGTCGGCTGAATACAAGGGAGGATTATCGGCGGGAAGTCCTGCGTTTGCTCAAGGATAAGAAAGCATTTTTAGGGGAGGTAGACCCGACGGTGAATGGCCTGCACCTGCGCTCACACAAAGTGTCCCACCCGAAGCTTAATCGCTTCTTCCGCGAGTTCTTTGGTTATCCAAATAGCACCAAGGTTTTTAAGGATACCGCCCGAAGTGGCGGTGCGTTTATGAATTCTGCGAGAGGCTATTCCGGAACGGCGGGTTGGGTGACCAATGAGGCTGACAAGGTGGTTGATTGGGTTCTGAAGGAGGATCAGGCTGTCTTTGAGAAGCTCCTTACCACGGATGAGTTTTTTGTGCTTCATCGTCACAACAATGAAGAAGGAGCGAAAATCATCGCGAGTTGGAAAGCGGTTTGGGAAGCGCTGAAGGACACCGGATGGGAGGACGACCCCAAAAAATTTGTTACGGAGAATTTTGAGAGATATCGTGAGGTGCTGAAGGCGATTAAGATTACCAAGGCCGACGATAAGCGAACCGGGAGAGACTTTCAGAGGTTCATGCAGTATTTCAAAGTGACCTTTGGCCGCGGGATTACTCCGGCGACATCTCCGTGGTTTTATCACGGCGGACAGAAGTTCAGTTATGCCGAGGTTTACAGCTTGCCGAAATCGGCTGGCAGTGGGCCGATTGGAGGGAATGGGAAATACACCGATCAGGATTACTGGGACTTTCCGACGACGCAGCCCTTTCAGGTTCCCAATCGGAAAGGAATCCTGACCCATCCGGCCTGGCTAGTGGCGCATTCCCAAAACACTGAGACTGATCCGGTGCGGCGCGGAAGGTGGGTTCGTGAAAAACTGCTCGCGGGCTATGTGCCAGACGTTCCCATCACGGTGGATGCGCAAATTCCGGAGGATCACCATCGCACCTTGCGTGAAAGGTTGGACGGCGTGACTTCAAAGGAAGAGTGCTGGAAGTGTCACGTGCAAATGAATCCGCTCGGGTTGACTTTTGAAGTCTTCGATGACTTTGGCCGCTATCGGTTGAGCGAGTCTCTGGAGCATCCTGAAAACATCCTAAAGAAGGGGCAGGGGAAGTTTGGGGAGCACACTTATAAGACTAAACCCTTGAATTCGGTCGGATTCCTCGAAGGGACAGGCGATATGGCATTAGACGGAGAGGTCAAAGATGCCTTTGAGTTGATTGATCGGCTCGCTAAGTCCCGTAGAGTCCAGCAGTCGATCATTCGTCATGCCTTCCGCTACTTCATGGGACGAAATGAAATGCTTTCCGATTCACAAACTTTAATCGATGCTGAAACCGCTTACGTGAAAAGCGGTGGAAGTTTTAAAATGGTCGTCCTGTCTTTGTTGACCTCGGACTCCTTCATCTACCGAAAAAAACCAATCCAACGCAATGAATAGCCGTAGAAAATTCTTGAAACAATCGATGCTGGGTGCCGGGTCGATGGCCCTGGGCTCCGGCTTGTTTGCCAAGTCGACAAACGGAAATCCTCCAAAGCGATTTATCTTCATTCATAAAGGGAACGGATTGTTTCCCGATGCCTTGGTGCCGCCCACGCTGAGCGAAGAGGAGTTGGCCATGGAGAAGAGAAAGGACTCTTTTCAGGTGGAGCTAAAAAATCATGATCTGCCCGATTGGATGGGGGCGCTCAACGAGCACAAGGAGAACATGACGATCCTGCAGGGACTCTCCGGCAAGATGTGCACGACGGGTCACCACACCTGGCAGTCATCGCTGGGGGTTTACAAGGCCAATGAGCGGCTGAGTTCGATCAAGTGGGCGACGGTGGATTTTGAGTTGGCCAAGTTGAATCCCTCTCCGCTGGAGCATATCGAGCTGGCTTGCTTTCCCAGTGGGGGTGGCAATTCACGAGGAAATATCAACGGGATCGAGAAAGGCTTTTCGGCCCGTGGTCCCCAGCAACCGAACTATGCCTTTGGCTCGCCGAAAGTCGCGATGCAGGAATTGTTCAAGTCGGTGCTAAGCGATAAAGATTCGCAGGTCCAATATCAGCTTGAGCGTCGTCTCTTGGAATTTGCGGCGAAGAACGAAGGGGGGCTTTCCGAAGAGTTGCGTGGGCTGGAGAAAGCGAAGGTGAAGAACTACGCGGATTCGATTGATGATATCCGCGAGCGGAACCGGAAGATGGATGCGATGGCTGATGTGATTCGGCGTCATGTTCCCAAGTTGGATCAAAAATATTTTGCAGACGATCTTTCCACGATTGATCGTCAGATTGGTCACGGAGAAATTCTTCTTTCGTCGCTTATTTCCGGGATGACCAATGTCGTGACCCTGACGATTGATGAGTTGGGCACGAGATATACCGGGATCAAAGATATCGAAAACGAGAACGTGAATCTTCACGATGTGGGCCACAACAAGTCCGTAGGAAAATTTGAAGCGGTGGAAGTTCGCGAGAAGGTTCGCCGCCATCACATGGCTTTGGTTGATCGTGTTGTGACTCGGCTGAAAGAGATTCCCGAAGATGGGGGAACGATGTTTGATAACACCATGCTTCTTTACTTTCCGGACAATGGGGAGACTCATCACAGTAAGGGAACCGAGTGGCCATTCGTGGTGCTGTCGGGCAACAAGGTGAAGCTTGATATCGCCGGGAAATATCTCCGCCTTCCTCACTACGGCAAGGAAGGTCACAAGACTTTGGGGAATTGGTATACCACTATTCTGAATGCCTACGGAAATCCCGTTGAGCATTATGGGGCTATTGATACCGGGCTGACTGACATGGATCAGAAAGGTCCAATTAAGGAGTTCTTCGGGTAATGGAAAGGTTGATTCGGGGTTTGGTGATTTCCGCGGGATTGGTTTTCCCGCAGGTGGTCTGGGCGGATGAGGTGGTTTTTGAGAAGGTGGTGAAACCGTTTTTTGAAGAGCATTGTGTTTCCTGCCACGGCCTTAAAAAGAGCAAGGGCGACATTACTGTCCATACTCTGCGGGGTGAGATGGTGGAAGGGGATCTTGAGCATTGGGAGTTGGTTCTGGAGATGTTGGAAGGCGGAGAGATGCCTCCCGAAGACGAACCTCAGCCGGATGCGAAATCTCGCGAAGCGGTTGCAAAATGGATCGAGTCGGGTCTTCGCGATTACGTTGAAAAAGAGAGCAAGGTTGCGGTTGCGACCACGACTCGGCGGCTCACGAACTTCGAGTATCAGAATACCATGCGGGACTTGTTGGGCTTTGAACTCGAGCTCTCCAAGGATCTTCCCGCCGATCCGGACAAGCCGTATCATTTTAACAATACCGCGCAGATGATGATGATCGGGCCGGATCAATTGATTCGTTACAAGGAGGCCGCCCGCAAGGCGATGGCGAGTGCCATTGTCGATCCTGCTAAGCCGGAGCTTCATCAAAGCAGCGCGAAATGGGAACATGGCAAGCCCGGCAAGGGAGGATTGACCCAAGCTGAAATCGGGGTCTACCAGGGACCTGGTCTTGGTAACAAAACGATGGGCTTGAAAAGTTGGCCCAAAACCGGTGAGTTTAAAATTCGTGTCAAGGCGTCAGGGAATCTTCCTGCGGGCTTTCAGGAGGTGCCGCTTCGTCTGGTGATGGGAACCAGCCTCCGACATGATTCGGGATCGGGGGTCTGCCACGAAGTGGGAGTCGTTCATTTGAAAAATACTCCTGATAAGCCGGGAGAGTATGAGTTTCGCGGGCGGATCGAGAATATTCCGATCCAACCGTCCAGCAGGCACCGCAATAAAGTTCATCCTCCAAGTATCACCATTACGGCTCAGAATATTTTCGACAACGGCGAGCTTAATGATCATCGCAAGAGTGGTTTTGATGCGTCGTGGAGCTTGGAGGCGCCGCGGGTGGTTCTCGAATCGATCGAGTTTGAAGCGCCCGTGAGCGAGACTTGGCCGCCGGAGCATCATACGCGCATTCTTTTTGAATCATCCCTGCGCGAGAATAAACCGGCCGAGTATGCCTACGAGGTAATCAAGCGTTTCATGACGAGAGCCTTTCGGCGACCGGTGGCTAGGGATGAGGTCGACCACTACTACCGTGTCTTCAAGATTTATGATGCCGAATTTGAGACTCTCGAAGAGGCCATGCGGGAAACTTTGGCGATGGTGCTGGTTTCCCCCCAGTTTCTTTTTCACACGGTGATTGATCAGGCTGCAGCAACCAAGCCGTATGAACTCGCTTCACGGCTCTCCTATTTCCTCTGGGGGAGTATGCCTGATAAAGAGTTGTTTGATCTCGCCGCTTCAGGGAAGCTGAATGATTCAGCGGTCATCGAAGCGCAAACGCGACGACTCCTCTCCGATGAACGAGCGGAAGGTTTTGTGGAGAATTTTTCCACCCAGTGGTTGAGCATCGCCAAGATGAAAACGGTAAACATTAACCGCGATCTCTTTCCTCGCTTTCTCTATACGGTGCACCTTGGCGAACGGCGTGGTCAGGAGCAGCTCTTTCGCCCGACCATTCGTGATTACATGCTTGAGGAGACAGTGGGCTTCGTTGGTGAGCTGATTAAAACCAACGCAAGCGTGATGAATGTCATCGACTCTGACTTCGCCTATCTCAATGAACCGCTTGCGGCGCATTATGGTGTTGATGGAGTGCGGGGATTGACGCTCCGTGCCATCCCGGTCAAGCCAGAGCATCGCCTTGGCGGATTGTTGACCCAGGGAGCGATGTTGATCGGAAACTCCACGGGCTCTGCTCCTCATCCGATCTATCGGGCGGTCTGGTTGCGTGAGGCTATTTTGGGCCACGAGGTGAAACCCCCGCCAGCGGAAGTCCCGGCGCTGTCAGATTCGGCCGGAGATTCCGCGGATGAAGCGGTGTCGATCAAGGATCTCCTCGCGCTTCACAGGGAGCAGGAAAGCTGCGCCGATTGCCACGTGCGGCTCGATCCATGGGGGATTCCATTTGAACGCTACAGCGCGATCGGAAAATACCAGCCCCTGGTGCCGAAAGAGAAAGTCCGTGTCCGTGGCTTTCATCATGGAACTGACAAGACCCTTGCGGGCTATCAAGAGTATTTGAAATCGATCTATACGGAGGAAGTTGATGCCTCATCGCGCGTGCCTCATGGACCTAAGGTCGACGGGATGCCGAAGCTAAAAAGATACCTTCTCAAGGAACGTCAGGATGAGATTGTTGAAAACGTCATTCGGAGGTTGCTGACCTACAGTATTGGAAGGAAACTAACCTATCGTGATCGATTTGAAGTCGAGAGATTACTCAAACTGGCGAAAGGAAACGGCTACAAACTTCAGGACATCATTGTATCCGTCTGCCAAAGCCCTACCTTTACCAATAATCCATGAAACAGAAATCCTGGCATCTTGATCGACGTGAATTCATCCGGGGTGGCGGTGCCGCCTTGGCCCTGCCATTTCTTCAGGGAATGTCGTGGGGAAAGACGGCCCCCGGTAAAGCATTGCCCAAGCGGATGGTGTTGAGCTACATCGCCTACGGGGTATACGAGCCCAAAAACAAAGATGGTTCGCACCACGACTGGAACTGGTGGCCCTGCAAGGAGGCTGGACCGCTCTCGTTTAATCAATCCGCATCACCTTTTAAGCCGCTGAAGAACTCCGTGAGTTATCTCCGTGGTCTTGAACACGCGGGCGGAATCGGAATGGGTGGTCACAGCAGCGGTGATGTTTTTGCAACCGGTGCCGACATGTCGGGAACGGAGAAGACAAACAACATCTCGGTGGATCAACTCGCGGCGAAGATGATCGGACACAGGACACGTTATGCTTCTCTTGTTCTTGGCACTGAAGGTGGCACTGGTTCATACGGCAGCGCCAAGACGCTTTCTCATTACGGTCCCGGGCGTCCAATCCCGTCGATGCATCGCCCTCAGGAAATTTTTAACCGCCTCTTCAATCCCTACGCTGGAAAAGGAATCGAACAAGTTCGTGCCGACCTCAAGCGCGAGGCAAGTGTGCTCGATTTGATGATGGAGGATTCCAGGAAGCTTCAGGGTCGTCTTGGTAAAGAGGACCAGGTGAAAATGGAAGAGTATCTCGACTCCATTCGCGCGTTGGAAAAGCGTGTCGAACGCACTAGCCAGTGGACTCATGAGTCACTTCCAGATGTCGATACCAAAGGGCTAAACCTTGAAGTCTCCCACAAGGATCCCGAGGAATACACCCGATGTATGTATGACTTGCTCTATCTGGCTTTCCAGACCGATTCCACCCGCTTCGCCACCCTCATGCTCGAAAGCGAGCATTCCAGTGGGAGTGAGATGTGGAA
The DNA here is from genome assembly GCA_018222765.1 of bacterium. GTDB lineage: Bacteria > Verrucomicrobiota > Verrucomicrobiia > Verrucomicrobiales > Akkermansiaceae > SW10. The sequence goes on along the minus strand of JAAEZT010000002.1, from coordinate 181,993 downwards.
TTACGCCAACTACGTGCTCGGTTACAAAGGAGCGACCCACGACATCGCCCACAAGCGCCCGACTGAATCAGGAAAGTGGGATAATTGGCGGGCCAAGCAGCATGCCTATTTTCTCGATCGTTTGCGAAATACTCCGGAAGGCGAAAGCAATATGCTCGACCAAACGGTCGTGGTTTGGGGCTCGGCCCACCCGCACGCTTCCCACAGCACCAAGAATTACCCAATTCAGGTGGCCGGTGGAAAGGCGCTCGGTTTCAAGCATGGAAACCTGCACTCATACGAGGGTGAGAATAAGGTGCCGCTTGCGAATCTCTTCGTCTCGATGCTTAACGCGGTGGATGCCCCGGTAGAGAAATTTGCCGATAGTAGTGGGGAAATGACGGAATTGACGGGATGAAATTGAGCGGAGTCACCCTGATTCACTGGAATGTTGGATGCCAAAATCGTTCCAAACCCCGGTAATTATTTTAAATTCAGGGTGATGAAATTTTATGGGGTTATGATTCCCAAATGGCCAATCGGTTTTATAGTCTGGATCCGGTTTCCACCAGAGCGCCATGCGTTACGCGATAGTATCAGACATTCACGCCAACTTTCCCGCCTGGGAAGCGGTTCTGGCGGATTTCCGCGAGTGCAATATCGAGGAGGTTGTTTGTCTGGGTGATGTGGTGGGATATGGACCAAAGCCGGCCGAAGTTCTTGAGGCTGTTCGGGCGGTGACGGGAAACTTCGTGATGGGAAATCACGATGCCGCGGCGGTGGGGATGATGGATTATTCCATCTTCAATGATCACGCCCGGGAAGCCATCGAATGGACGATGGGTCAAATGGACGAAGCGGGGAAAGAGTTCCTGTCATCCGTGCCATTGGCGATTGAAGCCGGTGATATTCTTTTTGTTCATGCTGAAATCGAAGAACCGGGGAGGTTCGGTTACATCAGTGATCTCGAAGTTGCACAGAGAAATCTGGAAGCCGGGAAACACTTTGTGACCTTCATCGGGCATACCCATTTGCCCAAGGTCTTTGAGATGGACATTTTCGGGGAGGTCACTGAATTCACCGACGGCGATCTTACGCTGGATTCCGATAGTCGCTATATTGTTAATGTGGGTTCGGTGGGTGAGCCGCGCAATCCGGAGGATCTCCGGGCGCGCTATGTGATCTACGATACCGAAACGCAGGAGTTGGAATTTCGAAGAGTCGAATTTGACATTCCCGCCTACCGAAGAGATCTCGAGGCGACGACGCTGGCAATGCGGCCGTTTTTCCTTCGCACATACGAATTTACAGTTGAGGGTCAGGAAGTGGTGGTGTCCCAGGGCGGTAGCCTAATGGACATGAGGGTTGGCCAGGGCTCGGCTTCTTTGATTAGTTCCGGGCAGGTGGCCAGAATGGGGCAGTTGACCGGGACGCATCCGGTGCTGGCCAGCGCCAAGCCATCCAAAGCTCCAAAAATCATCTCGGCAGTGGCAGCGGTTTTGGTGATTTGCTTTGGGCTTCATCTTAAAACGAACGAGCCCAAGGAGGCTCCAGTCGTGCAAAATGACAAAGAGGCCGAGGAGAAAAATCCCAAGAAAAGAATAGTGAAAAAGGTCGCCGGGGTTGGGGAAACACCCAGGGAAGGCCTCCCGGAACCGGTGGCTCCCGAAGTGGAGAGTGATCCGGTCATTAGGATTCCAGAGGCTCCGATGAAAGCGGATGCTCCTGATCCGGATGGCGAAAAAGTAGTTGCGGCTAAAGTGGATACGCCAAAACCGGAACCCGTGCCTCCAAAACCGAAACCGGTAGACACCGTGTTGAGTGCCTGGTGGCGGATGGATGGGAAATCTGAGAACGGTCCGCTTGCCGATGGCGGCAATTTTTTTGAATTAGAGTTAGTGGCAAAAGGAAAAAAAATCGCTCCCATTGCTCCTGATCCAATTCCACTCAATCTAAAAGAGAACACCTCGGCGCTCAAGATCGGTGTGTGGCAGGAGACCGAACCCAGTGGTGAGTTCGTCTTAAACGCCAAGAAGTCATTTACCTTTGAGGGTTGGTTTCTGGCAGGAAATCTGAAACGTCCGGTCTTTCTTTTGGGAACCCGCTCGGGAGAAAAAGTGAGACAAGGATGGCATTTGGATCTCCGGCCTCCGGGACGGGGGATGACCCAGGGTCAGATGAGCTTCTTTTACGATTCAGGTAGCAAAATCACCCAGGCGCTTGCTGAAGAAGTAAGAGTGGCCGATTCGAAGCCGCATCATTTTGGGGTGGTGTGGGACCATGATTATAGTGGAGGTGCCGGCGAAATGCGGCTCTTTCTGGATGGCCAGCAAGTGGCTGCCAAGAAACTTTCTCATGCCGGCTTGTCGCTCAAGCAAGTAAATCCTTTCCGGGTTGGCGCAAAAGGAAACCCGGACCGACTTGCTCTCGATGAATTACGATTTACCGCCCGGGCTTTGGCCCCGCATGAGTTTCTTCTGCGGCCGACAGTCTCAGGCGTGACCATGACCCGGAGCGACAAAAACAATCGAAATAGCTGGGCGGTGCCAGAAAATTGGCAAAATGACACGCTTCCTCAAGGGGATGATAATGCTATTGTTGGGCGAGGGGTCGTAGTGCAATTGGAGGAGGCCGAGATCCCATCGTTTTCCGGATCCTTGGTTCTTCGAGAGAAAGCGACGTTGGTTTTGTGGGGCGATCAAGGTCTCGCTCTCCTGCCAAAAGATCCGGCGTCGCTCGTCCTCCATCACGACGCCCGGCTCATTTTCCGAACCCACAATTGCGATTTGGGGCCGGTGGAATTGGTTGGCGATGCGGAAATATGGGGTGGTGCTTCGACCAGTGGGCATTCGAAAACCCGTCTGTTTGCCAAAGCGATTACCGGACCCGGAAAGCTGACCATTAACGGGGTGAATAAGAACACCATCATTTTTGAAGCTACCAATTCTTTTACCGGAGGGTTTGAAGCTTCCTCCTCCATGAAACAAGCCTTCCGGGTCTTGGTGAGAGGCAAGAAGGGATCTCTTGGGAAAGGTGACGTAATCATTGGGGACAATTGCTCGCTCGTGCTCGCGAAAGATTCAGGGGGAGTGATTCCAAATGATGTGACTTTGTCGCTGGAAGGAGCCAATGGCTCATCGCCGCAGAAGCTGGTGCTGGATGCGGGAGAAACCGTGGGAGCATTTTTCATCGACGGGAAGGATCAGGGAGTGGGAACATTCTCGTCCAAGACCCATCCGAAATATATTGGGGGAGCCGGGACCTTGAAAGTCACGGGGCTCAAATAGCATTTTTATTAAAAGAGTTACAGTAGTGGCATTGCTCGTACTCTCGAGTTGGCAGTCGTCGTAGGTGGTGATGGGAAAAGGGGATAGACCCCAGAGCCTCAAATTGTAGAGGCGGCATGACCGGGAAGCTGCAGAGAAGTTGGGCGCGCGGGGGGATCCGCTTGTAGTCTCGGGGTATCGATAACACCGCTGAGGACCACTGCAAGGCAGGCCCGCAGTTGCAGGCGGTATCACAGTCGCTATTTGGAAAGTGATTCCTTTGCTTGCTGATTCGGATTTAGAAAGGTTCGGCTGTTAATCCCGGTAAACACACCATGCGTATTTTTCGTTCCTTTCGTCTGACGGCTCCGTTGCTTCTGCTCCTTTCATTTGCTTGGATGACCCTTGGGCAAACCGCGGCACCCCAAAAAATTGGTTGGATCGAACCTGCCCAGAAAAATATCGAGGGATGGACGGTGCATGTTGATCCAGCTCTGTTGAAGGGCGGGAAGCATGAGGAAGAAGGGCAGCAGGCCCTCAAAATGTTAGCCAATCATTTGCAACGCATTGCCATTCTCCTGCCGGAAGAGCCTTTGGAAAAGATGAAGACGATGGAGATTTGGCTGGAGCATAAGCATCCTGAGTTGAGCGCGATGCAGTATCATCCCGGCGCCAAGTGGTTGATTAATCGCGGTTACGATCCCCGCCTCAACAAGAAGGTCCACGTCACTAGAGCAGCGGCTCTATTTTCCAGGGACCAATTACTGAAACATCCTGCCGTCATTCTCCATGAACTGGCACACGCTTATCACGATCAGGTTCTCGGCTTCAATGATCCCGATGTTCTCGCGGCATACAATGGCGCAATGAAAAAAGGGATTTTAGAGAAAGTGCAGCTCTTTACCGGAAGCACCGTGCGCCATTATGCGGCTACGAATCATAAGGAGTATTTCGCTGAAGCGACCGAAGCCTATCTTTATCGAAATGATTTCTATCCCTTCGTGGCTGCCGAACTCCGCGACCACGACCCCGAAGGATTTAAGCTGATGCAGAAGGTTTGGGGGCCGGCGGCGGTGAAATAATGGGGGCGTGAGACTCATGACAAAGTCAGTCTACTTCTTTTTCAGTTGTCTCGCCCTGGCCGATGAGCCCTGGGCTCTGCATACCATTGATAATACTTCCAAGGGGGCCGACGGAGTTCGTTTGGAGGATGTCAATGGCGACGGATTACTGGATATTGCGACCGGATGGGAAGAAGGGGGTGTGGTGCGGGCGTATCTGCACCCGGGGCGGGAGAAGGCCAGGTCACTCTGGCCGATGGTGACGGTGGGAAAGGTGAAGTCGGCGGAAGATGCGCTCTTTGTGGACCTCGATGGCGATGGCGCCATGGATGTGGTGAGTTCGTGTGAAGGGGGAACCAAATCGATGTTTGTTCATTGGGCGCCAACGAAAGCGGAAGATTATCTCAAGGAGGACAAATGGAAAACAGAGGTCATCCCCGCGAATGCGAAAAAGCAATCCTGGATGTATGCCCTGCCGATGCAGATCGACGGGAAGAACAGAATGGACTTGATCGTGAGTTCGAAGGGGAAGAATGGAAGTGTGGGATGGCTGGAGGTTCCCGATAATGCGCGGGACCTGGCGAACTGGAAATTTCATAAACTGCAAGACGCCGGATGGATCATGTCTCTCATCAAGGTCGATATGGATCAGGATGGTGACGACGATGTCTTGATTAGTGACCGCAGAGGAGCGAAGCGGGGAGTTTATTGGTTGGAGTATCCGGGAAGTGATGCGGTGGCGGAAGGACAGGTTTGGAAACGCCACAACCTTGGCGGAAATGACCGTGAAATTAAATTCATCTCCCACGGTGATCTCGATCAGGATGGTCGCGATGATGTGGTGGCCATTGATAAGGGGTCCGTCGTTTGGTACCGGAGGGAAAAGACCGGCTGGAGTGAGCATGTCATTCCTCTACCCAAGGGTGTCGGCGGAGGAAAAAGCACGGCGGTTTTTGATGTGAATCAAGACGGGAAGAACGATATCGTCTTCAGTTGTGAAGGGGCTGCCGGTCCACTTTCGGGCACGCGTTGGTTGTCATGGAAAGGCACACCTTTTGACAAGGAATGGCAGAGTCATGAAATCGCTGGAGAGCCGGGCCTGAAGTATGACCGCGTGGTGCCCTGTGATGTCGATGGCGATGGTGATCTGGATATTCTATGCTGTGAAGAGCGGGATCAGTTGGGGGTCTTCTGGTATGAGAATCCCTTTGGGTGATTGCGAGGGCGGTGTCGGCCTCCACGACCATTCCACTGATCGCGGTTGGGGTGGTGGTAGCGCCAACAAAAGGCAGGTCATCGAGGTCTGGTTCGGCAACAAAGAAGCCCCGCGCTGCAATTTTCGCAGGCGGGGCTTGTGAATGGATTTTTTAGGAATTCAGTTCCAAGGAGCTTCCCTATTTGCCGATCTTAGTGATCTGGTCGAGTGCTTTTTCTGCAACTTGTAATCCGGAACAAGGTTCGTCATCCTGGATGAGTTGGTCAATTTGAAGCCACTTATTAGGGGTCATATACACCAGATTTCCATTACACTCATAGGGTGTATTCAACTTGAAATTGCGTGAGGTTGTCGGCTCGTCAATCGCGGTGCATTTGGAGACGGGGTACTTTTCGCCATTGAGGACAATATAAGACTTATTGGGCTTCACCAAATGTCTGTTCACTAGCAGCTGGGCCGGTTGTCTGAAGTCGAACTCAAAGTCCTTTTCATGTGGAACATAGTTGTAGGTGTATTCAGTTCTGTCTTGAGGCGTTCTAGGCACACAATCGTTGTCAATATCGTCAAGAAGTTGTTTTACGATGCTCTCATCGTTTTTCCAGATTCGGTCATAAAGGGAATCGACGGTATCACCATCCTCAACGGGCACATACGACTTGTAGGCAATCTCACCGGTATCCAAACCAGAATCCATAAAGTGAACCGCCATTCCTGACTGCTCATCCCCATACCAGATTGTCCAAAAGCCCGGATGTCTTCCACAGTGACGAGGCAGCAGAGATGTATGGAAGTTTACAACGCCCATTGGGGGGATATTGAGAAACTCATCAGGTAAGAAGAACTGATACCCAATGACAACAACCATGTCAGGTGCCCATTCGCGCATTTGATCCATGACGCCTTCATCTTTCGGTTTGCCACAGATGATTGGAATGCCCAGCTCTTCGGCGACAACATTGATGGGCTTGCTTGAGCTGCCACCTGAGGTCGTTGTTGTAATCCCCTCGGTAGGTGATTCCAGGATGCCGACAATGTTCGCGTTATTCTTAATAAAGTAATCAAGGTGAATAGAAGTGAGCTCCCAGGTCCGGGTTCCAATAATGACGATTTTTTTGTTTCTCATATTTTCAGTACTAAATTTCTTCTAGGAGGATTCTTTTGACGAAAAGGACAGGCAGGCCGGTGTTGAGTAGCTTCGTCACGATTCTTGCTGGCTGAGAGCATGGATATCCGGCACGCATTGCCAAGGTCTTTTTTGGCAGGTGGTTTGTCGTAGCTTGCGAGCTATCGGCCTGTTAGGAGTCGGCTAGGATACGGGATGAGTCCCTCTTTTGGGAGGTGCTGGAATTGCGAGGTAGGGCATGTGAAAGAGACCGTGTTTAGTCGGTCGCTTTCTTGCCCGTGAGTCCGAAGTGGACTGCTTTGGCAATGACGGTGGCACCTCCGGTATTGGGGTGGACTTTGTCGGGGATGAGGTCGTCCTGTCCCTTGAGGGCGCTGTGGACATCAATGAGGCCGAGGCCAAGGCCTTTGGCGATTTTCATAACGACTGGTTTTTGGGCGACGGTATTGGGGTCGTTGATGCCCCAGTTACCATCCTTTGCGATGTAGGGTGGGAGGCAGAGGAAGATGCGAGGTTTTCCGGCTTGGGAGGAGAAGTGTGCGATGAGGTCGCGGTAGTCTTTTTCGTAGTCTTTCTCGAAGTGCTTCCAGTTGTTGGGTTTGGTGTCATTGGTTCCGAGCATGATGACGACGACATCGGCAGCGGAGGCCTTGGCGCGCTTGAAGTGAGGTGACTTCTGGTAAGGCTTGTTGCCACTGTTCATGAGGGTGGTGCCGCTGAGGCCGAAGTTTTCCACCTTCCATTTTTCGCCAAGCATTTGTTGCAGTTGCGCGGGCCATGACTTTCCGCGCTTGGCGCCGACGCCCTGGGTGATGCTGTCGCCAACACAGGCTACCTTGACGGGGTGATCGAATTTGGTGGGATCGACTGGGCTCGTGTTCTGGGCCTTGGCGAAGCCGAGGGTGAGGCTGGTGGCGAGGAGAAAAATGGTTTTCATTGAGGGAGAATTGAACGCAAGGGCCGGAGGAATTCTTACAGGTGAGTTATTCGGACTACCAGTTGCGGATGATTGGTTGGTTGAAGCGTTCACGGACTCTGTTAGAAGACCTGCTCAATAGTGAACGGGTGCTTTTGGGGTACTAAATAGCCCCGGCCTTTGTTTTTCTACAACATGGCAGGCGTGACACCTAACTCCCTTGCAGCTCTTACATTTGCCGTTGCGACCTCTCTTGCGTCCGCTCTCGATCTGATCCCTTTCGGATCGGACTGGGATTACATGCATCCGACTGACGCGCTCGACCCGGCAATAGCCGACGACGATTTTAATACTACCTGGTTTCTCAAGACCGACGCCTTTGGCGCATATAACGGACCTAGCTTCGTGACCCCGGCGGCGGGATTCGACGCTGGTAGAGGCCCGGCGCCGATCGGTTATGGCACGCTTACCTATTTTCAAAATAATGGTGGCCTCGCCACCGCGCTCACCCAGCCAGTTGAAGAGGCCCGCTATACCGCCTACTTCCGTCATGACTTCACGCTCGGTGTGGGTGTCGAATATCTCGCGCTCGAAATGATCGTCGATGACGGAGCAGTGATCTATATCGACGGGGTGCGCTGGCAGAGCGTGAACTTCGACGATGACGACACCTATCTGTCCCTCGCGAGCCGAAGCGGCGACGAAAATAATCCGGTTTCGATCATTACTGGCATCGGAGGACTCACTGCCGGCGACCACACCATAGCGGTTTCGCTACACCAAAATTCAGCTACAAGCAGTGATCTGGGTTTCGACCTGCGGTTGAGCGACGAGGGAATCGGATCACTGCCTTTCGGAGTAATAAAAGATGGTGAGCCGGCGACTGTTTTCTCTTTGTCTGAGCAGCTTTCAGTTTGGACAAATCCGGCCGACTTTGCCTTTGAACTGAACAATGGAAACCCGGAAATCATGTCCTCGAAGCGGGCGGCATTGGGTGACAATACGATTCCATGGCTGGTGGCGGTGGACTTCGCGGCAAGAGATACCAGCAGTGGTTCAAACTTCGAAGCCGATGATCGTTTCTCGGCGACGGTGGAGGTCGACAACGGTGCCGACGGACCGACTCTCCTGTCCCTGATTCCGGTGGCGCTCGATACGGATGGAAGCGGTTCGTTGAACGGCGACGAGTTCGGGGCTGGTCTTGCAGGTAGTCAGCGCGTGGATTTCTTCCGTCCCTTGGTTGTTCCGATCCCAGAGGGGATGACAGGCGGGGTGGTGAATATCGATGCGCTCAATGACTCGAACAGCGAGACCTTCGCCATTAGCAACGTGCGATTTATTCCGGCAGCCCAGCCGCCACTGACCGTGATGGGGCAGATCGACTTTGGTGCGGGGACGGACTTCAAGGTATACTACTCCCCGGATGAATGGGCCGGGACGGGGACTGCCGGGGAGTTTGTCATCAACGATTCGGACGAGCGGGCTGCCATTCTTTCGCAGCCAATCAACCTTGCCGTCTTTCCTCCGGCCCAGGTCAGTCTGATGCTCAACGCCTCGGAGACAAGCGAGGGCAGCAACTTCGACGGCCCGGCCACCTTTTCCGCTTGGGTCGAAGTGATCGACAGCGCCGAGAAGGGCTGGCGGATCGATTTGGTTAACGGCGGCTTGGACACCGATGGAAATCGCTGGCTGACGAACGAAGAGTTCGCGCCGGGGGCAGAGGATACGGAGTTGCTCGACATCAATATACCGCTTTCCGCGCAGCTCCCTGCGGATGCGGTGACTGCGCAGATTGTCATCGTCGGTGCTGCCGGTTCTTTGACCGAGACGCTGACGATCTCTGATTTGAAAATCACGGCGGCAGGTCCGAATACCGGAGAATTTTTTATCACCGGGATCTCGCAGGCTGCGGGTGGATACACCATCACCTGGAACAGCGATGTCGGAAGCACCTACGATTTGCAATTCACTGCGGACGTGGAGACGACTCCATTTGCAACAGTCGCGACGCTGACCGCGACTGGCGGGAGTTCAAGTCTGATCCACGACCCCAGTGGCGAACCCAATGGCTTTTATCGCATCAGTCGCCGACCTTAAGGCGAAGATTTCTCATCGACGACACGGAACATCTTCTGGCTTGTCTCGGTGAAGCTGATTGGGCCGGTGGTTGTTTCGCTGGTGCCAGCGGCGCCGGGAATACCGGTGGCCAATTTCGTGAAGACGAGTCCGTCGTCGGATCCCTCGATAGTGTAGGTGCGGAACTGGGTTGAGGTAAAAGTGAAGATTGCAGTGTCGGTATCGAGATCTACCGCGAACTCCATGATCTTTAGCGGCGGTGCGGGCGGGCCCTCGACCAGGATCCAGCGCGTGATATCATGGTATTCGGAGAACACTCCGGTGCAGGCTGAAAATCCGACGTAGGCTTTGCCTTCCTCGTCGAGTGCGTCGGTCGCCCCTAGATCGACATCAAGGCTGTCGATGACCTGCACCCCCTGAAAGAAAAGGTCAAGGTCGCCAGGGGCATAGGCGACTCGCACCGGGTAAGGCGCGACCTCGAAGTCGTCGCTGGAGAGGTCATTGGGAACGCTCCCCGGCAGGTCGATTCCGTCAATGACGGTGAGATCGATTGTAGCCAACACTTGGTTTCCGTCGACCAGTTCGATGAATCCAGCGCTCGGGTCACCGCTGTTGAGGTAGGAATCGAAGATGATTTTGAAAGCCTCGGAGCGCAGGTTCCCCTCCGCGCCGGTCCCTTCCGGTCTGTTCTGGATGGTGAAGGTGAGCTTGTCTGCACCGCTATTGTTGGCGGCCATAAATTGCAGGTCGAACCAGGTTTGAAATCCCTGCGAGAGATCGACCCGTTTGCGAAACCAGGCCGAGCCATACTTGCCGTCCGAATCCGGCGTGAGACGCAGGCGGTTGACGTCGCCGGGCAGGGGAATATCCGCAAAATCATTCACGATCCTAGCATCGCCAAGCAGACCGAGTTCATACCCTGCGAGGTCAAAGTCCTCGTAGCAGATTCGCCCGATGGTCGGTGTCACGACAGTTGTGGTAAATTGCTCGGTGATACTACCCGCCGGGCTGGTGGCGGTCATGGTGTAGGTCGTATCGAAGGTTGGCATTACGCTTATCGATCCGTTTGTCGTTACCGGCCCGATCCCCTGATCAATGGAGACGCTCGCCGCCCCGCTGGTTGCCCAAGTCAGGACGAGCGGTTCGTCGGAGACGAGAAATGGAGCGTCGCCAATGAACTGCGAAATCACCGGCAGCAGCGAACTGGCATCCGGCACCGGGATCGGGGGCGTTGTCGCGCCGCGGGGCAGACCCGCATAAACAGCGACATTTTCGCCAGGGTTGGCGCGGTTCTTGGTGACGTTGTCGACCAGGCTCCAGTTCGTGCCATCGTTGCTGCCCTCCAACGACCAGGAGACGGGGTCGCGCGACGGTTCGTCGTTCGCCGTCGTCCAGCGATAGGCGGTGATGTTGGTCTGACTGCCGAAATCGAACACCAGCCCCTCCTTGTTGAAGTCGAGCCACTTTGTTCCGGGATCGCCGTCGATAACCTTGCTGACACCCTCGCCGGCCGGGCTGTTCCCGCCCGGATTGCTCACGGTCACTGGTGCGATCTGGATCACGCCGTTGAAAAATTCAAACTCCGCGAGTTGGATGCTATTGGCATCATTAAATGCGGGGAGCTCCTCGGCGAGCCGCGCAGGCGTGAAGCGCAGGAAACGGAAATTCGCTGAGCCCTGGGCCACGGTGCGGACAACCAGAGTCACATCGACTTCCCGTCCCGCGCCATTGGCGGCGGTCAGGGTATATTTCGAATCGGTGTCGGCCGCGGGAGAGATCGTGATACTGCCGCTGTCTCCGGAAATAGAACCGAAGTTGGCGATCTCGAGGGAGGTCGCCGCAGTGGTGTCCCAGCCAAGGTTTGTCGTTTCTCCATTCACAAGAATCTGGGGAGAGGAAGAGAATTGGGTAATGACCGGCGGCGGGATCGCTGGCATTGCCGGGATTGGGATGCTCTGGGTGTAAGCCTTGCGTGCAGAGGGGGTGAAATGGTTGAAGTTTTCTCGGTAGTCATCCTGCCGCACCGTGATGGCCTCAATGATCGACCAGGCCGTTTGGCCGTCGCTGCCCTCTAAAATCCAGGCCACCGGATCGCGTTCTGGAAAATCATTCGCCGTCCTGAAGCGATAACGGTCGATGGTGACTGCTGATCCGAAGTCGAAGATCACGCAGCCCTTGTTGAAGTCGAGCCACTTGGTGTCGGCGTCACCGTCGATCAATTTTTCCGGTCCTTCTCCGCCCGGATTGGCGCCGCCGGGATTACTCGCTTCAATTGGAACCCGCTCGGTCGAACCTTCGAAAAATTGGAAGTCAGCGATCTGGATGCTGTCGGCGGATGCGATTTCAGGAAGGTCCCCCTTCAGGCGCACAGGCGTGAAGCGCACGTAGCGAAAGGTTGCCGATCCTTGCGCGACAGAACGCACGGTGGTGGACCGCGTCACCGTGCCGTTCTCGTTGCCCGCGGTGAAAGTATAGGTCGTGTCGCTGCCGACTGGCGGCGATATGATTCTGGCGCCAAGATTTGTCGGGTTCAAGCCTCCAACGCCCTGATCGATTGAGGACGAATCGGCATTCTGCACATTGTAATCGAGTCCGGCCGTGTCGCCATTGACCACAATCTGCGGATTGGGTGAGAAATTGAAAATGAGTGGAAGGTAGGGGACGCTGACCTGACCTGCTAGTTTGATTGTTCCCGAGGCCCCAAAGGTGACGGTCGCAGCTCCAGCCTGCACCTCTGTCGTGGATCCCACGCCGAGGAATACCACAATGTCGTAGACCGAATTTTGCTCGTTGGAGAGATCGGCGCGATAGTTGGAAGCCACGTTGCCGATTCCTGATCCTTTTGCATAGACCGGGTTTGCCGCGAAATCCTGGTTCACATTCTCGTTGACGAAAGTGCTACTCAACAGGCCGCTGAGAACGCCGCCATTGATGGCGAGTTCGTGGCGCGCGGCGGAGAAATCCCCGGCGCCCGGGACATTGTCGACTGACCCGGGAGGCGCGATTGTATTGACTCTCCCCGAGAGAACGTTCGAATTAAAAGAGTAGCTGCCAGGATTAATTAAGAGGGTGCTGTTGCCGGCGAGAGTGATCGGGGTGCCCGATATGGCACCGCCGGTGAAGGTCAATTGCGAGACCACTCCGTTCACAGGATCGATCTGCAGCGTCGCCTCCACCGTACCGTTAAGATCAGTCGTGTCATTACCGGTCTCGAACTCCGGAATCGCCAGCGAGATCGCCAGTGTGTTCACGTTTGGCTCGTCGACTAGGTTCAGGGTCGTGGAGACGACACCCGCAAGCGAATGCTGGATCATCCACGGGTAGACCCAACCGGCAATGAGGAGTTTCACAGGAAAGCGTTTCATTTGAGGGGGTGACTTCCGATTAGATCAGGGATCGCCGGTCTGGTGACAGTCAAAAATACGACGCCCCACCTGTAATTAGAGGTGCAGGTCGGAAGTCCTACGACTCTCTCGGAGGAAGAAAAACTCTCTTTGAAAAGCAGCAACTCCACCATCACCACCTGCCGCCTACTCCCTGATCCGGCAAAAACCTCGACAGGTCAGATTGTGGCCGAAATTTGTAATTTTGGTGCGGAATCCTTGAAATATTCAGAGTCGCCCGAAGTGGGGATTTGTGACGAGGGTCATTGGCACGTGCTGGAGCGGGATAGCTGCTAACAAGGGGCGCCTTGGTCCGGATTAGGAGGGGAAAGGCAATGCCCTTGTCGGGGAGGCGGATCTGACAATACTTTGCCTCGTGAAGGACTATATCCAACTGGACCAAACCAGTCTCCCCGATGGAAACTTGCTCGCCCTGTATCAGCAGGGCGAGGATTTAATCCTGGAATACAACGACTTGGTGCTGATGAGCACGAGCCTGACATGGTCCGAACAGATGCTCGCAGATTTGGGCTGTATCGATCTGGTGGAAGGGGCGACAACCCGGCCTGAGCATCCGCGTGTTCTGATCGGAGGCTTGGGGATGGGATTCACCCTCAAGCGGGTACTGGAGCTGGTGGGCTCGCCGGCCACCGTCGATGTTGCGGAATTGATGAATCGGGTCATCGAATGGAACCGCACCTACTTGGTTGAGCACAATGGTGCCTTGCTCGATGACCCGCGAACGAATGTCATTCTGGCCGATCTCTTCGACTGTCTCGGAGATGGTGATACCTACGATGCGATCCTGATCGATATCGACGACACGCCCGATGCGGTGATTACCGAGGATAATGTTAACCTCTATACTCCAGCTTTTATGGTACTGCTGCGGGAATCTCTGAATCCGGGCGGCTGTCTGGCTTATTGGATGGCGATCCCATCGCCGAGACTTGAAATGGCGCTGAAGAAAGCCGGCTTCAATTTGGAAGAGCATCCGATGCCATCTCACAAGGATGATGAAGAGATGCCACACCGGATTTACGTGGCCCGTCTGAATTCGACATCGTAAGAAGATCGTTGATGAAATCCTCCGGCTGCCGAAGTGATTTCATCAAACCCAAATTTGCCTGACCTTATAGCAGGAATTTTCTTTTTAGGAGGATTCCTCGAATGTCATCGTGTTCATCTCGGGGGTCATGCAAATAGGTCTGCTGAACTTCTCGGTGCTCCAAAGGCATCAAGGGATGGCCATCATCCTCTGACGAATACCCAGATAGTTTCCCAGTGTTGACGTGAGTTGGAGTGGTGTCATTACTGGAACAGATCAACGGAAGAAGAAATGACCTCCTATTTATCTCAACTGAAAGTCGCGCTCAGAATCTGTGGTGTGTTGGTAGCAGGAAGCATTGGACTCCAGGCTCTGGAGGTGCCGGAAGGGTTTGGGCAACTAGAGAGTGAGCCCAAGCTTATTGACGGAGGGACTGATGAGATGGGTCGGGAGTATTCCTATTTTGGGCAAGTGGCAAGCGATCGAAAATTGATTCTGACTGCGAGCAATGGCTTCTTTTCCAAGGGCGTGTGTGTTGCCAAAGGAGAGTCAGACCTGCCGAAAGTTGGGGACGAGCAGCTTATTAAACCTAACTACGACTACTTGGATTGGAAGCGAACCGAAGGGTCTTTGCGTTGGCACATTTTGGTGCGGAATCCGGGAAAGGTGTCTTTCAATGCGCACTTGCAGGTCGTGGCAGAAGGGGTTGACCTAGAAGTGAATTTTGCAGGTCAAACGAAGAAAGTGAAAACTTCCCGGTCGGATTCGGCTCAAGCGCAACCCTGGAATTTGATCTTCGATGTGAAGAGGCCGGGCGAGTATCTTTTTTCGCTCAAGGCGACTCAGTTGGGACAGGCAAAGGGGGTGGGTCATCTCCATCGTGTAGATGCTTTTGGTCCGGCCATGGAGGGTGCCAATCTTCTCCGGGTGCGTTGGCGTCCGGCCGCCGTTCACGGCTCATACGATACTGTAAAAGTGCGCGATGCAAAGCTTCTCGTCTTTACCACTCGCAGTATCGCTGATGTTTCCAGTTACTCTCCGATTACTACTCCCTTCGGTTACTACGGAACGACCTTTGGAAATGACCGAAAAAGTGGGGGGAGTTTTAACTTCTCGATGTGGGGGAAGAAAGGGGCGTCAACGGATTTGAAATTGATGCCTCACCTTCTGGGTGTGGGGTCGCCGGAAGGTGAGTTTAGTGGATTTGGGCACGAGGGATCCGGCGTGAAGCCGCGGGGTTGGGTCCCCATGCCGGACCGGCCGGAGTTGGTGGTTCAGGCGCTGAGAGTTGTCCCGGGCAAGAATTACGATAGCTACTACGGATATTATTTCGATCATCCGACGAAGGTCTGGAAGTTCTTTGGAGCGGGAAACAAATGGCATGGAGGGAAGCCCAAACAACATTTGAAGCTTGGTTCGTTTTGCGAGGTTCCCGGTCCTCCGCAGGTTGAGCGGACCGGAGATGTTTACCGTGAGGTGAGGCGGCGGCTGTGGGCGTTTGATGAGGGGAATTGGGTGTTTCTGGAGCGCTATCAACCGGGCGGGAAAGGAAGTTCCGGAAAGATACCGGCGAACAAAAGTTGGTATACGACCAAGGAGGGGGAGTATGCCATGGGGTGCGGAGGAATTCGACTCTACCGGCACAGAGCCTCACAAGTTTCCGCGGGAGGTGGTGCGCGAGAATTGCCCTATTTTTTGGCAAGTGCCTCGATTGACAATATCTTCAAGATGCCCATTCAATACGGAAAGATCCAAGCAAGCAAGGAGACCTCGAACAGTGCCGTGATTGAAATTAATATTCCAAAGGGTGGAGATCTAAAAGCGGGCGCGGTTTATTACGGAACTTCTGATGCCTTGACCTTTGCTCCCCGGAAGCTGCATGGTACCGAGAAAAACTCAGATCTCAGCAAGGCCGTGAACAGCTTGGTTTGGAGGGAAGTCGCGAAAGTTTCAAAGCTCCGTTCAGGGATCAATCGGGTCGAGATCACGAAACTCAAACCTGGAACGGTATACTACTATCGCGTCCTGATGGAAAATAGCGCTAGTCGGATTTGGAATGATAAGACGCTGACCTTTGAGACGCTGAAGTAGACCAATTTCGGCTACAGAGCGCCCTAACTTCAAATCCCCGGAATTTTATCTTTGCGGGCCCGCTTATGAAGACTAAAGCCTTCATGAAAGGGTTCGCCAGACTTGGTGTCTTTCCTAAATAAATCGGAGTTGTCGAAATTCAATTTAAAAGCCATGGCTCAAACACCCCCTCCTTCGTTAAAAATACACATCAATGGTTGGTCGCTTCTCGATGAGGCCGATCCCGCGACTGAGTCGGGCCTGCGCATGCAGCTCTCGGCCATCAAGGAAGCCGGATTCCAGAGCTATTGCTGGAGTCCCGACAACCCGAAGCTGAAAGAATTACTCCAGGAGTATGAATTGCGTTTCGGCGGTGCTTTTGACGCAGCCAGGGCGGAGCAATTTTCCCCGGCAATTGCCGCTTGTATGGCCATTGATCATGGTCCGATCAATTGTCAGTTGGGCGACGATGACACGCCAGTCGAAGAGGCCATTGAGCTCTCCCTCAAGCTGATGGCGGAGGCTGCGAAACAAAATGCCTCAGTCCATCTTGAGGTCCACCGTGACACCTGCACCGAGACGCCTGAAAAAACTGCCGCGATCATCGAAGGCTTCAAAGCCAACACCGGAGAGGATCCTTTGATGAATTTCGACTTCTCCCACCCCGCCGTGGTGAAACACATGATGGCGAAAGATTACATCCCGCGGCTTCTCACACCCGAGATTGTGCCCGTTTTTCAGAAAGCCACACTTTGGCATATCCGTCCCTTCAACGCTCAGCACTGTCAGGTGCCGATCACCGATGGGCAGGGCAATTTTTCTCCTGAGTATCTGGCGTGCCGGCCCTTTGTCAGGCGAGCGCTCAGGTATTGGTTGCAGGGTCCCCGCCCAACGAACGAGCTTTGGGTCATGCCGGAGATTGGTACCTCTCATGAATACAAATTGAGCTGCTTCCCGAACATTTGGGAGGACACGGTCGCCTTGGGTAAGGACATCCAAAAGATCTGGGATGAAGAGTTGGCCCTCTGACCGGGTGGGCCGGTGCTGTTGGCTCGTGGTCCCGCCTTGCCAAGACCCGCGGCTCTTCAGCGGGGGTGAACGGATTTAAAGCAGGGGGTAGACCTTGACAGGATTTTAGCTCGTTTTGAATTCAGTTGTCGGATGATTATTTTTAGAAGAAACTTTAAGCCTACTTTTTGATGAACTTCCCTGACTTAGCCAAGCTCCTTGAAGCCCGAATTACCGTGATTGCCGATCATGAATTCCGCGATCGGGATCCTGGTGCTCACCTTGAAGCCCTCAAGAGTGTGAGCGAAGCGATCGTGTCCTGGCACGAAGGACATCGGAGCGAGATCGATGGGAACCTGGATCACTTCCTCACCGGAGCCAGTTATCAAAAGGCTCTTCTCTATCTTGAGACCGGGACGCGGCGGCCGTGTGGGGAGTAAGGTGGGGCCGCCTTTGCGTTTTTCACTAACTGGAATATCTGTGGGTTTTCCGGAGTGATTAGTCCGGTAAATCCTGAATTTCGGTAAATTTGTCTGCCTGCCGAGAGTGGGTCGGCAAAGAAGACGGGATCAATGAGAGTGGAAAAGATGAAATCTCAGGGTAATATTGGGCGTATCGCTGCCGCTTTTATGTTCCACAGATCGCTGATTTTTATCCCGCTGCTTTTCGGTTCTGCCGTCGGAGATCTCCGGAGTGATCTTGAGTTGTTTTTGGAGAGTCATTGTTACGATTGTCACGATGACATAGATGCCGAGGGCGATCTGAATCTCCTGGATCTTAAATTTGATCCATCAAGTCCTCAAAATCTCAAGACGTGGGAGGAGATCTTTCATCGGGTTGAATTGGGCGAAATGCCGCCCAAGAAGAAGGATCGTCCTGAAGCGGGGGAGATGAAGAGGTTTCTCCATTCTCTGGAAAAACCGCTGACTGACGCGGCGCGACGTGATCTGGACCAGCAGGGACGGGTGCATGGGCGTCGACTGACCCGGGAGGAGTATGAAAACTCGCTGCATGACCTATTGGGAATCGACGTGCCCCTCAGGGATCATTTGACCGCGGATCAAGAAGAGGGATTTGAAAACACCTCATCTCATCAGCAGATGTCGCATTTCCATTTGAACAGTTATTTGCGTGCTGCTGATGTGGCGCTGGGTGAAGCCTTCAAAAGAGCCGTGAACGGGGATGCGACTTACAAGAAGGGTTATACACCGAAGATCCTGACGACCAGGAGAAGGGGAGACGGGAATTATCGCGGACCCGAATTTCGTAACGGCAAGGCAATATCCTGGACGATGACTTTGCAGTTTGTGGGGAGGATGTATCCCACCCGCGTGCCGGCTGATGGTTGGTATCGGGTGACGATTGCGGATGTCGATGCGGTGAATCCAGGGGCGGATGGGACGGTCTGGGGTGTCTTGCAATCGAGCTCGGGCTCATCCGCGGAACCCTTGCTTTATCCGGTGGGATTGATTGAGGCAACCAAGAATCCAACGACCAGGACATACGAGGCATGGATTCGAAAAGGGCATTGTCTTATTTTAAAACCGGATATCGGCGGAGCGAAAAATGCTCGAATTTCCAGAGGCGGAAATCTGGTCTACAATGGGCAGGATTTGGAGAAGAAGGGATTTCAGGGGATTCGTTTTGGTGAGATCACGGTTGAGCGAATTTACCCTCATGCGACTCGATGGGAGCTCCGGAACAAGCTCTTTCCGGGGCTGAACTACAAGGAGCTTAAGGCTCCCGGATTCGATCACGAGGCGGCGTTCAAACGCTTGATATCAAACTTCGCTTGGCGAGCCTTCCGTGGGCAAAGCAATGAAGAAAGGATCAAACCCTATCTGACGCTTGCTAGGCGGACATTCGCGGAAAAGAAGGATTTCGTTCAGGCCTTGCGGTCCGCCTATCATGCGATTCTGTGTTCACCGTATTTCCTGACCTTTGTCGAGAAGCCGGGGGATTTAAACGGTCAGGCTTTGGCCTCTCGTCTGAGCTATTTATTGTGGAAGTCCTTGCCGGATGATCAATTACTCAAGCTGGCAGCGGGGAAGAAGTTGCATGACCCCAAGGTGCTCTCGGCCCAGATTGAGCGGATGTTGGCTAATAAGAAATCCGAGCGCTTTATCAATTCCTTCACTGACCAATGGCTCGATTTACGGAAGATTGATTTTACCCAGCCGGATCCGAGGAGGTTTCCCTTTTTTGATTACCCGCTTCAGCAGTCGATGCTGGCGGAGACACGGGCCTACGTCAGGGAGTTGATTCACGGTAACCACTCAGTGCAAAAGCTGCTGCGCTCGGACTTTGCTTTTTTGAACTCCCGACTCAAGCGGCAATATCAGCTCAAGAATACGACGGTGAAAGCCGGCAAGGGTTTGCAGAAGGTGAAGGTCGATCCCTTTGCCCGATCGGGTTTGCTCACCCAGGGGGCCATCTTGAAGATTACTGCAGATGGCTCGGTGACCTCGCCCATCGTGCGGGGGGTTTGGGTTAATGAGCGGATTCTTGGTCGTCACATTCCGCCACCTCCACCGAATGTTCCGGCGGTGGAACCTGATATTCGTGGTGCGGTCTCCATCCGGGACCAGCTCGCCAAGCACAGCAAGGAGGCTTCCTGTATCGGCTGTCACGCCAAGATCGATCCGGCGGGATTTGCTTTGGAAACCTTCGATCCCATCGGGCAGTTTCGCACGAAATATGGAACAAAGAAGACATCCGCCAAAGTGGATCCCTCGGGCGTCACTCCTGATGGACTTCCCTTTCCGGGCTTTCAGGCCTGGCGCGGGATTTATCTGAAGAAGCCCAAGATGCTAGCCCGTTCCTTTGCTTCTCAGTTCTTGCAATATGCCACCGGTGGTGAGATTTATTTCAGCGACCGAGGGTATTTGGATGAGATTGTTGAAAAGTCAGGCGTCAAGGACTATGGAATGAAAACACTCATTCACGCTTCGCTCAACAGTCCAATTTTCCTCAAAAAGTAATCGTTTGCTCCCATGTATATCTCCACTCAAAAATCCCTCCCGCGCCGCACCGTTTTGAAGCAAGCGGGAGTCGCGTTGAGCCTGCCGTTTCTTGACGCAATGTGTCCAGCCTTCGGGGCTTCGAGTCCGGTGAAGCCAAAACGTTTCGTGGGCGTCTCGCTGGCGCTGGGATTGCATAATCCCTTTTTGGTCCCGAAAGACAAAGGTGCCAGCTACACTCCCTCTCCTTACCTCAAGTCGCTGCAGGATATTCGCGACAAATTCACCGTTATTTCCGGCACCTCGCACCCCGGTGTAACGGGTGGGCATACCGCGGAAGGATCGATTTATTCGGCTTGTCCAATGGGTCGGGGCAAGGTGAGCAAGAATACGATTTCCCTGGACCAGTTGATGGCGAAGCATCTCGGGCACGAGACACGATTCCCTTCTCTGGTCCTTAATAATAGTGGTGAGCGTTCTCCTTCCTATACCGAAAATGGTTCAATGATTCCTGCTGTCAGTGATTCGCGAAAGCTCTTCGCTTCGCTTTTCGTCGACGACAGCCCTCAGGCTAAAACGCGTCAGGCCGAAATTGCGCAAGGCGGACAATCGATTATGGATATTGTTCGCTCCGAAGCCAAGGCGCTCGAACGTCAGGTGGGCCCCGGAGATCGCGAGAAACTCGACGAGTGGTATACTTCGGTGCGGGAACTTGAGAAGCGACTGGAGGCCAACGAGGCGTGGATTAACAAACCCAAACCCAAGGTTAAAAAAGCACCGCAATCACCAGACCGAAATAGTGCGCCGGACATCACGCGGGCTTTTCTCGATACTGTTTTTTTGGCGCTGCAAACTGACTCGACGCGATTTGTGACGCTGCATTGTTCTCACAATGCGGTGCGAGGACTCGACGGAGTGGACGAATCCTATCACTCGCTGTCTCACCACGGACGAAGCGAGGAAAAGCTGGATCAGCTTGCGATAGTCGAACAAGCAGTCATTGATCACTGGGCGAATTTCCTCCGTCAACTGCAAGGAGCGGAGTTGCTCGATGATACCATGGTCCTGCTGACCTCGAATCTTGGAAACGCTTCCTCGCACGACAACCGGAACATGCCGGTTCTCTTTGGTGGAGGCGGATACCAGCATGGCCAGCATTTGGCCTTCAGTCAGACCAACAACTATCCGCTGCCGAATCTTTACCTTTCGATGTTGCAAAACCTCGGCCTGGAACATGGGCGCTTCGCGACCTCGACTTCGACGATGAAGGGCTTGGTTTAGGGGCTGCGCCAGATGCAGAAGAGGCTCCCTGGGCTCTCGGGTCTTCGCCACGGCCTAGAAGGAAATCTTGATGCCGGGTTGGGGGATGATGACTTCGGTGTCGGGGAGTTGTTTTTTGAGGCGGGTTTCGAACCAGGCGGCGGCGGGTGGGTCGCCGTGGACGAGGAGAATTTTTTTGGGGCGTGCCTTTATCGCGAAGTCGAGGAGCTCTTCGCGACGGGCATGGCCGGAGAAATCGAATTCGTGGACCTCGCAGTTGAGGGGGACTTTGTGGGTTCCGTCGAGGCGGACGAGATCGCCGCTATTTGAGGTGCGGATCACGCCGCCGGGAGTGTCGGGTGCGGAGTAGCCGACGAAGAGAAGGGAGTTTTTTTCGTTGGGGAGAAAGCCGCGGGCGAAAACATTGGAGACTGTCTTCTCGCTCATCATGCCGCTGGAGAGACAGAAGATGGCACCGGGTTTGTATTCGATGGGGGTGCGCTTGCGGCTGCGCTTTCCGGTGACGACATCCATGTCGCGAAGGATTTCGAAGCCGGGGCGTGAGCGGCGTGTCGAGCGGGAGAATTTATCGTAGGCCACCGTCATCTTGGTGCTCAGGCCACCGATGTAGATCGGCGTGTGCTCGGGAATGCGTCCTTCGTTCTTAAAGTTGTCGAGCATGGTGAGGACCTCCTGGGTTTTGCCGATGGCGAAGACGGGAATGAGCGCGGAGCCTCCGGCATCGAGGGCGTTATTGATGCATTGGGCGAGACGTTCTTCCTCGTCGGCCCGGGTGTAGTCGGTGGGGCGTTCGTCGGCACCACGGGTGGTTTCCATGATGAGAAGATCGGGCTCGTCGAGATCGGGGAAGCGAGCGCCTTTGATCAAGGTGTGATCCCTGAAGTGAACATCGCCGGTGTAGAAGACGGTTTTGTCTTCCTTCTCTATGAGAACTCCGGCGGAGCCCATGATATGGCCGGCGTCAAAGAAGGTGATCGAGGCGCTATCGATTTCTCCCAAGTTGAGGTGAAAGGGACGCTCGTATTCGCGGGGCATCCAGCGCTCCTGGAGATATTCGATTTCTCGATGATGAAAGAGCGGGTATTCCCTGATTCCCAGTTCGGTAGCTTGGCTGGACATGACGTTTACCGAATTGTGGAGAAGGTTTTCACCAAGAGCCGCGGTGCCCGGAGTGAGGTAGACCGGGGCAGAGGGTTGGTCGCGCTGGGCGACGGGGAG
Source organism: bacterium (assembly GCA_018222765.1). Taxonomy (GTDB): domain Bacteria; phylum Verrucomicrobiota; class Verrucomicrobiia; order Verrucomicrobiales; family Akkermansiaceae; genus SW10. The sequence continues at coordinate 159,388 of JAAEZT010000002.1, read as the reverse complement.
GGTCCCGATGTGATCGAGATGGGAGTGTGAGACTACGATGCCATCGACGCTATCGAAGGGAATGTTCTGGTAGCGTGGCAGGGCGTCGGCTCCCTCTTCCTTGGGATGCATTCCGGCATCGAGGAGGAGGGTCTCTCCCTTGAGATTCAGAACGTAGGAATTCCCGCCAATTTCGGCGCGTAGGTTGAGAGATTGAAACTCGAAGTCGGACACTGCTTCAGAGACTAGCGGGGACTGGACGGCTGACTAGAGGAATTGGCTTATTTTTAAGCGAGCGTAGTTGTCATCCCGAACTGACTGAGGCTGCAAGCTGCGCCACACTTTGGGAGTGTTGCCGTTGGTGTTCGGAGTGGAATTGACGAAGAAGCTGTCGCTTTTCCCTCAGTAAAAACCAAGCTTACAGCGTGGGAGGAGCGACAAGCTCACGTGATTGCTTTTTGAGGAGCCCCTGTGGGCCGAAGAGCCAGACAAGGAGGAAGAGGAATCCCGACATGGTGGCCATCATACCGGAACTCATTGTTTCAGGGAGCCCAAGGAGGGCTGGGAGGGCTTGGGAGGAAAGGTGACCGAGAATGGCCGAGGTGGCGGCGAGAGCGAGGGAGAGGCCGATGAGGAGGGGGAGGCGTCGGGTGATGAGGAAGGCCGTCGCGGGAGGAACGATGAGCATCGCAATGACGATGATGGAGCCGACGGCTTCGAAGGCGGCAACGGTAGTGACCGCGACCATGGTCATCAGGAGGTAGTGGATGACTTTCGGTCGGAAGCCTTGCGTTTCGGCGAGGCCAGCGTCGAAGGAGGCGAGGGTGAGTTCCTTGTAAAAGATCCCAATGATGAGGATGTTGAGGAGTAGGGCGCTTCCCGTAACGAGTGCTGCGTGGGGCATTTGAATGAGGAATTCTTCCGTCTCGAAGAGCGTGACGAGATTGAGAGGAGTGTATTCCAAAGCTCCATAGAGGACGCAACCGGCATCGAGATCGACATTGCCGGCACCTTGCTCGATCAGGAGAAGTCCGATCGCAAACAGGGTGGTGAAAACGATGCCCATAGCGGCTCCACGTTCGACTTTACCGAACTTGGTGATCCACTGGGTGAAGAGCGCGGTGAGGACTCCGGCGAGAGCGGCCCCGAAGAACATCCACCAACTGGCGCGGCTTCCTGAAACAAGGAAGGCCACGGCCAGGCCGGGGAGAACCGCATGACTGATCGCGTCTCCCATCATGCTCATCCGCCGCAGCAGGAGAAAGACTCCGGGCAAGGCGCAAGCCATTGCACAGAGAACTCCGACGAGAATGATGTGAAGGTCGTTGACGGTCCAGTTCATGGAGAGGTGCTAGAATCGCTTGGTGAAGCCGGTGAAGAAGCCGAAGTCTTCGGCAGCTGAGTTGAGGCCGGATTGCACGCCGAAGTCGAGGATGAGGTCGTCGTTGACGGCGTAGTTCATGCCGCCGGCGAGGTAGGCCTGGTAGTCGTGTTCTCCGGCGATGCCGATGTATTCAATATAAGCACCGGCATTTTCGATGAGATCAACACCGAGAACGGCGGTGTGGAGGAATTCGAATTCGTGGTCGCCGGTGTCTTCGTTGAAGACGTAGTCGAACTCCGCCATGAGTCCGAGCCCGATGGTGTCGGTGAGACTAATACCCCATGGAATGATGAGTCCGCCTTCCCATTCCTCATTGCTGAGTTCGGTGTTAGTGGGAACTTTCACGAAGGGCATGAGGGCGAGTGCGGAATCGCCGCCGTCGTTGCCGTAAACGTTGTATTTAAGACGTAAGGTGACATCGCCGAAGCCGTCGCCGTCGGGGGAGTCGGAGGAGAGGTCGACGATTGTTTGGAGGTCGATGTCGTGGGTTAGACCGGCTTTGAAATTAAGCTGGCCATAGGTGTAGGTTTCCGCGCCGTTGTCTCGGCGGTAGTCGAAGAGGGAGGCTTCAAGAGCGAAGCGTCCGGCATCGATGGTGAGGGGCGATTCCGTGGCATCGGGTCGGTCGGGAGAAAGCTCGCGGAGAAGGTGGTTTGGGGTGGGGTTGAAAAAATTGAAACTGCGTTTTTCTGGGCTTTCGGCGAGGATGATGGAAGTGCTTGCACTGAGGATAAGGATTATTGTGTTTTTCATGTTTTGAAAAGGAGTGGCGGCGCCCCCGCCGCTTGGACAGTTGGAGCTCTATCTGAAGATTAAGATGATTGGGTTGAGGGCCTTAGCTTGTGGGCTCGGATTGAAGTCCAAGCTCCGTATTGATAACGTGTGGTGATTCGACGATGGGTTTTTCGAGGTCGAGTTCGGCTTCGAGTTGACGGACGATTTCGGCACCTAAGAGGTGCTCAACCATATCGGCGTCGCGGTCGACGTGAGACGGGGCGATGTCGGCGTGTTTGATGAGGTAGAGTTCCCAGAGGCGGTGGTTGCGGGTGATGCGGGAGGCTTCACCAAAGCCGGATTCGGAGAGGCAGATCTCTCCAGTGGGGCGTCGCTCGATATGATCTTCGGAGCGGGCCTGGCGGATAACTTTGGCAAGTTCGCCCTTGGACCAGTATCGGTGCTTGCGAAGGAGATCCATGGAGATCGGGAGGTTTTGGATAGGGTGTGACTCCTGAGTGTTTTCGAGAATTTCGTAAGTTGAGCGGAGGATGTGCTGGCGTCCGACTTTGCGCTGGAGATCGAGGTGCCGGAGAAAGCGGGGCAGGACGCCGCGGGCGCGGCCGAAGATCATGCTGATGAGAAAGATGACTGCGGCGGCGATGACGATAATGGCGCCAGCGGGAAGCTTCGGAAGGAGGGCCGAGACCGAGGCTCCGAGCCATCCGGAAACGGCTCCGATGATAGCAGCGAGCCAGAGCATATGCCGGAGATTGTTGGTCCAAAAGCGGGCGGCAGTGGCTGGAGTGATGAGGAAGGCGATGATGAGGATTAGTCCCACGGCTTGCAGTCCGATGACCGTCACTGCGGTGACGAGAGCCATGAGGAGGATGTCTAGGGTGAGGGTAGGCCAGCCTTCGGTAGAGGCGAAATTGGTATCGAAACAGAGGAGGGTGAATTCCTTTAACAGAAGAAGGCAGGCGAAGGTGGTGATAACGAGGACGACAATGATGAAGAGTCGGTCGCTGGCGATCATGGAGGCGGGTTTGCCGTAGATGAAGGACTCGAGTCCGGCGGAACTTTGGCCGGGAATTTTTTGGACCATGCGGAGAATGGCTACGCCGAGTCCGAAGAAGACCGAGAGGACGATCCCCATCGCAGCGTCTTCCTTGAGGCGGGTGGTGCGTTTGATCGCGAGGACGAGGAGGACACCGAGGAGTCCGGTGATGGTGGCTCCAGCAAGGAGGCCGGGGAGGCTTTTGGCATTCATGCCGAGAGCGGACATTAGGGCAAAGGCAATGCCGATTCCGGGAAGGGTGGCGTGTGAGAGGGCGTCGCCAAGGAGTGATTGCTTGCGGAGGAGCAGGAAACTCCCAATCAGTCCGGCGGCTGCTCCGAGAAGTGTCACACTGACGACGACGAGACGCGTGTTGTAGGTCTTGAGAAAGAGCGTTTCCCAAAGTAACTCGAAATCGAAGGAGGCGATGACACTAACGTCCGACATTCTTGAGGGCCTCGGCGACGTCGTCGAGAAGGTTGAGTTTTCCGCCGTAGGTTTTGTGGAGGTTTTCTCGGGTGAAGGTTTCCGAAGTCGACCCGCTGGCGACGATGCGCATGTTCAGGAGGACAAGGTGATCGAAGTAGCGGGAGACCGTGGCGAGGTCGTGGTGGACGCAGAGGACGGTTTTTCCCTTGGCGTTGAGGTTTTGCAAAAGTTCGATGACCGCTTGCTCGGTCGCGGCATCGACTGCGGCGAAGGGCTCGTCCATGAAATAGATCTCGGCGTCTTGCACGAGGGCACGCGCAAGGAAAACACGTTGTTGTTGGCCGCCGGAGAGTTGAGAAATTTGGCGGTCGGCGAGGTGGCCGATGCCGACTTGCTCGAGGGCTTCGCGCGCTTGTTGGCGTTGTGCTTTGCCGACACGCTTGAACCAACCGAGTTTGCGGTAGGTGCCCATGACGACGACATCGAGGGCGCTTACCGGAAAATCCCAGTCGACGCTTTCGCGTTGCGGGACGTAGGCGATGAGGTCGCGTTGGTCTTCGTAAGGCTTGCCGTAGATGAGGACCTCGCCCGAAGTCTTTGGAATGAGATCGAGGCAGGCTTTGAGCAGGGTGGATTTTCCTGCGCCGTTGGGGCCGACAATCCCTGCGAGTGTTCCTTGTGGGACGTTGAGTTCAATATCCCACAATACCGGCTTGCGGTGATATGCCACGGTGAGGTCGTGGATTGCGAGGGGAAATTCCGGTGGGTGTTCGGGGCGCATGGGCTTAGTGGCTCAACTTTCCTTGAAATCCTTCCTTGGGAGCGTTGCCGCCGAGGGCGCGGGTGATGAGGGTGACGTTGTGGTCGATCATGCCGAGATAAGTTCCTTCGTAGGTGCCGGCTTCGCCCATGGCATCGGAGAAGAGTTCGCCGCCGATGACGACCTCGTGGCCGCGGGCGGCGGCGCCTTCGATGAGGGCTTTGACACTTTTTTCGGAGACCGAGCTTTCGACGAAGACAGCGGGAATTTTTTTGTCGACGAGGTAGCTGACAAGTTTATTGATTTCTTGAATGCCGGCTTCGGATTCGGTGGAAATTCCCTGGATACCACGGACTTCGAGATCGTAGGCGCGACCGAGGTATGAGAAGGCATCGTGCGCGGTGACTAAAACGCGTTGGGATTCGGGGATGGAGGCGAGGGATTTCTGAGCGTAGGCGCCGAGCTCAACAAGAGTGTCCTCGTAGGTCGTGAGCCGTTCTTCATAGTAAGCTTTGTTGTTTGGGTCGAAGTCGGCGAGGCTGGTTTGGATATTTTTTGCGACGAGTGACCAGGCGGAGACGTCCATCCAGAGGTGGGGGTCGTTTTCGAGATATTGATAATTTGAGAGCCCTTCGGCGACGGCGGTGACGTGAGTTCCGGCGTTGGTTCTGTTTTCGAGAACTTCGCCCATTTTCCCTTCGAGTTGAACGCCATTATAGAGAATCAGGGAGGCGGATTGAAGGGTGTCGATGTCGCCTTTGGTGGGTTTGTAAACGTGGGGGTCAACGCCTTCGCCGATGATGTTGGTGACTTCGGCTTTGTCGCCTACGATCTCACGGGTGACATCGCCAATCATGCCAACGGTGGTGGCGATGGGATAAGGGTATTCCTCCGGACCAGTGGCGGAATCTTTCTTTCTGGTGCAGCTCACAGCAAGGAAGGCGAGAAGCAGAAGGAAGTGTCGAGCCATGGGGAGATTCTAAACGCTCTATCTTGACTAGTCAAGATTTGAAATTTGACTACTAATTAAGACGGCCTAGGGAAAGTGTTTTCAATGGAGGGAAATGTCGTTTTGAAAAAAATACGCGTGACTTCTGTCCGTAAAATCGTTGTTAAAAGCGCATGAGCGAAACGTCTTCGAAGAAGAACTCGATTTTTGATAAAGCCTTGTTGGGAACTGCAGGGGTTCTGGCGATTGGAATGATGGCATTGGGCCCACGTGGAGAAGACAAGCCATCCTCTGATAATGAGGAGGTTGTGGGAAATCAAAGTGTTGAAAAAGAAGAGGACCGAAAGGCTCCGGCCGACATGAAAGAGGGAAAATCTGCGATGATTGAGAAAATGGCGGCGATTCAGGCTGAATTGGAGAGGGCGCGAATGGAAAATGCGACTTTGGAAGCCCAGGTGCGGAAGAACGAGATTGCTCTTGAGATGAAAAAGGACAAAGAGACAGGTGATCCCAATGTGAGAGCATTGAAGGAGGCAAAAGTGGCACTGGAGGCCAAGGAGGCGGAGCTGACCAAGCTGAAGTCCAACTTTTCCAAAAAGGCAGCTGAGTTGGCGAGTGTGAAAAAAGAGACTTCGGTAGCAACCACAGGCAAGGCTGTTGACGATGCCAGAAAGCAAAAAGAGCAATTGATTAAGAACCTCGAGAAGCTTTTAAAAGAGGCTAAATCCGAGAGGTAAGTGATTTACGAAAACGGTGAACTATCGACGGAGTGGGTGACCGCTCCGTTTTTTTTGTCCGTCGAAATAGCTTGAGAATCATTAGGTCTGGGGGAAGCTTATCTTTGTTATGAAGCTTTTAGGTATTCTAGTCTCTTCTGTTTTGTCTGCTCCGATGATTTATGCGGTGACCATTACCGAGCTGGATGATTTTAATGCGCCGAATGGCGCCTTGAATCCCCAGGAGAGTTGGCGTGAGGGAAATGGATCTCCGTCGCAGCCCTTTCAGCAGCCCACCGGCGGGCCAGACGGGAGTGGATTTTTGCGTGATTCGTCCTCGGGGTCTTCTCCAGGTAAGAATATGCAGCTCTGGAATACGGCTCAATGGACCGGCGATTATTTGGGGCAATCGATTTTTTCGCTATCTTTGGATGCCAATAATTTGAGCGGGCCGGGAGGCGAGACGATTAATTTAAGGGTGGCATTGAATGGCCCGGGCGGTTGGTTTGTCACTGAGCCACAGGTTTTGCTTCCGGAGACCGGTTGGCAGTCTTTGCTCTTCGATCTATCTTCTTCAGGACTTGTTCATGCCGGACAGGGAAATGCCGTTTATGATTCGACAATGTCTGCGGTGAACCGACTGCAGATTATTTCTTTGGAGGAGGACACCTTTGATATTGGCGGAAATGCTGGCCTGAGGGGCGACACAATAGTGGCCACTTTGGGGCTGGACAATATCAAAGCTGGCGCGGCGATTCCGGAGCCGTCCGGTGCGGCCTTGATTCTTATAGGATGCGCCGGGCTAATCCGACGCCGTCGTTGAAAGAGGGCAAAAAAACTCCGCGATCCGTGTGAGGATGGGGAGTTGGCTCAGTCGACGTAAGCTAGCGAGGCGGCGGTGGCTTCGATTTGGTCCTTGTTGTCGAGGAGCTCCTTGATGGGGTCATACCTCCCGGAGAGGAGTGCATGTCGTGCCGGTGCAGGCATTTCCACGGCGAAGCTGAGGTCGCCGGCAGTGACGGTCATCGCTTCAAGGTCGATCTTCACTTCGAGGGTGTGATCGGCAGCGGTGGCTTCCTTGAGCGCGTCGATGTTCGCCTTTGACGAGGTGACGCAAGGCAGGCCGAGGGTGGTGGAATTGCCATAGAAGATCTCGGCGAAGGATTCGGCGACGATTCCCTTGAAGCCATACTTGGCGAGAGACTGCGGGGCATGCTCGCGGGAGGAGCCGCAGCCGAAGTTGATTCCTGCCACGAGGATGGTGGCATCTTTGAAGCGTTCGTCATTGAGCGGGTGATCAGTCTTCTCGCCGGAGACGGGGTCGAAGCGGACGTCGTAGAAGGCGTATTCGCCGAGTCCGTCGAAGGTGACGCACTTCATGAAGCGAGCCGGGATGATACGATCAGTATCGATGTCAGCGCCGGGGATAGGGACGGCTGGTCCGGAAACGTGAGTGATGGGTGCAATGGCCATGGTATTGGATTTGGAAATGATTATTTGAAAGCGGGCGTGATAGTGTAGCCCTTTTTGGTAAGTAGGTCTTGGATGGCGGATTTGCCAGTGTAGTGGGCTGCGCCAACGGCGAAAAACTGGGAGCTGCCCGGGTGTTCAGAGAGCTTTTTGGCGATCGTGTCGCTCATGGTGATGTTCCGATCGTCGAGAAGAGTTTTCATGAGGCGACGGCCAAGCTCTTCATTCTTGCCCATGTCGTTTTCCATATGCTCTTTGATCATTCCGCCAATTTTTCTGACGTCACTTGTCAGGTAGAGGTTGAGAAGTTCCTTCACCGAGTCTTTGCCCTCGGCCTGTTCCTTTTTCATGGCTTTGAGAGAGTCCGAGAGCAGACTGGTTTGTTCTTTTTCAGTGAGGTCGTCGAAGATCTTCAGCTGGCTTTCGACGGTTTCGATCCCACCTACTTTTTTCTCATCGCTTATCGCCCGCTCGTAGAGCACGGCATCGAGGGCTTTTTCTCCGGAGAGGTCTAATTTGAGCGTGGGGAGCGCCATTGTGACAACCCAGGTTTTCATGGGTTCAAAAGCTTTGCTGTCGAGATCGGGATTGATGGCCTTGAGTGCTTTATTGAGCCTTTTTGTCAATTTAGGCCCAATGGATTTGCTGAGAATCTTGCCATCGGTGCGCATGAGGAGTGGTGCGATTGCTACTTGCTTGGCAGGGTCCATATCGATTTCTGCGTAGAAGCGATTGGACATTTGAAATGCTTTTTCCGCCTTGGGGTGAAGAGTGGTAACGCGGGGATCGCCGAGATGTATCGTGCCAAAGAGATAAGAGGGCTTGGTCAGGTCCTTGCCTTCAATTTTCCAAAGCGCTGGTTTGACCGGATGCTTGAGATTTCTGGCATCAATCGCCGCCGGTTCCTTAGCCAGGGCCAGAAAGGGTGCGACAAAGAGAAAGGCTGCCAGTAAAAATTTCATTGGATAAATTTAAGCGACTTCGAAGACTTCGCGGGCGTCGGCGATTTTTCCTTCGACAGCGGCAGCGGCGACCATGACGGGTGACATCAGGACGGTGCGTCCGATGGGTGAGCCTTGGCGGCCTTTGAAGTTGCGGTTGGAAGAAGAAGCGCAGATTTGATTGCCGATAAGTTTGTCGGGATTCATCGCGAGACACATTGAGCAACCGGCGGCGCGCCATTCGAAGCCTGCCTCGGAGAAGACTTTGTCGATGCCTTCTTCCTCACACTGGATTGCGGTAATCTGTGATCCAGGAACGGCGATGGCCTTGATACCGTCGGCGACTTTCTTGCCTTTGAGGAATTTCGCGGTCTCGCGGAAGTCGGAAAGGCGTCCGTTCGTACAGGATCCAATGAAGGCAACATCGATGGGGATGCCTTTGATCGGAGTCCCGGCGGGAAGCTTCATGTAAGAGAGTGCTTCGTCGATGACGGCTTTTTCTTCGAGGTCTTCGGTGGTGGCGGAATCGGGAATGTCCTCGGAAATGGAGATGCCGTGGTCGGGGGAGATGCCCCAGGTCACGGTGGGTTCAATGTCTTCGGCGTTGATTTTGACAATGTCGTCGAATTCAGCGTCGGCGTCTGAGGCGAAGGATTTCCAGCGCGCGACGGCTTCGTCCCATTCCGCTCCGGTTGGAGAGTAAGGGCGGCCTTTGAGAAATTCGAAAGTGGTTTCGTCGGGGTTGACGTATCCGCAGCGGGCACCGCCTTCGATGGCCATGTTGCAGACCGTCATGCGTTCTTCCATGGTGAAATTGTCAAAGGTGTCGCCAGCGTATTCGTAGGCGTAGCCGATGCCGCCTTTGGCCCCGAGGAGGCGGATGATGTGTAGCGTGAGGTCCTTGGCGTAGACGCCGGGACGAAGTTTGCCGGTGACTTCGATGCGGCGCACTTTGAGACTCTCCATGGCCATGGTCTGGGTAGCGAGAACGTCGCGCACCTGAGTTGTCCCGATGCCGAATGCGATAGCGCCGAAGGCTCCGTGGGTCGCGGTGTGGGAATCTCCACAGGCGATGGTTGATCCGGGCTGGGTGATGCCTTGCTCGGGGCCAACAACGTGCACGATGCCCTGCTTGCCCGACTTGAGGTCGAAGTAGGTCACGCCAAAGTCGTCGCAGTTCGAGCGAATGGCATCGATCATCTCAGCGGCAAGCGGGTCGGCTGGTTGGTCCTGATTTTCGGTGGGAACGATGTGATCGATGGTGGCAAAGGTGCGCTTGGGATATTTTACTTTTAGGTCGAGTTCGCGGAGCATTCCGAAGGCCTGCGGGCTGGTCACCTCATGGATGAGGTGGGTTCCGATGAAAAGTTGGGTGCGTCCGTCGCTGAGGGTGCCCACTGTGTGTGCATCCCATACCTTCTGATAAAGTGTCTTTCCCATGTCTGTATCCCGCTGATTGATGCGAGGGAGTGGCTTTTAGCGGATTTCTGGAAGAGATCAAGCCCGTGGCGAGTAGGATTCCCGCGCCAGAGCAGGGAGATTTAGGGATAAATGACCTCTTTTGTGGCGTTTATATATCGCGGTCTGGTTTTCCGGGCTTGTGTGAACCGCCTCCACAGGCTCGAATCATCTCTCGTCTTTCCTATGCTTCAACGACTTTGTCTAGCCGCGGCTTCATTGCTGCTCTCCCTCACTTGTTTTTCCACGCCGGTTGCCGCCCAAACCGATTTCGATTTGGTGGGTCGAGCGATGGGGCGTATTTTACAGAATGGGCATTACTCGCGTCCCGCTTTTGATGTTGAGCTGAGCCAAAAGTTTTTTGACGAGTATCTGGAGACTTTAGATCCCAGCCATGTTTATTTTTTGCAGAGCGACATTAAGAAATTCCGGAAGCAATACGCACACCGCCTTCACGAGCTTATCATGACGAGTGATGCTCTCTCTGCGGGTGCGGAGATTTTCGAGGTCTACCGGACCCGGGTCAAAGCTCGCATCGGGGAAGCCCGTGCTTTGTTAGAGAAGAACGAATTCAAATTCGATGGTGATCGCACCGTGATTCGTGATCGCTCGGAAGAGCCTTGGCCGGCAGACGAGGAAAAGGCCAGGGCTTTGTGGGAACTTCGCGTTGAGCAGGCGCTCCTCTCGGAGTTGATGCGTCGTGAGGGAATCGACCAGCGAGCCAAAGCGCAAGGTAAGGAAAGTCCCTTTCTCGAGGCGCCCTCAGCCGTCTTCAAGGTGAAGTCGAATTATGACCGCGTGCTCAAGCAAATCACGGATTCTGATTTAGAAGATGTCGCGAACTACTTTTACAGCGCGGTCGCCCGTTCCCACGATCCGCACAGTGATTACTACAGTATGCGTGAGTTCGAACAATTTCGCATCGGTATCAGCAACGAGTTGGTTGGAATTGGAGCGCGACTGATTTCCGAAGATGACGGCACCTCAAAGATCACCGGCATCATGACAGGCGGTCCGGCGGATCGTCAGGGACAGCTGCAACCAGGTGACCGCGTGGTGGCGGTGGATCCACTGGGGAATGGAGAGTGGGTCGATGTAATGTTCATGCCCTTAAGTAAGGTAATCGAACAGATCCTCGGGGAGACCAGGACCACAGTAGGGCTTAAAGTAAGGCCGATGAATGGCAACAAGGATGAGCTTGTCACCATTAAGATCGATCGCGAGCGAGTGAGCTTGAAGGAGGATTTACTTTCAGCAGAGGTGTATGAATTTGGGGAGGGCAATGAACTGCAGAAGTATGCCGTCATCGAGATGCCGTCCTTTTATTTTGACTTTGAAAACCGCGGGAACCGGGTTTCGGTGGATCTTGAAAAAATCCTCAAGCGATTGCTTGAAGAGAAAGTTGATGGTATTGCTATTGATGTTCGTGGCAATGGCGGAGGGTCGTTGGATGAGGTTCGTCGTTTGACGGGATTCTTTACCGGGCGGGGGCCAATAGTGCAGGTGAAGTCGACCAATGGTCGAGTTGAGTCGCTGATTTCCAAGATTCGTCGTCCTATTTATACTGGTCCACTCGTGGTGCTCACCAGTAAGGGGAGTGCCTCGGCTACCGAGATTCTGGCGGGCGCACTACAGGATTATAACCGTGCGGTTGTCGTGGGGGAGTCCTCGACTTTTGGAAAAGGGAGCGTGCAGAAGTTCGTCGAAATTTCCAACTACATGCCGGTCTTCTCCAATCATGAGCGGGCCGGACGCATCAAGCTCACGATTCAGAAATACTATCGTCCATCTGGCAGCTCGGTCCAGAAGCTCGGGGTGGTGCCTGATATTGTTTTGCCGAGTTATAGCGACGTGGAAGAACGGGGCGAAGCCTATGCGCGTAATGTCCTGCCGCATGACATTATTCGCGAAGCGGAAGACTTCGTCCCAATGAATCGTGATCTTCTTCCTTTTGCTGAACTGATCAAGCTGAGTGAAGGCCGCAGGGCCGAGGATCAGGATTTCAAATACCTTGCCGAGGACATTGCGCGGACAAAAAAGCGCAACGAAGAGAACAAAGTCTCGGTGAATATCGAAACGCGCCGTGCTGAGGCAAAGGAGCGCGAGGAACGTCGCGAGGCCCGCAATCAAGAACGCCGTGAACGCTTTGCGAAAGTTGAAGAAGCGGATAAGAAGACCTTCAAGGTCTATCGTCTCACTCTGGATGATTTGAAGGCTGAAAAGCTACCTCTCCTTGATCGCAAGGAGGCGGAAGAACGGCACTTCCGCATGTTGAAAGATAAGTTCGATGACCTCGAAGACTCGCTGGACTGGCCGAGCGGGATTGATTCCGTGAAGCGCGAGGGTTTGCAAATTCTTCGTGACCTGACCGGGATGGTGAAGAAAAACCGTGTGGTGGTTGTGCCGAGGGAAGATTAGAGGGTGGGATACTTTTACTTTTCCGAAAGCTCCTTCTCAAAATAGGCGATGGTGGATGTGAGTCCTTCGCGGAGTTCGGTTTTGGGCTCCCAGTCGAGTTCGGCTTTGGCAAGGCTGATATCAGGTTGACGTTGTTTTGGATCGTCCTGGGGGAGGGGAAGATGGGAAATCTTGGAGAGCGAACCTGTAAGTTCGATGATCTGCTCGGCGAGCTCTAGCATGGTGAACTCGTTGGGATTACCAATGTTGATGGGGCCGGGGTGGTCGCTATTCATGAGGCGGATCATTCCCTCGATATTGTCATCGCAGTAGCAGAAGGAGCGGGTTTGGGAACCGTCACCGTAGATGGTGATTTCCTCTCCCCGAAGAGCTTGTACAATGAAGTTGGAAACGACGCGGCCGTCGTCGGCATTCATGCGCGGGCCGTAGGTGTTGAAGATGCGCATGATGCGGGTGTCGACGCCGTTCTGACGCTTGTAATCCATGAAGAGAGTTTCAGCGCAGCGTTTGCCTTCGTCGTAGCACGAGCGAATGCCGATGGGGTTAACATGTCCCCAGTAGCCTTCTTTTTGAGGGTGCATCAAGGGGTCTCCATAGACTTCGGAGGTAGAGGCTTGCAGAATGCGTGCCTTGGTGCGCCGGGCGAGGCCTAGCATGTTGATGGCACCCATGACCGATGTCTTCATCGTCTTGATGGCATTGTATTGGTAGTGGATGGGTGAGGCGGGGCAGGCGAGATTGTAGATCTGGTCGACCTCGAGTTTGATGGGATCGATGATGTCGTGACGCAGTAGCTCAAAGTTGGGGTGATCGAGAAGATGGGTGATGTTTTGGCGGCGGCCAGTGAAATAGTTATCGAGGCAGATGACTTCGTTGCCTGCGTCGATCATGCGATCGCAGAGGTGGCTGCCGAGGAATCCGGCTCCGCCGGTGATGAGAATGCGTTGTGACACAGAGATTAGTTGTTAGTTGGGTTCTATCGCTCAAGGACAAGGGGACAAGATTTGAAACGGGAAATTCGTCCGGTTGTATGACATTGGAGGACCGGATAGCTGGGTGTGTGCGCTTTTTTGTGTGATCTCAATGCTTGCTCCTGATCCCTGATGGGCGCACGGTTTCCCCGTCCGATGCTGACTCAATCACAACTCGCCGAACTTCTTGAAGAACAAGGCCAGCCCTCCTACCGGGGAGCGCAAATCCTGGATTGGATTTATAAAAAGCGAGCCCGATCGTGGGAAGAGATGAGCAATTTGCCTCCGGCGCTGAGGTCGGCCCTGGCGGAGCATTACCCGCTACGCCCGCTGACCCACACGCTGACCAAGGGTTCGGAAGACACCACGCGGAAGTTTCTCCTGCAGCTTCCGGACCAACGATACATCGAGACGGTTCTCATTCCGGCTTCACCTGCCCTCTATGGGGAAAAGTCGGATCGGCATACGCTCTGTGTGTCATCCCAAGTGGGTTGCGCGTATGGTTGTAAGTTTTGTGCTTCGGGACTCGATGGCTTTTCCCGAAACCTCACTGCTGCTGAGATTGTCTCGCAGATCATTTTGGCGGAGGAGTTGTCGGGAGAGAAGGTTAACAACTTGGTTTTCATGGGAATGGGGGAGCCGCTCGCTAACTTCACAAACCTGAGCAATGCCCTTCAGATGATCACTTCTGATTGGGGGCTGAATATCGGAGCGCGCCGGATCACGGTGTCGACTTCGGGCCTGGTGCCGCAAATCAAAAAGTTGGCTGAATTGCCGCAGCAGATTCGTTTGGCGATTTCCCTGCATGGACCGGACGACGTAACACGTGAAAAGATTATGCCGGTGAACAAGAAGTATCCTGTTGCCGAGCTCTTTGATGCGCTGCGAATTTGGAATTCTAAGAAGAATCAGAAAATCACGCTGGAGTATATTCTCATCGATGGGATTAACGCGTCGTCTGAACAGGCTGGGATACTCGCCAAGCGGGCTCGATCAATCCGGGCGAAGGTGAACCTCATTCCGTATAATACGGTGGAGGGATTACCTTGGATGCGTCCGAATGATCAGGACTGTTTGCGTTTTAAAAAAGTCCTGACCAATGCGGGCGTCTCAGCGACCTTACGGCTTGAGAAAGGCCACGATATTGATGCGGCCTGCGGTCAGCTCAGGCTGAAGAAAGAGCAGGGGGCAATTTAGAACCCTTCAAGGAAACGGTAGGGTTTCAGCCTCTCTGGATTAACCTTTCCGTTTTGAAGAGATTGAAAACAACCGCATGTTCATTGCGAGGTGGGCCTTATCAGAAGATGAAATATGGAGGCTTTCGGCCATGGTCCGCGGGTAAATTCAGGTTGTAGGCCATACCCTGCTGACCATCACTTTGGGATTATATGCGCAAGCTTTATTGTATTCGTTCCCAGGAATAAGAGTCTTACGGAAGGTTCACTGTGGTTGGTGGCAGGGGAAAGGAGGTGTTGGATCCTATTTCTCCACTGGTGGAAGTGGAGGCAGTTTCATGTCCTCCGGGGAATTCCCGCTGGGTTTGCGGGTGAAGGGTTCGCCGTATTTGGTGTAGTTGTTGAGGAAACCTCCATGGGAGAGGAAGAATTGGTTGTCCTTGCCCAGTCCCATGGAGCGGTCGAGGCGGTCCTTCTTTCCGGTGCCGTCGTGGCTGAAGGTGGTTTTGGTGATCTCGTGCCACTTGCCGTTGGCGGTGCGGATCCATTGGTTTCCGTAGATGGCTTTTCGTAGGACGTGGCCGTTTTGGCCGGCGAAGTTTTCGCTGAAACTATAGAGTCCGCGGAGTCGCTTTCCTTCCTTGGGAGCCTTCCAGCTTGAGATGAGCATCCAGTCTTTTTTGTCGGGATGGAAATAGTAACCCGCGAAGATAGTGTGGGTTTCATCGATTGGCTCGGCGGTGACGAGGAACTTTTGTTTCTCGCCGGTCTTCCAAAGATACTTCAGGTGACTGTGCCCGCCGGTGCCTTCATTACCAAAGTCGCCGCTGTAAACGCCTTCGCCTTTGGCGACGAGAGTGACACGGTCTTCTTGTCCAACCTTCTTGCGATCGATGGCTTCACCGCCGCTGTCCCAGACGCTGAAGATGATACGGCGTTCGGTGGGGCTGTTGACCTGCATTCCAAAATATCCACGATGCCAGCCGCAGGCCATGTAGTAGGTCCAGAGCGGATCTTCCACTCCGGTCATTTCGCAGTAGAAAGCGGAGACCTTGGTCCCTCTCTCGATGGGGTAGGAAAGGTGCACCGAAGCGGCATTGCGTCGGGGCTTCATGTTGAAGTGAATGTCCTTGGTGGCCGGGCCATTGAGGATGAGCGATTTGATTGTCTTGGGAGGTTTGGATGCGGTGAGGGAGAGTTGTTGGAAGCCGGGCTTCGTGCTATGAAAGACCCCAAAATCAGCGATGACCGGAGTGTCTCCTTTTCCCGTGACGGTGGCCTTGGATTTCTTGTTACCGCTGGAGAGGGTAAGCGTGATGGTGTCGCCTTTGGTGAGAATTAGTTCGACCTTTGCGGTGAACTTGCCGGTCGTCGCGAATTTTCCGAACCAATTGATACTGTTTTCCAGGCTCTTCCAATGAGTGATGCCTTCCGGCCGGACCTGGGCTCCACGGCTATCGGGGTCGAGGTAGGCTGTCGCAGCCGGGACGGTGATGGATTCGGAAAATCCGGGGAGGATGAGGAAGAGGGAAGTGAGAATTGCCCGCAGATGAAGCATGGGGATGAATACCGCAGCTAGGAAAAGACCTTTCAACTTCATAAACCTGAATTCTGGGGAGATGAGCTGAGGTGCTCTCGCCGTTTGGATTCGCAGGTTTGAGCGTCCAAGTGGCGAGAGCCCTCCTTGGCTGGGGCTTCAGCAGGCAAACTTCCACGAGGCCTTTTTTGAATTCGCCAAGAGTTTCGTGAGAAAAAGCATCTCCCCCTGGAATTAATTGCTCTCAGCTTGGTCGTGGTTTCATTAATTGATACGCGCCGGCGGCGATGGTGATAGTGAGGATAGTGCCGAGAGCTTGCCAGGGGTCGTGAACAACGAGGAGGACGGCCGTGATCAAGGTAGCAATGATGAAGGTGAGCGGGGGAAGGGCGGTGAGGCCACGAGGACGTTTTGTGGGGTCTCCGAGGAAGAGACAGAGGACGGAGGCCGAGGCGCTCAGTGAGAGCGTGAGGCCGAGAAAGGCGAGGAGGTCTTGTAGGTTGGTGATGAAAATGAGGAGAAGGGCGAGGCTCATTTGCAAGGTGACGGCAGGCCAGGTGCAGTCAGGTCGGAGGATGAATACTTTGGGGAGAATTCCGTCTTCAGCCATTTTCCCGTAAACGCGCGGGCCGGCCATCATCATGCTTAGAACGGAGGTGAAGAGCGCGAGCGAGATCACCAATCGGGTGAAGGTTGCGAAGGATTTGCCGCCGATCCATATCGCAGCGTGGGCGGCGATGTCGGCTTGGCCGGAGATCTCCGATGGATGGGGGGCGAGGACGAAGACGGCATTGAGAAGGAGGTAAAGAAGGGTGACAATAGCGGTACCTGTGATCAGGGATCGGCTGACGACGCGTGGGCTAGTGGCTTCACCGGCGACGTAGACTCCGGCGTTGAATCCGGAGTAGCTGAGTGAGATCCAGACCATGGCTTGGGCAAAGGCGAGGAGGCCGATGCTCTCTCCCGTGAAGGGAAGCGAGTTGCCCTGCCACTTTCCCTGGGTAGCGCTCCAAGTGCTGAAGGAAAAAAAGATGGCAAGTAGGATGAGTTTGAAAATGACGGCGATGTTTTGGGTGCTGGTTCCGATGATGCGTTTTGCCCCGTGAATGAGAGCGCCGAGAATGACGACGAAGGCGGCGAGGACTTTTGGGGGGAAGATTCCGGGAAGATAGCTTTCCATGGCAATCGCGGCGAAGGCGATGGCTCCGCTGAATCCGGCGAGGAGAGAAACCCAGCCCGCGATGAATCCGGCGAGGGGGTGGGCGGCCCGGGAGAGGAAGGCATACTCGCCACCCGACACAGGCATACGTTGGACGAGTAAGCTGTAGCTATGGGCGCCGCAGAGAGCGAGGAGCCCGGCGGCAAACCAAGCGAAAAGGACGAGCTTGGGATCGCGCAGGGATTCCAGAGTGTATCCGGATGTGGTGAAGACTCCAGCCCCGATCATGTTAGCGACGACCAGAAAGGTGAGCGTCCAAAAACCGAGTCCCTTTTCGTTGGCGCTCGTCATGAGTCTTTGCGGAAGCGCAGGAAGTAATTTTCTTTGAGGCTGGCTTTCACTTCTTCAATGAAGGTGAGCCGATCGTCGACTCTGAGTTCGGGATCGAGATACTTTTCATTGATGCTTGGCCGGACGCTTTCCTCTTTTTTTTGGGGCGTGGCTTCCCGCCCGATCAGGAGCGAGGCGGCCATGGTTAATAAAACGGGCGCGAGCAGAGGCGTTGCGCAAACTTTCACTGATCAAGTGAAGGGAAAATCGCTGGAAAGTTCAAGACGGAAGCATTTTCGAAAGAGTGAATTCCCATCACCGTGGAAGTTGTTGAGGCGTTTTTGAAGGAGCTCTAGATCGGGAAGGGCGAGGGTGGCCTCAAGGGGGACGGTGCTAATTTTAAATCGTTCGGACGGAGAGAAAGGAGTCTTGAATGATTTCTGGATTATGGAATCTTCTCCAAGTGCTCAGAATATTGTTTGGCTTCTTTCTCTTAGTTGCAACTTCGTTTGCCGGAGTGGAAATTGAAGTGACCGGGATTGCTAATCAGCGGGGCGATATTTGTGTCATGGTATTTTCCGAAAAGGCAGGTTTTCCGGATGACCCTGAAAAGGCTCTCATGAAGTTTTTTGTTCCGGCGAACAAGGCGAAGGGTGGCGCGGTGAGGATCAAAGTGCCTGATTTAAAGAAAGGGAATTTTGCCTTCGTGGTTTTGCACGACGAAGATCGCAACCGGAAGTTGAAGAAAAATTTCCTGGGAATACCCAAGGAAGGCGTTGCGGTGTCGAACTATCCCAAGTTGCGATTGCCAAGTTTTGAGAAGGCGGCGGTGAGGAATCCGAACGGGGTTCTGAAGTTGACGCTCTCTTACTGAAGCGTTTGGTGTTTCACCAAAGAGGCGAGGGGAAGGATTCCGTCGTGGGCCCAGAGGGCGGGTGGCGATTGAGTCTGGCCGAGAGGGAAGATTCGAGGTGAGGGCAGATCGGTTCGTTTGGTGAAGGGATGGAGTCCGATGCCGGAAAGGTGGGTGAGATTTGAGAAGTCTTCGGGCATGGGGCACAGGAAGACGGTGCGGTTGCCGGGGGAGAGGGAGAGTTCGGAGGAGTTTCGAGAGACGATGGTCCAAGCGGTGGAGTCGGGGCTTTCCCAGAGGGCGACGTCGTTGGGAGTTTGAGCGGCGAGGTAGCGGATTTCTTCGCGGAAGTTGGTGATGGCACCGGCTTCGGAGGGGCCCAGAGGAGCGCGCGGGTGGCTTTTTTCAAATTCAGCCATGGCGTCTGCCAGGAGAGGAGCAAAGGCGCGTGGGTCTTCGAGATAGATTGTTTGCAGGGAGAGGCAGCCTTGTTGATCAAATTGGCCGATGTCTCGGGCGGCGAGTTGGGCAGCTTCAAGAGTGGGGTCTTTGATGATGGCGATACCGACCCGGTGGCCGTGACCGATGAAGGGAGTTTCGAGGGGGCAGAGTTGTTGGAAGTGACGCAGGGTGTCATCGGAACCAAAGACGACGAGCGCATCCGCTTTGGGGATCCAGTGGTCGGGGAGATCACGGGAGATTTCCACGAATTGTTCGAAGCCGGGAGGGATTTCAAAATTGGGGAGAGCATTCGTGGGAAGCTTGAGGCGATTTTTTGCTCCGAGGATGAGTCCGTTGAGGAGTGATTGGTATGCGGCGTGCGGGGTGTTGCCGCTGATGATGTGAACGATGGATTTGGGCAGGCGGACGGTGGGTGAGGAAAGTTCGCGATCCCAGGTGGCTTGGAGAAGGTCGTAGTCGAAGGGCCCAGTGTAGGGTTCGAAGAAGGATGCCGAGCGGGCGATGAGGTCCAGTCGTGCGGCGTGGTTCATGAGGAAAGGGAGTGGTCGATGCTGCGGGAACAACCGCGGGGAAGGGCTCCGGGGTCGCGTCCAATAAGGGTAAATGAGCCGTCTTCGTGTCCAATGGCAAAATCCTGGGTTCGGATGGCCGCAACACTATGGACGTTGGCGAGGTCGAATATTTGGAGGTAGCCGATTTCTCCAGGTGGAAGTTCGGATCCGCTTTCGGGATCCAGAATTTGGTGACGGCACCAGGCGGGGAAGCGGTGGGCTCCCCCTGATCCGGTGGCATAAGCTTGGGTTGAGAGCTCGGTCATGCCGTATTCGTTGTGAATGGAATGGTCCGAGACAGCGAAGAATTCTGCGAGCTGGGAATAGAAGTCGGCTTTCGAGAGTTGGCGGCGGGTTCCCTTGTAGCCCCCGGTCTCGAGAATTTGTGATCCGTGGGGGAGTGGGAGCGGCCCGAGAGTTTTCATGAGATGAAAGAGGGCCAGGGCGGTTCCCATCAGGAAAAGGGGGGCCTCGGTTCGGATTTGATCAAATAGGGGCTGAAGGTGGAAGCGGTCGTTTTTGATAAGAAACGGATCGGGCAGATTGGATCCCAGAGTTTCGAACATGTGGCTGAGGGACGATTCGGGGAGCTCGTCGGGTGAGGGCGTGAGATAGAGGTGGGTGAGTGTTGGGAAATTCTGTTTTTTCCAGGTTTCTATCACGGAATGCTCGTAGAGGGAGGTGTCGGGGAAATGGTGGGTGCCCCGAATTTCGGTGGTGGTTCCTGATGTTAGAAATCGCTTGGTGGCGGGATATACGCCAACGAGGGGGAATTTGGGAAGTTTGAAGGCGCTGGTGGGGACGGCGGGGATTTCGCGCCAGCTTGCGATGGAATCCGGGCTTCGTCCGATGGTCTGACAGTAGCGCTGGAAGGGTAAATTGACCGAAAATTGGTGTTTGTAGAGATCTTGTGCTAGTCTCCCAAAGTTTTCTTCTTCTGGGAAGATGACAAATTCCCGCACTTGTTGAATCAGGAGATCCTCGCGGTCGCGGGAATTGTTAGAACTCTCAGACATGGGTGGTGGCTTGACAAATTGGCTTTCGCCCGTGATGAAGACTTGGTCAGCTCGCTGGCGCCCACCCATATTCTGAACTCCTACCGATATTGAAAGTCATGATTTCTCTCAAAAACCTGGCCGGCCTGCTCTTGAGCGGCGCACTGCTTATTAGTTGTACTCCTGCCTATCCTCCGGGTCACAATCCAAACATGCCAACTGGGAATCTTGTATTGGGGCCAAATCAGCCTTATGAAAAGACGATTGAGCAGCTTGAAAGAGAGCTTGCCGAGCGAAAAGCCGAGGAAAAACGTCGTATCGAAGCCCGTGAGCGCTCAATCGAAGAGGCAGGACAGGATCTTGCTGGTCGGGACACTCCCCCGGGAACTAATCCGACGACGAATTCTGATGAGACTTCTTTGGTGGAGCTCAACCCGAATCGCAAAAAGACCTACCAGACTGCACGCAAGATTCCGGGTAAGGCGGGCTATGTATTTAACCCATGGACCATGGAGCCGGTGGATGTCCGCGGAATTCCCAGTGGGTCCTTGGTGCAGGACCCGAATGATCCTAACAAATCAATTCACCGATTCCGAGTTCCCTGAAGACAGGAATTGAGATAGCTTCGGGCCGGATTTCCCTAAGGGATTCCGGCTCTTTTATTCCATGCCAAATTCTTTTCAAAAAATCGCAATTCTGGGCCCAGGGTTACTGGGAGGCTCGGTAGCGCTGGCGTCCCGTGAAATCGGGTCTGAGGCCGTTTTGTGGGGGCGGAATCCCGAGCGGGTTGCCCTGGCATCGTCGCTGGGCTTGGAGGCCACGACGAATTTGGCAGAGGCGGTGCATGGGGCGGATTTGGTGGTCTTTGCAGTGCCCGTCGGCGTGATGGATTTTTTAGCGGAAAAGATTGTGGATTTGCTGACGCCGCGTGCTTTGGTGACTGATGTGGGAAGCGTGAAATCGCTGCCGCATGAAGTGGCGGCGGCCCGGCGCCTGAGATTTATTGGAAGTCATCCCATGGCGGGATCGGAGCAAACAGGAGTGAAAGCGGCGCGGGCTGATCTTTTTCATGGTGCGGCGTGTGTCCTCACGAACGATGGCGGGATTCCGGTCCAGGAAGTGCAAGGTCTCTCTGATTTTTGGGAGGCGCTCGGTTGTGGCCATCTCAGAACGATGACGGCGGCCGACCATGATGAGGCGGTGGCGCGGATCAGTCATTTCCCCCACGCGATGTCGTCGCTAACAGCTGGGGTTTCTTTAAAGGATGTGAGTTATGCGGAATTGGCGGGTGGAGGGTTTCGTGATACTACGCGCGTGGCGGCAGGAGATCCGGCGATGTGGGCGGAAATTATGATTGAAAACCGGGGAGCCTTACAGGACTCCCTAGAGGAAGTGCGGGAGCAGATTGGCAAGATGCTTGATCAGCTTGCGAATTCGGACCAAGAAGGCCTGCAGGCTTATCTCGCCGAGGTGAAGGCTCGCAAAGATCTCACCGATTTATCATGAGTAATACGATTCAAGTCAGCCCGCAGAGGACGATATCGGGCGAATTGGCAGTGCCAGGGGACAAGAGTATTTCGCATCGAGCTGCCATTCTGGCCGGTCTTTCCGATGGCACTTGCCGCGTGGAGAATTTCCTCTCCAGCGAAGATTGTGTGAACACGCTGCGGGCGATGGGGCAACTGGGGGTGCGTTATGAAGTGGTGAAGGGAACGGAAGAGCAGCCGGAGGATTTACTCATTCATGGATGTGGCAATGAGTTAAAAGCGCCGGATCAGGAACTGGATTGTGGAAATTCGGGAACGGGCATGCGCTTGCTGGCGGGAGTTTTGGCGTCGCAAAAGTTTGATAGCGTTTTGGTTGGCGATGAGTCGCTTTCGGGTCGCCCGATGGGGCGGGTCATGATTCCACTCGGTGAGATGGGAGCGCAGATTGATGCGCGTGGAGAAAAGGAAGGATGTGCACCACTGCACATCAGCGGAGGAAGCTTGAAGGCTATCGAGTATGACATGCCGGTTGCAAGTGCGCAGGTGAAGAGCGCGGTTTTACTCGCGGGTCTTTTTGCGTCGGACACCACGGTGGTCTATCAACCTGCGACGACCCGGGATCATAGTGAGCGTTTGTTAAATTACTTTGGAGTGAAAGTGGTGACCGAGGGGAATCGGATTTCCACAGAGGGAGGCCAGAAAGTGACCGCGCGTGATTTGGTTGTGCCTGGCGATGTCTCGAGCGCGGCATTTTGGATTGTCGCGGCAGCCGTGACGCCGGGGTCGAAACTCACACTCACCAATGTCGGTCTGAATCCGACCCGCACTGCGATTATCACGGTGTTAAAACGGATGGGTGCCCGGATCACCGATACGATTGAGCATCAAGATGGTGGAGAGCCTCGCGGCGTAATTGAGATTGAGGGTGGGACGTTGACCGGAACGGAAATACTGCCTGAAGAAGTGCCCAACCTGATTGACGAAGTGCCTATTCTTGCGGTGGCCGGAATCTTGTCCGAGGGAACAATGACGATTCGCAATGCCCACGAACTGCGAGTGAAGGAAACCGATCGGATTGATACGGTGGTTAAGAATCTTCGCGCGATGGGTGGAGAGGTCGAAGAGTTCGACGACGGGATGATCATTCCCGGCGGACAGAAATTAAAAGGGGCGCAGCTCGATAGCTACGGAGATCATCGCATCGCGATGGCTTTTGCCATTGCTGGTTTGTTGGCTGAATCAGGAGAAACGACCATCGTGAACACCGCGTGTGTCAACAC
Source organism: bacterium (assembly GCA_018222765.1). GTDB lineage: Bacteria > Verrucomicrobiota > Verrucomicrobiia > Verrucomicrobiales > Akkermansiaceae > SW10. Next base: position 136,313 of record JAAEZT010000002.1, on the reverse strand, counting down.
CTCCTATCCGACCTTTTCACAACACCTTAAAAAAATTTCATCATGAGTGATCAACATCGTGCCGTAGCGATCGACGGACCGGCTGCCTCAGGAAAAAGTACCGTGGCCAAACGCTTGTCCAAGTCTCTTGGGATGGTCATGGTGAACTCTGGGGCGATGTATCGCGCGGTGACCTGGCAGATACTGCAAGAGGGTGTTGAGCCAGCGGATTCGGAGGCTGTCATTGCGGCCCTACGAAAAATGGAAATCGTGTGCGGAGTCGACGATGGTTTTTCAGACATTCGCATTAACGGGAGGCTTCTGACTGAGGAGTTGCGATCGGAGGAGGTGAATAACAGTGTTTCCAAGGTCGCAGCGATTCCTGAAGTAAGGAATCGTCTGGTGGCAATGCAGCGGGCGTATCGCGCCAGCAATGATGTTGTGATGGAAGGAAGGGATATTGGTTCGGTGGTTTTCCCCGAGACTCCATTCAAGCTCTACATCGATGCGTCCGAGGAGGTTCGACGGGCTCGTCGTGCCGGAGATGGTGAAGCGGATGCGGTTGCGGCGCGTGATGCCCAGGATAGCCAGCGAAAGACCGCGCCATTGAAGATTTCCGAGGGTGCGATCGTCATTGATTCTTCCGAGATGGGAATCGATGAAGTGGTCGAGGCTGCGCATCGGGCTTTGATTTCGCTGGGTTGGGAGTAGGATTGGGTTTGATGAAGACGATATATTGGGTTGGCCATACGATCTTTCGCGCTGCAGCGAAGGCATTCTTTCGTTATCAGGTGGTGGGGCGGGAGAAGCTCATCACCGAAGGGCCGGTTCTCATTGCCTCGAATCACGAGAGCTTTTTGGATCCTCCGTTGGTGGGTATCGCCTATGATCAGTCGGTTTTTTATTTGGCGCGCAAGACTCTCTTTCGCGGTCCTTGTTCTTGGATTTATCCCCGCTGGAATGCGGTGCCGATTGATCAGGACCAGCCGGACATGAGCAGCTTGAAGCGCATTATTAAAATTCTTCGTGGTGGTGAACAAGTGGTGGTCTTCCCGGAAGGGTCGAGGACGCTTGATGGCAACTTACAGCCCGGCGAGGCCGGAGTGGGATTAATTGCGGTTAAGAGCAAAGCAAGGGTGCAGCCGGTGAGAATTTTTGGAGCCCGCGAGGCGCTTCCTAGGGGAAGTGGCCGCTTGAAATTTCATCCTATCACCATTGTGGTTGGCGATCCGATTGAGTTCACTGCCGAAGAATTATCGGCCAAGGGGCGCGATGGCTATCAGGCGATTTCAGATCGCATCATGAACGAGATCGCAGCGATCAAGCATCCCTCCGAAAATAAGATCAGGAAAAAGTGAACGGAATGATTGTCTTGTGAGTCCGAAAAGAAAACAATTCATCTGTCTCGAACCGAATCGACCTACCTATCAATGGATCTTCAAATTCAGTGCCCCGCATGCAGTCGCCGATTTCACGTTCATGAAGATTTAACGGGCAAAACCGTCGAGTGTGGTGCTTGCGACCAGCGCTTTAAGGTTTCGCCGGAAACGGTGATCGAGAATAAGGACAAATTTTATCCAGGCGAGCACCACGATGCTCTGCTTGACCGCTTGGGTAAAAAGCCACACCGCAAGGTGCAGAAGGTTAGTTTTGCTCAAGCCGAATATTCTCCGGATCCCGAGGCTGAGGCCGTATTGCCCGCGACTGCGGGGCAAAAAATCGCGGTCATGGTTGGGATTATGGTTTTTCTTCTCTATACCTTGGTTTTCGCATTGGGATCTGGGAAGGGAAGTGTTTTTCAGGATGTCGATATGACGAAGCGCCTTATTTTAGGGGGCTTTGTGGCATTTTGCTCATCTGTGCTCATTATTTTTGGAGCCAAGGGCTGGAGGGGCCGGGCCTTTCTGTTTTCGTCATTTCTGACCGCTTGTCTGATTGCTCTCGTCTTTGTAATGCCCATTCATAAAATACCTTCTACCGGAGAATGGGCTGATGATGGTATTCAGAGTGAGCTGCCCGGAAGCGGCGAAGTCTTGCCCGAGCAAGGAGAGGATGAGGTATCGACGGTAAAGAACCGGGTCGATTATCGTCCGATGCAACGGGAAATCGAAAAACATACCAATGAGGAGGAGGGGGAAGATGGGTTGTCTATGGTGACCGGCATCTATATTGGGGATATAAAGGAGAACAATGTGCAGGTTGTTCAGGAGTATCTTAAACGTAAATTATCCCTCCCGAGCAACGAGGCCCCTGCCGCCTATCAACGGAACGGCGGGAAAGATCGCTTTATCGTGTTCTCGGGGCTCGTACAGCGATTTGAGTCTTTTGTGAAACACTGCGAGGCTCTCGGGAAGGTGAAAACGCATCCTGAAATTAGAGTGATCGAGGTGGAATTGGACAAGAGCATCTTCGCAGAGCCCAGTCGGGAGGTTCACCGCCAAATGACCGATCCTACCAAGCCGTCCTATTTTCTGCTGAATCTGAATCAGCTGAATCACGTCAATTTGAGGCGCGTAAAGCTGGCGGTAGGACGTTTCGCCAGCCCTCCTCCCGAAGGGGTTGAGATTCGTAAGATGCCCAGAATGGTAGAGGAGTTGATTCGACTACTTCGTGAGGAAAGTGATGCTGAGTTAGTTGATGACGTTGGCCATGCTCTGCAAATTTGGGCTAAGGATGATAAGGAGACAGTTGCCACGGTCGGACGTATCGTTGTCAGCTGGAGTAAGATCGGTCGTTTTATTCCGACATCCTTGGTGGTGTTTCTTCTTGAGAATGGCTCGGAAGATAGTGCGTCGGTGATTGACAGCTTGTGGGGGAAGAGCCCGGAGCGTTGGTCGGAATACTACGCGAAATTGGGCCCTGTGATCGAAGCTCGCTTGACCAATCACCTTGAGACATCTCCGGATGAATTGAAAAAGGCAGCCTTGGGGATTCTGCGGAAAATTGGCACCAGAAAGAGTCTCCCGGTTATAGAAAAATACACGGATCATCAAGATGACGAGATTAAGATCCTTGCGACGCGTGCGATCTCAGCCATCGAGTCCCGCAAGTAAGAAAGGCCGGCTCCCCTGAGGAAGACGGCCTTTGGAGTTTACAGTGATTCGTGGTGCCTAGCCGAAGAACTTGTTGAGGGTTTTCTCGCTTGGCGGAGGCGAGAGCAATGAGCCAACGATCATCGCGGTGGCTCCGATAAACCACATCGCAGCTGCGGGGACGATTTTTCCCGGCAGTAGATATTCCCCACCAAATCCTGACATGGCAAAGAAGGTGATCCAACTCACAAACACTGAGATGACACAAGCGTATGCTCCAGTCAGAGTGGCGCGTTTCCAGTATAGTGCAGCGATGACCAGTGGTGTGAGAGCCGCAAATCCCGAGAAGCTCCAAACTGCCAAAGAGAAAATATACTGCTTTTCTTTCGAGAGTTCGTAGAGGGCGATGAGATAAATGAGGAGTACGATGAGAACGATGAAACCACGAGCCATTAAGATGATTTGACGATCGGTGAATTTCTTTTTCGAATTATGCAAAACGATATCGTTGGTAAACATCGTGCCCAGACAGAGGAACTGGGAGTCCAGTGAAGACATGATGGCTGCCAGAATACCCGCCATTACCAGGCCGACAATGATTGGGTCGGAGATGAGTTTGCTCACCGTGACTGAGAGAACGATGGCGGGATTTGTCCCTGCGGGCAGCTGCCCGGTAGCCCAGATGCCAATGAGAACACAGGGGACCCAAACAATGGCGATACAGACGGGATGTGCGACCACGGTGAGCTTGAAACTCTTGGCGCTTTTGGCGGTAAGCCAGTGTTGAAAAAGGTGGGGAAACATTCCCACACTCAAAGGGATGAACATGTAGGTTAGAAAGGTCATCGGGGGAACTCCGACATGTCCATCGACCGTTCGGACTTTGTGAGTGTCTTTGGCTTGTTCAATGGCGGCTCCGACTCCGCCGAGTTTATCCGAGATTAAATAGAAGGCGAGAACCCCCATCACCATGAATACGATGGTCTGAAAGGTGTTGGCCCAGGCTGCGGCCCGGGAGCCTCCTGCAAAAATATAAGTGAGGACGACGATACAAATGACGAGTCCAGTGAACCAGGGCGGGATGGCGCCATTTGCGGTCCATTCCGGGAATACCCCGGGATTGGGCCCTTTGGCTTTGGTGACTCCTTCGATGGTTTTTGCTGCGCCGACGACACCGATCAGGAGATACGGGACGACAAGAAGGACTAGGATGGGGAAGAGCAGGTAGCCGAATTTGGAGGATTCGAAACGGGCCCGGAAATACTGGATTTGGGTGACGTAGCCATAGCGTTTGCCGATGGCCCAGAGTTTGATCCCAATAAGTAAAAAGCAGGCGGCGTGGATGAGTCCGGAGGAGGAGGCCATGAGACCGTAGGTTCCAATGCCGGTGCTAAACGCTTTCCCTGTTGAGCCGACGAGGGCAAATGCAGTCATGGTTGTTCCAAAGACCGACATCAGGAGCATAAAGGGGCCAATGGAATGACTGGCGACAAAGTAGTCCTTCGAAGTTCCCCGAAAGAGAGTTTTGGAAAACAGGGCCAGTCCGAGGAGCAGTCCGAGGTAGATCGCAATGACGATGACAGTAGTCATTCTGCGCCCTCCTTATCGTTGGATTTTCCTTCGGCCCATTGCTCAAGTTCGGTGGGCCAGGCGAATTTCATCACGAGCCCCCAGAAGAGGGCGGCGACTAGCGAGTAGCAGGCGTGATAAAAAAGACCAACGGGCATGAAGCCGAAGACGAGACTGGCGTTGTCCCAGTTCCAGAAATCCTGATGCAGCACAACGAGCACCAGAAAGATGATGAGAATGACAGGTTTGTTCATTACGTGAAAATGCTTACCGACAGCCTGACAAATGCCTTTCATTTGTCGAACCCGTTTTATCGTTCCGAATTGTCCTTTTTCTTTCGCGCCACCCGTGGCTTGCTCGTGAACGTGAAGCCGACGACTACTCTTGCTACCAGCACTTCGCCAGATGGTGAAACCATTGTTTTACAGGAGCATGACGGTCACCATTTTCTCAAAATTGGTGGAGTGCCCTTGATGAGCACCACGGCGGCGTCTTCCGAGCAGACCATGGCAGAGCTGGCTTGCGAGTCATCGGAAAAGGCTCAGCGAGTCCTCATCGGAGGATTGGGCTTCGGATTCACGCTCCGAAAGGTCTTGGAGCTGGTTTCGGAGGATTCCGAGGTTGTGGTTGCGGAGTTGTTGCAGGAGTTGATTGACTGGAACCGTGACTATCTTGGTGAAGTCAACGGACGCTTGTTGGACGATCCCCGGGTTTCCATTCAGTTGAAGGATGTTTTCAAAATTATGCAGGGGGGCGAGCGTTATGATGTCATCCTGCTCGACGTTGATAACAGCCCGGATCCGCTGGTGCAGAAGGGAAATGCCCGGCTATATCAACGTCGGGGATTGGAAATCGCCCGAGCGGCTCTTCGCGCCAGAGGGCGGGTCGTCTATTGGTCGGCCCATTCTGATCCAAGCTTCGTCAAATCACTGAAGCAGGTTTTTTCGAAGGTGGAGGCAATTCCGGCCAAGGCATACCCCAAGGCAAAACGGTATACCCACACTCTTTTTCTGGCATTGCGTTAAAAACAAAAAACCCCGAGGTGCTGGGCACATCGGGGTTTCCGGTTAAATATACTGTTAAATGCTTAAAGCGGAGAAGCTACCTTAGAGGATGACTTAACTGTCGATTTATAGCGTTTCAAAATCTTGGCAACCTCTTCTTCGTTGAAGGTCTCCTCGGTGGTCATGAGCAACATGACTTGACCGCGGTTGACGAAGGCTGCACCGACACCGTCCAACTTTTCGAGAGTGCCACGCACTCTTTCATTGGTCTGGGCTCATGTGCCTCCAGTGATTGCCAGCTGGTAAGCTTCCTTGGGTTTTGCAACTGATGCCTTCTTCAGCCCCTTAACCTTAAGGCCTTTGGGGTCGAATGCTTTTCGGACGGCAGTGCGGGAGAGCGCAGCCTCCCCTTTGACTGTGACGAACGCAGTCGTGCCGGAGAGGAGAACTTTGTCTACACCTTCAATCGATTTTAAGGCCGAACTGGCCTTGGCAGCAGCGCCTCATCCCCCTCCTGAGAAGGAAACCGAGAAGCCAGAGATTGAAGACGCGTCAGCAGCTTCAGCAGGTGCGGCTAGGGCGGGCGCGGCGCACGCCCCGAAAGCACACATCATTCCAAATAAGATGGTAGGTTTCATAACAGCGGTAAGCTAGAGGCATTTTGCGAGGGTGCAAGTGATAAAAATACCTCTATTTTACTTAAGTTTGCCGTAAAAAATGAAAAACGCCCCGGAAATTGATCCCGGAGCGTTCATCGTGAACCCTTTAAAAGTTTCTCAGTCGCTTTACTCGGCGGCCGCCTCAGCAGCCTTGGTCTGCGATTCGCTCTGGAATTTCCAACGGGCTTTATTGCGCTTTGGAGCCGTGCGGGCCTTACGGATCTTACGATCAATCGTGCTCTCGTGTGAGCGGCGACGGCGGATTTCTTCAAGAATACCTTCGCTATCGAGCTTGGTCTTAAGTCTTTTGAGAGCGCGATCTACGGTCTCCCCGTTTTTGACGTCTACGCCACGAATTTGTTTCGACATATGGAAATATCCCCTGGGTTCGGTTGGGGGCGGGACGCTAGGAGTAGTGGAGCGGCCCGTCAAGCCTGCATTTACCCAAAAAACATCGTATTTCCAAACAATCTCACATTTCTAGAGCTCCTCTTCCTCGGAGCCGTCGTAATCCGGCACGGGAGGGAGAAGATCTTCTCGTTCCAACAAGAGAGGAATTGAGAGATCATCGAGGAGATCGTCGCCCGTGCGGTTGATCACGCTGGCCAGTGGAACGATTCGGTCGAGCTCGGCGATGGCGCAGTGGACCATCGACGAGATGATGTCGGAATCGTAGACCTCCTTGTCGAAGAGGTTGGTGATGCGGAAAATGATAAGTTGGCGGTCCAGATCGTATTCGAAGTTGCCGAGCGTAAGTTGTTTGTTTGCCCGCATGATGAGTTCAAGGGCGTAGCTTTGTCGAAGATCATCGAAGACCATGGGGCTCTCCGCGACGATGGCCAGGGCGTTGAGATTGGGAAAGGCCTGGGCGTGTAGATGAACTCTGGTGTGGTGAGCCTCGAAGGCCATGGTGAGGACCTCACGGCCTTCCACGGGCTCGCAATGCCAGCCTTGCTGCCCAAAGGCGTCGGCGACGGAATGAAGTTGTCGGGAAATTGCCATCGGCGGAACCATGAGATTACCGGGGGAGGAAGGGAAGAGTTTTTGTCATTGGAACCATGCGGCGAATTGAACAGACTCGAACCGAGGGATGAAAAAATATCTTGGATTACTGGCTTCCACTTGCGTGGTCACGGCTCAGGCCGAAATCCTGTCGATCGAGTTTAATCAGGATGATCACGCGGAGTTCGACCTCTGGCCTTCGGCGTTTTCGGGGACGGAATCCTCGGCGGATTTTACGACGGATGCGGGAGTGACTTCAGGGACGACAACGGTCACGATCTCGACGAGCTCGGGATTTGGAGTTCCGGGAAACCGGGGGAGTTCAGATGGTTCTCCTCCGGGGTACAGTTATCAGCGATTATATGAAGATTTGTTGATCGCGACATCTCCCACAGGCGCGCTGACTTTGGACTTCAGTGGCTTGATTCCGAATCATTCGTATCAGTTCGTGCTCTATGCTTGGGATCCGGGGGCGTCCAATGCGTCGGATAAAGTCTGGACGGTGACCGCTGGAACGGGCGATCCGGTGTCGGCTTCAGTGAATTTCCAGGATGCCTTGGTGGATAATGATTCCTTTGCGATGGTTTTCGAGATCGAGACGACGGCGAGCGGAGTATTTCAAGTGACGAATACCGCGGGACTTCCGCAGTCGGCAATCAATGGGTTTCGATTGTCAGCCTCCGAAGTGAATCCTGATGCACCGCCTGAGATTACGGCGGAGCCAACGGCCACATGGGACGGTGGTGATGAAATCAAGATTGAAGTGGAAGTTGTCGGGGCGGAGCCATTCAGTTTTCAGTGGTATCTGGATGGAGTGGCGATTCCTGGAGCGACTCTCGAGAGTCTTACTCTTAATACCGAAGACTGGGATCAAGCGGGCGACTACACCGTGAGGGTGAGTAATGCTAATGGCTTCGTTAATTCCGAGGCTGCGGAAATCACGATCGACATTCCGAAGTTTCCGACCCGGGAAGAATTGAGCTATGAGCCGCTGGGGCCATCATCCCGGCGTTCCGGAATCACGATCTCCGAGGTGCTTTATCATCCCGCTCAGCGGAGTGACGGGAAGGAACTGGAATTCATCGAACTCTTCAACTCACAGCCCTGGGCGGAGGATGTTTCGGGTTGGCGGTTGAGCGGGGATGTGGATTTTGTTTTTCCGAATGGATCGGAAGTTCCCGGGGAGGGATTTTTGGTGGTCGCGAGGGTCCCCGAAAATGTGGAGAGCGAATATGTAATCTCGGGAGTCGCGGGTCCGTGGGAGGGTAATCTCTCAAATCAAGGCGGAAGAATTCGCTTGCGCAAGCCATCGGACGCCATCGTGCAGGAGCTCAATTATAACGATGAATTTTCGTGGCCCGCAGCGGCGGATGGAGCGGGGCATTCTCTGATTCTCGCGAGAGCTTCTTACGGTGAAAATGATGTTCGTGCCTGGGAAGCCAGCCACGCCATTGGGGGATCGCCGGGAAGTTTCGATACGATTCCGAGCGATGATTTGGACCAGGTCTTCGTCTCTTCTGTTTTGGCGAACTCGGCGGTTCCGGTAGAGGATTTTGTGGAGCTTCGAAATGCGGCGCCTTACCCGGTCGATCTCTCGGGCTGTGGCTTGAGTGATGCCCGAGACTCTTTAGCTCTTTTTGAAATTCCTGCTGCCACGACGATCCAGGCGGGCGGGACGATTCGCTTTACGGAATCTCAGTTGGGCTTTTCGCTGAGTTCGGGAGGGGATGCGGTTTACCTGACTGACCCAAGTGAGACTAGGATCCTGGATGCGGTAGTCGTTCCGGCTTCGTCGACCGGCGTGCCATTCGTGCGACCGCGCAGCGATGCTCTCCTTCGGCCGCAGTCACAGCCATCGATTGTGATCAATGAACTGATGTTTCATCCTCCCACTCACGATGATGCGGATGAATGGATTGAGATTCATAATACCGGGCTTCTGACCAGAGATCTGAGTGGATGGACTTTTACCGATGGGATTGATTTTGTAATTCCCAACGGAACGCAGATTCTTGCGGGCGGATTTTTGGTGATCGCGAAAGATCGGGCTCGAACTTTGGCCAATCATCCCGGACTGGATGCCGATTCAGTGGTGGGAGATTACGAAGGAACCCTTTCTGATGCCGGTGAGAGGGTGGCATTGTCCCGCTGGGAAGATGGTTTTTTGGTGGTTGAGGATGAGGTGCGCTACCGTGACTCTGATCGCTGGCATCGATTCTCGGACGGACGGGGGGCAACTCTGGAAAGAAGGGATTCCGGAGCGGGTTCGTTTGGGGCATCGAATTGGGTCGATAGTGATGAGTCGGCCAAAGCGGGATGGACCACGGTTGAATTCAACGGAACTCTGGCTCATGGCAACAGCGCCGCGCCGGCGGATCAGGTGCAGATGTTTTTGTTGGGGCCGGGTGAGGCCCTGGTGGATCAAGTCGAAGTGATTCCCGACGGCGGATCCAACATTCTGACGAATGGAGATTTTGAGAGTGGAACCTCGGGGTGGTTTTTTCAAGGGAACCAAAGGCGATCACAGCTAGAGACGGGAGAGTCTTTTGAGGGGTCGACTTCATTGAAGTTGGTGGCAAGCCGTCGGGGAGACCCCGGTCCGAATCGGGCGCGTGCTGTTCTTTCCCAGACTTTGTCATCGGGATCGAAGGCGACTCTGCGAGCCAGGGTTCGTTGGTTGGCGGGGCATCCTGAGTTTATCCTGCGCTTTCGCGGCAATTGGTTGGAGGCGGCGGGTCGGCTGAATGTTCCCGCTAACCTGGGAACGCCCGGGGCGGTGAATAGTCAGGCGGTGACTAATGCGGGTCCACAGATCGAGGAGCTGAGTCATCGACCAATTCTCCCTGCGGCAGGTGAGGACATTCATGTTTATGCGCAGGTTTCTGATTTCGATGGGATCGGAGCGGTGACTTTGCGTTACCGGATTGATCCTTCTTCCTCCACGGCTGATTTGTCGATGAATGATGACGGAACGGGCGCGGATTTAACGCCGGGAGATGGTATTTATTCTGCCTCAATTCCGGGGCAGGCAAGTGGCTCGCTGGTGGCGTTTGAGGTTCTCTCCGACGATGCACTTTCGGCGAGTACGTCTTATCCGCCGGATCGCGAGGCCTTGGTTCGGGTAGGTGAGCCCGACAATGGGGAAGGGTTTGGAACCTATCGCATGTGGATTACGGAGGCTTCCCTGAGTGAATGGGATGCCCAGCCATTTAGGAGTAATGATCCGTTTCCGATTACTTTTGTCTACAATGGAGCGCGGGCGATTTATGATGCGGGTGCTTTTTACGGAGGCAATAAAGACTCGCACAGTTTCCCAACGAGCGGTTCGGTTTCTTATGATGTGACGCTACCCGAGGGCGATGAATTTTTGGGGGCGGACAAGCTGACACTCGACTACCCGGTGCGGGACGTCACGAATCAGCGGGAACAATTGATGCATTGGTTTGCGGATCGATTGAAGCTGCCTACCTTGCATCGTCGGGACATCTATCTCTACATGAACGGTATTCGTCGTCGCACGATTTATCACGATGCCGAGCAGCCTGACGGAGTGTTGGCCAATTCCCACTATCCCGGAGACAAGGGAGAGCTTTTTAAGACCAGTAATGACAACGAAACGAGTGACAGCGGAGTGCGGGCTCGTCCCTTTGTGCGAAATGTCATCAATGTTTTTGAAGCAGATGGAGAAACCCGCGCGGCGCGCTACCGCTGGACCACCGGCGCCCGCGCCCGGGGGAACCGGACCCGTCTTGACGATACGAGCATTATTGATTTGGTGACACGGGCCGATGACTCCGGACCAGACTATGAGAAGAATCTGCTCGAGATCATCGACATGGAAAACTGGATGCGGACCTGGGCCTTGATTGATCTTGCTTCGTTCTGGGATGCCTTTGGAAATCCCAACTGGAAAAATACCTACTTATATAAACCCGACGGAGGAAAATGGGTGCAGTTCACTTGGGATTTTGATGTCGGTTTGGGGGTCTTTAACGATCCGGTGAACCAAGGACTTTTTCCTTCGAATGTTGATACCAACCTACGACGGATGTATGACAATCCGACATTTGTGCGGGCCTATTGGCGAACGATGGAAGAATCGCTCGGGAATTTCTTTTCGGGTGCCGGAGTGACGCCAACTCTCGAGAAGAAGCGAGCGGCTTACGCGGATGTAGGGCTTGGGTTTACCTCTCCGTTCTCTCCCAGTGGACCTTACAGTCTTTCGGTTCCCGACTGGATTGATCAGAGAGCAGCCTTCATTTTTCCCCAGCTCAATGCGGTCAATGAACCCTTTCAGCTTGTTTCGCCAACGGATGGATCATCGGTCTCCGAGCAGACCATCACCTTGTCGGGGAGAGCTCCGGTAGGAGCGGTGGTGATTGACGTGAATGGCATCCCGCTCAATCTGGATTGGATTTCGGTGGGTGATTGGTCGGCTCCTTTTGTGCTGCAACCAGGAGAGAATCTGCTCCTGATTCGGGCTCTCGATTTGGAAGGGATGGAAATCGCCAGTGAGGTGCTGACTCTCACTTACACCGGGGTGGAAAGCTGGCCGAACCTTGTGATCAACGAATGGATGGCTTCCAATCAAAGTGCGGTTGCCGATCCCGTGGATGGCCGGTTCGACGACTGGATTGAGTTGGCAAACCCCGGGCCGGCAGCGGCGGATCTTTCGGGGTGGTTTCTGAGTGATGATCCCGCTGATCCTTTTAAGTTTCAGATTCCCGCCGGCTTTAAAATTCCCGGTGAAGGGTATTTAAGAGTCTGGGCTGATGATGAAATTTCACAAAATGATTTGTCTGTCCGCCCGGATCTTCATGTGCCCTTCAAGTTGGGTGTCAATGGAGAGAGTATTTTGCTTTCCGCTCCCGATGGCTCGTTGATTGATCGAGTGGATTTTGGTCGTCAGTCACCGGATAAGACGATGGGGCTCTCGGAGGGTGGAATCGCCGCTCTTGCTTCCCCTAGTCCGGGTGCTGCCAATGGTCGGGTTGCGGTTGATCCAAGTGCCACCTATTCAATCGACGGGAATCTCATTACCTTTTCAGTCGTTGCCGAACCGGGATTTCTCTACGAGGCCGAGGTAAGTGGGAATATGGAGAACTGGGAGAATCTGGGTCCGCCGGTGTTGGCTGACAGCACGACACTTCCTTTTACCGAGGTAGTTTCTGAAACCCGCCGGTTTTATCGATTTAGGAGATTGCCCTAAATTCGGGTTTTGATTTCCAATCGTTGGAATTCCTGTTTTTACTCACAGAGATGAACAGAGTTCGATTTTTGTTGTTGATCCTCGGAGTTTTTTCTTTGTCGTCCTGCGCTTCCGATTATCCGGGGAAGCCGGTCGTTGATGGGGTGAACGAAGTGGGGCGATTTGCGCATAGTGTGAATTCGATCCGGAGTTTTTTTTAGTTCGATAGCTGATTGCGTCTTTTGCGGGTTGCCGTTCCCAAGAAAGCGATCATCGATGATCTGAAGATCTGCGCTCTGCCCAAGTCTTGAGAATTCAGACGGCGAAATTTCCGTTTTTTGGAAAAAATTGCGTTAGGACGGGAATTGGCGGTAGTATTAGGACGATGGAACGATTTTATCGCAGTCTTCTAGCGGCGTGTTTCCTCATTTCTCCGGCGTTTGGAGAAAAGGTGGATTTCGAAAAGGAGATTAAACCGATTTTCGAAGAGCGCTGCATCAAGTGTCACGGACCGGATAAGCAGAAATCCGAGCTGCGCTTGGATCAGCGGGCGGTGATGCTGAAGGGCGGTGATTCCGGCCTGCCTGCAATTGTGCCGGGCGATCCCAAGAAGAGTTTTCTCATCGAGGTCATTTCGGATCAAGATTCTGACATGGCGATGCCGCCGAAGGGAGACCCGCTGAGCTCGCAGCAAATGGCTTTGATTTCGAGGTGGATCGAAGAGGGGGCTGAGTGGCCCGGGCAGATGGATGCGGTTCTGGACGAGGAAGGCACGGACCATTGGTCCTTCCAGCCGGTGGTTCGGCCCGAGGTGCCGGGGGGTAAGAATAATCCGGTAGATGGATTTCTTAACAAGGCGCTCAAGGAGGCTGGGCTGACTCCGAATAAAGAGGCGTCGCCGAGGGAATTGATTCGCCGGGTGAGTATTGTCCTTACAGGATTGCCGCCCACTGCGGAGGAAGTAAGCGATTTCGAAAAGGCTTCAGCGCAAGATTCCCAGCAGGCGTATGGGGCTCTGGTGGATCGTTTGCTGGCATCGCCTCATTTCGGCGAGCGCTGGGCACAGCATTGGCTGGATGTGATACGTTGGGCTGAGACCAATGGATCGGAGTCCAATCTCTATCGCAAGGGTGCGTGGATTTATCGGGATTATGTAGTGAGGGCTTTCAACAATGACGTGCCTTATGATCAATTCGTGACCGAGCAGTTGGCGGGAGATCAGCTGGGAGTGGGGGAGGCCACCGGGTTTCTCGTCGCCGGCCCGCATGTTCCGGCAGCCACGGTGGGCCGCGAGCCCACTGCCATTCGTCAGGCCCGCGCTGATCGGATGGATGAGATTATGCAGACAGTGGGAGCATCGATGCTGGGAGTGACGGTTAGCTGCGCTCGGTGTCACAATCACAAATTTGATCCGATTTCGATTCAGGATTATTATTCACTGACGGCGGTTTTTCAGGGAGTGGAGTTTGGAGGACGCTATCCCGAGTTCTCCGAGGATCATCCGCGTCGTAAGAAAGCGCAGGAGCTTTATCCCCAGCTGAATTCGGAACGCAATATCTTGCGGAAGGAACTTGGGTTCTGGGAGGAGAATTGGGGTGGCTACAGCGATCTTGTTTTTCCCCGAACCGAGACGACGGCTCTTCGGGTGGAGTTTGATTGGCCCAGGGTCTTTATCGATGAACTGGAAGTTTTTGGTCCGCAGGATCATCGCAAGAATCTCGCGCTCGCCTCCGAAGGTGCGGTTCTGGTTGAAGATCCTGAATTGATCACTGAAGGAAGCAAAGTCTGGAAAGCTAATGACGGCGAGTATGGCACGATGGGTTGGAAAGGCCTTGCACCCAAGGGTGGAAAGAAGAAGCCTTGGGTGGAAATTAATTTCAAGGAGGCACAGGAAGTGAACCGTTTTCGCTTCAGTTCAAATCGAGAGTACTATTTCGAGACGGATTATCTCACCAGCGGACCCAATGGGAAGTTTCCTACTTTCCGGATTCTGGCGAAGCAAGAAGACGGCAGTTGGCGGGAGTTGGGTGGCTCGATGAAGGTTCGAAATGTTTTGAAGAAGAATGGGGTTGCCAGAACCGCGTCACAGAGATTGCACAAGCATATTGAATCACTGGCGGAAGAAGGTCCGCGTCATTCCTTTATTGGTCGCTTTAAGAAGCCGGGAGTAACGAAAGTGCTTCATCGCGGCAGTCCAGAAAGCGCGCGTGATGAAGTCCCTCCCGCGAGCTTCAAGATTCTCGACGGCGATCTGGGACTTGATTCCAATACGCCTGATTCCAAGCGTCGGATGGCCTTTGCGAAGTGGCTGGTTGATCCAAAAAACCCTCTCACTTCGCGAGTGATGGTGAATCGGATTTGGCATCACCTATTTGGATCCGGTATCGTCCCAACTGGAAGTGACTTCGGCCTCGCTGGAGCTCTTCCGAGTAATCCCGAATTGCTTGATTGGTTGGCTTCGGAATTCGTGAGGGAAAAGTGGTCCATGAAGTCGATGATCAGACTTCTCGTGATGTCGGATGCCTTCAAGAGGTCCAGTCTCCCTGAGAGCTGGGGAATGGAGAAGGATGCGGGGGCGACATTACTCTGGCGCTACCCGCCGCAGAGAGTGGAAGCGGAAGTGATCCGCGATAGTATTTTGCAGGCTTCGGGGAAGCTTGACCGTTCCATCGGTGGCCGTTCTTACCGCATCCATAATGTGAAAAAGACCTACGCCCAGTGGGAGGTTACGGATAACCATGGGTCGGACACTTGGCGTCGCTTACTCTATCAGGAACGCATGCGGCGAGTTGATGATCGTATCTTTACGGCCTTCGATTTTCCTGATTGCGGGCAGGTGAGGGCCAGGCGCCCGGTGTCCACCACCCCGCTACAAGCTCTCAATCTACTCAACAGCGACTTCGTTGTGGAGCAGGCTGAGTTTATCGCCGAGCGTGCAACCAAGGACTCAGGTGGCGACGCCGGAAAGGCCATTCAGCGGGCTTTTGAATTGGTCTTGGGCCGTCAGCCTGGTGCCGACGAACTAGAGGCTGGTCTTGAAATCTCAAAATCCAACAGCCTCGCGATTGTCTGTCGTAGTCTCATTAACTCAAATGAATTTGCCTACCTTCCGTAGATCTCTTGACCATGAATCCAGAACATCTTTCTCCCTTCGGCCGCAAGTTACTCGATCGTCGTGGCTTTATGCGCAACACGGCCTTTTCTTTGGGCGGCCTTGGGCTGGCGCAACTTCTTGGAGCGGAGGCGGAAGATGATCCGCTGAACTTCACAGGAAAGTCACCCATTCGCCCGGAAATTGATCCCGATAATCCCTACGTGGGGAGGCCCAGTCACTTTGAGGCGCAAGCCAAGAAAGTCCTTGTGATCTATTGTCCAGGTGCGGTGAGTCACGTCGACACCTTCGACTACAAACCGGATCTCTATAAATTTCACGGGCAGAAGCCGCCGGGAATTCCCGCGGTGACCTTCGAGGGGCCGACGGGAAATATCGCGAAGCCGTTCTGGGATTTTAAACCGCGTGGGGAGTGCGGTAAAATGATCTCTGACCTTTTACCGAACCTCGGCTCCCATGCCGATGAGTTTTGTTTTATCCACTCACTGCATACGCAGACAAGCGCACACCCGCAGGGCGAGAACTTCATGAACACTGGGTTTACGATGGAGGGTTTTCCTTCATTCGGCGCTTGGGTGACTTATGCGCTGGGTTCGGAGAATCAAGACCTCCCGGCCTTCGTGGCGATCAATGATCCGCGTGGTTTGGCGCGATCCGGAAAGAACAATTTTGGAAATGGTTTCCTTCCAGCCGCCTTTCAGGGAACGGACTTTAATGCCAAGAATCCTCCGGCGAACTTGCGTCGTCCCAAGGGGTATTCCGCCGCTGATGATCGGGCAACCGCGGAATACTTGAAGCGTCTCAATGGGAAGCATCTTGACCGCTATCCCGGCGATGCTGATCTTGCGGCGCGGATTGCTAGTTATGAACTGGCGGGACAGATGCAGGTTTCTGTTCCCGAGATGATGGATCTTTCCGGCGAACCGGAATCAATCCACAAGGAATACGGAACGGATACCGGAACCGAACTCAAGCGTGAGTATGCCAAGAATTGTATTCTCGCCCGCAAACTCCTCGAGAAAGGCGTGCGCGTGGTGCAGCTCTTCAATGGCTCCGACCCTGCCGGAGGAAATGGCATCACGAACTGGGATTCCCATTCCAAGATTTCCGAAACGCATGCCATGCAGGCCGAGATTATGGACCAACCGACGGGGGCTTTGATTCACGATATGAAACGTCGTGGCATGCTTGATGATACTCTGGTTGTTTGGGCTACCGAGTTCGGACGCATGCCTTTCCTGCAGGGTAATGGCACTGGGCGTGATCACAACCCTGATGCCTTCACCTGCTTCCTCGCGGGGGCTGGCGTGAAGAAGGGGCATTCCTACGGAACATCGGATCGCTTCGGAGCCAAGGCTGAGAAGGATCCGACCTCGGTCTATGATTTCAACGCGACGATTCTTCATCTTCTCGGTCTTGATCACGAGCGACTCTCATACTATCACAACGGCCTTGAGCGTCGTCTCACCAATGTGCATGGCCATGTTATTAGAGATGTTCTTGCGTAGCGCTCGGGTTTTGCCGGGCCTCCTTGTCGGAGAAACACTGCCCTTGTTTGATCAGGGCAATCAGGGAGATTGGACTCTCCTGGGATCGGTTAGCGATGAGTTTAATGGTGGAACTCTCAACTTCAGGAAGTGGAATAATCTTTGCGAGGACGGAGATCACCATGGTCAGTGGAAGGGGAGAGTTCCGTCGCAATACAATCGGGAGAATATTTTCTCCACCAATGCGTCCCAGGGAAAGCTGGTCTTTGTGGGTCACTTCGAATTGGTGGGGTCGCCCCTACTCAAAAATAGAATCTTTTCATGAAAAAACTCACTCTTCTGATCTTCGGCTTGGGGACTGCTTCGCTTGCTGCCAAGAAGCCCAACATTCTTTTCATCGCCATCGATGACATGCGTCCCGAGATGGGATGTTATGGTTCACCGATCGCGATTACCCCCAATATCGACAAGCTCGCCGCAGAGGGGTTGCTCTTCAATCGGGCCTACTGTCAGCAAGCGATTTGTTCGCCATCGCGTGCTTCGATCATGACGGGAACCCGCCCTGATACGAATGGCGTGATTGAGAACTATACCTACTTCCGTGATGCCAACCCCGACATCGCAACTTTGCCCCAGCACTTGCGTTCGCACGGCTACGAAACGGTGAACATGGGAAAAATTTACCATGGGAAGTTTAACGACAAAGAGAAGTCTTGGTCGCGGGGACCGGCGCACAAGTTGGTCAAAACGAAACCTATTCCTGGTGGGTATGGGCTGGAGGCAAATCGCCATATTCAGCGTGATAATCGCAAGCGTTTGCTTGAAAAATATGGACCCTCCAAGATCGGCGGGCTGACTGCCAGTGGTCCGGCTTATGAGGCCGCAGATGTGCCGGATCATTCTTTTGTCGATGGACACTCGGCCCGCCTTGCCGTTGCCACGATGAAACAGCACTTCGAAAACAAGCCCAACCAGCCTTTGTTCGTCGGTCTTGGGTTTTCAAAGCCACACCTTCATTTCATCGCGCCCAAGAAATACTGGGATCTCTATGATCGCGAAAAGATTCCCGGCGCCAAGCATTCCAGTCCACCGGAAGGGGGAGCGGCTACCGGGCTCCATGCCAGCTTTGAGCTACGGGTGCGTCACGGTATTCCCAAGGCCGGCGATATCGGGCCGGAGCTTTCACGCACCCTGATGCACGCCTACTTGGCTTGTGCGTCATATGTCGATGCGCAGATTGGCTTGGTCCTCGACGAACTCGATAAGTCAGGTGAGCGCGATAATACGATCATCATGCTCTGGGGTGACCACGGTTGGCATCTCGGTGACATGGGTGTGTGGGGGAAGGCGACGAACTATGAAATTTCTACCCGGGTGCCCTTCATTATCCAAGCTCCCGGCAAGGACAAGGCGGTTGGGAAGAAGAGTGAGGCGCTTGTTGAGTTGCTTGATATGTATCCCACTCTTTGCGACCTCGCCGGGGTGCCGCCGCCCAAGCACATCGAAGGGAAATCCCTTGTGCCCATTCTCGATAATCCCAAGGCAAGCGTGAAGGATTTCGCCCTCAGTCAGTATCCCAATCCCGCGCTTCGGGAGTGGGCGGCGAATCCCTTGGCTCCGGCAATGCGCGAGACTTTCTTTGGTCCTCTTATCACAGAAGTAGAGGCCCGCATTATCAAGCAGATGGGTGGAAAGTGGGACCGCGATCTATTTGAGAATCACCTCATGGGATACTCCCTCCGCACCGATCGCTACCGCTACATCGAATGGCGCGATTATCGTGACAAGAAATCCAAGCCGATTTTCGTGGAGCTCTACGATCATAAGAGCGATCCGGATGAGACGAATAACGTAGCGAAGAAAAACGCCAAGGTCGTGGATAGGCTGAGTAAGAAGCTGCGAGGATTGATCAAATAAGCCTCGATTACAGGTGTTTCTTTCCGAAGATTACCCTGATTAGCGCAAGTTGTTAATGGATACCGTGGCGATTCGCCGCTTGGTAGATTGTTAGTTTATGGATTTCCTTGTAACCTTCCCGGTCTTGTAAGCGATGTCCCATCCAGAAGTTAGCGCTCTCAATCGGTAGAGTGAGTCCGAGAACCGGAAAAAATATCAGAGATTGAAGAGCCTCTGCTACTTTCTCCAATCTCGCCAGAGCCAGCGGAGCATTTCGGGGAGTTGGGCACCGGCGGCTTTTGAGCCGTGGAAGCATTGGCCGTATTCGAAGTGGTGGTCGTAGTCTTTGAACTTTAGAGACGAGGCCATTTGTTTGTTGGCGAGGGGCCAGTTGCCAAACTTGTTGTCGAGGTCGTTTTCCCCGGCAAGGAGGTAGGCGCGGATGGGTTTCTTGTCGGTCTTGCGGACGAGGGCGGGGTAGGCATTGCCGCCGCGGATGTCTACGAAGGTGCCGACCCAGATAAGGGCCTTGCGGAAGGAGTTGGGCTTCTCCCAGCAGACGGTCCAAGCACAGATTCCACCGGAGGAACCGCCGGCGATGCTGCGCATCTCGGGGTCTTCGCTAATGTTGTAGCTCTTCTTGACTTCGGGAAGAATTTCTTCGGTGAGGAAACGGGCGTAGGCTTCGCCGAGGGAGTCGTACTCCACGCTACGGTTGCGTGGTTTTTCGCCGGGCTCTTGTTTGGCGAGACGACCGGGGTTGATGAAGACACCGATGGTGACTGGCATGTCGCCTTTGGCGATGAGGTTGTCGAAGACGGTGGTGGCGCGGAGTGGACCGTCGGGAGCGGCGTGACGGAGGCCGTCTTGGAAGACCATGAGGGCGGCGGGTTTTGAGGCGTCATATTGGGCCGGGACGTAGACGAGATAGTCACGGGTGGTGCCGGGATAGATGGCGCTCTTGTTCCAGCTGTGTTGAGTGACTTTGCCTTTGGGAACTTCCTGAGGGAGGGAGTCGGGGGTATAGTCGTAGTGCTCGACTTTGGTGGATCCGGTTTCGAGATCGTTGCCGGAGGCGTCGCGGAGTGCGTAGTTGAGCAGCTGGAAGTTTGCGACCTCCTTGGAGAGTTTGCCTTTGGAGAGGTCACCGATTTTCTCACCGGTGGATTGATTGAAAACGGCGACGGCCTTGGGGTTTTTGATGACCCAGTTGACGGTAGTGCCCTTGGTCCAAGTGCGGGCTGAGAGCTGAGAAAATGAGAGGGTCAAAAAAATGAGGATCCGGAACATGGCATACCAATACGAATTTCGCCCGTTGTTCTTCCACTAGTTCAGCTTGAGGCGGAGAGAGAGTCGGTAGTCCTATGGCGGAGGAGCGTTTGGATTTGATGGTTGCGTTTTCAGAGTGATCGAGGCCGGGGTTGTCGAGAATTTCGATGTCGGAACGATCGGCGATTGGTAGTCGGTGCTGGACGAATTCAGGCTGGAGAGCAGACGCCATCTGATTATTTCAGCAGGAATTTAGAATTATGACGGAAAAAGAAGAAATCCCCGTCAGGTTTTTTAAATTGGCATGGCCAGACGGGGGAATTCGTGTTCAAAGTGACACTCAAGAACTTTCGAATTTATTCCGAAAAGCGACTCCTAGCCCCAAATCTTACTTAACGTGATGAAGTTCAAAGCCCCCGCCTTGTTTGCCATATCAATTGGCTCCCAATTTTTCGCATCGCTACTAGCTCAAAACAGTTTGGTCGATTGGAACCAGAACTGGAATTACATGCATCCTAATACGGGTGCCCTTCCAACAGGATCGGGAACGACGACTCCTCATCCGGATGACACGACGCCTTGGTTTGCGGGAGCGACGGAATTTGACGCCAGTTATAGCGGGCCTTCATTTACAAGCGGGGGAGCGGATTTTGATGCAGGATTGGGAGCGGGACCGCTGGGATACGGCGGAATTACCTATTTTACAGATGGTCTTCCGGCACCGCCCGAATTTACGGCGTTTGGAACCAACATTGGAGGGCCGCCGAGCGGTCAGCGCCGGACGGGCTATTTTCGAACGACCTTCACGGTGCCTGATGATGGGAATTTTTATGTGAATCCGGTGATTCGCTACATTTTTGATGACGGAGGGTTCGTTTATCTGGATGGCGAATTGGTCATGCAGGTGAATATGGAGGCGGGAGCTGCTGATAGTTATACTCAGGGGGCGGCTGGAACGGCCAATTCGGAGTCGCAGATCCGGAGGGCAGAGCTTTCGCTTCCCGAGGGCTCAACGACTGGTGGGAATGCGGTAGTTACTCCTGCGATCGCAGGAAATGCGACCTTGATAAAATCGATTAGGCGTTTGACTCCGGGAACGCACACGCTTGCAGTGTCAGTGCATAATTCGAGTTCCACCAGCTCGGATCTTTTCATGGCGCTTCAGTTGGAGACGGAAGTTGTGGACTGCATGATTACGGCAGGAGCTTCCAGCTCGACCCGCGATTTCCAGGGGACAGCGAGTGATCCCTCCGACGATACTTTTGGAGTTAATTTGACGGTTTCTTTAGAGGGGGAGGGCGGCGCAGGCTGGGTCGTGACCGGACCGGTTGGGAGTTCGCTCCTAGGGCAAACCGGTGCTTATGATGTGCCAGTAAATTTCACGGGAATTCCCCTCGCGGAGTTTGCAAGTGGAACGCTTGACCTAGAATTCGCTGATCAGAGCGATGCGAATTGCACTTCAGCGGTTTCGGTAGTTCCGCAGCGAATTATTCTCTCTGATGATTTGGCGGGAACAAACCTGCCCGTGTCGACCTCTGGAGTGGTCAGTGTTTCCGGCTGGACTTTTGACGATGGCGCCCGCACTGCAGTGATGAGCCGGCCTGGCGGAGACGGATCACGTTTTGTGATGTCATCGGCTTTGATTGATCTTACCGGACAAGCGGATGTGCAGTTTTCGGGAACTCTTCAAGTTGATGACGGATCGACCGGGACCGAGGAAACGGATGAGTTTGTCGCTTATCTTATCTTTGATGGTGACACCGGAAATCCGATTAATCTAATTTCCAGACACGATATTATTAAGGTCGACGGGATTCTTTCAGCTGATGAACTGGCACCGAGCGCCGGCACATTTAACTACATTCTAGACTATATTATTCCAGCGAGTGTCAATTCCGCCCAGTTGGTTTTCGAGGGAATCAATGATTCGGGTAACGAGACCTATACCGTAAGGGACCTTAAGCTTTCCCAGGCAGCTCCTGAATTGCAGGCCTATAACGGCCCTGCTATTTTTAACAACCAAGGAACGCCGAATCCGGCTGATGATACATTTTCCGCACCTCTCTTTATTACCAGCGTAAATCTGGGTGCGAGCACCGGGTGGACTTCGGCAGACAATCCGAATGCTGGGTCGTACTCCGATGCCAAGCCGGTGATGTTCGGACCCTTCCTTCCTTTCACTGCTCCCTACACCGTGACGGTGACGGATGCCTTTGATCCGTCGAAGACTGCCAGCGTGGTTTTGGATTTGGCTCTCCCCAACATTGTTGTGACCGGACCAACCAATGTTACCCGCGTGGAAAATGGGCCGGGATTTGATGATGACACCCTCACCTTTGATCTTGAAATTACGGGGGCGAACGGTGGGCCAGGTTGGGATCTGAGTAACGGAGCAATTTCCCCAGCATCCGGAGACTTCGGGTTGGTGACTTTCACCGTTCCTGCTCCCCTGACTCCAGGGTCGATTACCTTTGATGTTGCTGATATCAGCTACTCTTTGGCGAGACAGACTGTGACGGTGCAGGTGCCAAATCGTTATCTCATTGGCCAGAGCGATTTGTCAGGGACCCTGGAAGATGTGGGAACTAATTTGGCTATTGATCCCGCTCCGCAGTGGGTGAACGATCCCGTGGAAAGAACTCTTACTCTCTCCAGCGGAGGAACGTCTCTTCGGACGGTGATCTCGGAAACGCTCGATCTGTCGACAGTGGGGGAAGTCTTCTTCAGCGCCCGATTGCGGGCGACTGAGACCAGCACCTCTTCGAACTTCGAGCCGGGAGATCGTTTCCGTGCTCAGTTGATTTATACCATCGATGGTTCTACCGCAGCGGTGAACCTCATTTCTTCACTTGATATCGGAAATGGAGGAGCTTCAACGACAGGGACTTTGAATGGAGCCAATGGCCCGGTTAACGGATTTCTTAATGGATATCAGGGAGCTGCAGGAACGGATCTGTCAGACGGGGTAACCGTTTATGCGACGATAGCGGAGGATTATGCCGCTCATGCTGATCGGGATGAATTCAATCCCGAGGGACTGGGCGTCGAAGCCTTGCTGAATAATTTGTTTATCATGTCAGCCGTGATTCCCGCGGTAGTCGACGATGTGACCCTCGTGATCAGTGGAGACGGCGTAAGTGGGGGGGAGCAATTCCAGATGAGTGACGTGACTTTCTCGACTGAGAATAACTTTGGCGATACCGACGAGGATGGAATGACCAATGATTATGAAATCGCCAACGGCCTCAACCCACTTGATGCTTCCGACCGCGATCTTGATCTTGATGGAGATGGACGCACAAACCTCGCAGAGTTCCTTGCAGGAACCGCGGCTAATGATTCCAGTTCGCATCTGGAAGTGACCAATTACACCTTGACTGACACCTTGGGGAGCTTGATCTGGAGTAGTGTTCCCGGGAAAACCTATCAGCTTGAGTTCTCCACCGATATGAATACCTGGTCCGCCTTGGGGGGAACTGTTTCGGCGGCCGATGCTCCGGCCACGGAAACGGACTCCGGGAGCTTTCCGCTCGTTACAATTGGAAGCCCGGATAAGGTCTTCTTCAGAGTGAGAGTCGTGAATTAGAGCCTCCAATTGGGAGGAGCCTTTGCTTACCTCCTCTCTGATGGAAGAGGAGGGTAGACCTGCATTTTGGCAATCTTTTCAGGCCGTGCGGAGTCTGCCATGAAGAGGCAGCTCAGCGGGAGCTCTGAGAAATTCATTTCTTGAGGAGGGAAATGCGGCGATTTGATGATGCGGACTGTCACTATATTTCAGATTTGTGAATTTGTTTTGGAAGATTGGAATTATTCAAATCTTAAGGGTAGTGAAATCAGATTGACGGAACTTGAGCAAAATTCATGATGCAGTGATAAAGATTTCGGGATGGATGGTTCCTGACCGAATGACAATAGATCCGCTACACGATGAAGACACATAAAACCTCTCGAAGATTTGCGCTGAGTTTCACTCTCGCCTCGGCAATGGCCATCACGACCACTCCCGGAGCGGTGACGCCTGGCGGAACATTTGGTGACCAAGCAATTATCATCGAAGCTGGTGGGGGCGAGCCGCTGACACGGGCATTGGGAGATGGGCTTTTCGGTCCGACTCTGACTCATGATTTTGACACAGGTGTTTTGGTGGAAGGTTCCTACGAGTTAAATCCTTCCGGAGTAGATGCCACGCAGATTGCCCTGAGTGCCGGACGTCATTTGGTGATGTATGATGCCCGATTTGATGCTGCGGCGGGCACTACCCGGGCAGAAATCCTGACAAATTTGACTCTGGCAGGTGCTGAATTGGCGATTGGGCGTTCTCAAGGATATATTCGGAGGCAATCCGGTGCTAATGAAACCGTGATGTCAGGTGGGGGGATCATCACCGTTGCGAATGACGATGACATCCTGACTCTCCAAAGTCGACGTTCGGACGATAACAGCGTGACGACAGTAGTTCCGGCCCGGTTTGCGAATGGGACGGCGATTCAATTACTCAAACTCGATGATAACTGGGATTTCCTGAGTGTTCAGCGCTCTTCAAATCAAGCTGGGACCGTCGGGACGGCTGGCGTTGATGTGGCCTACGATCAAATCGACGCAAGCAGTTCGTTGGGCACGGCTTTTTCTTTCACGGCTGGCACCAGCGACGTCACACTCAATGAAGCGGGACTTTATCTCGTTTTTGCTAATACTCGCATAGAGAAAGGGGATGCCAACAACACTCGGACAAATTACCAGCAACGCTTGACGCTGGATGGTGCCGAGGTCGAAGGCTCAAAGACCACGACTTATCTCCGTGGAGAAGGAAATGGTGAGGATACCCAAAGTGGTGTGACAGCGATCGGGACATTGGTTTCGGCAACTCCCGGTCAAATTCTAAATGTGGAATTGAAGATGGAGTCCGGAGGGGCTGCCTCGACCATTCAGGGAAATGAAACAGCTCTGACGATTGTGAAACTCCCCATTACTGCGAAGAGTATTTCGCTGGCTCATGGAGTGAGTCAGGAGGTTAACAATGCTGCAACCACTCCGATTATCTTCGACACACTTATTGGTGGGAGTTCTGCATTCAGTCATACTTCTGGAACGAGTCAGGTGACCGTTAACGCTACTGACGACTATCTGTTCTTCGGATCAATTTTCACCTCAAGTGACACTGCGAATGACAACCATATTCGGGTTGTTCCCTGGCAGGGATGGCAGATTGATGGAGCCGGTGGTCAGATTGCACGGGGTCGGGGCGCCGCTTATAACCGAGACAATGGCAACGCCCGCCTGTCTGGAAGCTGGGGTGGTCTCTTGGCACCTCTCTCAAGCGGGCAGGTAGTGGAATTGACGACAGAAGCTCTTGGTGGTGGCAACTTGGGGTTGACCAGTTCGGTCTCCCTTCGGGGCCTGAGTATTTCCAGTTTGATTCCCAACAACGATCCTTCTGTGGTTGCCAATTCGACGCTGACACTTTTGCCGGGAGCGACTGGAACAATTGATGATTCATTACTCGATACTTTTGACGGTGACACCGCTGATAGCTCGCTGACCTACACCGTTACCTCCGTCCCCAGCGGTGGAACGCTCAGTCATGCGGTCAATGGACCTCTCGGATTGAATGACACCTTCACTCAGCTCGAGGTGAATGATGAGTTGATTGAGTTTACCGGAGACGCCTCTCCTGTGACGGGAGGTTTTGACTTCACGGTTTCAGATGGTTCGGCTTCGGATAGCGGAAGTTTTGTCGTGGTTGTGAAATACGTTGATTCAGTGGTTACGATTATGAGCGACGGTGATGTTACGGAGGGAGATTTCGCTGAATGGACTCTCAATTCCACGGTGGCGCCTGTCGGTTCGAACCTTACGGTGGGCATTAACTTTTCCGGTGTTGCCAGCGATGGCAGTGATTTCACCTCTGTTGCATCGGTGGACATTCCGGTTGGTTCGACCTCTGCCACCTTGAGTGTCGCCGCTTTGCTCGACGGGGTGTTTGAGGGAAGCGAGACCCTCATTGCCAATATCGGTGCGATGAGTGGTGGGCAGGTCACCCCCATTGCGGGATCTCCTTCCAGTGCGATCGTTCTTATTGGTGATGGGAATAGCAGTCCCACCGGTACAAACTTGGCCCAGGTGGCGGTTGGATCATTTGCGGGGAACATTCCCTTGAATGACATCACGATATTTGATCCCGATGACTCAACTCGATCCTCGCTAATCGGGTTGGGAACGCCACTGGTCTATTATGCGGGACTGAGCAATATTTCTACGTTCAGCGATGGACGGTCCCCGGACGATAGCAGTTTTGATATCGATGCAAATGGTGCCGCACTTGCGGTTGCATCAGGTTACGCGATTGAAATAGATTTTACGGTCCAAGCAGCTGATCTCACGGGAACTGTTCTTGTTTGGGAGATTGGCGGGAGTAGCAATGGAAGTTCTATTCTCTTGGTGAATGGAATTCCGCACCTCCTGGTGAAGTCGGGTGGTGCACCCGCGGATGTTCCGACTGATGATCTTTCTACTGCGGGAGTCTTCACCGACCTGAGCTGGTTGGGTGACGATACGATTGTTGTTCCTCTCTCTACTATTGCTCTGGTTCCAGGAGCTCCGGTTCGTCTAGCGATGATTCTGAGTGATGCCAGTGACTCGGTGACCTACTCCGTCAATGGAGCGGCGTCTGCGACAGCGAACTTGGCGAGTAATGATAGCAGTAACTGGGTTGGTGACCATACCGTCAACGTAGGAATCAATGTGGGAAACGCAACCGGAACCGGAGGAAATACCAATACACCAGGGTCGCCTTTTACTGATGTTAGTATCAGGGCTCTTTCCGGAGGATCCGCTGCAGTATCAAGCTTGAAATTTTGGAATGAGTCTGATGGTGCGGGTATTTTCACAAGTATTGGAGCAGCCGATCAAGTCACGGTGACCCTGAGTATTCAAAATTATACCGGACTCGAAGGTGAGCTCACGGCCGCGAGTGGGAATGGAGAATCATTTGATAATGCCTCAGGAGAATGGACGGTGACTGGAGAACCTTCTACTGTGACGGCAGCGCTCGCTGCGGTTGAATTTGTCCCGGGCTTTGTTGCAATTGATCCGACGGTAATTTTGGTGTCGGTCGAGGACGGTGACGAAGATGGCGGCGGTCC
This sequence comes from bacterium, assembly GCA_018222765.1. Taxonomy (GTDB): domain Bacteria; phylum Verrucomicrobiota; class Verrucomicrobiia; order Verrucomicrobiales; family Akkermansiaceae; genus SW10. The sequence goes on along the minus strand of JAAEZT010000002.1, from coordinate 108,974 downwards.
CACGGCAGGCACGATCATCGTTTCTGAAACCGCTCCCGATCCAATTTATGTGGACGATGATTTTTCGGGCACCACTGCGGGCTCAGCAATCGCAGATGCCGATAGCGGTTCTGCGGTCTCTCCGGCCACAATGAGTTACAATGCGTTCGCAACAATTGGAGAAGCGCTGTCGGCGGTTCAGCCCAACGGAACGGTGATCGTGAATAGTGGAGATTATTCGAGCGAAGCAGTCTCGCTTACCGGTGCAGTTACTCTGCAGCTCACTGGAAGCGGAGGGAGTCCGATAACGATCGCTTCCCTCGCAGCCTCGGAGACTCCCAGTATTGATCTTGGGGCGGAAACGTTGGTGTTTGGAGACGACAATGATGCCATTGTGCAATGTGGCATTTCGGGTAGCGGCAATTTGACGAAAGTTGGAACAGGGCAATTTATTCTTCACAATCCCGTGACCTATACGGGAACGACGACCATTAGCGATGGCGCCTTCAGAGTAGGCTTCGCCACTGCACTTGGGTTCCAATCCAGTCTGGATGGAAATGGCCCGATTGTAGTCAACAGCCCAGGGATTTTGGAATTCAATACCGATATTGATAAATCCCAAACTTGCTCGGGTCAGATTAGTGGAGACGGGGAGGTTCGCACCTTGGGAGATGGAACCCTCGTTTTGGCTGGTCCCGGAGGAAATACCTTTACTGGGAGATTCATGTTGGGCGATGGAGCGAGCAGCTTTTTCGATGGAGAGACTGGAGTTAAACAAGGATTCGTAGTGGTCAACCACAATGACGATCTTGGGGCTGGTGTCGTTCATTCGCGCGGTGCACAGCTTCGGGCTGGTACAGCTGGCATTGTGATTCCCAATGATTTTGAAATTGATGGTGGCGGATTCCGTTGTGGCGGTTCGTTTGGTTTTGAGATTGCCGGAGACATTACCAATATCAACAGCAGCACCCGGGGATACAGTAATGTGGGGCTTGATGGAGTGGATCTGGTGATCAGCGGGAATATTAGTCTGCCAACATCTGCCTCTAGTATGAATTTCGAAGGAAGTGAAGGTAAGGACAACGGAAGTTGGACCGTCACTGGAGATATCACCGGCCTGGCAAATGTGCTTCTCCAAAATAACTTCGATAATGGTGAGGTTACTCTCTCTGGAACGAATACTTACACTGGAACAACAACTATTGGGGGCAATATTGTTGGAGGGACCATGTTCTTGAACGGAAGCCACACTGGAGGCGGAAACTATACCGTCAATAATTCCACTCTTGCGGGAACAGGTTCAACTGAATCGAACGTAACAATTCAAAACAACGGTAGTCTCTCTCCTGGAGGGACTGGTATCGGAACACTCTCCGTGGGAACACTCGACTTGAATGGAACACTCGCCATCGATGTCAATAATACCACTGGAATCGGAGGAACGGACTGGGATCAAATTGCGGTGACGGGAACGATCGACTTGTCCACCGGGTCTCTTGTGGTAACCCAGTCGACGACTGTCGAGGGATCTCCCTCAGCCATTGTTGTCGTATCCAATGATGAGGCAGATGATGTCACCGGCACCTTTGCTTTCGGCGATCCCTTTACGACAAACTTCCTGGGATCAGGATTGGCCGGATTGGTTGACTATGAGGGCGGAGATGGGAATGATATCTTGCTCACGATCGGTTCTGCCAATGCCATTGGCTCATGGAGATTCCAATATTTTGGTTCGGCTTCGAATACCGGAGACGGTTCGGACTTCTCGGATGCCGGTGATTTGGATGGTTTGAACAATCTTCTGGAATTCGGTTTTGGCACGGATCCGAATTCCGATGATAATGCCAGTCTGGCCATCGATGGTTCTGTTAATGGAGTTCCAATTGCGGATTTGGACGGCGGTGCCTTCAGAGGGGTGTTCGTCAGAAGGATTGATCATGGAGACTCGGGGAGTGTGCGTTATGTTCCCCAGTTCAGCTCTGATCTCGATAACTGGTATGTGAGTGCGGATCCAGTGGTTGTCCTAGCGTCTCCGGTCGGTGCGAATTCCGACTACGAACTCGTCGCGGTGCCCTTTCCTATTTTCCTGCCGGATACAAGTATCCCGCAATACTTCCGCGTGAATGTTGTGTTCGTTCCGTAGGGGATTTCTGAATGCTGTCCTCGAAAATATCGGGGATGGCAAAAATCCCGTCATGCATGTCATAACCGTTTAGCTTTGATGAGAATATACCTGCTCATTTGCAGCTGGGCGTGCTTGCATACCAGTGTATTAGGATTGCCCTTGATCAGTAGTTTTCAGGCTGCGCCTTCCGGGGTCGATCCTGGGGAAGCGGTGACGATCAGTTGGGCCGTGAATGAGGGCGTGACGTCTTTGACTTTGGAACCGGGAATTGGCTCGATACCGGCAAGATCTGGAAGCGGGATCTTGGCTCCCCAGGAAACGACGGTGTATACGTTGACTGCTTCGGATGGGATTGATACCGAGTCAAGATCTGTAACGGTCGAGGTTTCCGTCTTCGGACCGATTCGATTGAACGAAATCCAGGCGAGAAATGCCGGACCGATTCAGGATGAAGACGGTGACGAGTCCGACTGGATCGAGTTGAGAAATTTGGGAGGGCTGGGCGGAAATCTCGCAGGTTGGTATCTTACCGATGACCCGGAAAATTTATCGAAGTGGGAACTCCCGAACGCGCAAGTGAATGGGAACGGATATCTTATGATCTTCGCCAGTGGCAAGGACCGGGTCGGGGCGGCGGGGGAATTGCACGCCAATTTTGGATTGGCCCGGGAGGGGGAATATCTTGCCTTGGTCGAGCCGGACGGGGTAACGATTCACCATGAGTTTTCTCCCGAGTATCCCGAGCAAAATGTGGGAGTATCGTGGGGGCTATCCGAGAATGGGCCGGGTTATTTTGTGAATCCGACTCCCCTGGCGGCGAATGCCTCGACGGCTGCTGATTCGGTCATTGATGAGGAGGTGGTGGCAGATGTCACCCGTGGCTTTTTTACGGCACCGTTCAATGTGGCTCTCTCAACCGAGGCTGTGGGCGCTGAGATATATTATACCATGGATGCCAGTGAGCCATCTCCAGACAATGGGATTCTCTACTCAGCTCCGATTTCAATTTCTACTACTACGACCTTGCGGGCGAGTGCGTTTTTTCCCGGTGCCGTTCCCCTGAAGGTGATGACGCACACTTACCTTTTTCTCGATGACGTGGTGAACCAGCCCCCAAATCCGGCTGGCTATCCTGCGACCTGGCAGCCGTCGGTGACAGCTGACTACGCAATGGCGAGTGGAGGAAGTATTGGGACAACGGCTCAGATCAAGGCGGCTTTGCGGGGTCTCCCGACCTTGTCTCTGGTGATGGAGGTCGATGATTGGTTTAACAGTGATACCGATCCGACGACTGGTGGGATTTATTCTAATTCGGTGATCGCCCGTGGGCCGGCGTGGGAGCGAAGAGTCTCGGCGGAGTTCTTTGATTTTCCTCATGGTGAAGAAATTCAACTCGATGCGGGGATGCGCATTTTTGGTAATGCTAGTCGGACGACCTCACGAAAGAAACACAACATGCGCCTTGTCTTTCGGAGTGGCTACGGGGAATCGACTTTGAAGTTTCCAATCTTTGGAGAGGGAAGCGAGAATGACGAAGTGAACAGCTATTTGCTTCGTGGTCAGAATGGTGACTCGTGGTTCCATCCCAATGCCCCTCAACGGGAAGAGGCGCTCTACATTCGAGACCAGTTGGCGCGGCGTCTTCAGGGTGAAATGGGGCAACCCGCCACAAGGCAAGGTCACATTCATGTCTATCTCAATGGAATGTATTGGGGCTTATTCAATACCATCGAGCGAATCGAATCTGATTCCATGGTGCAGGCCTTTGGCGGGGAGAAGGAAGATTGGGATGTCATCAAGTCATCGCCTCGACCAGGGATCGAGGCGGTCGATGGTTCGGTGGATCCGTGGGATCAGGTCCTGGCGATCTCGGAAACCGACATGGCCTTGCCGGAAAACTACGATGGAATTCAGGAATATCTCGATTTGGAGAACATGATCGATTGGTTGTTGGTGAATTTTTACAACGGTAACTCGGACTGGGATACCAACAACTGGCAGGCGGGGCGCTTGAGAGGAGAGGGCGAGACCTTTAAGTTTTTCACTTGGGATTCCGAGCGGACTTTGCTGGGACCGATGGTAAATAATACCACGAAAAATAATGCAGGGCGTGCGACAGGGGTGCATCAGAAATTACGGGCCAATGCGGATTATCGATTGTTATTTGCGGATCGCATTCACCGTCATTTTTTCAATAACGGAGCGCTGACTCCGCCGAGTGTTGCGGCAACCTTCCAGGGCTTCGTGGATGAATTGCGCATTCCCCTGATTGCGGAATCGGCGAGGTGGGGAGATGCTCAGCGAGCCGGAAATCCGTATACGGTGAATTCGGAGTGGCAGACGGAGGTGAATTACCAGTTGAGTACCTACATCCCGGGACGTAGTGAAACGGTCTTGAATCAATTTAGGAATCAAAATCTCTATCCCTCCGTCGAGGCGCCGGAGATGAGTCAATTTGGGGGCAACGTTCCGCCGGGATTCAATTTGACGATGACAGCGCCAGCTGGCGAGATTCGCTATACCATCGATGGAAGCGACCCGAAGGATGGCGGGGGATTTGTCTACAGTGGCGCAGTTCCCTTGGGTGCTTCGTTTATTGTGAATGCCCGTGCCTTAAGCGGCGGAGAATGGAGTGCGTTGAGCAGTGCGGCGTTTTACGTCGGAACGGAACCGGCGAGTAGTGAGAATCTCGTTATCAGTGAACTATATTATCATCCGTCGAATACGGAGACTGAGGAGGAATTCGTAGAGTTGATGAATGTCGGAGATCTTCCGGTGGACCTGCGGGGTGTAGAATTTCGAGACGGCGTTGAATTTTCCTTTGATGAAGGGACAAGCACGCGCTTGTGGGTGCTTGTTCCCGGGGAGCGGATCGTGTTAGTGAAAAATCTCGATGATTTCGCCGCGGCGTATCCTGACGAAGCAGATAAAGTGGTGGGGACTTTTTCGGGCAGCTTGAACAATGACGGCGAGTGGATCGATTTGCGGGCTGCCGATAGCTCGGTGATCCATGACTTTGCCTTTAACGATGCTGCTCCCTGGCCCAAGGGTGCGGATGGGGCGGGACATAGTTTAACTTTGATATCACCGGATACAAATCCGGATCATCGCGATGCTTCAAATTGGCGAGTGAGCATGTTTGCGGGGGGAACTCCGGGAAGTGGGGCGACGCTTGCTTTTGGTGGTCTTTCCGGAGTTGATTCCGATGGCGATGAATTGGATGACTTCTTCGAGTATGCCATCGGGACGGATGCCGGAGACCGGCGTGATGGAAGATTGGCAATTCTCTTTTCGGAGGATGGTGGCGAATGGCGTTTTCAGTTTCCAGTGAGAGTCGGAGCTGATCAGGCCAGGTTAATGTTGGAGAGTTCTACGAATCTGGAAGATTGGGGGAGCGACGAATCATTGACCGTGGTGTCACGGGCCGTTCCGGTCGATGGGCGGGAGCTGATAACTTTTGGTAAGCCTGTCGCAGCGGGAGAAAAAAGATTTTACCGATTGAAGGTGGCAGAACGATAGTTCCTACCGTCGGCGTGGCCCCGGACGACCTGCTCCTCCACGATGGTCGATTTTTCCGTCTCCGTCCCGGTCTTCACCATACTCCATGGGCATTTCCCAGGTCACGCCATTGCGACGGCCCTTTTGAATGTGGTTGCCATAGTTTTTCTTCGGCGTGTTTTTTGCGTAGGATTCATTGGCCTTGAGGAGAGCGTCTTTCAGATCACTCAGTTTGACATTGAGAGGGAAACTTTTGATAACTTCGCCTTTTTGTCCGAAGGTGTCGGCTGCAACAATCATGATTCGAGAGCCTGATTTACTTTTGCTCAGGACCTTTGACCAAGCTTTTTCGTCGCTTTCAAAATCGTAGTGGAAGCGGCCAATGATGTCCGGGTGCTCTGCGAATGGTTGGAGGTACTTGCGGGCGGTTTTGAGTTCCTTGTCATTCCCGGTGACGAGAAGAAGCAGGCGTTGATCGGCGGAGGTGACGTTGAGGCTGAGCTTGAATGTGGGGAAATCGGGGACTGCGGCGCCCTTGTCTCTGCTCCGATATTCTTTGGAAATGGTGTTGAGGGAGCTCGCGAGATTTCCTCTAAAAACCTGTCCGGGTCCACGTCCGCTTCGAGTCAGGCGTTCTTTACCATCAGGGGAAAGGATGCAGAAGGCGGTGTTTTCAAATCGTCCGTTGAGATGGCTGCGGACAATTTTCTGAGCCTCTTCGCTTTCGTAGGAGTCGATGCGAATACAGACAAAGTCGCGGCTCGCTTTGATCACATCGTTTTTGGTGTACTCCCGGTACGCCGTGTGAGTGTAGCCGGGTCAGAAGACTCCGGAAACCCCGCTGCACTGTGAAGCGGCGGCCAAGAAGAAGATTGGACGCTTGGAGCGTTTGGCTTCGGCGAGTCCGTCTTCGAGGATGGGATACCAGACGAAGCCTGATGAGCCGATGTCAGCGGGTGATTCGGCAATCTCATGAGGTCTTGGGCCTCGTTGCGCGGAGAGGGTGGCGATAGAAATTAAGAGCAGGAGTGCGAAAGTTTTCATTGGGGAGTGGCTGAGAAATAATTAGCAGAATGTTTCAGTAGTTGGAGGAGGAAACCGCGTAGTTTACACTTTGTTGCGAAGAAGTGTGAGAGGGATCTGAATTCACTGTCATACATTTTCAAGAATCGCGGCTTGCGTGTCTCTAAAATCCAGATCAAAGGATGTTCCTCGGAAATCGAAATTGAATTATCGTGAAAGCACTTGTTAAAAACGACTCCGCGTCTGGCTTGGCTTTGTTGGATGTTCCTGAGCCCTCAATTGGTCCCCGGGACGTCTTGATCAAAGTAGATCGGACGGGGATCTGTGGCACCGACCTGCACATCTACAATTGGGATGAATGGGCGGCCAAGACCATTCCGGTGCCCTTGGTGACGGGGCATGAGTTTGTGGGGGACATTGTCGAGGTCGGCGGGGAGGTAGATTATTTGAAAGTGGGTGATGTTGTTTCCGGGGAAGGGCATTTGATTTGTGGAAGGTGTCGCAACTGTCTGGCGGGACGGCGGCATTACTGCAAGGACACCAAAGGCGTGGGGGTGACTTCGCCGGGTGCCTTCGCGGAGTATCTCGCGCTGCCGGCGACAAATGTTTGGAAGCTGGCTCCGGAGATCTCACGCGATGAAGCTGCGATTTTCGATCCCCTCGGGAATGCCACCCATACGGCGCTCACGTTTCCCCTGCTGGGCGAGGACGTGCTCGTTACCGGGGCGGGTCCAATCGGAATCATGTCAGTGGCGATCGCAAAACATGCGGGCGCGAGACACGTCGTGATTACTGATCTGGACGAGACACGCCTGGAGCTAGCCAGAACGCTTGGAGCAACGAGGACTGTTAACGTGGGAAAGGAAAAATTATCGGACGTTCAAGATGAATTGGGAATGAAAGAGGGATTTGATGTCGGTTTGGAAATGTCCGGAAATCATGATGCCTTTAATGACTTGATTTCCAATATGCGGCATAGTGGACAGATTGCCCTGTTGGGAATTCCCGGGCCGAATGTCACGATTGACTGGAATCAGGTCATTTTTAATTCACTGACGATCAAGGGAATCTATGGCCGGAAGATGTACGAGACCTGGTATCAGATGACCTCGATGATCCAGTCGGGCCTCGATATTTCGCCCGTGATCACTCATCGTTTTCACTACGCCGATTTCGAAGAGGGCTTCGCGGCGATGAAAGGGGGCTCCTGCGGGAAAGTTCTTCTGCAATGGTCCGACCTTGGATAAAATATCACCTTAAAAATTATGTATACTTCTGAATTTCAGACTCAGCTTGCCACAACTCTCGATGAGATTAAGCGCGATGGCCTTTATAAAAAAGAAAGCCAGATCAGTTCGCCTCAGGACGCGGAGATTACGCTCGATGACGGTCGACGGGTGATCAACATGTGCGCGAACAACTACCTTGGGCTGTCGAATCACCCTGAGGTTCGGGAAGCGGCGAGAGAGTCGATCGATGAATATGGTTTCGGGCTCTCTTCGGTTCGATTTATTTGCGGTACCCAGACCTTACATCGTCGACTGGAAGAGGCGCTCACAGAGTTTCTCGGAACGGAGGATACCATTCTCTATCCCTCATGTTTCGATGCCAACGGCGGGCTTTTCGAAACCTTGTTGACGGCGGAAGACGCCGTGATTTCGGATTCGCTCAATCATGCCTCAATTATTGATGGCGTGCGTTTGTGCAAAGCTAAGCGCTATCGCTACGCCAACAATGATCTCGCGGATTTGGAGGGAAAGCTGAAGCAGGCGGATGCCGATGGAGCGAGACATAAGTTGATCACAACGGATGGGGTTTTTTCGATGGACGGAGTGATTGCCGATCTCGCGGGCGTTCATGCACTGGCGGAAAAATATGGCGCTTTGGTGCACTTTGATGACTGTCATGCCACGGGGTTCCTCGGCGCGCGCGGGAGCGGGACGCATGAGCATTGTGGTCTTTTTGGGAAGATTGATTTGACGACGGGGACTTTGGGAAAAGCTCTCGGAGGTGCCTCAGGCGGATACACTTCGGGGAAGAAGGAGATCGTAGATTTGCTTCGTCAGAGATCGCGGCCGTATTTATTTTCGAATAGTATTGCGCCTCCAATCGCAGCGGCGTCGCTCAAGGTGCTGGAGATGTTGACGGCTTCGACGGACTTGGCGGATCGCGCGAAAGAAAACGCCCGGTATTTTCGGGAGCAGATTGAATCGACGGGCTTTGAAGTGTCGGGGGCGGAACATCCGATTACGCCGGTGATTTTAGGGGAGGCGGAATTGTCCCAGCGATTTTCGGAAGGGTTGATGGAGAGGGGAGTTTACGCGATTGGCTTTTTCTTCCCGGTCGTCCCAAAAGAACGGGCGAGGATCCGGACCCAAATCTCCGCGGCGCACACCAAGGAGCATTTGGATCGAGGCCTTGAGGCATTTGTGGAGGTGGGGAAAGAGCTTGGAGTTCTTTGATTAATTCTTGATCCGTTGATGAACATCAAGGGAGTTGATGGAAGCATATAGGCTGACGGGTGGATCATAATTCCTCTCGGGTGCGTCTCGACATCTTGGTGGTGTGGATGTATCCAACGGCGTGAGTCACACTGCGATTGCGCCGGGTCAGAGATGGATTAGCAAGACCGAGCCTGAATTGGGTTTGGGGATTTTGTTGGAGAAAGAGAACGGGCAGGTGAGCATCCTGTTCACGGCGACGGAGGAGAAGCGGACGTATTCGCTGGAGACGGCGCCGATCATGCGGGTGCAATTTAAGGCGGGGGATGAAGTTCTTTTGCATGATGGAGTGACGGTGACGATTGATCGGGTGGAGGAGAGAGAGGGTTTGTTGATTTATCACGCAGGTGAGCGGGCCATCGAGGAAGCGGAGCTTTCGGATACCATCAGTTTTTCAAAGCCGGAAGACCGTTTGCTGAGCGGGCAGGTGGATGAATTACGGACTTTTAATCTGCGTGCGGAATCGCTTTTCCGGAGTAGTCAGATTCGCAAGTCACCGGTTCGGGGGTTTTTGGGTGGGCGAATGGATTTAATTCCGCATCAGATCGCAATTGTGAACGAGGTGGCCTCACGAATTGCGCCGCGGGTATTGCTGGCGGATGAAGTGGGATTGGGAAAGACGATTGAGGCGTGCTTGATATTGCACCGTCTCCAGCTGACCGGACGCGCCGAGCGAGTGTTGATTTTGGTGCCGGAAGCGTTGACTCATCAATGGTTTGTGGAGCTGTATCGAAGATTTAATCTGACTTTCTCGCTCTTTGATGAGGCGCGGTGTGCGTCGATTACCCATAATGATCCGGAGGCGAATCCCTTTTTGGATAGCCAACTGGTGTTGTGTAGCGCGGACTTTTTGATCGCGAATCCAGAAAGAATGCCGCAGGTGATCGAGGCGGGGTGGGATTTGTTGATCGTGGATGAGGCTCATCACTTGGAGTGGACGCCGGAGGAGGCAAGTGAGGAATATGAATTGGTGCAAGTGCTGGCTGCGGAAACGGCTTCGGTTCTTTTGCTCACCGCGACGCCGCAGCAGTTGGGTGCGGAGGGGCACTTTGCGCGATTGCAGTTGCTTGACCCGGATCGTTACAGTGATTTGGAGGAGTTTTTGGAAGAGTCGGCGCATTATGAAGAGGTGGCGGATGTCATTGATGTTGTGAAGTCAGGAGAATCTGTGGGAGATGCCACGGTTGAGGCTTTTGCGAAACGTTCGCCTCGTTTGGCGGATGGGCTTACGAGGATTGACGAAGAGGGAATGCGTGATGAAGTGGTTTCGGATTTGCTCGATTCTTTTGGGACCGGTCGGGTGATGTTTCGAAATACACGAAAGCAGCTGAGTGGCTTTCCGGAGCGGAAGCAGAATTTGATTGAGTTGAAAGGCGATGATGATTTTGCGCCTAAGATCAATTGGCTGGTGGATTTTTTGGAGAAGAATCCGAACGAGAAGGTCCTGTTGATTTGTAAGACGCTCGAGTTGGTCGAGGAGATTGCCGTGGCGGTGCTGGATCGGGTGGCGGTGAATCTGGCGCAGTTCCACGAAGAACTGACCTTACTTCAACGGGATCGCAATGCGGCCTACTTTTCCGAGGAGGAAGGAGCGCGTGTTCTTTTGTGTTCCGAGATTGGAAGTGAAGGGCGGAATTTCCAGTTTGCTCATCATTTGGTGCTTTTTGATTTGCCGGAGAATCCGGAATTGCTGGAACAACGGATCGGGCGATTGGATCGGATTGGCCAGACCGAGACAATTCATATTCATGTGCCTTTCGTGAAGGGGCAGCGGTGCGAACGTTATGCTCGGTGGTATTCTGAAGGGCTGAATGCCTTTGAGAAGAATTTGCAAGGTGCGCAAATCTTGGTGAAGCGCTTACAGGCTTTGAAGACGGATACGCTTGATGAGTTTATCGCGGCCTCGAAGGTCTTGCGTGATGAAACCGAAGCTGAGATGGAACGCGGGCACGATCGTTTGCTTGCGCTGACCTCGAATGGTGGTGGTGAGATTGACGAAGTTCTCGAGAGGATGGACACGTGGGATCGGGATCGAAATTTTGAAGATTGGATTGCGCGGACTTTTGACTTTTTCGGGCTCGAAGTGGAGGAGCTTGATGACCGGGATTATTTGTTGAAACCGGGGAATGTCATCACGGATGCTTTTCCTGATTTGCCGGAAGAAGGAATGGCGGTGACTTTTGATCGGGAGAAGGCCCTGAGCCGGGAAGAGATGGGCTTCATGTCGGCGGATCATCCCATGGTGGTTTCGGCGATTGATTTATTGTTGTCGGGTGAGGCTGGGAATAGTGCCTTCGGAGTCTGGGAGACGCCAGGTGAGACTTCGGTGATCATGGAGGCTTACTATGTTGTTGAGTGTATTGCTCCGGCTTCCTTGCAGACCGATCACTTCCTGCCGGCGGTGCCGATTCGGGTCGCGGTGGATTTTAAGGGGAATGATCTTACGAGTGACGCAAAGTTGATTCGGGCGGTTTGTCGACCCGGTAAGCATCGTAAGTTTTTGGGGCAACCTCAGGTGACTCAGGAGCTGATTCCGGACATGTTGAAGCAGTTGGGTGGACTTGTGAAAAAAAGGCGTAAGACGGTGGTGACCAAGGCGGTCGAGGCGATGAAAGTGTCGTTGAGCGCGGAGTTGGATCGCTTGCAGGATCTGGCCGAAGTGAACCCTATGATTGGCGATCACGAGATCGAGGTGGTGAAGACGCGACAGGAGGATCTTGAGAAAGCTCTCAAGGGAGCGCGTATTCGTCTGGATGCCTTACGTTTGATCTATAAGACTCAGGGATGATTCCCTTCCTGATCGTTTGCGGTTTGATCGTGGCGCTATTTCTTTTGCGCCTGATGATGTTTCGAGGAGTGATCGGGGAGGAGGCGGTCGAGCCGCCGAGGGGGATTATTGATATGCATTGTCATACCGCGGGAATCGGCGCGGGTGGGAGCGGGGCCTGGATTTCGGACGCGCTGCGCAATAGCTGGAAGTTTGGGCTCTATTTGAAGATTTTCGGGAGCAATGAGAAGAAGGTGAATGAAGAGGGTGATGAGTCGTTGATGGGGATTATTGCGAACTCGATTCAGGAATCAGAGTATGTCGATGGCGCGGTGATTTTGGCGATGGATGCGCCGTATACCGTGGAGGGGGAATTGGATCGAGAAGGAGGGGAAGTCTTCGTGCCCAATCGTTTTGTAGGGGAAGGTGTGAAGAAGTTTCCCGAGCTCTACTTTGCTTCGAGCGTGCATCCGAATCGAAAAGATGCCCTGGAGGAATTAGAGTGGTCGAAAGAGAACGGAGCGGTCCTGGTAAAGTGGTTGCCGAATATTCAGAATATCGATCCGTCGGAAAAGCGGTATGAAGAATACTACCGGAAGTTGGTGGAGTTGGATCTTCCGCTGCTGACGCATGTGGGCGATGAGGATTCTTTTTCGCAAACGAACAATGCGCTGGGTGATCCCCGGCTCTTGAGATTCGCCCTGGAGTGCGGGGTGAAAGTGATCGCGGCTCACGTGGCGAGCTCGGGGGAATCGGAGGGGCAGGACAATGTCGAGCGCTTGTTGGAAATGATGCCGGAGTTTCCTAATCTCGTAGCCGATATTTCCACGCTGACGCAGAGTAATCGTCGGAAGTATTTGCCGGTGGTGTTGAATGACGAACGCCTGAATGGTCGCTTGATGTATGGCACGGATTATCCGCTCACCAATACACCGCTGGTGACTCCCTTACAGTATACTTTGAATTTGAAACTGGGAGAGCTTTGGCGAATTCTCAGGACGAAGAATTCGTGGGATCGCGATGTCAAACTAAAGGCGGCCCTTGGGGCGAAGAAGGAAGTCTTCGAGATGAGCCGGGAGTTTTTGAGGATTGCCGATTAAGCAGCCCTTGGCTTGCGCTCGCGTTTTCTGATGGCGCGGAAGCTGACGAGTTTACCTTCTTCTTCGTCCCAGAGGCGGAAGTTGAGGGATTTGAATCCTTTCCAGAAGGTCACGGGCTCCACCCTGGTGAAGATTTCGTGTGAGTTGTGGCACTGCTCAAGATTGTAGTTAGGAATCATTGAGCTGAGGTGGTGAATGTGATGGTAGCCGATGTTGCCGGAGAACCATTGGAGGATTTTCGGGAGTTTGTAGAAGGAGCTGCCCTCGAGGGCGGCGGCGGTGAAGTTCCATTCATCTTTGCGCTCCCAGTAGACGCCTTCGTATTGGTGCTGTATATAGAAGAGCCAGACGCCTCCCATGGCGGCGAAGCTGATTGTGGTGCCCTGGATGAAAAGGTAATGCTGCCATCCGAAGATTGAGATGAGCGCGGCGGCGAGGGCGATGATGGCGAGATTCATCCAGAGGACGGAATTGCGATCCCGCTTGCTGGCTCCTTTGGAGGGGAAGCGTTCGCGAATGACGAAGAGAATGATCGGGGTGATGAAAAAGAGAATGAGGGGATTACGAACGAGGCGATAGGCGAGGCGCTTGGGTCGGGAGCCAGAGAGGTATTCTTCGACAGTCATGGTCCAGACATCGCCGGTGCCTCGCCGGTCGAGATCGCCGGATGCGCCATGATGCACCGAGTGCTCCCATCGCCAGTGGAAGTATGGTGTGAAGGTGAGGAGGCCTGAGATGAAACCGGTGATGTGGTTGGCGCGGCGGGATTTAAAGAAGGAGCCGTGACCGCAGTCGTGGAAGATGATGAAAACCCGAATGAGGAGGCCGCCCCCAAAAATAGCCAGGGCGAAAGTAGCCAAATAAGAGAATTGTACCGTGAAATACATCGCGGCCCAAAGTGCAAAATAGAGGCCGATGGAGTTGATGATTTGCCAAGTGGCTTTTGCGATCGAGGGCTTGGTGTGCGGGGCGACGATCCTTTTCCATTCTTTGATGGTCGGTAGGTCGGTGTAATTGCTCATGAGTGGGACAGTGCCCATATGAGAGCGAAAGGCTTGTTTCAGCTAAGTGGCAGATAGGCAACCCTTCATCTCGATAAGTTGGACTTTAAATATTGAGAAATAGGTTGATATTAAATCCATGATTGATGTGAAGGCTCTGAAAGAGGTCCTTGGAGAGAATCCAGGAAAAGGGTTGCAGTTGGTGCTTCCAGGCGGAGAGGCGGTGCCACGGCATTTTCATGTCACCGAGGTGGGAGGAGTAAGGAAGGACTTCATCGATTGCGGTGGGACCAAGCGAGTGGCCTCTTGGTGTCTGCTTCAGGCTTGGGTGGCGACGGATGTGGAGCATCGGATTGGGGCTGAGAAGTTGTTGAAGATTCTCGAAATGGGAGCTTCGGTGATGCCGGGGGATTTTTTACCGGTGGAGTTTGAGTATGAGGACGGGGTGATTTCGCAGTATCCGCTCGCGGCGGTTGAAGTGGGGGAGGCTGCTCTGGTTTTGAAGTTGGAGAAAAAGCACACCGATTGTCTCGCCAAGGACAAATGCGGGATTCCGGAGTATGACGACGAACAGCTTTCGGATTGTTGCGGACCGGCCGGGTGTTGTTGAAATACCGGGGAGTCAGGCTTCGTTTTAAAAAGATGATCGTCCGTCTCTTAGCTCTTCTCGCTTGTTTACTTCCTCTTTCGGGGAAATCTCCCAATGTCCTTGTCTTTTTGACCGATGACCAGGGTTGGGGTGATTTGTCGAGTTCGGGAAATGGTGATTTGGCGACGCCGCATGTCGATTCGTTGGCGCGCGAGGGGGCCAGTTTTGAGCGATTTTTTGTCTGCGCGGTTTGTTCGCCGACGAGGGCGGAATTTCTTACGGGGCGTCATCATGCGCGCAGCGGGGTCTATTCGACCTCGGGAGGTGGGGAAAGGATGGATCTCGATGAAGTGACGATTGCTGATCATTTTAAGGCGGCGGGGTATCGCACGGGAGCTTTTGGGAAGTGGCACAATGGCATGCAGTATCCCTATCATCCCAACGGTCGAGGCTTTGGGGAGTTTTATGGCTTTTGCAGCGGGCATTGGGGGAACTACTTCGATCCGCTCTTGGAACACAATGGGCAAATTGTGAAGGGAGAGGGTTTTTGCACGGATGATTTTACGAACAAGGCGATGTCCTTCATCGATAAGTCAGTGAAGGAAGGAAAACCTTTCTTTGCCTATGTGCCTTACAACACGCCGCATTCTCCGATGCAGGTGTCGGAGGAGTTTTGGAAGAAGTTTGCCAAGAAGGAACTCAAGTTTTCCAACCAGCAGCAGAAGGAATCAAAGAAGGCTGATAATCATAAGCGATGTGCGCTCGCGATGTGTGAGAATTTGGATTGGAACGTTGGTCGGATGCTGAAGCAGCTCGAAGAGCTCAAAGTGGCCGACGATACCATCGTGGTGTGGTTTCACGACAATGGGCCGAACGGTGTTCGTTGGAATGGCGGCATGAAGGGAAGGAAAGGGAGCACGGATGAAGGGGGAGTGCGGAGCCCGCTTTACCTTCGTTGGACGAACGGGGTAAAGGCGGGATTGAAGATTCCACAGATTGCCAGCGTGCAGGATTTGTTGCCGACTTTGTGTGACTTGGCTGGTGTGTCGCAGGAGAAGTCAAAGCCGCTTGATGGACGAAGTCTCAAGCCTTTACTGAAAGGGGAGAAGGTAAGTTGGAGAGGTCGGACAATCGTGAATCAATGGAAGAGTAAGATCAGCGCACGGAACCAGCGGTTTCGCCTGGATCATAAAGGAAACCTTTTCGATATGGTCGCAGATCCGGGGCAACGGAAGCCCGTCAAAGATAAGCCGGAGATGGTGAAGGAGCTGAAGCAAGCGATGGAGGCTCACCGCCAGCAGTTTATGCCGGGTTACTCGGATGATGATCGCCCCTTCGTGATTGCTCATCCCGACAGCGTCATGACCCAGCTGCCCGCGCGGGATGCCAAGGTGCATGGCGGGATCAAGCGGTCGAACAAGTTTCCCAATTGCTCTTACTTTCACAGCTGGAAAACGACGGACGGAAAAATCGCCTTCGATGTCGAGGTGATGGAGGCGGGGAGTTTCAAAGTCGTGCTCTACTATGCGGCGAAAGAGGTGGGAGCAAAATGTGAGCTGACTTTCAAGGAGGCGAAGCTGCCTTTCGTAATTTCGGAAGCACACGACGTTCCCGAAACTGGGGCGGAGCATGATCGTTCCCCCCGAATGGAGTCTTACGTGAAGGACTTCAAGGCAATCCCGATTGGAGAGATTACCCTTGAACAAGGATCTGGTCAGATGGTTCTCAGCGCGACCGAGATCCCCGGGTCGGAGGCGATGGAATTCCGTCTTTTGACTCTGGAAAGGATGGAATAGCGGTTTTTGGGAATCGAGGAGAGTTTTTGCGTTTGAGTTTTCCTCTCAATTGGACTCTTTTTTTAGATGATTTTGACTGGTCGCTTGCAGGGAACTCTCGCTGCGTATCTTTTCGGCTCGCTTTTGGTGTCAGCCCAGACCCTGCGGATTGATTTTAACCAGGGCAGCGTGACCCAGAGCGGTTGGGAGTCGATCTCGTCCGGAGATTCTGATTTGGGTGATTCCTGGTCGAAGACGTTTCCCGGAAGCATCGGATTGGATGTTGACGCCATTGGCTCGGTCGGTCTGGACACCAGAGACCGGGGCTCAAACAATGGTGGTGGCGGCGAGGCGTCGATGTGGCGGGATTTTTTGTTCGCGAACGGAAGCTTCAGCAACAACCAGGGGAGTGGCTTGAGTTTGGTTTTTACCGGTCTTCAACCCAATACGGAATATCCAGTCACGATTTGGGGTTTTGACAGGAGCTCCAGTGGCGGAAGGGCGGCCGACTGGAGCGGAGGGGGAGCGCCGACGCAGCGGTACATTTTCCAAAATTCCCCGACCCCGGCGACCCTGGCGGACAATTTCGTGACCTTGAATGTCACCACCGATGGAAGCGGAGCGGTGACTCTGAGCGGAACCGTTTCGGCCGTGAGTCCGAGCAGCTCGCACAATGTTTTTATCAATGGCCTGGAAGTTGGGGATCCGGTTTCGACCGACGGACCAACTGATTTGGATTTATCGGGGCTAACGGTTGCCAAGACGGCGACGATCGGAACGGTGGTGGGAACGTTCTCTACCACAGACCCGACGCCAGCTGATACCTTTACCTATACCCTCGCTGCAGGAGCAGGTGACTCGAATAATGGACAATTTACGATTAGCGGGGCGGATCTGGAGGTTGACAGTGATTTGACTGGTTTCGCAGGAGGCACGATCTTTTCGGTTCGGATACGCACCACGGATGCGATGGGAGCATTTTACGAAGAAGTGTTTCAGATTGAGGTGCTCAATGATTCCGACCTGGACAATCTCGATGACGACTGGGAGCTCCTTTACTTTGCCAACTTGGGTGTCGCGACAGGGAGTGGAAACAATGACGGGGATTCGCTGACAAATGTGCAGGAGCAGGCGTCGGGGACGAGTCCGACCCTAGCTGATACTGACACCGATGGTTTGGATGATGACGATGAGGTCAATGTTTATGGCACAAACCCTCTTGAGCAGGATACCGATGGGGACGGGCTGAATGACAATGATGAGGCCATCGGAGCGAATGGTTGGGTCACTGATCCGACTGACCCTGATTCCGATGGTGATGGCTTCAATGATTCCCTGGAAGCTGCAGAGGGAACGGACCCGAACAACCCGGCGGATTTTCCAAACACCTTGATCCCGCTTCAGCTCAACGAGATCCTGACCCGCAATGTGACTGACATCACCGACGGTTTTGGGAACCGGGAAGATTGGATCGAGATCTATAATCCCAATCCAAGCATCGTGAATTTGGATGGATACTATCTCACCGACAATGCGGAAAATCCGACGAAGTGGAATTTTCCGTCCGCAACAATTCCGGCTTCGGGGTATCTGGTGGTCTTCGCTTCGGGCAAGAATGTTGTCGACCCCGGCGGAGCGGCGCATACCAATTTCAGTCTTTCGGCAGATGGCGAATATCTGGCGATTGTGCGGCCCGACGGAACGACGGTGGACGATAGTTTTTTGCCGACATACCCGGAGCAGTTCACCGACATTTCCTATGGCCCTCCGGCGGCGGGAGGAGGACCGGTCTTCTTTCAGTCGAGCACTCCAGGCACCGTCAATAACACGACGCAGTATCCGGGGGTGGTGAAGGATACGAATTTTTCCATCGACCGGGGATTCTATTCCTCACCCTTCGCCTTGGCAATTACATCAGATACTCCCGGGGTCACGATACGCTACACAACGGATGGCTCCAAGCCGACGACGAGTTATGGAACAGTCTACTCCGGTCCCATCAACATCACGACGACTTCGATGATCCGGGCGATCGCTTATTTCAGCAATTGGCTCTCCACGAATGTTGATTCCCATACCTACATCTTTGTCGATGATGTGCTTCAGCAACCTGCCAACCCGCCGGGCTGGCCGGTCGACTGGTCGAACTCCGGTGACCCGAATGTGATTCACCCCTCGGACTACGAAATGGATCCGCGGGTCGTGAACGACGATCTCGGTCTTGCGGACCACACCATGCAGGAGGCCTTGCTCGATATCCCGACGGTATCGATCACCATGAATCCGTCCGATTTTTTGAATTCGGATGCCGAACCAGCGACCGGGATCTATTCCAATCCCCGCAGCCGGTGGGAGCGGACTTGTTCGATGGAATACATTCTCCCCGATGGCTCTCCGGGCTTTCAGGAGGACTGCAAAATCGAAGTCCACGGCAATGCCAGCCGGCGGTCGGCGCGAATGCACAAGCATTCGCTACGCCTTACCTTTAGCTCAACTGTTGGTAAGCCGAAGCTCAATTACCCGCTCTTCCCTCAAAGCGACGTTGAGACTTTCAACAAGCTTGTCCTGCGAGCCTGCTTCACCGATTCGTGGGCTCTCGTTTCGTGGTCTGGCGGGCGCTATCGTCCGAACGACTCGATGTACATGCGCGATGTCTGGATGAAGGACTCCATGCGCGCAATGGGCAACGCTTCGGGGAATGGCGACTTTGTTCACCTTTACGTCAACGGACTCTACTGGGGGTTGCATGATCTCACCGAGCGCTACGAGGATGACTGGTATGCGGATCACATCGGTGGCGAGACCGAAGATTGGGAGGTCAATGCCGACATCCTGACTCCGGGGCCGCTCTGGAATTCGATGATCAGCACTCTCAACGGTGACATCACCAACAATACCGTTTACGAGCAGGCCAAGAACGTCATCGATATCGACAACTATATCGATTATACCTTCCTCCACTTTTATGCCGATGCCGAAGATTGGCCGACCAAGAACGGTTACGCCGCCGTCAATGCCATCAGCGGGGACGGCCGCTGGCGTTTTCAGGTTTGGGATCAGGAGATCAGTCTCGATAAGTTCAGCTGGAATCGCTACGGATCCAATAGCGGTTCCATGCGGCCCTTCCAGCGGCTCCGGTTGAACGAGGAGTTTCGGATCCGCTTTGCCGACCGGGTTGCGAAGCATATCTACAACGGTGGAGCCCTCACCGAACAAAACTCCGCTCAGCGCTTCCTCGGGATCTGTGCCGAGATGGACAAGGCGATCATGGCGGAATCCGCCCGGTGGGGTGATGTGCAGGCCAATACGCCTTACGGAAGTACGGCGAGCTCATCGACCGATCCCTTCAACGACCACTATCCTCCTACAATCAACTCACCGATCTTCTTCACGCGCGAGCAACACTGGATCGTCGAGCGTGATAATGTCGTCAATAATCATATCCCGATGATTTTGAACGAGTCCGACTCTCGTGGGATTATCCCGGAGTTGCGCGGGCAAAACCTCTATCCGTCCATTGATCCTCCGGTATTTATGCAACATGGTGGAGTCGTGGCCAATGGCTATGAGTTGCCCGTGACTGCTACCACGGGATCAATTTATTATACTCTGGATGGGAGCGATCCGAGGGAAGTCGGTGGAGGGATCAATCCGGGTGCCGGAATGCTGACCGGGGGAGCGATCGTGGATACCTTTGTCGATCTGGAGGATACGGGTTGGAAGTATCTCGGAAACGGCGTGGCGCAGAGCGACAGCGAGGTTGTGGTGGGGAATGGAAGCTATGGTCCGTCGGATTGGAAGCATCCGAATTTCGACGACAGCTCCTGGGGGACGGGTCAGGCGCTACTGGGGTATGGAACAATCAGTGGTCGCACGACGCGGACAACGGTGGGATCAGCGAGCACCAACACCTTGTATTTCCGGAAGGAGTTCAATGTGACCGGAGCAGGAGATTATACCGAACTGACTTTTGATATCGTGCGCGACGATGGCGTAATCGTTTATCTCAACGGGAGGGAAGTGGACCGCTCGAACATGACGGCGGGGAACAAAACCTATTCCGATGACGCGGTTGCATCGGGTAGTCCCGAAGGAGGGCTAGTGGCGCTTGATACCTTGGTTCTCTCGCCGGGCGATCTTGTCGAGGGCGTGAATTTCATCGCGGTGGAGCTGCATCAGGCTCCGAGTTCAACCTCCGATTTGGGGATGGATTTGCGGGTTCGGGGAGCCAAGCCGAATGGAGGTTCCAATACTGTAACGATGACCCAGACCGGGACCTTGAAAGCCCGCGCTCTGAATGGCGGAGAATGGTCGGCCCTCACCGAAGCAGAGTTCATTGTCGGAGCACCGGCTGCGGTTGGCAATCTCGTGGTGTCTGAAATTTACTATAATCCTCCCGGAGCCGATGAGAGCACGGAGTGGATCGAGTTGATGAATATCTCCAGCGGCACGATTGATCTCACGGACGTGAGCTTCTCAGGAATCACCTACACCTTCCCGTCCGGTTGGCTCTTGCCGGCAGGCGGGCGGATTCTCGTGGTGAGCGACCAGGTCGCCTTTGCCGCCGCTAACAACACGGCGGGTATCACGATTGCTCCGGGTGAGTTCACCGCCAGCCTGAGTAACAGTGGCGAGGAATTGGCGGTCATCGATTCGACGGGCACTGTAGACATTCAGCGCTTCACCTATTCGGATGAAGCGCCGTGGCCGACCGGTCCGGACGGCGGTGGATATTCGCTCGTCCTGATTGCTCCGGAGACTGCGCCCGATCACGGGGCGGCTTTGAATTGGCGGTCCAGCGCAGCCATTGGAGGAAGTCCCGGGACAACGGACGCGGTGAATTTTGTCGGGAATCCAGCAGATGATCTCGACGGAGACGGTCTGGAGGCTCTTCTTGAGCACGCCTTGGGTTCGATCAATGGCGATGCCGGAGCGAGTCCTGAGTCTCAGGTCGTGATCGGAACGGGCTTGTTCAATGGCGGGACCGAGGAAAACTTCACCATCACCTTCCGTCGAAACATGGCAGCGGACGACGTCATTATTACGGCTGAGAGTTCTTCAGACCTTGCAAACTGGGATTCGTTGGGTGTGCAATACGTTTCGTCAATTCCAAATGGCGACGGGACGGAAACGGTCACGTATCGTTCGACCACGCCGTTCGCTTCGATCGTCCGGGAGTTTGTCCGGATCAGGGTGACCCAGCGACCGTAGCCTATTTCTTCAACTCCTTGATCTCGATATTCCGAAACCAAACGGGTTGGCCTTCAGCCTGCAGGGCGATGTAGCCGGTGCTGAGAGCGAGGGGCCCGCCCTTTTTGATCAAGGCCTCGGCCGAGACGACGCGGCCTTCGGGATCGAGTTGGGGTTTTTGGTAGCGGAGGACTTCCTTACCATTGACGCGATGAATGATCTCGTCGTGACCATGAACTTCGATTTCGATTTTGACCCACTGGTCAGCCGGGAAGGTGGAGGAGGACGATTGTACGATGTGCTTGGTAACCAGCTTGTCGTTCATGACGAGGTTTGTGCCGGGCGTGCAAACGTTTCCGGTCGGGCGCTTGCCTTTTCCCTCGTCGGCGAGGAATTGGAATTCCATACTCACGGGGAATCCCTGGTTGAGATCCATGCTCTGCGGCGATTGGGAATGCACCATGATCCCGCTGTTTAAGTTTACGTAGCCAGGTGCGTCGGACATCATTTTTCCGACAAACTTGTATTCCATGCGGAGAATGTAGTGTGAATAGGCCTTATTGGTGTAGAGGTGGCCGAACTGCTTGTTGAAATTTTTGTATTTGTCGTATTCGCATTTCAGGATGCCGTCCTCAACGCGGAAGGTATCGAAGGTGTTCTCGCCACAAGGGTGTCCTGCAATTTTGGGAGTCCAGCCGGAGAGGTCTTTACCATTGAAGAGTGAAATGAACTTGCCTTCTCTAGCGAGCGAAAACGGGGAGAGCAGGAGGGCGAGGCAGGTGGCGATTCGAATCATGCGGCAATATTAGTGCAAACCTTTGGGGGATTCCCGACAAAAATTTCACTCCGAGAAGAGAGATTATGGGCAAATACCCGCAGCTGTATGCCTTTCGATCACTTGGGCACCTCGTTTACGGTATAATACGCGTGGCGATGGAGAAGTTCTCCACCGTCGCTTGAACGAAGGGCGGCGAGGTCGAATTCGTGAACGTGGCCTTTTTTTAAGGTGTCCAGTTTGATGACGGCTGAGAGGCCGTCTTTGGCGAGAGTTGCCGAAGTGATCTTGGGGGTGGTTTGATCGATCTCAGGGCCGCCGTAACCACGGGTGTAGCGGTGGGTGAAGGTGGACATGACATAGGAAGCGGGATCATTGCCGGTCTTTGGCTCGACCGGCTTGGTGAAGGTGATCTTGAAACCCTTGGGAGTTATAGTAACCGTTTTTATTTCAAAGGGCATCACCCCTGTCCATTCGAGGCGTTCAAGGGCGTAGGCCTTCAGTCCTCTCACGGGCCAACCGCGGTTGGTGCCGCCGCATAGAAGACGACCTTGCGGAGTGAACTGCACGTTGAGGATGCCGGTGGAAAGTCCTTCGCGGAAGGGATAGCAGGCGCCCTGCCAAACTCCGTTGACCTGCTCTGTGGTGGCGCGTACGACAATGGATTGAGTGTAGTCACCGATAAAAAGCTGGTTTTCGAAGGGGCCGAATTTCCCCTTGGTGTTGTTGATCACAAATCCCCCCAGCGAACGGCCCATGCGGATGTAGGGAAAGATCACGGCGTAGGGATCGAGCTGGGGTACGCGTTCCTTTTCGACGATGATGCTAGAAGGCGTGGTGGGTTCGGGCGGAGCCTTGCCGAGGTTGGGTGCGTAGGGATACCAGTTGTAACTCGCGGGATGCCCCATGAAGCTGCCTTCCTCAATGAACTTCAAACTGCAGGAGGAATTCCATGGGCCCTGGCTCTCTATATAGCAGAGCGCGCCTTGTTCGTTAAAACCGATGCCGCCAGGGCTGCGGAGCCCGCTGGCGATGGGGATGGTTTTTCCCTCGGGCGTCACCTTCAAGGCCCAGCCACGAAAGAGCTCCCAAGAGTTGTAGGACTTCGAAAGACCGAGAGCGACATAGAGATTGCCCTTGGGATCGAACTCCGAACCGAAGGCATACTCGTGATAGGTATTGTAGCCCCAGACATCGGAAACGACTTCGAAGCGATCGGCCCTGCCGTCCTTGTTGGTATCCTTGATGCGCGTGAGTTCGCCGCTTTGGGTGACGTAGAAGGCGTCGTCTTTCCACGAGAGGCCAAAGATCTCATCCAGTCCCGTGGCGAACTTTTGATAGCCCGGTTGCGGTTTGGGATCGTCCACTCCGGAGAGAAGGAAAATGTCCCCTCGCCGGGTGCCGACGGCGATGCGGTCATCGGGGAGGACGGTGAAGGCTCCTGCTTCGATAACTTCACCTTTCGGAATGGGAATGTCGACGATGCGATAGAATTCCCGTTCACGATCAGCGGTACCCCAGCGGTCGCCCACCTCTTCGGCTGCCAGAGGAGTGAGGAGAAGGGAGAAGAGACTGGTTTTGAAAAGTCGATTCATGGCAGAAGATGGTAGTCGATGGTGATCGCGGAATTTCCGGATGGGACGGAGATCTTGAGGAGGACTTCATTCTCGCGCAGAAGAATGGTTCCAGATGGAAGAGTGATTTCGAGCTTCTCACTTTGGTAAACGGTGTCGGAGATCTTCTTAACCTTTCCAGTGAGCGCGCGGAAGTAGAGCGTTGTTTCCTTCTCCGTGGAAAAACTCAAAGTCCGGTGAAGGCGATCTTCCGGAGAAGTTGTTTTGTCTTCGATGGCCACCTCGTGGCACTGATAGGAGAAGGTAGGCGTGCCGGATTCGTCGAAGGAATACCCTTTGAACTGATACCCGCGATTTCGTGGATAGAGCGGGTCGGCATTGACGGGGTTCTCCTTGGTCGCGGTCGGGCGGAGTGGCCATTTTCCCTCGTCGTTGGCGAGCTTCATGAAGCCAACATCCTGGGCGAGTTGGATCGCACGTTCGGCGGGATTGAAATCACCCGCGCCTTGGGATCGCCAATTGGCGGTCACGAATTGTCCTTTCCAGATGGACGAAAGAGCGCCGTTTTGCGCGTTGAAGGCGTAATTCATTCCGCCGGGGAATCCCACAGCGATCCCCCGGTATCCAGCCACGCGGCTTCGTCCGCGATAGGTGCGCGTTTTGTCGGTTACGACGAGATTGGTGGCCGGAGAGCGCAGACCGGACGGGTCGCGGGCGGAGCGTCCGAGTGAGAAATTACGCCAGAGTGCCTGCAGTTGGCGGTGGGTGTCGCCTTCGAGGATATCGGTTTGCACCGCCTTCCCGCCGGGCCAGTAAGAGGGCATGATGATGCCGGGCCGATACTTGGCCGGGTTCTGCATGAAGTCGTAGAAGTATCCGGGCTGAAGGCGCTGGAAAGAGGTCATGAGGTCGAGGCCTTTCATGCCGGGAGATTCCTTGCCGTTGAAGTTGTGGCAGCTGATGCAGTTCAGTCCTTTGTCTCCGAGGAGCAGATGGGCGCCGTTGCGCATTTGGGGTTTCGATTCGCGATCTGGCTCGGGCAGGTCGACGGGCTTGATGTGATCGACTTTCGCAAAGAGCTCCGGGAGTCCGGCGAGACTTTCCTCACCATATTGGGGCATGCGGGTGTGCATGTAGGGACGAATACTTTCGCCATCGTAGAGGACTTTGTTCAACCACTCCGGTCGAAGTTTGGCCCCGATCAAAGTGAGCGGGGGAGGAATGCGGGCGTCGTTGCCGAGAGCTTCCTCGCTGGTGTTGAAATACACATCGAGGTGCGGAGCGACTCCGCCGTAGTCGTCGCGGACATGGCAGGCGATGCAGTTAAGTTGTGTCAGGCGAAGTTTGATTTGGTCGGCGGATTGGATTTCGTCGGGTTTATGGAGAGCCGCTTTGAGGGATTTGATTTGATCATCCTCAAGGTGAAAGTTAGGGGCGCTTTCGGGAGCTTTCGAGAGACAACCTTGATCGAAATTGCTCAGACTGAGTTTTGCTTCGGCCGGAGTGTCGTCGATTTGATGGCAGGCAACACAGTTATATTTGGCGAAGGCGTGCTTTCCGGCAGCGGCGAGCTGGGGATTGAAATCGGCTGGCGCTTTCTTTTTGGCGTTTCCTTCAAGGAAGGAAGCCAGCGTCGCGGCCTCATCCTTGCTGAGTTTCATGTCAGGCATGCGACCGGAAGGGCGGGACCTCAGTGGATCGAAGAGAAAATCACCAAGCGCGCCTTCCTGATATTTTCCGGCGACATGAGCGAGGCTGAGAACGCCAGTCTCATCGTCGGTTTTTCCTTCGGGGTCGATGGTGGAATGACAGGCAACGCAGCCGATTTTGTGATAAAGCGCGTGTCCTTCTTTGGGAGTGGCTTTGGCCCCCTTGGTCGGGCGGGGTTCCTTGCTTTTGAGCGAGGCGAGGTAGTAGCTGATGGATTCGGCGATCTTTTGTCGTTCTTCGTCCGACTTGCCGGCGAGCATGTCTGGCATGGTCGTGCCGGGATGGACCTCGGACGGGTTGGCGATGAATTTTTGAAGGTAGTCCCGCGTCACGCGTGAGCCGACCTCCCGAAGATCCGGAGCCGACTTCATCGTCGATTCATTCAGACCTTCGTGACAGGCGGCGCACCGCAATTCGCTCGCGAGAACCATCCCGCTTTGTTTGTCGGTGAGCTGCTGCTTGTGATGCTGTAGCCCCGGGATAATGGGAGCTCCATCGAGGGTGGCGAGTGAGATTAAGAAAACTGGAAACGCTCGTCCGATAAGCATGGGTAGGAGGTTCGCTGGACAGAAAAATATGCAAAGGTAAAAAAGCGATGAGAGTGATTTTCTGTCTGCGAATCTCCGCTAATTCATACGAATCCCTCGAGGTTTGTTCTCCAAGGGAAATGAAAGGAGCTGCAGAAGCGATGTGATTAGTGGAGATCGGCGAACATCTACCGCGACGAGATTAGAATTAGCCTTTCGCTAAAATAATCATAGGGGGAACGTTAAAATCGCTTGGTGGCTGGAAGCCGCCGCCACCTCACTTCTGACTTTCAAAAATGAAGACTCCTTTTTTGTTTCCGACGCCGAGGTCGGTGCGTCCGTCTTTGTTGAAGTCGGCGACGGCGAGTTGGGTTCCGACGCCGGAGTCGCTGTCGAGGAGGTGGGGAATGAATTCAACGCCGTCTTTGCCGCGTTTGGTTTCGAACCAATAGATGACAGCCGGGCCGTCGGCGCCGGGGTCCCGGCCGTTGTGGGCCCAGTAGCGTTTACCGGTGGCGAAGTCGGTGATGCCGTCGCCATTGAAGTCACCGGCGGCGAGGGCGTGAGCTTGGGAAAAGCCTAGCCCATCGGCGGGAGGCTTGTCGCCTTCAGGGATGATGATGTGCTTCTCTAGCGAGACCTCGCCGTCGATGAGCGTGTTTTCATACCAGGCCAATCCCCAGGAGTGCGCCCGGAGGCTGGTGACGATGTCGTTGTCGCCGTCGCCATCGATATCAAAGACGAGCATCTGTGCGCCGCCGGGGTCGGAGAATTTATAGTCATGGAAGGTCCACTCTTTGCCGGAAGTGGGATCTTTGGGACCTTCATACCATCCTCCTTTTTCGAGAAGGTCGGGACGGCCGTCGCCATTGAGATCGCCGAAGCCGAGGCCGTGGTAGTAGGGTGACTTGGTGCGGACTCTGGAAATGAGGTGAAATGTCCACGGCTTCTCGGGAGCTTTCATGTCGGGCGTGAAGAAACCAAATTTGCCATCCTTCATCGCGATGAGTTCCAGTTTTCCGTCGCCTGTGAGGTCGCCCATTTCGGGGGATTCATTTCCTATTTCGGCGGCGACGCGATGAACCGGCCAATTCTCGGAAGGCTTCTCAGGTTGCAGATAAAGGTCGAGATGAAAGCGGCCGGTGTGCGCGATTTGGAAGATGTCGGATCTTCCGTCGCCGTTGACGTCGAAGACCCAGCTTTGAAACGAACTGTGCTTGTATCCTTTAGCGGGAGTCGCGTCGCCGGGGCGGTAGCGATGTTGGCTATCGTATTTTGGACCTTTGAACCAAAGTGGTCCGGCGAGGAGGTCGGGGACGCCATCGCCATCAACGTCGCCGAAGGACGCGCCTTCGGTGTAGACGCCTTTACTGAGGATGAGCTTGGAGTGGGATGGAGTGGCCTGATCGGAATTGGCGGCGACGAGGGCCACGACCAATCCGATGGGGATGACAAGACAGGCTGATTTCATGAGACTGTTATTTTGGGGTGACGACTTCGACGAGAATGTTGGTGGAGCGGTAAACCGAATTGACGGCGATGGTGAAACGTTGTGGATCAGTTCCAGCTTTAAACTCCACCGTTGCAGGGCCTTTTTCGGGAAGTTTGATTTCCTTCTCACCGTCGAAAAGGTGCATCAGGTGGCTCTCGTTGATCTTGAGCGAAAAGGCACCCTTGGCAGGCTGCTCCACTCCAAAGCGCACGACACCCCAACGGGTTTTACCACGACCTAGGACGGGCGGAAGTTCTTTTGGCGGAAGCGCTCCGCTAACCATGCTGCCGACGGGAGTCCAAGAATAGTCCTCGAATTTCTCAGCGAAGATCTTGGGCCCGTAATGTCCGATGTCATCGCGGGTTCGCTTGTGTGGTTGCAGCGCCATCCAATTGCGAATGACGGGACGGGAGTCGACTTTGAATTCACCTTCTTTTCCGAGTTCGGAGAGGAAGCGGACGAGGTCGATGAATTCATCTTCGCGCAGGCTGGCCGTGAGGCCGGGAGGCATCATGGAGACGGGGCTGATGATTTTTGATTTCACATCGGCCTTGGCGATTTTGGTCATGCGGCCGGAGTTGTCGCGGAGGGTAATTTCCTGATCGCCTTCGCTGACCAATCCGCCGGTGAAGGTGTCGCCATTCTTGGTGGTCACCAAGGTGGTATGGTAGCCTTCCTTGATTTTATCATTCGGATTGAGGAGCGAGGTAATGAGGTAATCGACGGGAGCACTTGATCCAATGCTCACCAGATCGGGGCCAATGGGGCTGCCTACTCCTCCGATGGCGTGGCAGGCAACGCACTGAAGATTGAAGCTGCGATAGACGCGCTCGCCATTGTGTGGGTCGCCGTCGGCTTGGACACGCTGGACGAGCAAGGTCATTTCTTCCTTACTGAGTTGCTGTGCCATGGGCTTGAGATTACCGGCGGTTTGCAAGGCTTTGATGAGATTCTCGGGTGGCTTGCCGGAGGTGCCGGCGCGTTGCATTCCGAGGCGGGCAATCTTGGCGGGCAGCTTTTGTCCCTTGATGGCATTGGCCAGGGAGGTAGAAGCCTTTGGGTTTTTTAGGAAGACATCGAAGAGGCGGTAGCGATCTTGTCCTGCTTCGTCTTTCGCGAGCAGCGCGACGGCAGCCTTGGCGGCGCGGCTGGGATCAAGATTGGCGAGTTCTTTGACGGCGAGAGCCTTAATGTCATCGGTCTGGCTGTCACGGGCGAACTTTTCGAATGTTGCGACGGCTGCTTTTCCGCCGAAGTTCCGTAGGCCTTCTGCCGCGGCCTGACGTTTTGATCCGCTGGTATTGGGGTCGCTGAAGGTTGCGATGAGTTGTTGACGGGCGGAATCGATTCGCCAGAGGCCGGCGAGCAGAGCAGTTTTCTGATAAGTACCCTGATCTCGAGATTTGAGGAAATCGAGGAGGCGCTCTGTTCCTTTTGAGGGCTGAATTTTGCGAATCTTCTTGGAGTCGATGAGGACGTTCAGGGTGTGTAGTTGCGGAATCTTTTTGTCAGCAGCCAGCGAGAGTAGCTGGTTCAGATCCTCGGACGTGCCGACCTTGCCGATCGCAGAGATGGCCGAACTTTGTTCCGCTCCTTTGAGAGAACCATTACTTAAGCCCGCTATGATCGAGTTGAGCGCGATGGGTTTCTCAAGAGCCGCGATCGCGAAGAGGAGTCGCGGAAGTTTGTTGTCAAAGTTCATTTCGCCTTTCTCGAAGGCGGGGACCCAATGAGCCTCGTGTTCGCGGACGATGGACCAGAGCGCGAAGTCGAGAGGCTCGTCGACTTCGTGATCGAGAGCTTCAAGCGCGAGCGCGACAGATTGCGCGGAGGGCTTTTGAGCGAGACAGCAAATGGCCCAGAGGCGGACCTGCGCGTTCTCGTCGTGAATGGACCTCGAGATGATTTTGGCCGCTGAAGGGACTTCGTCCTGACGATGATAGAGGAATCTCAGGGCGGCCGCGCGAATGCGGGCCTTCTTAGAAGAAGCGAGTCGCTCGACTAACTTGATGTTGGTGGTGTTGAGTGCCTGTAAAGTCCACATTGCTTGCAACCCAGCGAGATCATCACCTTGATTTAGGGCCCATTTTTGAAGTTCGGGCAGGACAGCGTCGCCTCCACGGTGACGAAGTTCGCGTCGGGCGTATTCGCGGTTGAAACGTTCGGGCGAGACCTGGAGGTCGAGGAGTTCTTTGACCGAGGCTTTTTGAAAGTCAGGTTTCTTGGCGAGGGGACGGTCTTTGTAAGTGACGCGCCAAATCCGACCGTGGGTGTGGTCGCGGCGGGGGTCGCGGAAGTCGACTTCGCCGTGTTGAATGATAGGGTTATACCAATCGGCGATGTAAATCGCGCCGTCGGGTCCCATTTTGACATCGATGGGGCGGAAGGCGCGGTGCGACGAACTGATGAAGTCATCGATGCGGGTCGAGGTGTAGGTGCTGCCGTTTGGAGCGAGGCGGTAGGCATTGATGCGATGCCCACGGAAGTCGGGGGCGATCATGACGCCGCGCATCTTGTCGGGAACGTGCGTGCCGGAGAGGATCTCGAGTCCGCAGAGCTTTGGTTGGCCGGGGTTGAGGCCTTTGATGATTCGTTTGGCTCCGGGTGAAGTGACATGGACCGAGCGGGGGAAGACGAAGTTGATTCCGTGACCGCCCGCGCCGTCGGTGGCGAATGTTTGGCCGTAGTCGTCGAAGACGAATCCCCAGGGGTTGATGAGGCCTTTGTAGAGGACTTCGGCCTCGTAGGTTTCGGGTCGGAAGTGCCAGGTGCCACCGCCCATGAGGCGACGCACGCCGTGCGGGGTTTCGAGGTGACTGTGGATGTAAATTGATTGGCTGAAGTAGAGCATGCCATCAGGGCCGTGCTCAAAAGTGTGGACAATATGGTGGGTGTCCTCGGTGCCAAAGCCGGAAAGGACCGTGCGGCGTTCGTCGGAAACGAGGTCGCCATTGGTGTCCTTGAGAAAGAGGATTTCGGTGGAATTGGCAACATAGGCCCCGCCGTCTCCGGGGATGACACCGGTTGGAATATGGAGGTTGTCTGCGAAGACGGTGCTCTTGTCGGCAACGCCATCGTTGTTGGCGTCTTCGAGGACGAGAACTTTGTCATTTTCTTCGGCGCCGGGAATAATGTGGGGATACATTCCGCTGGAGACCAACCAAAGACGTCCCTGGGAATCCCAGTTCATTTGGACAGGCTTGGCAATCATGGGATCGGAGGCGAAGAGATTGATCTCCATGCCTTCGGGCAGAGTAAACCCCGCGATCTGTTTGGAAACATCCGGGTCGGGAATGTCGGTGAGGCCGTTTTGGGCCGAGGCGACGAGGCAGGAGAGAGAGAGGCTGAGAGCGAGACGAGAGATCATGACTTTACCTTGAGAGTTGCAGTTTTTAGGCCGTCGATTTCGGATTCGCGGGCCTCGATAATGGGGATGAACTTTTCGAGTTCTTTGGCGTTGTTTCCTTGTTCATGTTTACGGAAAAGACGGAGGTAGGTTTCGTTAGCTGGTCGCCAGTGGAAGAAGAAGAGCTTGTTCTTTTTGACAATTTTGGCGCGGAGGTCTTGCCCGGACTTGCTGAAGATTTGCTTCGCGGTGGGCGGGGTAAGGCCCATCGCTTTGACCAGTTTTGAGGAAAGGACGGCGTAGCCTTTCTCGGTGTAGTGCAGGCCGTTGTTGGTGAGGCCAGTGTTGCTTCCCTTCATTTCGCCGAAGAGGTCGGCGAAGTAAATTTTTCGGATCGAGGCGAGCTTTGAGATGGCTGCGCGGTAAGTTTCTAGACGCTCGTTTTGCTTGCTCATGTCGGGCATGGGAGAGCCGAGGGACTCGGCTGGAGGCGGGGAGACGAGAACAATGGCCCGCGGGTTGGCTGCGCTGTTGATCATGTCGAGGAGTCGGTTGTAGCCTTTGATAAAATCCATAAGGCCATCGTCGCCGTCGAAGGACGCGACCGCGCCGTAGCAAATGATGACGACGTTGGGCTTGATGCGACCGAGATCTGTCCTGAGTCGGTCGAAGCCTTCCTGCGGCGGCCCGAAGTAGCTGCGAGCGTCGCCATAGACGGTATCGCCGCTCCATCCCAGATTGCGGAAGCGGAGGTTCTTTTCGCCCGCCGCGAGGGTGAGGGCGGTTTCGAGATGGCCATATTTCTGAGCGCGCTCGACGACGGTATTTCCAAGAAGCACAACGCGGTCGTTGTTTTGGAAGGTGAGCCCATCACCTTTCGCCAGAGAGATGAGAAGTAGTGAGAGAATCCAAGGTTTCATACGCATTTCTGAAGCAGTCTTTCCTAATTAAGAGGCCACGACAAGCAGCCATAGGAAATGATTCTTCAGCATACGCCACGGAAGCTTTGATTTTACAATTAAGCCTATCAATTTTCTGAGGAGAGAAAATGTGGCCTTCCTTAAGGGAAAGTCGTTTTTGTCTTTTCTATAAAGAACTAAACTTTTTCATTTAAAAGCTGTCAGGAATCTGGATATCTGGCCGTAGATATTCAAACCTTAATACCATGTCAGATCAATCAACAGAAAATCCGTCACTTTCTTCCCGTCGTAGCTTTGTCAAGAAAGGGGCTCTTGGAGGCGCTGCCGCGGGCCTTTCAACTCTCGGTGTCCCGCTTGTTACCGCTGCCGAGAAAGAGCCTAAATCAAAGTACAAAGTAGGCGTTGTAGGGCTTGGTGGTCGCGGCGCTGGTGCCGTCGCGAATATCCTGGAAGCTGACTCGGATACTGTGCTCTGGGCTGTCGGTGATGTCGTCGAAAAACGCATGGAAAAGATTAAAGGGATTTCCAAGAAGTTTTCTGGCCGTGTCGATACCGACGGAGGAAAACGTGAGTTTGTTGGTTTCGATGCCTATCAAAAGGTGATCGACAGTGGAGTGGATATTGTTCTGCTCACCACTACGCCAAACTTCCGCCCAATGCAATTCGAAGCAGCCGTCGCGGCAGGGAAGCACGTCTTCATTGAGAAGCCCTTCGCTCTCGATATTCCCGGACTCCACAGTGTGGTGGAGACTGCGAAGAAAGCCAAAGCCGCCGGTCAGTCGGTGCTCACCGGACTCGTTTGGCGCTACACTCCTCACTTGATGGACATGGACAAGCGCCTCAAGGATGGTGTCATCGGCGATATCGTAAATGTGTCGTCATCCTACTGTGGTGGTGGACGTCCAAACCGCATGCCTGATCCCAAATTCAAGCCTGCTAGTATGACTGACATGGAGTGGGCACTCCGCTTCTGGCAGAACTTCCTCGAACTCAGCGGTGACGGAGTTCTTGAATACCACATTCATGGCATCGACAGAATGGGGTGGTTCATGGGCGACCAGATGCCAGTCCGTTGCTACGCAAACGGAGCAAATATTGACCCAGTGCTGGGTGCCAATAACTGGGACAGCTGCAACTTCCGCTATGAGTATTCAGACGGTCGCACTGCAAGTTTCTTCGGTCGTCAAATCAAAGGAACCTACGCTGACTCCGGAGACACCATCCTCGGAACCAAAGGACGTGCGGTTGCCAAGGGAAGCAATGCCTTCATCGAGGTGGACGGCAAGAAAATCTGGGAAGGCAAAAGTGGCCTCGGCTACAAGCAGGAGCACGAGATTTTCATGAAGCACATCCGCGAAGGCAAGGCCTACAACGATGTCATTGATTACACCGCAAATAGCCACGCGATTGCCATGATGGGACGCAGTGCGGCATACACCGGGCAGCTTATTACCGACAAGCAGATCATGGCCTCCAAGGATGTCTTGCTGAAGGACGTGAAGAATCTGACTCTGGAGACGCCCTTCACGCCGCGTGAATCTGCGGTTCCCGGCAAAACGAAATTCCTCTAGTGTGATGACTCGGTCCGTTCGCGACTCTCAAAAATCATCTGTCCTCACCTCTGTCCTGACTTTGCTTTGCGCGGGGTCATTGGCTCAGGCGGGACCTGCTGCGGATATCAAGCCTGCCCTTGCTCTGGACGGGTTTGATGAAGAGCAAATGCGCCTCGCCAAGGTGATCCATAAAAAAATTGTGGATTATCAAGAGATCAAGAAAAAGACTCATAATGGCGAGAGCGAGAAGTTGGTTGCTTTTGAAGATACCCTCGCGTCGGGAGCCAAAATCGAGATGCTTCCGGTCAAGGGTGGCGAATTTACCTGGCGTGGCGAAAAAGAGGATGATGTTCTTAAGGTAACCCTGTCACCATTCTGGATGGCCAAGCATGAGATCTCATGGGAGGCCTACGAGCCTTTCATGCTGTCGCCGATTCCCCGTCAGAAAGATGGACTGCCCTTGGATTTCATGCGGGAGCAAATCAAGAACGATATTGAATTCATTGCCCGCCCGACCCCGCCGTATCACCCGATGACTTTCGGGATGAAGCGTGACGGTCATCCGGCGTTGAGCATGACCCAACATTCTGCGAACAAGTATTGTCAGTGGATCAGTTTCCAAACAGGCCATTTCTATCGCCTGCCCACCGAAGCTGAATGGGAGTTTGCCTGCCGTGCTGGAAAAGAGGTCGGTAACGCCTGGGGTGATGATGCCGGGAAAGCCGGGGAATACGCCTGGTTCGGTGGGGACGCCTCAACGCACTACAATGTTCCGGGAAAGAAAAAGCCCAACGCTCTGGGATTCCACGACATGCACGGAAACGTGTTGGAGTGGACGCTGGATCAGTATGTTCCCAACCGAAGGGAATACTTCGGTAAGGCTACCGTAGTGAATCCATGGGTCAAGGCGACGAAGCCCTATCCGCATGTGGTGAAAGGCGGCCATTGGCAGCAAACCCTTGCCGAGGTTTCTGCGGCAGCCCGTCATCAATCGACACCGATGTGGAAAATTTCAGATCCGCAGAGACCTAGAAGCCAATGGTATCATACCAATACGCCATGGCTTGGTTTAAGAGTCGTACGTCCTGAAAAAATCCCAACGGTCGAAGAAATGTATCACTACTGGAATTCCGGGGTTGAAGCTGATGAGTAGTTTGTCGGGCATTGAAAAATTCATTCATTCATTGGCCGTGCTCGTGAAGAGCGCGGCCTGTTTGTGTTTTGGGGTGACTTCTTTGCCTGCCCAGGAGGGGGACGAGGGTGAGAAGACGAGGCAGTATTTTTCGCAGCCACATCTCGGCACGATTGTGCAGATCGCATTCTACGCGAGGGACACAGAGCGTTCTGAAAAGTTGGCGAAGCAGTGTTTCGAACGGGTTGAGAAGCTCAACAAGACCCTCTCTGATTATCTCCCTGATAGCGAAGTCTCCCAAATTTGTGCCAAACCTGCCAAAGTGGCCTACAATGTGAGCGATGATCTCTATCGTGTGATTGCACAAGCACAGGAGATCTCGGAGGCAACTGAAGGAGCTTTCGATATCACCTTGGGACGCTTGAGCAGCAAGTGGCGTGAGAAAAAGCTGCCCCAAGAAAAAGCCAGCACCAGGGAAAGTCATGCCTCCTACCAGGATGTCGTTCTCAATCCCGGGTCCAAAAGTGTTTTGCTCCGTCAAACTTTAACAATCGATCTCGGAGGGATCGCGAAAGGATACATTGCTGACCAATTGATGATAACTCTCAAGAAAGCCGGGATCAAAGAGGCTGCGGTGATTATCGGAGGAGAGATGGTGTTCACTGAAGCGCCTCCCGGAAAAGCTGGTTGGACCGTAGGTATCGAGCGACCGTCCCGCCAATTGCTCGGGGTATTGAGCCTGAGCAATACCGCGCTCTCGACTTCAGGTGACAGCTACCAGTTTTTCGAGAAAGATGGAGTGCGCCACGCCCACTTAATTGATCCCTCAAGCCGTAAGCCGAAGACAGATCGTTTGAACGTAACGATCCTTGCCCGATCAGCCATGTTAGCCGATGCTTGGGCTACCGCTTTTCGAGTTTCCTCCCCCAAGGCCGCGCTCAAATTGGCCGAGGAAGAGAAAGAGATCGAAGCTGTTTTTATCCCATTCGGAAAGCCAGCAGCTTTCACTGCTGGCTTTCCCAAATTGGAGAAACCGTAACGGAGGTTGACGTTGAAAGTTCTTTGGACTGAAGGTCTACCTCATAAGCCTTCTCTGGTGATGTGGACCTTTGGCCCCTTAAATTTTCTTATTGGGAGGGCTTTGGCGCTGGGAAACTCTGCCAGGTGACTACGCGAGAATTTCCTCAATGAGGTGACCGTGCACGTCGGTGAGGCGGCGGTCGATGCTGTCTTTTCGGAAGGTGAGTCGTTCGTGGTCGAGCCCGAGTTGGTGGAGGATGGTGGCGTGGATGTCGTAGACCTGGGTGGGGTTTTTGCGGTCGGCGGGTTTGTAGCCCCATTGGTCGCTTTCGCCGTGAGAGATTCCGCCTTTGATTCCACCCCCGGCGAGCCAGTTGGTGAAGACGTGTGGGTTGTGGTCGCGGCCTTTGCTACCTTGGGTTGAAGGCATGCGGCCAAATTCGGTGGTCCAGAGAATGAGGGTGTCGTCGAGCATGCCGCGTTGTTTGAGGTCCTTGATCAAAGCGGCGGCTCCAATGGCCATGCCGCGGGAGAGTGGACCGTGGTCGCGTTCGATGTCTTCGTGGCTGTCCCAATTGCGACGCGGGAAGCCGTTGTCGTTGCCGGACCAGACTTGCACGAAACGAACACCGCGTTCGAGGAGGCGGCGGGCCGTGAGGCATTTGCGACCAAAGTAGTCCGCTTCCTCTCTCCAGTTGATCTCCTTCGGCCAGGAACGTCCGTCGGGTTCTAGGCCATACATCTTTCGGATATAGTCGGGTTCCCCGGAGATGTCCAAAGCCTCGGGTGCGGCGAGTTGCATGCGGGCGGCGAGTTCGTAGCTTTTGATCCGGGCGTCGAGGCGGGAATCGGATGCGCGTTGCGCGAAGTGCTCGTTGTTTAGTTTGGCGAGAAGTTGTCCGGCATCGGTCTCGGCTTGCGGTGTGAGGTAAGCGGCGCTCTCGGGTGCGTTGAGATGCGTGATGGGCTCCTTGGTGCCGGGGCGAATGATTGTTCCCTGATTGATAGCAGGAAGGAAGGCAGAAGACCAATTCTTGGGCCCGTTGGAGGCGAATCCGCGGTGGTCGGGGAGGACGACGAAGGTGGGGAGGTTGTCGTTCATGCTGCCGAGCCCGTAGCTGACCCAAGAGCCCATGCCGGGGAAGCCGGGGCGGTCGAAGCCGGTGGCTTGTAGGTAGGTAGCCTGACTGTGCACGCCAGTTTTCCCTGTCAGGTTGTGGATGAAAGCGATGTCATCGACGACCTCGCCCAGCGGGGCCACGGTCTCGCCGAGCATCTTGCCGCTCTGGCCGTGAGGTGAGAATTCCCAGACGGGTTTCTTCCAAGGACCGAGGCCGTTTTGAAAGGCTTCGACGTGTTCGCCGAAGTCGGATTTCTCGCCGTGTCGTTTGATGAGCTCTGGCTTGAAGTCGAAGAGGTCGAGATGGCTGGCGGCGCCACTCATGAAGAGTTGGACGACGCGTTTGGCTTTTGGGGGAAACTGTGCTTCTTGTCCCATCATCGAGGCGAGGGCAATACCGCCGAGGCCGCCGCCGGATTGCCAAAGAAAGTCACGTCTTGTTGTGAGCATGATTCTAGTCCACGTAGGAAAATTCGCTGAGGTTGAAAATGATCCGGCAGGTAGCAGGGAGGCCGTGTTTCTTTTGATAGGCTTCTAGCAGGGCGCGTTCATCATTGGTGATATTGCGTCCGAGGGTGAGTTGGATGGCGGTGCCGACGGGGTCGGGTTGGCTGGCGATCTTTGTGGCGAAGTGTTCTGCCATGCGCACCATGAACTTGTTGTTCATGAGAGCGAGAGCTTGGAGGGCGGTGGTGGTTTCGCCCCGTCGGTCGACGTGTAGAGAGGGGTCTGCGCAGTCGAGGGCGTCCATGAATGGTTGTGGCTGGGAGCGGACAAGAAAACGATAGATCGAGCGACGATGGGTGGCCGGGTTGTCGGGATCGGATTTATTGTATTTGTAATGCGGCGAGTGTTGAGGCTTTTCGATGATGAAGTCCTGAAAAGATGGCCCGCCCATTTTAAAATTCATTTTTCCGGCGGCGATGAGAACGCTGTCGCGAAGGGATTCGGCATCGAGGCGACGGCGGTTTTTCCGCCAGAGGAATTTGTTGGAGTTATCGATGGCGGCGTTGGCGGAAGAGTGTTGCGAGCTTTGCTTGTAGGTGTCGCTGTTGAGAATGAGACGATGAAGTTTTTTCATCGAACCGCCGCTGTCACGGAATTCCACCGCGAGCCAGTCGAGGAGTTCGGGGTGCGAGGGTTTCTCGCCGATGCGACCGAAGTCGTTGGCTGTCTCAACGAGGCCGGTGCCGAAGTGGTATTGCCAGATACGGTTGACGATGCTGCGCCAGGTCAGGGTGTTGTCGGGATGAATGATCCAGTTGGCCAGGGCGACGCGGCGGTCGCCTTCGGTGTGGTCTTTTGGAAGGTCGAATTGATCCATGCCCGGGACGATGCCAGGAACGGGATTGGGTGCGACTTTGTCGAGAGGTTGGGTGACATCGCCGCGATCGAGAATGTGAATATCACGTGGTTGGCCGTTAAGATGGCCGCGCCCGATGAAGTTCCCTTTGCCGTGATGAACAGCGCCGACGTAAGCGAGGCGAGGTTTGGGAAGGGCGGCGAGTTGTTTGGTGACATGTTCGACTTTTTCGCGGCTGGATTTGATTTCTTCGAATTCTTTCGCGGCGACTTGGTTGAGAAGCTCGTCTCTTTTGCTGACGAGTGAAGTGAGATTACCATTCACTTCGGCGGGACCTCCATCGATGAGGTTTTCGTGTCCCCAGCGCGGGAGGGCTTCGATGGAATCCAGCGAGGTGATCCTCTTCACTTCGACTCCTTTTCCTTTGCTGACCACGGTCATTTCTCCGAGGGCGAAGATCCAATCGGTGGTGAGCGGTTTGCCTTTGTGGCGGCGACTCCAGAGTTTGGTGGCGGTGATGCGGACGTAGCGACTGACGCTCTTTTTTCCCTCGAGAACAACCGGGCTACTCCCAGGTCGCGGGTAGTCCTTGTCCTGAAAGTCGGCAAGCATGGCGGACCGGGAGAAGTCGGCTTTGTTTGAGGCTTCGACTTTGAAGCGATGGGGAAAACCAAAGTCGTCGAATCCGTATTCGATGGCTCCAAGGATCTCGATGCGGTCGATGGGCCTGGCCTTCCCAAGATCGATTTGCACCCACTTCACGGTCTCTTGTTTGCTTGCGACCTTGGCGTGGTAACCGAGGCGGTCTTTGCTCGAGCCTTTGCGAAGTTTGGCAATGTCGGCGTTGAGTTTTTTGATCTCAGGGGTCTTCGCTTTTTCAAGTGCTTTTTCAGCTTGGGACAGGCGATCTTTTGAAGCGGCTTGTTCCTTTTTGAGCTGGGACCTTTTTTTTGCGACGGCTGGATCGAGGTCGTATTCGCGATTGGTGCGGTCGATGGCGGCGAAGACTGCTTGCAAGGAATAGTAGTCCTTCATTGCTACCGGGTCGGCCATGTGATCGTGGCATTGCGCGCAATGAGCGGTGAGCGAGCAAAAGGAAATCATGGTGGCTGCGACCATGTCATCGCGGTCGAGATGGCGGGCGACTTTTCCGTCGATTTTGGTTTCGGGAACTTCCTCGTGCCCGATGAGATCCCAGGGGCCGGCTGAGAGGAATCCCGTCGCGACAATACCATCTTCAGAATGCGGCCAGAGGATGTCTCCGGCGATCTGTTCACGCACGAAGCGAGCGTAAGGTTTATCCTTGTTGAAGGAGCGTATGACGTAGTCGCGGTATGGCCAGGCATGGGAGCGGGGTTGGTCTTTGTCGTATCCGTGGCTCTCGCCGTAGTGCACGATATCGAGCCAATGCCGGGCCCATCGCTCGCCATAGCGTGGCGAGGCGAGGAGTTCGTCGACAAGTTCGGTATACGCTTCGGGGCGGGTATCTTTCAGGAAGGCGTTGAGTCGTTCGGGCGAGAGGGGCATTCCCCAAAGATCGTAGGCGAGGCGACGGGCGAGAGTGCCTTTGTCCGCGGGCTTCGCCGGAGTGAGATTGAGGGCGTCCTGCTTTTCGCGAATGAAGCGGTCGATAGGATTCGCCTCGGATCTCTCAGGAAGTTCAGGTCGGGAGGGTTTTGTCAGCGACCACCAAGTAGGCTCTGCCGCATTGGCTAGGGCAGAGTAGGTAAAGAGGAGAAAGGCGAATCGCACCGGAGAGAATAGTTACGCAAGTTTTAGAGAGTTTGTATCACCTTGCCCATCATTTCGTGGGCGAGTTCGTCTCGGCTTTGGTTGGTGACCTCAACAGTCCAGATCGGTTTGGAATGGTCGACCTTCCCCTGGGGTGCAAGCTGCTTTCTATTCCGGATGTTCCTTCAGTAAATCTGCTGCTGAATAAAAGCCGGGTTGGCTTTTTGTTTCTTCGCGGACTTTTTTGACGCTTGTTGGAGTGATTACGGAGGCCTTGTTGCCGAAGGTGTTTCTTACGAAGGTGAGGACGGCGGCGATCTCTTCGTCAGAGAGCATTTTGAAAGGCGTCATGGGAACGACACCGGGGTACTGCGTGCCTTTGACTTCGATGGGGCCTTGAAGTCCGTGGAGGGTGAGTTTGATGAGGCGCTCTTCGCTGCCGGTGATCCATTCGCTGCCGGCGATGGGTGGGAACTGGGCGGCGGGGAGACCTTTGCCGTCGGACTGGTGACAAGTGATACAGTGACCTTCGCGGTTGAAGATTTCGGCTCCTTTTTTGAAGATCACTTTATCGGGGCCTTTTAAGTGAGTGGTGTATTCGGG
Organism: bacterium; assembly: GCA_018222765.1. Classification (GTDB taxonomy): domain Bacteria; phylum Verrucomicrobiota; class Verrucomicrobiia; order Verrucomicrobiales; family Akkermansiaceae; genus SW10. The sequence continues at coordinate 68,620 of JAAEZT010000002.1, read as the reverse complement.
GGCGCTTTCGGCTTCGATGGTTTTTCCTTCGAGGTAGGCCTTGGCGGTGGTGTAGACGGGGTCGAGCCAGGAGCTTGAATCGTTGGACTGGGCTTTGGTCTTGGCCTTGATGGTGAGGAGATGCTTTCCGGAGAGGGAAAAGGAGATTTGTCCTTCGTCGAATCGTTTCTCGTATCCTGTGCGGTTGTAAATTCTCACTGAATCAATCTTGACGGGACTTTTAAAAGTGAAAATGAAGCTCGGGTTGTGGTCGTTTTGTTTGCTGTGCGCGAAAGTCTTTTTATCTCCATCGGTGAGAAGTTCGGCGATAAAGACGTCGTCATACTTCGAGGATTGAGTGGCTTTGGCTTTGGAGGCGATGTTCTTTTTCTTGCTGATGATTTCGACTTCGGAGAGGTTAAGGGTCTTTCCGCTTCCGGGAATGAAGATGGTGATAGTGTCGACCTTTTTGGAGGGGGCGGGGATGTGAAGGACTCCTCGTTTGTCGAGAGTCGTTGTGAGTGGGGACGGTTTTTCTCTTTTGGGCTTGGCTGCAGGGATGGCTGCAAGAACAGCGAGGCCTTCTTCTTTGCCGAGCCAGGAGGCGGCGGCGATGGCTTCCATTCTCACGCGACCGTGTTTGTCAGCGGCGGCGGTTTTGAGGAGGTTTACTTGATCGGGGATTTGGTGTCCGCTGTAGCGAAGAACACGGACGGCGGCGGCGCGGGCATGGAAGTCTTTGGCGGCGAGAAGTGTTTTCAAAAGATCCTCGGTTTCATCGACCCGGTCGAGTCCCCAGGCGACCCAGAGGGCTTCGAGGAGGTGATGCTCATTATCTTGGTTTTCGGCGGTCCACTTGTTGATCGCCGAGATGACTTTGTCGGCATCGCGGCCACGGAGTTCGCGGCGGGTGCGGTAGCGAGTACGGTATTCGGGGAGTTTAAGGTTTTCGAGGAGAGTGGCGATGGGAGCTCCGTGGATTTTTGCGGGTTCGACGAGTGGGCGGTCGAGGTAGGTGATACGGAAGACGCGGCCATGTTGGTGATCGCGATCGGGGTCGCGCGCGCTGTGTTGCATGTGGCCAATGAGGGCATTGTGCCAGTCGACGAGATAGAGCGATCCGTCGGGTGCGAATTCCATGTCGACGGGTCGAAAGTTGGGATCGGATCCGTGAACGAGATCTTGTCGGAAGGTGCTTTTGAATCCCGTGCCATCGTCGCTGAGAGTGTGTTGTTTGGTGCCGAGAAATCCGATGGTGTTATTGATGAGAATATCGCCCTGGACCTCGTCGGGGAAGTGGCGGCTGGAGACGATTTCGAGTCCGGAAGTGGGGCGGACTTTTACTTCCAAGAGGTTGGGTGGATTGGGCGCGAAGTTGCCATAGCCTACGCGGACGGAACCGGGGAGCATCCAGCGCATATTGGGGTCGGAGGTGTCGGCGAAGAAGTCTTGTCCCCATTCATCGAAGGCGATGCCCCAGGGATTTGGAATGGAAAGTCGAACGCTGCGTTCGAGGTGTCGGCGGGAGGGATTGTAGCGAAAGAAGCCTCCGTTCGAGCTGCGGATGGTGCCGTAGGCCGTTTCGACATTACTGTGAAGGAAGGTGCCTTCGCCCATGTAGATCGCGCCGGATGGGTCGGCGCAGAATCCGGAAATGGCGTGGTGGGTGTCGTGGTCGTCGAAGCCGCTGAGGACGATTTCGGTTTCGTCGGCGCGGTCATCGCCGTCGGTGTCGCGGAGGTAGACCAGGGAATAGCCTTGTGAGACATAGACGCCATCGGTTCCGAATTCAAAGCCCATGGGAAGGTGGAGTCCGTCGGCGAAGATTGTTTGTTTGTCAGCGCGGCCGTCGTTGTCGGTGTCTTCGAGGATGAGAAGTTTGTCGTTGGGTTTGGCGTCGCCCGGTTTGTAGTGTGGGTAGCTGGGCATGGTGGCGACCCAGAGGCGGCCTTTGTTGTCAAAGGAAAGCTGGACTGGGTTGGCGAGGTCGGGGAATTGTTCGTTGGAAGCGAAGAGTCCGATCCCGTAGCCCTCGGGGACTTTAATTTTCTTCGCGGTGCCTTTGGCGGGCAGGTAGGTCTTTTTAGGTTCTCCAAAATTGGGAAGCGGAGAGGTTTGGGCGTCGGCTTTTGCGATATCAATGAGCCCGTTGGAGGGGGCGGCCCAAACCGCCTTGTCACGAATATGCATCATCTCGGCGAGCTTGGTGAGTTCGGCAGGATAGTTTTTAGGACCGTAAGGGCGATGGCGCCGGCCAAAGACATGCACGCCGTTCGGGATCTTGTAGTAGTTTCGCCAGAGCCAGCTTTTTTCTGAGATGGCCTTGCGGAGCGCCATGGTGTCGAGGTCGGGTTGAGGTTTGTTTTTCCCGAAAAGACTCTCGGCCAGAAGCGGAGCAAGCTTGGCATATCCGGAGCTGGTTAGGAGGGCTCCGTCCCGGGTGAGTGGCGTGGTGTCTTTGTCGAACCATTGCTTGGTGGGCGTGAAGACATCGATGAATGGGACTTCGTGCTCTTTGGCGACCTCTTTCATCGCGTTGGTGTAGAGAGCGAGGTTGATGTTTTCCTTAATGCCATTGGGAGTGCCGTGGAGGGCCGAGAGGTCTTGAAAAGCAGTGGGCGAGATGAGGACGAAGCGCGAGGGCTTCTTACCATTGTAGGTGGTAGCCGCGGTGTGCTTGATCAGGCCGGTGAGCTCGGCTTTGAAGGATTCGAGATTTTGCGGGCCGCCGAAAGATTCGCAATAGCCGAAAAACCCGATGATGAGATCGGGCTTGAGGGTGGTGAGCCATTCGTCGGGGGATTTGTAGAACCCGTTGCCGACGTTGCCCGAGCCCCAGCGGTCTCTGGCATCGGAGAGGGGTCGGAATTTCTCGGCACCGGGAAAGGCCCAAGGGCTTTTGCGTGCGGAGTGGGGTCGAAAGCCGGGGGTGTTTCCTTCATCGCACATGTTGCGAATGAAGAGCTGGTGTTTTGGGTAACGGGAGTGGAGTTCGGTTTCGAAATGGTTGAAGTTGGCCATGCGCGCTCCAAGGCCTCCGCCGATGAGGACGATGCGGGAGTTGGATGGGAGGTTGAGGGGCTTGGCGAGGACGGAGAGCGGGAGGAGAAGAGTGACCAGGATTTTCATGGAAAGGAGTAAAGAGAGCCTTTTGGTGGGGAGCCGATCACACCCGATTCATCTTCAGAGATCAAGATGGATTCGCCTCCTCTTTTGGAACAGCACGCTGTTCGCTCATCCAGGTGAAGATGATGACCCAGAGTGCGAGAGCGAGGGCGAAGAGCGGAATTTGCAGGAGAGGAGGAAGGCAGTAAAGGATGGTGACGACGGGGATCCAGACTCCCCAGGTGGCGACGAGGGTTGGAATGACGGTTTGGCGGTAGTAGCGGGCGGTGAAGAAAAGGTGGATTCCACGGAGCGGGAAGCCAGCATTTTTCCAGTCGTAGGCCCACGAGTTGACTGGGGCGGCGAAGCAGGGGTTGAAGACAAATTGGTCGATGAGGACTTTGATGGCAACTACCTTGAAGGTGATCTCGGAGCCGAACCATTCTGCTTGTTGACGATAGAGGAAGTCGACGAGAGCACCGGACCAGGACCAGTGGAAGGCGGCGAAGAGAAAGTTGCCGAAGTTGGCTCGCGTCACTTTTCCTCTTTGAAAAATGATGATGCGCATGAGCTCGGGGATGACCGCTCCGGCGATGACGGACGCGACAATGGAGTAGCCATACCCCCAACGCCATTTTAGGTCGGCGAGTTGGTTGAGGAGCCCGGTGGTGGGCGGATAGAAGTAGTATCCCAGCAGGAGCGAGAGCATGATGGCCTGCAGAATCAATCCGGGGATGAGATTGGCCCGGGCGGCGCGGATCCCGGCAGCCCAGGGAGCTTCCTTTCTCTCGTGGATGACGAATTCCGACACGCGATGAATCTGGGGGGAAGTGGTGACGCTGGCAATGCGATATCACCGAGGGCGCCTTTAGACCTCGAGCGACTAGGTTACCGGGTGATTCAAGTCAGTGGAGCGTCAGGCCGTGTCGGTTATTTCTGTCCAAGCATTGTGGTCATCTCCCGGCCGAGGGCGTCGCCAATGAGGAAGTAGCTTTCGGCATTGCCGAACCAATGGTGGCCGTGGCCGGGGTTGGGGGAGAGTTCTTTGGGGCGGGAAAATTGCGTGGTTGCTACGAAGCGGGCGTTGGGAATTCTGGCGGTTCCGGCGCGTTGGATCTGACGGAAGGTGTGCATGCCGGTGCCTTCTTTGGAGGGACCGCCGTTTCCTAGTTCGCCGACGATGAAGGGAAGAGTGGGAGCTTTGAATTCGGCGCGGAGGTCCTGGGCGAAGAGGACAAGGTTGTCGGCATATTCCGCGGTGGCTTCTTTGGAAACCATGTCGTTCCAACCCTGCATCCAGATAAGGCCTCTGAGCTGGTAGGGGCGATTACCGAGAACGTAGAGGGCGTCCCGAACTTCTCCGATCATTTTGGTGTAATACTCTCCGGTGTCGCCGGAGGCGCTGGGTGGGCGGAAGTCATTGTGGAGGCTCTTGCCGCCCCACGCGGTTTTGATGAGAAGGACGGGAGCGGTGAAGTGGTCTCCAAGGACGTGGCCAATCTGAAGTTCGGGTCCGATGTGGGAGTGATTACCATAGCCGGTGTAGCCGACGGTGAGTTGGCCTTTGCGGACTTTTTCTCGGGCTTTGAAGGAGATCTCGACGTCGTCGCGCTCGACCCAATTGCCGTCGCTGTCGCGAAGGTGTGCCATTTTTTCTTTGCTGGCGGAATTCTGCATCGACCAAACGAGGTTGCCTTTTCCGCCGTTGTAATACTTCGCGTGATCCATTGAGACGACGCCTTGGCCTTCCATGTTGGATTGCCCGGCGAGGATGAAGACCTCAATTGGGGCGAGTTGTTGTTCCAGCCACGGGGCGACTTTTTGAGCCCAGGCCTGGCCATGGTTTATTTGTCCAAGACCGCTGAAGTGCACGCCTTTTCCGCCCTTGTCCCGGTTGGCTCCGGTGAGGGTGTCAGTGTCAGGGCCTTCGAGGGCGGTGCCGGAAGTCCAGAGTGCTTTTTGCCCTGCCCGGAGATCGGGCGAGCCGGGGTCGTCGGGCGTGTGGTAGCTGGCTTGCGCAACGAACCAAGGGGCCTTCCACTTGGCGACACGGTGGGATTCCTGAATGAGATGCGTGAGGTATTTTTGGTAAAGAGCGCCGGGGAGGGTGCGGGTGGAATCGCGTTGATTGGCGTCGGATTCACCCTGATGCCATAAGACTGTTCGGAAGCCATTGGGGCCGAGGATGCGGAGTCGGTTGGCGAGTTTATCGAAGAGGAGACCTTTGCTTTCCCATTCACCGTTTTCGAGTTGCGTGACTTTGTTGAGAACCGTTGGAGGATTGGGGAAGCGCGATCCTTTGGGGAGCCACTCGCGGACACTGGTGCCTCCGGAGCCGATGGAAACGATGCCGATGGGCACGTCGAAGCGCTTGGCCATGGCATCGCCGAAAGGAGGGATGAAGCTGCCGCCTCTCCCGCTGGCACCACCTTGGGGATCGTTGGCGATTTGCCATTTTGTGCCGTCGAAGGAAGTGACCATGCCGGACTGCACGGTGAGTTTTTTTTCACCGTGATTGGCGGAGTTTGACTGACCGGCAATCAGGAACACTTCGCCGATTCCTAGTCTGGCGACCGAGCCGGTATGGAGAATGTCACCGTTGGACTTGGCGCGAAGTTCGAGACGATGCCATCCGGTTTGGCTGGAGTTGAGTTGGGCCGTGAAGTTTGTTTTTCCGGCGCCAAGAGAGCCGATCTTAGTCCAGAGGTTCTCGCTGAGGCGAGCTTCGAGGGTGAGCTTATTTTTGGCGGCTTGGGGAAGGCTGCCGGAAATTTTGAGCGGAGTGTTTCGCTGGCAGACTTGATTATTGAGCGGGGAGCTCAGGGTGAGTTCTGCGGCGAAGGCGATGGGGAGAGAGAGGGTGGCTAGGAAAAGCGTTTTCATGCGGGAGGTGCTTTTATCTGCAGATTTCGCAGATTGACACCGATTATTTTTTCTTGGTTGGTCTTTTGGTGGCGACGCCATTTTCCGGGAGGCATGCCCTCGGTGGTGCGGAAGTGGACCCGGAGGCTTTTGACATCGGCAAAGCCGAGGTGTTGGGAGATTGCGATGACGGACAGGGAGGTGGAGCTAAGCATGACCTTGGCGCAGCGGATCTTGAGGTCGAGGATCTCCTCGAGGGGAGATCTTTTGAGAATTTCGCGGAAGCGTCTTTCGAGGACCCGGCGGGAAACGCCGCAGTAGTTTGCGATGTCATCGACCAGGAGACCGGGACGGCTGAGATTGGCGCGGATGAATTGGCGGGCATGGTCAATGGTGAGTGCTGCTTTTTCAGGGTTCATGAGAAAGTGGAGACGCGCTTGGTTGACTACGTAAAATATGTCAGACAGCTTTCCTGAAAAACAGGCTTTATCGATTTCAGTATCGTTGCCTGTTGAGATCCGATTTGTAATTTTGATAGGGCGGTCGATTGGGGGAGGGGCATTTCTTGCGTTTTATTCGAGGCTGGTCTAACCCAAGGGCATGCGGTTGCGGGAGCGGAAGAGAGCTTTTTTTGACCAGGAAGGATATTTGGTGGTGCGGGGGTTTTTTGAGGCGGAGGAGATTTCGCGGGTGAGGGAGGCGCAGGATGCTTTCTATCGAGGAGAAATTAATAAGACTCCGGAATTTCCGTGGCCCAAACCCAGAAAGACCGAAGCAAAGTCGCGCAAGCATCCCTACGCCTCGTTTTTTCGGCGGGAGATTGGAGAGTTGGTTCGGGACGGGCGTTTGGGTGTGCTGATTCGAGAATTGGCGAATTTGGAATCGGTGCGCTATTGGCATGATCAGCTTCTTTTTGAAGAAGAGAGGAAAGAGGGTGAAGTCTTCTACCATTGGCATCGGGAAAAAAGCCGCTGGATGACTTGTGAGGCGGAGAAAATGGTCACGGCGTGGATTCCGCTAATGGATTTTTCCGGGGAGATGGGGCCGATCACGATCGTGCCGAAAGGCAGGGATCTCAGGGAGATGAAGCGGATGATTTTGAAGGCGGGAGATTTGGTGCTGTTTGGAAGTGGGACACTTCACGGGAATCCTCCTAATTTTGGGGAGCAAGCGCGGCGGGCCTTGGCGGCGCATTTTGCGTCGGGAGAAATCAGCTACCGTCCGCATGGAAAGTTTAGCCATGTCAATGAGCGCTTGGTTCAGCGGCAGGATGGAGTGCCTGACTTCCAGGACGAGCGGGTCTGTCCGGTGGTGGCTTAATCTCTGAGAAGGCGTTGCCCGAGGGCGACGCACCCGAGGAGGCCGGCATTGTCGCCGAGTGCAGGCGGAACGATAAAGTCATCCATGTCTGCGAGTTCGGGATAGGAGAGGTAATCTTGCAGTAAGTCGGTAAGATGCTCTCGCACCAGAGGAAAGAGGTGGGCTTGATGCATCACACCGCCGCCGAGAATGATTTTTTGAGGCGGGGCGATCATGAGGACATTGAGGCAGGCTTGAGCGAGGTAGTCGGCCTGAATATTCCACGCGGCGTGGTCGGGGGCGAGATCTTCGGCGGGGGATTGCCAGCGGTTTTGAATGGCAGGTCCGGAAGCGAGTCCTTCGAGGCAGTCTTTGTGAAAGGGGCAATGGCCTTCGAAATGATCGTCGGCGTGTCGTTTGAGTCGCATGTGTCCCATTTCGGGATGGCCCGCGCCGTGAATGAGATGACCATTGATCATGACGGCTCCGCCGATTCCGGTGCCGATGGTGAAATAGGCGGCGTTTTTCAAACCCTTGGCCGCACCCCAGGTGACTTCTCCGAAAAGGGCGGCATCGACGTCGGTGTCGAAAATAGCGGGGACATCGAGGGCTTTTTGAAGTGGTCCGAGAAGATTGGTATGGGACCAGCGCGCCTTTGGCGTTGTCGTGATATACCCATAGGTGGGAGAATCGGGATTGAGGTCGGCGGGCCCGAAGGTGCCGATGGCCATAGCTTCGGGCTGCCCGAATTGAGAAGAGGCTTGGGTGAAGAAGCTGACGAGAGCGGAGATCGTCTCGTCGGGTGCGGTGGTGGGAATGCGTTTCCGAACGAGGATGTCATCGGGCCCCGAGGCCAGAGCTGCGACCATTTTGGTGCCGCCGGATTCGAGGGTTGCGATGAGCGGTCCGTGCATGAAAGGGAGGTAGCAAGTTCTCGAAATGGCTGCAATCGCGATCAGAGGGGATGAGAAATTATGTCAGTCGGTGCTTGTCAGTGGGGTCGTTTCCCATTAGTTGCCGCCCGTGGCTGACTTTCGTTTTGAAAACCTCGAGGTATGGAAAATGGCAACCGAGATCGGACATCGCGTCGCAGATCTTGCTGACCGTATTGCTTCCGAAGGAAAAACTTCCTACGCGGATCGTCTCCGCAGTGAGAGCTTGAGCATCTCCGGTATCTTGGCTGCCGGGAGCGCTTACCCCACCAAGTTGGAGTTTTCCGAGTTTGTTGGTCGGGCCCGTGCCGCCACTTTGGAACTTGCCAATTTGATCATCTTTTTTGCCGAGCGTGAACTTCTTTCCGAAGCGGAAGAGGCTGAGTTGGTGAACATGCTCAAGCGTGAGTCCAAGATGCTCGACAACTTCCGTCAGAGTCTCGAACGCGCCGAGCGTCCGGAGGCGGCAGTCGTTTAGGCTCTGTCTGCAACCGCCGAGTTCACCTTGGCATAGAGTTCGATCTGTTTTTGACTCGTTTTGAGGAGGTCTTCGGCGAGTTGGATCTTTCCCGGCTCGAACATGAGGAGGGTGGAGGATCCACCGAAGGCGAAGTAGCCTTTCTCCTGTCCTTTTGCGACGGCTTTTCCGGGCGTGAAGGTTTGGTGGATTGATCCGACGCAGGTGGCGCCGATTTCCATGCAAATGACCGTTCCGAGGTCTTCGGTGACCAGTTCGGTGACGGTGCGTTTGTTTTCCCAGAGATAAGAAAGCTTTTGCCTCAGGGCGAGCGGAGAAACGGAGAAGAGGGGGCCGTTGATCATGCGGGTTTCGCTTGGAACGCCCGCGCAGGGGAAATGGTAGCGATGGTAATCGACGGGGCAGAGGCGGGAGAGAAGAAGCGGGCCGTCTTGGTATTTCTCAGCGAGTTTTTCGCAGCCGAGGAGTCCGGCGACGTCGAATTTTTGGCCCTTGATGAAAACCGAACTGATCTCGCTGGCCTTTTCGAATCCAAGATGGCGGCCATCGGCGGGAAAGACGACTGGGGATTCAGCGATCGGGCGGGCGCCAGGCCTGAGCTTGCGGTAGAAGAAGTCGTTGAAGGAGGCGAAGTCTTCGGGCTTCTTTTCAAAATCGTCGGGATCGAGCCCGTAGGTATCGAGAAAAGGGAGGATTTTCGTGGTGGTTTTCGGTTGATCCATGCGGCGGCCATACCACCTTGAGAAAAAGGGGCGTTTGACGAAACTGTGCAGGGCGATCTTGCCGAGCGGGTTGCCATAGGCCCAGCGGAGGAAGCCTTCGCCATAGACTTGTTCGGTTTCCAGCTCTCCTGATTCGCGATTGAGGTATTGAATTGGCTCCACGCGGGGATAATGACGATAATTAGGGAATTTGAAATTTGAAATTTTACCAGTCGGGGCTACGTCTCCTTCAGCCATGCGACTTCCAGTCCTATTCTCCGTTGCGGTCGTTCTTTTCACGAGCTGCCAAGAAAGCGAGAAATCTATTCAGGTGACCGAAACCCGTGTGTTGACGTTGTTTGATCAAAAGTATCCCGGAAACCTACGCGACCGTCCGCCGTTGAGTTGGCGACGAATTCCGCCGACGCAGTTTCGCGCGGTGAATTTTGTGGGCGGTCCGGATGAGTCGGTGGAGATTTTCGCGGGGAACAGTAATGGAGCCGGCCTGAGTAATGCCAACCGCTGGCTGGGCCAGTTTGGCCTCTCCCCGGTGCCTGATGAATCGACTTTTGCCTCGATTGAGATTTTAGGGCGTCCGTCATTACTGGTGGAGGCGAGAGGAAGCTACAACCCCGGAATGGGTGCAGATCCCAGGGAGGGTTTTGCCTTGTTGGGGGCGATTCGTGAATCGGGCGGTGATGTGTTGACCTTCAAAATGGTGGGGCCGGCTGAAGCCGTTGAAGGGATGCGGGATGAATTCATTGCTTACTGTGAATCGTTGGAAAATGTTGATTTGCATATTATTAAGGAAGAGTCCGAAACACCTGAATCATGAGTAATTCTTCACCTAAATCCCTAGGCCAAAAAATCTGGCGAGTTATCTCAGGCTTCGAGATTGCCGTGGTCTGTTTGGGGCTCTTGTTCCTGTTGACATTTTTTGGCACGATCGAGCAAAAATGGATCGGGCTTTATGCCGTGATCCAGAAATATTTCGACATTGATTCTTTTCTGGTTTTTCCATCGAGAGGTGACGGGAAGTTTATTTTTCTGCCGCTACCCGGAGCCTACTGGGTGATGGTGGTGCTTTCGATCAACATGTTTTGCGGTGGCTTGATCAGAGCCCGCAAGGGGTGGAAAACGGTGGGGGTGCTGATTAGTCACTTTGCGATTCTCTTCATGTTGGTTGCAGGTGCTGTTTCCAGTGTGTCGAAGGTGGAGGGGCAAATGTCGGTGTATCAAGGTGAGAAATCGGACTTCGCCCAGAAGTATCACACCACGACGATCGAGGTCGCGAAGCTTGACGAAGAGGGGCATCGGCTGCCACCCAAGATTGTTCCCTCGGAATCATTACGTTCGCTTGAGAGGAACGATGTTCTTCGCGCGGAATTCCCGGACGAAGGTTTCACCATGGACATTACCGGGATGTTGGGTTCATCCAATTTGTTCATGGAGCGGACAGCCGAAAGATCTAATGAGGACGGTCCGGTCGTGGATGGTTTTTTCCTGAGAGAGGCGGAGTATAACAAAGATAACGAGTTAGCCAACATGGCCGGTTGTTATGCTACGGTGAAGGACAAGGAGGGGAACGAGATTCAAGAGTTGATTCTTTGGATGGGGAACCCTTCACCGGTTTCCTTTGTGCACAATGAGCAGCGCTATCTGGTAACCTTGACGATGGAAATTTGGCCCATGCCTTATGAAGTCGAACTTCACAAGTCAGTGGGCGAATATTATCCGGGGACGCGGAAGGCGAGCACCTTTGAGAGTACGATTACCAAGGTCGCTAATGACCAGCGGGAGGACTACAAGATTTTCATGAACAATCCCATGCGCCACGGAGGATTCACCCTGTTCCAGGCCAATTGGTCGGATACGGGTGGCAAGCCATTCTCGGGTTTCGCGATCGTGACCAACCCATCTGACAAGTGGCCCGAATATTCCCTCTATGTTGCCACGGTGGGGTTGCTGATTCATTTCTTGCTTATGTTGTTCCGGTTTGCCGGGGGCAGTTCCAGATCTCGTAAATCCTAAGAATCATGAGCCAAAATCATTTAGAGAAAACCCGCGGACTTCGCTGGGGACTAGTGGCCTTTTTACTGCTGATCGAATTCAGCCTGATCGGGGTGGGGATCAAAGGGAGCGTTACTCCCAGCGAGGTGCGCAATGTCGACGGTTATAATCCATGGAGTGAAAAGGTGATCGAAGCGGCTCGGGATATTCCGGTTCAGGATGGCGGCCGCATCAAGCCTCTCTCGACTTTTGCGCGTTTTCAGATGCTGTCCTACCACGGAGCAGTGACGATGAAAATTAAGTCCGGTGGTAAAAAACGCAAGATCACTCCGACCGAGTGGCTTCTCGATTGCATCTTCCGCCCCGAGCTGGCGAATGAACTGCCGATCTTCCGGATCGATGATTCGGAAGTATTGCATCGTTATGGCATTATTCCGAAAGATCGTCGGGCCCGTCTGAGCTTCAATGATCTTTTGGATGATTATGGAAAAGGTCCGGGCGGCAAGGATCGTCTTCTGAAAGGAGGAAAGGAGATTTCTGAGAAACGTTCCAAAGAAGAACGCGAACGTAAGTCGATGACTCCAAATCAGATCGAGGCCATGGAGGCTTCCGAAAAAGAGGAGGAAAAAGAGGAGAAGCGGAAAGAAAAGCTGATCATGGAGTTTGCCCAGCAGGTGTTGAATTACGAGGCGATGACCAAGTTTTTGGATTTTGGCCGAATCGAGCTCGACGCTCCTGACTTTCCGGATGAACTTTTTAAGGACGAAGGAAGGGATCCTGAAAAATTCAGCACCTGGATTTCCCGTTGGAATCAACTTCGGGCAATCTTCATCATGAGTAGCCAGCAAGGGATAGCAGTTCCCGATGAGGTGGAATCATTGGCTCGTGAGATTGAATTGAATTTAAATTCGTCGCGCTATGGAGTGCGCTGGTATCCGCCGTATGATGAGGACGAGAATGAATGGCAATCGATCGGCGACCGTATTATTACCATTCTTGAGAAACAGGATTTTCCCTGGGACACCATTGATGATGAGGTAAAGGAATTGGAAGCTCTCAATGAAGGAGAGGTGCCGGAGAGGTTGAAAATGGCCGGCTTTTGGAAAGAACTCATGGATGACATGGCGACGATGGAAGGTCTTGTGGAGGCCTCGGAAAAACCCGACTCGCCAGAATTTCTTGCGGCGTTGGAATCGTGGAAGGACGAAGCAACGGCTCGCGCCAAGGTGCGTGGTGAAGGGGGGGAAATTGAGGGAGAGGTGAAGTACTACCAAAGGAACTACTTCATGAAAGCCCTGGTATTCTTTTTGATTGCATTCATTTTCTCGGCCATCGGTTGGTTTGGGAAAGAAGGTCGATTTGGAAAAGGCATTCAGATTGCCATGATTTCATTCTTTGTGTTAGCGCTGATTTACCTCGCGTGGGGAATATTGCATCGTTCTCTTCTGATGGGACGGCCTCCGGTGGGGAACCTCTACGATACCATTCCATTCATCACCTTGGGCGCGACTCTTGTGATGGGAGTCGCCGAGTGGATGACCAAACGAAATCTGCTTGTGTCCCTGGGTTCTGCTATTGGGGTGGCGGGAATGTTCATGGCCTTCCGTTTTGAATACGGCGATGCCACGGATCACATGGATCCTTTGGTGGCAGTTTTGAAGTCAAACTACTGGCTCGCGACGCACGTGGTCACGGTGACGCTCGGATATTCCGGCGGCTTGATGGCTTGTTTCCTCTCGATGGTCTATGTCCACCTCCGACTTGCCGGAGTGATCGAGGATGACAAAAAATTCCGTCGTTTCATGACCCGGGCGGTATTTGGGATCGTTTGCTTCACTTTGCTCTTCTCGCTGGTCGGGACAGTGCTGGGAGGAATTTGGGCCAATGATTCCTGGGGGCGATTCTGGGGATGGGATCCAAAGGAGAATGGGGCCTTGCTGATTGTTCTTTGGAGCCTGATTATCCTTCACGCCCGATTGGCGGGTTGGATGACCGACTGGGGAATTCACTTGTGCTGCATCTTCTTTGGATCAGTGGTGGCCTTCTCCTGGTGGCATGTGAATATGCTCGAGGTGGGTCTTCATAGTTATGGCTTTATCAAGGGCGGAAGTGTCATTTGGCTTTTCTATGGAGCCTGTGGCGCAGCCTTCGTTGTGGGAGTGATTGGATATCTTATCGATCGCAATTCCAAAAAGGCGCCGAAAGGAGAGTAATCGGCGGCTTCCCACCGGCCCATTGATATTGTAGGAATCCGTTGTGAGTTTCCTCGGCATCCTTGTTCTGTTGGCCCTCGGCTATGCGTTTTCGAAAAATCGTAAGGCAATAAACTGGCGGACGGTTGGCGGGGCCTTCGCGATTCAGTTTGGGCTGGCAGCCTTTGTGTTGGGCACCTCGGTTGGCGGAGATGTTCTCGGGTGGATGACTCATGGCTTTAACCAATTGATCGGGGCGGGTAATCAAGGAATTGAGTTTCTCTTTGGAGATGTCGCCAGAGATAAGTCGGTGGGCTTCGTATTCGCTTTTCGGGTCTTACCGGTGATCATCTTTTTTTCCTCTCTCATCGCGGTGCTTTACCACCTTCGGATGATGCAGTTAATCATCTTCTTTGTGGGTGGAGCGTTGCACAAGGTTCTCGGAACGAGTCGGGCCGAATCATTCTCGGCGACTGCTAATATTTTCGTAGGGCAGACCGAGGCGCCCCTTGTGATTAGGCCTTACCTGTCGAAGATGTCTTCGTCGGAATTGTTCGCCGTGATGGTTGGAGGACTGGCGAGCGTAGCAGGGTCGATATTGGCCGGGTATGCCGGACTGGGGGCGCGGATGGATTATCTTTTGGCGGCCTGTTTTATGGCTGCTCCCGGTGGGTTGCTCTTCGCGAAATTGTTGTTACCGGAAACCGAAGAGGTGAAGGATGGGAAGATTGAAATGGCGGAAGGAGAAGAGAAGCCAGTGAACTTTATTGACGCGGCAGCCTTGGGCGCGGGGAGTGGGTTGAAACTGGCATTGAATGTCGGAGCGATGCTGTTGGCGTTCATTGGCTTGATTGCGGTGATCAACCTGATGTTGGGAGGAGTTGGGGGCTGGTTTGGAAAAGATGATTTTTCATTGCAGATGATTCTCGGGTGGCTCTTTGCGCCAGTGGCCTGGTTGATCGGGGTGGGCTCCTCGGAAATTCAACAGGCGGGAAGCATGATCGGGCAGAAGTTGGTTCTCAATGAATTCGTGGCTTTCATTCAGTTTGATACTATTCGTGAAAACCTCACTCCACGGACCCAGGGGATTGTGACTTTTGCGCTGTGTGGGTTTGCCAACCTTTCTTCGATTGCCATTCTTCTGGGAGGACTCGGCGTGATGGCTCCCAACAGACGTCAGGAGATCGCGAGGTTGGGCTTGCGAGCTGTTTTTGCGGCGACTTTGGCCAATCTGATGAGCGCGGCTTTGGCGGGAATCTTTCTGACCTGATAACCCGGCTGATTTTTTTCGTATCCTCACCTTCGATTCTCCAATCGTTTGAAATATATGAAAACATCACTTCTTTCGCTTTTTCTCGCTGGGACGGCTCTTGTTCACGGACAATCAGAATGGCCTGAGTGGCGGGGCCCCAATGGCAACGGAGCATATTCTGATGGGAAGATCCCAATGAAGTTTTCCGAAGAGGGGAAAGAGGTTGTTTGGAAGGCAGCTCTTCCCGGTCGTGGGTGCTCCACTCCGATTGTCAAAAATGGCCTTCTGTTTTTGACTGCGCCAATTGACGGGAAAGATTCGTTGCTGGCATTCGATCTTGATGGAAAAGAAAAGTGGAAAGTCTCCTATGCCGAGGAAACTCCGGGTCGTGGCCAGAAGGTGGGAAGTGGTGCGAATTCATCCTGCGTGAGCGATGGAAAAGTCGTGGTGGGATATTTTAAGTCCGGCCGCGTGGTCGGAGTAAGTCACGAAGGGGAAAAAATCTGGGAGTATGATCTTCATACGAAGTATGGCGAAGACAAATTGTGGTGGGATCAGGGGACTTCACCCGTTCTCGCAGCAGGTAATGCCGTGATCGCGGTGATGCAGACCGAGGGGAATTCCTACCTTGTTTCGATTGATCTTCAGAGTGGCGACATTGCCTGGAAAACGGATCGTAATATCGAAACCCAGAAAGAGTCGGGTGACAGTTACACCACTCCACATGTCGTGAAAGTCGACGGCGTGGAAACGATCATTAGCTTCGGCGCGGATCATATCACGGGACACGATGCCAGGAGCGGAAAGCTTGTGTGGACCTCGGGCGGAGTTAATCCCGACAACAAGGGAATGTGGCGTACGATTGCTTCCTCGGTATACACCGACGGAGTGGTGGTAGTGCCTCACGGGCGGGGAGATTTTCTCATGGGACTCAAGGCCGGAGGTCAGGGAGATGTCACCAAAAGCAATGTTCTCTGGCGCAAGAAGTATTCCTCCACCGATGCGGCGACTCCAGTGGCCCACGACGGAAAGGTTTATCTCCTCATCGACCGGGGCAAAAATCGCGGAGTGATCAATTGCATCGATGCCAATTCGGGCAAGGAGCTTTGGAGCGGGAAGCTTCCGAAGTCAGCGAGCACTTATTATGCCTCGCCCATCATGATCGGCGATACTTTCTGCGCCCCGCGTGAAGATGGCACGGTCGTGATGGCCAAGATTAAGAAAGATGGCCTAGGAGAGGTGGTGGAGAACAAGCTCGGCCAGAGTTTCATTGCTTCGCCGATTGCGGTGGGTGGAAAGCTCATCCTTCGTGGCGATACTTTCCTCTGGTGCGTGAAATAAGCCGGAAGAGGCATTTTTCGGTTTTCCACGCTTTTGGTGAGTAGGATACGGCGGTATCGTCGTCCCTGTGAACTTTGGAAATGCGATACTTTGCGCCCTTCTCGCCCCGACCGCGGTTGGCGGGCAGGTGGTCATTAATGAAATCCACTACAACAGCGAGCCGAATACGAGTGCCGAGGAATTTGTTGAGTTGTTTAATGCCGGGCCCGATGAGGTTGATGTCTCGGGGTGGTTTTTTCAGCAGGGGATTAATTTTACGATTCCCCCAAATACCAAGATTGCCTCTGGCGCCTTCCTTGTCATTTCCGAAGATCCGGCGACACTTCTTGCAAATTTTGGCGTCACTGCGCTTGGTCCTTACTCGGGGGCTTTGTCCGGTGATGGAGAAACCGTCGAACTTCGCAGTGCCGACGGACAGACAGTCGATGAGGTGAGTTATGGAGTTGGATTTCCCTGGCCGGTGGGAGCTAGTGGGAGTGGATCGTCAATGGAGTTAATCAATCCGGGTCTCGATAATGATCTGGGTGCATCGTGGCGGAGTTCCCGGCAGTCTGGATTGTCTGAGGCGACGATCATTGCGGAATCTGCCGACGGTTGGCGTTGGCGAAAAGGGGAGACCGAAGCCTCTAATCCGATCAAGGATTGGACCGGGGAGAGTTTTGTGGAAGACGGAACGTGGACGACTCAGGCAATGCCGATTGGGTATGGGGGAGTGGGAAGTCAGGTGTTTACCCCGGCGATCAGCGGGATGCAGGGGCAATTTACTTCGGTCTTTTTTCGGAGGAATTTCACGGTTGCTGCCGGTGAAGTGCCGCAGAGGTTACTCCTACGTTACCTTCTTGATGACGGTATGGTGGTCTTTCTTAATGGAACCGAAGTTTTTCGGAGCTCCAATTTACCGGGTGGAGATTTGACAATTTCGGATCGAGCGAATTCCAATGGAGACGAGAATAACTGGATTGAGGAAGAGCTTATCGGGACAGCAGCCTATCTTCATGAGGGCGAAAATACCCTCGCAATTCATGGCTTCAACAATGGCTCGGGAAGCAGTGACTTTGGTTTGAATTTTGAATTGATCCGTCCCGGTCCGGATTTGGAAGCGCCACCGATTCCATCGCCGGGAGCGCAGAATACGGTGTATTCGGTTACGGCTCCTCCCGCGATTCGGCAGGTTGATCACTCGCCCAAGCAGCCAATGGCGGGAGAGACCACGGTCATCACTGCCAAGGTGACTGACCCCGATGGGGTCGGAAGTGTCAACGTGGAGGTGCAGACGGTGGCGCCCGGAGCATACATCCCAGCCTTCTTGGCGAAAACGACTACGGTGTTGCGGAGCCAGCCCAACGCCCCCCGGGATCCAAATCCCGCCTATGAACAAAACTGGGTGAGTTATGAAATGAAGGATGATGGTTCCGGACTGGATAAAATTGCGGGAGACGGGGTTTATACAGCTGCGATATCTGGGGAATCTAATCGTACCTTGGTGCGGTATCGTATCACCGTGACCGATTTACTTGGCGCGGAACAGCGGGTTCCGTATGCCGATGATCCCAAGCTGAACTTTGCCTACTTCCACTACGATGGAATTCCCGAATACGTAGCCGGAACCCGCTCGGTATTGGGTGTTCCGCATACTTATTCTGCCGAGACGATGTCTTCCGTGCCCTCGTATCACATCCTGACGACGGCCGCGAATTTTGATCAGGCCGTAGCTTATAGCGGTGGCGACCAGATCCCCCGGAATGAATACGACGCCCGGAGTGCCTATAATTGGAATTGTTCCTTTGTGTATGAGGGGAAAGTTTATGACCATGTGCAGTATCGTCTGCGACAGCGTAATGCCCGTTATTCCAATTCGGGAAAGAGGAGCCTGAAATTCCGCTTTAATCGTGGCGACTACCCTACTTTCCGGGATCGTGAAGGGAATAAATATCCCGAACCGTGGAAGTATCTTGCGACTCACAAGATGAGAGGGTCGCGGGGGAATATTACCTGGGGAATGGAGCAGGCTACGAATCACTTGATGTGGAATCTCACTGGAACTCCGGCTCCGTATACACATTGGTTTCAGTTGCGGGTTGTGCGTGGGGCGGAAGAAGCGCCGGCAGGAGCGAATGGGCAATATTTGGGAGATTATTACGGGATGTTATTGGCTCTGGAGGAATATGATAAGCGCTTTCTTGATACCCATGGCCTCGAGAAAGGAAATCTCTATAAGTTGATCAGTGGTCGGACCGATGGTCTTTCGGTGCAACGCTACCAGGCTGCTGGTGCGGTTGATGATGGGACCGATTTCACGACGATTATTAATCAACTTCGACCTGCCAGAGATAATGCCTGGTTGGACGAGCATGTGAATTTCGACAGCTGGAATCACTACCATGCCGTGGTGGATATGATCCGGCATTACGACGTGCAGCCGAACACTGCTGAGCATTTGAAGAACCGGGCGTATTATTTTGAACCTTCGGTGACCAATCCGCTCGGGCGCTTGAATGTGCTTCCCTGGGATTCTGATACGAGCTGGGGGCCGAACTGGAATGGCGGAATTGATTTTCCAATGCAGGTGGTTTTTGGTTCGGGGAATAATAATCCGCGCGAACCCTATAGCATTGAGTATCTCAATGTGGTGCGTGAGATGCGGGATCTGATTTGGACCGAGGAGCAGATTGATCTAATGATTGATCCCCTGGCTGCGATTGTCGCTCCCCAGGTATCGGCTGACCGGGATCGTTGGATTGCGGGAGTAGGAGGGAGTCAAACTTCGCCGGCTTTGGAGACGGTGACGAATGACATGAAGAAGTTTGCCTTTGATGGCGGTTCATGGGTTGGGGGAACCAATGGTTTGATGAAGCCGATTTCAAATGACAGCGGAATTTCGGGGCAGCAGGGTCGGGACGCTTATCTGGATGCACTGGTCGCCGATCCTTTGCTTCCGGCCAAGCCCACAATTTCCTATTCCGGAGCGGCGGGTTTTCCGCAGGATGATCTGGCTTTCACCAGTTCGGCATTTTCCGATCCACAAGGAGCGGCAACATTTGGTGCGATGGAGTGGCGGGTTTCCGAGTTGAATCAAATCGGTGGTGGCGAACGCGAGATCATGCCTGGTGGGAGGATCTGGAGTTTTCTTGATGATGGTAGTGATCAGGGCTCGGCCTGGAAGGAAGTCGGATTCGATGACGCCGGCTGGAGCACCGGAGCTGCGCCGCTTGGCTTTGGTGGTGTGACCGGGTTGATTTTTGATACGACTACCGAGAGAAACATCATTACGGCCTATTTCCGAACGACGGTGAATGTGAGCGATTTGGATTCGCTGGAGTCATTCACCTTTAAAATCCTCGCGGATGATGCCGCCGTGATTTGGGTGAATGGCGAGGAAGCGGTGAGGGATAGTTTTACCAGTAATCAAGAAATTAACCATGACACCCCGGCAGCCGCAAATGCGAACGAAACAGAGTATGCCGAGTATGTCGTGGATGCGAGTTTGTTTGTGGAGGGAGAGAATCTCATCGCGGTGGAAGTTCATAACCGAAGTACATCGAGTGGAGACATGGGCTTTGAGGTGACCCTAAGTGCAACCGAGAAACTGATTCTAGATGGCGGGCCACCCCGGTTTGAGTGGGATGCCGACTGGGAATCGGGAGAGCTGACAAGCTTTGCGGCACAGCTGGATCTTCCCAGCGTGACCAGAGTGAATCGTCCTTATCGGGCGCGCGTGCGGCATCAGGATAATACCGGCCGTTGGAGCAATTGGTCCGATCCGCTTGAGTTTACGGTGGGAACTCCAGCGATCCAGGCCTGGCTTGATGGCTTGGTCGTCAGCAAGATCATGTATCATCCCTTGCCTCCGACGGCGGCCGAGCTTCTTGCGATGCCGGAACTGGAAGAAAGGGATTTTGAATGGATCGAAATCATGAATGTTGGCGCAGTGCCGCTTGCTCTTGGGGAATTGCGATTCACCAAGGGCGTGGAGTTTGATTTCGTGACAGCGAGTAAGAGCACGATTGCTCCGGGCGAGCGCTTGTTGATCGTGTCGAATATTGACGCCTTCAATTTGCGGCATGGATTCGCGGTGACACCGGCTCATGTTATCGGAGAATTTTCCAAGTCGCTTTCCAACGACGGTGAGCGGATGAAGCTTTCCTTCGGTGCGGGAACCGCGATTCGGGATTTCGAATACAACGATGCCTTTCCTTGGGCAGCGCCAGCGGATGGACTGGGTTCTTCTCTGGTGTTGATTTCCCCTGGAAGTCTCGCCAGTGGAAATGAGGCCTCGCACTGGCGCGCCAGTGTGGCGGATCAAGGTGGGCCTGCTGCAGACGATGCCCTGGCATTCGCAGGGGATCCAAATGGTGACGATAACGGAAATGGTCTCACGAACTTTCTGGAGTATGCCGTGTTAAGTGATCTGGAAATTTCGGTGGTGGATTCGATCATCTTCCTTTCCTTTACCAGGAAAGTAAATGCCGATGATGCCTCGATCGAAGTGCAGGGGAGCAGTTCTCTTGGTGAGTGGAGTTCTGAAGCGGTGACGCTGGAGAGCGAAGTTTACGGTTCGGATCTCGAAAGTCGCGTGACCTACCGGGTGGCCGATTCGGTGGCGAAAGAATTTTTCCGTCTGCGGGTGATCGAGCGCTAGAAGATGGGAATGACTATTGCAGAAGGTTTAAGCGCGGCGGTGAACCGCGGAGAAATTGCGGGTGCAGTTGCGCTGGTGACTGATGCGGAGGAGACGCTCTTCATCGGTGCGGAGGGGTTTGGCAATGTGGCTGGGAACGAGAAGATGACTCCGGATGCCATGTTCTGTATCGCGTCCATGACCAAGCCGGTCACGGCGGCGGCAGTCTTGGTATTGCAGGACGAGGGAAAGCTTTCCCTGGATGATCCTTTGGAAAAACACTTGCCCGAATTCGCACAGTTGAAGAATGCCGAGGGGGAGAGGATTTCGGCGACATTGCGGCAATGCCTGGCTCACACCTCGGGCATGAGCGATGTGAGTTTGGAGGAAGAAAATCGGGCGGAGAAGTTGGAAGATCTTATTCCAATGATTCTTGAGAAGCCGACTTTGTTCAATCCCGGTGAGCGCTGGGAATATTGCCAGACGAGTATCAATATGGCGGCTCATGTGGTCGAGGTGATTACCGGGCAATCGTTTCCCAACTTCATACAAAAGAGATTTTTTGAGCCGCTGGGAATGGAAGACACCTCGTTCTATCCGACCGAAGAACAGGCGGCGCGTTTGGCGCGGTGTTATTCGCGGACGGAATCAGGCGAGTGGCGTGATGACGGCTGGAGTTGGATCACGCATGATCGCATGATGGATTCGAGCCGCTATCCTAAAGCCAATGCAGGTTTGTTTTCGACTGCGAGCGATTACGCCTTGTTTTGTCGGATGCTCTTGAAGAGGGGAGAGCTCGATGGGCGACGGTATCTCAGTGAGAAAGCGGTTCGGGAAATGCAGACAGTGCAGTCTGAAGATTTGGAGACGGGCTTTACTCCGGGGAATGCCTGGGGAGTGGGTTGTTGTCTTGTCCTTGAACCGCAAGGGCCCACGGAGGGTCTGTCTGCTGGCAGTTACGGTCATGGGGGACTTTATGGCACCCAGGCTTGGATCGATCCGACTGCGGGAAGAGCTCATCTTCTCATGATACAGCGGGCTGATTTCGAAAATGCAGATGGTTCGGATGTGCGAAAGGAATTCCACCAAAACGCGTTGTTGCTATGATTTTAGCGCATGAGGTAATAATGAGGTTGAATGTTGGGGCGAGATGTGTTTCCCTGCGCTCCCTCCCTCTCGTAGATGAAGTTTTCACCTTCCAGACTATACTCAATCGTTACTCTTGCTGCGACGACTTGTGCACTCAGTGCGGCTGCGGAGACTCATGAAGTGTCCTCTGTTCCCGAGCCTTCGGTTGCCGTTCTTGGTGGATTGTGCGGGATCATATTTCTCCTTTGGCGGAAGAAGTAAGGTCTTATTCGACTAGTGGGTATTCCATTTTATCTCGGATACTCCTTGCTAAGGTATTAAAACCGTGGTTTGTCGCGCGCTCCGACCAACGCTTCTTTGGATCGCCCGCCAAATTCCCCACGCACTTCTGATACTATGGATACCCCACCTTTTTCCGAACTCGGTTTACCGGATGAACTTCTTAAAGCGGTTGAGAGCATGGGATTTGAAAGTCCGTCTCCTATCCAAGCCAAGACTATCCCTCTCGCATTGAGCGGAAAAGATCTCATCGGCTTGTCGCAAACCGGTTCGGGAAAGACTGCTGCTTTTGCACTGCCGACTCTTGCTCGTATTGATGCCGATGTCAACGAGCCCCAGGCTTTGATCGTGTGTCCGACCCGCGAGCTTGCGG